>NZ_JBFUGF010000002.1:0-335000 GCF_056403055.1 Polaromonas sp. P3_A5
GGTGTCGCTGGCAATGACGCTGCCCAGCAAGGCAGTGTTACCCGCCACGCTGACCTGGAAGCCTCCGCTGCCGGCCTTGATGCCGCTTTGTTCGGCAACGCTCTGGAAGTTGGAGTTGATGTTGCTGCTGGAAGCGCTGAGGCTGCCGCTGATCTTGCCGACGCCCACGCTCAGTGAGCCGCCCAGGCTTTGCTGGCTGCTGGTGTAGGTGCTGCTGTCCTGCAATGAGGCGATGTTGAGGTTGCCGCCAATGTCGGCCTTGACCTGCTCGGCCCGGATCACGGCGCCCTGCAGGGTGGCGTCGCCGCCTGTGGTCAGGCTGACTTTTTCACCGGCCTTGATCTGGCTGTTGGTGTAGCTGGTGTCGTCGCCGTTGGTGCGGCCCTTGCCTTTGCTGGCGCTGACATTGACGAGGAAGCCGTCGGTGCCAAAGCTCACGCCGAGGCTGCCCGAGCTGCTGCTGTTGGTGCTGCGTTCGCTAGCCAGGTTTTGCGCCGCCAGAAGCCGGGCTTCGTTTTCGGCGATGAGTTGCACGGCCTTGCCGGCTTCGACGGTGCTGCCCTGGATGGTCAGGTTGCTGGCTTGTCCGCCGCCGGTGGCGGCAATGGTGATGTTGTTGCCGGCCGTGATGTTGCTGCCGCGCGCGGTGTTGCTTTCGCTCAGGGAGTTGCTCTGGCTCTTGCTGCTGCCGATGCTGATGGCCAGGTTGATACCACCCGCCTGCTCGGCCGCGCTGTGTTCTGTTGCTGCACTGGGGTTGTTGCCCGTTGTGTTCTGGCCAGCCTGGATGGCGTTGTAAGCATTGTTGGCAGCAAAGGCCATGTTGGCGCCGGCCAGGGCCTGCATGCGGCTGTCCTTGGTCTGGCTGGCCGCTTCGCTCATCTTGTCGATGGTCTGCAGCGCGCTGATGACGGGGGATGTGACTTCCAGCGTCAGGCCGCTTTGCTTGAATTTCTGCTCGGTCTCGGTGCGGCTGGCTTCGCGGGCTTCCACGATCTCTACAGTTTTGGCGGCAATGGTGATATCGCCTTTAGGTGCGATCACGTCGCTGCCGACCTGTTTGTAGACGTCATTGGCCACCAGGGTCACATTGCCGCTGACGGCGCCAACGGTGGAGGCTGCGGCGGTGGCGCCTTTGTTTTTCTGGTCATTGGACTGCTCGCGCGTGCCGATGGTGATGCCTATACCGCCCCCGTCGAGCAGACCGGATTCCTTCTTCTCAAAGAAAGACGTGCTGCTGCTGGTGTTCTGCGCGGCCTCGATGGCGATGTTGCGGCCGGCAGCCAGGGTGGTGCCGGTGTCGCTGATGACGGCGCTGCCTTTGACATTGATGTCTTTGCCTGCCACCACGGTGACCGTTTTGCCGCCCAGGCTGGAGCCGACGGCGTTGTCCTGGTCGGTGGTGCGGCGCTCTTTGGTGCTGGTGCTGCTGAATAGGTCGCTCTCGGCGGTGGTCATGCCAAAGCCGAAGCTGTTGGTCTGCCGGCCTGCAGTGAGGTTGACGTTGTTGCCGGCGCTGGCGGTGAGGTCGCCAGTCGCCTGGACGTTGGCGGCGCGGGCGTTGAGGTCGTTGCCGGCGTTCAGGCTCAGGCTGCCTGCGGTCTGGATCTGGCTGCCGACCTCTTTGGTTTGCGCGTCGCGCACAAAGTCGTCGTCGCCGCGGCGCTGGTCGCTGCTGTTGGCGGTGGTGACGGTGGCCAGGTTGATGTTGTTGCCGGCAGCAAGCATGGTGCTGCCGCTGGTGTTGTTGTTGCCGATGACACCGGCGATGACGTTGAGGTCCCGGCCGGCGCTGGCGATCAGGGTACCTGCGGTGCCGGAGACATTGCCCGTGACATACAGGCCGGCCACGCGGTCTATGCCGGTCATGCTGAAGGTGTTGTTGCTGGAGGCATTGACGGCGGTGGCTGCGCCGTTGGTGCCCAGGCCGCCGGTGCGGTTGGTAGCGCTGCTGGTGGTGGTGACGATGTTGATGTCGCGCCCGGCCAGAGCCGTGAGGCTGTTGACGGCATCGATCTGCCCACCGGTGATGTTGATGTCGTTGCGGGCGGCCACGGTGACGGTGTCGCCGGTGATGCGGCCGCTGATGTTCTGTACGTTCTCTGCCGTGAGGCTGACGACGTTGCGGCCTGCGATGGTGCCGCTGTTGCTGAGGTCGCCGCTGAGGTTGATGTTGACCTCACGCCCGGCGAGCAGCACGCCCTTGCCGTTCAAATCGCCGGTGCGGGGCACGACGTAGACCACGGGCACCAGGGCCTTGACCTGCACGGTGCCGCCACGGCCGTCGGGCACGGTGACGTCCTGCTCGACCAGCCAGACGATGTCGCTGGTGAGCTGGGCCACCTGCGCGGCCGTCAGCGCGACGCCGGGGCGCAGCTGGAACTGCTGGGCAAAGGTGACGCCGGCGTCCATCAGGGCCTTGTACTGGACTTCTTCGCTGGTGTAGTTGGCCAGAAAGCGCTGGCCGGTGAGCTGGGCTACCTGCTCGTTCACCAGGCGCTGCTCGTAAAAACCGTCGCCCAGGCGCTTCTGGGTGGTGGCCGGGTCCAGGCCCAGGGCATTGAGCATGTAGTCGCTGCCGAGCCAGTTGCGGTAGTTGGCAAAGCGCGGATCGGTCTCGACGATGAAGTTGCCCACGGGGTTGGGGGTGACGCGGAACAAGCTGCTGCTGGGCACCGTCAGGCTGTTGCTGCTGGCGGGCAGCGCCGCAGCGCCGCCGGCCACCACGGCCGCCGCCAGCTGGGTGCCGCTGGCCAGGCCCTGGCTGGAAGGCGCCGTCATGCCCTGGCTGCGGTTGACGTCCAGCACAAAGGTCTTGGGCACGTCCTGCACGTAGGCGGAGTCGCGGTAGGCGTTGTAGTTGTAGTCGCAGCCGTCCCAGCCGCCGCAGCCTTCGTTGTAGTTGCTCCAGGCATAGGCGGTGCCGTTGCGCGGGGCGTTGACGGTGATGCTGCGGCCGCGGTTGTCCACGGCCTGGCCGGTGATGTTGAGGGCGCCGCCGGCAACGATCTGCGCCTGGTCGTTCAGGAGCGCATCGCGGGCGTTGAGCGTCATGGCCCCGCCGCTCAGGATGCGGCCGGGCGCGCTGCGGGTGATGGTGGCGCTGGGAACTGACTGGTTGTAGTCACGGAAGGCGTCAAAACTGACGGCGTTGGCCACCACCGTGGCGCGGAAGGCGTCGATGCTGGCCTGCAGGGCAACCCAGGGTGCGGCGGCCGCATCCCAGGCGGCAACCGCCACCGGATTGGGGGGCACGTAACTGGATTCATGGCCCGTGTAAGTACCTGTTGGCCGGGGGCCGGGAATGCCGCTGGTGGGCCTGGCGACACCAAAGATGTCCCAGACCGGGCTGCTGGCGTCATAACCGAAATACGCCGGCATGTAGGTAGAGGTCAGCGACTCACGGGCGCCGGTGACTGAGTTGTGCGGGGCGATGTAGGCGTAGGGGCCGCTGAAGTAGGGTGCGTATTTGGGGTCTGCATAGGGCGCGCCCTTGAGCAGGATACTGCCCTTGCCGAGAGTGTTCAGGTGCCCCGTGTAGGGTGGCAATGCGCCGTCTTCCGAAAACCACCGGCCCCCCAAAGACTGGGCGGCAACACTGTCGACATTGGCGGCGTAGAGATAGCCGCCGATGGGCGCCGGGCTGAGGTTGCCGTCGTTGAGCAGCCAGCCCACATCATCGGGCGAATAAGTGCCCTGACCGGTAACGTATTCCTTGCCGTTGGCGCCGGGCGAAAACTGCACCGTGTAGGCAAAGTCAGGGTTGGTGTTGTTGATCTGCGCGGCGGCGATCGTGAGGCCGCCCAGCGACTCGATGGTGCCGCCGGCGTTGTTGACCGCCTGGGCCAGGCCCGTGGCCTGGCGCGATGCGTCCAGGCTGCCGCCGATGTTGAGCGCCGCTGCGCCCGTGCCGCCGCTGAAGATGAGCGCACCGATGCCGTTGTTGATGGTTCCCGCGCCGATGTCGAGCCGGTTGCGCGCGGCGATCACGCCGGCCTTGGTGACGCCGGCAATGGTTTCGGGTGTGTTGTTGAGGGTGGCGGTGGCGATGCTCAGGGTGTCGCCGTAGATACGGCCGGTGCCGGTGTTGGTGATGAGCTGCGCATCGAGCCGGGTGACCTGGCCATCGATGAGGCCGCGGTTGGTCAGGCTGTTGGTGGCCGTGAGCTGCGTGGTGGCGCCGGTGATTTCGCCGGTGGCCGCGTTGTCGATGTCGGTGGCTGACGCGGTCAACGTACTGCCGGCTTGCAGCTTGCCGGCGTTGGTGATGCCGGCCGCGTTGAGGGTGAGGTTACCCCCCGCAACCAGCTGGCCACGAGCAGTGTTGTCGAGCACACCGGCGGTGGTGATGGCCAGGTCGGCGCTGCCGGTAGTTTGCACCGTGCCGCCCTGGTTGGCCAGGCTCTGCGCCTGAAGGGTGGTGTTGCCGTTGCTGGCCAGCGTGCCGCCGGTGTTGTTGATCTGGCCCTGCGCGTTGACGCTGCCGGCGGTGGTGCCGGTCTGGGTGATTTGCCCGCCGAGGTTGGACAGGCTGCCTGCCGCCAGGCCCAGCTGGCCGGCCACCACGGTGGCCGCGTCGGTGCGCAGGGTTTGCGCCGTGCTGGTGGCCAAGAGGCCGGTGGCATTGAGGTTGGCGCGGCTGGCGTCGATGTCGCCGGCCGTGGCCGTGAGCGACATGCCCTGGGCGCGCAAGGTGCTGTCGGCCAGGTTGAGCTGGCTGCCTGAGAGAGAGGCGTTGCCGCCGGCCAGGGCCTTGCCTGAGATGGTGACGGCACTGGCCGCGTTGATGGCCAGGTTGCCGCTGGCGGCGAGGCTGCCGTCGCTGTTCAGGCCCGCGGCGATCACGGCGCCGGTGGCCGAGGTGACCTGCGCGCCCGCACCGTTGGCCTGCACCGTGGTGTTGCCCTGGGCCCCCAGTGTGGCGCTGCCGATATTGCTCACGCCGGCCTGTGCGGCCACCGCGGCGTTGCCATTGGCATACATCGTGCCGCTATTGGTGGTGACGCCGGTGGTGGCGGACTGCAGGTTGCCACTGGCCAGCAGGCTGCCAGTGTTGGTAAGCCAGCCGTTGGACTGCAGCACCAGGTCGCCGCCTGTTGCGTTTATGGCACCGGCGTTGCGCACACCCAGGCCTGTTTCTGTGCCGATCAGGAAAATCTTGCCGGCATACATGCCGCCGACCTGGGCTACGTCAATCGCATAGGTCGGTGCAGGGCCGGTGCCGGCTATCGGTGTGGCGCTGGTCTGTGCCGCATCAATCTGGTTGGCGCCGGTCGTCACGCGGAGCTCTTTGGCCCAGATGCCCGCGTTGAGCTGCACGGCCCGGGCGAGGATGCCGGTGTAGTCGGCTGTGCTGGTGTCCAGGCCTGCGCCATTCACCGTGATGCTGCCGCCCTGCACGCGAAAGCCGTCAAGCGCACCGCTGTTGAGCACCGGGCTGCCGGTGGTGAGGGTGACGCGGCTGGCATTGAGAAAGCCGCCGCCATTGACATTGATACCCGCCGGGTTGGCGATGATGACCTCGGCACGCTGGCCGGCGACTTCGACATAGCCCCTGATCTGGCTGGGGTTGGACGAATTCACTTCATTGAGGATGACGCGCGCTGCGCCTGTGGCCAGCCAGGGGTTGGCCCCGACGAAACCGCCGAGCTGGGTCTGCACATTGCCGCGGCTGTTGTTGAGGATGACGCCGCTTTGCGGCACATCAAACTGGATATACGTGTTGCGGCTGACACCGCCGGCACTGGGTGACTGGATATTGACTTGCGGCAAGCCATTGGCGGTTTGCAGGATGGTGGGACGCTGGCTGGCTGGGGCGGATGGGTCTGCGATGACCTGTGCCTGTACGGCGGGTTGCAGCCACAGCACCGCGCCCAGTGCACCCAGCACGGCAAGGCGCACGGGGTGCAGGCACGCCAGAATATCCCCGGAAGCCGCCCCGCCCGACGTCTCGCCACCTGCCGCCTTGCCCTGGCTGCTGGCCGTCTCGGCCACCACCATGCGCTGGCCGCGCTTTGAATTGAAGATGATGCGGTGCAGGTTTTTGTTCATGGCGAAGGGTCGGCTGGGAGCACAAAAAAATGGGAAGCGTCAGAACGACGCGCTGAGGCTGACGCCCACTGTGCTGTTGGCGGTGCGAAAGAATTCGGGCTTTTTGACGGGGGTGCCGATGAAGAAGTCGTATTGCAGTTTTTTGAAGCTGCCGCGCAAACCGATCACGGCGCCAGTCAGCCGCTTGCCCGCCAGGAACTCGCTGCTGGGCCCGGCCACCTCGCCGTGGTCCAGGCCGATGTAAACCTCCTGGCCGCTCTCGCCCAACGCGGTGCTGAGTTCATTACGCAGCAGCCAGCCGCGCTCGGCGCTCAGCGACGATTCGCCGTCGAAGCCGCGCACGGTGTAGCGCCCGCCGATGGCGAAGCGGTCTTGCGGGGTCAGGGGCGTGCGGTCGTGTTGCAGGCGCCAGCTTGCGTTGTAGCGAATGCTTTGTTCGGCCAGCTTGAACGGCACATTGAGGTTGGCGTCCATATTGACCACAGCGAAATGCGAAGTGCCTTCACCAAAGCTCTCTTCGGGTGCGGGCAAGGAGCCGAAGGCACCGGTGCCGCGCTTGTAGGCCACATTGCCTTCCAGCGTGGCCTGCCCGATGAACTCCTTGTGGCCGGCGCCGAGCTCCCAGCCGCCGACGACGCGGCGCTGCACCTCGACTTCGGTGTCGTCAATAAAGTTGTTGGAGCGGCGCTGGAAAGCCTTGGCGCTGACGGTAGTTTTGCGGCTGGCGTCGCGGTAGACGAGGCGCGAGAGCTTGAGTTCGGCGTTGCTGCTGGTGCCGCGGTAAACGTAATCCTGGTTGAGGCCAGCGACGCTCTGAAAGTAGCGGTTGTCGCTGACGGTGGCGCCCAGCGTCCAGTAGCCCAGAGGCAGCGAGTAATGCACGGTGCTGCCGCGCGTGCCGCGGCCACCCGGTTCACCGCCGCCCAGGTCGGTATTGAGCGATACATAGAACAGGTCGTTGAGCGTCAGCGCATTGTCGTAAGACAGGGTGATGCCACCCTGGTATTTACCGGTGGCTTTGGATCCGCTGTCATCGGCAAACACCGAGAAGCGAAACGGAAAGGCCTGCTTGTAGCTGATGACCAGGTCGCTCTGGCCCGGCTGGACCTCCGCGCCCTTGGCTTCCTCGATCTGGATGTCGGCTTCGGCCGTGGGCACACGCTTGAAGTTTTCCAAAGCCTGCTCGATGTCGCGCAGGTTCAGGATGTCACCCGGCCTGGCAGGCAGGGCCGTCCAGGCATTGCCACGTGCGTCACTGCCTTCGGAGAACCGGACGGCACGGATACGGCCGGGGATCAGCGTGAGCGCGAGGATGCCTGTTTTGAGGTCTTGCGGCTCGGCGAGCACACGCGTGGTGACGTAGCCGCGGGCAATCACGGCGTTTTGCACGCGCTTGATCACGATGCCGATGCTGCTTGTGCCCAGGCAGCGGCCTGTTGGCGAATCGCTCGCGTCCGGCCCGGCTGCGGCATCAAGCGCCCAGGCGAATTGGGTCGCCAGCGCGGCTGATTCGCCGGCAGCGGTGCGCAGCTTCAGGGTGTGGACCGGAAAGCACGGCGATTCGGCCGTAGGCAGCCTGGCAGCCTCTGCCTCAGGAGCCTTGGGCGGCCGCACATCGGGCGTACGTTCCTGCTGCTCTCGCATCAGCCGGTCGCGCTCCTCTGCACGGCGCTGCTCCTGCTCGGCGCTGCTTTGCGGCGCGGGCTGGGCAAAAACGTTACAAACTATGACAGCCGTGGCAAGGCCGACGCACAGTTTGCGCAGGCTGGCTGTTGGTTTTGCAAATTTTGGGGTGCATGCTGGCACCGCCCCGAGTGATACACCCAAGTCATCGTGTGGCTTGGCCAATCACGCTCTCCCTGTTTCCGGTTTGTTGTTCTCGCCAGGCCGTACACCTGGGTTAACCCGAAGTTTAAATTTTGCGGAGTGGAAATGTAAGGAATGTTACTTACAAGACCTTGGAAGTGTTGGTTTTTTGGGCGCGATGAGAGGAATCATTGGGGTCCATCTACGCGGACTGCGGTCTTGGCACCCGTTCAGCAAAAGGCAGTTTTCAGCCCTTCACCTTGAAAACCGTCCGGAATGCCTCTATGATTAGCACTCGATGGTATTGAGTGCTAACAAAGCCCAGTCAATCCACCAAGTTAACAGGCACTCACTTTTACGTGGGTGCTTTTTGATTCCCAAAACCATTGTTCTCAAACAAGGAGCTCTCATGAAACTTCGTCCTTTGCACGACCGCGTGATCGTCAAACGCGTGGAAAACGAAACCAAAACCGCTTCCGGCATCGTCATTCCTGACAGCGCCGCTGAAAAGCCTGATCAGGGCGAAGTGCTGGCCGTTGGCCCAGGCAAGAAGAACGACAAGGGCGAACTGAGCCCCGTGGGCGTGAAAGTTGGCGACCGCGTGCTGTTCGGCAAATACAGCGGCCAGACCGTCAAGGTCGACGGCGACGAACTGCTCGTCATGAAAGAAGAAGACCTGTTTGCAGTGGTCGAGAAGTAATCTCTCTTCTGCTATTTATTTGATAGCTGCCGGCGCACGTCCTACTTGGGCTAGCAGGCGATTTCATCCATAAACTTTAAGGAATCTGCATCATGGCAGCAAAAGACGTAATTTTCGGCGGCGAAGCCCGCGCACGCATGGTCGAGGGTGTGAACATCCTGGCCAACGCCGTCAAGGTAACCCTGGGCCCCAAAGGCCGTAACGTGGTTCTGGAGCGCTCGTTCGGCGCCCCCACGGTGACCAAGGACGGCGTGTCCGTCGCCAAGGAAATCGAACTGAAAGACAAGCTGCAGAACATGGGCGCGCAGATGGTCAAGGAAGTTGCTTCCAAGACCTCCGACAACGCCGGCGACGGCACCACCACCGCCACCGTTCTGGCTCAAGCCATCGTCCGCGAAGGCATGAAGTACGTGGCCGCGGGCATGAACCCGATGGACCTGAAGCGCGGTATCGACAAGGCCGTGCTGGCCCTGACGGAAGAGCTGAAGAAGGCTTCCAAGCCCACCACCACCTCCAAGGAAATCGCCCAGGTCGGTTCGATCTCTGCCAACTCCGACGAATCCATCGGCAAGATCATTGCCGACGCAATGGACAAGGTTGGTAAAGAAGGCGTGATCACCGTGGAAGACGGCAAGTCCCTGCAAAACGAGCTCGACGTCGTCGAAGGCATGCAGTTCGACCGCGGCTACCTCTCCCCTTACTTCATCAACAACCCTGAAAAGCAGTCCGCACTGCTGGACAACCCCTTTGTTCTGCTCTACGACAAGAAGATCAGCAACATCCGTGACCTGCTGCCTACCCTGGAGCAAGTCGCCAAGGCCGGCCGTCCGCTGCTGATCATTGCCGAAGAAGTCGAGGGCGAAGCCCTGGCAACTCTGGTCGTGAACACCCTGCGCGGCATCCTGAAGGTTGTGGCTGTGAAAGCCCCTGGCTTCGGCGACCGCCGCAAAGCCATGCTGGAAGACATCGCCTGCCTGACCGGCGGCAAGGTCATCGCTGAAGAAGTCGGCATGTCGCTCGAAAAAGTGACGCTGGCTGACCTCGGCCAGGCCAAGCGCATCGAAGTGGGCAAGGAAAACACCATCATCATCGACGGCTCCGGCGCCGCTGCCGACATCGAAGCACGCGTCAAGCAAGTGCGCGTCCAGATCGAAGAAGCGACCAGCGACTACGACCGTGAAAAACTGCAAGAGCGCGTGGCCAAGCTGGCCGGCGGTGTTGCCGTGATCAAGGTTGGCGCTGCCACCGAAGTCGAAATGAAGGAAAAGAAGGCCCGCGTGGAAGACGCACTGCACGCTACCCGCGCTGCCGTGGAAGAAGGCATTGTGGCCGGCGGCGGCGTGGCCCTGCTGCGCGCCAAGCAAGCTGCTGGCAAGATCGCCGGCGACAACCCTGACCAGGACGCCGGTATCAAGCTGGTGCTGCGCGCCATTGAAGCCCCCCTGCGCGAAATCGTTTACAACGCAGGCGGCGAAGCCTCTGTGGTGGTGAACGCGGTTCTGGCCGGCAAGGGCAACTACGGCTTCAATGCAGCCAACGACACCTACGGCGACATGATCGAAATGGGTATCCTGGATCCCACGAAGGTCACCCGCACCGCACTGCAGAACGCAGCCTCCGTCGCATCCCTGATGCTGACGACCGAAGCCATGATCGCCGAAGCTCCGAAGGAAGAGTCCGGCGCCGGCGGCGGCATGCCAGGCGGCATGGGTGGAATGGGCGGCATGGGCGACATGGGCATGTAATGCCTGCCTGAGCTTCTCGCTCCAGCAAAAAAAGGGCCGCTTTCGCGGCCCTTTTTTATTGCCCGCTCACTTTGTACGAAAAACGTTTTCACACAGCAAGGCCTTTCGTCTGCGGCGCCACAGTCTCTTCACAAAAACGGCGAGGAAGATGCTGCACGTTGGCGCCTGCCGCTACCATGATTTCTCATGAGCCACCGGATGACTTCCCTCGCCCGTGCGATGGCGCGAAAACCGCCGGCACAAACAATGACGCCATAGCAACCCGAACACATCCTCGCACTGCACTCGCCCATGAATCCCTCCCAGAAACTATTCATAGCGGCCGCCCTGGCGGTTTCTTCCGTATACGGCTTTGCACAACAGGCGGGCACATGGTCCGTGTCGGCCGGCGTCACGCGGATTGCGCCTTCCGTGAACAGCGGCAGCCTTTCGGCGCCGTCCGGAACTGGCGTAATTCAGGACGCGAAAGTCGACGTCAGCAGCAGTTCCAGGTTAACGGCCGCCGTGAACTACATGGTCACCGATCACATCAGCTTGCACCTGCCGCTCGGTTTGGGCTTCAGGCATGACGTCAGCGGCGCAGGTGTGCTCGCTGGCGTTGGCACGGTGGCCGACACCCGGGCCTTGCCCATCACGCTGATCGCGCAATACCGGTTTCTTGATGCCGACGCCCGGTTTCGTCCTTACCTGGGTGCAGGCCTCTCCTACGTGAAGTTCTACAAGGAACGCGGCACAGCCCTGCTGACCGCGTTGACCAACCCAGGCGGCCCCGCCACAAGCGTATCTTTCAAGTCGAAATTTGCCCCCGCGTTGCAACTGGGTGGTATTTTCAACCTCGACAAAAAATGGTTTGTGGAAGCCAGCTATACCAAGACTTTCCTGAAAACCCGCGGCACGCTCAGTACCAACCAGACCATCGATGTGGGCCTTGACCCGGATTGCTTCACCTTGCAACTGGGGTACAAGTTTTAATTTCACGCCCCAGGACCATCAGGATAACCGGCCAAAACGGTCGTCTGTCTGCCGCCTGAACTCGGTAGGCGTCATGCCCTTGATCTCCAGGAAACGCCGGTTGAAGTTTGCGACATTGTTGAAACCGACCTGATAGCAGATGTCGGTGACGTTGTGGTCGGTCTGCATCAGCAGGTGGCAGGCGCTGTTGATGCGCACACGGTTGACGAAGTCGGTAAAGCTGTTGCCGGTGGAGCGCTGGAAGAAGCGGCTGAAGCGGCTCTCGCTCATGCCGAGCTCGGCTGCCACGACTGACATCGAGATCGGCTCCGCCATGTTGGCGGTAATGCGGTTGACGATGCCGTTGATCTGGTCAACCTGTGCGTCGCCATCGGCGCCCTGCGTGCCTTGCATCTGTACGCTCGACAGCAGCCGGTAGTCCGTCCATTGCGCCAGGTCGGCCATGAACTCAAAAAAGTGGCCGAGGCGGCGCACGCCGCGCGCGGCCTTGATGTTGTCCCAGTGCGTCTGCGCCTGCTGCGACATGCCGAAGAACTCGATACCATGGCGTGCCCGTTCGAGCAGCTGCATCACTTCGCGCAATTCAGGAATCCCGGTTGCCGCGCGCTCGATGGGCTCGTGATGGAACTGGATCACCCGGTCGCGTCCCGCGGCGCCGCCTTCGGGCACGTCAAGCGAAATCCAGTTGTGCGGCAGGCGCGGGCCGCACAACACCAGATGACCGGGCTGAAACGGTCCGATCCAGTCGCCGACAAACGCCTTGCCCGAGGTCTCGGTGATCAGGTGCAGTTCATACTCTTCATGAAAATGCCAGCGTACCAGCGGGCTCGGAAAGCCATGTGCAAGACAGCGCACCAGACCGGTTTCAGGTGACTCGTAACCCAGTGATGGGGAGCGCGCAATATCGCGCTCCAGTTCGGGTTGGCGCTGACGGGGGATCGGGCGTTTGGATGTAGACGTTGTCATGGCAGTCTGGGTCAGGACCGTGAAGCAACGGCCTCATTGTCCTCTCGCACGAGCGCGGCGTGAACGGCCTCCAGCGTGGGCGGATCGGCACCTTCGCGGGTGCAGTTCAGTGCAGCGGCCGTGGCGGCGAAGCGCATCACTGCGCGCCAGGCGTCGCCGCTCAGCTCGCCAAGCTGGGCCGGGTGTTCGACGCCATGCGCAAGCAGCGAGACTGAAAGCCCGGCCGTAAAAGTATCGCCCGCGCCGATGGTGTCGACCACCTCAACACGCGGTGCCGCCACAGTCAACGGCTCGTGCCCCGTGCGCCAAAGCGTGGCACCGCCAGCGCCATGCGTGACGATGACCGCTCGCGCACCGGCGTGCAGGCAATCCGCTGCCAGCGCATCGACAGGCCTGCCGGGCGCCAGCAGTCCGGCATCTTCGTCGCTGAGCTTGACCAGATCGGCCATCGCAAACCAGCTCATGACGCGCGCGCGGTAGGCTGCCATGTCGGAAATCAGGCTGGGCCGCACGTTGGGATCGAACACGATCACACGGCGCCCGGCATTGGCGGCCATCAGCCCGGTGATGCACGTGGCAGCAGGTTCCTGCAGGAGCGCGATTGAGCCGAAATGCAGAAAACGGCATTCCGCCGGCAACTGCGGCAGCGGCTCTGGCGCCCAGGTCGCATCGGCGCTGCCGTGCGTGTAGAAGGCATAGCGGTTGGTCTGTGGTGTGCGCTCAACGAAGGCCAGGGTCGACGGCGCGTGGCTACGCAGGATGAAACGGGTGTCCACGCCGTTGCGTTCGAGAAAACGCATCAAGCGTTCGCCGAACAGGTCGGTCGACAGTTGCGTGAGGAACCCGGTGGGCTGTCCGAGGCGCGCGCAGGCGACAGCCGTGTTGAGCGGCGAGCCGCCCTCGTGGCCCAGGAACGCCAGCGTGCCTGCCTCGCTGGCAGTGAAATCGATCAGGGCTTCGCCCGTGAGTGCAATGCGCATGGTTTCCGGATTGTCCTCTGTCAGGGCAAGGCGCGGGCGTCGGCCAGGAATCCGCGCTCGGCATCCAGCGTGGCGGGATGATCGAGCAATTCTGCAAAGAGACGCGGCGCAATCGTGATGGCGCCCACACCTAATCGAAGCAAGGAAAGATAGGCCTCGCGGGAGCGTATGCTGGCCACCAGAAGTCGGGTGCCGGACGAAGGCCGCTGCGCTACCAGCGCCTGCATCTGCGCGATCAGCGCCAGCCCGTCGACACCAGCATCCTCCAGCCGTCCCAGGTAGGGTGCCGCATAAGCCGCACCCAGTAGGGCGGCAAAGTGCGCCTGCTCGGGTGCGTAGACAGCCGTCCACGTGACCGGCACACCTTGCGCGACAAGCCGGGCGCCGGCATCGAAGCCCTGGCGCGTGGCGGGAATCTTCACGACCAGCTGGCCCTGGTCGAAGTGCCGCAACAGGTCCCGCGCATCTTCGAGCATGCCATCGACTTCGCTCGAATACACCTGCGCCTGCACCTGCCGCGCACCCAGTTCGATACAGCGCGCCAGGAGGCCGGGCACCGCGGCGCGCCAGACGCCCGCTCGCTGCAGCAGCGTGGGGTTGGTGGTTACGCCGTGCACCACCGGATGCGGCAGGCAGGCCTTCAGTTCGGCCAGATCGGCGCTGTCGAGGTACAGGTGGAAATCGTCGTTCATGCTCGCAAACGGAAAATCAGCTCATCACGTTGCCGCCATCGACATTCAGGGTCTGCGCCGTGATGTAACGCGCTTCGTCGCTTGCCAGAAATACCGCCGCTCCCGCGATGTCTGCCGGTACACCCATGCGGCCGAGCGGCACTTCGAGGCCCACGCGCCGCTTCTTTTCTCCCGGTGGCAACCCTTCTGCCCTGGCAAACAGGCTGTCGACATGGTCCCACATCGGCGTATCGACCACACCGGGTGCGATGCCGTTGATGCGAATGCCATGCGGCGCCATGGCCAATGCGGCACTCTGGGTGTAGCTGATGACCGCGGCCTTGGTGGCGCAGTAGTGCGACACCAGCGCTTCGCCGCGCCGCCCGGCCTGCGAGGCCATGTTGATGACCGACGCACCCTGCGTGCCAGCTTCGACCATGTGGCGAAGCACGGCCTGCATGACAAAGAACATGCCTTTCACATTGACGGCAAAGAGCTTGTCGAAAGATGCCTCGTCGCTGTCAAGCAAAGGCGCGAGGTCGAACACGGCCGCGTTGTTGAACAGGGTATGAATGGGGCCAAAAGCGGCCTGTGCCTGCGCCAGCAGGCGCGCAATCGCCTGCGCGTCCGTCACGTCCGCCGCGATGTAGGCCAGGCAGCCGGGATGACGTTTCTGCAGTGCCTGCACGGCTTCAGGCGTCGCCACTGCCCGGTCGACCACGCTGCAGTGCGCGCCCTCGGCGATGCAGGCTTCAGCCACCGCCAGACCGATGCCGCCACCGGCACCCGTCAGAAGCACATGATGGTTCTTCAGACGTTCGTTCATGTTTTTTTTACCCCTGAATTGACAAAACCGGCTACCCGCCCGATCGCTCCGCGCACGGCATCCGTCAGCCGCGTATCGCCTGCGGCACTCCCCCATAGCCCCGCGTCGGAGCACAGCGCGCGCACAGGATCGACAGCGTCGCAGATCGCGCGGGCCACGGCCTCGTCCATACCCTGGTCCTGATAGGCATAGGGCAGCGCTCCCCGGTGCCAGCGCCGCAGAAAAACAAGGAACAGCGCAGGCAGCATTGCGACGCTGTCGATGGGCTGTCCCGCGGCGAGCCGCTCCCGTACCGTGGGCGCGATAAACCCTGGAATCTTCGAGAAACCGTCCGCCGCCACGCGTTGGTTGGTGTCGCGGATCGCAGGGTTGCCAAAGCGCTCGAGCACCACATCGCGGTACGCCGCGAGGTCGATCGGCCCGGGAGTGTCGGGAGAACTCAGGCAGGGAATCACGTCGTCCGTCACATAGTCGTAGGCCATCTTCCGGATTGCCGCGTGGTGTGTTCCTTCGTGGATGAAATCCAGCCCGACCAATGTGCCGGCCCAGGCAATGCAGCTGTGCGTGGCGTTGAGGATGCGGATCTTGGCCTCCTCGTAAGGCTGCACCGATTCGACCAGTTCCACGCCCACACGGCCCCAGTCGGGTCGCCCGGCCGCGAAATTGTCTTCGATCACCCACTGGATGAAACTCTCGCCAGTGATCGCGGCCGCATCATCCCTCCCCGTGGCGGCCTTGACGCGAGCGCGCAGCTCGGGTGGCGGACGCGGCGTGATGCGGTCGACCATCGTGTTGGGACAACGGGTGTTCCCCGCGACCCACGAAAGCAGCCCGGTATCGCCTGTGAGTTCAATGAATTCGCGCAACCCGGCATAGAAGCGGTCGCCGTTGTGGCGCAGGTTGTCGCAGTTGAGCAGGGTCACCGGGCCGGCCAGCGCCGCCTTGCGCGCGCGCAGGATCGCGCAGACGGCGCCGTAGATGGTCACGCCCTCCCCGCCCGCCTCGCCGCGGCGTGCACGCTCAAGGTCTGCTTCGAGATCATTGAAAGACAAGTCCAGCTTGCCTTTCGTGTCGAGGTAGTAGCCTGCCTCGGTCACGGTGAATGAAACGATGCGGGTGGACGGCGCCGCGCCGCGAGAGATCACCGCAGCCAGCGAGGCTTCCCAGGGAAGCACTTCGCGGATGGCCTCAACCTGTTCATAGCGGTACTCGCCGGCCGGCGATACGGTTTCCAGCGTGTAACGCCCGCCCTGTGCCTGCAAGGCCGCGACGACCTCGGCCATGTCGGGCCGGATGTTGGCGCCCACGATGGACCAACGGGTGTCGCCCGCATCGATAAGCCGCTGAAGATAAACGGCCTGGTGGGCTCGATGAAATGAACCCAGTCCAAGGTGAAGCACCGTGAATTCCGAAGGCGCCGGTGGCGTTTGCACAAGAAGCGCTGTTGCGAGAGTCAAGGGAATGTCCGAAAGGAAGAAGGAAGAAATCAGGCCGGAACCGCACGGCCTTCACGGTTGAACAGATGAAGCACCGAGGAGTCGAGCTCGACCGCCACATCGTCACCCGCATGAAGCGGTGTCCGCTCGTTCTGGCGCGCTATCAACGGTACGCCGCCGACGTCGACGTGAATCAGGGTATCGGCACCGAGTGCCTCGATCAGCTCCACGCGGCCTTGCACACCCAAAGCAGCGGCCTGCTTCGGATGCACGCGCAAGCCTTCCGGCCGGACGCCCAGGAAACCATCGCTCGGCAGGCGCCCGCCGGTGGCCGCCGAGAAGCTCGGAATGGCGCTCGCCGCCACCATGTTCATCGACGGCATGCCGATGAACTGCGCGACAAACCGGTTCGCCGGGTGGTCGTAGAGTTCCAGCGGCGTGCCGACCTGCTCGATCAGTCCGTCCCTGAGCACCACTACGCGGTCGGCCAGCGTCATCGCCTCGACCTGGTCGTGCGTGACGTAAATGGTCGTCGCGCCGAGCGCGCGGTGCAGCTTGTGGATTTCGACGCGCGTGTTGCCGCGCAACGCGGCATCCAGGTTGGACAAGGGCTCGTCGAACAGGAACACCTTGGGCGCACGCACGATGGCGCGGCCAATCGCCACCCGCTGCCGCTGTCCGCCCGACAGGTCTTTCGGTGTGCGGCCCAGGTACTGGGTGAGGTTGAGCGTTTTGGCCGCGTACTCGACCTTGGCCTGGATCTCGTCCTTCGGCACGCCCGCAAGCTTGAGCGCAAAGGACATGTTGTCGTACACACTCATGTGCGGGTAGAGCGCGTAGCTCTGGAACACCATCGCCAGGTCACGCTTGCCCGAAGGCGTCCAGGTGATGTCTTTGCCGTCCAGCAGCAAGTTGCCTTTGGTGATGGGCTCAAGCCCCGCGATGAGGCGCAGCAGTGTCGATTTTCCGCAACCCGAAGGGCCGACAAAGACGATGAACTCGCCCTTGTTGATTTCAAGATCAACACCGCGGATGATTTGGGTTTCCCCGAAACTTTTCTCGATGTTCTTGAGTTCCAGATAAGCCATAAGTCAATTCCTTTCACTTCACCGCACCGAATGTGAGGCCTTGCACCAGCTGTTTCTGGCTGAACCAGCCGAACACGACGATGGGTGCGATCGCCATCAGCGAGGCGGCTGACAATTTGGCCCAGAACAGGCCTTCAGGGCTGGAGTACGATGCGATCAATGTCGCCAGCGTGCCGGCCTTGGCCGAACTGAGGTTGAGCGCCCAGAAGGCCTCGTTCCAGCTCAGCACCAGGCACAGCAGGCCGGTCGAAGCGAGACCGCCCACCGACAGCGGCAGCACCACATGGCGGAATTCGGTCCAGAGGCTCGCACCGTCCATGCGTGCGGCTTCCAGGATCTCGTTAGGAATGTCCTTGTAGGCGCTGTAGAGCATCCACACCATGATCGGCAGGTTCGCCAGCGTGAACACGATGGTCAGCGCGGTAAGCGAATCCAGCAGGCCCGCGGTTTGTGCGAGAACGTAGATCGGCACCAGCGCACCCACCGCCGGCATCATCTTGGTGGAAAGCATCCACATCAGGATGTCGCGTGTCCTCTTCGTACGGAAGAAGGCCATCGAGTACGCGGCGGGTGCCGCGATCAACAGGCCGATGAGGGTTGAGCCCAGGCTGGTGATGAGCGAGTTGCGCGCATACAGCAAATAGTCACTGCGGCGCTGCACTTCGCTGAAGTTGTCGAGCGTGGGCTCGAAAATAAAGAGCGGCGGCACATGAATCGCCTGCAGTTCGGTCTTGAAGGCTGTGAGAAACAGCCAGCCGAGCGGAAAGAACAGCAGCAGCGCGGCGGCCCACGCGCCCACGGTGCGAAGCAGTTGCGGAAGGAAGTTGCTTGGTTGCATGGTCGTTCCTTCAGTCGAGGTTCTTGCCGACGATGCGGATGAGAAACACCGCCACGATATTGGCCACCACCACCGCAAACAACGCACCTGCCGATGCCACGCCCACGTCAAAGTTCATCAGCGACTGCTTGAAGATCATGTAGGTTAGATTGGTGCTCTCGTTGCCCGGACCGCCATTGGTGGTGATGGCGATCTCGGCGAACACGCTGAGCAGAAAGATCATTTCGATCATGATCACCACCGCCATCGGCCGGCCGAGATGCGGAATGATGAGATAGAAGAAGCGCTGGAACGAACTTGCACCGTCCATGCGCGCCGCTTCCATCTGCTCGCGGTCGAGCGACTGCAGCGAGGTAATGAAGATCAGGCAGGCAAAGGGCAGCCACTGCCAGGCCACCATGATGATCACCGACAACAGCGGCACATCGGTGAGCCAGTCGACCGGTTGCGCGCCGAAAAAACGCCAGAGGTCGGCAAGCACGCCGTAAATCGGATTCATCATCATGTGCTTCCACAGCAGCGCGTTCACTGCGGGCATGACGAAGAACGGCGAGATAAGCAGCACGCGCACGATGCCCCGCCCCGGAAAAGGCTCGTTCACCAGCAGCGCGAGCAGTACACCGAACACCACCGTGATGACGATCACGCTGCCGATGAGCAGCAGCGTGTTCCAGGTCGCAGGCCAGAAGTCCGGATCGGTGATGAAGTACTGGAAATTCTCGATGCCGATGAACGGATGCTCGCCGGGTTGCATGAGGTTGTAGCTCACGAACGAGAAGTACAGGGTCATCACGAGCGGCACGATCATCCAGAGGAAGAGCGTGAGCACTGCGGGCGCCATGAGCGCGCGTGGCAGGAGGCGGTTCATGTTGTGGGTCCCGGGGCGTCAGGGCAGGGCATGCTGCCTGTGGGTTTACTTGTAATACCCGGCCTTCTTCATCTCGCGCTCGGCCGCCGTCTGTGATGTCTTCAGGGCCTGGTCCACCGTGACCTTGCCCGACAGTGCGGCACTCATCTGCTGGCCCACCGCCACGCCGATGGCCTGGAACTCGGGAATCGCCGCGTACTGCACGCCGACGTAGGGCGACTTGGGCAGCGTGCTGTCGCTGAGGTTGGCACTGTCGATGGCCTTCTTCTCGGCGGCAGCAAACTTCGCAACCTTCTGGAACTCGGGGTTGGCGTAGGTCGACTTGCGCGTGCCGGTGGGTACCGTCCCCCAGCCATGTTCCCTGGCGACCAAGTTGATGTACTCCTTGGAAGTAGCCCACTTCACGAAGGTCTGGGCAGCTGCGCCCTTGGTCGAGCTGGCCGGAATGGCCAGGTTCCAGGTCCACAGCCAGTTGGCGCCCTTGGGCGTGACGGCAACAGGGGCCTGGGCAAAGGCCACCTTGTCGGCCACCTTCGACTGCTTCGGATCGCTGATGAACGAGGCGGCGATGGTTGCATCCACCCACATGCCGCACTTGCCTTCGTTGAAGAGTGCGAGGTTTTCGTTGAAGCTGTTGGCCGAGGCGCCGGGCGGGCCGTAGGCTTTCATCAGATCCACGTAGAAGCCGATCGCGTCCTTCCAGGGCTTGGTGTCGATCTGCGGCTTCCACTGCATGTCGAACCACTGGCCGCCGTTGGTGTTGACCAGCGTGGTCAGGAAGGCCATGTTGTCGCCCCAGCCCGGCTTGCCGCGCAGGCACATGCCGTACACCCCGGCTTTCGGATCGTGGATCTTGCCGGCCAGTTCCTTCACCTGTGTCCAGGTGGGCTGCTCAGGCATCTTGAAGCCGACCTTGTCGGCGAGGTCCTTGCGGTACATGAGCATCGAGCTCTCGCCATAGAACGGCGCGGCATAGAGCTTGCCTTCATGCGACAGGCCGGCGCGGATGGCGGGCAACAGGTCGTCGACGTCATAGGCGGCATCGGTGGCAATGGGCTGCAACCAGCCCTTCTTCGACCAGATCGGCGCTTCGTACAGGCCGATGGTCATCACGTCGAACTGCCCGCCCTTGGTGGCGATGTCGGTGGTGACGCGCTGGCGCAGCGTGCCTTCTTCGAGCGTGACCCATTTGAGCTTGATGTCAGGATGGGCCTTCTCGAAAACCGGCGTGAGCTTCTGCATTTCGATCATGTGGCCGTTATTCACCGTCGCCACCACGAGTTCGGTCACGGCATGGGCCATGCCGGCGCCTGAGAGTGCAAGCACCAGGCCTGTCTGGATAAAACGCTTCATAGGGTGTCTCCTTCGTTATGTCAGTCGAAACGGCCGCTTTGCCGTTCACTGCATTTTGAAGAAAGGTCCTTGCGGGTTTGATACCAGATCAGGGAATTTCAATACTTTGTTGCATCGAAGGAGTGGTAATTTCCCTAAACTCCGCATTATTAGATGCAACAAATTGTCAAGACCGACGTGACGCGCTCTGCCAATCCAGGGCCGCTAGCCTGCGTTGCTTGCTCAAAAGGCAGAAAAATGAAATCGGTCGGCATAGACACGCCGACCGGTCGCGGCGCTATTTGCGCGCGACAGCCGATGCCGGCACCAGCTTGAGTGGCCCGTAGAAGGCCTGCAGCTGACCCTCGTTCTTTTCGCCTTCGGTGAAGACGGCGAAGCTCAGCAAGGCGCCCGGATCTTCGCCAAAGGCCTTGCGGTAGTCGGCGCGGATGTCACGCTCGTAGCTGCGCCATTCGTTGTAGCCGTGGTCGCCCGAATCGACAATGATCTTGCGGATACGGTCGGTGCGGTCGTTGACGACGACTTCGCCCGGCCGGTTGACGCGCGACCACGAATAAACCAGCGTCGCGAACGGCATTTCTTCGCCGGTCAGCAGTCGGCTCAACTCGGACAGCAGGGAATTTTTCATCGACAGCCGCGAGCGGTCACCTTCGAACGCGAGCACCACCCGCACCGGCACATCCTCGAGTTGCGGCAGCGCGAGGTTGGCACCCGCACCGGCGTACGGCACGTTCCAGGAAAAGCGCACGAGCCCTAGCTGGTCGGGCTCGATGCGGTGGCGATGGCGCAGGATGCTGCCGGACGCCTCGACCTTTGCGAGCACCGCGTCGCGACCTTCATGACGCACATAGCTGTAGCTGGCCGGCTGTTTGCCGGGCACGCGGAAGATTTCCCACTTGAGGTCGTCCGGTTTGAGCTCGCCAGCCTTGGGCGGGGCCGACATCTCGGCCCAGGCGGTACCCGTGACCCCCTCCGCCGGGCCCAGCGTGCCGCCGCGGCTGACCGGCTCATCGACATCAGTGTCCTCGTCAGGAGCTGAGCGTGTCGCGCAGCCGGAGACCAGAGCCAGCGTGAGAAACGCTGCGGCGAACATCGAAAAACGGGGGGAAAGGCGGCGAAGCGGAAGGGAAAAAGACATGATGCGAAGCCATCGAAAAATCGGCGATGTGGCAAGTTGACCACGGAAGCGCGCGCTCCCGCAATGGAAAAACGCACAGTTTTGCGGTATTCAGCCGGCAATCTTGCGCAGCAGGCCGGCGGTCGAGCCGTCAAGGCCGGATATGTCCCCGCTGCGCAGGCGTGGCTCGATGTCTTTGGCCAGCACCTTGCCCAGCTCGACACCCCACTGGTCAAAGCTGTTGATGCCCCAAATCGCACCGCTGACAAATACACGGTGCTCCTGCAGCGCAATCAGCGCGCCCAGGCTGGCCGGCGTGAGCCGTTCCAGTAACAGGAAGGTGCTGGGGCGGTTGCCGGGAAAATGCCTGTGGCCTCCGACCTCTTCTTTGCCGGTCATCAGGGCTTGCGCCTGGGCCAGGACGTTGGCCAGCAATTTGGCGTGATGCCCCGGCAGGTCATGCGGTGCATGCGCGGCTGTTTTGACCGCCACAAACTCGACCGGCACCACCGACGTCCCCTGGTGCAGCATCTGAAAGTAGGCGTGCTGGCCGTTGGTGCCCGGTTCGCCCCACAGCACCGGCGACGTTTCAAACGGCAAGGCCTTGCCATCCGCATCCACACGCTTGCCGTTGCTCTCCATCTCCAGCTGCTGCAGGTAGGCCGGCAGGCGGCGCAGCGCGCTGCTGTAGGGCGCGATGCTGCGGCTGGTGAAGCCATGAAAGTTGCGGTACCAGACGTCGAGCAGCCCCAGGCGCACCGGCAGGTTGTGCGTCAGCGGTGCGGTGCGAAAGTGCTCATCCATGGCGTGCGCGCCGGCCAGCAGCTCGCGAAAGCCGGCTGCGCCAATGGCGATGGCCACCGGCAAGCCGATGGCCGACCACAGCGAATAACGCCCGCCCACCCAGTCCCAGAAACCAAAGGTGGTGCTGATGCCGAATTCGTTGGCTGCCGCGACATTGGTCGTCAGTGCGGCGAAATGCCGGCTGATGTCGCGTCCGCCCTGTGCCTCAAACCAGCGCCGGGCCGAATGCGCATTGGTCATGGTCTCGGTGGTGGTGAAGGTTTTGGACGCGATCAGGAACAGCGTGCTTTGCGGCTTGAGCCCCTTGAGCACGGTAGCCAGCTCGTCCCCATCCACATTGGAGACAAAGTGAACGCGCTTGCCCGTGGCGGCAAATTCGCCGAGCGCCAGCACCGCCATTTGGGGCCCCAGGTCGGAGCCGCCTATGCCGATATTGACAACATCGGTGATGGCGGCATCCGCGCGCACCTGTTCGGCATAAGCGAGCATGGCGTCCAGCGTGGTGTGAACCTGGGTCAACTCGGTTGCTATATTTTTAATAGCTGCCGGCGCAACACCATCCTGGGCTACAGCCGGATTTCGCAGTAAAAAATGCATCACGGCGCGCTTTTCGGTGCCGTTGATCAGTTCCCCGGCGAACATGGCGTTGCGGTGCTGCTCCAGCCCGCACGCGCGCGCAAGGTCAAACAACAAAGCCTGGCTGCCGGTGTCGATCAGGTTTTTGGAAAGGTCCGCAAAAACGTGTGGTGCATCCTGGCTGAAGCTGGTGAAGCGATCCGGATCGGCAGCAAATGCAGCCTTCAGGTCGAAATCTTTGCCGGAAGCGGCATATAGCGCCTGCAGCGCAGGCCATGCGGAAGTCTGGTCGCAACGCAGTCGGTTCATGACGTGTCCTGTGCGGGAGGTTATGCGGCCAGCATCAGCTGCTCAAGTTTCACGGCATCGGCCGCGAAAGCGCGAATGCCTTCGGCCAGCTTCTCGGTGGCCATGGCGTCTTCGTTGAGCGCGTAACGGAATCCGGCTTCGTCAAAGTTCACTGGGGGCAAATCCAGCGCCGCTGCGGCTTTGGCATCGAGTGCGCGCGGCAGCGCGGTATCGCTGGCGGCAAGCTGGGCCAGCAGTTCCGGGCTGATGGTCAGGAGGTCGCAGCCGGCGAGTGCAGTGATCTGGCCCACGTTGCGAAAGCTCGCGCCCATCACCTCGGTGGCAATGCCGAAGTGCTTGTAATGGTTGTAGATCTCGCGCACCGACTTCACGCCGGGATCATTGGCGCCGGCCATGGCGGCTTCGTCCCAGGCGGCGCCGGCAGATTTTTTGTACCAGTCGTAGATACGGCCGACAAACGGCGAGATCAACTGAACCTTGGCCTGGCCGCAGGCGATGGCCTGGCAGAACGAAAACAGCAGCGTGAGGTTGGTGTGGATGCCGCGCTGTTCCAGCTTTTCGGCCGCCTGTATGCCTTCCCAGGTGGCAGCGACCTTGATCAGCACGCGGTCAATGTGAATGCCTTCAGCCTGGTAGAGCTCGATGATGCGCTCGCCGCGCGTATACGTTGCGTTGGCGTCAAAGCTCAGGCGGGCATCAACCTCCGTCGAGACTCGGCCCGGAATGATAGAAAGGATTTCGCAGCCAAAACGCACCAGCAGACGGTCCATGACTTCGTCAAGCGCCCGGCCCTTGAAGCGGCTCACGGTGTCCTTCAACAGCGGCTGGTAATCAGCCTTCTGCACCGCCTTGAGGATCAGCGACGGATTGGTGGTGGCGTCCTGCGGCTTGAACTGCCCCAGTTGCTTGAAGTCACCGGTGTCAGCGACTACGGTGGTGAACTGTTTCAGGGCGTCAAGTTGGGTCATGGCTGGGTGGCTGGTCAAAACGCGGAGTGGTCCGGATGAAACACCGCGCGGTGCCTGGGTGCAGGCATTTCACGGGTTCGATGTCGAGTTACCATTATGCCCATAGAATATGAAACTTTATTACCAAGACAATTTTTTACCATGAGTTTTGACCTCATCCTGTTTGGCGGCACCGGCGACCTGGTGTGGCGCAAGATCATGCCGGCCCTGTTCCAGGCCTTCCGCCACGGCTCATTACCAGAGGGCGGGCGCATTGTGGGCGTGGCACGCGACGATTTGTCGGACGACCAGTACCGCGCGCTGATCAAGTCCCGGTTTGACAATGTCGAGCTGGCCAAGCGGCCGAGCGAAGAGGAGTTCTCGCGCTTCGCGGCGATGTTGGGCTACCTGCGCATGGACTTGTCCAACCCGGCCGACTATGCCGCACTGGCTGCGAAACTGCAGCAGCGGCCCGCCGACGTGGTGGTGATGTACGTGGCCACCGCGCCCAGCCTCTTCACCACGGTCTGCGAGCAGATCGCCGCCGCGGGCCTGAACGGCCCTCAGACGCGCGTGGTGCTCGAAAAGCCGCTGGGCCACGACCTGGCCTCCAACCGCGCCATCAACAAGACGGTACGCAGTGTTTTAAGCGAACAGCAGATCTTTCGCATCGACCACTACCTGGGCAAGCCCTCGGTGCAAAACCTGTTTGCGCTGCGCTTTGGCAATTCGCTGTTTGAACCGCTGTGGCGCCGCGAAACCATTGCCAACATCCAGATCACCATCGCCGAAGACCTGGGCGTGGAAAAGCGTGGTGCGTTTTACGACAGCACCGGCGCGCTGCGCGACATGGTGCAAAACCATGCGCTGCAGCTGCTGTGTGCCATCGGCATGGAGCCACCCATCAACTCGCACGCCGATGCCATCCGCGACGAGAAACTCAAGGTATTGCGATCGCTGAAAGCCTGGACGCCTGAAACGCTGAGCCAGCATGTGGTGCGCGGCCAGTACGCGGCCGGCAACATCGACGGTGAGGCCGTGCCCGGCTACCGCGACGAAAAAGGCGTGCCCCCTGACAGCAGGACCGAAACCTTTGTGGCCCTGCGCACCGAGATCGCCAACTGGCGCTGGGCCGGTGTACCGTTTTACATCCGCACCGGCAAGCGTCTGGCTGGCCGGGACGCGCACATCGAGGTGAACTTTCGCCCCGCGCCGCACGCGATTTTCAAGTCGGCGCTGGCCGGCTCCAATGTGGCCAACCGGCTGGTGATCAACCTGCAACCCAAGGACGGCCTGGAGCTGCACCTGCTTGCGCAGGGTGCCGACCAGCGCACGGGGGGCCGCGGCACGCCTTCGCTGGCGCCGGTGCAGCTGGACCTGGATTTCGACAAACGCTTCGGCTCCGAGCGCGTGGGCGCTTATGAACGGCTGCTGCTGGATGTGATTGACGGGCGCTTGAATCTGTTCGTGCGCAGCGACGAGCAGGAAGAAGCCTGGCGCTGGGTCGAACCCATCATGGACAGCTGGAGTAACCAGGCGAGCGCGCCACGGCCTTATGCCGCCGGCACCTGGGGGCCTAGCGCTGCGAGCGCGATGATTGCGCGCGACGGCTATTGCTGGTCAGAGGAATGTTAGCCCCCACGGTCACTCACTTCGTGTGTTCCCTGCCCCCCGAGGGGGCCGCCCGCCTGCGGCCCGGCAAAGCCGGTTCCGCGGCTCATGCTGGTTGGAGCAAACGCCACGCGCCACTGGAGACATAGCCAATGCTCGACCGAATCAAGGCGTCCCTTCCCTCTCTTGCACCCGCCGAGCAACGCGTGGGCCGGTTGGTGCTGGCCGACCCGCGGGCATTTGCCAATTTGCCGATCACGGAGCTGGCGAGCCGCTCGCATGTGAGCAAGCCGACAGTGGTGCGGTTTTGCCGCAGCATGGGCTATGACGGGCTGTCGGACTTCAAGCTCAAGCTGGCGGGCAGCGTGAGTGAGGGCGTACCTTTCATCCACCGCAGTGTGGACGCGGACGACAAGACCGGCGACGTGATGGTCAAGGTGATCGACAACACGGTAGCGGCGTTTTTGAAATACCGCAACGATGCGAGTTCCGTGGCCGTTGAGCGGGCCGCCGACGCGTTGCTGGCCACGTACAACACCGGCAAGCGGATTGAGTTCTTCGGCGTGGGCAACTCGGGCATCGTGGCGCAGGATGCGCAGCACAAGTTTTTCCGCCTGGGCATCACCAGCATCGCCTACAGCGACGGCCACATGCAGGTGATGAGCGCCTCGCTGCTGGGGCCGGGCGATTGCGTGGTGGTGATCTCCAACTCTGGCCGCACGCGCGATTTGATGGACGCCTGCGACATCGCCCGCAAGAACGGCGCGACCACGATCGTCATCACCGTCACCGGTTCGCCGTTGGCCGCAGCCGGCAACATCCACCTGGCAGCCGACCACCCCGAGGGCTACGACCGCTACAGCCCCATGGTGTCGCGCCTGATGCACCTGATGATCATCGACATCCTGGCAACCTGTGTGGCACTGCGCATCGGCAGCAAGCTGCAGCCGTTGCTCAAGGAAATGAAAAACAACCTGCGTAACAAGCGTTATGCCTGAGACGAGCACAGACAGGTGAGGCGCAGACGCGGCCTACGCCATCGCGCCTGTGATAACGGCCCCTTGGAATGTCAAGAAGAATTCGCCCGCAGCCCATAAGGGGTGTGCGCGAGCAGCTATTAAATTAATAGCATCAGCGCAGCGGCAGCGAGCGTTCGACAATTCCTGCAAACAGCGCCGAGCCCAGCGGCAGCACGCTGTCATTGAAGTCATAGCAGCTGTTGTGCAAAAAGCGGCTGCCCACGCCGCCCACGGTTCCGCCTTTGCCATCGGGCAACTGCTCGCCCTGGCCCAGGCGCAAGTAGGCACCCGGCTTGACCCTGAGCATGAAGGAAAAGTCTTCGGAGCCCATGCTGGGCTCAAGGTTGCGCACAACGTTCTCTGCACCCACGAGCTGTTCGGCGACGCTGGTGGCCAGCTCGTATTCGACCGGTGAGTTGATGGTGGCCGGGTAGATCCGTTCGTACTTGACGGTGGCCGTGGCGCCAAAGCCCTGTGCCACGGCGGCACACAACTCCTTGAGGCGCCGCTCGACCAGGTCCTGCACTTCCGGTTTGAAGGTGCGTACCGTGCCGACCAGTGTGGCATTGCCAGGCACCACACTCATCGCGCCCAGGTCGCCTGCCTGGACGGCGCAAATGCTGATCACGGCGTTGTCCATGGCCTTGACGTTGCGCGAGACGATGCCTTGCACCGCTGTGATGATGTGAGCGGCCACCAGCACCGGATCGACCGTGAGATAGGCGTGTGCCCCGTGGCCACCCTTGCCGGTAATCTCGATGGTGATGCGGTCGGCCGCGGCCATCATGGGGCCGGGATTGATCCCGATGGTGCCAGGCTGCATCGCGGGCCAGTTGTGCATGGCGTAAATGGCCTGCACGGGAAAACGCTCGAACAAGCCGTCCTTGATCATCGCATCGGCCCCGCCACGGCCTTCTTCCGCGGGCTGGAAAACCAGCACCGCATCGCCGGCAAAATTGCGGGTCTCTGCGAGGTAACGGGCGGCGCCTACCAGCATGGTGGTATGCCCGTCATGCCCGCAACCGTGCATCAACCCGGCCTTGGCGGACTTCCAGCCAAACTCGTTGTGCTCTGTCATGGGAAGCGCGTCCATGTCAGCGCGCAATCCGATCATGGGCTTAAAACCAGGTTGACCGGAAGCCTTGACTGGCTGCTGACCTCTGATGACAGCCACAACACCTGTTTTACCGACACCGGTGTGCACCTCGTCTACGCCACATAACTTGAGCGCATGCACTACCCGGCTGGAGGTGTAAACCTCTTCAAACCCGAGTTCCGGGTGGGCATGCAGGTCGCGCCGGAAGGCGGTCAGTTCGGGGTGGTACTGCGCTATTTGCGCAAAGGCCCGGCCGGAGGCGCGAAGCGGCGAGGGGCGGTCGGGGTTTGCAATATCTCCCGCTGCGGCGGGCTGAATGGATGAAGCACTTGGAAGGTTTGCCGGAGCGCGCATGTCAGTGGAGTCCCGAGTTCAGCAGGTTAAATACTAGTCCTGAAGGGACAGCGGTGCAAATCCAGGGGTTTGTGAAACCTGCAGCAATTCCGGGGCCAGTGCCGGCGTGGCCACGATGCTTGCGGTTTTGTTTTTGAGGCTGACGGGGCCATACCAGGCCTTGGTGATTTGGCGCGTGTTGTCGCTGTCAGTCATGATGGCGACACCGACCAAAGCGCCGGGCGGCTCGCCGAAGGCCTTTTGGTAGTCGGCACGAATGTCGCGCTGGTAGTCGAGCCAGCGATCAAGGCGGCCGGGACCGGATTCGATCACCACTTTGCGGATTCGGTCGGTCCGTGTATTGATGATCACGCTTTCTGGCGCGCTGTGAGAGCCCCAGACATACATGAGCGTCGCGTATGGTAGCGGCTCGCCTGTCAGTGCCAATGCAAGCTCTGAAAGCATGGCGTTCTTGGCCGAAAACTTCGACCTGTCACCTTCAAAGGCCAGGACCACACGCACGGGTGAATCATCGCTGTCGCGTTGCGTCATGTCCGCACCCACAATCATCTTCGGTACCTTCCAGGAAAAGCCCAGGGTTCCAAGTTCTGCAGACTCTACACGCAGGTTCTGCCGCAGCATGCTGGCGGCGCTGTCGGATTCACCAAGAACGGCATTGCGCCCGTCCAGGCGAATGGCACGGTAACGTGTCGACTTCTTGCCCGGGAAAGTGCAGTGCTGCCACTTAACGGTATCTGCATCAGTGCTTGTAGACGATGCAGAAGTCCAGTCGACATTCGTGCTGGCTATAGGGGCGGAAGTCCCGAACCCCGCGCAGCCAGCGGCAAGAAACAGGTAGCCGGCAGCCAGCAAGCGCAACGTGCGAACGAAGAAACGGTGATGTGTCAGTGGCATTGAACGTGGGGGAACAGCAATGAACCTGGTCAGTTGCGTCTTGTCTAAATATCAAGACCTTGGTATCTAACGCGGCAGATGCGAAAAAGTTTCACAAATTCCAACGACTCACAACATCAAGCGGCAGTTCGTACATTTTTTCACGAAAAAAGCCGCCCCGGGTTACCCCGAGACGGCTTTTAGATTCTCATCAAAAACTGGCTTAAGCCAGCTTCAGATTAGAACGTGTGGCGAACACCAGTGGCCAGCAGCGAACGCTTGCTGGTGGTAGCGGCATTCACGCCAGACTCAACCTTGGTGTTGATGTAGCCAGCGTACAGGGTCGTGCGCTTGGACAGATCGTACGTACCGAGCAGGCTGTAGCCCTTACCCTTGTTGGTAGAACCGCCGCCTTCGCTCTTGGCGCGCTCGTAGCCAATGGCCACGGTTGCTGCACCGAAGGGAGCGCTCAGGCCGATTTGGTACTCTTTGTCTTTGAGCGTGTTGTTCTTGGCGGTGTTGTAGCTACCCACCAGCTTGACAACGCCGAAGTCGTAGGTTGCGCCGAGCAGGTTGTACTTGCGCGAGTCAGCAGCAGCGGCGCCAACACCTGCCGCGTTAGCAGCACCGGTTGCACCGGAGAACATGGTGGAACCAACTGATTCTTTTTCACGCTGGTATGCGTAACCGACCAGCAGAGGGCCGTTAGCGTACTTCAGCTGGATGCTGGAGCTGTTGGAAGCAGAAGCGGTAGCCGTCTTGTCTTCGCCAAAACCATAAACCACCGAGCCGCTGAAGCCGCCGAAATCGGGCGAGTCGTAACGCACGGAATTGTTAACACGGTTGCTGTAGTCTTGAATGCCCGTGCCCCACACAGTGCCGGTCTGGGCAAAGGTGTTGGAGTCATAGGTATTGTTGGTAGCGCCGCGGAGCGAGTCATAAGCGCTGTACTGACGGCCCAGGCGAACTTCGCCGAAGGAGCCCTTCAGGCCAACAGTTGCCACGCGACCAAACAGGGTGCTGGCTGCGCCGGCAGCGGAACCACCAGCGTTGTTTGCGGATGCGCCGGTAGAAATGTCAAAACCGCTTTCCAGCGTGAACACTGCAGCCAAACCGCCGCCCAGATCTTCGCTACCACGCAGGCCCCAACGCGAGCTGCTCAAGCCGCTGCCATTGATCTGGCCTTGGCTAACTTTGGTTTCGGTACCAGCGGTAGACACTTTGGTAACGTTTTGGCCGATGTAGGCATCAGCAACGCCGTACAGGGTCACGGAGGATTGGGCATGCGCGACGCCAGCGGTTGCAGCGAGTGCAGCCAGGGCGATAAGAGTCTTTTTCATTGAGAGTTTCTCCAAGGTTAAACATAGGGCTCCGGCACGGGGACCATTTCAGACTTACGCCTTCATGGCACCACCAGAGACCCGGGCCAACCCCCGTTTCGGGAAGTTGGGTCTATTGCACCAGACTGGGCTTCAATTCGCAAAGGAATGCCCGAAAAAACAGTCAAGCCGTTGTGCTCAAGCCACAAATGGACGGTGACCCGTGGAAAAGAAACAACGCCAGCGAAAACCCGGGATTTCTGCTTGCCAGAACCTGGTTTTTTAGCCCGATTTCAGTCGACCCAAAAAAAAAGCCGTTTCACTGAAACGGCTTTTGATAAAACCCAGGCAAGCCCGGGTTTAGATCCAAACTGGATTAGAACGTGTGGCGAACGCCAACACCGTAGGTGCTGGTCTTGCGATCAGTCACACCAGCGCCGGTTTCCTTGCCGCTCTGAACACCAGCGTACAGGTTCGTACGCTTGGAGAGGGCATACAGACCAGCCAGGCTATAGCCGGTACGCTTCAGCTCGGAAGCACCAGCTGGGCGGGTGCTCTTGGAGCGGGCATAACCGCCGGACAGGGTGAACGTGCTGTTGACAGGGAAGTCAAGGCCAATTTGGTACTCGGTCGCTTTGTCCTGTGCCAAACCGGTCACGGGGGTGGTGCCGTTCTTCACAGTACCGTAAGCGCCGAGCAGCTTGACCACGCCGAAGTCATACGAACCATTCAACTGCGTGTACTTGATGGCAGTGCTGGCACCAGTGGCTTTTTCGGTCTGATAGGCCAAAGAAGCACCGATGGGGCCGTTTGCATAAGCAACGTTAAAGCTGGCGATCTTGCCGGCGCTGACAGTCGCGGTTTTGTTTTCGCCGAAGCTGTACATCGCAGCAGCAGAGAAACCAGCCAGGTCTGGGGTCTGGTAATAGATCGAGTTGCCAGGACGGTCCTGGTAGCTGTTGCTGGCCCACACGCTGGTGGAAGGCGCAAACAGGAGCGAGTCGAAGCCAGCGGCGCCGGAACCCTTGACCATGTCGTACGGGGTCCACATTTTGCCGAGCTTCAATTCACCGAAGCCACCAGAAAGGCCAACCCAGGACTGACGACCAAAGATTGCATTGGAGGTCGCGCCGGTATAGGGGTTGGTGTAGTTGTTTGCAGCACCGGTGCTGGGGTCAAAGCCGGCTTCCAGCAGGAAGTTGGCTTTCAGGCCGCCACCGAGGTCCTCAGAACCCTTCAGGCCGAAACGGCTGGTCTGCAGACCACCGCCGCTACCGGAAAAAGGATGGGCAACGTTCACGCCGGACTGGCTGACGCCATTGTCCTTGACGGTACCAACCCAAGCGTCCACGAGTCCATAAACGGTCACGGTGGACTGGGCAGAAGCCATGCCGGAAACGGCCAGCACGGCCAAAGCAACTAGGCTTTTCTTCATCATTAGAAAATCTCCAAAAGGTGGAAAACAAACACTGCTACGAAACAAACATTTATAAGGGCTCAGTGACTACCCTTAGGCCAATTTAACCAAAGAGTCACAAATCACACAAAGCCTTATCTCTACTATTAGCAACGTTCATACCCGAATTGTTGGCCCCTAACAACGCATTGCATTTGCGCACGCTGGAGGTGCGCGCACGGATGCGCCGGCCGAACGAAGCCGTACGAGGGAAGTTTGCAGGTAGCCGGGGCAGACTGCCCCAAAGCAGGGCACCCGCCCCCAGATGCCCTGCCTTGGTGAAAAACACAAACCCAAGTCGTTTTCTATCTCCAGGAGAGCGTTATGGCTAAAAAAAATCGAGCAAGAAGGGGGACAGGCTGGCGTAGTGCGGCATGAACCGTTGTAAACGCGAGTCACTCTGCTGCCGCCAACCCGCCAGTCGCCCCGGATTAGAGGTCAAACCCTAGCCACCGGTTGCGCATGGCTGCGTCGTTCTCCAGCCTCGCTTAAAACGATCTTCAGCATCAGAATTTGAGAGGGGAAACACAATTTCCTGGCAACCTCCCAAGGTTTGCCGCCAGCATCAGCCGGGGCAAGAAAACATCGGGTTTTCCCCTGTCGCAAAAGTGATACCCCCCGTATTGCCTCTCTTTACGGGCCGCCGCATCCCCACTAATCTTTGCTCCATCGAGTCAAGCCGGTGTGTGCATTTACGGCAATGACTGCGAAGGTTTTCCCTCAATTAAAACTCTCTGGAGACTCCATGAAAAAACTGACCCTCGTTGCAACTGCGATCATGGGACTGCTGTCCACTTCCGCCGCCATGGCACAAAGCACCGTAACCGTGTATGGCATTGTTGATGGCGGCGTCAACCATGTCACCGGCCTGCGAAGCGGATCGATCACCCACATTGCCAGCGGCATCATGGAGGGGTCACGCTTCGGCCTGCGCGGCACCGAAGACATCGGCGGCGGCTACAAGGCCATTTTTACGCTTGAGAACCGTTTTGAAGTCGACACGGGAGCCATGTCGAACTCAGCAGCCTCGGGGACTCAAATGCCCGATCGCATGTCTACCGCCGCAGGACTTGGCTTGAGCACGCTCCCTATTCCGGCGGCCTCGACGGCTGCGCTGATCAGTGCCGTGAATGCATCCATCGGAAGCACGATTGGTGTGAACCTGCCGGGTACCGCAGGCAGCCGGCTGTTTGACCGTCAGGCATTCGTGGGCCTGATCACGCCGGTCGGCGCGTTCACATTCGGCCGCCAGTACACCCCTGGCTACCTGGTAGGCGCCACCTTCGACGCGTCCCAGACCCAGTCCAGCCTGGCAGCCGGCCAGATTGCCAGCTTCCCGCCGGCTTTCGACATTCGCCTGAGCAACACGCTGCAATACGGCATTCAGACGGGCGGCATCACCGCCGCGCTGATGTATGGCGCCGGTGAAGCGGCTACCGCAACCGTTGGCAACTCTGCCAGCCGTTTCTTCGGCGGCATGGTCATCTATAAAGGCACCGGATTCTCCGTCGGTTATGGCCACAACCAGCGCAACAACGAGCTCGGCCAAAAGTCGCTGGAAAACAATGTGCTGGGTGCGACGGTTGACGTGGGCCCCGGCACCCTGTACGGCCAGTACGCCACGATCAAGGATGAGAACCCGAGCGGTCTCTCCACCATCGGCGCAACCGTTACCACCGCTAGCGGCAGCGCGCTTGTAGGTGCAGCCTTTCAATCCGCCTACAACAATGCCTTCAGGCAGGACGCCAACCTGGCGCACATCGGTTACCGCATGACCAGCGGCCCACACACATGGGTTGTGGCGTACAACCGCCTTGATGACAAGCGCCCAGCAGATGCCGACACCAGCTCCTACGGCGTGACTTACACCTACGCGCTGTCCAAGCGCACCAACCTGAATGCCGTTCTGACCCGCTTCGACAACAAGGGTTCGGGCCAGGCAGCCCCCGGTGGCAACGGTTTCCTCGGCGGCGTGACGTCTTCTGCAGGCGTTGGCTCCACCAACATCGCCCTGGGTATTCGTCACACGTTCTAAAGATCAAGGTTGCGTCCGGATCCCGATCCGGCCTCCTTTTTCAAAAAGCCCCCGCATGGGGGCTTTTTTGTGGCCGTTTCCATTCCACCGGACGAGGGATAACATGGAACCATCCCGCCTCAAGAAATCGTTCCAAAAGAACCGAAGCACCATGACCACCGCACTCGATACCGCCCTCAATGCCGCCGACGGCGCCCTGCGCACGCTTTTTGCCGCCCCGCGCGCCAGCCGTACCTGTCCCACCGTACCTGGGGAGAAAACCGAGCTTGCCGCGCAGGACAAGGTGCGTTCAGGCGCGCTGATGCGCGTCAACCATGTGGGTGAGGTCTGTGCGCAGGCCCTGTACGCCGCGCAGGCCCTGGGTACCCGCGACCCGGCCCTGCGAGAGCACTTCCTGCAGGCCAGCCGCGAAGAGGGTGACCATCTCGCCTGGACAAAAACCCGGCTCGACGAACTCGGCGCCCGGCCTTCCCTCCTCAATCCACTCTGGTACGCCGGCGCCTTCGGCCTGGGCCTGGTCGCCAGCCGGCTCGGTGACCGCCTGAGCCTGGGTTTTGTCGTGGAGACGGAGCGCCAGGTTGAGGCCCACCTGGCAAGCCACCTGGAGCGCCTGCCGGCCGGCGACCACGAGTCGCGCGCCATCGTGGCCCAAATGAAAGACGATGAAGCGCTGCATGCACGCGAGGCCGAGCAGGCCGGCGCGCTGCAATTGCCCGAGCCGGTCAAGGCCCTGATGCGCTCTGCGGCACGCGTCATGACGACAACGGCGCACTACATCTGAAAGATTCCGCTGAAGCGCAAGCTGATGCAGGTCCAGCAGCTATAAATTTGATAGCTACTTGCGCCCGACCACAAAGGGCTTGCGGCCAAAATCATCTCAAGCCTCTATGACCTCAAAGCTGGTCGTGATCTCTGCTGTTTTCGCCAGCATGATGGTGGCCGAGCAGTATTTGTCGTGGCTCATGGCGACCGCACGTTCCACTGCGCTGGTGGCCAGGCCACGCCCTGTGACGACAAAATGCATGTGGATTTTGGTGAATACCTTGGGGTCGACAGGCGCCCTTTCAGCACTCAATTTGACCGAGCAGCCCCGAACATCCTGGCGGCCACGCTTGAGGATCAGCACCACGTCGTAGGCTGTACAGCCACCGGTGCCGGCCAGCAAGGTTTCCATGGGCCGGGGTGCCAGGTTGGCGCCGCCGTTTTCCGGTTTGTCGGCATCGGGCGCGCCGTCCATCACCAGGGTATGGCCGCTGCCGGTCTCAGCCAGAAAGCTCATGCCGGAGCGCGATCCTGTGACCGCCGTCGGGCCCGTCCAACTCACCGTGCATTCCATGAATCTCTCTCCTCATGCATAAAATTTATGATTAAACCGTGAAAAATGTCGAATTTACGCCACAAGATATTGTGCAGCGCAACATCGGCCCGCTATACTGAAATCATCGCATCAAGATCAGTTGTCCGGCAACTCAGGGTCTTTTTGCACCGGTTGTCTCCTCCACCTCCTCTAAGGGTGGATTTACAGGCCCAGACTGCAAAGTCTGGGCCTTTTTTCTTGCCCACTATGATGTCAGGCTGCGAGAAAAACATGCCAACCCACACCAAACAAGCCACGCGCCCTGCTCCCAAAGTTGCCAAAGCCACCAAAGCTTCCGGGAAATCTTCCGGCAAAACGTCGAGGCCCGCACTGAAACCAGCCGACTACCTGAAAAAGATCTTGACGGCACGGGTCTATGACGTGGCGGTGGAATCCAATCTGGAGCCCGCGAAAAACCTGAGCCTGCGCCTGAAAAACACCGTGCTGCTCAAACGCGAAGACCAGCAGCCGGTGTTCAGCTTCAAGCTGCGCGGCGCCTACAACAAGATGGCTCACCTGAGCCCCGAGCAGCTCAAAAAAGGCGTGATTTGCGCCTCGGCCGGCAACCATGCGCAGGGTGTAGCCATGAGCGCGCAAAAGCTCGGCAGCCGCGCGGTGATCGTCATGCCGACAACCACGCCGCAAATCAAGATTGATGGCGTTCAAGGCTGGGGCGGCGAAGTGGTGCTGCACGGTGACAGCTATTCGGATGCCTACGCCCACTCGGTGAAGCTGCAAAAAGAGCAGGGCCTGACTTTCGTGCATCCGTTCGACGATCCGGACGTCATTGCCGGCCAGGGCACGATTGCAATGGAAATCCTGCGTCAGCTGCAAACCCTGGGCTCGCGTCGACTGGACGCCGTGTTCGTGTCGATTGGCGGCGGGAGCCTGATTTCTGGCGTGGCCAACTACATCAAGGCGGTGCGTCCCGAGATCAAGGTGATCGGCGTGCAGATGAACGACTCGGACGCGATGATTCAGTCGGTGGCGGCGAAAAAACGCGTCACGCTGACCGACGTGGGCCTGTTTTCGGACGGCACGGCAGTGAAGCTGGTGGGCGAGGAAACCTTTCGCATCAGCCGCGAGCTGGTTGATGAGTTCATCACTGTCGATACCGATGCGGTATGCGCCGCTGTCAAGGATGTATTTGTCGATACCCGTAGCATTGTCGAGCCTGCCGGCGCGCTGGCTGTGGCCGCCATCAAGCAGTATGTAGCCCAAAACAAGACCCGGGGTGAAACCTACGCCGCGATTTTGTCCGGCGCCAATATGAACTTCGATCGCCTGCGCTTTATTGCCGAGCGGGCCGAGGTCGGCGAGGAGCGCGAAGCGCTATTCGCCGTGACGATTCCCGAAGAGCGCGGCAGCTTCCGGCACTTTTGCGAACTGATCGGCGAGCTGCCCGGCGGGCCGCGCAGCGTGACCGAGTTCAACTACCGCATCAACGACGACGCCAAGGCCCATGTCTTCGTGGGCCTGACCACTTCGGCCAAGGGCGAGAGCAGCAAGATCGCCGCGAACTTCTCGCGCCACGGCTTCAAGACACTGGACCTTACGCACGACGAGCTCGCCAAGGAACACATCCGCCACATGGTGGGCGGGCACAGTGCGTTGTCCAAAGACGAGCGCCTGCTGCGCTTCATCTTCCCGGAGCGGCCGGGCGCGCTGATGAAGTTCCTCTCCAGCATGCGGCCAGGCTGGAACATCAGCCTCTTTCACTACCGCAACCAGGGCGCCGACTACGGCCGCATCCTGGTCGGCCTGCAGGTGCCCAAGGCCGACAACAAGGCCTTCAAGGATTTTCTGGACACGCTGGGCTACCCTCACGTCGAGGAAACCGCCAACCCTGTTTACCGGCTGTTCTTGCAGAGCTGACCGCAAAGCTGACCGTAGAGCCGACAAGCCCATCCGCCATGAGCCCACAGGCCGCACCCCCGCCAACACCTGCCCAGGCCGACACCTCGGTGTGCCCCCGCTGCGGCGCCGGCCTGCGCTGCGGCATGGCGGCAGGAGACGCTGAATGCTGGTGCGTGCAACTGCCGCACATCATGCCCGTGCCCTCTGAACGAACTCCCCAACCGGAAGGCAGTGCGCTGTCGTGCTTCTGCCCCGCCTGCCTTAAACAAATCACCGATGAACGCATCCGACTTTCCGCCCCTTCTCCTGCCCGCGATTGAGCCGACTGCCGACCTCACGCTGGAGGCCAGGCTACGGCACAAGATCGACCACAAAACCAAGCCACTGGGCGCGCTCGGCCTGCTCGAAAGTGTGGCACTGCAGCTGGGCCTGATCCAGCAAAGCGAGAACATCACGCTGCAAGCTCCCCAAATGGTGGTCTTCGCGGCCGACCACGGCATCGCCGCCGAAGGCGTTTCGGCTTTTCCACAAGCGGTTACGGTGCAAATGGTCGGCAACATGCTGGCCGGCGGCGCCGCCATCAACGTCTTCGCGCGCCAGCACGGCTTTGCCCTGCACGTGGTGGATGCCGGCGTGGCCGCGGACTTGCCCGCGCACCCGCAGCTGCTGCAGCGCAAGATCGCCCACGGCACCCAAAACATCTGCAGCGGGCCTGCAATGTCACACCTGCAAACCCTCGCCGCGCTCACGGCGGGCATGGACATCCTGCAAGCGCTGCCCGGCAATGTGGTGGCGTTTGGCGAAATGGGCATTGCCAACACCTCGCCTGCCGCCCTGTTGCTGGCACGCCTTGCCGTCATCAGCATCGACGACGCCACGGGGCGCGGCACCGGCCTGGATGACCAGCAGCTGCAACGCAAACGCGCCGTGCTGGCGCGCGCGCTGGCCCGTCACCCCGACGCAACGCAGCCCCTGGATGCATTGGCCGCCCTGGGCGGCTTTGAAATCGCCATGATGGCCGGCGCCATGCTCCAGGCCGCCAGCGAGCGCCGCGTGGTACTGGTCGACGGCTTCATCGCAGGGGCGGCAGCACTGGTGGCCCGCTCGCTCGCTCCCGCGGTGCAGGGCTACATGGTGTTTTGCCACCGTTCCGACGAGCACGGCCATCGCCTGCTGTTGGCGCACCTGAAAGCCCAACCGCTGCTGGACCTGGGCCTGCGCCTCGGCGAAGGCACGGGCGCGCTGCTGGCCTGGCCGCTGGTGCAATCGGCGGCCGGCTTTCTCAATGAAATGGCGAGCTTTGACTCTGCCGGTGTGAGCGGGCGGGAAGACGCATAAACCACCATGGGCCTCGCATGACATCCATCACCCTGTTTGTCCGCGAGTTCCTGCTCGCCGTCCAGTTCTTCACGCGCATCCCTATCACAGGGCGGCTGGCCGCCTGGGTGGGCTACAGCCCCGAGTTGTTGCGCGCCAGTGCCGGCCACTTCCCTGGGGTCGGCATTCTGGTGGGCCTGTTTGCCGCCGCCGTGTACGCGCTGTTTCATGCGGTGTTACCCGACACCACGTTCTCGCCGCTGGTGGCCGCGGCGTTTTCCACTGCCGCCACCGCGCTGCTGACGGGCGGCTTCCACGAAGACGGCCTTGCCGATGTAGCCGACGGCCTGGGCGGCAGTCACGACAAAGGCCGTGCGCTCGAAATCATGAAAGACTCGCGCGTGGGTGCCTTTGGCGCCATGGCGCTGGTGCTCGCCCTGCTGAGCAAGGTCGCGCTGCTGGCCATCCTCGGCTCGGTCGAAGGCGCGCCCGCCGGCTGGGGTGACTGGGAGGAAGCCCCCTTTGGCAGCTGGTATGCCTGTGCTGCGCTGTGCACGGGCCACATCATGTCGCGCGGCCTGCCGCTGCTGCTGATTTACCTGCTGCCGCACGTGGGCGACACCGCCCAGTCCAAATCCAAGCCGCTGGCGGACCAGATCTCCCCCGGCAGCCTGCTGGTGGGTTTTTCCTGGTGCCTTGCCGCGCTGGCACTGGCCACCTTCGTGCTCGACGTCATGAACCTCATCGTCGCCTGCAGCTTTTCCGTGCTCGCACTGCTGTGGATGGGCCGCCTCTTCAAACGCCGGCTGCAGGGTTTTACCGGCGACTGCCTGGGCGCCACCCAGCAGGTTTGCGAAATCGCTTTTTACCTGGGCCTGGCCATCAGTCTATGAAATGGCCCCCACGCTTCCCCACTTCGTGTGGGTCGCTGCCCCCCGAGGGGGCCGCTGCGCCTGCGGCCCGGCAAAGCCGGTTCCGCGGCCCTGGCTGGTATTCGCAGCACAACCCCAGGCCGGTCTTTGAATGAAACTTTGGCTGGTCCGCCACGCAAAGCCCCTGATTGACGCCGGCGTTTGCTACGGCCGGCAGGATGTGGCGGCCGACGCCGACGCAACCGCCGAATGCGCCCGAACGCTGGCAGAGATGCTCCCTCTTGCCACCCGTGTCATCAGCTCCCCGCTACAAAGATGTGAGCACCTTGCGCTCGTCCTGAGCGGCTTGCGGGCCGATTTGACCTATAAAACCGACCCACGATTGCAGGAAATGGACTTCGGCAACTGGGAAGGCCGCAGCTGGCAGCACATTGCACCGGCCGAGCTGCAAGCCTGGACCGATGGCTTTGCCCAACATGCCGTGGGCGGCAGCGGCGAGAGCACTATGCAAGTCATGGCGCGTGTGGCCGCGGCCTTTGACGAGTTGCAGGGCGAGGTTGATACCTTGTGGGTCACGCATGCAGGCGTCATCCGCGCCGCGGAACTGATTGCACGTGGCCAGCGTCAGATCACAAGGGCAGACGAGTGGCCGATCAACGCACCCAGCTATGGACAATGGTGCAAACTGGAGCTTGTATGAACACCCCCGTCGGATGCTCGCTGCGCGTAGCACCTTCCCCCCTTGCAGGGGGCGATGCCTGTGGCCTGGCAAAGCCAGTTCCACGGCATCTGCTTGCATCGCGCCGTAGCTCGGCGATCAACGCCGGGAAGCCATCCCGAAAAACACACTGACAACAACAAGGCATCAAACAATGGCAGCAACTCTGGATGGTCAGCTCGTGGTGGCGATCTCGTCACGCGCGCTGTTTGACTTTGAAGAAGAAAACCAGGTTTTCGAAACCGGCATGACGGCCGAGCCCGTGCCCGGTGCAAAAAAAGACGCGGCTTACATGAAGCTGCAACTCGAGCGCCTGGATGTTCCGGCCAAGCCCGGCGTAGCATTTTCGCTGGTCAAAAAACTGCTGGCCTTCAACGAGGTACCCGAAAGCGCCGGGGAAGCGGCCAGTCCCACTGCACCCACCCAGCGCGTCGAAGTCGTGATCCTCTCGCGCAACGACCCCGTCTCCGGCATGCGGGTTTTTCGCTCGGCCCAACATTACGGCCTCAAGATAGAACGCGGCACCTTCAACCGCGGCGAGGCGCCCTGGCGCTACCTCAAGCCCCTGCACGCCAATCTTTTCCTGTCCGCCCATCTGAGCGATGTACGTGACGCCCTGCTGGCAGGCGTGCCGGCCGCGCAGGTGTATCCGCATTCGGTGCGCGCCAGCGATGCACACCCCAACGAAGTGCGCATCGCCTTCGACGGTGACGCGGTGCTGTTTTCGGACGAAGCCGAGCGCGTCTTCCAGGCACAGGGCCTGTCAGCCTTCCAGCAGCACGAACGCGACAAGGCCACACAGCCGCTGCTGGCCGGCCCGTTCAAGCCCCTGCTCGAAGCACTGCACCGCCTGCAGCAGGTCGGCACCTCGCACATGCGCATACGCACCGCCCTGGTCACCGCCCGCAGCGCGCCCGCGCATGAACGCGCCATCCGCACGCTGATGGACTGGAACATCGAGGTCGATGAAGCCATGTTCCTGGGGGGTCTCGCCAAAGGCGAATTCCTGCGCGAATTCGAGCCCGACTTTTTCTTCGACGACCAGACCGGTCACGTGCACTCCGCCTCGCAGCATGTGCCCTCGGGCCACGTGGCCAGCGGTGTTTCCAACCAGCTTTCCTGAGCCGCGAAAGGGCTTTCATGAATCCGTCCAGTCTTTTCGCAAAATTTGCCGCATTCAGTCTTTTTGCCAGGCGGATAGCCGCACTGGCCGCCCCTTACTTCCGGTCCGAAGAAAAATGGAAGGCACGCGGCCTTCTCGTGGCCATCGTGCTGCTCAACCTCGGCACGGTTTACATGGCAGTGCAGTTCAACGACTGGTACCGCGTGTTTTATGACGCACTTGAAAAACGCGACCAGATCGTCTTCTGGCAGCAGATGGGCCGATTCAGCTATCTGGCCTTTGGCGCGATCATCATCGCCGTCTACAAGTTCTACCTGACACAGTTGCTGCAAATGCGCTGGCGCGCGTGGATGACACGCGACTACCTGCGCCGCTGGCTGTCGCACCACGCCTTCTACAAGATGGAGCTCGCGCGTTATTCGGCGACAACCGACATCAACGCCAGCCCGGACAACCCGGACCAGCGGATTCAGGAAGACGTGCAGTCTTTCACCACCTCCACGATCACACTGAGCATGGGCCTGCTCAATGCGGTCGTGACGCTGGTCAGTTTTGTCGGCCTTCTCTGGGTTCAGTCGGGTCCGCTGGACTTCACCCTGGGCGGAAGCAGCTATTTCATCCCGGGTTACATGGTCTGGGCCGCGGTGGCCTATTGCCTGGTCGGCAGCGTGCTGGCGCATTACATCGGTCGGCCACTGATCAAACTCAACTTCTTGCAGCAGCGCTACGAAGCCAATTTTCGCCACCACATGGTACGGGCGCGTGAATACAGCGAATCCATTGCGCTGGACCATGGCGAGGCGGTGGAGCGCAGCCAGCTCGATGGTCGTTTCACGACGGTGCTGGCGAACTACCTGAACCTGATACGCGCCAACAAAAAACTCATCTGGTTCCAGAGCTTCTTCGGCCAGGCTGCCTTGATTTTTCCGTTCCTTGTTGCGGCACCTCGCTTCTTCGGCGGAGCAATCCAGCTTGGCCAGCTGATTCAGATTTCCTCGACCTTCGGCAAGGTTCAGGACTCACTCAGCTGGTTTGTGGATAACTACGACAATCTCGCCAGCTGGCGCGCGACAACAGATCGCCTGACAAGCTTCGAAGACAGCATGATTGCGCAGGCAAAAGACAACGTCGGCCTGGTCACCAGTGCGTCCACATCGCTCACGTCGAGCGACCTCAATCTGGCCCTGCCGACCGGAACCGTTCTCCTGACAGGCGTCGAACTGCATGCCGACGCCGGCGATCACATTCTGCTCAGAGGCCCTTCCGGCAGCGGAAAGTCCACCCTTTTTCGCGCTTTGGCAGGCATCTGGCCGTTTGCCACCGGCCGTATCGCCCGACCTGAAAACGCCATGTTCATCCCGCAGCGTCCGTATTTCCCGAACGGCTCCTTGCGCGATGCACTGGCTTACCCCGAACTGGCGGCAGGCTACACCGACGACACACTGAAGCAAGCCCTCAATGAAGCCCTGCTGCCCGACCTGGCCGCACGGCTGGACGAAGAAGACGCCTGGAGTCAAAAGCTTTCTGGCGGTGAGCAACAGCGCCTCTCCATCGCTCGGGTATTGCTGAAGAAACCCAAATGGATTTTTGCGGACGAAGCCACCAGCGCGCTCGATGAGGCAGCTGAAAAAACGCTGTATGAACGTTTGCTGGCGCTCGTCAAAACATCGGGAGGCGCGATCATCTCGATCGCCCACCGCCCCAACGTGGCAGCCTTTCACAACAAGACCTGGGCTTTCGAAAAGCTGCCCGAAGGCTCACCCGCGCTGTTCACGCTGAACCAGCGTGCCGCACAGGAAGCGCCCTGAATGCCCGAGGAAGCTTCAAGAACCCCCGAGCCGGTAACGGCTGAATCCCTCTCCGCCTGGGCGCCCATCAAGCGCCCGGTGTTCCGCATGCTGTGGAGCACCTGGCTGGTCGCCAACATCTGCATGTGGATGAACGATGTGGCGGCCGCATGGATGATGACCTCCATGACCACCTCGCCCCTCTGGGTGGCGCTGGTGCAGTCGGCTTCCACACTGCCGGTTTTCTTGCTCGGGCTGCCCAGCGGCGCACTGGCCGACATCCTGGACAGGCGCCGCTACTTCATCATGACGCAGTTCTGGGTGGCGGTGGTGGCCACGCTGCTGTGCATCGCCGTGATTTCCGATGTCATGACGCCGCCGCTGCTGCTGGCGCTGACCTTTGCCAACGGCGTGGGCCTGGCCATGCGCTGGCCGGTGTTTGCCGCCATCGTGCCCGAGCTGGTTCCCCGCGTGCAGTTGCCCGCCGCGCTGGCGCTCAACGGTGTTTCGATGAACGCGTCGCGCATCGTCGGCCCACTCGTTGCCGGCGCTTTGATTGCCGGCGCCGGCACCGAATACGTGTTCGTACTCAACGCCGTGCTGTCGGTCATTTCGGGCTTTGTCATCATGCGCTGGCGGCGCGACCACGCGCCCAGCCCGCTGGGGCGCGAGCGCCTGGTCAGCGCCATGCGCGTCGGCCTGCAGTTTGTGAGCCAGTCGGCGCGCCTGCGTGCGGTGCTGCTGCGCGTGGCCATTTTCTTTTTTCACTCCACCGCCCTGCTGGCTTTGCTGCCGCTGGTGGCGCGCGGCCTGCACGGCGGTGACGCCGGCACCTTCACGCTGCTGCTGGCCTCCATGGGCACAGGCGCCATCATCGCGGCGCTGAACCTGGCGCGGCTGCGCCAGATGATGCCGCGCGACGTGCTCGTAATGCGATCGACACTCCTGCAGACGGCATCCACCGCCGCCATGGCTTTCGCGCCCAATGTGTATGTGGCCGTTCCGGCCATGCTGCTCAACGGCATGGCCTGGATAACCTGCGCCAATTCGCTCAGCGTGTCGGCCCAGCTGTCATTGCCCGACTGGGTGCGCGCGCGCGGCATGTCGATGTACCAGATGGCCATCATGGGCGCCAGCGCAGCGGGTGCGGCGCTCTGGGGCCACGTGGCAGGCCTCACCAGCGTATCCACCGGCCTGCTGATGGCTGCCGCCAGCGGCTCGATCGTGATGATGGTGGCGCAGTACCTCGTGTCGGACCTCAGCATTGAAGAAGACCTGACGCCGTCGCGCCAGTTCAAGGCGCCAGTGGCTGAAGAGCCACCTGGTGCAGGCCGCGTGGTGGTGAGGATTCACTACCAGATAGACATGGCGCGCGCCGACGATTTTCGCGCGCTGATGCAGGAAAGCCGCCGCAGCCGCCTGCGCCAGGGCGCGCTGGAATGGGAACTGCTGCGCGACGTCAACAAACCCGGCCACTACATCGAGCAGATCATTGACGAGTCATGGACCGAGCACCTGCGCCGCTTTGACCGCGTGACGGCCAGCGACGTGGCGCTGCGCGAACGCAAACTCGGATTTCACCTGGGCGAAGAACCCCCGCTTGTCACCCGCAGCATCGTCGAGAGTTAGGCCCCCACGGTCGCTCACTTCGTGTAGCTCCCTGCCCCCCGAGAGGGCCGCCCGCCCGTGGCCCGGCAAAGCCGGTTCCACGGCTCATGCTGGCTTAAGAGTTCATTGGGCGCGACCAGTGGGGGCCGCGGAACCGGCTTTGCCGGACCGCAGGCGCCGCCCCCTCGAGGGGGGAACAGGCTACACGGAGTGAGCCTGGACGGGGGTGGTTTTATAGCCCGCATAGCCCCGCGCCCGCAATTCGCAGGCCGGGCACGTCCCGCACCCATAGCCCCAGGCATGCCGGTGCACGCGATCGCCGAGGTAGCAGGTGTGGGTGTGTTCCACGATCAGGTTGACCAGCGCTTCGCCGCCGTTGGGCTCGCCGGATTTTTCACCGATGTCATGCGCCAGCCGCCAGGTGTCGGCCTTGTCGATCCACATCAACGGCGTCTCGATCAGGAAGCGTTTGTCCATGCCCAGCGACAACGCCAGCTGCATGGCTTTCATGGTGTCGTCGCGGCAATCGGGGTAGCCCGAAAAGTCGGTTTCGCAAACGCCGGTGACCAGCACCTGCAAATCTCGCCGGTAGGCCAGCGCGGCCGCCAGCGTGAGGAACAGCAGGTTGCGCCCCGGCACAAAAGTGTTGGGCAGGCCCGAGCTTTCCATCTTGAAAGCGACGTCACGTGTCAATGAGGTGTCGCTGACCTGCCCGAGCACCGCGAGATCCAGCAGGTGGTCTTCACCAATCTTGTGGGCCCACTGTGGAAACTGCTGTTTGATTTCGCGCAGCACATTGAGCCGCGCCTCCAGCTCCACCTTGTGGCGCTGGCCGTAGTCAAACGCCACCGTCTCGACACGTTCGTATTTCGACAGCGCCTGCGCCAGGCAGGTGGTGGAATCCTGCCCGCCGGAAAACAGCACCAATGCAGAGGTATGCATCCGCCCTCTCCTTCTTTACAGCAGCTTGCGCTTGGCCAGGCTTTTCATCAACGCCGAAATGCCGAAGGTCCACGGCGCGGCCTTGTCGGAGGTGGTGACGCGGTTGACCAGGCTGCCCAGCTGCGGCGTGGCCACCGTCACCACATCACCCACCACGTGGGTAAAGCCCTGGCCGGGGCCATGGCGGTCTTGCGTGGGCGCAAACATGGTGCCCAGGAAGAGCATGAAACCGTCAGGGTACTGGTGGTTGGGGCCAATGGCCTGCGCCACCAGGTCCAGTGGGTCGCGGCTGATTTTCTTCAGCGAGCTACCGCCCTTCATCACAAAGCCCTCAGGTCCCGTCACGGTGATGCTCAGGTCGCTGCTGCGTACATGGTCGATGGTGAAGCGCTCGTCGAGCAGGCGGATGAAGGGGCCGATCGCGCACGAGGCGTTGTTGTCTTTGGCTTTGCCCAGCAGCAATGCGCTGCGGCCTTCGAAGTCGCGCAGGTTCACGTCGTTGCCCAGCGCCGCACCCACCGTCTCGCCACGCGAGTTCACGGCCAGCACGACTTCAGGCTCGGGGTTGTTCCAGTCGCTGCCCGGATGTATGCCCACTTCGGCGCCCGTGCCGACCGCGCTCATCGGCTGGCTCTTGGTAAAGATTTCCGCGTCGGGGCCAATGCCCACTTCCAGGTACTGCGACCACATGCCTTTTGCGATCAATACGTCTTTGAGTTGGGCGGCTTCGGGTGAGCCGGGCTTGATCTTGCCCAGGTTCTCGCCGATCACGGCGATCACCGCCTTGCGCGCCTCGTCAGCCTTGCTGGCGTCGCCGCCGGCCTGTTCTTCAATCACGCGCTCGAGCATCGATTCGACAAACGTCACGCCCGAGGCTTTCAGTGCCTGCAGGTCGCATGGCGCCAGCAGCCAGGGCAGCTTGGTGTCATGTGCATCCTCAGCGGAATTGGCCAGCACTTCGGCCGTGCCCGCCAGTCGCGGCAGCTTCGCCGCAGCGGCCCGCACAACCCTGGCGACACCCGGCAATTCCAGCAGCTGGCTGGCGGTTGGCGCAACGCTGGAAAGGTCGTACACACCGTCGGGTGTGACCAAGGCCAGCACCGGGCCAGTGCCTTCTATCCAGACACGCCCCACCAGCAAGGCATCAGCGGCGTCAACAGGCAGGGTGGAAGCAGGGCTCAGGGAGTTTTTCATGATGTTGGAAGGGAAGAACAGGAAGGGCAGCACACAAAAGCGTATGAAGCTGTCAATAGTACAAGGAAGTACGAAAAGCCCAGGCGCCCCGCTGAGGGTTGAGGAAAAGCGCACGCACACGTCTCGGCCCCAAGCGTGCGCCGCTACACTAAAACGCACCCGCTTGCGGAACACTGCCTTCATGCCACCCGGGAGGCAGCCAAACCTTCACACCCCTGATTTTTAAGCGAAATATGCCTCTATCCCCCGAAAAACTTGCGCAAGCAGCTATCGAATTAATAGCAAGGCGAACCACGGGAAAGGCGGGCCCACGCTTGCCCGACAGCTGCCGTCCTGTCGACCTGGAAGACGGCTGGCAGGTGCAGCAGGAAGTCACCCGCCGGCTGGGCCAGCCGGTGGCCGGCTGGAAGGCTTCACCGCCCAGCCCCGGCAAGCTGGTGGCCGCCCCCATCTACCAGCCCGCCCTCAACCATGCAGCGATCTGCGCCGTCCCCTTTCCCTTGGGTGCCACCGCCGTAGTGGTTGAACCAGAGCTGGCTTTTGTGCTGGCCAAAGACCTGCCCCCGCGCGCACAGCCCTACACCGAGGCCGAGGTGGATGCAGCCATTGGTTCCGTCCATGCCGCACTGGAAATCTGCGCCAGCCGCTACACCGACCACAGCAGCCTGCCTTTTCCCGAACTGCTGGCCGACGGCATCGTCAACAACGGCCTGTGGCTGGGGCCAGAACTGTGCGGGCCCGATGTGGCGGCATTTGAATTGACCTGGCAAGTCGCCGGGGAGCCCGCGCAAACCGCCGAAGCGACACACCCGAACGGCGACCCACGCACGCCGCTGTACTGGCTGGCCAATTTCCTGCGCGAACGCGGCATCGGCCTGCTGGCGGGCCAGGCGGTGATCACCGGCTCCTATGCCGGTGTACTGACGTTGCCCCTCGGAAAGCGCACGCAGTTTGACTACGCGGGCCTGGCCCGGTTTGAGGTGGAATTTCGCGGCGCGTAACCTGAAGTAAATAGGTCAGAAAAGGGACGGAAATGGCCAGGCGCCTCAGCCCGGCTTGCTAAGCTGTGCGCCTCGATTCTCCAATCCCGCCAACAACGACGGAGCCGCCATGCAAGTCCTTCACCACCAACAATTCGCCCAACTCCACCAGGCGCCCCACGGCGTTTTGCTGCTGCCTAATGCCTGGGACGCTGCCAGTGCCAAAATCTTTGAAGCTTCCGGTGCCAAAGCCGTGGCCACCAGCAGCGCGTCTCTGGCCTGGGCCTGCGGCTATGCCGACGGCGGCGCCTTGCCGCCCGACGAGTTGCTCGATGCCGTCGCCCGCATCACCCGTGTCTTGAGCCTGCCGCTGACCGTCGACATGGAAGACGGCTACAGCGAGAGCCCCGCCGAGGTAGGCCGCCTGGCCGCCGAGCTGGTCGCCGTGGGTGCGGCGGGCATCAACCTCGAAGACGGCAGCGGCGCCCCAGCCCTGCTGGCCGACAAGATCAAGGCCATACGCAGCACACTCAAAGGCGCACCGCTGTTTATCAATGCCCGTACCGATGTTTACCTGCGCAAGCTGAAAGTCGAAGGCACACCGGCGCAGGCCAGCATCGCCCGCCTCAAGCTGTACCAGCAAGCCGGGGCGGACAGCGCCTTTGTACCCGGCCTCACGGCGTTGCCGGAGGTCAAGGAAATCTGCGCGGCTGTCAGCCTGCCGCTGAACCTGATGGCCATGCCCGGGCTGCCGGCCATTGCCGAGCTGCAAGCCGCCGGCGTGCGGCGCGTCAGCGTAGGGCCGGCGCCTTTCCAGGTGGCTTATGAACACGCCCGAACCAGCGTCGAGGCCTTGCTGAAACAGGACCTGTCTCCGCTGCTCGGCCCCAAGCTGGACTATTCGGCGATGAACACCTTGTTGAACACGCCACGCTAGAGCGCACAGGCGCTTACCCGCTATCGCCTGTATTCCTTTGGGGATCAGGCGATTTTTCATTTATTTCATCTTTTTTTGAAGGCAGGCGTCACAACGCGTCACAAACGGCAAAGCTGAATCGTCAATACGGTGTGACACCCAACTTTTCAACTTGTTTTTAAAGGAAACACCATGACTGCCGCTACCGCTACCTCCGCCAACACTGCCCCCGTCCGTATCGATCTCGCGATTCCTGATGTCTACCCCGCCCTGCTCAAGGTCAGTCAAACCATTGGCGCCCAGGGCCTGGACAAAAAACTGCACCACCTGATTCACCTGCGCGCCTCGCAAATCAACGGCTGCGCTTTCTGCGTCAAGATGCACCTGCGGGAAGCCCGTGAAGACGGCGAAACCCAGGACAGGCTGGACCGCCTCGTCGTCTGGGCGCATGTCAACGACTTCAGTGAAGCCGAGAAAGCCGCACTGGCCTGGACGGAAGCCCTGACCACGCTCGACCACAAGACCGACTACGCCAGCCTGCGCGGCCGTCTGCGCGCTTCGTTCACCGACAAGGAAATCGGCGCGCTGACCGCTACCATCGGCATGATCAACCTCTGGAACCGCATTCAGGTCTCGGCACACTAAGGTTTACGCATCATGGCCAGCATCGACCCCACCGCCGTATTTGAAGAAAGGCGCAGGCATTTGTTTGGCCTGGCCTACCGCATCCTCGGTTCACGGGCCGATGCCGAAGACGCCGTGCAGGACGTCTTCATCAAATGGCTGGCGGCCGACCACGCCAGCATCGCGACACCGGCCGCCTGGCTCACCGCCATCTGCACGCGCCACTGCATCGACATGCTGCGCGACGCGCAGCGCAGCCGGGTCGACTATGTCGGCACCTGGTTGCCTGAACCCATCCATACCCAGACCGAAGACACACCCGAAACACACGCCCTGCTGGCCTCGTCGCTGAGCATGGCTTTCTTGCTGCTGCTCGAACGCCTCACGCCCAAAGAGCGCGCTGCCTACCTGTTGCATGAGATTTTTGAGACCCCCTATGCCGAAGTGGCCGAGATGCTGGACATGGAGGAAGCCGCCTGCCGCAAGCTGGTCTCGCGCGCCAGCACCAGCATCGCCCAGGGCAAGGTACGGCACGTGACGCCGCCCAAGGTGCAGGACGACCTGCTCACCGCTTTCCGCGAAGCCATCACCGCTGGCAGTACAGAATCACTCGCCAGCCTGCTCTCGGACGACATCGCACTGAGCACCGACAGCGGCGGCAAGGTCAGCTCGGTTGAAGGCATCTTCCAGGGCAAGGGCAGCGTGCTCACCCTGCTGACGACGCAGCTGGCCCGCTACTGGGCCCACTACGAATGGGTACCCTGCGAGATCAACGGTGGCCGCGCCATCCAGCTGCGGACGAGCACCGGCGAGATCGCCGCCGCCATCACCTTTGCCTACAACGACGAAGGCAAGGCCAACAACATCTTCATCATGCGCAACCCGGACAAGCTTGACGGGCTGGCCTTCGGACCCGAGGCGCTGGAATGAACAACACCTCAAGCAACACATCAGGCATCGCTCCCACAGGCTGGATCACCCTGCTGACCGGCGTCAATGCCATCCGCACGCTGGCGCTGGTCGGCGGCGTCGCACTACATGCCATCAACCTCTACATCGGCACCACCATCCTGCCATCCGTCGTACGCGACATTGGCGGGCTGGAGTTCTACGCCTGGAACACCGCCCTCTTCGTGGTGGCTTCCATCATCAGCGCCGCCATGGCGACGCAGGTGCTGGGCAAGCTCGGGCCGCGCTTTGCCTATGTGCTCGGCGCCGCGATCTTTGCCGTGGGCTCGCTCGCCTGTGCGCTGGCGCTTTCCATGCCCGTCATGCTGGCCGGGCGTGTGGTGCAGGGCTTTGGCGGTGGCCTGCTGCTGGCCCTGCCCTACGCCATGATTCGCCTGCTGTATGACGAGGCCTTGTGGTCCCGCGCCATCGGCCTGCTGTCGGGTATGTGGGGCGTGGCCACACTGGTGGGGCCCGCCATAGGGGGCGTGTTTGCCCAGATGGATGCCTGGCGCTGGGCGTTTGGCGCGCTCATTCCGGCGGCGGTTCTGTTCACCGTGCTCGCCGTCTGCGTGATTCCACGGCACAACTCCATCAGCAGCCCGCCGACATCCGTACCGTGGATGCAGTTGCTCCTGCTGGCCGGCGCGGTCTTCGCCGTTTCTGCTGGCAGCGTCAGCACACAAGTCATGTGGAATGCGGCCGGTGTAGGTGCAGCGGTTGCGCTCAGCGCGTTGCTGGTCATCGTCGACAAGCACGCCGCCAACCGCCTGTTGCCGCAGGATGCGTTTCGCCCCGGGGCGCTGGGCGCCCTTTACCTCGCGATGGGGCTGCTGGGCATGACGGTCACCAGCACCGAGATTTTTTCACCCTTGTTCTTTCAGGTCCTGCATGCCCAGACACCGCTGGTATCAGGCTATCTCGCCGCCATCATGTCGGCGGGCTGGACCCTGGGCTCACTCATCAGCTCCAGCGCCACCGGCAGCCGGGCCAGGCTGGCCATCCGCGTTGCACCAGTGCTGGCACTGGCGGGCCTGGTGGGCATGGCTGTGCTGATGCCCGCACCCAGTAATGGCGGCTGGCCCGTGCTGGCGCCAATCTGCGCCGCCATGGTGGCCGTGGGTTTTGCCGTCGGCATCGCCTGGCCGCACCTGAGCACGCGTGTGCTGCAGATTGCGCCGCCCGGCGAAGAAGACCTGGCTGCCTCTTCCATCATGACAGTGGAGCTGTTTGCCACCGCCATGGGTGCGGCCCTGGCCGGCATGGTCGCCAACCTCGGGGGCCTCACCAGCCCCGGTGGTGTACCCGGAACGGCGGGCGCAGCGCAATGGCTGTTCGTCGTGTTCGCCCTGGCACCCGCGCTGTGCCTGCTGACTTCACGGCAAACGGCGAAGCCAGACCCGCCTGCCCTCAGGCAGACAGCCAACAGCGCCGCATAAGGTGTGAGGCGTGAAAAAGCCGGCGCACCCGCAAAGGATGCACCGGCTTTACACCGAGATTGGCGTCTTGCTTACTTCCGCGAACGCAGCGCGTCAACGCTCCATGCACCACCGCCGGCAGCAGCAAAGAACAAAAACACAAAGCAGAACAACACGGCCGACTCGCCACCATTCAGCATGGGCGACAACACAAAGCCCTTGGTCGCATGGCCCATGAAATAGGCAAATGCCAGCAGGCCCGACAGCACAAACGCCACAGGGCGCGTGAACAAGCCCACAAGCAGCAGCGCACCACCAAAGAGCTCAAGAATCCCGGCAAAGCCGATCAGCGACAACACCTGCAGCCCGTCGAAATAAGCCACGTGGGGAAAGCCCAGCAGCTTGGCCGTGCCATGCTGAATAAGCAAATAAGCAGAAACAATGCGCAGGACTGAAAGCGCGCGTGAAGTCAGTTGGTCGTTTTGGGCAAAGGCCATGAGGTTCCCTCCGTTAAAAAGATGTCTGACAGGCCTGTAGCGAAAAAGTTCAGCGCCGCTGCGCAAGTTTCTGCCGGGGCCTGGGGCCACCCGATGCGGAGCTGGCGACGCTCGCCGAACTTTTCTCGGCCAGCAGTTGAACCAGATGCTGCCGGATCACCGCGGTGATGTGCTCGCGCTTGCCCTGCTCCAGCATGCCGATCAGCCGTGTCGGTGGCCGGCCCGGCAGCGGCAGCACACGCAGAAGCGCATCGTTGGCCCAGTCGGCGTTCTTGACATGCGGCACGATGGTGACACCGACGTTCTGTCGCACCAGGTCGATGATGGCCGAGAGCGAGCTGAGCTCCAGAAAGTCCTGCGGCACCAGGCCCAGCTTGCGCAAGGTCTGCTCTATGCGGATGCCGCTTTGCGTGCGCCGGTCAAAGCGCAGGAAGGGTTGCTCACGCAGCAGCTTTTTGAAGTCGCTGCCCGGCGACGCTACCTGGGAACTCGCGACCACCGTCAGCGGCTCGGTGTACAGCGGCGTCCAGCGCATGCCCTTTCGCTCCTGCGGCGAGTCGTCGACGAAGACCGCCGCATCGAGCTCACCGCTCCTGACACTGCGCGCCAGGCCGCTGGACTCCTGCATGACCAGCCGCACATTGAGACGCGGATAGAGCGGCTTCATCCTGACGACGGTGTTTGAGAGCAGCCCCATCGCCGTGACGATGGAGCCCACCGTCACGGTGCCGGCGATCTCTCCCTCGCCGTCCAGGCCTTCGCGCATCTGGTCGTAGTACCCGACAATTTTTTCCGCATGCGCAACCAGCGCGCGGCCTGCGTCCGAAAGCACCACGCCGCGCCCCGAACGCTCGAACAGCACGGTCTTGAGCTCGGTCTCCAGCGCGCGCATCTGCAGCCCGACTGCAGCCTGTGTCAGCGCGACGCGATCGGACGCCGCGGCGAACGAGCCGCCCTGCGCGACAACCAGGAAGGTCTTCAAAAACCGGATCGTGCTCATTCGCGCACCGCCCCAATACAAAAGAATAACTTTAGCATCTCAAAACATAATATAGATATATTTTTCAAACCGGATGGAGAACAATCCGGCTTAACAGGGTTGTGTGACGGACACATGTCTCCCGCCGCAACGGCGCATCTCCCTCGAAACGCGCGGCTTTTTCGGGCTTCTTCCGCAGCAGCCCGGCCGCTTGTCTGGCTTGTTTTTTGGGGCGATGATTTATGTCTGATGCACTCCTGGCGAATACCGGCACGGCTTCACCACTCTCATTTGGTGAGAAACGGGCGGCAGCCATTTACGACCTGGGCCACAGCACGATTTTTGCGTCGCGCACCGACCCGCGCTTTTCCTATTGCACCTATGCCCCTCCGCACCTGGGTGAGTCAAAGCAGCCCATGCAGCTCGTGGTCGTTGTTCACGGCACCGGCCGCGCCTTCACCGAATACCGCGACGCCTTCGCCGCATTCGCCAAGTGGAACGACTGCATCGTGCTGTGCCCGCTGTTTCCGGCCGGCCCGCAGGGCGACGGCAACCGCGACGGCTTCAAGCACCTGCGCGAAGCCGACATCCGCTACGACCAGATCCTGCTCAGCATGGTCGACGAGGTAGCCCTCAAGTTCGGTTGCGACTTTTCAAAGTTCGCGCTCTTTGGCTATTCCGGCGGCGGCCAGTTCGTCAACCGCTTCGGCCTGCTGCACCCCGAGCGCCTCTGGGCGCTTTCCATAGGCGCGCCAGGCTCGGTGACTCTCATCGACAACCAGCAAGACTGGTGGGTCGGCGTGCGCGACTTCGAAAAGCGTTTCGGCAAACCGCTGAACCTTGCGGCCCTCAAAACCCTGCCGGTGCACATGGTGGCCGGCAAGGCTGACATGGAGACCTGGGAGATCACCCACCGCGAAGGCGGCAAGTTCTACATGGCCGGCGCCAACGACGCGGGGCGCACGCGCCCGGAGCGGCTGGAGACCTTGCGCCAGTCCTTTGTGCAGGCCGGCGTCAACGTCACGCTGGACCTGATCGACAACGTTCCCCACGACGGCCTGGCCTGCGTCGACACGGTGCAGGACTTCCTCGCGACCGTGCTGCGCGACGTCCGGAAAAAAGCGGCGGGCCGGGCCCAGTGATGTCACGCCAACCTCAAACCTGAAGACTGACCATGCTGCGTTTTGCGCTGTCCCGTCTTTTCATGGCCATACCGACGCTGCTGATCGTCGCGGTGGCGGTCTTTGTGCTGATCCGGCTCATCCCCGGCGACCCGGCGCAGCTGCTGTTGGGTGACCTCGCCGACCCGGTGCGCCTGGCCGACCTGCGCGCCCAGCTCGGGCTCGACAAGAGTTGGCCGGTGCAGTTCGGCATCTGGGGCCGGCACGTGCTGGGCGGCGACCTGGGCGTTTCCATCAACACCGGCGAACCCGTGTTGCACCTTGTGTTGAGCCGCTTCCTGGTCAGCGCGCAGATTGTGCTGATTGCCGTGCTCTTCGCCACCCTGGTCGCGGTGCCCGCCGGCATGATCGCCGCGTGGAAGCAAAACCGCCTGCCCGACCTGATGCTGGTCGGCACGGCCACCCTGCTGGTATCCATCCCTACCTTCTGGCTGGGCCTGTTGCTTCTGCTCTTCTTCGGCCTGAAGCTCGAATGGCTGCCCGTGGTCGGCTATGTCTCGATCATGAACGACTGGAAGTCGGGCCTGCTGTACCTGCTGATGCCCATCCTCACGCTGTTCCTGCATGAGATCGGCGTGCTGATCCGCATGGCCAGGGCCAGCACGCTGGAAGTGCTGCGGCTGGACTACATCACGCATGCGCGCGCCAAGGGTCTGTCAGAGCGTGCTGTGCTGGTGCACCACGCCTTTCGCAACTCCTTCGGCCCGACCTGGACTTTGATCGGCCTGGTGCTGGGCAACCTGCTGGGCGGCGTGGCGGTTGTTGAAACCGTCTTCACCATCCCCGGGCTGGGTCGCCTGCTGGTGGACGCGATCTTCGCGCGCGACTACCCGGTGATCCAGGGCTGTCTGCTGCTGGTCGCCGTGATCTACGTGGTCACCAACCTGGTCATCGACCTCTGCTATCCGATCTTCGACCCCAGGGTGTTGGCCGAATGAAAAAATTTCTCACCCCTCAGGCCCTGATCGGCCTCTTCATCGTGGGCCTCATCCTCGTGGCGGCCGTACTGGCCTTCTTCTGGACGCCGCACGAGCCGCTCAAGATCAACTTCCTGGCACGCCTCAAACCACCCAGCGCCACCTATTGGCTGGGCACCGACGAGTTCGGCCGCGACGAGCTCTCGCGCCTCATGGCCGGGGCCTCCAACAGCGTCTGGATCAGTTTTCTCACGGTGCTGCTCTCTATCACCGCAGGCACTGCCATCGGCGTGCTGACGGGCTTTGTGCGCGGCTGGACCGACCGCATCATCATGGCCTTTGTCAACGCCCTGCTGGCCTTCCCCGGCCTGCTGCTGGCGCTGGCATTACTGGCTGTCTTCGGCGCCAACAAGTACGGCATCATCCTCGCGCTGGGCCTGGCGTACACGCCCTCCGTCACCCGCATCGTGCGCGGCACGGTGATGTCGCTGCGCGAAAAGGAATTCATCGAATCCTCGCGCGTGCTCGGCAACTCGGAGCTCTACACCATGTACCGCCACGTGCTGCCCAACTGCGTGGCGCCGCTCACCGTGTTAGCCACCTCGATGTTCGGCTGGGTCATCCTGGCGGAGAGTTCGCTGTCCTTCCTGGGCCTGGGCGTGCCGCCGCCGGCGCCCACCTGGGGCAATATGCTGGCCGCCGCCCGGCCCTTCATGGCGCAGGCGACTTACCTTTCCATCTTCCCCGGCCTGTGCATTGCGCTCACGCTGCTGGGCATCAACTTCCTGGGTGACGCGGTGCGTGACCTGCTGGATCCGCGCATGAGGGGCATCGAATGAACCACCTTGTTGATGTCTCGGGCCTCAGCCTTTCCATCGGCAAGGGCGGCCGCGAAATCGTGCGCAATGTGTCCTTCACCGTCGCGCCCGGCGAGATCGTCGGCATCGTCGGTGAATCCGGCAGTGGCAAGACCCAGGCGGCGCGCGCCATCATGGGCCTCACGCCGCCGCCACTGGTGCGCAGCGCGGGTCGCATTTTGTTTGAAGGCGAAGACATGGCGGCGGCCGGCGATGCGCGTTTGCGACAGCTGCGCGGCGCGCGCATCGGCATGGTGTTCCAGGAGCCCATGACCTCGCTCAACCCTTCGATGACGATCGGCCGGCAGCTTGACGAAGGCCTGGCGCTGCACCGGCCCGAGCTCTCGCCGGCCGCGCGCCGCGACAAGGCTTTGGCCATGCTCGCGCGCGTCGGCATCACCGACCCGCAGGCCGCGCTCGCCGCATGGCCACATGAATTCTCAGGCGGCATGCGCCAGCGCATGATGCTGGCCTCTGTGATGCTGCTGGAGCCCGCACTGCTGATCGCCGACGAGCCGACCACTGCCCTGGACGCGCTGGTGCAGCGCGATGTGCTCGAGCTGATGGTCGGCCTCACACGCGAACACAATACGGCCGTGCTGCTGATCAGCCACGACCTGCCCATGGTGGCGCGCTACACCCAGCGCATGATCGTCATGCAGCAGGGCGAGGTCGTCGAAGCCGGCGACACCGCCGCCTTGCTGGCAGGCCCCAGGCAGGACTACACACGCAAGCTGCTCGAAGCCATCCCGCGCCGGCAAGCCGCGCGCACGATTGCCGATGACCAACCCGTCATCGAAGTGCGCAACCTCGTGTTCGATTACCCCGGCAAGCGGCGCCTCTTTGCCAAGTCCGCTGCCAAGCGCGTGCTGCACGGCATAGACCTGGTGGTGCGCCCGCGCGAGATCGTCGCGGTGGTGGGCGGCTCCGGTTCGGGAAAAACCACGTTGGGCCGTGCGATTGCGGGCTTGCTCAAGCCGACCGAAGGCGACATCCGTTTTCGCGGGCGTTCGATCGCGCGCAGCGATGCGGGCTGGCTGGACTACCGGCTCAATTGCCAGATGGTTTTCCAGGACCCGTATTCATCACTCAACCCGCGCATGAGCATTGGCCAGCTGGTCGGTGAAGGGCTGCGACTGGTTCCTGGCCTCTCTTCAGCCGAGCGGCAAACGCGCGTAGCGAAGATGCTTGATGAGGTTGGTTTGGAGCCCCGGCATGCGCAACGTTACGCGCACGAACTCTCGGGCGGCCAGCGCCAACGCGTGGCGATTGCCCGCGCGCTGATACGTGAGCCGGCCTTTGTGATTGCCGACGAGCCGGTGTCCGCACTCGACGTGACCGTACGCGCCCAGGTGCTGGCGCTGCTGGCCGAGCTGCAGGAACGCCACGGCTTTGCCTGCCTCTTCATCAGCCACGACCTGGGCGTGGTCGAACAGGTGGCCGACCGTGTGATCGTGATGCAGGCCGGCCAGATCATTGAGCAAGGCAGCCGCGACGAGGTGTTCGACAACCCACAACATGCCTACACACGCAAGCTGCTCTCCGCGATTCCTGCGCTCACGCCCACCGGCCAGGGCGGCATGCAACTCAAGTGGCGTTTTGACGAACCCGATGCGCCGGCGGGCGCCTTGAATCTCATCAACCCGATAACCCCCATTCCAGTCTGATCTTTAAGGAGCTTTTGATGCTTTCCCTTCGATTGAAATTTCTGGCCGCTGCCGTGCTGGCGGCTTGTACCGCCGCCCAGGCCCAGACGGCGCAAATCGTGGTCGCGCAGCCGGCAGACATCCGCTCGACCAACCCCGGTGTCAACCGCGACAACACCACCGACGGCGTGGTGCTCAACATCGTCGAAGGCCTGGTTGCCTATCACGAGAACGGCACCGTCGGCCCGCTGCTGGCGCGCTCCATCGTCACCAGCCCCGACGGCCTGACCTATATCTTCAAGTTGCGCACCAACGTGAAGTTTCACAACGGCGAGTCCATGACTTCGGCCGATGTGCTGTGGAGCTGGAAGCGTTATATGGACCCCAAGACCGACTGGCGCTGCCTCAGCGAATTTGACGGCCGCTCCGGTGTCAAGGTCACCTCGGTCACCGCGCCTGACGCACAAACCGTGGTCATGCAGCTGGACAAACCCTCGGCCGTCTTCCTCGACAACCTGGCCCGCACCGACTGCGGCATGACAGCCATCCTCCACAAAAAATCCGTCAAGGAAGACGGCAGCTGGGACAAACCCATAGGCACCGGCCCCTTCAAGTTTGAAGAGTGGAAGCGCGGCGAGTACGTGACGCTCAGCGCCTTTGCCGACTACCAGTCGCCCCCCGGCACCAAGCCCGACGGCTACCTCGGCCTCAAGAAACCGCTGGTCGAGCAGGTCAAATTTTTAACCGTGCCCGACATGTCGACCTCCAAGGCCGGCCTGCAGTCCGGCGCCATCGATGCCGGCCAGATCACCTCGTCCGACGTGCAGGAGCTCAAGGCGAATAAAAATCTCAGCGTGGTCGCCGCTGTGGATGCGGGCAAAAACACGCTGCTGATGCAGACCAACGACCCGTTGCTCAAAGACGAGCGCATCCGCCAGGCCATCGCGCTGTCGCTCGACATGAACCAGCTTGTCGCGGCCGCGTCCGAAGGCCTGGCACGTGTCAACAACTCGGCCATCCAGGACAGCTCGGCCTTCTACACCGCAGCGCAGAAAAAAGGCTACCGCCACGACCCGGCCAAGGCCAAACAGCTGCTGAAGGAAGCCGGCTACAAGGGCCAGCCTATCGTGATTCAGGCCAACAAGCGCGCCCATGTGCCGAGCTTCTCGGTGGCGGTGATGAGCCAGGCCATGATGCAGGCCGTGGGCATCAACGCGCAGATCGAAGTGCTCGAATGGGCCACCCAGCTGGACCGCTACAACAGCGGCAACTACCAGATGAGCTCCTTTACCTATTCGTCGCGCCTGGACCCGGCCCTGAGCTATGAGCAGTTCTCGGGCAACAAGGCCAAGCAGCCGCGCAAGGTGTGGGACGACCCGGCCGCGCAAAAGTTGATCGACCAGAGCTTCGCCGAAGCCGATCCGAAGAAGCGCCAGGCATTGTTTGACCAGCTGCACGCGTTGATGATCGCCAAGACGCCGCTGCTCATCCTCTACAACGTGACCGATTCGTGGGCCGTGCGCAAGCGCGTGAACGGGTTCACGGTGTGGGAAGGCAAGCCGCTGCTCTGGAATACGAAGCTGGCCGTCAAGTAAGTCTTTTCAGCTTCCTCTCGGCCGCCTTGCGCACAGGCCCGCGCGCAAGGCATGGACAGGCACGCCTCGCGGCGGTCGTCATCTCTCTTCACGCAACTTCTTACGGCAGCCCAGCATGGCAAACATCGAACAATTCCCCTTTATCTCCGTCTCCGGCAGCCCGCATGAACGCGGCCTGCAGTACGGGCGGCAGGCCGCTGACCGGGTACGCGGCAGCGCGCGCCTGTACGGCCAGACGCTGGTCAACCTGGGCTACAGCGAACAGGCACGCGCGCGCTTGATCGACTTCTTCGCCAAGGAAATCGGCAACTTCGCACCCCACTACATCGACGAGATGCGCGGCATTGCCGAGGGCGCGGGCATGGACTTCCAGGACATCGTGATGATCAATGCCCGCACCGAGGTGCTGGCCAAGGCCCGCGCCGAGAAGGTCAATGCCGCCGACCAGGAACCCGGCGACGGCTGCACGGGCGCCCTCATCCTGCCCGAGCGTTCGGCCAACGGCAACCTGCTGCACGGCCAGAACTGGGACTGGCGCGCCGAATGCGTCGAGACCTCCGTCGTGCTGCGCGTGCGCAACGACAACGGTCCCGACTTTTTGACCTTTGTCGAAGCCGGCGGGCTGGCCCGCAGCGGCTTCAACAGCGCTGGTGTGTCGATCACCGCCAACTACCTCGAATCAGACCGCGACTTCAAGCAGCTGGGTGTGCCTTTATCGCTGATCCGGCGCAAGGTGCTGGAACAAGAGATTTTTTCGCTGGCCATGAAGGCCGTGGCCGCAACACCCAAGTCCTGCTCCAACAACATCATGCTGGGCATGTCGCAGGGCTTCGGTATCGATTTTGAATGCACCACCAACGAATCGTTTCCGATTTATCCCGGCGCCGACAACCTGATCGTGCATGCCAACCACTGGATGAGCCCGGTAGCGCTCAGCAAGCTGGTGGACATGGGCATTTCCCAATCACCCGACAGCCACTACCGCGACTGGCGCGTGCGAAAACTCCTGAACGCACAGGAAAAACTCGGTCGACAGGAACTGAAGAACGCTTTCTTCGACAACTTCGGCCTGCCCTACTCCGTCTGCCGCCCGCCCCGCATCGGCAGCCACGACAACCTGTCTGCCACAGTCGCCATGGTCATCATGGAACCCGCAGTGGGTGAAATGGAAGTGGCGCCCTTGCCGGCCCTGAACAAGGTGTTCACCTGCTACAGCCTGACGGAAGAGCCCAGGATTTCTGCCTGAGCGCATCGCGCAGCCCCTTTGCAGGATTGCTGCTGCCAACGGATCGAGGCACTGCGCCGCCGGGGTCAAGGCTTTGGTTCGCTTGACAACCTGTCGGCAAAGTAAGGCAAAAGAAATAGGAGGAGGCGCCAGGCGTGCTTCCTGACCTCGACGCGGCGGCGGTAGTGATGGCAGTGGTGGTAGTGGCGGCAACTGACTCCCCACCAAGCCTGTTTCCTACAGTGCAATCGGCCCTGCTCCGGGATGCTGGCGGTTTACTTCGCCACTCCCCACTCCATCTTTAAGGACAAAGGCAGAAGCCATGGAAAGCCCCACCGATGCACTCACCATCTCCCGGCGAGGTATCCTGATCGCTAGCGCCGCTTCAGCGGCTGTGACCACTATGCCATCAGACGCCACTGCAGCCCCCTCTTCACCGCTCGCCGCACCCGGCTCCGTCCCTCAGGGGCGCGTGACCATCGAGGTCAACGGCGCGGCCCACACCCTGAACCTGGACACGCGCACCACGCTGCTCGATGCCTTGCGCGAGCACCTGCACCTCACCGGCACAAAAAAGGGCTGCGACCACGGCCAATGCGGCGCCTGCACCGTGCTGCTCGACGGGCAGCGCATCAATTCCTGCCTGACGCTGGCCGTGATGCATGAGGGCAGCAAGGTGACCACCATCGAAGGGCTGGGAACCTTGCAGCGCATGCACCCGTTGCAGACAGCCTTCGTCAAGCATGACGGCTATCAGTGCGGTTACTGCACGCCGGGCCAGATCTGCTCTGCCGTCGGCGCACTCGACGAGCTGCGCCGGGGCGTCCCCAGCCACGTCAGCGCGGACATCACCGCGCGGCCGCTGCTCTCACCCGACGAGCTTCGGGAGCGCATGAGCGGCAACATCTGCCGCTGCGGCGCCTACTCCAACATCGTTGAAGCCATCACTGAAGTGGCGGGGGCGCAGGCATGAAACCCTTCACTTATGAACGCGCCACCTCACCGGCACAAGCCGCAGCGGCGGTGGCCCGCAACCCGACGGCAAAATTCATCGCAGGCGGCACCAACCTGCTGGATTTGATGAAGCTGCAGATCGAAGCGCCTGCGCACCTGGTCGACGTGAACGGCCTGGCGCTGGACAAGATTGAGGCAACGCCCGAGGGCGGCCTGCGTGTGGGCGCGATGGTTCGCAACACCGCGCTCGCCTCAGACGAGCGCGTGCGGCGCGACTACGGCGTACTGTCACGGGCCTTGCTCGCCGGCGCCTCGGGCCAGCTGCGCAACAAGGCGACCACCGCCGGCAACCTGCTGCAGCGCACACGTTGCCCCTACTTTTATGACACCGACCAGCCCTGCAACAAGCGCCAGCCGGGCAGCGGCTGCAGTGCCATCGGGGGCGTGAACCGCCAGCACGGCATCATCGGCACCAGCCAGGCCTGCATCGCCACCCACCCGAGTGATATGGCCGTTGCCATGCGGGTGCTCGATGCATCGGTAGAAACCGTACGGCCCGACGGGCGTGCGCGCGTCATTCCGATTGCTGACTTTCACCGGCTGCCAGGCGAAACGCCGCACATCGAAACCACGCTGGAGCCCGGTGAACTGATCACCGCTGTGACGCTGCCGCGCCCGGCCGGCGGCGTGCACATCTACCGCAAGGTGCGTGACCGTGCCTCTTACGCCTTCGCGCTTGTTTCCGTGGCTGCCATCGTGCAGCGTGATGGCTCCGGCAAGGTCGCCCTGGGCGGCGTGGCGCACAAGCCCTGGCGCGTTGAAGCCGCAGAGGCCGCCATGCCGCAAGGTGCGCGGGCTCTTGCGGCCGGCGTGCTGGCCGGCGCAACGCCGACACATGACAACGCCTTCAAATTGCCACTGGCAGAGCGAACCATTGCCGCCGTGCTGGCCCAGGCGAGGAGCGCATCGTGAAATTCGACACCCCTGCCACCACCAACCCCATTGACCAGCTCAAGGTCATCGGCAAGCCCACCGACCGCATAGACGGCCCGCTCAAAACCACCGGCACCGCACCCTACGCCTACGAGCGCCACGACGCCGCACCGGACGCGGCCTACGGCTACGTCGCAGGCGCCGGCATCGCCAAGGGCCGCATCGCGTCGATGGATTTGCGCGCGGCCCGCACCGCGCCGGGCGTGCTGGCCATCATTACCGCAGAGAACGCCGGCAAGCTCACCAAGGGCAGCTTCAACACGGCCAGGCTGCTGGGCGGGCCGGAGATTGAGCACTACCACCAGGCCGTGGCGCTGGTGGTGGCCAACACCTTTGAGCAGGCGCGCGCCGCAGCGCAACTGGTACGCATCACCTATGAGAGCACGCCGGGCAAGTTCAACCTGGCAACCGAAAAAGACGGCGCGCCGCTGGCCAAGGCGTCTGATTTTTCGGGAGAACCTGAAACGAAGATGGGCGATTTCGCGGGCGCCTTTGCCGCGGCGCCCGTGCAGCTGGACGCCACCTACACCACGCCCGACCAGTCCCACGCGATGATGGAGCCGCACGCCACCACCGCCGCGTGGACGGGCGACAAGCTCACGGTATGGACAGCCAACCAGATGATCGACTGGGGCGTGGGCGATCTGGCCAGGACGCTGGGTATCCCCAAAGCCAACGTCAGACTGGTGTCGCCCTTTATCGGCGGGGGTTTCGGCGGCAAGCTTTTCCTGCGTGCCGATGTGTTGCTGGCCGCGCTGGGGGCGCGCGCGGTGCGGCGGCCGGTCAAGGTCGCGCTGCAGCGGCCGCTGATGATGAACAACACCACCCACCGGCCGGCCACCATCCAGCGCATACGCCTGGGGGCGGGGCGCGACGGCAAGCTCACTTCTATCGGTCATGAGGGCTGGTCAGGCGACCTGCCCGGCGGCGGGCCCGAGACCGCGGTGAACCAGACGCGCCTGCTCTACGCCGGCGCCAACCGGATGACCGCCACACGGCTGGCCGTGCTGGACCTGCCCGAGGGCAATGCGATGCGTGCACCGGGCGAGGCGCCCGGCTTGATGGCGCTCGAGATCGCGATGGATGAAATGGCGGAAAAGCTGGGCTTGGACCCGGTGGAGTTCCGCGTCCTCAACGACACGCAGGTAGACCCTGAAAAGCCAGCGCGCGCTTACTCCCAGCGCCAGCTGATTCAATGCCTGAGAACCGGCGCGCAGACCTTCGGCTGGAACCGGCGCGTGGCCAAACCGGGCCAGCTGCGTGAAGGGCGCTGGCTGGTGGGCCTGGGTGTCGCCTCGGCTTTTCGCAACAACCTGACGATGCCGTCTGGTGCGCGCGTGCGGCTGGACAACACCGGCCTCGTCACGGTTGAAACGGACATGACGGATATCGGCACCGGCACCTACACTGTCATTGCGCAGACCGCCGCTGAAGTCATGGGCGTGCCGCTGCAAAAGGTGTTTGTGCGGCTGGGCGACTCCGCCTTTCCCGTGTCGGCCGGCTCCGGCGGGCAATGGGGCGCCAACAGCTCCACGTCGGGCGTGTACGCCGCCTGCATGAAGCTGCGCGAAGCCGTCGCCCAAAAACTGGGAATGACCCAGGGCGACATCACGTTTGCCGACGGCATGGTCAGCGCGGGTGGCCGCTCTGTGCCGCTGGCTGAAGCTGCCGGCGCCCAGGGCCTCGTCGCCGAAGACACCATCGAGTTCGGCGACCTGGGCAAAAAACTCCAGCAGTCGACCTTCGGCGCGCACTTTGTGGAAGTGGGCGTCGACATCTACACCGGCGAAATTCGTGTGCGGCGCATGCTGGCCGTCTGCGCCGCGGGCCGCATCCTCAACCCCAAGAGCGCGCGCAGCCAGGTGATAGGCGCGATGACCATGGGAGTTGGCGCGGCGCTGATGGAAGAACTCGCCGTCGACAAGCGTCACGGGTTTTTCGTGAACCACGACCTGGCGGGCTACGAGGTGCCGGTGCATGCCGACATTCCGCACCAGGATGTGATCTTCCTGGAAGAGACCGACCCAACCTCATCGCCCATGAAAGCCAAGGGCGTGGGTGAACTCGGCATCTGCGGCGTCGGCGCGGCAGTGGCCAATGCGGTCTACAACGCCACCGGCGCGCGGGTGCGCCACTACCCGATCACACTGGACAAAGTGCTGGACAGCCTGCCGGCGCTGGTGTGAGCGCCGGCGCGCCTTATCACGCCGGCGGCGGGTGTGGAAAACACCTTAAAAATGCCTGTTTCAGGCATAAAAAGTGCCTGGAACCTAATCAGGACGGGCGCAAGTAGCTCCTGATTTAATAGCGCCCCTGCTCAACCCTGAACCCCCTTGCGGAGGCCCGCCGGCGAGCGGAACGGCGGCCCGCCGCACCGCTGGAACAAGTCCTACACAGCAGCGTGTTCGCGCGCACTAGGATTGGTTTTACCTGTGAATCCGTTCCGTACTGACGGTGCCATGTCAACCCGCCCTTTTCGCCTCGCCACACGGCTGATCCTGGCGTCAGCCCTGGCTGCTGCCTGCCTGGGCACCGTTGCGCAGGACAAACCCGCAGGCACACTGCCGCAAGTCACCATCGCCGCCAAGGCAAACCGCGACCCCGTCGAAAAGTCCTACCGCAAGATGGTCCGCGGCATGGATCTTTTCGAGAAGCAGCGTGCTGCCATGGCGCCCAATGCGTCGCTGCGCTTCAAGCTGTTGCCGCGCAAGCGCGAAACGGAGATGGACCGCATCGAGATGGAGGTCATCGGGACGACGGTGGCGTTTGGCGTGGCGGTGGCGCCGGACCATACCTTTACGCTGGAGCGCAATCCCAAAGCGTTTGACGAGAACGCGCAAGTGATTCCGAACCGGAAGGCGCAGACCATGACGTGGCGCACGGAGATACGCACGCCGGGCCTGCCGCCCAACACGCGTCGGCTGGGTGACTTGCGGCTGGAATGCCAGGTGGGCATGGAGGCGGGGCTGGTGTCGAACACCACCAATGTGATCGGCCGGCTGGCTCGGGTGATTCTGGATACGCCGGCCTATTGCGACAGGAAGGCGCCGCTTTATCTTTTCTTTGCGGACCGGCCTTTGTTCAGCGTGGCCATGATGAACGGCGCGCGGCGGGAGATTCTTTCCATCGACAAGCTGTACGCCGCCGCCAGCGACGACCCCAACCTGAACGGCGACCTGCCGTATTGCGACTGCGAGGTGCTGGTAGACCGCACTTACGTGCTGCCGCTGGGTGACCGAAGCTGGCCGGACGACACGCTGGTGGAGTTTGAGTACATGGACGGGCCGTGATGAAAACCTTGCCCCGTCAAACGCTGCGGCATGCCGGTGCGATGCTGCTTGCCTGCCTCTGGCTGGCCGGTTGCGCGGGCCCGGGGGGATTGTTCGGCTCGCAAGAGGCGCCACCGCCTTTTCGCGACCCGGCCATGACGATGGAAAGCGCGCAGGGCGCCATCGTGGCCGGGCAGTCCACCAAGGCCGACGTGGCGGCAACGCTGGGCGACGCCGCCGCGTCGGTGAAGTTCGACAGCGGATTCGAGGTGTGGGTCTACCGGAAAAAGACTTCGCAACCCACAGCGGCCAACCCGGAGCTGGTGATTCTGTTCACGCCGGCCGGCATCGTCAAAAAGACGCGGATTCGCCCGGCTTACCTGGCGCAGGAAGAGCGCAGGGATTGACGGCTTAAGTTACTCAGGACCAGGTTCGCCACCTCAGACCGGAATGACGGTCGTCTCGAACACTTCCTTGAGGCACACAAAGGTGCGCACCTGCCGCACGCCGGGCAGGGCCACGAGCTGGGCGGTGTGCATCTCGTTGAACGAGTCGATGCTTTTGATGCGCAGCTTCACAAAATAATCAAACTCACCGGTCACCAGTTGCACCTCGAGGCAGCCCGTCAAACCGGCGGCGGCTTTTTCAAACGCGGCGAATGAGTCGGTGGTGGAGCGGTCGAGCACGACACCGATGATGACCAGGCCGTTGTAGCCCAGCGCACGCGGGTTGACCAGCACCACGGTCTTGCGGATCAGCCCCAGCTCCTTGAGCCTGGCCACCCGCCTGGAGCAGGCCGGTGCGCTGAGGTTGGTTTTTTCGGCCAGCTGCATGTTGGGCAATGAGGCGTCCTGCTGCAGCAGCTTCAGGAGCTTGCGGTCTACCCGGTCGAGTTCTTTTTCCATTGGGGAATTGTACAAATCTTGCATTAAATGGCAATTCAACAAAATAAATTGTGCATTTATCCAATTCAAAGATTTTTAGGTCGCTTTATTCGCTGAAGTATGCAATTCATTCCACAGACCCGGCGATACGATTTGACCCAGGACTGCACCCAACCCTTCACCCACATGCCCTCCTTCTTTGCGGCCATTTCAGTCTACGCACCAGGGCTTCAACCGAGAAAAACTTCCATGCCTACCCCACTTCAATATCCGCTCCAGCTCCAGAAATTTGCAAAACACACGCTGACCTTCGGGCCCAGCCCGATACAGCCGCTCAAGCGCCTGAGCGCCCACCTGGGCGGCAAGGTCGAGCTGTTTGCCAAGCGCGAAGACTGCAACAGCGGCCTGGCGTTCGGCGGCAACAAGACGCGCAAGATGGAATACCTGATCCCCGAGGCGCTAGAGCAGGGCTGCGACACGCTGGTGTCGATCGGCGGCATCCAGTCCAACCAGACGCGCCAGGTCGCGGCGGTGGCGGCGCACCTGGGCATGAAGTGCGTGCTGGTGCAGGAGAACTGGGTCAACTACTCCGACGCGGTGTATGACCGCGTGGGCAATATCGAGATGTCGCGCATCATGGGCGCCGACGTGCGCCTGGACGCGGCCGGTTTTGACATCGGCATCCGCCCGAGCTGGGAGCAGGCGATGGAAGACGTGCGCAAAAAGGGCGGCAAGCCCTTCCCGATTCCGGCGGGCTGTTCAGAGCACCCGTATGGTGGCCTGGGGTTTGTCGGCTTTGCCGAAGAAGTGCGTGCGCAGGAGGCAGAGCTGGGCTTCAAGTTTGACTACATCGTGGTGTGCTCCGTTACCGGCAGCACGCAGGCCGGCATGGTGGTGGGCTTTGCGGCAGACGGCCGTGCCGACCGGGTGATCGGCATCGATGCGTCGGCCAAGCCGGCACAAACCCACGCGCAGATTGTGCGCATCGCACAGAACACCGCCAAGCTGGTGGAGCTGGGCCGCCCCATCACCGAAAAAGATGTCGTGCTCGACACCCGCTACGGCGGCCCCGAATACGGCCTGCCGTCCGAAGGCACGCTGGAGGCGATACGCCTGTGCGCCCGCCAGGAGGGCATGCTGACCGACCCGGTGTACGAAGGCAAGTCGATGCAGGGCATGATCGACATGGTCCGGCGCGGCGAGTTTCCGGCCGGCTCACGCGTGCTGTACGCGCACCTGGGCGGCGTGCCGGCGCTCAATGCCTACAGCTTCCTTTTCCGCAACGGTTGAACATGGAACGGCCTGCAGCACTGACCGTGGCGCTGGCAACCCGGCTGATGGAAGCCTTGTGCGCAGCGCCGCCTGACGCTAAGGCACCCGAGAGCGCCGGCATGCCCCTGCTGCGCGCGGCACTGAATGACCCGGCCATGCACACCGTGGTGCTGGCCATCAGCAAAAACGGACCGGCGGCCAGCCTGGTGCAGGTAATACGGCAGCCGGACACGCTGCATCAATGGGTGGAGCTGGCCTGCATCTGAGCGCGACGTCAGCATTTTGCTATCAATTAAATAGCTGCTCGCGCATGACTCTATTGGGTTGCAGGCCTTTTTTACGCATCAAAAGCGGGCTCCAGGGCCTTTTTCCGCGGTCCAGCGCCTGCCTCCACACGCTAAAACCGCTTGAAAAAGGCCATTTTCAAGCATGAAAAGTGGTTGTATCCCAATAGGATCATGCGCAAGCAGCTATGGTTTTAATAGCATTCGTCGGCTAACGACCTCTAGATCCGGTCCTTCCAGCGCTGCATTTCCCATGAAGGCAGGCCCCGGAGGTCGCCGACCTTCGCGCTCTGGAATTCCCCGATGGCGGGTTTGGCACCCATCCGCTCGTAGGCCTGTTTGGCGAGCGGCGCGGTTTGCACGAACACACTTTTCACCTGCGCCCAGCTCAGGGGTTGCGGGATGATTTTTGCGCCTGCAATCATTTTGGACGTGGCGAACAAAGCCAGCGCGTCACCTTCGGTAGACCAGGACCAGCCGCGGCGGAACACGACTTCGTCGCGAACCACCCTGGCGCCATCTGCCGGCGACAGGCCCCAGTAGGACTTGACCAGCTGCGAGACGGCCTCCGGGTCGGCTTCGCTGAGAACGCTCACGGCCTCCTGCTGCGCCAGCAAAAAGGCCAGCACGAGGTTCGGGTGTTTTTCAACCAGGTTGTTGTGCACGATGCGGAAGGACCGGTGCAGGTAATAGCCGTCGGGGTAAAAGGGCGAGTTCTTCACCGAAGGCAGCAGGATGCCGGCGCCCTTGCCGGCCGGCCCGTCGTAATGCGCTTCGGTATAGCCGTAGGAGTTCATCACAGCCACCGTGCCCGTGGCCTGCGCTTTCAGGAAGGCCGGGTACACGGCCAATGTGGCGTCCACGCCGCTGGGCACCTGCGCCGCTTCGGGCAAGGTGGGCAGATGCACCATGCGGATGCCGTGCGCGGCCGGGTCGGGGTTGCCAAGTTCATAGCGCAGGATTTGCGTGAACGCGTTGTACGGGTCAGCGCCCACCAGCGTGCCGACCGTCTTGCCCTTGAGGTCCTGCACGTTGCGGATGGGCGAGTCCTTGCGCGTGCACAGCAAAAAGCGCAGCCGCCCCTCTGCCACCGACACCAGGCTGAAAGGAAGCTTTGCCACGATGGCGCGCAGCGTCGGCGTGTTGCCCCACATGGCCATGTCGAGCTGGCCGGCCGCCAGGGCCTCGACTTGCGGGGCCGCAGCGGGATAGGCACGGTAGTCCACGGTGAGGTCGTAGCCAAATTCCGCCGCGTGTTTTTCGATCAGCTTTTTATTGATCAGGTACTGCGTGACCGGCGAGTTGCCCGCCGCCCACGGAACCCAGCCATAGGACATCTTGAACGGCTTGCCGGCCTGCGCGCGGGCAAGCTGTGCAACGCCCACCGTCGCTGCGCCGGCCAGGCCGGCGCCCTGGCGCAGCCAGTGCCTGCGCGTCAACATTGATCTGCCGGCCATAAAGACCTCTCTTTCACGTGAAGAACAGCCACGCGGACCCGACGGCGCAAACCTGCAGCTCACACGGCCGGCAGGCTCACGCCCTCGTGTTTCGCATGGTGTTCGTGGTCTATTCTTTCCACGAGCTCATACACCTCGCAGGGATCATCCTTCGGGCCCAGCGGCACTGTGGCCACCAGCCTGAAACGGAAAAACCGCGCGGCCGCAAGCGCCACCGCACGGCTGGCGGCGATGTTCACGCCCAGCGCATTGGCCTGCCGCGCCAGCGCCCGGGCCCGGTCCAGCGGTGCGCCTACTGCGGTGAAGGTCAGGTGATCCCAGGTGCCAAAGTTGCCGACTGTGGCATTGCCGAAATCCAGGCCGAAGCGCGGTGGTTTTACCGGCACGTCCAGGCCTTCGGCCAGCGTCTTCATGGAGTCCACCGCGCGCAGGGCCGCCTCGCAGGCGTAGCCCGCCGGGTTGGACACATTGAGCGGCGTGTTCCACAGTGCGACGGCGGTGCAGCTTTCGTAGCGGTCCATCATGCCCTTGCCCTGCGCCACTTCCACCGCCAGGATCTGCAGGTAGTGGTCGGCATGCGGCGACCAGGTCATGGCCGTGGCGTGCTCCTCGTCCAGCGCGGCGCACAGCACGGCCAGCTCGCGTTGCTCGACGCCGGCCTGCGGCGTCAGGCGGTTGGCAATGAAATGCTGCACCAGTGGCCGCGGCACGTAGCGCGAAAAGCCCTGCAACGCGATGCGTGCCAGCGCCAGCGATTCCTGCAGCCGGCGCACCTCGGCGATGTCGCTGTCCTGGGGAATGTCGCTGTCGAATTCAAATTGCCGGATGTGCCTGGCCGAGCGCACCAGGTTTTTCAGGGGCCTGGCCAGCCGGTTGGCCATCCAGAACAGCATGGGCATCAGCAGCACCAGCCCGGCCACGCCTACCCCCAGCAACATCCAGCGCATACGCCGCACCTGCGCCAGTAGCAGGTTCTGGTCAGACACCAGGGCCACATAGGCCTTGCGGCTGAACACGCCCTCCATGGGCATCACCACTGCGGCAAAACGCTGGCCGTCTGCGCCTTCAACCGAATGAATCGGCGTATCTTTCAGAGAGGCCTGCGTCATCAGCGGCGGCAACGCGGCATACAGGGGGTCATCCAGCGCGGCGAGGCTCACGGGCCGGCCGGACGCCAGCAAACGGCGCAGACGGTCCGCATCGGACCAGCCCCAGACGCGGCCCTGCTCATCAAAGAGGATCAGCTCGGCATGGCTTTCCTGGCTGCGCGCACGCAGAAAATCCGAGAGGCCCGCGACCGTGAACGTTACCGCCGCGACGCCACCCTTCGGCCCGCTGAGCGGCCGTGACAACGCCATGCCGAACTCCGCCGGAAGCTGCAGCATGAAAGGGTCGGTGGCCTGGAAGGTGCCCAGGTTCAACTCGCTCACCCCCTCGTACCAGGGCCGGCTGCGGGGGTCATAGCGGTTGCCCCAGGGACGCCGCTCGCTGGCAATGGCGGTCATCTGCTGGTCGTAAAAAACCCATTCCTCCACCCGCTTTTCGTGTTCGTCGACCCGGATGATCTGCTCCGCATAGCGGGCTTCCGGCAATGATTTGGCCCAGGCCCGGTCGCGCTCGGTGCGCAGCACCATGCTTTGCAGGTAACTGCCGTCCGGGTAACCGAACACCAGCGAGGCGATCTGGGGATAGCGGTTTTGCATCGACATCTGCATGCGCTGCACTGAAATGTCGTTCTCGCCTTCGAGGCCGGCGTGCGGGTCATTGGTGGTGGCTTCCAGCCAGGCGCGGGCCGGCTCCTGAAAGCGCAGCAGCTGCTCCTGCGTGCGGCGGCCCAGTTGCTCCAGCTCGCGCTGCGCGCCGTCCAGCACGATGCGGCTTGCCGCCAGCTCGGCCAGTACCATGAGCGCCACAACAAGCACCGTACCCAGCGCGGCATAGGTCCAGAACAGGTGGGAGCGAATCGACCTGGCGTGAAAAGTCAGCGACTTCAACTTTTTCAAGCGTGTCCCCCTGCTGTGCTTGTTTGATCGCAAGATACGCTGCAGTAATACCTTTGACAAGGCGGTTGCTACTGCCCCGCGAGGGATCTTTTCGTCTTCCACATTTTGTGACGTTTGTCAGAATTTTCAGTGTGACGACTGACAGAGGGAGCGTCATCAGAAATGCAAATTTTTGGGCGCCCGTATGGATACAGATGGTGACATCGGCGCGGCCTGTTTGCGACATGTACCGCTGGAGTACACACCCCGGGCTATAACGGAAGCGCTACATGCGAGCGGCCGCCTTGCCGATTTGCTTTGTATTGCACTGGATCAAGGGACCTGCGATTGAGCGGAACGGTGCGGGAGCTATAACCTCGGCTGGACAAGCCAGATCCACAAAGCCGCGGCGAATCCGATCCAGATCAGCACGATCACGAACGCGGCAATCCGGCTGCCCGGCTTCGCACCCTGCTCCTTCACCCAATCATCAGCCCGGTTGCGGCAATCGGCGAGCACCTCTGGAGGCAGGAGCCTGATGGTCAACCAGATCAGCCCCGGGAGCAGCAAGGCATCGTCCAGATACCCGAGCACCGGGATGAAGTCCGGAATGAGATCAATGGGACTCAGCGCATAGGCCACGACGAAGAGCCCAAGCGCCTTCGCATACCAGGGCGTTGCCGGGTGCTTGCCGGCGAACCAGAGCGTCAATCCATCGCGCTTGATCCGCCTGGCCCAATTGTCGAGTTTGCCGCGCACTGTCATGCGCACAAGCATGCCACAGCGATTGGAATGATCACATCGATTGCAACGATTCCGTCGATTTGCAGACTGTCGTTTACCAGGGCCCGTCGAGGATCCGGGGAAAAGTATTGAGTTTTGCGAGCCGATCCGTGTATGCCCTACCTGTCAGTTCTGACAGGGGGATGAGGGTTGTGATCGGAGCGATTCGAAAGGTCACAGGCTTTGGGAATTTCCAAAAAACCCGATGCTCATTCGCGAGTTTGTAAGGCGTAATAGGTATCGACGATCAGACAAGAGCAGTCATCGCCACACAAGGTTTGTCAGAACTGGTCAGCACTGGAAAACGCCAGCCGTATTGGCGAAAGGCTGTCCGGTTGACCGTGAAAAGAGGCAAAAAATTCCTGGGGGAATCACCGCACCTCGAATGCAATTCACACATTCTGCTTACAGAAGTTTGAAGCTGAAATTCAGTGAATAGTTGCGTCAGCCTTCAGTGCAGTTCAGCAGCCAGGTCAATCACGAATTTTCGGTACTAATTGCTCCTGCAATTGGAGGATGTGAGGGGTTGGCAATTCTCTTATGTTTGCGCTTCCAGGCACTCGGTTTCTTCTTGCTTCCTCGCGAAAGCAGGCAGAAGCCCCTGAAGTAGCCGCAATAAAACGGGGGATGTTGATGAGTGCAAGATTCGGCTTCCAGTTGCTGGGATCTTCGGAATCCCTGGCGAAAGTGCGTACGCAGATCGAGCGTGTCGCCAGAGTTGATGCGGCGGTTCTCGTCGAGGGTGAGACAGGCACCGGAAAGGAAATGGTGGCACGGGCCATTCACTACGGCAGCAAGAGGGCCGACCGCGCTTTTGTTCCGGTCAATTGCGGCGCGCTGGCCGAAACCCTGGTTGAAAGTGAGCTCTTCGGTCACGAGCGTGGGGCTTTCACTGACGCAAAAGTTGCCTCGCTCGGGCTTGTCAGCGAAGCCGGTGGCGGCACACTTTTCCTTGACGAGGTCGACGCGCTCAGCCTCAAGGCCCAAGCCGCACTGCTGCGCTTTCTGCAAGACGGCAGTTACCGCCGCGTCGGCGGGAGTTCGACCAAACAGTCTGACGTTCGTATCGTCGTGGCCAGCAACGCCAACCTCAACGAGCTTGCCGAAGCACGCCGTTTTCGCAAGGACTTGCTGTATCGCATCAACGTGTTATCGGTCTATCTGCCAACGCTTTGCGAGCGTGGCGACGACGGGATCGAACTTGCCAGGATTTTCCTGACGCGGCTCGGCCACCATCACGGAAGGCCCCAGGTTCGCCTGACGCCGGCATCGATCGCATTCATCCAGAGCTACACGTGGCCCGGTAATGTGCGTGAACTCGAAAATGTTGTCCAGCGGGCTTTCTTGCTCAGCGACAGCAACGAAGTCGATATCAGCCAGGCAATGTCACAGCCCCGCGGCGAGCGTTCCGCTGCCGCCGAACCGGAGGTCTTTCGCACAGCCAAGCAGCAGGCCGTCAAGGAGTTCGAGCGGCTGTATGTGAGCCGCTTGCTGATGCAAACCAACGGCAACCTGACTCAGGCGGCACTGATCGCGGGACAGGATCGCAGCGCTTTCGGACGGCTGGTGCGCAAACACAGTCTGAGCCCCAGCCGGGTCCAGGCCACCACCGCTACCCGCGCCGGTGAAGCCTGAGTCCGAGCGTGCTTGCGAAGTACGGACTTGTCCTGTTGACCCTGGTATTCGGCATGGTGGCCTTCGCCGCCGGGTTGCTCGCGCCTTCCTCATTCAAGGAAGGTGCGGCAAAAATAGTGCAACAAATCGGAGCGAAAATCCAGGGCCGTGCCGATCCCGGCATACCGGCGGCTTCCGCACCCGCCGCGACATCTGGCAGCACACCGGCGGCTGCTGCCGCTTCTGCAGCCGCTGCGGCCCCAGCAAGCGCGCCGGCCGTCGCGGCGTCATCACCCCTGCCTGCGGCCAGCCTGATATTGCCGACAGTGGCCACGGCCTCTCCAAGCTTCGCGCTGCAGGCCGCACAGTTTTCGACGGCGCAGCCCGCCAGCCAGCTGGCTTCGTCAATACAGGCACAAGGTGTCACCAGCACGGTCGTGCTGATGGGCGAGCCCGAGGGCGGTTCATGGTCAGTGGTCACCGTCGGGCGTTTTGGCAGCGCGGACGAGGCACTGTCCCAGCGCAACTACCTCTCGCTCAAGCTCGGGCTGCCACCCAATATGGGCACCATCTCACTGCCGCCCCCACCCAAATAACAACTCAGCGCAGCAAGTGCGCTACCGGGTGCCGCTGCAGTTTGTTGACCCAACCAGCCTGGCCGTAGGTGTCGACATAGCAGACCACGAGCTGTGCCATGCCGAGCGAGCAAAAGTAGACGTACAGGTTCGCATCCTGCTTGGGGGCCATGTACCAAAGCCACGGGCGGGTGGCCAGGCCCCAGCTGCTGACCCGGTGCACGAGCAGGTCGGCCTGGCCGAGGTCACTGACGAGCGCGACACGGATGTTGGCGTCACCCATCGTGGGGGATTCATAGATGCGCGGCATGTATTTCTTTGTGGTCGGGGTTTTCCTGCCGCCGCCGGCGAGCGGTCTGCCGGATCGGGGTCATTTGTTTTTCAGACCGCCGGCGACTTCGGCACGGCACTTCACACAATACTCCATCGCGTGACCCGCACTGACCTCGCTGGTGGCGTGGTGGTGCACATTGGTCAGCGCGCCGTGCTGCTGGACGTCGTTCCAGGCCAGGAACGACGACTCCTTCGCCGCGTACTCGTGCCAGCTGTCCATGCCGGTCATGCTTTTGGCAAGGCCGTCGAGCGTAGCCTGGCGTTGCTGCATGAGCGTGCCGTGTTCCGCAATGCGGGTTGCCTCGGCCGCCTGGTACTTGCTCATGAGCAGGTTCTTGCGCGCATTTTTGGTGTTGGCGCCGAAGGTCGGTGCAGCTGCCGGCACATAAGCCGGTACGGCTGGTACCAGCCCGGCCGTGAACGCGTCGAGGTGTGCCGCCGCATGAGTGTTGCCGCGCTGGTTCAGCTCCTGGTGTGCGGCGATGAGGCTGTGCCCTTCGGCGCAGGAAAGCCCGCGTTTGTCCTCAGCCGGAGTCTGCTGGACATGCCGGTCCATGAGTTTTTGTGCAAGCGGATGGGCCGCGTGGTTGGCCTTCATATAGGCCACGCGGGTCTGGTATTTCGGTACGCCGGCGCCTCCATGCGGGACCGGTGTTTTGGCCCAGGCGGTGTTTTTTCCAGTCACAGACAGCGAAGCATCACCGCCCGTCAGGCGCCCTCCGCCAGGCGCTGTGACCGTCATCGTCGCATGCACGAGGTCTCGCGGCGGAGCAGCGGTGGAAGGCGATGCCGTACGCGTCGTCTTCGGGCCTGACTGCGCTGTGACCGGCTTGGACAGCGCTGGCGTTTGTCGTTTGGATGCCATGGTTTACTCCTTTGAAAGCCCGGGGATGGCCGGTGCCAGAACGCTGAAACAGCATTGACGGCCCGGCGAATGCGCGTATTTCATGACCGATCCACGCGGAACGGCTCTGATACGTATTGAGTGATGTCGCGCGCGCTCCCGCTGGCGGGGGGAGCTTTGGAGGCTTTCCCGCCAATCTGTGAACCGTCATAGCCGCCGCCGGCAACCGCATTTCCGGCTTCCAGCGCGGTACTCCTGCGCGGCGAGCTGGGCTGAGCAGGATCAAGCGTGCGCGTCCCGCCGACGCTGATTGCCAGCGCCTGGAGGTGTCGCCGCACGACGGCTTTTTCTGCCGGTTTGAGCGCACCGTGGACCTGGGCGAGGCGCTCCTTGGCCTGGTTACGATCATCTTCCCAGGTTCCAAGCGCGCGCTTATCCTTGAGTTTTTCTGCTCCCTCTGCCCGGCTGGCCAGCGCGCCGGGAGCCATTGTCAAAACCGTGGCGGCCGCGGCAGTCACCGCCATGGCGGCGGGCGTCATCTCCGTGTCCTGCAACGCGGCCATTGAGGCCGCCCGCAACATATCATGCGCGGCAGCCTGACCGGTGCTGCGGACCCCGGAACCGCTGTGCCCGGCAACGGAACCGCCCGGTCCACTCAAAATAGTACGAGCGGTATCTGTTCTCGCACCGTCACCCGCCTCCATCATTGGTCTTATATTGCTTTCCGGGAAAGTAGCGTGAGAAAAAGCTTTCCAGGAGGCTTCTTCCATGGCCGGCATGGCTGACATGCCCTTGGCATGTTTCACCCTCTTTTGCAACTTGGGAGTCATGTCAGTCACGACGAACGCCTCGTGATAGCCGCTGCTGATCCCGTGGCTCGTCGGGTTGGAAGCGTAACGGAAGGCTCCTTTGGGAAACGCCTTCGATCCGACGACCATATCTACTACCTGGGGCCGAAACCCGTCCTTGGCCTGCATTGGTGTCAGCGTGCGATCTTGCGAGGCCTTATAGGCCATAACATTGCCAAGCCATTGGTCGGTGCCCTGACGCCAGCTCTTTTTAGTGGGCATACCCATGAGCGCCAGGTCGCCAAGCTTGCGGGGTTTTGCCTTGCCGACCCTCTGGATCGCCGCCAGTTTCGCCACCTTTGCAGCCTTTGCCTTTTGGGGGGAAGGCGGGCCCGGCAGATCGGGCAAGGTCTTTCTGGACTTCGTCAGTTTGGTCGGCTTAGGCATCAGGCACTCCCGCGGTCAGGGCAGCGGACCTGACACCGCAGGCCCAGCAGTCGAGCTGCCGGCGATCAAAAAGGCTTGAAGCCCGTGTAATGGCCCTTCTTCCTGAGATCAAACTTCATAAACGACGGGCCCCCAATCTGCTGGCTGCCCGTGATCTTGCCCTGGCTCACTGTCGTGTGATGAACCTGATCGGTGTACTCGTGGAGCACATCGTTCTCGATGAAGGACTTATGAAGCGAATCTTTGGTTGAAACACCCGATGTATTGGCCGGAATTTTGTTGCCTGCTGCCAGCCGCCTCTGCGTCAGCTGCAAGGCATTCATCACCCCGCCGGGCCCTCCCACCGGAGTCATATGCTTGGTCAACGCGTTGACCATTGCCCTGATCTTGTCGCAACCCGTCAGACCCACGAAGCCCAAACCCTCTTTAAGCAATCTTTGTTTTGCCATGTTGCACTCCTTAAAAAATTTAAACCATTCGCTGATGACTGACCGAGACCCAAAGCCCGCTTACACCCATCCTCATGAGGCTCATGACACTTCAGGCGGATACGCTGCCATCAGGATTTTTTTGGCCCCTTACCTTCAGCTTTAGTGCTCATTTTTTTGTACATGTCGGCAAGTGCCGCGCGCCGCTCGGTGACAACGCCCACAAGATGGCTTTCATGCGTCGAATCGATATGACCGGTGTTCTTGAGACGCTTTAGCATGTCGAGCTGTCTGTCCATGCCCCACTCCGCGTCCCGTCTCGGCACCACGCCCTTCTGCGATGGCTTGTCGAAGGGCCGCGGATCATGGAGTGTCGGTTTTCCGAAGAGAGTCGATTCCGTCGTCGTCGCACCGAGCTCGGCTTGGATCGCTGCCGCATAGTGATCCTGCGTTGTTTGCATCCTGCCCGCGAACGGCACCATTCCGTGGTGCGCTTGCAGCAGATATGCGCGAAAGTGCTGGGCAGCTTTGCTACTGCCGGTGGTGAGCTTGCGGCGGTGCTGGGTTTCATTCATCGCCGCTGCAGGCAGCCGCTTGCTCAGTGCCGCCCCACCACCGCTCTTTCTCGAACTGCCCACAGGCTGATGCAGTGAATCTGGAGTCATGTGGTCGACCTCGACCGATGCGCCAGACGGTGTTCTTTTATAGGTTGATTGTTGCGCGTGGGTTCCGAGCACCTGCTTGACACGTTTGACCGGCGGAAACTGGCCGGGCACCGGGCCTAGCTGCTTCTTGGCGGCAAGGTCGGCGGGTTGGCGTCGGGACATCGCAGCCGGTGCTGCGGCAGCACCGCCGCCAGACGCACTGGCCGCTGCGTTGCGCGCCAACTTCGCGGCGCGGAGCGCCATCGCAGACAGGCTGGACGCTGTTGCAGCGATTTTTCCTGCACCCGCTGCAGCAGGCGGAGCCGCACGCGCGATGGTGAGGCCTGCGCGCCTCGCGGTAGTTGGTGCTGCGCGAGCTAGCAAAAATCTAGACAGCATGAACACTTCCCCCTATGAGAGTTTGACCGGTCACCAGCGGCTCTCCGATGCAATCGCAGATCGCCGCAAGGCGTAATTCGAGTTCGTCATTGGTGCAGGCAAGCGCCCCAGGCAGCGCGAGGTGCATGAACCGGTAACCCACATCGTCGCCACGCGACTCGTGCCCGAGCGTGTCAAACCCGGCTTTCTCAAGCAGCCGGTGCGAGCGCGTGTTGCCCTCGTGTACCGAGGTGAACAGGTGCCGTACCGGTCCGCCGGCGAGGCTTGCCGTCAGCAATCGCACCGCACGCGCACCAAAGCCAGTGCCTTGATGATCGACACCTATCCAGAAATGGATATGAGCCATATCAGCCTCGCGGCGCAAACCGACGGCACCGACAAAACCGAAATTCCGGTGAACCACTGCATATTCGATCCCCTCGCTGCCGCCTACATGGGCAAGATAGGTTTGCGCCTCCGCTTCACAGGTAATTGGCGGCAATCCGGCCACCACGGCGATGTTCGGGTCCCGGTATTGATGCAGCCATGCCGGGATATGCAGGACATCAAGTGGCTCGAGCGAGAGATCCTCGTCGCGCATCGCATCGGCTTCATACCAGTTGCTGGCCTGCCAATTGGCCAGCCGGCGCTCCAGCAGCTCATGCATGCCTTGCGCCTCAGGGTGACCGGCATCCAGGCGCAGACATTCCCGTACGACGCGCAATGCGCTGGCGCTGCGCCCGGTTTCCGCCTCCAGCCGCGCACGCAGCAGTAGCCGATCGCTGCGAGAAGCCGTCGGCGAATCGCTGTCGGGAGTTTCGGCGAGCACATCACGCGCCAGCGCCCACTGACCCACATGCACAAGCAGGCCTGCCAGGCCTGTCCCGGCATCACAACGCTGACGCTGTGTCATGTGCTGCCACGTGCGTGCCAGGCTGCGGTTCAGTGTTTGCAGTGCACCTTCGTCCGCAGCGTCCAGCAGGCGTAGATCAAGGCTGTCGAGGATGGATTGGAGAGCCCAGGGATCATGACCCGAGCAGCGAAGGCGAAAATTGATTTCGTCAACGCTCCCCACAGGGCTGTGGGGAGCCCCGTGCCACCAGCGCTCCGCTGGATGGTCTTCATCTACCGTATCGATCAGACTGCTCCAGCTTGCGGCATCCATGCCGATGGCATCGTCGCGGCAGGCCATATGCTGAATGCATCCCGATGCGCCCCACTCCAGATGCGCAACATGTGCACCAGCGCTTTCCTGGTGCATCCCAAGTGCATGAAAATTGGCGGGGAAGTACAGTTCGCCAGGAGCGAGTTGCTCAGGAAGCGCCATGCAGTTAAGCCTGATCTGCCGCTCATCGGCGACTCCCTGGTCTGCCGCCAGCAGCAAATAGCGCCCGGCAGAAAAATCGGCAAGCGCATCCAGCAGGGACAGTGCGGCGTTTGAAAGTAGAACAGTGGCACTGATCAGGCTGGCGCGGTAATGGCCCAGCAGCGCGGAAGCGGCTGAGGCAAGCTCATCCTCCGCCAAAGCCTGCCATTCAGAAGTCAGCGCGAAACGACCTTCGCCGTCTGGCTGCGCCTGAACCCGCGCCTGCAATAGTTCGCCGTAGTGCACACCGTACAGTTCTGCCGGCAATGCGGAGAACCCGCCTGCCGTCATCGCGACCACCGGGTTGCGTGATCCGAACAAGGCAAAGCGGTTCGCACCGAGCAAAAGCGGGTGGCCGCGCCGAGCCTGCCAGCTTGCCTGGTCAAGCCAGCCGCGCGCGACAAAAGGCTGAAGTGCTGGCTGTTTGAGCAGCGCCAGTGCCGGTTCTTCACCCGCCAGGGGGCACAGCACATACCGGACGGGCCAGCCGAGCATGCCGCAGGCATGCATCTCATCGCGCAGTGTGGTCAACAGCACCGCAGCCAGGGCGCCGTCATCCGGACCCATGTTCAGGATGTAGAGTGGTTGCGACAAGTCCAGGCCACCCAGGCGTTCAAGCCTGCTCCAGTACATAACTACGGCACGCGCCCAGGTGCACCCCAGGCGCGGGCCGGTCAGGGCGGCAGCAATGCCCGAACGCTCCTTAAACAGAAGGGTCGGCAGTTCGCAAAGGTTTTTCCAGACCGAAGCGGCGATATCCATCGCCACTGACGGAGCCGACGGATCAGTCCCCGGGGAAACCGGTACGAGAAGCCCTTGGGGTTCAGATGATGCGATCATGTTTCCTCCCGCGCTGCGGGTGTTTCAAGCCCCACCAATTCGAAGATATTGAGTTGGCCGCCAAGACGGATAAACACCTCCTGGTAGAGCTCGGCCGTGTTGAGCCTTCCCCATTCGATCGCCCGGCGTATCAGGTAGGGCGCCGGGCTGTGCGGATCCATCTTGAGCAGTGTGTCCCCGAGTTGCTCCAGCATGGCGTAGACCTGGCGCCGGTCATCAATGGACCGCGGTACGGCAACGCCGGCCCACGTCTGGTCATCCATGATGGCCGTCTCATCGGATCCCGCGACGGTACCTGGCCCCGGCCCGGATTCGCCGCCTGCGGCCGCCAGCGTTATCCCGCGCCGCTGCAGCTCGGATTCGGCCAATGCGTACAGTTGAGCCAGCAAGCCGGCCAGCGCCGACAGACTCGGTCCGTCCACCGCGAAGTGGCGGTCGATGCTGTCTCTGAGCAGTTGCATCGCACCGAGCGCATCATTCAACTGCTGGTGCAGCGCCTGATACCAGGCCAGGGGCGTCGCGGCCATCGCTGCAGTGATCGTTTCCGTGCTGGCATGCTCCTCCTCATCAGCGCTGTTAGCTGCGGCCGCGGCGGCCGGGGCCAACCGTTCGCGGTGCATGGCAACTTCCCAATCGGCGAGGTTGTAATTGCGATGCATGCCCGTTGAAGTCATGGCGAGCTGCTTGAGCACAAACGGCAAACGGTTGTTGAGCGAACGCAGGATGTTGGCTCGGTGTTCGCCGCCGGAGTCAGCGTCCTGGGGATAGAGATCGTCCCAGTAATCACGCAACAAGCCATCAAGCAGCAAAAGGCTGGGAGCTATCGCGGAAAACCCATGCTGGTTCACTTCGGCCTCAAGCAGCCAGGCAGCGACCTGCAGGTCCTTGGATTTGGAACAAAGGGCCTCGGTGGCGACACGGCTCACTACTGGCCAGTCCGCTCGCTTGAGCTTGTGCTCCCACGGACCCAACGGCAAACTCGCATCGTCCTCGCGTCTGGCGTTCTGGATGGTGTTGTAGACACCATTGCCTTTAACCGAATAACCGGCGGGATTGCCCGCGTCGATCGGGTCGAGCAAGGTCTCGAGCGAACATCCAAGCCGTTCGCCGAAGTAACGCTGTGATCGGGTCATCAATTCAGTGTTCATGGTTTTGCTCGCTTTTGCGTGGAAACATCTTGCCGCTGCGGTGCAGACCTGGGAAAAGGTCCCGGCCAGACCAGGCTGGTACTGGCCTGGGATTTCGGATCGGTGCCAGACAGGGTCAAGCCGAGGTAGAACGTGGCCTGGCCCGTCGTGACTGCCGGGGCTGTTGTGGGTGTCGCCTGGGTCGTGCGCTGTATCGGCACACTGAATTCGAGCAACGCCTTGCCCGGCTTGAGGGGATCAGCCGGTCGTGCCGGCACAGGCTGGTAGCGCTGCAGCATGCGCAGCAACGCCCAGTTCCCGCTTTCAGTGAACGAAGCTGTGCTGCCTTCGACCCGGTAGCCACTTTGCACCGGGTATGCGGCCGGTCGCCAAACAGACAGCTCGGCCCAATTCAGATCAAGCGCGAGCACCTGGCCGTAGCTCCAGTCCACGGTCGGCGGCTTTCCACCCGGATAGCTCGCCACCCGAGAACCTGAGCTCACAACCCAGCTCACGACCTGTTCACTGCCAGGCGACTCCTGGGGTAGCGCACGGAAAGTGATGTCGAGCTTTAGAGGCTGCGGTGCTGCGCCTATACCCAAGCCTGGCCGCAGAAACTGATCGGCTGCATCGAGTTCACTGAGGAACCCGCGTGCCGAAACGACCCAGCCAGGGGTGCTCAGGCCGGACAGCGACTGTTGCAGCGATTCGCGTTGCGCGGCGTAGTCACTGAAAAAGGTCTGCACCTCCGCCAGCGAGGCGTCCGGACTGCTGGTTTCGCCGAACGGGAATCGCCCCTTGAGCCGGCTGTTGAAGCGTTTGGCCAGGGCATCGTAGGCAGTGGTTGCCTGTTCGGTACGACGGTCGACACAGCGCAGGTTCAGTTGCGCAATCAGGTCGCGCCGCCTCTCCGAGAACATGTCGTTCCCGTAGTCGGCCGGCTGGTAGGCCGCCAGCACCTTGCCGCAGTTCGCATAGGTGAGATCGGCAATGGTCTTGAGGAAAAGCGTGTCGAGAGCGCCGACTTGCTTGCCCGGGTCCTTGAACTGCACGTAACTGGTGACCTCATTGATCGTATTGCTCCAGTACGGCAAGGTTTGTGCGTTGTCGCGCTGCGCATCGTTGACGCCGTCAGTGTTGCGCAACAGATTCACGAAAGGATCAGCGTAGCCAGCGAGTACCTGCGCACGCGCAACCTGCCGCGCGAGGTAGTCGCGTATCACCGGTGTGGTGCCAAGGTTCACGAGCAGGCCGTCGGCAGGACCGGCCTCGGGGTCATAAAGCCGGCTGCCACCCACAAGGCCTGAGACGCGGCCCAGAGCATCCGACGAAAAGTCCCGCGCGCACTGTGAAACGCGTCCCGCGCTCGCTGTAAAGCCGAACTGGGTATAGAGCCGCAGGTTGCCGATCAGCGGATCCAGTGCGCGCGAAAAATCACCACTCTGCTGCAAAAGCTGTTGGTCTGCAGCCGAGACCGCGTCAAGTCCCTGAAGCACGAACGACTCTGTTGCCACCGACTGCGCCGAGCGCATCGCGTCATTCATGACCTGCTCAAGCTGCGCCCTCGCAAGCCGGTCGAACAGCGGCTTGCTGGTTGCCGGCGCACCGAGAGGCGGCAGTCCCTGGCCTGCTGCGAATCGCTGGTAATCAGCAGCGTAATTCATGGACCGGCCGAGGTCTGCCAGGCGCCAGCCGGGCGCTGAACTCACGCAGGCGAAGGCCTGCGGGTTCCGGACCTGCATGAAAGTCTGCTGTAGCAGGCTTTCGAGGCCGCGTACCTCTGCCGACAGTGCCGGATTCATGACGAGACTCTGGCCCTGTGCGATGAGCAGAGGCCCGTAGGGCGAAAGCTGCATGCCACGCAGCACCTGCATGGCCGGGTTGTAGCACCTTGCCTCATCAAAACCGCCGTCACCTGCCAACAGGTCTTTCGGATAGCTGTACTGTGTCACGAGGGGCGACAGCAGTTGCCGCAGTTCCTTCGCGTCATCGGCGCAGGGGTTGTTGTTCGGGTCCGATGGCACCCATGATTTGGCGACCCAGACCAGCCATGAGGTGAACCGCCTGGTGTTGTCAACAAGCGGCCCTTTTGCCGGATCAACCCTGGCCAGGAGGCTGGGGCCCATCGAGGCCTCAGCAAGCAAATCGACATGCAGTTGCCGGCTGGAATTCGCCAACTGGCGCGCCCAGTTGCCGCGCGAACGCTCGGGCACATTCACCACGCCGCTGTAAGGCACCTGCTCGAGCGAAGCGGCAACCACGCCGCCGGGCCGCGCCGCAGCAAGGGGCAATCCCGCTCCGTAGACGTAGAGATAAATCAGGTTGAGATCATCCAGCTTGCGGACGGTGGATTCGGCGGGTATGGCAGTCAAGCGTGCGAAACGCTGGAGCTTGTCTTCCAGGTTGTTCACCTCCAGCGCAAGCACCTTCAGGTTGGCGCGGGTTTTGGCATACGCCGAGTTGTTGACTGTGATACCGGCAAGCGTCGGCTCTGACGCCGCGACCAGACCAGCGTCGAGCCGCGCGACCCGCGCCTGCAGGCCGCAAGCCAGCGCCGGAAACACCGTGCGCGCCATCACGGTACTGGAGACAGCCTGCACCGCGTTGTTGCTGGCACGCCGATCGACCCAGGACAGCGGCATCGTCGCGAACACCAGGTCGATATCGAGGGCCGAGGCCCGGGACAGCGCATCGTCAATCAATGGGCGGCCGGCGCAGCTCTCCTGTGCACCTGCCAGCGCCTGCGACTGGTAGAGCGCGGCGATGCTGCGACCCAGACCATCAACCTGGCGCTGCAGCCGCCAGCCCGATAACACCAGTGCCAACAGCAGCAACCCGGCCAGCACGATGCAGGCTTGCTGAAGCCGCAGCAGCCCCGGCTCACGCGACCAGAATGACGCCAGCGTGGCGCGCGCCAGCCCACACTCCCCCAACGCCTTTTGCGTCAGGACGTCTTCGGCAAACGAGACATCGGCACGCGGCATGCCAGCTGGTGCGCCGGTGTCTTCGGTGCAGCCTGTGAAATAGACACCTCGGCACAGTGCAGGCTGCGTCGTCGCCGTGTCGTGAAAGACCTCGGCCAGGTAATCACGCAAGGGCGCATGCAAACGCTCGAAATGCCTCGGAAACAGAAAAAACGCATCAGCGTCGGCAATCTGCTCCTGCGCCGCAGCGGCCTCTACCTGGATTTCCTTGAGTCGTTCACCGATGTCAACAAATGCCTCGTCAATCCACTGTACCGGGCCGGACTGCAACAGGCCGTCGCGCGCCGACCAGCCGAACATGCTTTCCCTCTGCGAACGCCCCTGCAGACGCCAATACGGAGCAAATCCATCGACCGCGTCGCACTGGCTGACGATCACGTAGACCGGCAAAGCCAGGCTGGTGGCGGCACGCAGGTCGTCGAGCTGTCGCCGGGCATCGAGCGCGAGTTGAAGCACACTCTCACGGCCCATGCCCAGCAAGTTACGGGAGGAAACCACCAATAGCGCCCCGTCAAGTGCACGTTCGGGGCGCAGGTGGACGAGTCCGCGCAGTACGGCTTGCCAATCTGCCGCGTCGGATCCGGTTTGACCGGCAGCGCTGAGCTTGCCTTGCGGGTCTATGAGTTCACCCTGTGCCAGGCTGTGCCAGGCTGTGTGGGGGACGCCGGCGATCGTCGCCGCCTGTGCGTCTGGCTGTTGCCGGACCTGTCGCAACGAAGCGATCAAGCTGCTTTTACCAGCGCCGGCCTGCCCGATCATGATGACCCAGGTTTGTCGGTAGCGCTCCCGTGCGGTTCTGGACAGCACGGTCCGCAGCCCGCGCAACCAGGCCAGGAACGACTGCCAGCGCGTTCGCCAGAAACTTCCCTTCAAAACGGGCTTGATGGCACCGGCCGCAACTATCAATTTGGCCTGGCGCGAGCGCACTATCAACCAAAGCACCAGGATTCCGAGTGCACTGGCGACTGCGGCAAGCACGCCAAACCAGATACTGCTGATGCTGCTCATCTCAGACACCCGCAACCTTGACCAGCGGCTGGATCAGCCATAGCCAGAGCGCCGACGACATCAGCACAAAGCCAAGTGCATAACCCATCGCCAGACGCAACCACGGGCGCAGGGGCGCGACCCGCGCATCGGCAGTCGACTTGACCGTGTGTTCATAGGCTTGCACAAACAGCCTGCCGTCAGACTCTGCCGGTCGGCCGTTGACAAAACGGTATAGTCGCTGGCGCAGTGTGTCCAGGAACAGCTGGCCCTGCGTGCCCCGATGCATTCCCTTGAACCCAAGCTGCAGCGCGAGCAGAAAGCAGGCAGCGAGATCGCGATGCAAATGGGATCGGGACACCACAGCCAGCACCTGCTCCGCCATGTCGAAGAAGCGGCGCCCAGCCTGGCGCGAACCGAACTGCCGGTGCTCAAGCAAAACCTCGAGCCAGGCATCCTGCGCCGGCCACGAGAGTTCAAGGATGAAAATCTCGTCAGCCAGCACCACCATCACATAGCTGGCTGCCGTATAGGCGCGTTGCTGCGCTTCACTCGCGGTAGCCCGCATATCGCGTGCCTGGCCGGCCAGAAGGTCGGCCAGGCGCAGGCTCACACGGCCCGCGAGTTCGGCCGGCTCGGCCGGTGCCGCACCAGAGACCCCCAGGTAGGCTTGCAGCGACCCGCGTTCGCTTTCCTGCCGCACGCGCGCAACCTCCTCATAGAACTGCGCAAAGCAGCTCAGGAGCGGCATTTCGGGCATAGCAGCAGGCTGCATGGCTGCGTCTTTCAGGTCCGCGTGCCTGCAGCGCGCGCACGATAAAGCAGAATCATCGCGGGCGGGGTTCCCGGCGACTTCTTGTCACCGCTAATGACGAGGTTTTGCCCTGGGCCGAACAGCCTGGTATCGCCTTCTTTGAGCTGCAGGACCTGGTTGTCGATCGCGAACAAGGCCGCTCCCGAACGCAGGTTGCGTTTCGCCAACTCCTCAGCGGTCAAGAGGTGCGGCCTCGCGGTCACGCGCAACCGGGCTGCGGCAGGCAGCAACGCCTCGCTCGCGATGCAGGCGTCAAGCAACCAGCGTTCCATTGACGCGCGTCCATCGGCCCCCAGGCCCTGGCCGCCTTGCGGCCTGAGCTCGACAAGCAGTTGTTCACCCGCGTCAGGAGGCAACACATGTGTAAAAGTACCGTCGGCATGGCGTTCAAACGGCTGCAGCTCGAAACTGGTATTGATATAGCTGAGCTTGCGTACCACATAGTCCAGCGCACGCCGGAACTGTGGCGAACAGTCATCGTGCTGATAAGCGTCCAGCACAGGCGGGATGGGATTGGCGCCGAACGATGCCATCGTGCCAAGCAGGAGCGCCAGGCTGTCGTAGACCGCGCGCGGGCTCGACTCGGGGCGCTGCACGATGAGGCTGAACTGCGGCAGCACGGCAGCCAGCCGTCGGGCCATCTCCAGGTGCTTGCGGAAATGGGCGCCCTGCAATTCATCGTCCTCGGGGCCGTCGCTTTCCCGGTTAGCGCCCAATTCGCGCAGCTTGAGCCACAGCGCTTCATTGAGCAGCTGGAGCCGGTGCCGCAAGCCGGTTGCCTTGAGAAAATCGCCGGCCTGCCAGCACAGCATGGGCGGGTGGTAGGGCTTGAATTCGACATGCCTGTTTTCTTCGCGCCGGAACAACTCGAACAAGGGACAGACCTCGTAGCCGGCCGGGGCTGCAACTTCGGCTGACAGCGAGATCGCCGGCCGCAGGCGGTCGACCGGCACCGATCCGGTCAGGGTGTTCTCGTCAAGCGATACCAGGCCGTGCACAACCTCATTGCGCGCCGGTGTCGTATTCCAGTGATTGGAGGCGTTGCCCCGCACAGGCATGATCAGCGACAACCGCACCCCATCCGGCGTGCGCTGCAACTGCGCGGTGACATCAAGTTCGAGCGCTTTTCCGGTGTACGAGCCGGGAAACACGACCGGCGTGCCGTCTGGCATGATGCATTCAAGCCGTTTGATTGCGACGATACCGGCCTTGAGCTTCACCATATCCAGCTGCAGCAGGCTCAATCCCCAAAAATCCGGCGCGACGCACGATAGCCGGTACCTCAACTGCTCCTGCCAGTAAACATCGCTCTGCTGAAAATGCTGGGGTGACAGCAACATCCCTTCGATCCACTGGACACTGTCGGGCAAGGCCGGACCGGCCGCAGCTGAGAACAGCTTCGCTGCGGGCTGGGCGGCTTTAGGCGCTGAAATGGTTTCAGGCATGGGTTCTCCAATCATGAAAGGCAGCTCGTATAGCTGATCTGCGTGCTACGCAGGGTGATCAATGCGCATTTGTAGGCAGTGATGTTGGCGACAGCCTGACCGCCGGCGCTCACATAGCTTGCGTAGCTGTAGACATAGACGGCCTTGCCATAACCAATGGGCAGGGGCTGGTTGGTGACCGTGCTGCCAGGGACAACCTGCACACCAAGCACTGCGATGCCGCTGGCCAGACCGGCCTGCAGCGCGTCGCGATTGGCAAACCAGTCGGGTGAGGTCTTCGGCAAGACGGCCGCCGCGTTCTTGTCGAAGACAAACACCAGGTCGACCTCGGTTCCCATATTCTGATTGGCATCGAGTTCGGCGACGATGTTCAGCGTCTTTAGCGGCGTAGTAGGGCTGTAGCCCAGCGCGTAGCTGATAAAACCGCAGCCGGAAACAGCCAGCAATGCCGCTGTGCCGAGAAAAGCGTTGACGATGCGCATGATCATCCCAGCACCATCACGCATACCTGCGAAGGCGTGATCGACATACCGATCGCGTTGCCTATCATGCCGTTCTGCCCGACCACACTGGTCAGCCGTGTCGCAAACACACCGCCCATCGCGACCTTGAAGCTACCCATGAGGTATCGGTCCGGCCCAATTTCCATGCCCGAAACCACGCCCAGGTTGACGCCAGGCTCGTCGCCGTTGCTCAACGTGCCCTGCGTCACCAGGTTTTCAGCGAGTCCGCCGCCGACGATCACGCAGGCCTGCGAAGGAATGTGCGAAATCGTGATGACGATATTGGGAAACGGAATGGGCACCGGCCCCACCGGCGTAGGCACCAGACAGACGTCGGGAAACGCGAAATTGATGACGCAGAGGTTCGTGTTGGCGAACATGGTTCATCCCAGACTGATGCGTTCAGCATCGAGCTTGATGTCTTCTTCGGCCGTGACCAACGCCTGCCGCCCATGGAGCCGCAGCAGCGCCGAGGCCTGCATGATCCCGTGCTCGACACGCGTTACGAGATGGCGTGCCGACTGCACCATGGTCTCACTGACGGACGCCAGGAAATCCCTTGCGTTGACGCTGACGGAGCCGCTGGCCGACGTCAGCTCGACGTCACCAAGACAACGCAGTGCGATTTGACGGGTGCAGGCCAGCTCAAAAGCTGGCTGGGTGATCGCCATAAGCTCCGCACCCGGCACGGAAAGCTCGGCACGGCCTGCGCCCGGCGTGTCCGCGGCCGGCTGCGGACGCAGCAAAATATGGGTCACAAACAAGCCCGAAGCACTTTGCAGCACGGCCACCGTGTCACCTGGCAGGGGTGTGAGCAGGCAGGAAACCGCTTGTAACGCAAGCCGGCCGTCCGCCAGCCGCCACTGCGCTTGTCCGAGTGACCGGCCTATGCTCGCCTCTCCCCAGCCGTGCACGGTTGCGGCGCGCACGGGAAGGTCAAGCTGTTGTGTTGCCTGTTTCATGCTGCTTCCATTTCAAGTGAACGTTTTTCGGCGGCAGCGCGCGCCTCCTGGGTACCCAGGGCAGCGGCTACGTTGGCACCGGTGAAATCGGCACCGGTCCAGACCGCACAGTGAAAACTCGTACGGTCGAGCTTGCAGTACCGGAAATCCATTGCCCCGCCATTCGCATGCGCGAACTGGGCAAACTGCAAGTCCGATCCCGCGAAAACGACACTGTCAAGCCTGCTGTGATCCCAGATCGTTTTCACCAATCCGGCTCCGCGCAGCGAAACTCCGTTGAGTTGGGCTTTTTGCAATACCGCACCCTCGAGTTGGGCGCCGTCAAGATTTACCCGGTCAAACTTCGCTTTTACGAACTGGCAGCGCGTAGCGTCAATGCCGTTCATCAGCGTCGCACTGAAGCGGGCTTCGGCACAATTCGATTCACGGATGCTGGCGCGGCTCAGATCAGCACCTGAAAAATCGGCACCCTGCAAAGTGCAACGCAACAAGCTGGCACCGGCCAGTTTCTGCCCGGCGAAGCTGGCTTTGATAAACAGGCTGGTGCTGGCACGCATGCCAGCGAGCCTGGCTTCCTGCAGTTGTGCTTCGTTCAGGCTTACCTGCTGCAATTCGGCACCCTGCCAGTCGCTGCCGCCCCACTGGCAATCCGCAAATGCGCTGCGCAGCAAGCGCGCCTCAATCCAGAAAGAGCCGCCGATGTCGCACTTCGTCAGCATGGATTTCTCAAGGCTCGCACCGTCCCAACGACTTTGGCGGAGGTCACACTGACTGAAGGCCAGCATTGTGCCGGCCGTACCACGCCAATCGCTACCAGCCAGGCGGCTCTGGCAAAAAGCGGTGCGGCGCAACCCGGCATCGCAAAAGTCGGCCGCGCCGAGTTCGCAATCAATAAAGGACGCTCCCTCCAGCTGGGCACCGGCCCAATGCGAACCCGCCAGCTGGCAGCCGCTGAAAACCGCACCTGTGAAATCGTGGCCGCTTGCATCCAGTCCGGCCAGCATCTGGCCACGCACCGGACGGCCAAGCCGCACCAAGCGCTGGATCTCGGCCCAATCCTGGGCGGAGGCCTGGCTGTAAATTCTGCTCACGCGAGCCTCCTGCGCGCATCCAGACGTACACCGCGTGTGTCCGCATCAACCAGGCAGACCTCGGTGAGTTCGGCTTCATACAGGCTGGCGTCGCGCAGATCGGCTTTTCCAAAGTCAGCCTTTCGCAACAACGCCTGGTAGAAGTCGGTGCCCACGGCACTCGCACCGGGCAGTTGTGCCTTCATCATGAGCGTGCGCGGCAGGCAGGCACCGTCAAGGCTGGCGGCACTAAGGTCAGCCCGACTCATATCGCACGCCATGATGAAAGCGCCGTCGAGCCGCGCACCCTGCAACTGGCTTTGCGTCCAGCTTCCGCGTTCAGCGCGCAATCCGGACAGGTCGGCGCCACGCCAGTCGCTGTCATTCCCCTGGACCTGGACCAGTCGGGCCTCCCTCCATTTACTGGCCGACAGGTCGGAACCGATCAGTGCACTTCTCTGCCATCTCGAACCCGAAAAATTGGCCCCCTGGGCCTGCAGCTTCCAGGCAACACATTTGTTGAACGAGGCACCGCACCAGCTACTTCCAGCCAGTTTGGCCTGGTTGAAAATTGTTGTATCCAGCGTCGCGCGATCGAAGTTTGCGCCGCAAAGATCTGCATCGTCGAGTTGAGCGGCTGACAGGTCGCAATCGGAGCCGCAAGCTTGTCTCCAGGTCGCCTTGGAAGCACGGGCCGAACAAAGACTCGCCCCGCGAAAACTCGCTTCGCATGCATGGCTGCTGCAGAGATTGGCCTCATCAAGGTTGACCTCATCAAGTAGTGCGCCATTGAGCCGCGCCTGCGTCAGTACAGCGCGACGCAGGTTACAGCCGCGCAGGTCGGCACCGCTGAGGTCGGCGTACTCCAGCATGCATCCGCCAAGGTCAAGGCCCGCAAGTATGGCACCGCGCAGATCCGCGCCGGCAAGGTCGCGGCCCGCAAGATTTTCTCCGGCCTTCGCCCAGGCCAGCACCTGCGCCCCCAATAGCGACGCGACAGCGGGCGACAGCGCCTGCGCGGGCGACAGCGGGACGGGAGACGCATGGCGGGCTTTGCTTTTGAGTTGCGCGGCAGCCATAAGGTCGGCATGTTGGGATGGCGTCGCGGCCAGCGCGAGCGGCGCCAGTGCCTCTCGTGTCGCCGTACCATCGGCGCGCTGCAACACCTCCGTCCAGAGCGGCCCGGACTCCGGAGCATTTCCATGCTCCCCAGCGGGAACATCCGTCTGCCCCGTCAGTACCTGTAGCTCTGCTAGCTGGTGAGTAAATGCTGCCTGCTGTGCGGCCGCGTTTTCGCGGGTACTGGCCACCAGCTTTTCGACGCTGTGCATCAGGCTGGTCAAGTCCATGTCGCCGTCGGTCAGGGCCTTCGCCGACGGTGTCTGGAGCAGGGGCGGCCCGGCTTTTGGCGGCTCGTAGCCCGCGGGCGGCTTCATGCCGCTTTGCTGCCAAAATTCACGCGTCACTTCGTCAAGCACGTCCTGTCGTTTTTTCAGTGCCGCTTCGGCTTCGGCGGCAGCCAGCGCGGGATCGACTGGATCGAGCCGCGGCGCGAGTTGCGACTCGTTGAGCGCATGCAACGGTGCAGTCTTGGGGTCCAGGCGCAGCGTGAGCACTTCCGCGTAATGGTTCAAGGTACGCGGCGTTTCGGCCGCGCCTTCGTAAGCCAGCATCAATACCCCAATGTCCAGTGCATCGCTGTCGGTGATCTGCATCTCGCCCCGCCAGGCCGCAACACCGAGTTGCTGTTCGGGCAGGAACCAGACCGTGTCCATGCGCAGCCCGATTTCAGCCAGCGAAGCGGGAGAAGCGTCCTTTTTGAGCGCGAAAGCCTTGACGCGCTGCTCAGGCAGTTCGCCCTGGATGGTCTCAATCTGCGGATGCATCCCCTGTAACAGGTAGGCTTCGCCGCCCGCGAAAGGATTCGCGATGCGCTGGTCGGCGGCAGCCTGGTTATAAAGCCGCCAGTCAAGATCTCGCGGCAAGCCGGGATAATCCTCGCGCAGCCAGCGTTCATCGTAAGTACCGGCATAGCGCTTGCGAGGCACCCAATCGATAGGCATGGGCCCAAGTCCAGCTGGGGGATAGCGACGCCCGTGGCAGTCAACGGGCTGAGCGGCGTACTCGACGTTCGGCATAACCCCTTCGTTCGCACCGGCCATTGCGGCGAACCGGTTGCCGTCATGGCCACAGCCAACCGGATTGTCTTCGTAGCCCTGACCACCGAAGGCATGTGCGAAATCAAGCGGCATGTGTACAAATTCCGCAGGCTGCGAGATGCCAAAGAGCGGCAAGACGCCATAGCGCCATTGCCTGTCGCCAAAAACCGCCAGACGCTTGTCGATGGAGCCGACTTGCAGCCGTGCTTCCATACGCTTCACCGGACGATTTCCCGGTGCGCAAGCGCGACCCAGCACCATGGCCTCGGCTCCGGTCTTAGGCATCGCCTCGTCCAGCGCCTGGCCCGCCGGCAATGCGGCCAGTACCCGGGCCCATTGCGGGCCCTCCATGAGAAAGCGCTGCGGCCTGACTTCACCCAGCGGAAAGAATCCCAGCGCCGTCACCACCAGGCGGTTTATGCCGGATTGCCGGTATGTCTTGTAGAGCAGGCCTAGGCTCAAGGGCTTGATGATCTTCATGGCGGCCTAGAGATAGATCTTCAGCTCGGTGATCGTCAGGCTCAGGCCCGTGATCTGCATCGTCGCCTGCAACGCGGTGAGCTGCACCAGGATGCCGGCCCCGGTCATTTCAATCGAGGTTGATGCGCCTTTCATCGAGATCGCCGTGGTGTCGCCCGACAGCGAGATGTCAGTACTCGACCCCAGAACTGAAACACTGTTGCTCTGGCCCGTGAGGCTGACCCGGCTGGACAGGCCGGTCAGGCTGACCTCGTTGTGAGCGCCAACCAGGTTCATCGCAGTACTGGCACCGGTCAGAGAGGTGCTGCTGCTGACGCCAACCAGATTGGTGCCCGTATCGACCAGCGTCATCGAGACATGATCCGAAGCAAGCGTCACCGCAACGTTGCTGCTCGAACCGGTCGCGCTGGTCTGCATGCTCATGCCTACGACCGAGTCACTGTCGCTGAGGCCAACCATGCTGCTGCTGCTGCTCATTCCCTCCATCGAGCCCGACAGCCGCACCCCGGTCGCGCTTGCGCTGACAGCCATGCCGACCGCCGAGGTCGAGATGTGCTGGCCGGTTACGTCGAGATTGACGCTGCTGACCGTGAACGACTCGCTGGTTTGGCTCGCGGTCGTGGTTGTATTGAACACGGCGTTTTGCAAAGTCGTGTTGCTGAGCGTGCCTTCGGTCTTGCTGGTGTTGGTGGCGTCGCCGGTCACCAGCGAGTGGTTGGTGGTCGTGCCGAACTCGGTGCTGCTCCAGCTTTCCGCCCCCTTGTGGGTGCTGTGGGTCGAACCGAAGGAATCCGACTGGCTCAACAGGCCGTTCGCGCCGTCTTCGGAGGTCGAATAGCCATAGCTGGCACCCTGCGAATACGACGATTCGCGGAACTTTCCGCTGTCGTATTGCTGGCTGACGATGGCAACCGCGTTGTCCAGGTCGGCATCGGAGTGCAAGCCGAAACGGATGCTCTTGCCGTCGCCGTAGGCCGTCGAATAGCTGCTGCCAACGTTGGTATTGGCCGTCCAGCCTGACGGCATGATGACCTTGGTGCCATTAGCCTGGATGATGCTCTGGATTTCAGGCAGCTCGGATTGATCCTGCGCGCGCGTAATGATGACGGTCGTACCGATCTCCGGCACGGTCTGCATGTGCGCAGCCAATTTGACCCAGACCGGCTCCGCCGGGTCGGCACCGTCCGGTGAAAAGATGTCCTGGCCTGTCGAGAACCGCACATAGACACCCTGCGCCTCAAGCACCGGCGAAATACCCTCGCTGTCGACAATGCGGCTGGTCTCCGGGTCAAAGTTGTCTTTCCGCATATAGCGCCAGCCCACCGGCGCGACACCCTGGCTCCCACCCGAGACGACACTGGCGAGCACACTGCCTTGCTGTGTCTCCTGGATGGAGAACGGCGTGACCAGTCCCTGCGCGTCTGCCGCCTGGAACTTGTTGCTGTAGCTGCCGTCGAGCGTTGCCTCGTGCTGAACCTGCGTTGCGACAAAGCTCCTTCCCTCCAGCTGAGGTCTGACCTGCAACGGCCATTGCCCTGAACGAACTTCCTGCGTCACCGAGAAGCGGTGGCCGCAATGCAGATAGGGGCAATAGCTCGAACCACTGAATTGCCGGCTACCCGTATCCAGGGTGTCCTGCGTTGCATGGGCATAGTGATCGACCTCAACGTCGCTGCAGCCGTACTGGTAGATCTGGTATTGGTTGAATGGCAAGGCGCCAGGCGCCGGCTTGGTCTGTGCATGAAAACTCTGGAACCCGGCCACTGCATCCGACTCCCAGGCCGCCTCCTCGCGCGTGAACACCGAGGTCACCGCGCTGCTGGCCAGACTCTGCTGAAAGCGATAGTCGCTGATCATGTCGGGCTGAGCCAAGCCGAGAGTATCTTCCTGGGTGCCGCAGTAGCGTAGCGGCTTGCCACCGGGCAGGGCTTCCGGATAAACAGGCCGGTTGGCGAACACCACTGTGTGGCTAGTGCCGGTGGTCACGTAGAAATAATAAATGTGCGCTTTCGACATGAGCCGCCGCACGAACTCGTAGTCGCTTTCACCGGCCTGCAGCCAGTCCTGCTGCCTCGCGACTGCCAGATTTCCTGAGCCGACCAGCGCCGCGACCGAAAAAACAATGTTGTGCTTGTGCAGGACGCCCGCAATAGCATCACGCACATTCAGCTGGCGATGGATGCAGTAGTTGTTCGTGAGCGTAAGCTTCCAAAGTGCCGGCCGCATGGTCACGCGATAGACGCCTGGCTGTTCCATTGAGAAGGATGCGACGATGCCATTGAACAGGGACAACCGCACGCCTTCGTCCTGGCCCTGTACGGCCTGGTCAAACCACTCGTTGGCTTCTTCGCGCGTCGGCTGCTGCTGGTCATCCAACACCGGGTAGTGAACCCCCACAGTGACCGGTCGCCCGAGCAGGTCATCAAAGGCCAGCTCAAGGCCACTCTCGGGGTCCGAGTTTCCGTGCAACTCCAGTTCGTACTCAAAATGATCAGAAATGCTTTCCTGCCCTTTAAAGCTGACCAGCCGAAAGCTACCGTCACCCAGGATGACGCCCGTCTCCAGGAACAGCGCGACATGCAGGTAGACGACCGGCGCCGGCGATAGCAGAGCCAGCGCGGTCGTTATGCCAGTGACGCGGTCGTTCATGTCATGGCTCCCGATTCATAAGCAGGGACCAGAAAGCGCGCGACATAAACACCCGAAATGCCAGCGGCGCTATCCGTCGGCCGCGACTTCAACCATGCGTTAAAGCCCAGGCGCATACCGGAGAAGCCGGAGACCTGAGTCGATACCAGCCGCGCCAGCGGCACCTCTTCTGCAAGCACCGAAAGTTCGATCTCGGCATCGTGGCGACGGTCAAGCATCAACCGTAGCAAGCCTTGCAGTTCCTCATACGAGCTGCGCACGGCAGGCGCTTCGCTGCCGATATCGACCTGGCGTTGCAGCCGTTGCCATTGACGCAGCGAACGTTTTGGTTCTGTGCCTTTTTTCAGCGGCGGCAACAGCGCCTCCAGTTGGGAATATGAGACAGGGCCTGCGGTCAACCGGATGCGCGACTGCTGATCCCAAGTGCTGCGACCAAGCAGCATGTCAACACCAAGCCGGTGACCACTGCGGCCCAGGCGGTGCTGATCCTCCGGATCGATTGCGCGCCATGCGCCCACCAGGGGCTGCAACCTGACAGGAAATCCAAGCTGCACCGAGAGCACCTGAACCAGCCCGGCTGCCGACCGCCGGCCGTTCGCCAGCAAGTCCCCGATGCCGAGCCACTGGCGCTGGGGCATCGGGATTTGCCCGGCCTGCTCGGCGTTGTCCACCCCCATCAGCGCGCCAAGGTATTCGGCGAGCTGGCTGCGCTCAGGCCGCTCGTTGTTCAGCCCAGGCTCAAAGCCAGCGCGGGTTTCATAACGCAGCAGATTTAGCCGGTTATTGAAAATGTCGAGAAATGCGCGCGTCGCGGATTTTCCTGCGCGATCCAGCTCGCGCATCCACTCGAGAAAAGGTTCGGGCAAGGGACCGAGTGCACTGCCAACACAGAAGTCCGGGGTGGTGATCGCCAGCATTTGCGGCCGGTCACGCTGATCGCCTTCGGCGTCGATCAGCGCCGGTACCGCAGAGGACCCGGATGCAATGGCCTGCACACGCACTGCGCTCGCCGCGCGCGCGGGAAAGCCCGCATCAAGGTCAGCCTCGAAACGCACGGTCTGGCCTGACCCGCCGGCACGATCATCCGGCTGGCGCAGCCACAGACGGATCATCTGCAGGAAATTGAACTCCCCAAAACGCTGCTCGAGCCGGCGGCTCAAAGAACGATCTGGGCCCCAACCATTGGCGGCCATCTTTTGAGTACTCCTTTCTCGTCAGTGGTTTCCAGGCTTACGCAGACCATGTTGTTGACTGTTGAGTAGAGCGCGAGAAAGTAGCGCAGCACCGATGCGAACAGCAGCATGCTGGTCGACTCAAACTGTTTTCGATTCAGTGTGAGGGTGATATAGAGGCATTGCACATAGCCCCGCACTCCATCGCGTATCGTGTAGCGCATGCCGGGCCGGCATTGAAGCGCCTGAATTCCTTCAATGCTGCGGAAAGCCTGTGTCTGCAGAGGGTCGATGTGGTCGCGCAGCATGCTTTTGAATGCAGCGAGCGCCTGCGGTCCCTCTGCCATCGACAAGTGGCTCATGCCGAGCTGGGACACCAGCGACCAGGGACGTCGCCCTATCAGTGCCGGGGTGATGTGACGCGAAGGCCGGCTTATCACTTCGAGTACCGTGATCGGCCCCGCCCCTTCGAGCTGCAGGGATTGCTTGATCAACAGCTGTTCTGCCAGCTTGCGATTGGTGCAAAGCGCCCGCCCGCCAACCACTTCTGCCGGCGGCAGTGCCATCTGCTGCCGGACGTCAAGAAAAGATACGTACACCTCGGTACCGGCAATACCGCCAAGCTGGTTTTCCTCGCGCCGCATGACATAAAAATAGTCATCTGTGCCACGCGTCTGCGCATTTCCAAGTTCGAAGTACGGCGCCAGCTTGCGTTGGCTGCCGTCGGCGCTAATGGAAACCAGCTCCTCAATGCTGTAAATCTCGCAGTTTTGGCGGTTCTGCACATCTGCTGTTAGCTGGTATTCGTACTGCGTGTGGTCAAGCGCCAGGGGTTCCATGCGCTGACGATAGAGGTTCACCATCGGCACGCAGTTGAGCTTGAGCGAGCGTGACGAGAGCTGGCGATCCTTATGGGAAGCCACGTCAAACTGGAACAACAAGTCAAAACCATTCTCAAACGGAGCGAGGTCAAACTCGCCGGTTTCGAAAAACATAAATTTTTCCGGAAAGGAAAAATATTCCTGAAGAAGCCGGTGTCCGGGATGCATGTTGGTTCGGACCGGGAGAGCGGCCTCTTCGTCCTCAAACCCGAGCCAGTGGACGGTGCTCTGGTTTGCGCCTGGCAGTGGCTCACCACCAATCTGTGCGATGTCAACGGCGTGCAGATGCAGGCCCAGCATCTCCTGCAAATACCAGGCGTCTTTTTGGCTGGTGTCGATATAAAAACGCAACCGGGTTTTCTTGAGCGCCTTCACCGGATCGATACCCAGGCTGCGCACCCGAACACGCAGCACCGACAGGCAACGCTCGTCGCTCAACCCGACCGGAAAATCTCCCGCCTGCAGCATGTCAATCTCGACAATGCCCAGCGGCACCAAAGGCAAGTCGCAGGTTGTCGTAAAGCGGCAGACGCTTTTCCGGCCCCGGCCGTCCTCGGCCGTCACACTGGCCTGCCGCCCGCGCTCCAGAACCGCGCCGGCCGCGTCGTCCGGCTTGACGCGGACCTGAGCAATCAACATGGACGGCACGGGTGCCGCCAGGTGCGGATAAAGGTAACCGAGGAGTACGTTCGGGATCAGCGCCTTGCTGACTTCGGACTCATATTGCACACGGCCGGTCAGGAAAGCAAAGGACTGCAGCAGCATTTCCACGTGAGGATCGTGCGAGCCGGTGCGATCGAGTTTGAGCGCCTGCGCCTCCGTCGGATAGGCCTGCGCAAATGCAGCGGCGTCGTTACGCAGCCCTGCCAGTTCACGCTGGTAGTAGTCCTTGAGTTGAGTTCCGTAGACTTGCATGGCCTGGAAGCGCCTAGCGGCGCGGCAACCCGAAGCTGAAGGTCTCTGTCAGCGGCTGGTCGGCGAGCTTGCCGGTGACGACTACCTGGAAAGGCATGACGGAACTGCGGGTTTCCTCAACAGTTACACGTACGCCCGTCAGCCGGGGTTCGTGACGCATGATCATGTCGCGGATGCTCAGCGAATAACGCTGTATGTCATCTTTTTGGGCGTAACCGGCGCCGGTCAGGGAAGGCAGGCCGACGCGCATGAGTTCCAGACCGGTCGAACCAGCCCAGACGTGCGAGCTAACCAGCCGCTGAATCTGCAGCCGCACGGCATCGCGCAGATTGAAGCTCTGGCCGCTTTGCGCCGGCGCCGCACCTGCAAACTCCAGGCGCTCAAGCAAGAACTGCATGTTTATCCCCTTGGGCCGGCGCGCCGCAACAACGGTACGCCATCTCAAAAACAACGAAAATCCACGGCCCCCGCAGGGCCGCAACGAGGCTCAAGTGAACGCCGTCAAAGGCCTGTTCTGCGCCAGACTCCAGCCGGCAGTGACATTCCCCTTGACCTGCATGTCCGGCGTCTGCACGGCGTAGGTCCAGACGATCTCGGTGAAGTTAAGCTTGAACTGCTCGGTCGGCATGTCGTCAGGATGTGACTGGAATTGAATTTCGCTGATAAGCGCGTCGCGCAGCATGAAGGTAATGATGTTGCCGACCTTGTCGCCCGAGTTGCGCAGGATGTAGATGTACGAGGGCTTGGCCTTGTCGCCCAGCGACTTCGCGCGCAAACAGAAGTCGTAGAGCTTGACCGAAGTCTTGTCAACATATTTGACGCAGGTGAACTCCGTGATCACCGGCCTGCCAGAGGTGCGCGCCGAATTGCTGACGTCCGTCGTCACCTGCTGCTTCATACCCTGGTGCACTGACACCAGTTCGATGCATTGGCCGAGCTTGAGTTCCTCATTGGCGGTCCAGTCGGCGCCGGTCGAAATCAGGCTGCCGCCCGTGGCCCAGTCATTGCTTGTTGTGGGGAACACAGAAGTGTCGCCGGGTTGTAGCAGTATCAGATCCATGGCTTGTCTTTCGTTGGTCTATGTTGGGTGGGAAGTGAATGCATCACTTCGGCAGATTCGCCACAAGGCGGATCGAGGTCGTCAATTCCTCAAGCTGGAAGTGCGGCCTTAGGAAGACCACCGCGTTGTAGGAACCCACAGCGCCCGGCACGTCCTTCACGATCACGTTCGCCTGGCTCAGGGGGAAACTCGCCTTTGCGTCCTGAGAGGCGTTCTCATCGAGCAACACGTAGTTCGATATCCAGGTGTTGAGGTAGGCCTCCACATTGCCGCGCGTCAGGAAGCTGCCTATCTTGGCGCGCATGATGACCTTGATGTAATGGGCGAAGCGCGAGGCTGCGAGCATGTAGGGCAGCAGCGCGGAAATCTGCGCGTTGGCATTGGCGCTGTCGGAAAAATACTTCTTCGGCTGGTTGCTGGTCTGCCCGCCAAAGAATGCAGCTTGCCCCTTGCCCTTGCAATGGCATAGCGAGATGAAGCCCAGATCGTTAAGCTCCTTTTCACGCCGGTCGGTGATGGACACTTCAGTCGGACAAAACAACTCCTCCGCCCCGGAATCGGTGCGGTAGCTGTAGGTCGGCAGGTCCTCAACCAGTCCACCACCTTCAACCCCGCGTATCGCTGCTGTCCAGTTGTACTTGGAGAACGCGTTGGTCACGCGCTGCGCCAGCATGTAGGCCGCGTTGCCCCACAGGAAGCTGCCGCTATCAGGCGAACTGCTGGAAGGCCCGACGGTCTCCTCGAAATCCATGCCGTCAACCGGCCAGCTGTTCTTGCCGTAAGGCAGGCGCAGCAGCACATGCGGCATCACCAGCGTCACATAGCGGGAGTCCTCGCTTTCGCGGAACTCCTGCCAGCCGGCCAGCTCAATGCTTTCAAAGATTTTTTCCAGGTCACGGGGTTTGGCGAGGTCGCGAAAGCTGTCGAGTCCGAACAGAGATGCCGAGGCTGCGGTGATGTATGGCGCATGGGCGGAGGCCGCGACTTCCGCGATCTTGCGCAGGAATTCGATATCCTTGGCGCTGCGACCCACCTCGTAGCCGCCAATCAGAAGACTGTAGGGCAAGCCGCCGAAGGTGCCGTACTGGTCTTCGTAGATCATTTTGAAGAGTTTGCTTTGGTCCTTGTCGACCGCCTTCTCCATGTCGTCCAGCAGCTCGTCCCTGGTGGCATTGAAGACACTGAGCTTGAGCATCTTGCCGGTTTCGGTGTTTGACACGAAGTAGTGCAAGCCGCGCCAGGTCGCTTCGACCTCCTGGAACTTCGGCGCATGCATGATCACGCTCAATTGCCTGCTCAACCAGCCGTCGATGTCGGAGATGTGCGAGTCAATCGCAGTTATCGCGGCCACCGGCGCATAGGTGGAACCTGGAGCATCGAGCCGCGCCAGCACATCCGTCGCAAAGAAACCGATCGGGCCAAGGAATTTCTGCCTGTCCTCGTCGGTTTTCAGGCCAGCCGCATCCATGAGAGCGAAGACCGCATCAATGTTCTGCCTGGCTTGTTTTTTTGTCGGAGGCACCGGCTTTGCCTTCGGGTCAGGCGTGTCGGTAGCGCCGCTGAGAACCAGCAGCATATTGTTGGCCACCCTGCGATTGACCGCGTCATGCTTCTGCTCGGCCACTGTGCGCACTTGTGCGGCGTCGGTCGGCATCGCGATCGAATCGCTGTCGTCGGTCTGCTGCATGCCGAGCACAGCCAGAGCAGCCCTTTTTGCGTCGGCATCGATCTGGCCGTCTTTGGGTGCGAGCGCTGCCAATAGCGCTGTGGCGTCTGCAGCGAGCTTGGTCTGCGTCGCGGTCGCAGTAGGGTCGGCGCCAAGATTGCCGGCAATCGCATTGCGTTCCAGCTGGATTTTGGAGGACAGGCCGGCATCCCACTGCGTAAGTTGCTGCAGCTGGGCTGACACTGTCTGCAGGTTCTCCGGCGTGTCCGGGGTCGAAAACACCCCCAGCAGCCTGCGCAGCGGCGCCAGGGTTGCATCGGCGTCAACCACCGGCTTGCCGTCCGCGCCCACGCTGTTGACGGTCTCATATCCCCAGTCGGTAGCAGCCTTGAGCTTGGGCGTCTGATCGGCCTTGCCCATCACCATGGCCAGGTCGTACAAAGAAGATGTGGCCTTCTTGAGTTCGCCAGGCGCCTTGTCCATGTCTGCTTTGACGACGCTGTTGCGGTAGTCCGGCCCGGCCAGCACCTGAAGTTGTGCGCGCTTGGCCTGGCCGTCCGGTGTTTTGGCGATCAACAGATTCAGTTGGTCGTTGAGCCGGTCGCTCGACTCCGCCCGCGACTGCAGCATGCGGATGTTGCTGCGTACCCGATAGAGCTTGTTGAGGTCAGGAATGGCGCGCACGACGGCGATCGGGTCGAACGCATCCAGCGAACTGAAAGTAATGTCGCCGGACAGATTGGCCGATTCGACGGCTCCGATCTGCATTGCACCGGGTGGTGACGGGATACGCGGAACGCGGCCCAGAGCCACACGCGGCAACTGCGTCTTCATGACGTCGTTGAAGAGGTCCCGGTCAATAGGCACCATCTGCCGCTGCTTGTACGGCGGAAATTCCACGTCGGGATCGCGATCGCCGGCCAGGTCGGCGAACACTCCAACAATGAAGGGGAGCTCCTGCTTTTCGATGGCGCCGCCAGTCTCCACCTCGTAGGTGATCTTCACCCGGGGCGGACGATTACGCTCCAGCCATTTTTGAACACTTTCAGCCATTTTTAGCCTCTCATAGTCAATACCGCACGCACTTGCAGAAACGCTCGCCAAGCCACGAGGGCCGCGGGCGGAATTTCTCCCGCACTGTTTTTGCAAGCGGCATGCCAACCTCAAAAATCACTTAACGCGTTGATTTGCATGACTATTTTTTTCACCTCTGAAGGTGAGGGGGACTAATTTGCACCGCTCTTTTTTCAATTGAGCGAAGGCATCGCATACCGGAAAAGCGTGCCGGTCGAAGGCCCGCGACATCTGTCCGTGCTTGTGCAACCAGCAGGACAAAAATATCCATGCCTTGGTGCAGATATGTCCCGTCACTTTGAAAACCGCGGAAACTTTCCAAAGAATGGAATGCCACTATTGCGAATAGTTAGTTTCCAAAGAAAATGACTGGTTTTGAGCTGACCAGGACAATAATGAAGTCATCTATTGCGAAGAAACTGCAGAACAGGCGCTTCGAAGATATTGCGGCATGCAGTAGTGCCTGGAACGCGCACGCTTAATGACACGCAGCGGCATCCCCACAAAACAAGCTTGCTTGATGAACAAACAACTGGTCGATTTCGCCGTCCTCTGTATTCGCAGAAAGCTCGAGAGTGCCCCGCACTCAGTCGATACGGCCAGGGGAATTCACTCTTTCTGGATCGAATGGGAAGAGCCCGTCCCTCCGGAAGCTACAACACTGGAGGCGCTGGAAAGACTCGAGAGCGACGGAGTGGTAGAACGTGTCGCGCTGGACACTCAGGAACTCTGGATGATGAAGAAGGAGTCTCAGTTGCCCTCATCGACGTGAGCCCGGAGCCAGGAATATGACCCGACCCATTTCACTCGCCGCCCTGACCGTGCTGGAATTGACGCCTCCTGAAATGGTGACGTGTGCCTTTGACGCCGGCTTCAGCCATGTAGGCATCCGCCTGCTGCCGGCAACGCCGACCGAGCCGCAGTACGACATTGTGGGAGACACGCAGATGCTGCGCGAAGTCGAGCATCGCCTGGCGGACACCGGCATCAAGGTGCTTGATGTCGAAATCTTTCGCATCAAGCCCGATACCCTGGTCAGCGACTACGAAGCCGCGATTGCCACCGCCGCCCGGCTCGGTGCGAGCGAGTTGCTTGTGGCCGGAAACGATCCAGACGAGGCCCGGCTCACCGATACCTTCGCCGCATTCTGCGACCTCGCCAACAGCTACGGACTGGCGGCCGCCCTGGAATTCATGCCCTGGACCGACGCGAAGGATTTGACCCAGGCTGCACGCATCGTTGAGCGCACCGGCTGCAGCAACGCCGGTGTGCTGATCGACCCCTTTCATCTGAGCCGCTCTCGCAGCTGCATTAAGGACATTGCCGAGATCCCGCCATCGCGCTTTCGTTTCATGCAGTTTTGTGACGTGCCCGCAGCCATTCCACCGACGATGGACGCGATCCTCGCCGAGGCCCGCTCCGAGCGCCTGTTTCCTGGCGATGGCGAAGTGGACCTCCTCGGTCTTCTGCGCGCCGCGCCGCGCAACATCCCCCTCAGCCTCGAAGTGCCAACGCGTACCCTGGCACTCAGCGTCGGCGCCACCGATCGCGCACGCCGGGCCCTTGCCGCCACACGGCGCGTGCTGGCGCAACTCGACACATGAGCGAACTCTGTCAACTGGGCTCTTGCCAGGAAGGAAAAGAAACAGGCTGAAGGCAGGCGTTACCCGACACGGCAACCCGAACGTTCTGAACCATTTTTATTCAGGTCGAACAAACCATCTATCTGGCAAGGTATTGATCTAAAGCAAGCTTCTCGTGGCGCACCGCTCGCATAGTCAGAACTGCCGAATCGGCACAAAGACCAAGGAAACGCCACATGAAACGGACCCTCTCCCTCGGCGCCATCGCCGCCGCCATCGGCATCCTCACCACGGCTTTGTCCGTGCAGGCGCAGCCCGCCGCGCACCCGGCGCATACCACGGCCGCGTCCGGCAGCATTTCAACCGCAGCGGCGCCCGCCGGGATCAGGCGCTACGCACTGCACACCAACATCGTCGACGGGAAAATGGTGTTCGTCGACGACAAAGGACAGGTGAACCCGACCCTTGCGGCCAACGCAGACGACACGATCGAGATCGTGCTGGAAAGCGGCGAAGGCGCGGAGCACGACCTGGTGATCCCCGAACTCAACGTCGCATCGTCCAAGTTCAGCCCCGGCACTGGCAAGACCACTCTGCGGTTCAAGGTTCCGCGCTCTGGTACGTTTACCTACTACTGCTCAATCCCCGGCCACCGGCAGATCGGCATGGAAGGCCGGCTGCAAGTCACCGGCCCCGCCGCGGCCCAAGCGACTGCGCCCGCTGGCAGCGACTCCAGCCAGGCCGCACTTGCACTCTACACCCCAGCTCCCGTGCCACAGCGCGCGGCCGACCCGTCCGCAGTCAGCGTGGCTGCCAACCCGGCCACGGTGCCGGCTGCCGTAGGGGGCCGGGCTCCCAAGACCCTGAAGTACCGCATGGAGACGGTCGAGTTGCCCGGAAAGCTCGACGACGGCACGAGCTTTACCTACTGGACTTTCAACCGCCAGGTGCCCGGTCCGATGCTTCGCGCCCGCGTAGGCGACACCATTGAGCTGACGCTGGCCAATGCCCGTGACAGCAAGATGATCCATTCGATCGACCTGCATGCGGTGACAGGCGGCCATGGCGGCGGCGAACACACGCAGGTTGCTCCGGGCCAGGAAAAGACCATCACCTTCAAGACGCTCAACCCGGGCCTGTATGTGTACCACTGTGCCACGCCCTTGGTGCCGCAGCACATCGCGGCCGGTATGTACGGAATGATCCTGGTCGAGTCCGCAGGCGGTTTGCCTAAGGTGGACCGCGAGTACTACGTGATGCAGGGAGAGATGTACACCGGCCGTCCACACGGCGCCAAGGGACACCAGGAGGCCGACCTCGAGAAGATGGCCAATGAACTGCCCGACTACTACGTCTTCAACGGCGAAGTCGGTGCACTGAGCAAGACCCATAAACTTCAGGCCAAGGTAGGCGAAACCGTGCGCATCTACTTCGGCGTCGGTGGCCCCAACAAAATCTCGTCTTTCCACGTTATCGGTGAGATCTTCGATACCGTGTACAGCGAAGGCTCCTTCACGGGTCTCAAGCACGACGTACAGACAACGCTGGTGGCACCCGGCGGCGCGACCATCGTCGAAATCAAGGTCCAACACCCCGGAAGGTATTTACTGGTGGACCACGCCTTGTCACGCGCAGGCAAGGGCGCGGTCGGCGTGCTCGAAGTCACCGGCGAACCGGTACCCGGCGTCTACAAGGCCGGTGTGTTGTAACCCTGGACAGGGCCGCGCCACGCGAGGCAGCGTAAATCTGCCCCTCTGCAGCTATGCCTCCAGGCGTACGACGACTTTGCCGGAGTGCCGGCCCTGCAGCAGGTCTGACAGGGCGGCGGGTGCTTGCAGAAGACCATCCACAACGTGCTCCAACGCCTTGACCTGTCCACTGTTGATCCATTCTTCCATGTCACTGCGGAACACGTCAAAGCGCGCGCCATAGTGGTCAAGAATGATGAACCCCTGCACCCGCACCCTCTTTTGCAAAATGGCGGCCAGGAACTGCGGCAGCTGACTGATGCCGGGAAAACCTGCCGAGTCGTTGTAATGTGCGACAAAGCCGCACACAGGCATACGGGCGCCAAGATTGAGGAGCGGAAGGACTGCCGCCAATACGTCGCCTCCGACGTTTTCAAAGTACACGTCAATGCCCGCCGGGCATGCGGCAGCAAGCTGTTCCCTGAACAATGGCCCGTGCCTGTCGACGCAGGCATCAAAGCCCAGATCGTCGACCGCCTGCCGGCATTTGTCGGTACCGCCGGCGACGCCTACCACGCGGGCGCCCTTGAGTTTCGCGATCTGGCCGACCATGGCGCCCACCGCACCGGTCGCCGCTGCAACCACAACAGTTTCACCAACTTTTGGCTGGCTGATGTCCAGCAATCCGACGTGAGCTGTGAAGCCCGGCATTCCGAGCGCACCAAGCGCCAGAGACGGACGGACCATGTCACCAATGACCTGCAGGTCGTTCCCATCGCTCAGAGCGTAGTCCTGCCAGCCAGCGTTGGCTAGCACGAGATCACCAACGCGATATTTGGGATGCCTGGAGTCGACGATGCTGCTGACTGTGCCGCCCGGCATGGTGCCGCCCAATGGAACGGGTGGTGCGTATCCAGGCCCGATTTCGTCCATCAGGTTGCGCATGTACGGGTCCAGCGAAAGAAAATGCGTTCGCAGGAGTACCTGGCCTTCGCCTGGGCGCGGCACGGGCTCGGTCACGAGCTTGAAGTCAGACGCAACAGGCAGGCCGCGCGGATGCGCCGCCAAGGTGATGCGCCGATTGATGCTAGGGTCTGGTTTTGACTTTGTCATGACTGCCTCCGTGCTTCAGCTACGGCGGGCGCCGGGCCACGCCGCCATGCCAGCAGGCCGCCCAGCGCCACAGCCACCATGGCAAATGCAGGGGCACCGAGCGCTCCAGTCCAGTCAACGATGAGGCCGCCTGCGATGGCGCCCGTGGCGATGGCGATCTGGAACGCTGCCACCAGCAGGCCGCCCGCGGCCTCTGCCTGGTCGGGCGCGGCGCGCACGATCCAGGTCTGGAAGCCGACCGGAAATGCGCCGAATGCGAACCCCCATAGCGTCACCGCCACAGCGGTGACCACGGTGGAGCTGCCGCCAATGAGCAGCGCAGCCGCAAGCAAGGCGATCATTGCGCTGCCTGCGACGATCGCGTATCGCTCACTGCGCCCCGCCAGCCAGCCCCCTGCAAAGTTCCCGAAGAAGCCGCCGATGCCGTAGCCCAGCAGCACAGCGGAAATCGCCGCCACTGGCAGCTTCGTCACGTCTTCAAGCACGGGCCGGATGTAGGTGAAGCCCGCAAAATGGCCGGATATCACGAGCAGCACTGCCAGCAGAGCGATGCGTACCGGCCCCCGCGTAAGCAGATCGCGCAGGCCCTTCAGACTGGCCTGGTCGCGTGGCGGCAGGGGCGGCAACGCGACCAGCTGCACAACGAAAGCCAGCAGGCCGACGACACCTGCCGCGACAAAAGCACTGCGCCATCCCCAAAGACTACCCATCCACGCGCCGACGGGCGCCGCGCAGACGGTGGCAATGGACACGCCCGTCAACACGAGCGACATTGCGCGCGGGAAAAGCCGTTCCGGCACCAGGCGCATGGCCAGTGCCGCCGCCATCGACCAAAACCCTCCCAGCGCGATGCCGAGCACCACGCGCGCGACCAGCAGCACCGAGAGCGAGGCGGCTGTCGCCGCCAACAGGTTGGATACGAACAAAAGGGCTGTGAGCGTCAGCAGCACCCGCTTGCGGTCAAAGCGTGCCGTCAGCAAGGGGATGGTCGGCGCGGCCACCGCGCCGACAAGCGCGGTGGCCGTGACGGCCTGGCCCGCAGCGCCTGCCGTGACGTGCAGGTCAGCCGCCATGGCGGTCAGCAGGCTGGCCGGCAGGAATTCCGCCGTGACCAGGCCGAACACGCCCAGGGACAGTGAGGCGACCGCCGCCCAGAGCGCGGCGGCCTCACCGGGCGGATCATTGACAGGAGTTACACCGGCGGCCAGCGGATCGAGACAGGCAGAACAGGAAGTTGATGACATGAAATATGAAGCCTTGTTGAGGACAGGGTTGCCAGCTTAGGCCTAGCATCGACACCTTTCCATGGCGAAAGAGCCGAAATGCTTGACGATTCCTCCAGAACTTTCACGCCCGTCGTTCAGCCTCCTCAAGAAGACGGGGGCCTGCCTGCCGCAGGGCCCGATTCCCTCACCAAAGTCCTGCTGGGCCTGCGCCTGGAAGGCGTTGAGTACGGCCGCTGCCTCATGCATGCGCCGTGGGCGATTTCCTTTGCCGCGCAACCGGCCGCACGTTTTCACTTCGTCGCCAGCGGAGACGCCTGGATGCACACGCCGCAGTCCGGGTGGATGGAACTGAAGGCCGGTGACGCGGTGCTGCTGCCGCGCGGCACGGCCCACACCTTGGCCAGTTCGCCCGAAGTGCCGCCGGTAGACCTCGCGACCTTTGATCGCGAGCGGGTCGCGGACGACATCTACCTGCTGCGGGACGGAGCTTCTGTGGCGCAAGTACCCTCCCACGTCATGTTCTGCGGCAGCATGACCTTCAACCTCGACCCGCTGCACCCCTTGCTGGCCATGATGCCGGAGGTGATCCGCGCCGGCGACCTGGCCCAACGCGATCCGGGCGTGCCCATGCTGCTTGACGCGATGGAACGTGAAGCCTCGCTCAACCGCATCGGCGCCTGCGGCATCCTGGCCCGCATGGCCGACGTGCTCGCCGCGAGCATCATCCGCGCCTGGGTGGAATGCGCTTGCAGCAACTCGACAGGCTGGATCGCAGCGCTGCGCTCGCCCGGTGTGGGCAAGGTGCTTGCAGCCATTCACGCGACGCCGGAGCAGGACTGGAGCGTGCCGGAGATGGCGAACATCATGGGCGCATCGCGATCACGTTTTGCCCAGGCCTTCAAGGAATCGGTGGGCGAAAGCCCGGCCAGGTACGTGGCCCGCATTCGCATGTTCCAGGCCCGCAACTGGATCGCGCAGGACGGCATGCGTGTCACAGTGGCCGCTGACCGGCTGGGTTACGACTCGGAGGCCTCGTTCAGCCGGGCGTTCAAGCGTGTTATCGGCCACCCGCCCAGCAAGGCCCGCAGTTCCATGTGACCAAGGCGTGCTGTGGCGCTGGACTGCTCAGTTGGGCTTTGGTGCGCATTTGCAATACGCCCGGCGCACAGAGCAATGAGCGCCGGCAAGGCCCGGGTGAAGCAGGACATGGCTATCGGCAATTCGTGAATCGCCCAGCTAGTCCAGCACGCGAGGCTGCACGCCGACTACTGCGCAATGCCGGTGGTAGTCCGAGATCCGGTCGGCGGCAGTTATCCGCTGCAGTACGCTGTGGTGCGCTCCGAGGTATTCGACACTGCCCTTGACGACGACGTGCACCAGGAGTTCCTCGTCCCCTACAGCTTCCCACCAGTCCACATTGCCGGCAGGCTCATGAATGTAGTCCCCGACGCCCACCATGCGACCGTCGTTCAAGCGACGCTCGCCAACCAAGGTCAGGGCGTGAACCTCGCCAGTGTGTCGGTGTAAACCCAGCCGTGTGCCCGGCTTGAGCCGCATCAATTCGACCCAGCCTGAACCATCTGGCAGGAACTGGATCGGAAGTGACCATTTCCCTTCCCCTTCCGGGATCCAGGTGCTGAGTCCGGCCCGGCGCATAGCCGCGGCGACGATAGTGTTTGCTAGTTCCATGGCTCTGCCTCTTACTGGTCTGGATGTTGATGGCGGTATTCCTGGGTGCGCCCGCCATAGCCGTACGCGCTGCCGCGCACGTCTTGCACGTACACATAGCTTTCTGGGTGCAGGTCTCCTAGGATGCGCCCGAACGCTTCAAATGATTCGGCGACAAACCGGGCCTTTTCGGCCTTGGTGTTGGTTTCGTCCACCACCTTGATGTCGAAGTAGAAGCTGGTCATCTTCAGTTCGGCCAGCGATTTTCCGGCGACAAACCAGTCGCGCGGATCGACATAGTCGATCACCACTGCGGTGAGGTCACGTCGCTTTCCGAGCAAGCGGCTGGAAAGGTCCAGCAGCGTGTCGGTGACGAGTTGCGAGAGTTCTGGCGTACGGTTCGCCGAGATCTTGACATTGAGGATAGGCATGGTTGTTTCCTTTTTTGGGTTGGTGTCGCCACTTTAGGGCGAGCCACTACAGCCGGAAACCACCATCCCGCATAATCGGTTTTGCTCGAAACGCAAAGGCAACCCCGATGAAACACTTCCTGCCGGACCCTGCGGACTTGCGGTGGCTGGTTCGCTCACTCGACCTCAATTCGTTCTCTGCGGCCGCCCGAGAGCTGGACGTGGCAGTCTCTGTCGTTACCCGGGGAGTCAACCGGCTCGAAACGGGGTATGGGGTCACTTTGTTGCGCCGGTCCACACATGGGCTGTCGGCAACCGCCGAAGGCTTTGAGCTGGCGCAGGAAGCGCGTGAACTGCTGGCGCGGATGGAGGACATCTCTGCCGCGGTGTCGAAACAGCGAAATCGCGTGGCCGGTGCGCTGCGGCTGGCATCAAGCCAGGAGATTTGCGAGGAACTGGTTGTGCCGCAGCTGGGCCCGCTGCGCGCGCGATACCCGGAGTTGCGCATCGAGATGGTGGCCGATGACCGGGTTGCCGATCTCGTGACGGACGGGATCGATGTGGCCCTGCGCACCACAGTGGGCAATAGCGAGGCTGTGGTCGCCCGTGCCCTTGGCTCCTTTGAACGCCGCCTGTACGCCTCGCCTGAATATTTGCGCCAATATGGAGAACCCGCCAACCCGGAGGAGCTTGGCAGGCATCAGACGGTAACCCATACCGCGCAGGGGCCCGTTGTGACATGGGCGTTCCGCAAGGCCGGACGGTCGGTCGAAGTCACTGTCAGGTCACAGCTCGCAACGAATACCACGGCCCTGGTGCATCACGCCCTGGTGGCCGGGGCGGGCATCGGCATGCTGTCGGTTCCATTGGCTGCGGGGGACGTGGCCAAGGGCCTTTTGAAGGAGGTTTTATCACCTTACGCTTCCGGTGTTACCCACACGATGTTCGCAGTGTCCCTGCCCAACCTGCGCAACGCCGCGCGCGTACGGGCTGTGATCGACTTCCTTCAGGCGGCCGCCCGCCGGCAGTGGGCCATGACTTGCACCTAGCGGAAACCGGCCTTGAACTCCAGCACCTGGAATGCTGCGCTTAAGGTTTGTTTTGATTCCCCATAACCTGCCCAAGAGGGGATGCAGACAAAAATTGGACTATCAGGAGGTAGTTCACGTATCCGTGCCAAGACAGGATTCGAGCGGTCGAGCTCTACATCAAGTCCGGAAAACCCGTGAGCCAATCATCCGTCAGCTGGGTTGCATGAATAAAGTCCTTCAGTTGGTGCTTTGAGCAAGCGCCGGCATGCGCATGCCCTCATCCACAATCGTTAGCGGCAGTTCACCGGCACAGTTGCCACGACCCGCCAGCGGGATACACGCAGAAAGCGGCCTGAACTCAGGCGCTGGCAGCGGCGTTTGCGCTTTTGCCTGCTGGTAGGGTGTGCCGCCGGTCGACCCTGCAGCCTGACCAGGCAGCAGTCCGGCCGTGATCAACAAGGTGCCGGGCGTGTAGTTGATCGTGTAGTTGCCATTGGCTGCCAGCAAACCCTGGTTGATCGCGTAATTGCCAGGCTGCTCGCCCGCCACGCGCTGCAACGCACCGCTCAGTACAGAGGCCGCGCTGTCGCCGGCCGCAAACGGCCCGGTGCGGTAAGTCAGCAAAGGGTCGGGCGTATAGACCTGTTTGGCCTGGTTATCGGCGATCACCGAAAGTGACGCTGGCGTAATGACACCGCTGTTGTTCGCGGCATAGCTGACGCTGTAGTTGTTGCCGCCATTACCGTCGTTCATGACCAGTCCGGCGGCAGTCAGCGTCTTGCCGCTGCCGGCATTTTTGTTGTCGAAGGTCTGCGTGGCTGCGCTGGCAACTGTGTCGTACAGCGCGCCGGTGACCACGGGCGCTGCTGCCGACGCGGTGGTGCCGTCGTAAACACGGTTGTCGGCCTGCGCGGTCACAGTCAGCGCGGCCGGGGTGATGCTGGCCGTGGCCGCCGCCTGACCGGTGATGGTGTAGTTACCCACGTCGGCGCCTGTGTAGCTGCTGCTGAGGGCGACGGCTTTCCCGCTGCCCACATGTTTGTCTGCGAAAGCGCCTGTGGCAGTTACCGCGAGATCGTCGTTGGTGATCAGGCCAGCGTAGCTTGCACCAGCAACGTTGACAGTGGCGGTCGTGCTGCCGTCGTAGACCTTGTCGGCAGCCGTAATGCCGCTGACGGTCAATGCTTTCGGTGTGATGTTCGCCGTCGTCGTAGCCTGGCCGGTGATGGTGTAGTTGCCGACGTCGGCGCCCGTGTAGCTGCTGGCGAGCGTGATGGTCTTGCCGTTGGCCACGTTTTTGTTGCCGAAGGCGCCATTGGCAGTGACCGCGAGATCGTCATTGATGATCAGGCCAGCGTAGCTTGCGCCAGCCACATTGACGGTGGCGGCGTTGTTGCCGTCGTAGACCTTGTCGCTGGCCGTGATGCCGCTGACCGTCAAGGCCTTGGGTGTGATGTTGGCGGTGGTGGTGGCCTGGTCCGTGATGGTGTAATTCCCCACGTCGGCACCGGTGTAGCTGCTGGCCAGCGTCACCGTTTTGCCGTTGCCTACGTTTTTGTTGCCGAAGGTGCCGGTGGCGTTGACTTCGAGTACATCGCCGCTCACCAATCCCGCGTAGCTTGCGCTGCTGATGTTGACGGCAGCGGTCGTGTTGCCGTCATAGATCTTGTCGCTGGCCGTGATACCGCTGACCGTCAGCGCCTTGGGCGTGATGTCGGCCACCAGCCCAGCCGGATTGCTGACGCTGTAGTTGCCGGCATCGGCGCCCCCCAGCAGGCCGGTACCGTTCAAGGTCACCCCTTTGGCATTGCCGACCTTTTTATCGGCGAAACTGCCGGTGACACCACTCAGGTTCAGCGTTACGTCCTCAAGGCCGATCACGCCTGACAGCGCCGCCACACCGGTGTTCAGCGTAGCGGTGGCATTGCCGTCGTACATCTTGTTGTCCGCAGTAAGGCCGCTGACCGCCAAGGTTTTAGGTGTGATGCTGGCGACCACCGCAGTCGGGCTGCTAACGCTGTAGTTGCCCGCATCGGTGCCCGACAACAAGCCCACCCCGCTTACTGTTACTGCTTTGGCATTGCCTACATTTTTATCGGCAAAGTTGCCGGTAGCGCTGCTCAAATTGACGGCAACGTTATCGCTGCCCAGCACGCCAGACAACGTTGCCGCGCCGGTATTCAACGCGGCGATAGTGTTGCCGTCGTAGACCTTGTCGCTGGCCGTCACGCCGCTCACGGTGAGCGCGGCCGGCGTAATAGTCAGCAGGCCGCCCACGATGTCCAGCCCCTGCTGATCGGAAAACGCGGTGTAGGTGCCGACGTTGCGGCCACTGGCGGCAGTGCCGGTGCGCGTGCCCGAGGGCGCCGCCACGCTGCCGGCCTGCGTCGCCGCGTTGTAAACCGTGTTCACATTGGCCACGTTTTGCGCCACCAAAAAGTTGCGCAGCAGCGGGCTGGTCATGCCTTCGTAGATGCGCCAAACGGTGGACGTGCCGCCTGTGGCACCCACGTCCCATCCGGCAAAGGTGGCCTGCTGGCGCATCTGCGCGGTCGTGCGGCCGGTGCCGGCAGCGCTGGCGGCCTGCCCGCTCGTGGCGGTGTCCCAGTAGCTGTTGATGACCGTGCCGGAGGCCGAGCCGGCCAGCCCGCCCAGGGCGCTGGTGCCGCTGACGGCGCCGGTGGCGTAGGTCTTGTCCACCGTGCCGGCCACCACATCGCCGATCAAGCCGCCGACCTGGCTGCCACCGCTCACGCTGCCGCTCGCATAGGCGTCGCTGAGCGCGCCGCTGTTGCTGCCGATCAGGCCGCCCACCGCGGTGCCGGTGCCGGTGACGGCCCCCGACGCGTAGGCGCCGCGAATCACGCTGGCAGCGTCGGTGACCCCGACCAGGCCGCCCACGCCGCCGGCACCGACCACCTCTCCCGTGGCATAGACGTTCGAGGTGGGAACACCCCCGGTGTTGACGCTATGCCCTATCAGGCCGCCCACCCGGCTGCCGGCACCCTCCACCCGGCCGGTGGCGTAGGCATTGCTGAGCGTCGCCTCAGCCGATCCGATCAGGCCGCCGACATCGCTGTTGCCCGTGTCGGTCGCCCGCACGGAGCCTTCGGCGTGCACGTTGCTGATGACGCCCATGGTTTGCCCGAGCAGTCCGCCGACGTTCGTGAGGCCTTGCACGTTGCCGGTCGCCACCGCGTTGGAAAGCTGTGCGTCGGCGTTGCCGATCAGGCCCCCGACCGACCTGCGGCCCGTGACGTTGCCGGTGGCCCGGACGTCGGAGACCGTGCCGCCGGCGTACCCCGCCAGGCCGCCGACGTTCGCGCCGGAGACGAGGCTGTCGCCCGCGACCGCGCCGGTCGACCTCGACCGCGTCAGCGAGGTCCCCTCGAAGTTGCCGACCAGGCCGCCAACAAATGAATAGCCGCTCACGTCACCCGTCGCTTCCCCCTGGTCGATCGTCCCGCCGGCGACCCGCCCCACCAGGCCGCCGACGTTCGCGCCGGCATTGCCCACGGCGTTGCCTGTGTTGGTGACGGAGCCGGTGGCTGTGACGTTGCTGAGGTCGGCTCCCGTCGATCTGCCGATCAGCCCGCCGCTGTACTGCCGCTGGCTGGTGACGTTCGCGGTGGCGCGGGCGTTCTGGATGGCGCCGCCGCTGTGGTCGCCGATCAGTCCGCCGGTGTAATTGCCGGGTCCCTGCACGGTCACGGCGTCGGAGCGCGCGTCCGTCACCGCACCGGTGTTGCGTCCCACCAGGCCGCCCGTGTAGTCGCCGGTGGCGCTCACGTTGCCGGTCGCATAGACGTCAGCCAGCGCGCCAGTACTGTGCCCGACCAGCCCGCCGACGTACTGCGTGACGCCGGTGAGTCCCGTGGCCGTGACGGAGCCGGTGGCATACGAATTGGTGATGTCCCCCGAGTAGTTCTGGCCGACGAGGCCGCCAACCCCGGTATAGGTGGTGGTCGCGCCGCCGTCGGCCACCACCGCTCCGGTCGCGCTCGCCTGGGAGATGTTGCCGAAATTCCAGCCCACGAGGCCACCCACGTTGCGGGCCGCTCCGTTCACGCCCTGGCCGCCGAGCCTGCCGATGCCGTTGACGGTGCCGCTGGCGCTGACGTTGGTCAGGGTGGTGCCCGCGGTGAGCGCGTCGGCGTTGCCGTTCGCGCCCAGCAGCCCGCCCACGTGGGCGCGGCCCGTGACCGCGCCCGAAGCCCGCGCATTCTGCACGGTGGCGCCGCCGCTGAGGCGGCCCACCAGCCCGCCCACATAGTCGTAGTTGTTGCCCCCGTTGACCGCGCCGGAGGCCGACACGTCACGCAGCGTGGCCCCGTTGATGGCCTCGCCCACCAGGCCGCCAATCACCATGTCACCGCTGCTGGTCATGTTGATGGCCACCTGGGCGTGCGCATCCTGCAAGGTTCCGCCACTCATGAAGCCCACCAGTCCACCGACGCTGGAGCCAGGACCTGCCAGCGTGCCCGATGCACGCAGGTTGTGCAGCGTGGCATTGTTGGCGTCGCTGGCCAGTGCGCCTGCACCCGTAAAAGCATTGCCCGTCACGTTGACGAGGTCCAGGTTCCTGACCGTTCCGCCGATCACCGAGAACAAGCCCGTCATGCTCGTCGGCACCCAGAGCTTCAGGTTGCTGATGGCGTGGCCCAGGCCGTCCATCACGCCGCCCAGCCCCGTCAGCGGCGAGGCACCCTTGTTGCCGTTCCAGCCCGCGGTCGCGCTGGCGTCGATGTCTGCGCCCAGCGCGTAGCGCAGGCCGCCGTCGAGGTTGATGGACTGCAGGCCCGTGGTGGAGCCTTCGGTGCCAAGGGTGTTGATGACGATGTAGCCCTCGCCGTTGATGGTGAGAAAACCCGTGCCCGCCCGGTCGAAGTTCACGCGGCCGGCGAATCCTGTGAGCGGGTCCACCGGCACCTTGACCTTGCCTCCGGCCACACCTGCATCGGCGCCGTTGGCCGTGCCGGTGTTCATCGCCAGGGCCGACGTGCCGGTGGCGTTCATCACCGCCCGGATGTTGATGTCGCGCGCAGCGGTCAGCGTCAGCGTGTTGGCGCTCCAGTTCACGTTGTCATTGACGTTGATGTCGCCATTACCCGCCGCGTTGCTGCCGCTGCTGGACAGGATGGTGACGTCACTGCTTGCAAGATTGGCAGACAGCGTGGCGCCGCTGATGTCGCCGCCGCTGGCGGCGATGGTGAAGTCGGCCGGGTCTATCAACCAGGTGCCAGTTTTTCCTTGCGGTGCGTGCGTGCTGACGCGAGTGCCTTCGGTCACCTTGACATGCGCGCCCGAGGTGTCGATAAAGCCGCCGTTGCCGCCGCTGGGTGCAGACGCATCGAGCGTGCCGCCCACCTGCACCGTGCCACCGTCAAAGCCGCCCAGCAGTTTGATGACGCCACCGCGGTTTTCGAGTGTGCGCGCCTGAATGACGCCGGTGTTATTGACCACGGTGCCGGCCAGCGCGTCGGCCGCTTTCGCGGTGAGCAAGGCCGTGCCGCCGTCTGCCTGTATCAGACCGCCGTTGTGCGCCAGCGCATTGACCGCGCCTTCGTCCACCGCGAGTTTAAGCAGGCCGTCACCTGCGAAGTCGAGCGTGACTTGCTTGCCGGCAGCCAGCGCCACCGTGCCGAGGTTGGCCACCAGCGTGCCGGTGTTGCTGACCTGGCCGCCAATCAGCGCGATGCTGCCGCCGTCGGCCGCGCGTATCGTGCCCTCGTTGCGCACGCTGCCGCCGCCACTGCCGTTGGCACGCAGCACATACCGCCCAGCCATGAAGTCGGTATCGCTCATGCCCAGGGTCGAGGCCACCAACCCACCGACGCTGACCTGCGCGCTTTGGCCAAACAACACGCCGTTCGGGTTGAGCAAAAACACCTGGCCATTCGCATTGAGCCGGCCCAGGATCTGGCTGGCCTCGGTGCCCAGCACCCGGTTCAGCGCGATGGCGCTGGCGCCGGGCTGCAAGAAGTTGACGGTTTCGTTGCCGGCGATGCCGAAGCTCTGCCAGTTGATGGCGAGTTTGGGTGTGGTCTGGGTAATGGTGGTGGTGGTGCCACTTTGCGTAATGCCACCCTGACCCGCGCTGACCTGGCCACCCGTGGGAGCGGCCAGTGCCTGCGCCGCTGCCAGGCCGGCGGCAAGGGCCAACGCGCGGAGCTTGCGTTCACGCTTGCCCAGGCTGCGTTTGCCCTTGCCGCTGGCCGTTTCGGCCACGGCTTCAAAGCAGGCGCCGGCTTCGTTCCAGATGACGCGGTAGGTGTGGTTCATGGCGGTTTTTCCTTCGGTTGTGAATAAAATCGGGCTGCAGCCCTTTCAGAACGTGCGCAAGCAGCTATCAAATATGTAGCGTGAAACAGGCGGTGCGTTGGCCACTCAAAAACTCCTGGACACCTGCAGCCACAGCCGGCTGCTGCGATCCGGCTCGGCGGTGGCCGGGCCGCCGTGCAGCTTGCGTGCGTAAAAGAAGCGTGCGCTCCAGCCGTCGGCATGCGCCCAGTTCAGGCCCAGACCGGCACCCGACAGGCTTCGCCGGTTTGACGCGCCAACGCCGGGCAACGGCTGCTCATTGCCGTAGCCAACGGCCGCGTCGTAAAAGCCGACCAGCTGCCAGCCGGCGCCCAGCGGGTATTGCAGTTCCAGCGTCAGCAGGCTGGCGCGGTCTGACGGCGCTTCGCCCTGCGGGTAGGCGCGCACGGCGCCAGCGCCGCCAAGCGGCAGCTTTTCGGACGAGTCCAGGTTCTTGCTGGGCCACTGGCCGGTATAGGAGACCAGCAAGTTGGCCTTGCCGACGCTTTGCTGGCGCATGGCCAGCAGGCCCAGCTTGCCGAAGCTGCCGGCGCTGCGCACGGTAGCCTCGTCGATGGCCAATGCGTCGGCACTGTTAATGGCCAGCTGGCCGCGCGTATAAGCGGCCGAAAACCCCCAGACGCCACCGCCACCCCAGCCGTCGCGTGCGTCACCGGAAAGGCCAAGATTGAGCAGGTTCAGATGCTTGTCATCGGCCGAGCCGACGAGGTCGATGCGGTCACGCAGGCGCTTGTGCTCGGCACTGACTTGCGCGTTCAGGTTGTGCAGGCGTGAGCGCAGCACCGGGTGCGCGGCGAACAGGGTGACTATGGAAGCGTCGCCGTGTGCGTCCAGGTTTGCAAACTCCCCGCCTAGGCGGTACCTCATCACCGAGACGGCAGCGCCCGCGCGCGTGCCGTTGCCGCCCACCGGTAACTGCCACCCCAGGCGCGCGTAGTTCATATCGCTCCCGGCGGTCAATGCGCGCAGGGACACCAGGTCGCCCAGGCCGGCCGGGTTGTTGAAGTACAGGCTGGCGCCTGCCCGTTCGCGGCCGGTGGCGCGGCTGCCGAAATTGTCGGCCTCCAGCAAGCCAGTGACAGCCGGCCCCCGCTCAACGTCCACCACCAGTTCGCTGGTGCCCACCGACGCGCCGGGCTGCAGGGTCGAGCGCACCGCGATGCCGGGCACGTCGGCTGCCAGCAGCAGCGAACGCTCCAGCGCTGCGTCGTTTACCAGCTCACCCGGCACCAGCGCGGCCAGTGGCAGCGGCGCGGGCAATTCGCCCTGCGGCTTCACGGTGATGGCGCTGTAACGGCCCTCCACAATGGCGATTTTCACAACACCATCCCGGATGTCCTGCTGGGGCAGGTAGGCGCGCGCCACCGTATAGCCGTGCTGGCGATAGAAGCGGCTCAGGCGCACCGCCAGTTCCTCGAGCCCGGCGAAGTCAAGCTCACGGCCGATGGCGTCCTGCACCACCGTGAACAGCTCTGCTTCGGAAAAAGCGGTGGCACCCGAAATTTTTATCTGCGCCACCCGCACCTGGATTGCAGCATCCCCCGGTGATGCCTGTGGCATCGGGGATGCCGCGGCCGGTGCTGCAGGCAGCACAGCCGGTGCGTCATCGCGGGGCACGGGAGCCGCAGGCCTGAGTTGCTGCAACACATTGCCGGCATCGGGAGGGCTGACCGCCGCTGCAGGCTCCAGTCCGGCCAGGCACGCGGCTCCGCACAACAGCACCGCGGCGCGGCGCACGGGCCAGGAAGAGGCGTAGACGCCCTGACGCAGCGGCAGCGAAGCGCCTGTCGTGGATCGGGTAGTGGTTTGCATGCCGCGTATGGTGTCGGGCCGGGAAGGCAATCGCCTCCCCTGATTCGGGGAGACGGTCCGAATTTTTTTGCGGTCAAATAGGCGCACCCGCTAAGATTCACGGCGGCGTCAGCCCCAACAACAACTGAAGGAATCAAGCGCATCCATGTCCATCCTGACCGTGACCCTGGTGGAAGACGACACACCAATCCGCGAGGAATTCGCGCGCATGGTGCGTGAAGATGTTGGCCTCAGGCTGCTGGAGGCGGTGGGTTCCTGCGCTGAGGCACGGCGCAGCTTTTCATTTGCCCAGCCGGACGTTGCACTGATTGATTTGGGCCTGCCCGACGGCGACGGTACCGAACTGATCGCGGACCTGGCCCGCCGCTCGCGCCACACCAGCATCCTGGTGGTGACCATCTTCGGTGACGAGGCCCACGTGGTGCGCGCCCTGCAGGCGGGTGCCCACGGCTACCTGCTCAAAGACACACCGACCGCGGAATTCGGCCGTGCGATCCGCGCCGTGAGCGAGGGCGCAGCCCCGCTTTCGCCGCAGGTGGCGCGCTATCTCCTGCGCAGCTTCGCCGCACCACGGGCAGAGGCACTGCGCTGGCTGATGGAGCCGCTGACGCCTCGCGAAAAAGACGTGCTGACGGCCATCTCGCAAGGCCTTTCGGTGCCCGAAACAGCGCGGCACCTCGACGTCGCGCCGTCTACCGTAGCCGCCCATATCAAGAGCATTTACGGCAAGCTGGCCGTGCACTCGCGCGTCGAAGCCGTGAACCAGGCGCGTGCCCGGGGACTGATCTGAATGCGATTGCAGGGCATATGGGCCGCGCTATGCGCCTGCGCCACGCTGATGCTGGCGGCGCCGTCCTGGAGCGCCACGGCGGCCACCCTGGAACGGGCGGTGGTCGCCACTAAAGACGCAGGGCGCCCCGCCGAAGTCGATTTCAGCAAGGCTTCGCCCGTCACGCTGCCCGACAACTGGCGCCGCAGCCGCCCTGGTTTTGACGGCGTCGCCTGGTATTCGATCGCGCTCGACGCTCCCCTGAAGGCCGCCGGCGCTACCGGCCCGGAGCATGAACTTGTGCTCGTCGTGCCGCGTGTGGCTGACCTGGGCGAGTTCTGGCTCAACGGCGAACGGCTGGACCTTGGCACGGGCAACGGATTTACCCGCAACCGCGCGCTGTGGGTGCCCCTGGGAGGCCACGTACTCAAGCCCTCGGGCAACCTGCTGCAGGTGCGCGTCAGCGGCAGCGCCGACACCCGCGGCGGACTTTCGCGCATGAGCCTGGGAACCACTGCGGCCGTGGGGCCGGCCTTCCAGGTGCGCCGTTTCCTGCAAAGCATTGCCCCCACAATGCTGATGTTCGCGGTGCCGATCTGCCTGTTCGGCGCCATCCCGCTGTGGTTCAAGACGCGCCGCTACATCCACCTGCTGTTCGTGCTGCTGTGCGTGAGCTGGATGCCGCGGGCACTGGTGATGCTCGCGCCTGAAGCCGGGCCGCCCGGCCCCGAATCCCTGCTGTTCGCGCTGGCCAGCACCCTGGTGTCCAACACGCTCATGATCATGCTGCTGCTGGAGTACAGCCACTGGACCAGCCCGCCCTGGAAGCGCTACCTCAAAGTGCTCTACGGGGTCATCGCGCTGTCTTTCGCAGCGGGCGTCGCCGCCTACCTGAAGGGCGACATGCGGCCCAACGTCGCGGCCGTGCTGCACTGGCCTTATTTCGCCCTGACCATCGCCGTGGTGCTGGCCCAGGTTCACAGGGCCTGGCGCACACGCCGGCGCAACGAGGTGTTCCTGGCAGTGACGCTGGTCCTCTGGTGGGCCGCGGTGCTGCAGGACCTGGCCATTCCCGCCGACCTGAACGCCTTCGACAGCTTCTTCATGGCCCCAGTGGCCGCACTACTGGTGCTGGCCACCCTGGTCGCGCGCACGCTCGAGGGCCTGGCGCTGCACAGGGCCAGCGCCGAAGAAGAGATCAACCTTGCGGTCGCCGGCGTCAGCACAGCGCACGGGCAGGCCCTGGAAGAAATGCGCGCGGAATTCGACCGCCGCAAGGCCGAGGAGCGCCAGGCCGTGATCGCCGCCGAGCGTACCCGGCTGCTGCACGACCTGCACGACGGCATGGGCAGCCAGCTGATCACCGCGCTGCGGATGACCCGCCGCGACGAAGTGCCGCGAGAGGAGGTCGCGCGCGTGATCGAAGACTCCCTGGAAGACATGCGGCTCATCATCGATTCGCTGGACCTTGAGGAAAGCGACCTGCTGCCCCTGCTGGCCAACTTGCGTTATCGGCTGGAGCCGCGGCTCAACGCCATCGGGGTTGGTTTGCAGTGGCAAGTGGGGCCGTTGCCGGAGATGGACTACCTGACACCCGAGACAGGTCTTTCCATCCTGCGCACGCTCCAGGAGGCCATCAACAATGCAGTGCGCCATGGCGCGGCCAGGACCATCACAGTTCGCGCGCGTGATACCGCCAGCACACTGGAACTGTCCGTCACAGATGACGGCTGCGGCTTCGACACGCACGCCGTTCCCGCCCCCGGCAAGACCCAACGCGGCCTGGCCGCGATGCGAATGCGCGCACAAAAATTGGGGGGCCAGGTCCGCATTTCCAGTGGCACACATGGAACCTGCGTGACGCTGGAGCTTCCGTTAAGACGTTGAGACGGTACCCTTCAACCGCATACACAAAACTTTGGTCCGAAGCTTGAGCCGCCCTCTTTTTACGACACTCTTGTGGGCTGCGAGTCCGGCACCTTGACCGACGCGAGCACGCGGTCGACCATCACGCCTGCCTGGCCCAGGTTATTCATCGGATCGCAGAACGAGGCCAGCTGCTCCCGTGTCACGTGCTTCTTGATTTCGGGATGCTCCGCCAGCAGATCGATCAGCGGCCGCTTTTGCTGGAGCGCGTCGCGGCAGATGTCGTAGACAAGGTCATGAGCGTATTCACGCCCGATGTAGGGGCCCAGGCCCATCATCACGGCCTCCGACATCACGAGGCCGTGGGTCATGTCGATGTTGCGGCGCATCTGCGCGGCATCGACTTCCAGACCCGCGAGGATGAACTTCGTCTGCTTGAGCGCGCCCGAGATCAGGCAGAAAATCTCGGGCATCGCCACCCATTCGATTTCCCACGGGCCGGTGGAGCGTTCATGGTCGGCGACCATCGCGTCCATCAGCGACGCGGCCAGCTGGCGTACCACGGAGATGTTGGCATGGATGTAGAGGCAGGAGATCGGGTTGCGCTTTTGCGGCATGGTTGACGAGGAGCCGCGCCCTGGCGCGAAAGGCTCAAACACTTCGGCGACCTCGGTCTGCATCAACAGCTTCACATCCATCGCGATCTTTCCGAGCGATCCACCGACGATGCCGAGGAAGGCACCAACTTCAGCGAAGTTGTCGCGCACGGTGTGCCACGAAATCAGTGGCTGCCCGAGGCCGAGTTCCTTCATGAGGTCGGCCTGGGTTTCCATTGCGCCTTTTTCAAGCGAGGACAGCGTGCCCGACGCGCCGCCGAACTCGCCGACCAGCACCCGCGGCTTGAGCTGCGTGAGGCGCTCGCGGTGGCGCTCGATGCCCGCAAGGATGCTGGCCATCTTGTAGCCGAAGGTGATGGGCGTCGCCTGCTGCAGATTGCTGCGGCCGATGATCGGCGTGTCGCGGTGGTCGCGCGCCAGTTTGGCGAGCGAGGCCGAGATGTCCGCGAGGTCGGCCTCGACCAGTGCGAGGCCCTCGCGTATCTGCAGCACGGCGGCCGTGTCGGTGATGTCCTGCGTGGTGGCGCCCCAGTGGCAGTATTCGCCCAGGCCATCCTTGCAATGCGCGTTGATCTGGTTGACCACGGCGATGATCGGGTAGCCGATCTGCTCGGTCTTGGCCTTGAGCTTGACCCAGTCGATCTGGCTGGGCTCGCAGTTCTTCACGATCTCTTTAGCCGCCTCTTTGGGAATGATGCCGAGGGCGCCCTGAACCTTGGCGAGCGCACGCTCGATGTCCAGGTATTTGGCGGTGCGATTCTCGTCCGACCAGACATGCCGCATGGCGGCATCGCTGAACATGTCGCCGAAAATTTTTGAGTCGATGATGGTTGCGGACATAGGTTCTCCGTTGGGTTATGTATCTTGTGAAAAATCAGGGAGTGCGTGCAGCCAGGGCCACGATGCGCTCGGCTTTGAGGACAACCGGGCGATCGACCATCTTCCCGTCGAGCTGGATGGCGCCGCCGCCGGCTGCGCGCGAGGCGCTCAGGATGCGTTGCGCCCAAGCCAGCTCTTCGGCGTCAGGCCGCAGCGCACGATGCACCGCGGCGACCTGCACGGGATGAATGCACATCTTGGCGCCAAAGCCAAGGCAGCGTGCCTGCGCCATGTCGGCGGCAACCCGGTCCGCATCGACGTCGGGCGTGACGCCAGCCACGGGCGAGGGCAAACCCGCGGCGCGTGAGGCAATGGCAAGCTGGATCGCGGCGTGCTGCAACGACGGGCTGTCGGCGGGAATGTCAAGGTCGGCCATGTAGTCGAGCGAACCGAAGGCCAGGCGTGCGATGCCGGGTGCAGTGGCAAGGTCGAAGGCGGCCAGCAGGCCACGCGCTGTTTCGACCAGCGGCAACACGGTGGTACCCGCATCGAGCGAACCAAGAACGTCAGCCACCTGCCGTCTGCTTTCGCATTTCGGAAGCATGACGCAGGCTGCCCGAACCCGCCGCAGGAGCTGCAGATCGTCTGCGTACCAGTCCGTGCTCGCGTCGTTGATACGGATCAACAGCTTGCCGCGAATCTCCTCGTTGGCGGAGGGCATCCACGCCGCGATGGCTTCGCGCGCGGCAGCCTTGTCAGAGGGCGAGACCGCGTCTTCCAGGTCGATGATGACGCGGTCCGCGCCCGAGGCCAGCGCCTTCGCGAATCGCTCGGGCCGGTGGCCCGGCACGAACAGGTAGCTCAGCGGCACGGCGGGCGGCCTACTCATACCGCACCTTCCGCGCGCAACTGGGCAATCTGTTCGACGCCATAGCCAAAGTGGCTCAGGATCGCGTCGGTGTGTTGGCCCAGCGCGGGCACGGCGCCCATGCGCGGGGCGCCATGTTGCCAGGAACCGGGCGGCAGCATGGCGGGCACGGCGCCGGCCGGGGTATCGATTTCACGCCAGCGCGCGCGCGCTTCGAGTTGCGGATGTTTCCACAGCTCACTCATGGTGTTGACTTGCGCGTTAGCCACACCAGCGGTTTCCAGCCGCTCGACGACTTGGGCGGCGGTCAAGGTGCTGAAGGCTTCAACGATGATTGACGAGAGTTCGCCCCGGGCGGCGCTGCGCTGTGCGTTGCCGGCGAAACGCGGGTCGCTGGCAAGCGCGGGCTGCAGCAGCACTTTTTCGCAAAACACCTTCCACTCGCGTTCGTTCTGCAGGCCCATCATCACGGTCTTGCCGTCACCGGCCAGAAACGGGCCGTATGGATAGATGGTCGCGTGGCTGGCACCCGTGCGCTGGGGCGGCGCCGCGCCTTCGAAGGCGTAGTAGAGCGGGTAGCTCATCCACTCCGACAGCGATTCGAGCATCGAGATGTCGATGCGCTGACCCTCACCGGTCTGCCGACGGTGCATGAGCGCGCCCAGGATGTTGGTGTACGCATACATGCCGGCAGCGATGTCGGCGATGGATGGACCGGCCTTGGACGGTGTGTCGGGCGTACCGGTTACCGAGACGAAGCCAGCCTCGCTCTGGATCAGCAGGTCATAGGCTTTTTTGTCGCGGTAAGGACCGTCACCGCCGTACCCCGAGATGTCGCACACGATGATGCCGGGCTTGCGCTTGGCCAACGCTTCGTACGACAGGCCGAGCCGTGCTGCAGCGCCCGGCGCGAGGTTTTGCACCACGACGTCGGCCTCTTCAATGATCAGGCGCATGAGGATTTTCTGCGCCTCCTCGTGCTTGACGTCCAGCGTCAGGCTTTCCTTGGAGCGGTTGGTCCAGACGAAATGCGATGCAAGGCCCCGCACGCGACTGTCGTAGGCCCGTGCGAAATCGCCCACACCGGGGCGTTCAACCTTGATGACCCGCGCACCCATGTCGGCCAGCTGCCGTGTGGCGAAAGGCGCCGCGATGGCGTGTTCGAGCGTGACGACGGTGATTCCCTTGAGTGGCTGCATGGCGTCTCCTCAGCCCAGCGTGGCGATGGCGTCCATCGTGAGCCAGCCTTCATGGTCACGCCCCCACAGCCGCACGCTCTTGCCGTCGGCCGAAGGCTGCCCGTGGATCGAGAACGGGTTGACGTCGAACGTGGGCCGGACCGCCTTGAACTCAAATTTGCGCACCATGGCCTCAGGCATATGCCGACGCAACAGGTCCATGAGCAGCGTGGCGATCAAGGGGCCGTGCACGATGAGGCCGGGGTAACCCTCGACCTCCGTGACGTACTTGCGGTCGTAGTGAATGCGGTGCCCGTTGAACGTGAGGGCCGAGTAGCGGAACAGCAGCACGTCGTCGGCGACGATGCGGCGCACCCACGCGAATTCGGCGGGCGCTGCCAGCGGCGGAGGGGTCACGTCGCCGGGCGTCGGCGCCGCACGGTAGACGATGTTGTGGTGCTCGGTCAACGCCACGCCTGCAGAACCGTTGCGGCGCAGTTCATGGCGCACCTTCACGAAAACCAGGCTGCCGGTGCGGCCGCTCTTTTCCGTCACATCGACGATGGTTGAGGTGCGCGAGAGCGCGTCGCCGACACACAGCGGCTCGTGGAACTCGAAATCGCTGCCGGCCCACATGCGGCGCGGCAGGGGAACGGGCGGCAGGAAGCCGCCTCGCCGCGCATGGCCGTCCGGGCCGATCTCCGATTGCGCGTGGATCGGCAGGAAATACAGCCAGTGCCAGAGGCAGGGCAACGGCGTGCCGGGCGCGGGACGCGAGGTGTCGGCGCGGTCGAGCGTGGCCGACAACGCTGCGTACGGCGTGGCAGTGGCGGTGTCCTCCACTGTTTCGCTGCGGCCTGTCCAGTCTTGCAAGTTCATGCGCGTACCCTCCTTTCAGTGAAACTTGCGCGACTCAGTCGAGCTTGATTTTTGCGGTCGCCACAACGCCCTTCCAGCGCGTGACTTCCTTTTGCACCAGGGTTTTGAGTTGCGCAGGCGTGCTGGTTTCAACCTCGGCCCCCTGGTCTTCAATGAATTTCTGTACGGTTTTTTCGGCCAATACGCGGTTGATCTCCTGGTTCAACCGGTCAACCACCACCTTGGGGGTTTTAGCGGGGGCGAACATGGCGTACCACTGCGACATGCTGACGTTGGGAATTCCCTGCTCGGCCAGCGTCGGAACGTCCGGCAAGACGGGAGATCGCTTGTCACCGGCGATGCCGAGCGCCTTGAGCTTGCCGCCCTTGATTTGCGGGTACGCGGTAAACAAGCTGGGAAACATGTATTGCGTAATGCCGGAGATGGTGCTCATCACGGCGGGCGCTGAGCCTTTGTGGGGAATTCCAATCACGTCCACCCCCGCGGACAGCTTGAACAGCTCGCCTGCGATATGCGGTGCGGTGCCGTTCCCCGCCGTCGCGAAGCTGAAGCTGTCGGGTTTGGCCTTGATGAGCTGCACCAGTTCTTTGGCGGTCTTGGCCGGCACTTCCGGGCTGACGACCAGCACCGTCGGAGATGCCGCCACCATGCCGATGGGTTCAAAATCGGCGACCGGGTCGTAGCGCAGCTTTTGCAAGGCCGGGTTGATGCCGTGGGTAGCGATGTAGCCGAACATCAAGGTGTAGCCGTCCGGCGCGGCGCGGGCCACGAACTCACTGGCAATCGCGCCGTTCGCCCCGGCCCGGTTGTCCACGATGACCGGTTTGCCAAGCCGTGCGCTGAGTCCCTGCGCCAGGACGCGCGCCATCGCGTCATTGGCGCCGCCGGCGGAGGTCGGCACCACGATGGTGATCGCTTTTTCGGGCCAGTTCTTGGGCGTCGCCGGACTGGTCGCCGCCATGGAGAAACCAGCCGCCAGTGGCAGCAAGCTCAGCATCAGCAAAGTCCGGACGTGGTGTTTCGGCAGCATGGTTTGTCTCCTGTGGATGTTCTGGTTGCCGGATCTTCGGCGAATGCAGGGAATCCGTGAAGTGCAACTTTTGTTAGTATTGGTGCATGGCGCGCATCAATTTCGATTTGCAGCAACTCGAAGCCTTCGTGGCGGTGGCCGAGCGCGGGAGCTTTCGCGCAGCAGCCGACCACATCCATCTTTCGCCACCCGCTTTAAGCCGGCGCATCGACAAGCTCGAGACCATCCTGGGTGCGCGGCTTTTCAACCGCACCACACGAGAGGTCGAACTGACGGCCCTCGGGCACGTTTTTCTTGATCGCGCACGCGCCGCGCTGGACGACCTTGAGTCCGCCATGCTCGGCATCACCGACATCGCCGGCAGCCGGACCGGCCGGGTCACGGTGGCCTGCGTGCCTTCCGCGGCCATCCATTTCCTGCCTACGGTCGTGAGCTCGTTCTCGGAACGCTACCCACTGATCCGCGTCCGTGTGATTGACGAAGCCGCCGGCGCGGTGATGGCCAGCGTGGTGTCGGGCGAGTCGGACTTCGGCATCAGCTTCATGGGCAACCAGGTACCCGGCGTGGACTTCGAGCCGATCCATACCGATCCCTTTGTGGTGGCCATGCCGCGCCGCCATGCACTCGCCGGGCGCAAGACGCTGTCCTGGAAGAACCTGGAAACCGAGCGCCTGATCGCGGTATCGCGTACCAGCGGAAACCGGCAATTACTGGACGACGCGCTGGCCAAGGCTGGCATCAACCCCTCATACCGCCTCGAGGTGAGCCACATCGCGACGCTGCTCGGCATGGTCGAAGCGGGGCTCGGGCTTGGGGCCGTACCGCGCCTGGCCTTGCCGAAACAGCATCCGTCGATCATTGGCGTTGCGCTCGTGGCGCCGGCGGTGTCGCGTGTACTGGGCCTCACCACCTTGCGTGGCACGACGCTGCGCGCACCGGCAAAGATGTTCTACGACTACCTGCACACGGCGCTGAAAGAACGTCGCTAAGGGAAATGCCAAAGGTCGGCACCGGTGCAAGCCAGGCACCAATGCGTGGCGGTGTTTTCCCTGTTCGGTCGTGATGAAACTTCGAGCGCCCGAACGATGGGTAGTGGAGCAACCACCGCGACCACCTCTGCCTTCCACCCGGACCAGAGGCAGCCCAGCCCTGACGGACGCGCGCCGAAAGGATCGGCTGCGCCTGTTGCCATTCGCGCGCCGATTTGATTATTATTGATAACTATTCTTGTGGCTCCGTGACAACCAGTAGAAAGGGCGTATGACCTATCAAACCGCTGTGCAAGATTCGCAATTCATTCTTTTCGACGTGCTGGACGCGGGCGGCCAGTTGCGGCCGATCGAGCGCTTCGCCGATGCCGACAACGACCTGCAGCGGCAGGTTCTGGAGGAAGCGGCAAAGTTCGTCGCCGAGGTTGTGGCGCCGCTGAATGCGGCGGGTGACAACCCCGGCTGCCGCTTCGATGCGGGCGTGGTCATAACGCCTCCGGGATTCGCATCGACCTACAAGGCCTTCTGGCAGGCCGGTTGGCCCGCGCTTTCCTGCGCGCCTGAACACGGCGGGCAAGGCCTGCCCTGGGTGCTGGAAGGTGCGCTATACGAATGGCTCAGCGCCGCCAACCATGGCTGGACCATGGCCCCCGGCCTACTGCACGGAGCCTGTGAGTGCCTGGCCCATCATGGCAGCGATGAATTGAAGGCGACTTACCTGGAGAAGCTTGTCTCCGGCGAATGGCTGGCCACGATGTGCCTTACCGAAGCGCACGCCGGCAGCGATCTCGGACTGGTGCGCACCCGCGCAACGCCGAAGCCGGACGGCAGCTACCGTGTTAACGGCAGCAAGATCTTCATTTCCGGTGGTGATCACGATCTCACCAGCAACATCCTGCATCTCGTCCTCGCGCGCCTGCCGGATGCACCTGCCGGCCCCAAAGGCCTGTCGCTGTTGCTCGCCCCCAAGCTGCTGGCGGACGGCAGCCGCAACCATGTCTACTGCGACCGCATCGAAGAAAAGATGGGCCTGCACGGCAGCCCCACCTGCGCCATGCGCTTCGATGATGCGACAGCCTGGCTGATCGGCCAGCCGGGCGAGGGCCTGAACGCAATGTTCGTGATGATGAATGCGGCGCGTTTGCACGTGGCGCTGCAGGGCATCGGCCTGCTCGACGCCGCATGGCAAAAGGCCGATGCCTATGCGCGCGAGCGCAGGCAGATGCGCGTGCCCGGACCACGCACCAGCACCGAGCCCGCCGACTTCATCATCGGCCACCCGGCGATGCGCCGCCTGCTGGACACGCAGCGGGCCTGGATCGACGGAGGGCGCGTGCTGGCTTACCAGACAGGGCTCGAGCTCGACATCGCCAGGCACCACCCCGACCCCGCCCGTCGTGAAAGGGCACAGCAGTGGTGCAGCCTGCTCACACCCGTGTTGAAAGCTGCCTTCACCGATCAGGCTTTCCACGGCGCCAGCGAATGCCTGCAGGTTTTCGGTGGCCATGGCTACATCCGCGAATGGGGAATCGAGCAGACTGTGCGCGATTCACGCGTGACCATGATCTATGAGGGCACCAACGAGATCCAGGCCATCGACTTGCTGGTCCGCAAGGTGATACCGGACGGCGGCAAGACGTTGCGGCAGATGTTCCAGGTCCTGCAGGAGGGCCTGGACGACGGGCGCGCGAACGAGAAGGCTGTATTGAGCTGTTTCGCCCGCCTGGAGATGACGACCGCAGCATTGATCAAGGCCGCGGGTGCGGCGCCCCAGTTGCCCTATTGGGTCGCTAGCGACTACCTGCGCGCGGTGGCGCTGGCGCTGCTCGGTTGGGCTTGGGTGCGAATCTGCAACACGCCTGACGCGCAGGGCCATGAGCGCTGGCAAGGCCCAGGTGAAGCGTTACGGCGCTGGGTGATGCCAGAGTTCGATATGCGGCTGGGCATCATCGAAGATGAAATCGGACGGCAGGATTGACCCGCTTTTCATGTGAACGGGACGGCACTGAATCGACAGTCAACCCCAGCAAGCCGTGGCATGCCTTCTAGCTTTGAACTCCGCGACTGCCCAAGGCTCGCTGCGCGTCGTTTTCAAGCGCGATGGCCTCGTCGAAATGGCGAAGACCGATGTCGTTGAGGACCCGTTTGAAGCTGGCTGCCACCACCGGCTGAAGCGACGCCAGCCTGGCGCCGATTTGCCGGGAAGCCGATTCGAGTTCCTGGTCGGGGACCACTTTCCAGACAAAACCCCAGGCCATCGCCTGCGCGGGTGAGAACTCCTCGCCCAGTAGCATCAGCGCCTTGGCGCGCGCCACGCCTGCATAGGCAGATAAGGTGGCGGTCAATCCACCCGTCACAAAAACCCCGAGGGAGGCCTCCGGCAACTTGAAGCGGGTGCTTTCCCCCGCGACCACAATGTCCGCATTCAGCATCCACTCGAAGCCGGCGCCGACAGTCCAGCCATGGACCGAAGCAACCACCGGCTTGGACAGAGACAGGAGCGCCTTGGCCACAGCCTGCACCAATACCAGATCGTCTTCCGTGGGTGGGCTGCTGACGTCCCTCCCCGCACAGAATGCCCGGCCGTTACCGCACAAAAGGAGCACCCGGACGGTATCGTCGCGCGAAGCCAGCTCTATAGCAGCAAGAAGTGCACGCGCAAGCTCGTTGTCAATGGCGTTGAGTTTGTCGGGCCGGTTCAGGGACACGGTCATGATGCCGTCCACGGACTCGATCAGCAGCTTGGGAGTTGTCATGGGTGTGATTCTGAACCGGGAAGCCATCAGCGAACGTATAAATTTCCGGTCCAATGTTTTTTTTGATCAGACTGTACGCGTATCGGCCCGAGGGAGCGGCGGCTTCGCTGCCTGGCTTGCACTTGTATCTCGACGCCAACACCAAAGGACAACTAGGAGTAGGCCGTCGTGGTGCCGATGACGCCGGCACCGAGGACCAGCACCTTCATGCAAGATTTCCCTGGCAGAGGTACTTGGTGTGCAGGTATTCGTCCAAGCCCCAGTGCGAGCCTTCGCGGCCGTAGCCCGATTCCTTGACGCCGCCGAAGGGCGCGGCCTGCGCCGCGATGGCACCCTCGTTAATACCGACCAGGCCGGTCTCCAAGGCCGATGCCACGCGCCACACGCGCTTGATGTTGTTGGAGAAGAAGTAGCCGGCCAGGCCGAAAGGCGTGTCGTTCGCCTGTGCGATTACCTCGTCTTCAGTGCTGAAGCGGAATATGGGCACGACCGGGCCGAAAGTTTCCTCGCACGACAGTTCCATGTCGAGCGTCGCGCCGGTCAGCACCGTGGGCGCGTAGTAGTTCGGGCCGTTGGCGACTTCCGTGCGCACGCGGCTTCCGCCCACGACCGCTTTCGCGCCTTTGGCCACGGCGTCGTTCACGTGGCGCTCGATCTTGTCGACCGCCCGTGCGTTGATCATCGGGCCGATCTCGGCCTCCGCCCAGCTGGCCGGACCGACCCGCAAGGCGCCCACGCGGGCCGCCAGCTTGTCGACGAAGCGGTCATGCACGGCCTCGTGCGCGAACACGCGGTTGGGGCTCACGCAGGTCTGGCCGCCGTTGCGGAACTTGGCGGCCATCAGGCCCTCGACGGCGGCGTCCAGGTCCGCATCCTCGAACACGATGAAGGGCGCATTGCCGCCAAGCTCGAGCGAAAGCTTCTTGACCGTGCCGGCCGACTCGCGCGCCAGTATCTTGCCCACAGCCGTGCTGCCGGTAAAGCTGACCTTGCGCACACGGCCGTCACGCAGCCACTCGCCCACCACCTCCGGCGTGCGTTCGCGCGAGGCGGGCACGATGTTCAGCACGCCAGGGGGAACGCCCGCTTCCTCGGCCAGCTTCACGAGGGCCAGGGACGTGAGGGGCGTGTCTTCTGCGGGCTTGGCCACCACCGTGCAACCTGCCGCCAGCGCGGGGGCGATCTTGCGTGCGATCATCGCCGCGGGAAAATTCCAGGGCGTGACCACGGCGACGACGCCAACGGCTTCCCTCAGCACCAGGTAGCGCTTGCTCGACACCGGCGCGGCGATGATCTCGCCGTGGGCGCGCACGCCCTCTTCGGCGAACCACTCCACATAGCCGGCGCTGTAGGCGATTTCGCCGCGTGACTCCGCGAGCGGCTTGCCCTGCTCGCGCGAAATCAGTTCAGCCAGCGGCTCCACGTCGCGCTCGATCAGCGCCTGCCATTTTTTGAGGATCAGGCAGCGATCGCGCGGCGAGCGTGCCTTCCAGGCGGGCAGTGCCTGCGCCGCCGCGTCGGCGGCCAGCCGCGCGTCCACTGCGCCGCCGTCGGCCGCCAGGGTGATCAGGCTGTCGTCGGCGGGATTGCGCACCTCGAATTGGCGGCCGTCCTGGGCAGCCTGCCAGCGGCCAGCGATGTAGTTGAGTGTTTGCATGTCAGTTCAATCTATTCAGTTAAGTTCAATTCAGTTCGGTTCAATTCAACAAAGAGATTCCCGATGGCACCCGGGGTGCCAATCTTTATTGCGCACGCGGCGCTCCCGAGGCAGGCCGTCCGGATGGATCAGGCCGTGCATTCACGCGGCGGCGCCTGGGTCTGCTGCAGTTGCAGCAATTCGTCGGCGCTGCGGTGGCAGAAGACCTCCACGCCGCCTTCGAGTTCATGCCGCGGCGGCGTCTTGCTGTCGCACACGCCGGCCACGCGCAAGGGGCAACGGTCCAGGAAGCTGCAGATGCCCGCGCGGTCGACAGGCGCCTGCACCAGCGGCAGGGCCGCACGCTGCGCCGCCCCGACTTCATCGAGCCATCCCGGGCGCAACTCGGGAACGGAATTGGCCAGCAAATGGAAATACGGATGGCGCGGCGCATGCGCGAAAGCCGACCGGGTCAGCGACTCCACCTTCTGCCCGGCGTACAGCACCACGATCTCGTCGCACACCGCACGCACGGTGTTCATGTCGTGGCTGATGAACATGTACGAAACGCCGAGTTCCTTGCGCAGCTGCGCCAGCAGGTCCAGGATGGCAGCACCCACGACCGTGTCCAGCGCCGAGGTGACTTCGTCGCACAGGATCAGGTCGGGGTCGGCGGCCAGCGCGCGCGCCAGGTTGACGCGCTGCTTCTGCCCACCGGAAAGCCCGCCAGGCAAGCGCCGGGCACAGGCCTGCGGCAGTTGCACGAGGTCGAGCAGCTGCGCGATGCGCTTGTTCAGGGCCTCGCCCTTCAAGCCGCGGTACAGCTGCAGCGGCCGCGCGAGGATGTCGGAAATGGTGTGCGCAGGATTGAGCGCCGTATCCGCCATCTGGAACACGATCTGGATGCGGCGCAGCTCCTCGGGCGAGCGCTGCGACACCAGGCGCGGCAGCGGCTTGCCGTCGAACATGATCTGGCCGCCGGCGGGGCCGATCAGGCCGGCGACGGCGCGGGCCAGCGTGGTCTTGCCGGAGCCGGACTCGCCGATGACGCCGATCGCCTGGCCGCGGTACAGGGTCAGGCGCACATCGTCGAGCACCGGCGAGGCGGGCCGGCCGTGCTTGTCCAGGGGCCCATAGCCGGCGACCAGGTTGCGCACCTGCAGCAGCGGGGTGGCGCCCTCGGCCACTGTCTCGCCGCTGCGGGCCTTGGGATTCGCCGCGGCGATCAGGCTGCGCGTGTAGTCGTCCTTCGGCGTGTTGATGATCTGTGCCGTGGTGCCGATCTCGCGCTCGGCGCCGTCGCGCAGCACCAGGATGCGGCCGGCCATCTGGGCCACCACCGCCAGGTCGTGCGTGACGTAGACCGCCGTGGTCTGGCGCTCGCGCACCACGCGGCGGAAGGCGTGCAACACCTCGATCTGGGTGGTGACGTCCAGCGCCGTGGTGGGCTCGTCGAAGATCACCAGGTCCGGGTCGCTCATCAGCGCCATCGCGGCCATCAGGCGCTGCAACTGCCCGCCCGAAACCTGGTGCGGGTAACGCTGGCCGATGGTGTCAGGCTGCGGCAGCGCCAGCTCGCGGAATAGCGTCACGGCTTTTTTCTCGGCCTCGGTGCGTGGCATCAGCGAATGGATGTGCGCGGTTTCCACCACCTGGTCCATGATGGTGCGCGACGGGTTGAAGGAAGCGGCGGCGCTCTGCGCGATGTAAGAGACGCGGCGGCCGCGCAGGCGGCGCCGCTCGGATTCAGTGAGGCCCAGCACGTCGGTGTCACCAATGCGCACGCTGCCTCCGGAGATGCGGCAGCCGTGCCGCGCATAGCCCATGAGCGCCAGGCCTATGGTGGTCTTGCCCGAGCCGGATTCGCCGATCAGCGCCAGCACCTCGCCGGGCTCGATGCGGAAGGAAACGCCTTTGACGATCTCGGTTTCGCCGCCGGCGGCTTGCGCCACGACGCGCAAGTCGTTTACGAGGACAGTGGCACCCATTAATGTTTCTCCCGGTCTGCGTCGGTATGGCCCGGCAGGTTGTCGATCACCAGGTTGACCGCGATGGTCAGCGCGGCGATCGCGAAGGCTGGGGCGAGCACGGACACGCCACCCAGCGGCAAGGCACCGAGGTTCTCGCGCACCAGGGAGCCCCAGTCAGCCATCGGCGGCTGCACGCCCAGGCCCAGGAAGCTCAGGCTTGCCAGCAGGCGCAGGGCGTAGACGAAGCGCAGGCCCATGTCGGCAAGCAGCGGGCCGGTGATGTTGGGCAGGATCTCGCGGCGCATGATGTAGGCCCGGCGTTCGCCGCGGGCGCGAGCCACCAGCACGTAGTCCATGGCGTTGATGTTCACAGCCAGCGAACGGATGATGCGGTAGGCGCCCGGCGCGTAAACCACGGCCGTCACCGCGATCAGCAGCGGGACCGAGGAGCCGAAACCGGCGATCACCACCAGCGCGAACATCTTGCTCGGGATGGACACCAGCGTGTCCAGCACGCGGCTGAGCACCGCGTCGACCGCGCCGCCCGCCACGGCGGCCAGCAGCCCGAGAACCGCGCCCACGCCGCAGGCGATCAGCGTTGCGACAAAGGCCACACCGATGGTGTAGGGTGTGCCGACAACAATGCGCGTGAGCATGTCGCGGCCCAGGTAGTCGGTGCCCAGCCAGTGCTGCGCGCTCATTCCCTGGAACACGCCGGCGTCGGACATCTCGCCAAGCGCGCTGTCAGGCACGAAGCAGGCGAAGATCCCCACGGCCACCCAGAAGGCCAGTACGGCCAGCCCGAGTTTGCCGGCGCGCGACCAGCCTGCGAGCCAAGCGCGGCGCCTGGTGGCGACCGTCGAAGAAGCAAGTGTTGCAATACTCATGGAAAAACCTCCGCGCTGTGCGCTGCGGTGCTCATTGGTGCCTCAATCGCGGGTTGGCGACGATGCCGCACACATCGGCGAGCATCACCAGGACCAGGTAGGCCGAGCAGAAGATCATGGCGCAGGCCTGCACCAGCGGCATGTCCCGCTGCGCGACGGCGTCCACCATGAGCTTGGCGATGCCCGGGTAATTGAAGATCACCTCGACGATGATCACGCCGCCCAGCAGGTAGGAAAGGCTCAGCGCCACCGCGTTGGCGATGGGGCCGATGGCATTGGGAAGCGCGTGGAACAGCACGGTGCGCGCAGCGCTGGCGCCCTTGAGCCGCACCATCTCGATATAGGCCGCGGCCAGCTGGTCGATGACGGCCGCGCGCGTCATGCGCAGCATCTGGGCCACGATCACGCTGCCCAGGCTGAGCACCGGCAACGCGAAAGAGCGCAGCATCTCGCCCGGCGACGAAACGTCGACCGCGTACGACAGCGCGGGCAGCCATTTCAGCTGCACCGCGAACACCAGCACGGCCAGCGTGGCCACCAGGAATTCCGGCACCGACACGACGGCCACTGTCGCCATGCTGGTGAAACGGTCGAAAGCCGAGCCGCGCCGCAAGGCGCACAGAATGCCCAGGCCGAGGGCAAGCGGGACGGAAAACACCGTCGTCACCGCGGCCAGCTGCAGCGAAGCGGGCAGGCGGCTGGCGATGGCCTCACCCACCGGCATGCCGGTGACCACGGACTTGCCCGCGTCGCCCTTGGCCATGCCGCCCAGCCAGTCGAAGTAGCGCAGCACCGGGCTTCGGTCCAGGCCCATCTCGGTGCGCAAGGCCTTCACCGCCTCGGGCGTGGCGTCCTGCCCCAGCTTCTCTTCGGCCGCGTCGCCCGGCAGCACGGAGGTGATGGCGAACACCACCACCGACACCGCCAGCAGTGAGCCGAGCCCGGCGAGTATGCGGCCGCCGACCAGTTTCAGGATAGTGAGATTCATACGAGGCTCTTCCATTCAAGTGCCGGCGCGGAACCGGCTTTGCCGGGCCGCAGAGGGCGCCCCCCTAGGGGGGAGGCGCCGAAGGCGCTTCGGGGGGGAGTCATCCCTCCAGCCACACGTGTTCGGCAAAGCCGTAGCCCATCATCCCACCCAGCGGGTTCACCTGCAGGCCTTTGAGCTTCTTGTTGTGGCCGTCCAGGCTGGAGAGGAACATCGGGATACCGATGCCGCCGTCCTGGTTGATCAGCGTCTGCATGTCGGCGTACATCTGGGTTCGCTTGGCCGTGTCGGTTTCGGCGCGAGCGCCCACCAGAAGCTGGTCGAACTTCTCGCTCTTCCAGCCCGCTTCGTTCCAGGGCGCATCGGACTTGAAGAACAGCGTCAGGGCCAGGTCGGCCGTGGGGCGCGTATTGACGTTGCCGAAATTGATCGGGTGTTTCATCCAGTGCTGCGACCAGTAACCGTCGGCCGGCATATTGCGCACATCCAGGTTCAGGCCGGCTTGCCGCGCCGCATGCTGCAGCACCAGCGCCATCTCCACCGAGCTGGTGGCCGCGGACGAGGCCACCATCGGGATGGCGGCGCTGCCCAGGTTGGCCTTCTTCAGGTGCCACTTGGCCTTGTCGGCGTCGTAGGGGCGCTGCGGCAGGCCCTTGAAGAAGAAGCGGTTGCCCGGCGCGATGGGCTGGTCGTTGGCCACAACGCCGCGGCCCAGCTGGATGGACTTGAGCATCTGCTCTCGATTGAACAGCAGCTTCATGGCCATCACGAAGTCAGGGTTGGCGCCCGGGCCGCTGTCGCGCCGCATGATCAGGTCGGTATACGAAACGCCCTTGGTCTCGAAGATGGCGGCCTTGCCGCTGGCGTTGACGCGGTCGATCGAGCGCGGGTTGACCGTGCCGATCAGGTCCAGCTCGCCGGCCAGCAGCGCGTTGACGCGCGCCGACTCGTCGCTGATGCCCACGTACTCGATCTCGTCCAGGTAGGGGCGGCCGGGCTTCCAGTAGTTCTCGTTGCGCACGCCGATAGAACGCACGCCGGACTTGAACTCCTTGACCCTGTAGGGGCCCGTGCCGATACCGGCGTTGAAGTCGGTCGTGCCGTCCTTGATGATGTGGAAGTGGTAGGTGCCCAGGATGGCCGGCAGGTCGGCGTTGGGGGCCACCAGGCGGATGGTGACTTCATTGGGGCCGGAGGCCGTCACGTCTTCGATCTGGTCGGCCAGCACCTTGGCCTTGGAGCCGGTGGCCGGGTTCTTGTGCCGCATCATGGAGAACACCACGTCGGCCGGAGTCAGCGGCTTGCCGTCGTGGAAGGTCACGCCCTTGCGCAGCTTGAAGATCCAGGTCTTGGCGTCCTTGGTGGTGAACTCCTCGGCCAGCGAGGGCTGGGGCGTGAGGCTGCTGTCCAGCCAGGTCAGCCCGTTGTAGAAGGTGAAGCCGCGGGCGTAGTCGGCCTGGTTGGCCTGCTTGGCCGGGTCCAGCGTATCGCTTACGGAGGAGACCGCGCCCGCCACCTTGATGCGGCCGCCCTTGCGCGGCGTTTGCGTTTGCGCCTGTGCATTCGCGGCAAGGCCGGCGATGCTGCCGGCCAGGGCCGCCTGCATGCCGCCGGCCGTCAACATGGCCAATACATCGCGCCGGCTCGCGCCGCGTTGCAACGCACCCAGGATGCGTGTGCTCTCTTCGGGGCCGATCAGGCCGTTCAGCTGCTTGTTATCTGCCATGGTGTTCTCCTGGTTTCTCGTGGTGGGGTAAAGGCATTGGAGCACCTGCTGACCGGGGATATACCTCGATCACGCCGGGGCGCTTGGTTAAAACTGCGGTTTTGCGGATAGCCGGCGGCATGGTGTGCGGCACACCCCCGACGGCTTGTGCCGCCCTGCCTGGCCCCACCGCCCTTGTAATGCCGTAGCGCGTGCAGGCCATCCGGCGCATGGAGAAACCAGTCGGCATGCCGCGGCAATCGAAGCCAATGGACTTGGGACGAAGGGTCATAAAAAGCGTCCTCCTGGAAGGGGTGGTGCAAAGCCTGTGCCGGTTCGCCGGCGCCATGCAATGAATGCTATTGAAGCACCGCCGCAGATGCTGCGGTTGTGCGCCGCTTGCGCACCGTTCATGCCGAATGCCCACGCTTAAACGGCAGATCAATTCCGGTCAAGGGCGTACCATGACTTCGATTCTTTTGAGAGGGAAAGCATGGAATATGACGACACAATGCGGGGGTTCCGCAAGGGCAATTTCCCCGCGGTGCAGCGCGGAATCAACCGCGCCGCGGCAAAGGATATGCGCCCATGAACGTCTCCCTTGTTGAGCAGCTCAAAGCCGCCGGCCGGCTGGATCGCCTGTTCATAGACGGCGAGTGGGTCCTGCCCGCAGGGCAAGCCCGGGCTAGCGTCATCAACCCGTCGACCGAGGAGCCCATCGCGCGTATCGCCTTGGGAGGCGCACAAGATGTCGGTGTGGCTGTGGCCGCTGCCCGCTCCGCTTTCGCCACCTGGTCTGTCAGTTCCCCTGAAAACCGGGCCTTGCTGCTCGGCCGCATCCACACCTTGATCCTCGAACGGGCCGAACTCTTCGCCCAGGCGATCTCGCTGGAGATGGGCGCCGCCATCGGCTTTGCGCGCAGCACCCAGGTGCCGGTCGCGGCCGAGCACATCCGCGTGGCCCGTGACAACCTGGCCAGCTATCCCTTCCTCTCCCACCGGGAGGGCGTGACTATCCAGCGCGAGGCCATTGGCGTGTGCGGCCTGATCACGCCCTGGAACTGGCCGCTCTACCAGATCACCGCCAAGGTCGGCCCCGCCCTGGCCGCCGGATGCACCGTGGTCCTCAAACCCAGCGAGCTGTCGCCGCTGAGCGCCTTGCTGTTTGCCGAGGTGGTGCACGACGCCGGCATCCCGCCGGGTGTGTTCAACCTGGTGAGCGGCAATGGGCCCGAGGTCGGCGCCGCGCTGTCGGCGCATCCAGACGTGGACATGATCTCGATCACCGGCTCGACCCGGGCCGGCGTGCTGGTGGCCCAGGCGGCGGCCCCGACGGTCAAACGTGTGGCCCAGGAGCTCGGCGGCAAATCGCCCAACGTGATCCTGCCGGACGCGGACCTGGCTCGCGCCGTACCGGCGGGCGTGGCGGCCGCCTTTCGCAACGTCGGCCAGTCTTGCAGCGCGCCGACCCGCATGATCGTGCCACGCGAGCGCCTGCAGGAGGTTGAGCGGATCGTGCTCGAAGCGGCCTTGAGCTTTGTCGTGGGCGATCCGCGCTCGCCGCAGACCACGCACGGCCCGGTGGCCAACCGCGCGCAGTTCAACCGGGTGCAGGAAATGATTGCCACCGGGATTGCCGAGGGTGCGCGCCTCATTTGCGGCGGCCCCGGCCGGCCTGAGGGCCTGGAACGCGGCTTCTATTGCCGCCCGACCATCTTCTCCGGCGTGAACTCCCAAATGCAGATCGCGCAGGAAGAAATCTTCGGGCCGGTGCTTGTGATCATCGCCTACGACAGCGTGGATGAGGCGGTAGAGATCGCCAACGACACGGTCTACGGCCTGGGCGCGCACGTGCAGGGCCAGGACCTCCCCACGGCGCGTGCGGTTGCGGCGCGCATCCGCTCGGGGCAGGTGCACATCAACTATCCGGCCTGGAGCCCCCATGCCCCCTTTGGCGGCTACAAGCGCTCGGGCAATGGCCGCGAATACGGCATCGAAGGCCTTGAGGAGTACCTGGAAACCAAGGCAATTCTTGGTTTCGGGCAGGAGCAGCCGGCATGAGCGCGGCCTTGGTGCAAAAAATGCAGACATCCAACAACGACCAGAATCCATCCATGTCCCAGCCCCTGCGCCTCCTCGAGACTTCCTCCGCCCCGCCAGCCAGCGCCGATGTCGTCGTGATCGGCGGCGGGATCATCGGTGTTTTTACCGCCTACTACCTGGCCAAGCGCGGCATGTCGGTCGCACTGGTCGAAAAAGGCCACATCGGCGCCGAACAATCGAGCCGCAACTGGGGCTGGTGCCGCCAGCAGAACCGCGATGCGCGCGAGCTGCCCATGGCCACCAAAAGCCTCGAACTCTGGGACCAGTTTGCCGCCGACAGCGGCGAAGACACCGGATTCACGCGCTGCGGCTTGTTGTACCTCAGCGATGACGAAGCCCAGATTGCCGGCTGGGCCAAGTGGCGCGAATTCGCCACGACCGCCGGCGTGACCACGCACATGCTGAGCGGCCGCGAAGCTTCGGAGCGGGGCCAGGCGACCGGCCGCGCGTGGAAGGGCGGCGTCTTCTCACCCAGCGACGGAACGGCCGACCCGGCCAAGGCGGCGCCCGCCGTGGCGGCCGCGCTCATGAAGCTCGGCGGCACCGTCCACCAGAACTGCGCCGCGCGCGGCATCGAGATGGAGGGCGGCCGGCTCAGCGGCGTCGTGACCGAAGCGGGAACCATCAAGACCCGCACTGCGGTGCTCGCGGGCGGTGCCTGGGCGTCCTCGTTCTGCAACCAGCTCGGCGTGCGCTTTCCGCTCGCCACGATACGCCAATCCATCGTGCGCCTGTCGCCGGTGGCGCAGCAACTGCCGGCAGCGCTGACCAGCCCGCGCGTCGCCGTCACCCGGCGTCCCGACGGGCATTATGTCCTGGCTATCAGCGGCCGTGGGCGCGCCGACCCCACACCGCAGCTGTTGCGCTTCGCGCCGCAGTTCATCCCGATGTTCGCCAAGCGCTGGCGCAACGTGTTTCCCGGCGGCATGGAAGGCATACGCTGGGGCCACGAAACCCGCGCGCGCTGGAAGCTGGACGCCCCCACCCCCATGGAACGGGCGCGCATCCTCAACCCGACTCCCGACCCCGCCGGTGTCCGCGAAATCCACCGCCGTGCCGTCGACCTGTTGCCCGCGCTGCGCGAAGCCCGCATCGCCAACACCTGGGCGGGCTACATCGACAGCACACCCGATGGCGTGCCGGGCATCGGGGAACTGCCGCAGGTTCCCGGCCTCATCCTGGCCGCGGGTTTTTCGGGGCACGGCTTCGGCATTGGCCCTGGCGCCGGCCACCTGATCGCCGACATCGTGTCGGGGGCACAACCGATCTTCGATCCGAAGCCTTTCGACCCCGCCCGGTTCAAGGAATCGATGTGGGGCAAAGTGGCTGATTTCTAAAAGAGCGAAGCACCCGCAATCCGGGGCCAAGCAAAGTTCCGGCAAGCCCCCGGATTGAAACGGATTCCACTTGCACCGCACGTGAATGCGGCATTTCCGAAGGCGGGGAATTCATAGACTTATATCCATCCCAACAGCGTGGATCCTTCTATGACATTCAAACCCAAATTCATCAGCTTCGACTGCTACGGCACGCTCATCAACTTCGAGATGGGCCCGACCGCCAAAGGCCTGTTCAAAGACCGCGTTCCGGCCGGCCGTATGCCGGCCTTCCTGGACAGCTTTCGGACCTATCGCCTCGATGAGGTCCTGGGCGAGTGGAAGCCCTTCTTCGAGGTTGTGGAGAATTCGATCCGCCGTGCATGCAAGGCCCACGGCATCGACTACCAACCGTCGGACGCCGTGGCGCTGTACGACGCCATTCCCATCTGGCAACCGCACCCGAACGTCGTCGAGGTTCTGGAGGCGATTGCGCCGCACGTGCCGCTGGTGATCCTCTCGAACTCGATGATCGATTTGATCCCGGCCAGCGTCGCCCACCTGAAGGCGAAGTTCCACGCGGTCTACACCGCCGAGGAAGCGCGCGCCTACAAACCGCGCTTCCAGGCCTTCGAATACATGTTCGACCAGCTCGGATGCGCGCCCGACCAGATGATGCACGTCTCGTCGAGCTTTCGCTACGACCTGATGACGGCCTCCGACCTGGGCTTCATGGCCAAGGCCCTCATAGACCGCGGGCATGAACCGACTTCCGACGCCTACGGTGTCAGCCGTTTGACCGACGTCCGCCAGCTTCCCGGCCTGCTCGGCCTATGACGGCGCTGAGCACCACCGCGCCCGACCTCGCGCCGGCGGCAGTGGAGGCCCTGGTCCGCCGCCTCTACGGCATCGAGGGTTCCACCCGGCCATTGGCGGGCGAGCGCGACCAGAACTGCCTGGTAGAGGCGGCCGACGGCTCTCGCTACGTCCTGAAGATCAGCAACCCGTCGGAGTCCCCCGCGGTCGTCGACTTCCAGATCGCGGCGCTAGACCACATCGCCCGCATGTCACCGGACCAGCCGGTGCCGCGCGTCGTGCGAACACTCCAAGGACACACGCACGACACGGTCGCGCTAGCCGGGGGCGTCCAGACACGCGTGCGCATGCTGAGCTACCTGGACGGCATCCAGATCCGCGAGACCGTGCGCACCGCCGCCCAGCGGCGCGCCATGGGCGCCGGGCTTGCCGGCTTGAACCGCGCGCTGCAAGGCTTCGCGCATCCGGGCGCGGCGCACGACCTGCTGTGGAACGTCGCCACGGCGCATCGGCTGGGCGCACAGCTCGACAGCCTTGTAGAAGGCAAGCAACGCGCGCTGGCCCAGGCCTTCATGACGCGCTTCACGACGCACGTGCTGCCGCGCCTGGCATCGCTGCGGTCCCAGGTGATCCACAACGACTACCACCTCTACAACGTGCTGGTCGCACCCGACGACCAGGCGCGCATCGTCGGCATCATCGACTTCGGCGACATGGTGCACGCACCGCTGGTCGGCGAGGTGGCGACGGCCGCCGCCTTCCACATGGCCGGCAACCCCGACCCTTTCGAGGGACCGGCCCAGTTCGTGGCCGCCTATCACGCGGTGCTGCCGCTGACCGGCGCCGAACAGGAGGTCCTTGCCGATCTCCTGGCCACGCGACACCTCATCACGGCGTTGATTTCGGAATGGCGCGCCGCGCGTTATCCCGAGAACCGCGCCTACATCATGCGGCACAACCCCGCGGCGTGGGAAGGCTTGTCCCAGATGGCCGATCTTTCCCGCGACACCGCACGCGACCGGCTGCTGGCCGGGGTCCACGCATACGTACAAACAGGAGCCACCCAATGAAAAGCACCACCGACCTCAACATGGTCAATGCCTATATCCCCGGCCGCGCCGACGTGGGCCCGGCCACAGCGCAGATGATCGCGCGCCGCGACGCCCTGCTCGGCCCGGCCTACCGCCTCATGTATGAACGGCCGCTGCACATCGTGCGCGGCGAAGGCGCCTGGCTGATCGACCCCGAGGGACGCCGCTACCTCGACGCCTACAACAACGTCACCTCGCTTGGGCATTGCCACCCGGCGGTGACCGAGGCGATCTGCCGGCAGGTGCAGACGCTGGCGACCAACACGCGCTATCTGCACGACACGATTCTCGAACTGGCCGAACGCCTGCTCGCGAGCGTGCCCGGAACCGGCCTGGCCCACTTGATGCTGACCTGCACAGGCAGCGAGGCCAACGACCTCGCCTATCGCATCGCGAAGGTCCGCACCGGCGGCACCGGCATGATCGTGACCGAAACCGCCTACCACGGCATCACCGATGCGGTGGCCAAGTTCTCGCCCTCGCTGGGCGTGAGCGTCGATCTCGGCGCGCACGTGCGCCTGGTGCCGGCGCCGCGCCTGTACCACGCCGGCGGCGCCGATTTGTCCGAACGCTTCACCCGCGACGTCGAGGCGGCCATCGCCGACCTGCGGCGCCACGGCATCCAGCCGGCCGCGCTGATTGTCGATTCGCTGTTTACCAGCGACGGCATCCTTCCCGGACCGCAAGGCTTCCTGAAGCGCGCGGTCGAGGCGATCAAGCGGGCGGGCGGCCTCTTCATTGCCGACGAAGTCCAACCCGGTTTCGGCCGGACCGGCGAACACCTTTGGGGTTTCCAGCGCCATGGCGTGGTGCCCGACATCGTCACCATGGGCAAACCGATGGGCAACGGCCAACCCATCGCGGGATTGCTGGCGACCGCCGACGTGCTGGCCGAATTCGGCAAGAGCTCGCGCTACTTCAACACCTTCGCGGGCAACACCGTTTCCTGCGCGGCGGCACTGGCGGTACTGGACACGATAGAGCGGGACGGTCTGGTGCAGCATGCCGCCAAGGTGGGCAAGATTCTTCACGACGGCATCGCCACCCTGGCAGCCCGCCACGAGGCTATCGGTGACGTGCGCGGTGCCGGCATGTTTGTCGGGGTCGAACTGGTCTCAGACCGGGCATCGCGCGCGCCGGACCGCGGCCTGACGAGTCAGGTGGTCAACCGGATGCGCGACAAGGGCGTGCTGATCAGCGCCTGCGCGATGGGACACAACGTACTCAAGATCCGCCCGCCCCTTGTGCTGTCGGCGGACCAGGCCGGCCTCGTCATCCGGGCGCTCGACGAATCCCTGGCTGAAGCGCGGGTGGCCGGTACTCACTAGCCGCATTCGGTATCCGGCGCTACCATCCGGCCATGACTCCCGCAACGTCTCTCGACCGCTTCGACCTCAAGATCCTCGCGCACCTCGAGCGCGAGGGTCGCTGCTCGAACGTCGAGCTGGCCGACGCCGTCGGCCTGAGCCAGAGCCCGTGCCTGGTGCGGACAAAGCGGCTGCAGGAAATCGGCGTGATTCGCGGTTATGGCGCCCACATCGCGCTGGAGAAGCTGGGCAATTGTGTGGTGGTGTTTTCCGAGGTGACGATCAGCAGCCATCGGCCTCCGGACTTCCGCAAGTTCGAGCAGGCCGTGGATCGCCACGGCGAAATCGTGGAGTGGTACAACCTCAGCGGCGGTTACGACTACCTGCTGAAAATCGTGGCGCCGAACGTCACCCATTTCCAGGCGCTGATGGAGAGCCTGCTGCAGGAAGATATCGGCATCGGGAAGTTCACAAGCCGGATTGTTTTGCGCCAGTCATCGGGCAAGCGGACGCACCCGCTCCATCTCATCGCGGCGCAGCTGGACCGGGCCTGAAGGCCACGATCCTCAACGGTCTTCAGGACAGCTTGTCCTTGAGGCGGTAGTAGGCGCCGACCAGCGGCAGGAACCAGGGAGGGCCGAAGTGGCCCGGGATGGCCGGCCAGGTGAAGTCTTTCCAGGGGTTCAGGTCGGTGCGCCCATCCATGACCTCCGCCATGATGCTTCCCATCAGCGTTGACATCTGGGTACCGTGGCCGCTGTACCCCATGGAATAGTAAATACCGTTGCGCTCGCCGGCGCGTGGCAGCCGGTCACGCGTCATGTCGACCATGCCGCCCCAGCAATAGTCGATGCGCGCATCGCGGAGTTCGGGAAATACCTCGTGCAGTGCAGTGCGCAGGATGGCGCCGCTTTTTTCGTCCGAGGCCGGATCGGAGACGGCAAAGCGAGCGCGTCCCCCGAAGAGCAGCCGGTTATCGGGTGTAGTGCGGAAGTAGTTGACCAGGTTCTTGGTATCGACCGCCATCCTGCGTTTTGGCAGCAGCCGGTCCAGCGTCTCTTTCGGTAGGGGTTCGGTGACGATCAGGAAGGCGCCGACCGGCACGATCCTGCGCCGGATCCATCCCAGCGGCCCGGTCTGCGAGGTTCCGCTCGCCAGGAAAACCTGCTTGGCATGGAGTCGGCCCGTTGGCGTTTCGACGATGTGGCCGCCGCCAGGCGCAGGCCGCAGGGCCGTCATCGGCGAGTGCTCGTGGATTTCGGCGCCGCGCCGCGCCGCCGCTTCCGCCAGGCCGCGCACAAAGCGCCCCACATGCATGCCAGCACCCTTGCGGTAGACCAGCCCACCGTAGTAGCGGTCCGAACCGACTTCACCTGCCAGATCCGCGCGGCTCACCATATGCGTATCGGGATCCACCGTGGCGGCCAGCAACTCCTGGCTGCGCATCAGCTTGTCGTAGTGCTCGGGCTTGGCCGCCAGCTTGATCTTGCCGACGCGCGCGAAGCTGCAGTCGATGTTCTCTTCAACCACCAGGCGTTCGACCAAATCGACCCCGGCATCAAAAGCCCGGTAGAGCCGGTTGGCGACGTCCTTGCCGAGTTTGGCCGACATCATGCCGTAGTCCTGGGCGAAGCCGTTGTTGCACATGCCGCCGTTGCGGCCGGATGCCGCGTTGCCTATCGTGTCCGCTTCCAGCAGCAAGACACGCGCGCCCTTCCTGGCAAGCGCCAGCGCGGCCGAAGCACCGGTCAGGCCGCCACCGATCACCGCCACGTCGCAGCTGCCCTGCACCGGCCCCGGGGTGGCGCCCTTGAAGGGCTCCGATGTGTCCAGCCAATAGGATGTCAGTTTCATATCATCTCCGGGGTCATTGTTGTCTGCTTGAATAAGGACTGGTTCGCGAGCCCGAACATGGCTGACTCACTCATGCCGTGACCCAGACCTTGCGCACGGTTTCAAGCGTGCGCCAGGTGCCGGTGTAGCCGGGCTTCATGATGAAACAATCGCCGGCCCGGTAGGTCACCGGGGCCTGCCCGTCCTCGGTGATTTCCGCCACCCCGGACAGGATCAGGCAGAACTCCCAGGTGTCGCCTTTGATGGAGCGATTGACACCCGGGGTCGATTCGAACACGCCGGCGCGGACCTTGCCGTCCTTGGCGCTGTCGACGTCCCAGCTGCGGCACACGATGTCGCCTTCGATGACACGATCGGCCGGCGGCCGGTATTCGCGCGGCTCGCCCAATTGGTCGAGCTTGAAGGTGACGAGGAGATTGTTGGGCATGGAAGTTTGGGCCGCGCTCATGCGCAGCCGTAGATGATCCAGATCTTGCGCGTGGTCTCAATGCAGCGCCACTTGCCGACGTAGTCCGGCTTCATGACGAAGTTGTCGCCAGCCTGGATGCGGATGGGTTCCTTGCCGTCTTCGATCAGCTCCGACACGCCGGAGAGGATGTGGCAGTACTCCCAGACGCCGCCCTTGATCGAGCGGATGGTGCCGGGTGTCACTTCCCACACGCCGGTGCGCAGCTTGCCGTCGGCCGTCTGTTCCACGTCCCAGTTGGTGAAGCGCGGATCGCCGTCGAGCAGGCGCTCGGGCAAGGGGCCGCTCTCGCGGCCGGGACCCAGGTTGTCGAGCTTGAAGAAAGTGAGGTTGCTCATGGGTAGCGGTACTTTTGCAATTGAATGAAGTGGAAGGCGAGAAGGTGGGAAGCGGGCGTGCGCCGGATTACAGGCCGACCAGCGCCGGCAACCCGTTGATGTCGCGGATCTCCACATGGCTGTAGAACTCGCTGGGCTTGGGCTCGTGGCCACGGTTGACGAACACCTTGTTCTTGATGCCCATGTCGTGGGCCGACATCAGGTCGTAGCGTGGGCTGGAGGACACGTGCAGGATGTCGTCCGGCGAGCAGCCCAGCTGGTCGAACATGTACTCGAAGGCCTGCAGGCGCGGCTTGTAGGCGCCTGCATCCTGCGCGGTGTACACCTTGTGGAAGGGCGCTTCGAGCTTGCGGACGTTGGCGTCGATCTGCTCGTTCATGGCGTTGGACAGGATCACCAGCGGGATCTTGTTGCCCACGCGGGTGAGCGAAAACGGCACGTCGGTGTGCGGGCCCCAGGTGGGCACCGCGTCGTAGAACTTCTGGCCGTCCTCGTCGCGGTAAGCGACCCCGTGGCGCTTGCAGGTGCGCGCCCATGCCGACTTGAGCACCTGGTCGTAAGGCTTCCAGTCGCCCATGGCCTCATCCAGCCGCAGGGCGCTGAAGTCCTTGATGAACTGCTGCATGCGCTCGGGCGGAAGCTGGTCTCCCACAATGCCGTAGGCCACCTCGTGCATGCGAAAGTAAATGAGCGTGCCGTAGCAATCGAAGGAGATGTACTTGGGTCGGAAAATCATGGTTGGCCTCGTGGATGGTGGGATGGAGAAATAATTCAGGCGGTGCGGTGGTTCGGATAGGAGCAATCCTAGGCAGCATCCGCCGCAGTTGTTGCGGTTCTGCGCGGCGCGAACGCAGCATTCCTTCGCAGTACCGCGGCCTCCAGGCGCTTTGTGCCGTTCTTCCAGCGGCCGCGGCCGGCGCCAAGATCGTACAAGCCGCCGGCCCTTGCGCCGAGCATCATCTTCCCCAAACCGCCCTTGACGTTTTTGAAGGAAAGCCCCATGCCCGACCACGTTTCCATTCCACAGGCCGCGCTTGCGGCAGTGGGCCGTCCATTGCCCGACGGCGTAACGCTTCGCCGGCTGAAGGAGAACGACCTGGAGGCGGCGCAGGGGCTGTCACGCGAGTTCGGGTGGCCGCATCGCCTGGAAGACTGGCGCTTCAGCCTGGCGCATGGCGAGGGCGTGGCGGCGTTGCGCGACGGTGAACTGATAGGTACCGCGCTGCATTGGCCCTGGGGCAAACAGCACGCGACGGTAGGCCACGTGATGGTGTCGCCGCGCATGCAGGGCCAGCGTGTGGGCCAGCATCTCATGCATGCGGTGATGTCGGGCCTGCAAGACCGCACGGTGCTGCTGCACGCCACGGCCGAAGGTCGCGGCCTGTATGAACGCATGGGCTTCGAGATCACAGGCGAAATCCGGCAGCACCAGGGTTCGGCCGCGCCGGCGCAACTGGTGGCCCTTGCGCCCGGCGAGCGGCTGCGCCCGCTGGGCCGCAACGACGCAAAGACACTCGTTGCCCTGGATGCCATTTCCGCCGGCATGCCGCGCGATGCGATGCTGCGCCAGCTGCTGGCCGACGGCGAGACGGTAGTGCTGGCACGCGGCGGTGAAGCCGTGGGTTTTTCCGTCGTGCGGCGCTTCGGGCGCGGCCATGCCATCGGTCCCGTCGTGGCACCCGACCTCACCAGCGCGCAGGCGCTCATCGGCCACTGGTGCAGCCGCTTTGCCGGCAAGTTCCTGCGCATCGATGTCGACGCCGCCAGCGGCCTGCCTGAATGGCTGGAAGCGCAGGGCCTGCCCCGCGTGGACACGGTCACGACCATGGTGCGCAACGGCCCGCTGGCACGAGGCCCGGCGGTCGGCGGCTGGGCGCTGGTTACTCAAGCTATGGGTTGATGGCCCACCCCCGTTCAGGCTCACTTCGTGTAGCCTGCTCCCCCCTCAGGGGGCGCACTCTGCGGCCCGGCGAAGCCGGTTCCGCGCGTGCACTTGTATCGGCCACTGGCCACTGGCCACTGGCTATAACGTATTGCGGGTCGTATGCGGCTTCCTGGAGAAAAGATGACTTTCCTATATAAAGGTCCCGCGCAGCGCGGGGCCGTGTGGGCTGAGCAGTTCGCGCGCAGGATGCCGCAGCTGCCGTTCCAGACCTGGCCCGAGATTAGCGATCCGGCGCAGGTGCGCTTTCTTGCGGCCTGGGAGCCGCCGCCGCGCATCGCCGAGGCCCTTCCCAACCTGGAGGTGCTGTTCTCGGTGGGCGCCGGCGTGGACCAGTTCGATTTCGCGGCGCTGCCGCCGGAACTGACTGTCGTGCGGATGGTGGAGCCGGGCCTGACGGCCTGCATGTGTGAATACGTCAGCTGGGCGGTGCTGTCGCTGCACCGGGAGATGCCGATGTACCTGCGGCAGCAAAGCCTGGGCCAATGGAAGGAGCACGCTGTGCGGCCCGCCTCCACACGGCGCGTAGGCGTGATGGGCATGGGCATGCTGGGGCGCGCGGCGCTTGCGCAGCTGCGGCTGCTCGGCTTTGACTGCACGGGCTGGAACCGCTCGCGGCGCGGCGAGCCTGGCGTGCGCTGCTACAGCGGCGAGGCGGAGCTGGACGATTTCCTGGCCCGCACCGACATCCTGGTATGCCTGCTGCCGCTCACGCCCGAAACACGCGGCATTCTCGGACGCCGCGTGTTTGAGGCACTGCCGGAAGGCGCCTGCGTGGTCAACGCCGCACGCGGCCGCCACTTGGTGGAGGCGGACCTGCTGGCCGCGCTGGAAAGCGGGCGGCTCTCGGCCGCGGTCCTGGACGTCTGCGAGCCGGAGCCGCCCGTGCAGGGCCACCCGTTCTGGAACCATCCGCGCATCTGGCTCACGCCCCACATCGCGAGCGCCACCCAGGCCGAGACCGCGGCCGAAGCGCTGCTGGACAACCTGCGGCGATATGAGGCCGGCCTGCCGCTCGAAGGCGTGGTGGACCGCTCACGCGGGTACTGAGCCCGCCATCCCGGGGCTGGCCGGGGCCGCGAACTCATACGAATCAAGCAGCCTGACCGCAGAATCTTCTACCGTACGCGCACGAACAACAGCATGGTCGTGCGCGCGCAAGGGGGCAAGCCGCAGCACCCGCTGCGCACCCACGCCTAAGCTTGTACCCATGATGTCCACCAAAACCCTTTCACTCGATTCGCTTGTGGCGCTCGACCGCGCCCACCTGATCCACCCCGTGGCCAACTGGCGCGGCCATGAGCAGCGCGGTGCCACGGTGCTGCGCTCCGGCAAGGGCGCCTGGCTGCGCGACGCCGATGGCCGCGAACTGCTGGATGCTTTTGCAGGCCTCTGGTGCGTCAACATCGGCTACGGCCACGAAAGCGTCGTGGAAGCCGCCGCGCGCCAGATGCGCGAACTGCCCTACGCAACGGGTTATTTCAGCTATGCCAGCGAACCAGCCATCCGCCTGGCCGCCAAGCTCGTGGAGATTTCTCCGCCTGGGCTGAAGCACGTGTACCTGACGCTGGGTGGCTCCGAGGCGATTGATGCGGCCGTGCGCCTCATCGTGCAGTACTACAACGCCACGGGCCGGCCGAGCAAGAAGCACTTCATCGCGCTGCAGCGCGGCTACCACGGCTCGTCCTCGACCGGCGCCGGCCTGACGGCCCTGCCCGCCTTCCACCGTGGCTTCGACCTGCCGCGCCCCGAACAACACTACATCCCCTCGCCCTACCCCTACCGCAGCCCCGTGGGCGGTGATGCGCAAGCGGTGATCGCGGCCTCGGTGGCCGCGCTGCGCGAGAAGGTCAACGCGCTGGGCGCGGAAAACGTCGCGGCCTTCTTCTGCGAACCCATTCAAGGTTCGGGCGGCGTGATTGTGCCGCCCATGGGCTGGCTCAAGGCCATGCACCAGGCTTGCCGCGAGCTGGACATCCTGTTCGTGGCCGACGAGGTGATCACCGGCTTCGGCCGTACCGGCCCGATGTTCGCCTGCGACGCCGAGGGTGTGTCGCCGGACCTGATGACGGTCGCCAAGGGGCTGACCTCTGGCTATGCACCCATGGGTGCGTTGCTAATGTCCGAGCGTGTGTACGCCGGCATTGCCGACGGCACCCCGGCCGGCGCCGTGGTGGGCCACGGCGCCACCTACTCCGCACACCCGGTGAGCGCCGCCGTGGCGCTGGAAGTCATACGGCTTTACGAAGAGGGCGGCATCCTCGCCAACGGCCAGCGCGTCGCGTCTCATTTCGAAGCGGGATTGCGCGCCATGCTGCGCCATCCGCTGGTGGGCGACGCGCGCTCACGCGGGCTGCTCGGCGCGCTGGAACTGGTGAGCGACAAATACACCAAAGCCAGCTTCGACCCCGCACTGCAACTGCCCGACCGCATCGCCAAAGCGGCCTATGAAAATGGCCTCATCTTCCGCGCTTTCGGCGATGGCATCCTGGGCTTCGCGCCCGCCTTGTGCTTCACGCCCTCGGAGTTCGAGCAGATGTTCGAACGGCTGAACCGCACGCTGGATACCGTGCTCGAGCAGCCCGAAGTGCGGCGTGCCCTGGCTTGACCTGATTGACTTGGGCGTGGAACTTGCTTAAATGGAGTTAACAATGAACACCTCCACCGGCAATCCCAAGCTTGACCGCCTCGACCTGCGAATCCTGTGCCACCTGCAAAAAAACGGGCGGGCCTCCAACGTTGAGATCGCCGACGCCGTCGGCCTGTCGCCTAGCCCCTGCCTGGTCCGCGTCAAGCGGCTGGAGCAAGCTGGCTATATCGCCGGTTATGGCGCGCAGATCCGGCTGGAAAAGCTGGGTGACACGCTGCTGGTGTTCACCGAGGTCACGCTGCAGGACCACAAGCGCGAAGACTTCGTCAAGTTCGAGATGAGCATCCGGCCCATCGACGAGATCGTCGAGTGCCATATGGTCAGCGGCGGCTACGATTACCTGCTGAAGTTCGTTACACGCGGCGTGAACCACTACCAGGAAATCGTCGAAGGCTTGCTGGAAGCCAATATCGGCATCGAAAAGTACTTCAGCTATATCGTGATCAAGACGCCTTTCGTCAAGAACTACTATCCGATCGAGCAGCTGATGCAGCCGCACGCCTGAGCGGACTCCGAAGCCGGTTCCGGGCCGCAGCTTTTGCTGCAGCCCGACCCGATTCGACATTTGCTGCTGCGCCGGAGTCCGTTTCCGGTGCCATCTCCGGTGGGGCCGGCCTACGCTTGGAGCATGAACCCTCCTTCCCGCATCCCGGCACCTGCCCGCTCGGCCGCAGCGATCCAGCGTGTGCAGCGGCACATCCACGAGAACCTCAATCAGGCGCTGTCGTTGTCGGAGCTGGCCGATCTCGCCGGGCTCAGCATCTGGCGCTTCGCCACTGTGTTTCGCCAGCAGGTGGGGGTTTCGCCGCATCGCTACATCTGCCGGCTCCGCCTGGCACGCGCCCAAACACTGATCCGGCAGGGGATGCCGGTCGCCAGCGCGGCGAGCGAGGCGGGCTTTTATGACCAGAGCCATCTCTCACGGCATTTCAAGAACGTGTTCGGCATGACACCGGGGCAGTACCTGACGACCGCCGGCCAGGCGCGAACGGCATGCTGAGCCCGACCATAAGGCAGGAAATCGCGGACCTGCTGCCCGAACTGGTGGCGCTGCGGCGCGACCTGCACGCGCACCCGGAGCTTGCGTTCAAGGAACACCGTACGGCTGGCATCGTCGCATCGGCCCTGCGCGACCTGGGGCTGGAGGTGCATGAGGGCATAGGCGGCACCGGTGTTGTCGGTGTGCTGCGCGCCGGCAGCGGACAGCGCAGCGTGGGACTGCGTGCCGACATGGACGCGCTGCCCATTCTTGAGCAAGGCGAACGGCCCTACGTCAGCCGCTTCCCCGGCGTCCACCACGGCTGTGGGCACGACGGGCACACCGCCATGCTGCTGGGCGCGGCACGCCAGCTGGCACGCACCCGCCGCTTCAACGGCACCGTCAACTTCATCTTCCAGCCCGCCGAAGAAGGCCGGGGCGGCGCACGCGTGATGGTCCAGGAAGGGCTCTTCGACCGCTTCCCTTGCGATGCGGTCTACGCCCTGCACAACTGGCCGGAGCTGCCCGCCGGCACCGCCCAGACGCGGCCGGGCGCCATCATGGCGGCGGCGGATCGCTTTGACATCGTGGTACGGGGCCGGGGCGGCCACGCGGCCCAGCCGCATCGCACGCCCGACGCGGTGCTTGCCGCGAGCGAGCTGGTCAGCCAGCTGCACACCATCACGTCGCGCCGCATTCCGCCCACCGAGAATGCGGTGCTCTCGGTCACGCGCATCAGCGGCGGCCAGTCGCACAACGTGCTGCCTTCCGCGGTCGAGCTGACGGGCACGGTGCGCAGCTTCGACGCCGGCGTCCAGGACACCATCGAAGCGGCCATCCGGCAGATCGCGCAGGGCGTGGCTCAGGCCACGGGCACCATGATCGAAGTGGAGTACGTGCGCTACTACCCGGCCACCATCAACACGCCGCAAGAGGCATCGCTGGCCCTGCGCGCCGCAGAAGCCGCGGGCCTGCGGGCTTCAGTGGCGCCCTCGGCGGCGTTCACGTCAGAGGATTTCGCATTCATGCTGAAAGCCAGGCCCGGCGCCTACCTGTGGCTGGGCCAGGGCCCCGGCCCAGGGCGCGAAGACACCCCCTCATTGCACCATCCCAGCTACGACTTCAACGACGAGGTATTGCCATTGGGCGTCAGCTGGTTTGTTCAGGTGGCGAGCCTCGTGCTCGCAGGCTGACTCGGTGTTGAGTTGCGTTGCTACTTGACCCAATGTAATGGCGATTAGCGCTCACAAGCACTGTGACTGTCATTCGACGGTCACGCTCTTTGCAAGATTTCGAGGTTTATCAACATCCGTCCCGCGCGCCACAGCCGTGTGATACGCCAGCAACTGCAGCGGCACCACGTGCAGCAGTGGGCTCAACGCGCCGTAGTGTTCGGGCATGCGGATGACGTGCAGGCCTTCGCCGCTTTCGATGTGGCTGTCTGCGTCTGCCAGTACATAAAGGACGCCGCCGCGGGCGCGGACTTCCTGCATGTTGCTTTTGAGTTTTTCGAGCAGCGCATCGTTGGGCGCGACGCAGACGACGGGCATCTCGCTGGTGACCAAAGCCAGGGGGCCGTGTTTGAGTTCGCCTGCGGGGTAGGCCTCTGCGTGGATGTAGCTGATCTCTTTGAGCTTGAGGGCGCCTTCGAGTGCGATGGGGTAATGCAGGCCACGGCCGAGGAAGAGTGCGTTTTCCATTTTTGCGAAATCTTCGGCCCAGCTGATGACTTGCGGCTCGAGCGCCAGCACGGCTTGCAGGGCGGCGGGCAGGTGGCGCATGGCTTTGAGATGGCCGGCTTCTTCTTCCTCGCTGAGCTTGCCTTTGCTTTGGGCCAGGGCCAGCGTGAGCAGGAAGAGGCCTGCCAGTTGCGTGGTGAAGGCCTTGGTGGAGGCGACGCCGATCTCGACGCCGGCGCGCGTGATGTAGGCGAGCTTGCATTCGCGCACCATGGCCGACGTTGACACATTGCAGATGGTCAGGGTCTGCGTCATGCCCAGGCTTTGGGCGTGGCGCAGTGCGGCCAGCGTGTCGGCTGTTTCGCCGCTCTGGGTGATGGTGACGACGAGTGATTTCGGGTTGGGTACCGATGTACGGTAGCGGTATTCGCTGGCCACTTCGACTTGTGTGGGGATGCCGGCAATGGACTCGAGCCAGTATTTGGCCGCGCAGCCGCTGTAGTAGCTGGTGCCGCACGCCAGGATGAGCACCGAGTCAACATCCTTGAACACGCGGTAAGCCTCGTCGCCGAACAGCTCGGGAACGATGCCTTCGACGCCTTCGAGCGTGTCGGCAATGGCCCGCGGCTGCTCGAAGATTTCTTTTTGCATGTAGTGGCGATACGGGCCCAGCTCTGCGGCACCGCTGTGGGCGTGCACGGTTTTGACTTCGCGTTGGACCGCCTTGCCTTCTTTGTTGAGCACCCAGTATTTGCCGAGCTGGATGTCGACCATGTCGCCTTCTTCGAGGTAAACGATCTGGTCCGTCACGCCGGCCAGGGCCATGGCGTCGCTGGCCAGGAAGTTCTCGGTCTTGTCCTTGCCCACGCCCAGGATCAGCGGCGAGCCGGCGCGCGCGCCGACGACGCGGTGCGGCTCGTCCTTGCAGAAGGCCGCAATCGCATACGCGCCGTGCAGTTGCGCGACGGTGGCCTTGAGGGCTTCGAACAAATCGCCGTCGTACAGGCTGTCCATCAAATGCACGATGACTTCGGTGTCGGTCTGGCTGTCGAAGACATAGCCCTTGGCCTTGAGGCCGGTGCGCAGCTCTTCGTAGTTTTCGATGATGCCGTTGTGCACCAACGCGACCTTGCCTGCGCGCGCCGTGGCGCCCGCGCCGCTGCCGTGGCTGAAATGGGGGTGGGCGTTGTGCACTGCGGGCGCGCCGTGGGTGGCCCAGCGGGTGTGCGCAATGCCGGTGCCACCTTCGAGTTTGTCAGCGCTCACCTGCTCCTGCAGTTCGGCCACACGCGAGGTGCTGCGAGCGCGCTTCAGGCCGCCGGCGTACACGGCGACGCCGCAGGAGTCATAACCGCGGTATTCGAGGCGCTGCAAACCCTGCACCAGGATGGGAACGATATTTCGGGTCGAAACGGAAGCAACAATGCCGCACATGAAGGTCTCCTGAAGGTTAATGCGGTGATGCTACGTACTTACAATTTTCTAATGTGATCTATTTTTCAAACTAAATGGAATTTAATTTCACCATTTGCATTAAGTTAAATTAAATTTCATTTATATTTCATTAATGGAACAAATAATCATTGATGACACCGACTTGAAACTGCTGGACAGCCTGCAAACCGATGCGTCGCTGAGCAACCAGGCGCTGGCCGAACGCGTCCATATCTCGCCGCCGACCTGCTTGCGCCGCGTGAAACGCCTGCGCGATGCCGGGCTGGTGGAGCGTGAAATCGCGCTGCTCAGCCCCGACAAGCTGGCCGCCCTCTCCGGCCACGGGCTGACGGCCCTGGTCGAAATCACGCTGGATCGTCAGAGCGCCGAGCAGCAGGAGGCGTTTGAGGCGCGGGTGGTGCAGGACGAAGCAGTGCAGCAGTGCTACCGCGTCTCACCGGGGCCGGACTTCATGCTGGTGGTGCATGTGGCCGACATGCCGCGCTACCTGGCGCTGGCGCAGCGGCTTTTTACCAGCGATGCAAATGTGCGCAACGTGAAGGCGTTTTTCAGCACCAAACGCGCAAAATTTGAACCAAAAGTGCTCCTAGCCCAATAAGAACCGGCGCGAGCAGCTATCAAAACAATAGCGTATCAGCAGCCCCGCCAGCACCCGCCACCAGCCGGAAGACCTTATGGGGCCGGTCCGGGGCCTTGCCGGGTTTGCCTGAGCAGCACCCACGCCATCAGCCCCAGCGCCAGGGCACCCGCCAGCAAGACGCCCCACAGCACCAGGCTGCGTGTCGGCATGCCCTGGCTGGGGGGCTGCGCCGCCACCAGCGGGCCGGCCGCACCGGCACTGCCACCGGTGACGTCTGCTTTGGACACGTCGGCCTGGGCGACAGGCAGCGAGTTTTCCTGCTGCGCCTTGTAGCCGGGAATCAGGCTGGCCATGGGCAGAAAAGCGCCTGCTGCCCCCGTTGCGCTGGCCAGGCCCGCTGCCAGGGTGAAAGGGCCCTGCCCGCTGGCCAGAAAGATGAGCTGCGCCGGTTCGAACTGCAGGACGATTTCAGGCGCGGCGGCAAACCCCGGCGTTTTGAGATCGGCCTCGATCTTCATTTCGCGCACTGATGAGCCCTGCAATTCGACCGGCCCGCTGGTTTGTTCTTTGCCCGCGGTTGTCATCCGGTAGACCACGGCGCTGGCCAGCAGGGCCCAAGGCTGGTTGCGGTCATTACGGCCCAGCACGCGGATGGGCACCAGCACATTGCTGCCTTGCGGCGTGATCTTTAAAGCGGCAACAGGCGTGGCAAAGGGCAACGCAAAAGTCAGCTCATGGGGATTCGTCAGCACCGGCGTGGTCATGGTGGCGCCCACACGCTGGCGCAGGGCCGTGCTGCGGGACGTGACCAGCGTGGCGCCGCGCAGGGTGACGGCGGCGTCGCCCCAGGTGATGCGCAGGTACTGGTCTTTCAAATCCGCCATGGAAAGCGCAAGGCTGTTGTCGCCCAGGCTCGCGGCTTTGGCAGAAGCATCGGCGCGGTACAGCACGGTGTCGGCCAGGGGCCGCCAGTTCTTCAGGTCCTTGCTGGCCTGCACATTAAAGCTGACTGGCTGGCCGACCGGCAGGTCGGCGTCCAGCGTCATGCGGGCGGCAGGCGCATTGACGCTGCGCGTGTCGAGCAGCGCGCCCAGCACTTTTTGCGATGAAGCTGCACCCGCGGTGTTTGCGCCACTGCCCGTGTTGAGCTGCACCACGCGCCGGCCCTGCCGCTCTTCAATGCGCAACGACAGGCCTTCCAGGCCGGCAGCGCCTGCGGCACCCAGAATGGGGTACGCCGTGAGCTTGACCTGCTGCTCCTGCGTCGCCGTTTCCGCGGCGACATTGGCCAGCGCCATGGGCACCGGCTGGCCCGCCGCGTTGAAGAGGCGTATGTCGGCATAACCGGCGCTTTGCAGCCGCACCAGGGCTTCGGCGGGCACCACCAGCCGCTGCAATGGCGCGTCAGGCGCCAGCGTCACAGGTATGCGAACGGCATACGATTTGGCGCTGCCGGCATCCGCGGCGTCGGCGGCCTGCACCAGCAGCGGGGTTGCGAGTCCGGCGGACAGCGCCAGCGTTAAAAAGCGTTGGTTGATTTTCATGAGTGGGTTACCTTCAGGTCGCCCGCATCTTCGGGCAAAACATCTTGCGCAGTGGCGGTGACGGCGGCCTTGGGCGGCAGCGGCGCAAAGTAGCCCACCACCAGCATCAGCACACCCACCACGATGAACGCGATGATGCGCTCTGCACCGCCGGCATTCGACAGATCAATCAGCAGCAGCTTGACGACCACCAGGCCCAGCAGGCCTGCGCCCACCAGCCACAGCGGCCGCTGCACGCGCCGGTGCGCCAGCACCATCAGGCTCAGTGCCAGCAGCGTCCACAAAATGGCGTAACCGGTTTGCACCACGAAGCTGCCGAACAGCGCGTCGGCGTCCCAGCGCACGCCGAAGAAATGGTGGGCGATACGCAGCCACACAGTATTGACCGCCACAAACACCAGCAAGGCCAAAGCCACCAGCGCATTGCGGCCGGTCACCCAGCCCGCATTGCCCGGCGGCGGCGCGGCCGTCACCAGCACGCGGCGCCAGAACACCAGGGCGCCCAGCGCAAGCGCCAGTGTCAAATCGGTCGGATTGAGCAGCGGGATATAGGGCAGCGGCGCGGTGCGGCCCGAGGAAGTGACGGCGGCGGCGAGAGCCCCCCAGAACACCAGCACCGACAGCGGCAAGGCGGCATACCAGTAGTAAGCCTGGGCATGCGGATTGAGCGGCCACTTCGCGCCCTGTCGCAGGGCCGCGCTGTTGGCCCGCCCGGCCCACACCGCCAGCAGCATCAGCACCGCGATGGCGCTGACCAGCAGGACCACGCCGGCCCAGGAAGTTCGCCAGAGCTCAGCCTTGCCGATACCCGACCACAGGCAGTCCGCAAGAAGGAAGGTCACCAGCCACGCGCTTGCGGCGTGCAGGAAACCATAGGGCGACTGAGAGGCGCCCGTGGACGTAGCCTGCGCCAACGCCTGGCGGTCCGTCTGCCGCAGCATCCAGTAATGCAGCACCAGCACCGCCGGCCACACAGCCCACGCCGGCGTAGCGAGCACGCGGTAGCCTTGACCTGCCTGCGCCACATAACCCAGCGCCAGCACACCCACGGTGATGCGCGCGGGCCAGGTCGCCACCGCCCACTGCTTCTTCAGGCCCAGCACCATCGACAAGGCCGCACTGGCCACCACTGCCAGCATCATCAGCAGGCCGGTGGTGCGGTCGCTAAAGGCCTGCTGAGGAAAGGCATCTGCTTCCAGCGCGGGCACACGGCGGTTGATTTCCAGCAACCAGGCCAGGCACCAGAAGAAAAAGCCGTAGAGGTAAACAGGAATGCTGAGCTGCGACTCCACGCCGGCATAGGCCTTGGCCCACGAAGACTCGCTGTGCGGCAGGGGCCGGCGCAGCCACCACGCCAGCTGCAGCGCCGGCAGCGCGATCAACATGGCGCCGATAAAGGCCGGGTTGCCGAAAGGAATGGCCGAGACAGGGTTGCCCAGTGCGCCCGCGTCATCAAGCCCGCCCAAAAACGCCATGGCGGCCACGCCCTGCAGCAGCAAGCCGAAAGCGCGCGGCATCCAGCGCGCCTGCCGCATGCCGACCCAGAACGCGCCCGCACCTTCGAGCGCCCAGACAGCCGAGGTCCACTTTGCATCGAGTGCCAGCGGCACCGCCAGCGTGGCAAAACCCACACCCACGGCAATAAAGCATTCAATCAGCAGGCGGTAGCTGGACAGCGCCCGGCGCACCAGCACCATCGCCGTCACCAGGTACAGCGCGGCAAAGCCCAGCGCCGAAAAGGCCGTGCCCAGTTCCATGGTGCGCACCAGCCCGGCCTGAAGGCCGAAGCCCACCAGCGGTGTGCCGAACACCAGCATGGTGTCGACGGCGTTGCCGAGCTTCGTGGGTGTGTTGCGCGCATAGAGGATGGCGGCAAAAAGATAGATCAGTACAAAGCCGATGAGGAAGGGCTGGGTGCTGGCGTAATGCTCTGGCGTGTACTTGAGAACACCCCAGGCAGTGGCCACGCCGAAGGTAGCGATAAAACCCACCACGTTCAGGATGCGCCATGAGCGCTTCCAGGCAATGAACAGAATGGCCAGGTTCAGCACTGAGTAATAGCTGAAGAGGCCGACGTGGCTACCCTGCCCTGTCGACAGCAGAATCGGCACGGCAAAACCACCGGCGAAGGCCGCCACCGCCAGCGCACGCGAGTTCTGCAGCAATGCCAGCGCGCAGCTGAGCGCGCACACCACAATCATCAAACCAAAGGCCGGCAGCGGCTCCAGCAAGCCGTACATGCGGAAGGCCGCAAACACCGTGAGGTACATCACCGCCACGCCGGCGCCCTGCAGAGCGAGTGCAAAGCCGGGCTTTTCCGTGCGCTTGCGAAAACCCACGGCCAGCAGCGCGATCGCCGCGGCAGCGATGGCCGTCAGGCGAAACTCCACCGGGAAGAGCCCGGCCGATGCCGCGTAGCGCGCCAGGAACGACAGGCCAATAAACAGAATGACCAGCCCGACTCGCACGATGGTGTTGCCGCCCAGGAACCAGTTCTTGCCGGCAATCAGCGCCAGCTCGATGGCATTGGGCTCGGCCGGCTTGTAAGCAGGCCGAGCGGCGGGCGCAGCCTGAGCGCGCGGCAAGCCGTTCGGGGCCAGGTCTTCTTGCGAAGATGCCTCTTCGTTGCTGACGGCGCTGAGCGCACTGGCAGCCGCCGGTGCCATGGTTTGCAGCGCAGCAGGTGCGGGCTGTGCGGGCAATGATGCAACAGGCAAGGGAGAGGTGTTCTCAAAGTCCTTGAAGCCGTCGTCATCCTCCGTGGCCTGGATGCTGCCACCCGGTGCGGCAGGCGGATGTTGTGCTCGTGCTGTCGCCGCCTTGACCTGCGCCGCATGCTTTTTGTGCGCGGCCTCGACTTCAGCGCGCACGGCCCAGCGCAAGGAAAGGCCGGCGAACAAACCGAGGAAGCCTCCCAGAAAAACACCGAAATCGCCATAGCCCGGCCAGAACCAGCCCAGCACGGCACCCCAAACAATGCTCCAGATAATCATGACCCCGGCCTCCCTGTTGTTTTCCGTGCTGCGATGTCGCGCGCCAGCCTGCGGAATGGGCTGATGGTACTTGATGGGCCCACTCGTGAGCACCGGCGGCGCGGTGCCGGGCAAGCCGGCAGAAAAGCCCCTATGCAACCCTCATTGATTTAGAAAGAAACCGGCTGAAATCCAATCAGGACAAGCGCAAGCAGCTATCAAATAAGTAGCAAACTGACTCAGTGCACCCTGGCCCCTTCACGGGCAGTGTTCCAGAAGGCGCGTGCCAGCGGCGAGAGTTTGGCCACATCCAGGCAGGCCAGGCCGACCGTGCGCGGCTGCGGCGGTGACAGGGGCCGGTACACCACGCCCCTGGGTGCGTCGGGCAGCGCGAGGCGGGCAGCTACCGATACCGCCAAACCCTGTTGCACAAATTGCAGGATGGAAATGATCTGCGTGAAGTGATACAGCACCTTGGGCAGCGCGATGTTTTTCTGCAGGATGGGCACAATGACCGGCCCGCAGCCGGCCTCCGTCAGCACAAAGTCCAGCCCCGTCAGAGCGGTAACCGGCACGGCCTTGTGTTTGGCCAGTGGGTGTTTGGCCGGCAGGATGGCGACAAACTCGTCCTGCACCAGCGGCAGCACCTCAAAGCGCTCGTCGGGCACAACGACAAAACCGAGTTCCACCCGCTTTTGCAGCAGCCAGTCGTCCACCACTTCGTCGCTTTCCTCTTCAATGCGCACCTGCGCGCCCGGATGGCGCTTCTTGAATGCCGCCAACAGTGGCGGCAACAGATTGACGGTGGACGTGGGCCCAAACGAGCCGATGCGCAGCGTGCCGGTTTTCAGCTCACGGGCGTCGCCGAGCTCCTGCGTCATGGTGGCGGCCAGGGCGGTCATTTCGCGGGCGCGCAGCAACAGCCGCTCACCGGCATCCGTCATGGCCACGCCGGAAGCGTCGCGTTGCGCGAGCTTGACGCCGAACTGCGTTTCGAGCGCGCGCAGCGCATGGCTGACGGCCGATTGCGTCGTGCCCAGCCGCATGGCCGCGCGTGAAAAGCTGCGGCATTCATCGAGGGTGATCAGGACTTCAAGTTGGGCGAGTGTCATGGCCGGTTCAAAAAAAGTTAAGGCTGCATGCAGGCGATGATGAGCAAACACTCATTTGATGGTGAGCCAAATTGCAGTTAATCTCATGCATCAATCTAACTGATGCCAGCCTTTTTTCCAACAAAAACCGCATGACCGCTACAGCCACCGCCGCATCCTCCACCGCAGCCCCCTTGCCCGGCATCGCTCCTACGACTCCACCGGCTGGTAAAAGCCTTCTGGGCCTGTACCTGCGCCTGACCTGCGTGCCCTTTCTCTGGGGCGGCACCTTCATTGCCGGGCGCGTCATCTCCGCCCACCTGCCGCCCGCCACGGCAGGTTTCATACGCTTTGTGTTTGCCACGCTGGCCCTGCTGGTGGCGCTGCATTTCACCGAAGGCCTGCGCGCACTCACGACGCTGTCGCGCCGCCAGCTGCTGGGCACAATGGCGCTGGGCGCCACCGGTATCTTTATTTACAACCTGTTGTTCTTCACGGCGCTTTCCGTGCTGCCGGCAGGCCGCACCTCACTCATCATTGCCCTGAACCCGGTGGTCACACTGCTGCTGGCCGCCGCATTCCTGGGCGACCGGCTTTCGCCAGTGCGCTGGCTGGGCGTGGCCCTGGCCTTGCTGGGCGTGTGGATCGTCGTCACACGCGGCGACCTTTCGCAAATCGCGCAGTCGCTCGGCAAAGGTGAGCTGTCGATGTTTGGCGCGGTGTGCGCCTGGGCGGTGTACACCCTGCTGGGCCGCAAGCTGTTGCAGGGCCTGTCACCCGTGCTGGCCACGCTCTGGGCCGCCATCTGGGGCACGCTGTTCCTGGGCCTGCTGGCCCTGCGCGACATCGCCAGCGTACATGCCGAATCATTCACCCCTGAGGTGTGGACCGGCCTGGCGTTTCTCGGCGTGCTCGGCACCGCGGTGGCTTTTGTCTGGTACTACGAAGGCATACGCCAACTGGGCGCGGCACGCACCGTGGTGTTCAACAACCTGGTGCCGGTGTTTGGCGTGCTGCTCGGTTGGCTGATTCTGGGGGAACCCTTGAGTGTCAGTTTGCTGGCCGGTGGGGCGTTGGCGATTTTTGGGGTGTTTTTGGTGAATCGGGTGAAGGGGTGAGTTTGTGTTGATTTGATGGCCGCGCTTTTTGCTGAGGGTAGCTGGCCGGGGGTTGCCCGGCCAGCTACCCTCAGACGAAAGCGCCTAACCCTGAGCAAGAACAGCCAAGACAAGGCTCTGCCCGGATAAGCAAAGACCTACCCCTTAACCACCTTCACCGGCCTCTTCCAGTTAGGCAAACTGACCTGCTTGCCCCGCGCCACACTCAACGAATCCGGCGGTGTGCTCTTGGTAATGGTCGACCCTCCGCCCACCGTGCCGCCCGCGCCTATGGTGACGGGTGCCACCAGGACGCAGTTGCTGCCGATGTGCACGTCGGCTTCAATGACCGTGCGGTGCTTGTTGGCGCCGTCGTAGTTGGCGGTGATGCTGCCGGCGCCGTAGTTCACGCGCTCGCCCACCGTCGCGTCGCCCAGGTAAGCCAGGTGGTTGGCTTTGGCGCCCTTGGCCAGGGTGGCGTTTTTGACTTCCACAAAATTGCCGATGTGCACCTCGGCGCCCAGCTGCGCGCCGGGCCGCAGTCGGGCAAAGGGCCCGATCAGTGCACCCTCGCCAATCTCTACACCCAGCTTCTCGCCGTCGATATGGGTGAAGGGATGGATCACGGCGCCGGCGGCAATGGTGCAGTTGGCAATCACGCAGTTGGCGCCTATGCGCACACCATCGCCCAGCGTGACCTGGCCTTCGAACACGCAATTCACGTCGACTTCCACATCCTGGCCGCAGCGAAGCGTGCCGCGCACATCGAGCCGCGCCGGATCCGCCAGCCGCACGCCTTGCTCCATCAGAGCCATTGCCAGGCGGCTTTGGTACACGCGTTCCAGTTCGGCCAGTTGCACCGGGCTGTTCACGCCGGCCACCTGGGCCGCGTCGGTGATCTGCTGCGCCACAACGGCCACGCCGTCCGCCACCGCAAACTTGACGATGTCGGTGAGGTAATACTCGCCTTGGGCATTTTGATTGTCCAGCCGGGAAAGCCAGGCACGCAGCAGGCGCGTGGGGACGGCCATGATGCCGCTGTAGATTTCACGGATCTCGCGCTGGGCAGGTGTCGCATCTTTATGCTCGACGATGGCGCGTACCTGGGCCGAGGCTTCGGTGCCGGCCCGCAAGGGCTCGGAGGCGTGCGCTTGCGCGCGCACGATACGGCCATAACCCGTGGGGTCGGCCATGCTGAGCGTGAGCAGCGCCAGCCGCTGGCCGTCGCACTGCGCCAGCAGGGCCTGCAGGGTGGCGGCCTGGGTCAGCGGCACATCGCCCGACAGCACCAGGGTGACGCCATCGTCTGCCAGCAGGGGAATTGCCTGCTGCACCGCATGGCCCGTGCCGAGCTGTGGCTCCTGCCGCGCAAATTGCAGGCTGACCTTCGAATCCGGGCCCACTTCCTGCTGCGCAAAGCCCCGGCAGGCGGCCTCAACAGCCTCCGCGCCGTGGCCGGTAATGACGACCGCCTTGCGCGCTGACAAAGACGCAGCGCATTCGATGACATGCTGCAGCAAAGCCTTCCCGCCCAATCGGTGCAAAACCTTGGGTAAGCTGCTTTTCATCCGCGTGCCTTTGCCCGCGGCCATGATGACGACATCAACTGGGGTTGCCATGAAGTTTCCTCTGGATTTTCGAAGGACAGGATTTGAAAAGCGTGCCACCCCCGCCGGGGCAGGGCTGGTACGCAGCTTACGGATTATCGGTGTGCTTGCCGCCGCGCTGCTGGGTACGGCGCTGCCCGGCTGCAACGTGATGATGAAACTGGCCTACAACCAGGCGCCTGAGCTGGTGTATTGGCATCTGGACGGTCATTTTGACTTCACCGACACGCAAAGCGTGCAGGTCAGGGCCGACCTGGACAGGCTGCATGCCTGGCACCGGCAAACCCAGCTGCCGGGCTATATCGACACGCTGCAAAAACTGCAGCACCAGATGCCGCAGGATATGGATACAGCAAAGGCTTGTGCGGTCTATACCGACCTCCGCCGAAAGCTGCTGGTGGTGTCGAACGAGGCGGAACCCCTCATGACGAAGCTGGCGGGCACGCTCCACGCCAGCCAGATGAAGAAGCTGCAGCAGCGTTTTGAAAAAGGCAATGCCGACTACCGCGAGGACTTTCTGGAGTCATCCAAAACCAGCCGAAAAAAACGCTACAAAGAGGCGGTGAATCGGGCCGAAATGCTTTACGGGCGGCTGGAAGAAAAACAGCTGGACATCATTGGCCGTCGGATCGATGCGTCCCACTTTGACGCCGCCGTGTCCTACCGGGAAAGGCTGCGGCGCCAGCAGGATGCCCTGCAAACCCTGCGCCCGCTGGCTGACGGCCATAGCGCACCCGAGAAAACGCAGGCCGCCGTGAATGGACTGTTTGAACGCACGCTGAACTCACCGGACATCGCTTATCGGGACTACCTCGAACGCCTGACCCAGGACATTTGCCAGGGATTTGCAGAGCTGCACAACAGCACCACGCCCGCCCAGCGCTCAAAAGCCGTGGAAAACCTTCACCGCTATGAGCGGGATTTCAAAGCCCTGAACAGCCAAAAGTCCTGACCCCGGAACCGCCCCACATACCCCCCTTATTTACCGGGCGCTTTGGTATGGGACAAACCTTCCTGTTCAGCTTTCTTCAGTTCTGCCGCCTGCTGGGGCGAATCGGGTTTCGCCGCCTTCGCATCGGCAGCGACATCTGCATCCTTGAGATAGGACTTGATGTTCTTCTGGTAGTCGCGGGTGGCTTCATAGCTCCCTTCGCCCATCTGACCGGCCGGGGCATCGCCCGGCCTGGACTGCCGCGGCTGGAACTCGCGTGATCCGCTGCTTTGCTGTTGCTGGCGGTCCGAAACACGGCGCGGTTGCTGCTGCAGGCGTGCGCCGGGTGCTTGTGCGTGGTTCATGAACGTCTCCTGGGTGGTTGTCGGTGCGCCGTCGTCACGGCCTTCCCTTCGCTGGAAAAGGGGGGCAAATCGCGGGCAAGGGGAGTCACCTTAAAGCCGGATGCGGGCCGCATTTGTCATCCGCCCCACGGCCTTGTTGTCAGCGACCGCCTACACGCCTGAACCAAGCTGGAATCAGATGAAATCAGATGAAATCAGAGTAAAGGAACCTGCGCAGGCGGCGTGTCGTAATAGTCGGCAATGCGCTCCAGCGCGCGGGTATTGAGCAACCGGAGCTGCCCATTTTCAATCTCATGCAGGCCCAGCTGGCGCAAACGCCTGAGCGTCTTGTTGGTGTGCACCAGCGACAGTCCCAGCGCGTCGGCAATATGTTGCTGGTTGATGGGAAACCCTATCCAGCCTTTTTCGGCCATGCCCACGCGTTCCAGCCTGCGGTACAGGTGCATCAGCAACATGGCCACGCGCTCGGTGGCGTTGCGCCGGCCGGCCGTCAGCAGATGGTCATCGACCATACCTTCCTCTCGCGCACCCATCCACGTGATGTCGTAGCCCAGGCTGGGGTGGTTGCGAAACAGTTCCCACAGACCGTCCCGCGGGAACACACAGAGGCTTACATCCGTCACGGCCTCGATACCGTGCATGGCGCCGTCCGCGAACTTTTGCTGCAGGCCGATGAAGTCGCCGGGCAACAGGAAATTGAGGATTTGCCGGCGGCCGTCGCTCAGGGTTTTGTAGCGGAAGGCCCATCCCGAATACAGCGTGAAGAGCTTGCCGTTGGGCTTTTGTTCATACAGGATGGTGCCGCCCGCCCGCACTGCAGAGGTGCCGGTGCGAAAGGCTTCGATGAACGCCAGTTCCCCATCGCTCACAGGCATGAAGGCCCCGGTCCTGCGCAGCCCGCAGGCATTGCAGTGAGGTGGACAAATCGATGACGTTGGCGCTGGAATGTTCATAAAAGGAGCATCTTAGGTGCATTTGGCTGTGTCTTTTGACATTGTGAAAAGCCGGACCGCCCGCTACATTCTGCCGCCATGACGCCAAAAAGCCCCACGTTGTATGAAGTTCTTTATGTCAGTACCCTGGCGCCCGAAGCGCCGCTCAGTGTCGTGGCGAACATTGCCGTCAAGGCCCGTCAGGCCAACGCCGAGCGGGACATCACCGGGCTGCTGATTTTTGACGGCATGCGCTTTTGCCAGCAACTGGAGGGCGACCAGAAGCAGGTGCTGACGTTGCTGGAACGCATCCGCCAGGACACCCGCCACATCAACATGCAGGTTCTGCACCATGGCGAACTGGCCGCCCGGCGATTCCGGCGCTTCAGCCTGGGCTACTGCCTGGTCGAGGATGAGGACGTGCTGGAGCGCATGGAAACCCTGGACGACCAAGCCGCGCTCGATGCCTTTGTGGGATTGCTTTCCAGGCTGGACTTGGATTCCTGAACGCGCCGGGCTTCAGCCCTGCAGCGCCTGCCACATTTCCTGGTCGCGCTGGGCTGTCCAGATACGCGGGTTCTTGATGCCGCTGGCTTCGTCAAATGCGCGGCTCACGTCAAACGGCAGGCAGTGCTCGTAAATGAACACATGGCCGAAGATCGGGTCCATGCTTTTGCGGGTGTGGTCCATGGCGGCTTTGAGGTCCATGCCGGCGGCAGCGGCTTCTTTGCCCGCCTGGTACAGGGTTTCGACCCAGCGCTTCGTATAGTCCAGCGCCTTGTTGACGTTGGCCGCGCCCTTCATGGCCTCGCCGCGGCCGGGCACAATGGCTTCGGCTTTCAGTGCACGCAGGGCTTCCAGTGTGGCGGGCCATTCCTCCAGCTGGGCGTCGCCGGTGTAGACGCCGGCCTCGTACTCGACCAGGTCGCCTGAGAACAGCACTTTTTCTTCTTCGACCCACGCAATCGTGTCGCCGCGCGTGTGGCCGGGGCCCGGGTGCCACACCTGGACTTTCACCCCGCCCAGGTCCAGCACCAGCTTGCCGGGCACTTCGCCCTTCACCGGGTTGCCGCCGTCGATGACCAATGTCGGCCAGGTCAGGCCGGGCACGCTTTCGGCGTTGCGAAAGAGACGCGGAAAGCGCTCCATCTCGCTTTGCATGTCCTGCGCGCCGCGCTCGACGATGAGCTCGTACGTGCCCTGGCTGGCGATCACTTCCGTGGCGCCTTCCGCAATGTAGGCACTGGCGCCCAGCACCCGGACCGCGTGATAGTGAGTCAGCAGCACATATTTGATGGGCTTGTCGCTCACGGTGCGGATGCGGGCGATCAGGTCTTGCGCCATGGCCGGGGTGGCGGTGGCATCGCTCACCATGATGAATTTGTCGCCAATGATCACGCCGGAATTGGGGTCGCCCTCGGCGGTATAAGCCCAGCAATGTGCGCTGAGCTGCTCAAAGGTGATGACCTTGTCGGTGAGATCGGACTGCGAGGCGAAGGCTTTGGACATGCGGTTCCTGTGTTTGGGACGCTGTGCCGGCGGTTCAATGAACCCGCGGCAGTTTTGGGTCATTTTACTTAAACGTAATGCGTTACGGATAGTTGAACCAATACACCTGCCTGGTGAAAACGACTTTCAAGGTCGCTATTGATTTGATAGCTGCTTGCGCTCGTCCTGATTGGTCTGCAAGGCAATTTGATGTCAAAAAACGGGCCCTGCAGGCGAGGCCGGCGGCAGGGCTCTACCCGCGGATTGCCAGCCAGGCAACCGCGCTGTCGGCCAGGGCTTTCAGGGAAGCATTCCCGGCCAGGGTCAACACACCCGGCTCGGCCGAAGGATCCTGCAGCGCCTCAAACTGGCTGGCGACCAGGCTGGGTGGGTAAAAGTGGCCCGGCCGCACGGAGACGCGCCGCAGGGATTCGGCCTGGCTGATGGCCAGGTGCACAAACTGCAGAGCGGGCACGGCGCCGCGCAGGCTGTCGCGGTAAGCGGCCTTAAGGGCGGAGCAGGTCAGCACCACACCGGCCGGGTGACGCGCCAGTTCCACACCCAGCTGGCGCAGCCAGTCAGCGCGGTCCTCGTCCGTGAGGGGAATGCCTTGCTGCATCTTCTGGATGTTGCCGGGGGGATGGAAATCATCCCCTTCGATCAACGGCAACGCCAGCTGGTCGGCCATCAGACGCCCGACCGCCGACTTGCCGCAGCCGGCCACCCCCATGACCACCACATGGACCGGCGGCCCGGCGTGGCGCACACCGGGCGCGGAGAAGGAGTGGGTCTGGGAAGCTGGGGCCATGCCCAAATTATCGCGGCCCGCCGCGTCTTTGCGCGTCGCGCCTGCGATATCTGCCAGACGTCGGATTTTTTGAACAAAGCGACAGCCACGGCGCGCTGCGCTCGCCGCAACACAATTGCGCCGGGTTTGGTATGGTTGCGCGATGGCCTCTTCCAGGAATGATTTTGCGACCTACTGCTGCGAGCTTTTGTCAGGCGTCGGGCCCTGCACGGCCAGGCGCATGTTTGGCGGGTTTGGCATCAGCACCTCGGGACTGACGCTGGCCCTGGTGGCCGACCTGGGCGGCGGCGAGAAGCTGTGGCTCAAGGCCGACGCGGGGACCCGCAGCCTGTATGAAGCCCATGGCTGTGAGCGGTTCACCTATGAGATGACACGCAATGGCGTCAGCGCGCCGCACAGCCTCAACTACTACGCGGCACCCGAAGAGGCGATGGAGTCGCCCGCCGTGATGCTGGAGTGGGCGCGTGTAGCGCTGGAGTGTGCGTTGAAGGCGCGTGCGGCCAAGGCGACCAACGCGCCCAAGACAGCGAAGGCGAGGAAAACGCCAAAGGCGCCGGCAACCAAAGCCGCCAAGCCCCGAACCAGGCGCCCATAAAAAAACCCGCAGCCTTGCGACTGCGGGTTAAACGGTTTTCCCGGAGTAAAACTGTTGGCTGTCTGCGCTTAGACCAGGTTGGACATGGCCAGCACGTTGTAGTTGCGCGGCTGGAGCTGATTGTCCCTGTAGGCGTCAAAGTCGTGGCCGGTGACGTGAGGCCGGGCGCGGGCAGTGACGAACACCAGGGCAACGGGGGTCAGCACCGCTTCAACAGCGGCGACAGCACCCATCGCCAGCCCGCGGACCAGGCGGCCGAGGGCGCTGGTGGCCAGGCCGAAGGCGGCGCGCAAGTCACCCAAAGGCTGCATCACGCCGGCGCGCCAGCCGGAAGTCTCTTTCATCTCGGGCACTTCGGCGCAGGCCGTTGCCGGCTCCCAGCTGAAATAAGCGGAAGCAGCGTGACCAGCGCTGAAGGACTCCATCACCAGCGACTCACCCGCCCGCAGCGAAAGGCTTTCGCCCCGGCTGAGGAAATGGTCGCCGGCGCGGACCTGGATGTCCTGGCTGGCGGCGTCGAAGGTGGCCCAGACCCGGCCATGCGCAATTCGCAACACACCGGCCTGCGAGGCACGCAGCGTCAGCGCTCGGCCCGCGCCCAGTTTCCAGAAGCCCGCCAGGCCGGCCACATGGCCGTTGGTGGCATCGGAAGCCTGTTGCAAGAAACGATCTCCTGAGAGGTGAGCTGCGTGGTCCATGGTGTTCTCCTAAAAAGGCACAAAGTGAGTGATGAGGGTTGAATCATCTCGCCACGGGCTTGCACAGTCCAATGAAATCGCGGTAAGCTATTGATTCCATAATCGCATCAATCAATTAGGCCCGAGTTGCCCTATTTGGCCTTTTTCACCCCCACACTGTCATGCTCCATTCACAAACACACTTGCGCTCCCGGCCGATTTCCGCCGGCCAGTTAAGGGCTTTTGAGGCCGTCGCCCGCCACCTCAACTTCCGCGCTGCCTCGGAAGAGCTGGCCCTCACCCAGTCGGCCGTGAGCCGCCAGATCCAGGGCCTGGAAGAAGACGTGGGCGTGAGCCTTTTTCACCGCCACACGCGCGCCGTGGAGCTCACCACCGCCGGCGGCATCTTGCTGCGGGCCGTCACGCCCTCCCTGGAGCGCATTGACAACGCCGTGCGGCAGATACGCCAGACCGCCGGGCGCAAGAGCGTGTCGCTCACCACCTTTGCCTCGTTTGCCTCGATGTGGCTGATTCCCCGGCTGGAGGGCTTTCAGCGCGACAACCCCGACATCGACATCCGGATTGATGCGTCGGACGTGGCTGTTGACCTGGACATTTCAGACCTGGACCTGGCCCTGCGTTACGCCCCGGCCAGCCACATGCCACCAGGCGCCATACGCCTTTTCGGCGAGCAGATCACGCCGGTGATCAGCCCCTGGTTGCTTAAAAGCGGGCCGCGCCTGAAGAAACCTGACGACCTGGCGCAGTTCACCTTGATTGAGGCGGGCGACGCCCACCAGACGCACCTGGAATGGCTGACCTGGCGCCGCTGGCTGGAAGAGCACGCCAGCCCCAAGCTGGAAGCCAAGCGCTGGCTGTACTTCAACTACGCCTACCAGATGGTCCAGGCGACGCTGACGGGCCAGGGCGTGGTGCTGGCGCGCCTGCCACTGATTGCCGAAAGCCTGGCCTCGGGCGATCTGGTGGAGCCGCTGCCGCAAATGCGCATGGAGTCTCCGATGAGTTATTGGCTGATCATCGGCCCGCGCAATGTGGCCCGGCCCGAAGTGCTGGCGTTTTGCGACTGGCTCAAAAGCCAGGCCGCGCTGACGCGCGAGGCAATCGGCGATGTGCCGGATCCGGATACAGTGGATTCCCTCGATTGAGCCCCGCTTCCGTTCGCCCTGAGGCGTCGAAGGGCTGGCACAGTGCCCCGGCTTCGATGCCTGCGCCCCACCCATCATTCGAGCGAACGCCTGATGACGCCGCTCAAGTTAACCGTTAGCCCTTCACACTTACCCCGGAGAACCTGCCCCATGACATTTGTACGACTTGCTTCAATTGCCTTCGTGGCGGCGTCTTTGATCGCCTGCGCCAGCCAGCCCGTCGTTGCCATACCCAAACCGTCGCCGTCAGCGCAAGGTGAGATTCTTGTTTTCAGGGAGTCGTCGTTCATTGCCGGTGGCGTCTCGCTCGCTGTAGGTACAGACGGTGCAGCATTTGCATCGTTATCGAATTCCGAGTACGCCATTGCAAACCTGTCGTCTGGCGAGCGGGAGATTTTCGTGCAGGCAAGAACAGCCAAGCCCACCCGCCTTCAATTCAAATTGCAGCATGGATCTCGCATCTGTCTTCGCACAAGTGCTTCTCCGGGTACTTTAGCCAAGGTCGCCGTACCAATTGCTCTTATCGCAACGGGATACCACTTCTACCTGGATGAAGTGCCTTGCCCATCGGCCGAAGAACTGGCCAAATACAAATCGGTTCCCGTAACCTATGCTGCCAGGTAACAGTTCCGTACCGGTGGCAAGGCCCAACTTCAACGTCAGACGCTTATGAGCCAATTTCGCGACTTTGAGAAGCAAGCCGTTCGTATGCTCGCAATGCCCGAGCTCGGCAACGCTCTGGTCGAGGCAGTCCTCAAAGACTCCGGGTTTGTGGCTTTTGAGCGCACTGGAGTGGGTTACTTTCTTACGGTCAGACATCCACTGCTACCGATGGAGCGCGCAGTGTTCGATGAACCGGCAGTCGTCGGCCGAATTGGGGAGTATGAAGTTGGCTACCTGGTCTTTGTCGAAAATCGCGAACTCATGCTTGAGTGTTATTCGACAGGCGCTGTCGAAGTGCCGCCCGACTTCAGAGAACGGAAGGTCAGCCTTGCAACAGCTGACCCATCCTTCAAATATGCCGGTGGTCGAACCCTGGGCCAAGATCATTGAATACTGGCGCCTTAGCGGGATTCCTGTCCGCCCGGGTGTGCAGCCGTCGCAAGTGGCCGAATTTCAGTCTAAGTACGGCGTAACCATTCCACGTGACGTACTCGAGTATCTCGAAACCGTGGATGGAAGCAGTTTCGATTTTACGGACTCGGATTGTTATAGGTTTTGGCCGCTATCCGAGATTCGACCGGTTCACGAAGTACTCGACGACAGTACCGGTGTCATCTATCCATATCGCTTTTCGTATCCGGACTGCTTTGCATTTTCTGATTACTTGATGAACAGCTGGCTATATGCAGTCAGGTTCACTGGCGAGCCATTGCAACCTGCACATGTATATCGAGTGGCGGAGGATGCCACGCCGGGAGAGCCAATGGCACCCTCATTTCGGGAATTTATGGTGAGCTATGCTGCAAATCCAAAGAGCATTTTGTAGATATGCGAGGAGAGCGACTGAAACTCAGGCCGCGCCGCGTTTGAGCAAACGCCCGGCACGCGCCTGCACCTTGGCGTTCAGCGCGTCGGCATCACCGGCCACATAGGCCAGCTCGCCGTTCACAAACACTTTCTCAATCCCTTCGGACACCGCGATCGGGTCCTGGTAGGTTGCCACGTCGCGCACGCGGGCCGGGTCCAGCACCACGACGTCGGCATGCCAGCCGGGCTGCAGCTGGCCGCGCTGGTGCAGGCGGAAGTTGCGTGCCGACAGGCCGGTCATCTTGTAGATCGCAGTTTCCAGCGAAAAAAGCTGCTGCTCGCGCCAGTAACGCGCAAGCACCCGCGGAAAAGCGCCCCACAGGCGCGGATGCGGATGCTTGTCATGCGGCAGGCCGTCGGAGCCGATCATGGAGAGGGGATGCGCCATGACGCGCTTGACATCGTCCTCGTGCATCTGGAAATAACAGGCGCCGCCCGGCTGCAGGCGGCGGCAGGCGGCCTTCTGGTCGACACCCCACTCCTCGGCAATCGAGGCCAGCGTACGGCCCATCATTTCGGGGTGGGGAGTCGACCAGCTCAAGAGGACATCGATCACGCCGTCCACCAGGTCTTCCCGCAGCACGGTCGAGCCGGCCACGTAGGGGTAGACATCCATCGCGATGTCCTGGCGCCGGGCCAGCGTGTCGATCAGCGGCAGCGTCTCGCGCGTGCGGCCCCAGTTGGCCGGGCCGGCGCATTTGTGATGCGAGATCACCAGCGGCACGCCGGCCTCGAAGGCGCAGCCGGCGGCCTCGTGCATGGCCTCCAGGATGTCGGCCATCTCCGAGCGCATGTGGGTGGCGTAAATGCCGCCGTACCGCGCAACAACGCGCGCCAACGCCGTCACCTCGGCAGCCGGCGCAGGCATGGCTTCGGCATAAAAAAGGCCCGACGAGAGGCCAATCGCTCCCTGGGCCATGCATTGCTCCAGCAGGGCGCACATGGCGGCCACTTCATCAGTGGTGGCTGGCCGGTTGAGGTCGCCCACGCAGGCATAGCGCAGCGTGGTGTGGCCGATCAGTGGCGCCACATTAACGGCCGGCTGCGCTTCGGCAACGGCCTGTGCGTAGGCCTCCACCGAAGGGTATTTGAACGAATTTCCGAGCAGGGTGAGGGCACCCTGCGGCTCCTCCACCACGAAGGGTGCGACCGACAGGCCGCAGTTGCCGGTGACCACCGTGGTGATGCCTTGCGACAGCTTGGGAAACATGCCTGGCGCGTTCAGCACAATGGCGTCGTCGTGGGTGTGCACGTCGATGAAGCCGGGCGCGATCACCAGGCCGCTGCAATCGTACACATCGGCGTCGGCCAGAGTCAGGCCATCCGGCAGGCCGTGCCGCAGGCCCGTGCCCATGGCCACGATCCGGTCGCCCGCCAGCAGAAGGTCCCCAGGTCTGCCAGCCGCGCTGGTACCGTCTACCAGCAGGCCGTTTTCCAGCAAGGTGGTGCGCGTCATCGTACTTTTCCCATGGTGAGCTTGGCGCCTTCGTCCCAGTCCAGCCGGGGGTGGTGGTGCATGTCCACGCCGCGGGTTTCCAGCGTGCGCTGGATGTTGGCCAGCCGGTTCACGGCCTTGTCGCCCAGGCGCTGCGCCACCAGCACGGTGAGTATCTCGATCACCGTCAGGTGCGCCAGGTAGGCCTCGGGCCCCACCGGCATTACCGGGTCGGGCGCCACTTCCACGCCCAGCACGATGTCGGCCAGCGCCGCGAGCTGCGAGCCGGGCTGCGTCAGCGCGATGATGGTGGCGCCTTGCGAGCGCGCGACGTCCACCGCCTCCAGCAGCGAAGGCATGCCGCCGACGTGGGTGATGGCCATCACCACGCCGCGCGGGCCGATGGTGGCGGCCGAGATCAGCTGCAGGTGCGGGTCCAGGTAGCTGTTGGAGGCCACGCCCATGCGGTACAGCCGCGCCTGCAAGTCGGAGGCCATGAAGTTGGAGGTGACGCCGACGCCATAGCAATCCACCCGTGCACCATCGACGATGGCATCGGCGGCCGCCTGCACCGCCTCCACATTGAGCTGGGCCTGTACGCTGTTGATCACCGTGGCGGCGCCGCGCGTCACCTTCGCGATGACCTGGCGCGTGTCGTCGTCAATGCGCACGCGCCGGTTCAGCGGTGAGCCGCCCACCGCCAGCTCCTGCGCCAGCGCCAGCTTGAACTCGCGCAGCCCGGGGTAGCCCAGGTCGCGGCAGGTGCGCATGATGGTGGGGACCGAGCTGTTGGCGCGCTGGGCCAGGGTTTCGAAGGTCTCGTCCAGCACGCGCTGCGGGTCTTCCAGGATCAGGGCCAGCACGGTGCGCCGCGCGGCGGGCGCGCGGTCCATGATCTCGGCAATTTTTTCAAGTACGCGTGGGGTCATTAAAAGCAGGTGACGATGGCGTCACACACGTTGTTTTGTTCGTCCACCACCGGCATCCAGCGCCATTTGTCGAAGGTGGTGCAGGGGTGGGAGATGCCCAGCGCGACCAGGTCACCCACGCGCAGGGCCTGGTGTTCCGGGCCGCTGCCGGCCGGGGTCGCGTGGCGGAGGTAGGCGTGCTGGTCGTTCAGGCCGGCGATTTTCCAGTCGGCCGGCGCCGGCGTCATGGCGGTCTCGCCTGCCCGGCACACGCCCAGGGGCACGGGAAGCTCCAGATCGTAGGAGATGTCGCGCTTGCCCACCGCGAGAATGGCCAGGCCCGGCTCGGGGCAGGACTGCACCGCCGCCCACACCTGCATCGCCGCGTGCAAGCCATGGCCGCAGCCCATGCGCGCGGCGACCGTATTCATGAAGCGGTGGTATGTCCCATGGTCGTGCGTCACATAGCAGCCCGAACGCAGCAGGCCCTGCACGGGCCGCGAGAGTTTCATCTTCAGGTGTTCGGCCACCAGATCGAAGATGGCGGAGCCGCCGGCCGTGAGGAGGATTTCATCCGTTTCGAACAACTGCTGCTCGTCGCAGGCTTGGGCGATGTCGCGCACACGTTGCATCAGCGCATTGGCGTAGGCCGTGTCAGCGTCCGACTGGCCGGTGGCGCCCAGACCCTCGTAGCATTCGATGCCGACCAGCCGCGTGGCCTTGCCGCTGCGCAGGCGCTGAGCCAGGGCCAACGCCTGCTCGTGGCTGCGGCAGCCGGTGCGGCCGCCGTCCACGCCGATCTCCAGCAGCACGTCGAAAGGCTCGGCGTGCGCATTCACCGCATGCCAGGCTTCAATGAGCTCTGCCTGCGCCAGGGAATCCACCAGAAAAGCCACGCTCAGCCCGGCATGGGCACGCTTGAGGTCGGCTATGCCCTGCAGATCCGCCGCCTGGAACACCTGGTTAGCGATCAGGCAGCGCTTCGCACCGGCCGTCACGCCTGCGCGCAGTTGCGTCACGGTGGCGAAGGTCAGGCCCCAGGCGCCGGCATCGAGCTGGTGCCGAAACAGCTGCGGCGACATGGTGGTCTTGCCGTGCGGCGCCAGGCCCACGCCGTGGCTGCCGGCGAAACCCTGCATCCATTGCAGGTTGCCGGCCAGGGCGTCCCGGCGGATCACGGCCAGCGGCAACGGCAGGTCGCCGCGCAGCACGTTCCAGCCCTGGGTGCCGACAGCCGAGCGGCGCAGCGCCGGGCTGTGGTGCGGAAAGCCCTTCCAGGAGGCGTCGAGCAGTGGGTCGAGAATATCTTGCAGTGTCATGGTGTCGTCAATGATTCGATGTCGTCGCGGATGCAGGCCTTCAGCCGGCCGCCGCCCATGTCGCGCGGCTCCGGCCGCGTCTGGGCACAGGCGTCGATGGCATGCGGGCAACGTGTGCGGAACACGCAGCCCGAAGGCGGGTTGACCGGGCTCGGCATGTCGCCTTTCAAGGGCACATGCACCATCTTCAGCGTCGGGTCAGGCTTGGGCGAAGCGGCCAGCAGCGCCTGGGTGTAGGGATGCAGCGGCCGCGCGAACAGCTGCGCCGTCGGCGCCACTTCCATCACCCGGCCCAGGTACAGCACAACCACCCGGTCGCACAGGTATTCCACCACATCCAGGTCATGCGAGATGAACAGCATGGTCAGCTTCAGGCTGTCGCGCAGGTCGCACAGCAGGTTGACCACCTGCGCCTGGATGGACACGTCCAGTGCCGAGAGCGGCTCGTCGGCCACGATGAATTCGGGCTGCACCGAGAGGGCCCGCGCCACGCCGATGCGCTGGCGCTGGCCGCCGGAAAACTCGTGCGGGTAGCGCGCCGCGTGTTCTGGCGGCAGCCCCACCAGCTGCAGCAGCTCGGCGATGCGCTGCGCGGTAGCTTCCTTGCCTTTGGCCAGGCCGTGCACCTGCAGCGCCTCGCCCAGGATGTCGCGCACCCGCATCTTCGGGTTCAGGCTGGCGTACGGGTCCTGGAAGATCATCTGCAACTTGCTGCGCAACGCGCGCATGCGGCCGCCCGAAGCCGCGCCCAGGTCTTCGCCGCGGTAGCTCACTGTGCCACCGGTACTGTCGACCAGGCGCAGCAGCGCGCGGCCGATGGTGCTCTTGCCCGACCCCGATTCGCCCACCAGGCCCAATGTCTCGCCGGGATGGATCACGAAGGACACATCGTCCACCGCGCGTACCGGCCGCACGGAGGAACCGAAGAATTTCTGCAGGTTGCGCACCTCGATCAGAGGTGTGACGGCGGGCATCTGTGTGCTCATGCGGCCTCCGGCACCAGGATGCAGCGGGCGCTGCCGCCGGCTTCGTCGTTGCGCAACGCCGGCATGGCGTCGCGGCAGGCCGCGATGGCCTTGTCACAGCGCGGCTCGAAGGCGCAGCCCGGTGGCGGCGCCAGCGGGCTGGAGACCTGGCCGCGGATGGCGTAGAGCCGGCGCTTGCCTCCCGCCGCATGCGGGCCCTCGCCGTCCCCTGCCGGCGCCCGCCCGCGCTGCTGCGCCGGCAGGCAGGCCAGCAGGCCCTGCGTGTAAGGATGCTGTGGCCGTGCGAACAGGTCGTTGACGGGCGCGGCCTCCACGATGCGGCCGGCGTACATCACAGCCACGTCGTCGGCATGGTGGGCCACCACGCCCAGGTTGTGGGTGATGAACAGGATGCTCATGCCGGTCTCAGCCTGCAGCCTGCGCATCAGCGCCAGGATTTGAGCCTGGATGGTCACGTCCAACGCGGTGGTGGGCTCGTCGGCGATCAGCAGCGTTGGGTCGCAGGCCATGGCCAGCGCGATCATCACCCGCTGGCGCATGCCGCCGGAGAGTTGGTGCGGGTATTCATGCAGGCGCTGGGCAGCCGCCGGGATCTCCACCAGTTCCAGCATGCGCAGGGCCTGGGCCAGGGCGGCCGCATGGCCCAGGCCCTTGTGCAGGCGGAGCGTCTCGGCCACCTGCTCGCCCACGGTGAAGACCGGGTTCAGGCTGGTCATCGGCTCCTGAAAAATCATCGCCACCTCGTTGCCGCGAATCGCCCGCATGCGCGGCTCGGGCAGCGTCAACAGGTCCAGCGTCTCGCCGGCACGGTTGACGAACAGGGCCTGGCCGCTGACCTGCGTCGAAGCGGTCCGCGGCAGCAGGCGCATCAGCGTCAGGCTGGTGACCGATTTGCCCGAGCCCGATTCGCCAACAAGGGCCGTGGTCTTGCCGGCACGTATATTGAAGCTCACGTCGGCGACGGAGCGGATCAGGCCTTCGTCGGTGTCGAAGAAGGTGGAAAGGTGGCGTACTTCGAGACGGTTCACATCGATTTCCGCAGGCGCGGATCCAGCAGGTCGCGGATGCCGTCGCCCAGCAATTGGAGCGACAGCGCGGTAAGGATGATGGCCAGGCCCGGGAACAGCACGATCCACAGCGCCTGGTGGGCGTATTGCTGGCTGCCGGCGACCATGGTGCCCCAGGTCGGGATTTCGGGCGGCACGCCCACGCCCAGGAAAGACAGCGCGGCTTCCGCCAGGATGGCGTAGGCAAAGATGAACGAAGCCTGCACCAGGATGGGCGACATCAGGTTGGGCAGCACATGGCGCCACAGGATGCGCACGGTGGAGACCCCGACGGCGCGTGCCGCTTCCACAAAGAGCAGCTCGCGCACCACCAGCGTCGAGGCGCGCACCACCCGCGCCACGCGCGGCGTGTAGACCAGCACCAGGGCCAGCACCACGTTCAGCATCGAGGGGCCGAGGATACCGACCAGGGCGATGGCCAGCAGGATGTCGGGAAACGACATCATCGCGTCCACCACCCGCATGACGGGCGCGTCAAGCCGTCGAAAGAAGCCTGCGACCAGGCCAAACAAGGTGCCGGCCACCACCGAACCCAGCGCCGTCAGCAGCGCGATGGTCAGCGAATAACGGCCGCCGAAGGCGATGCGGGCAAACAGGTCGCGGCCCAGCTCGTCGGTGCCGAACAGGTGGGTGGAAGAGGGTTGCGCCAGGCGCTGGCTCACGGCGGTCTCGTTCGGGTCCAGCCCACTCAGGGGGCCGGCGAAGAGCGACACCAGCACCACCACGACCAGCGCGATGGCCGCGGCCAGCACGATGCGGCGGCGAAACAGCTTGCGCAAAATAAGAGGAATCTGCATGTCAATACTTCACACGGGGGTCAACGACGGTGTACAGCAGGTCGATGGCGAAATTGATCACCACGTAGATCGCGGCCACCACCAGCAGCGCACCCTGGATCACCGGGTAGTCGCGCCGGATCACCGCGCTCACCACCAGGTTGCCCACGCCGGGCAGGCCGAACACCGTCTCGGTAACCACCGCGCCACCGATCATCAACGCCACTGTCAGGCCGAGCACGGTGACGATGGGCACCAGCGCATTGCGTAGCGCATGCTTGAGCACCACCACGTTTTCCGAAAGCCCCTTGGCCCGGGCAGTGCGCACGTAGTCCTCACCCAGCACATCCAGCATGGAGGCGCGGGTGAAGCGGATGATCAGCGCCGAATTGAGCACGCCCAGCACCGTGGCCGGCAGCACCAGGCAGTGGATGCGGGCCGCCAGCGAGGCGCCCGGCTCGCCATAGCCCGAGACCGGAAACCAGCCCAGCGAGACTGCGAAGATCTGCATCAGCACCAGGCCGAACCAGAAGCTGGGCACGCTGGCGCCCAGCATGGCGAAGCCGGTGAAGGCCTGGTCGACGGCCCTGCCGCGATACACGGCCGAAACGATGCCGCAGGGCACGCCGATCAGCGCGGCAATGGCGACGGCCATCAGCGAGAGCAGGGTCGTGGGCTCGGCCCGCTCCCACAGCGCCTGGGTCACCGGGCGCTGCAGAAAGATCGATTCACCCAGGTTGCCGCGCGCCAGCTCACGGACCCACAGGCCGAACTGCACCGGCAGGGGCTTGTCCAGGCCATAGACCTTCTGCACGCGCGCGATGTCCTCGGCCGTGGCCTGGTCGCCCAGCAGCACGGCGATCGGGTCACCCGGGGCGGCGCGCGTGAGAATGAACACCAGCACCGCCACGATGGCCATGACCACCAGCATGCCGCCCAGCCGGGACAGGAGGTACCGTGTCATGACGTTGCTCTATTCATAAAGGGTGAAATCTCTTTATCCATCCAAGGGCATCCTGTCAGCAGCACTAAACCCGGTCCGAGACGAAACGAAACAAGCCAGTCAAGTCGCGGAACCGGCTTTGCCGGGCCGCAGGCGGGCGGCCCCCTCGGGGGGCAGCGAAGTACGCGAAGCGACGAGCGTGGGGGCTCAACTCTTTAGGCTGGTGTTCCAGAAGAACGGATAGGTATAGGGCGTGTAGCCCTGCAGCGCCGGTGCGCGCGCCGACAGACTGGCAAATTTTCCGACCTGGATGTAAGGCACCTCGTCATACACCACCTGCTGCACCTTGCCCCACAGCGCACCGCGCTTGGCAGGGTTGGGCTCCTGGTTCAGCGCGGCCAGCGCCTCGGTCTTGGCCGGCGAGCTCCACCAGCCCGGCGCGCCGTCGCCCAGTTGCGGCGGCGAAAGCATGGGTTCGGGGAACAGGCCCGAATGGGTGATATAGATGTCCCACAGCTTGGGGTCGGCGCGGCGCTGCAGCAGCGTCGCCCACTCGACCACGTTGAGCTCGGCCTTGAAGCCGGCGCGCTTGAGCTGCTCGGCCATGATCAATGCCATGTTGTAGTGAAAGTCATACTGCCGGCTGGTCAGGATGCGCACCGGTTCGCCCTTGTAGCCGGCCTGCTCGGCCTGGCTCTTGGCTTTCTTGGCATCGCGTTCGTTATAGGCCGCGGTGCCGGCGGTGGAATAAAAAGGCGTGCCTTTGGGGAAGTGGTTACCTTCGGCGATGAAAAAGCGCGTGTCGCCAAAGCCCGCTGCCAGCATCTCGCCTTCGCCCAGCGCGGTCTGCACCGCCTTGCGTACAGGCTGCCGTGCCAGCGAGCCTTCCTTGGTATTGAACACCAGGTAAGGAAAGCCGAACGAGGGCGTCATGATGGGCACGACCTTGCCGCCGGCTTTTTCCAGCCGCGGCAGCGCCTCAATCGGCAGCAGATCGGCGTAGTGGAACTGGCCTGCCAGCGCGCCTTCCACCCGCGTGTTGGCATTGGGCACCGGCACAAAGCGCAGCTCCTCTACCGCGGCCACCCGCTTGCCGCCGTAGCCGCTGGCAGCTTCACTGCGCGCGCTGTAGCCGTCAAAGCGGGTGAGCAGCACATACTGGTCGGGCTTGCGCTCCTTGAACTTGTAGGGCCCGGTGCCCACGTATTCGCGCAGCGGCTGGGCCAGGGATTCCTTGGCCATGATGGCTGCCATGCCCGACGCCATGGCCAGTTGCGAGAGCAGCGGCGCATAAGCGTTCTTCAGGCTGATCTCCACACCGTGCGAGCCCTTGGCCGACAGGTCGGCCACCTGCACCGCCACCGACTTGCCACGCGGCGAGACTTCCATCCAGCGTTTCAGGCTGGCCACCACGTCATCGGCATGGAGCTCGCGGCCGCTGTGCAGCATCACGCCTTTGCGCAGTGCAATGCTGTAGAGCTTGCCGTCCGCCGAGATCTTGGGCATCGCCTCGGCCAGCATCGGCACCAGGGCCGCCTTGGCGTCGAAGGTGAACAGCGGCTCGTAGACGTGCTGCATGATGATGCAGACCAGGTCGGCCGGGGTCGACTGGATGTCCAGTGTCGGCGGCTCAGCCACCATGGCCAGGTTCAGGGCTGACTTGCCCGTCTGCGCGGCGGCCGGACCGAAGCCGGCGCCGGCCGCCCCCAGGGCCAACAGGGAGGACAAGGCAGTGCGGCGGTGCATGCGAATTCCACGGATCATGACAACTCCTGATTGAAGTTAAATTTCAAAAGTGAAGATTAATTGACCTGAAGACGATCATTTTCAGGATAAACCCGAGTATTTGCGCATAATTATGAAAATATATTTCAGAATTTGCCACAAAAGAGACTGGAAAAAAGGAGTTCTTCATGCCTCTGGAACATTTCGGAAATCCTCCGCTGGCCTCCGACCGCCAGCCGCGCCCGTTCTCACCGGCTGTACGCGCCGGTGACTTCGTCTATGTCTCCGGCCAGGTGCCGGCCAATGAAAACGGCGAGATCGTGACCGGCGGGATAGAGGTGCAGACCCACCAGGTGATGAAGAACCTGCAGGCGGTGCTGGCCCTGGCCGGTTGCACGCTGGACGACGTCTGCAAGAGCACTGTTTGGCTGCAGGACGCGCGCGACTTCGGCAGTTTCAACCGCATCTACATGGGCTATTTCGGTGATAAGAAGCCAGCCCGTTCGACGACCGAGGCGCGGTTGATGGTGGATGCGCGGGTGGAGATTGATGTTGTGGCTTACAAGCCCAAGGGCTAGGCCCGGTTTGCTCCGGCGGGGCGCCCTCCTCTGAATCCTGCTGGCCGGGCAACCCCCGGCCAGCAAACCTTAGACGAGCGCGCAAGCCGGAGCAAGAACCGGCCCGATGAAAACCTACCCCGCCAGCTGCTTCCGCATCACCTCATGCCGGTGCCGGTAAGTCCCCAGCACCTCTTTGAACTGCTCCCGCTGCGCACTGATGCCGGGCAGTTTTACCTTGGTTGTCTTGGCACCCAACAGGCCTTTTTCAGTCAAGGTAACCGTGAGGACATCGCCGCCAAAACCGTTTTCATAACCAAGGTTCTGGATGTCATCCCACGAGAGTTCATCGGGCTTGCCGGGCAGCTGCAGGCCGCTGTATGTCACACCGACAGAGAGAGTGCCCTTGAGCTGAAACAGCACAGGAGGAAAGTAGCGCAGCACCAGCGCCTGCTCCATGTCATTGTCCGGCCCATAGCGGTAAGCGAGGGTACGTTCATGGTCAGCGGCAAAACCCTGCTCGTAGGCCGACCACAGTCGTTGCTCAATCTGCGGCGCGGTCTGTATGTCGTCAGCCCAGTTGCGCGATGGTGGATCAGTCACGATGGCGCCGAAGGCGTCGGGCTTGACCAGGTGACGCACGTTTTTCATGCGATCCAGCATGGCCGGATGCGAATCAAACGGATGAGGCACGCTGGCTGTTCCCATGGCCTTCACGAATTTGGTAGAGGCGGCGTAGGGTGCCAGGCCCGAGGCCACAAACTGCGCAATGCCGAGTTGCTGGCCGTGCTGCCGGTCGTGCTCGAACAGTTCACGCTCGATTTCCGACCGGTAGCTCGCGTAGGCGGTAATCTTGATCAGCGATTCCACAATGGCCTGCGGCGAAACCAGCTTCGCGGCGGCGCGGTCGGCCTTGAATTCGCGCTCGCGGCTGTCACGCATCAGCGCGAACTCAAAGATCACCCGGTACAGGTACATCAGGTGATAGACCGCCACCGTCAGGCCGCCGCCACGCATCAGGCCGAGGTAGTGGTCGTACTGCACAAGCTTGGGCCCAAGCCGGGCGCTGCTGGCGGCATCGCCACCGCGAAAATGCGCGAGCTCATGGCCCAGCACGGCATCGGCCTGGGCGCGATCCAGCAGCCGCAGCAGCGGAAGGCTGACAAACAGCGTGCGGCCGGTGAGCGCCTGGCCGGCCACGGTGAGCGGCGCTTCGGTGACAAAAAAATTGGTGTCGATGCCCGCCACGATCTGTTTGGGCGGTGCGGTCTTCAGGCGTGCGGCCAGGGCGCGGGTGTTGGCCCACAGGCCCGGCGCGTCGCCATCGCTGACCAGTTCCCCGTCAATGGTGTTTGCCATGGCGGGGCGCCGCAGCAGTCCGGCAATGGCAAAGAACACCGCGACAGCCACCACAAAGCCGATCAGCGCGATCAGCTTGATGTAATACACGTGAAAGAAGAATGCCGTCACCCAAAAGGACAGCCAGACAAGCATGGTGCCCTGCACCAGCATTTGCGCCGCGCTGGCCAGGCTCAGCAGGCGCCAGCCGGTCACAAAACTCAGGTATTGGGCCTTCCGGTTCCAGAAAGCCACAGCGCCCAGCAGTAGTTCCACCAGCAAGATGGCCACACCGCCGGCAATCGTCCATTTGGCGATGACATGCGCTGCGTAAAACTGCCAGACTTCGGAGAACGGCTCGCAGAACATGTCCCTGTCCTGCACGAGTTCGGCGTTGGCGTCGGCGCATATACGGGAGACCGGGTTGTCACGGTAAAACTTCTTGGTTTGCGCCTTGCTTTCGGCGGACATGCTCGAGTCCTGGTCGACCTGCCGCTCTATCGACTGGATGATGGTGCGGTCGAGTTGCTGCTGTGCATGCCTGGCAAACAACAGGGTTGAACCCGGAACCAGAAACAGCGTCACCAGCGCGAGGGCCAGAACTTTCAGCAGGTCCTTCCTGATCCTGCTGCTGACCGTATTGCTGTCTTCTCCACTGCCTGCCATGCTCCGCTCCCTGTTTTTTTAGTCATTAACCGCTTTGCTCGAGTGGCTAATATACCGGCCCTTCTCACCCGCGAAGCCGGGAGGCTGTCGGGCGCCTGACGGTCACACCGGCCAGACCACGCCCTTGTCGTTCAGGATGGCATCGAGCGGAATGTCGTGCGGCTCGGGCTCCATGTCGGGCAGCCAGCCCTGGGTATAGCCCAGGCCCACTGTGAAGGGCCGTGGCTGCAGCGTGGCCAGCGTGCGGTCGTAAAAGCCCCCGCCATAGCCCAGCCGATAGCCCCCGGGCCCGTAACCTACGCAGGGCACGAACAGCAGGGTGGGAATAATCACCTCTGTATCTTTTGGTTTCGGAATGCCGTAGGCGTCTTCTTCCATGGGGCAGCCCGGGTACCAGGCATGGAAAGTCAATGTCTTGTGCAGCTTGTTGACCACCGGCAGACCGATCTTGCGCGGCGATCGCGCCGCTATGCTTTCAGTAGCTAGTTGCGCACGTTCCACTTGGTCCAGTGCCGGATTTGATGACGAATCCTGGCTCAAAATGGCATCCTCCTGCCAGCGGTACAGCGCAGGCAGCGGATCGAACTCGCCCTTGATGGGCCAATACGCACCAATCACCTCGTGCGTGGAACCTACCAGCCAGATGCGCATCACACGCTGCAGCAGGTCAGCCCGCACCAGGCGGTCAGGCATGTTCAGTCGCGCTTCCACCAGCGCCTTGCGTGTGCTTAATTTGTCCATAATGTCCCGATGCTATACAAATTTCTTAACGGCCCGGTACGTGCGGCCGCCCTGCCTGCCATTTTTTCCGCAATTGCCTCCCTGACGCTGCTCGTCCCTGCAACCGCCCAAACCACCCTTCCCGCAAGCGCCAGTGCAGCTGACAACGTGATTGTGGAGATGAACAAGGCTTTCAAACGCGGCGACAAGGGCCGGCTGGCACAACTGCTGCCCCAGGCCCGGGGCCATGCGCTCGAACCCTGGGCCGCCTACTGGGAGCTCAAAGCCCGCCTGGGCGAAGCCAGCGCACAAGAGATGCAGGACTTTTTCGGACGCTACGCCGGCACCTACCAGGAAGACCGCCTGCGCAATGACTGGCTGCTGCTGCTGGGCCAGCGCCGCGACTGGGCCGGCTTTGCCGCTGAATACCCTAACTACCGTATGAACGACGACAAGGAGGTGCGTTGCTACGCGCTGCTGGTCGAACACCTCAAAAATCCGGCGGCTGATGCGCGCCTGGCCGACGAGGTGAAGAAGAACTGGTACGCGCAACGCGAGGCAGACGACGGTTGCAACTCGGCCGCCGAGCGGCTGGTCGGTACCAAAAACCTCACACCGCAGGACGCGTGGATCAAGGCCCGCCTGGCCACTGAAGCCAACCGGCCCCGGGCAGCGACAGGCGCCGTGCAGATCGTTGCCCCCGATGCCGTTGGCATGGTCAATGAACTGAACGCCAGCCCCATCAGGTTCCTGGCGGGCAAACACCTCGCGCTCAGCAAGGCGCGGCGCGAAATCGTCACGCTGGCGCTGATCAAGATGGCGATCAGCGACACGGACGGAGCGGCATCCCAGATGGAAAACAAATGGGGCATGCAGCTGAACACGGAAGAGCGCAACTGGGTCTGGGGCGTGATCGGCAGGCAGGCCGCCACACGCCTGGGCGCCACACCGGCCGGTGACGCACTGCAATACTTTGCCAAGGTCACCAAGGACACCGACCTCACCGACGACATGCTGGGCTGGAAAGTCCGGGCCGCATTGCGCGCGGGCACACAGCCCAACTGGACGCTGGTGCTGGCAGCGGTCAACGCCATGAGCGACGACGCGCGCAAGGACCCCACCTGGAGCTACTGGAAAGCGCGTGCGCTGCTGGCCACCGCGCCGCCCGACGTGGCGCCCAAAGGCCCGATCGTCGTCGCGACCACACCCGGCGTGACGCAAACCATCAGCACCGGCATCACCATTGCGCCGCAGCGGGCCGAGGCCCTGGCCTTGCTGCAGTCCTTTGCATCGGCCCGTGGTTTTTACGAGCAGCTCGCGCTGGAAGAGCTGGACCAGAAGATCACGGTGCCGGCCAGGCCAGCGCCGCTGACGGCCGAGGAAAAAGAAACTGCACGGCTGAACCCGGGCTTGAACCGCGCCGCTTATGCCATCGCCATCGGCCTGCGCCCCGAAGGCACGCGCGAATGGAACTACAGCACCAACCTGCACAAGCGCGGCGGCATGGCTGACCGCGACCTGCTGGCAGCCGCCCAGTTCGCCTGCGACCGGCAGATCTGGGACCGCTGCATCAACACCAGTGAGCGCACCAAAGGCGAGATCGATTTCGAGCAACGCTTCCCGATGCCGTTTCGCGAAACGGTGACCAAACGCAGCCAATCCATCAACCTGGACCCGGCCTATGTGTATGGCCTGATCCGCCAGGAAAGCCGCTTCATCATGGACGCCCGCTCCGGCGTGGGCGCTTCGGGCCTGATGCAGGTCATGCCGGCGACGGCACGCTGGACCGCCAAAAAAATCGGCCTGGAAGGTTTCACGCAAGAGCAGCTCAACGACCGCGACACCAACATCGCGATCGGCACGGCCTACCTCAAGTTCGCACTGGACGACTTCAACGGCTCCATGCCCATGGCCGCGGCCGCCTACAACGCCGGGCCCGGCCGTCCGCGCACCTGGCGCAACGGCCCGGTGCTGGACGCGGCGATCTGGGCCGAAAGCATTCCTTTCAGCGAGACGCGCGACTACGTGAAAAAAGTGCTGTCCAACACCACCAACTACGCGGCCATCCTGACGGGGCGGCCGCAGTCGCTGAAAGCCCGGCTTAGCACCGTGGGGCCGAGGGATGCGGCGCAGCCGGAACCTTATAAAGATTTGCCTTGAAGTCCTTTAGGGATGGGCGCGAACAGCTATTGAATTGATAGCGGTTTTTAGGATCGTCATTGATTTGACGGCGCGCTCTTTGCTGAGGGTAGTTGGCCGGGGGTAGCCCGGCAGCTACTCACTTTTCTTTTGCTTCGCCAAAAGAAAAGTAAGCAAAAGAAAAGGCGACCCTGCTGTCTGCGACCCTCCGCTTCGCTACGGGCAACCTGCGGTGCTCGGTCCAGGCGGGGTCTCGCTCGAACTCGCCTTCGGCTCAGACAATCGCGATCCCTGATCCGCCTGAACCTGCGCTCCTCGGCGCAGACAGAAGGGCCAATCGGGAGCGGGGACCGAATACCGAAATACCAGGAAACCAATACCAACAAGGACACGCCATGGCGTGTCCTTGTTTCTTCTGGTATTCGGGGTTCTGCCTTTGGCTGTTGGGAGTTCGGCTGTTCGGTATTCCTCTCCCACCCCCTTGTGGATGCGCCGAGGAGCGCAGGGCCAGACGGATCAGGGCAAAAACTTGTTTGAGCGAAGCGAGTTGTTTTTGACCCCGGCTGGACCGAGCACCGCAGGTTGCCCGCAGCGAAGCGTAGGGACGCAGGAACCAGGGTCGCCTTTTCTTTGCTTACTTTCTTTTGGCGAAGCAAAAGAAAGTGAGTTGCATGCCGGGCAACCCCCGGCCAGCTACCCTCAGCAAAAAGCGCAACGGCAGAACAAGACCGACCACTATCCTGCCCAACCTAAGCAGGATAGACCGCCCCCAGCACCCGCAACCCCTTTGCCCCCGTCACGCTCGGCAAGTTACCAGGCCTGCGCAACACCGCCTGCTGTGCCAGCCATGCAAAGGCCGCCGCCTCCACCTGCAAAGGCGGCAAGCCATGCTGGCCGGAAGTCTCAACCTTGAGCTGCGGCAACCCGGCCTGCAGGCGCCCAAGAAGATGGGTATTGAACGCGCCGCCGCCGCAGACGATCAGCAGGCTGCTGGATTTTCCATGGCTGTTGACGTCCGCCGCGCAGGCGCTGGCCGTGAATTCAGCGAGGGTGTTCTGGACATCTTGCGGCCGCGCCGCAGAAAAGGGCGCGAGTTTGCCGGCCAGCCAGGTCATGCTGAAAAGATCGCGGCCGGTGCTTTTGGGAATCGGTTGCGCAAAGTATGGTTCGTCCAGCAGGCTGGCCAGCAGGTCCGGCAACAGCTTGCCCGTGGCCGCCCAGGCGCCGCCGGCGTCATAAGACTGACCGGTGTGTTGCAGGCACCATGCATCCATCAGGGCGTTGCCCGGTCCGCAGTCAAAACCCAGCACGGGTGACGACGCGCCAGGCGGCAGCACGCTGAGGTTGGAAATGCCACCCAAATTCAGCACCGACACCGTGGCGTCGGCATGGCCGAAAACGCCCTGATGAAATGCCGGCACCAGAGGTGCGCCCTGGCCACCGGCCGCCACATCGCGGCTGCGAAGATCAGCCACCACATCGATGCCCGTGAGCTCTGCCAGCAAAGCCGGATTGTTGAGCTGGAGCGTGTAGCCTGCGCCCGCCGGGTCGGGGGATGTTCTGTGCGGCTGGTGCCGCACGGTTTGGCCATGCGCGCCAATGGCGCGAACCTGCGAGGCGACGATCCCCTGTGCAGCAGCCTGGACAAGCAGCGCAGCGACGACTTTGGCATACGCCGCCGCGATGTGATTGGCAGCAACGGCGGCCCGGTGCAGTTCGTTGTCCGTGGGCGAATTCAGCGCCAGCAGCTCCGCGCGAAACACACCATCAAAGGATTCCGTCGCCGCGGCAAGGACGCGCAGCTTTCCACCGGAAAGATCGACCAGCACACCATCGGCACCGTCGAGCGAAGTGCCTGACATCAGGCCAATGTAGTAATCGGACATTTGCCTATTCTGCCGCAAGGCTCCCATCTAGCGGAGCTGCAGACACGGCAACCTTCAAGAGGCAGGAGCTACACGCAGTGGGCAAAGGATTCCGGTTTTTGCCAGCCGGGGCCGCGGGACTGGCTTTGCCAGACCGCAGGCGCAGCGCCCCTCGGGGGGCAGAGAGCTACACGCAGTGAGCGAACGTGGGGGCTCTAGCTACTCAGCGCGGGTCTGGGTGATGGTCGAGGCTGCCAGAAGCTGAGTCTTCACGCCCGCTGAGAGCTCCCTGAATGCCGGCATGGCAGCCGTAGACACGGGAATGGTCTCGCTCTGCTTGGCGATCGTCATCGGGTCCTGCTGGGTACCGTTGACGCGGAACTCGAAATGCAGGTGTGGGCCGGTGGCCCAGCCGGTGGAGCCGACGAGACCGATGGTCTGGCCCTGGCTGACGTTCTGGCCGCGCTGCACCATGATTTTGCTCAGGTGGGCATAAACAGTTTCATGGCCGTTGCGGTGGCGAACGAACACCACGTTGCCATACCCGTTTTGGACACCCGAGAACTCCACCACGCCATCGCCGACGGTACGTGCAGGTGTTCCCGTAGCCGCTGCGAAGTCGGTGCCCAGGTGGGCGCGCCATTTTTGCAGGATGGGGTGAAAGCGCATTGAAAAGCCGCTGCTGATGCGCGAGAACTCGACGGGCGAGCTCAGGTAGGCGCGGCGCAGGCTCCGGCCGTCGAGCGTGTAATAGCCGCCCCTGTTGGCAGCGCCCGTGGCGTCCACGCCCGGAGGCTGGAACCACATGGCCTGGTAGGCCTTGCCGGCGTTGACAAACTCGGCCGACAGCACGCGACCGGTGCGCAGCGGCTCGCCGTCGGCTTCCAGGCTTTCATAGACCACGTTGAAGCGGTCGCCCTTGCGCAGTGCGCGGCGAAAATCAATGTCACTGGAGAAAATTTCGGCGATCTGCACCGCCACGCCGTCGGGGATGCGGGCGTCGTCGGTGGCGGCGAACAGCGAGGTCTGGATGCTGCCGCTGGACAGGCGCGCAGTAGCCACGTACGGGGCGGTTTCAATGCGCGAGCTGAAACCGGCGGCGCCGCGCTCGACCACCAGGCGCTTGAACATCGTTTCGTCGTCAGTGGGCCAACGCATGCTGAGCTTGAGCAGTTGCTGGCTGTCGCTGGCTTCGGCGGTTACGTTCTTTCCGGCACGGCCCGACAGCAGCAGGCGCGCATTGGCGTCGCTGCGCAAAAAGGCGGCTGCGGCGCTGTCGTCGATGTTCAGGCGCTTGAGCAGGGTGTCGGCGGTATCGCTGCTGCGGGTGCTTTCCGTGCGGAACAGCTTGAAACGGAAATCGGTGAGGGAATCGGTCTGTATCTGCGTGGGCAAAGGCTCGACCGCTTCGAGTATCTGGCGGACCGGCAGGTTGGCCGCATCGGGTGCCAGGGGCGCAACGCCGAATGCGGTGACACCTGTGCCCAGCAGCAGCGCTGCAAGGCTGGCGGTGACCCGTTTGGGATGGCGACGGAGGCTGTCGGCGATCGGCAGCAGTATCTGGGAGGGAGATGGCAGTGGCAAAGCAGTATTCCCAACAAAAGTGCATCGGGCGCTGCGCGAGCACCGGACTGCTGTATAAAAGGTGGAGAGCTTTGGCGGCCAGCCCTGGATGCAGGGGTGGGGCCGGAGCCATCCGGTTATGAGTTTCCTGATCAGCAAATTGCAGGCCAACTAAAATGGCTCCGCCGCTGCAGGAGAGCCGCCAGTATATCTGTCGGACAATTCCCCGACATGTGAAAAACCCTTATGAATCAAGAGCTTGTTACAAAATTCCCCGTCACCGACCGCGTCAGGGAGGCCCTGGCTGTGTCCCTGCGCGGCTGCGATGAGCTGATCCCGGAAAACGATTGGATACAAAAACTGGCCAAATCGGAGGCCACAGGCGTCCCGCTGCGCATCAAACTGGGGCTGGACCCGACGGCGCCTGACATTCATGTCGGACATACCGTGGTGCTGAACAAAATGCGTCAGCTCCAGGATCTGGGCCATACAGTCATTTTTCTTATAGGCGACTTCACCAGCCTGATCGGCGACCCGTCCGGGCGCAACACCACACGACCCCCGCTCACGCCCGAGCAGATCAAGGTCAACGCCGAAACCTACCGCGCCCAGGCCGACAAGATCCTGGACCCCGCCAAAACCGAGCTGCGCTACAACAGCGAATGGAGCGAACCGCTGGGCGCCACCGGCATGATCAAGCTGGCTTCGCATTACACCGTGGCCCGCATGATGGAGCGCAACGACTTCAACGACCGCTTCAAGGCCGGCACCCCTATTAGCGTGCACGAGTTTTTGTACCCGCTGATGCAGGGCTACGACTCGGTCGCGCTCAGGAGCGACCTGGAACTCGGCGGCACCGACCAGAAGTTCAACCTGCTGATGGGCCGGCACCTGCAGCAGGAATACGGCCAGGAGCCGCAGTGCATTTTGACCATGCCGCTGCTCGAAGGCCTGGACGGCATCGAGAAGATGTCCAAGAGCAAGAACAACTACATCGGCATCAGCGAAGACGCCAACACCATGTTCGCCAAGGTGCTGTCGATCTCCGATGTGCTGATGTGGAAGTGGTACACGCTGCTGTCGTTCAAAAGTGAAGCCGACATCGCCGCACTGAAGGCCGAAGTGGACGGCGGACGCAACCCCAAGGACGCCAAGGTCGCGCTGGCCAAGGAAATCACGGCACGCTTTCACTCGGCTGCAGCAGCCGACACCGCCGAGCAGGACTTCATCAACCGCAGCAAGGGCGGCGTGCCGGACGAGATTCCCGAGGTGTCGCTGTCCGGTTCGCCGATGGGGATAGGCGCGCTTCTCAAGGCGGCTGGCCTCGCGCCCTCGGGCAGCGAAGCCACGCGCCTGATTGAAGGCGGCGGCGTGCGGATTGACTCCAGCGTGGTGAGCGACAAGGCGCTCAAGCTGAACAGCGGAACGTATGTGGTGCAGGTGGGCAAACGCAAGTTTGCCCGGGTCACGCTGGCCTGAACTGCGGCACGGGGCGCTTTCCGCAGACTCGGGGCGGCGACCGAGCGCTACAGTTTTAATAGCTGCTTGCGCTTACCCCTATTGGTCTACAGGCATTTAGCCTGAACACCAGTCATCTTGTTACCGAACCTCGATGGCCACGCGCCGGTTGCGCGGTTCTTCCACCTCATCGGCGGTAAGCACGGCCAGGTCGCGTTCACCCCGGCCCGCCGCTTCGATGCGCTCCGCCGGAAACTGGCGGTCGATCAATATCTGGCGCACCTGCTGCGCCCGCTGGGCCGACAGCACGTCGTTGCTGGCTCCGGCGCCCACAGTGTCGGTATGGCCGGTGATCACGATGTCGCCGCCACTTCGGGCCAGCGCATCGACGAGCACGTCTTCCATGATTTTCTGCGACTCGGCCGTCAGCACCGTGCCACCCGCATCAAAGTACACGGTGTAACGCTTGCCCCTGGGCGGCGCCATGTCATACAGCGCAGCGTTATCGGCGCGAACCTTGGCCGGATCAGCCTGGTCCACCCTGGGGGCACCCGTTGAACCCCGCGCTGCCGTGGCACGCTGGAAAGGCACGGACAGCACAGCTTCGCCGCCAGCGCCTTCCCTGGCGCGCACCACCACGGCAGACGGCGTTCCGTCTTCCTGCGGCAGCAGCACAACACGGGTGCCGGTGGAACAAGCCGCCAGCAGCGTGCTCAGGAGAATGGCGGAGAGAAGGGGGAAATGGATTCTCATGGCTGTGGGTCCGCCTGCACGATGAAGTCGGTGCCGCGAATGCCGATGAAAGCGGTCTTGGTCTCGATGCGCACAGTCTCGGGGTGGGCCTTGCCCACCAGGCCACTCATCATGCGCAGCGAACCCTGCAGCAGGGAGAGCAGCAGGCCGCCCTCTTGTGTGGTGGCATCAAAGCTGAAACCCTTGATGTCCAGCTGCGAAGCCGGACCCACCACCACTGTAGTGCCGTCGCGCAGGACCAGGCTGGCGGCGGAGTCGGCGCCTGTGACGATGCGGCCGGCGGGCAATACAGGGTCTCCGGCCTTTGCCGGCCGCGCTGCGCCGCCGGCCTCCAGCAGCTTGACATCACCGCGCAGGGTTTTCAGAAAGCCGGCCTGCCCGGGGGCGAGTGGAGGTGGGGGCAAGGGTACAGAAGCGGTTGGGGCCGATGCCTCGGCTGGCGCGGCTGCCGGCGTGGCCGGAACGGCCGCGGCAGGCTCCGGCTGGGTTTGTGCGGTGGCTTGCACGGCTGCAAGCATCAGTCCGGCCAAGGCTGTCAGGTAGCGATGTTTCATGAAGACCTCTTTGGGCGGATTATCCATTACCTTTGGTTACGATTCGCCGGGCAAGTCTTGCCACCCCGCCACCCTTCTCCGGTTTGTTACCCGGCATGCCCCCATACCTCACAATGCACAGATGAATTTTCCCGCCTGGCAGTCCCTGACGCCGCAACGGCTGCTGCGCGCTTCCGTCGCAGTGGCCGCAGTCACCATCGTCCTCAAGACAGCGGCCTGGTACATCACGGATTCGGTGGGCCTGTTGTCTGACGCCATGGAGTCTTTCGTCAACCTGGCCAGCGCCCTCTTTGGCCTGGCCATGGTCACGATTGCGCAGCGCCCTGCCGACGACGACCACCCTTATGGCCACCACAAGGCCGAGTATTTTTCGTCCGGCTTCGAGGGCGCACTGATCGTCGGTGCGGCTGTGGCCATCATCTGGGCTGCCGCGCACCGCGTGCTGGACCCGCGGCCGCTGCAGCAGCTTGGCTGGGGCCTGGCGTTGTCGGTGGGCAGCTCGGCGCTCAACGGCTTGCTGGCCTGGGCGATGTTCCGTGCGGCCCGGCTGCACCGGTCCATCGCGCTTGAGGCCGACGCCAGACACCTGGTGACCGACGTCTGGACCTCTGTTGGTGTGGTGGTCGGCATAGGCGCTGTCATGTTGACCGGCTGGCTTTGGCTGGACGCCGTGGTGGCGATCGGCGTGGCCCTGAATATCCTGTGGGAGGGCGGCCGGCTGGTCTGGCGCTCGTCACAGGGCCTGATGGACGAGGCGGTGGAGCCCGAAGTGCTGGCCGAGATCCAGAAAACGCTCGCAGGCTTCAGCCACCCCACCATCCGCTTTGACCACCTGAGCACGCGCCGCGCCGGCCAGCGGCGCTTTGTCGACCTGCACATGCACATGCCGGCCAGCTGGTCACTGGGCCGCGCGGCGGCCGTGCGCACCAGCGTTGAGCAGGCCCTGATGAGCGCCGTGCCCGGCCTGCGCGCCAGCATCCAGCTGCTGCCCAGCGATGTGGAAGCCCATTTCGACGACGAGGCCGACCTGATCTGACGGCCTGCCGCCCTCTTCCGGCCACCGATAATTTCCCCGACCTTCCGACCTTCTATCCATGAGTCCAGGAGCCTTGATGAAACGAACCCCTCTTACGTTTGCCGCCCGCGTCCTTGCCTGCGCACTGCTCAGCGCCGCCGCGCAGGCGGCGGAGCTCCAGGTGCTGAGCGCCGGTGCCATCGAGCCCGGCCTCAAGGCGGCCGCGGCCGCTTTTGAAAAGCAGACCGGCCACACCGCCAAAATCACCTTCAACACCGCACCCGAGCTGAAAAAGCGCATGGACAGCAATCCGGCGTTTGACGTGGTGATCGCGCCGCCCGCCGTCATTGGCGAATTTGCCGCGGCTAGCAAGCTGGCGGAAACGCGCGCCAACGTCGGCCGTGTCGGCATGGGTGTGGCGGTGCGCGAAGGCGCGCCTGTGCCCGACATCGCCAATGCCGAGGCACTCAAACGCTCGGTGCTGGCCGCCGACTCGCTGGTGTTCAACCGCGCATCCACCGGCTTGTACCTGGAAGGCCTGCTCAAGAAGATGGATGTGTATGCGCAGGTGGAAAGCAAAACCACGCGTTACCCCGACGGCGCCTCGGTGATGGAGCACGTGCTCAAGGGCAAGGGGCGCGAGATCGGCTTCGGTGCGATGACCGAGATTCTTCTGTACAAGGACAAGGGCCTGAAGTTCGTCGGGCCGGTGCCGGCCGAAGTGCAGAACTACACGTCGTACACCGCCGCGCCGCTGGCTTCCGGCAAACAGCAGGATGTGGCCCAGCAGTTCGTCAGTTTCCTTTCCGGCCCCGTCGGCAAGCCGCTGTTTGTGGCTGCTGGTGTGACTGACTGATGAAGGCCGTGCTGCAGCGCGTGGCCGAGGCCAGCGTGGTGATTGCCGGCGAGACCGTCGGCCAGATTGGCGGCGGGCTGCTGGTGCTGGTGTGCGCTGAGCGCGGTGACGCTGAAGCGCAGGCCGACAAGCTGCTGACCAAGATTCTCAAGCTGCGGATTTTTTCGGACAGCGCGGGGAAGATGAATTTGAGCGTGCAGGACGTCAAAGGCGGGCTGCTCATCGTCAGCCAGTTCACCCTGGCCGCGGATGCCTCAGGCGGCAACCGGCCCAGCTTCACCGGTGCGGCCCCGCCTGACGAAGGGCGCCGGCTCTACGACTACTTTGCGGCCCAGGCCCGCAGCCTGCATCCGCAGGTCGAAACCGGGCAATTCGCAGCCGACATGCAGGTGCATCTGGTCAATGACGGGCCGGTGACGATTCCCCTGCAGGTCGTACCGGGCACATGAATTTGCTATTAATTCAATAGCTGCTTGCGCTCGTCCCTATTGGATTACAGCCAAATAATCCTTGAACCTCAGCGGTAAGGATTTTGGATACCCAGGCCGGCCAGGATCTCGATTTCACGCGCTTCCATGGCTTCGGCATCGGCTTCGCCAGTCTCGTGGTCCCAACCCTGCGCGTGCAGCGTGCCGTGCACCAGCAGATGGGCGTAGTGGGCCTGCAGCGTCTTTTTGTTCTCTTTCGCCTCTTTGGCCACCACCGGTGCGCACAGCACCAGGTCGGCGGTCACCACGGGCTCTTGCGTGTAATCAAAGGTCAGCACGTTGGTGGCGTAGTCGCGCTGGCGGTAGTCGCGGTTCAATGCCCGGCCTTCTTCGGCGTCGACGATGCGCACGGTGATCTCACCGTCGTGCGCCAGCGCGTGGCGAATCCATCGGGCCACGCTGTGGCGCGGAAGGGCGGCGCGGTGGCGGGCGGCGTCCTTCAGGTCGCCAAACTGCAGCGACAGGCTGAGCTGCTTAAGAGCCATTGCGGCTCCGGGCGCTGGCGCGGCGGGCTGGGGCGGCAACGGGTTCCGCGTCGGCTTCGCCGGCGGGCCCGGCGGCGCCCGGCGATTTGTCATACGCATCCACAATGCGCGCAACCAAGGGGTGGCGCACCACGTCGGCACTCGTCAGGCGGGTGATCGCAATGCCTTTGACGCGCTTGAGCACGCGCTCCGCGTCTACCAGGCCGCTGAGCTGCGTGCGCGGCAAGTCCACCTGGCTGATATCGCCCGTCACCACAGCCTTGCTGCCAAAGCCGATGCGGGTCAAAAACATCTTCATCTGCTCGGGCGTGGTGTTTTGCGCTTCGTCGAGGATGACGAAGGCGTGGTTCAGCGTGCGGCCGCGCATGAAGGCCAGCGGCGCGATCTCGATCTGCTGGCGCTCAAAGGCCTTTTGCACGCGCTCGAAGCCCATCAGCTCATGCAGCGCGTCATACAGCGGACGCAGGTAAGGGTCCACCTTCTGGCTCAGGTCGCCCGGCAAAAAGCCCAGGCGCTCGCCGGCCTCGACCGCCGGGCGGGTCAGCACGATGCGCTGCACCGTGCTGCGCTCCAGTGCATCGACGGCGCAGGCCACGGCCAGATAGGTTTTGCCGGTGCCGGCCGGGCCGATACCGAAAGTGATGTCGTGGGTGGCGATGTTTTCCAGGTAGGTGCCCTGGTTGGTGGTGCGGGCGCGCAGGTCGGCGCGGCGGGTCGACAGCGCCATGGCGCCGTCGGGTGCGATGCTGAGCGCGGTGTCGCCGGCCAGCATCAGCTGCACGGTTTCGGGCTCTATGGGGCGCTGGGCGATTTCGTACAGGGCCTGGAGCACTTCCAGCGCCTGGTTGGCCTTCACCTTGGTGCCGTCGATCTTGAACTGCTCGAAGCGGTGGGCAATCGTGACATCCAGCGCCACTTCGATGGTGCGGATGTGGCTGTCCATGGGTCCGCACAGGTGGCCCATGCGGGTGTTGTTCGGCGGCGTAAAGGTGTGGCGAAGAATCAAGGCGATGGTTTTCCTGAAAAGGAGGCTGATAACGGCCTAAAACACAATTGTCCGCCCAAACAGCCGCCTGCGTCTGACTGATAAGATTTGGCCATGATAGGAAGACTCTCTGGCCAGCTGGCCGAAAAAAATCCCCCGGAAATCCTGGTGGACTGCAACGGCGTCGGCTATGAAGTGCTGGTACCCATGAGCACCTTCTACAACCTGCCCGGCCTGGGCGAAAAAGTCAGCCTGTTGACGCATTTTGTGGTGCGCGAAGACGCACAAATCCTCTACGGTTTCGGCAGCGCCACCGAACGCGCAGCCTTTCGCCAGCTCATCAAGATCTCCGGCGTGGGCCCGCGCACCGCGCTCAGCGTGCTCAGCGGCATGAGTGTTGAAGAGCTTGCCCAAGCCGTCACCCAGCAGGAAGCCGGCCGCATCATCAAGGTGCCCGGCATCGGCAAAAAGACCGCCGAACGCCTGTTGCTGGAACTCAAGGGCAAACTGGGCGCCGACATCGGTATCCAGGTCAGCGTCGCCAACGATGCCCAGTCAGACATCCTGCAGGCCTTGGTGGCGCTGGGCTACAGCGACCGCGATGCGGCGCTGGCACTGAAGGCACTGCCCAAGGACATTGGCGTGAGCGACGGCATCAAGCTGGCATTGAAGGCCTTGGCTAAATAGCCGAAGTAGTCCAGCATGACCATTCAGACTGACGACTTCTCTCCGGGTGATTTTCCGCCCACCAAGCGCGTGATGTCGGCCGCGCCGGCCTCACCCGGTGAGGAGGCGATCGAGCGCGCCTTGCGCCCCAAGCTGTTTGACGAGTACGTCGGCCAGACCAAGGTGCGCGACCAGCTGGAAATTTTCATTGGCGCGGCCAAAAAGCGCAGCGAGGCGCTGGACCACGTGCTGCTGTTCGGCCCGCCCGGCCTGGGCAAGACCACGCTGTCCCACATCATTGCGCACGAACTCGGCGTGAACCTGCGGCAAACATCGGGCCCGGTGCTGGAAAAGCCCAAGGACCTGGCCGCACTGCTGACCAACCTTGAAAAGAACGACGTTCTCTTCATCGACGAAATCCACCGCCTGAGCCCGGTGGTCGAAGAAATCCTCTACCCCGCGCTGGAGGACTACCAGATCGACATCATGATCGGCGAAGGCCCGGCGGCACGCAGCATCAAGCTCGATCTGCAGCCCTTCACGCTGGTGGGCGCCACCACGCGCGCCGGCATGCTGACCAACCCGCTGCGCGACCGCTTCGGCATCGTCGCGAGGCTGGAGTTTTATACGCCCGACGAACTCGCGCGCATCGTGCGGCGCAGCGCCAAGCTGCTCAATGCGCCCATGGATGAAGAAGGCGGTTTTGAAATTGCCCGCCGGTCACGCGGCACACCGCGCATCGCCAACCGCCTGCTGCGCCGTGTGCGCGACTATGCCGACGTGAAGGGCACCGGCCACATCTCGCTGGACATCGCCAACAAGGCGCTTGCCATGCTCGACGTGGACCCGCAGGGCTTTGACGTGATGGACAGAAAGCTGCTGGAGGCTGTCATCCACCGCTTCGACGGCGGCCCGGTGGGGCTGGACAACATCGCCGCCAGCATCGGCGAGGAGCGCGACACGATCGAAGACGTGATCGAACCCTATTTGATCCAGCAGGGCTATCTGCAGCGCACGCCGCGCGGGCGCATCGCCACGCTGGCCGCCTACCGCCACCTGGGCGTGGCGCCGCCGCAGCAGGGACAGGACTTTTTCGGCGCGTAACACCTTTGAAAAACAGGCCCGCTCACCGGGGTGGCAAGGGCAGGAGGGGGAATAATGGAATTTCCGGATACCGTTCCGTCGGCAGAGCTGAATGGCGATGTAGCTGCCGGCGCCACTCTCGATGCTTATGTGCGTGAGTTTTCCCCATCGTGGCGCAGCACGACGGGTACCTTGACGATCCTCTTTTTGTTCCTCGCGGCCATTCCGGCCTTGATGCTCGTGTTTGTCCCGTTCACCGGCTTTCCGGGGTGGCGGGTGTTCTCCCTGGGTGGCCTGCTGTGGCTTGCCTGGCTTCTCGGGCGGCAGCTTGTCAGCAAGCGTCCCGCGCTTCGCGTGGGTCCGGAAGGCATCAGCGCCGCCGTATTGAAAAACAGGTGCATCGCGTGGTCCGAGGTTTCCGACATTGAGTCGCAGACTGTGCAAGGCAACACGTCGATCATCGTGTCGCTCGCGCCGCACGTGAACGAAAAATGGTGGTGGGGCAGCCGTAAAAAGCGCCTCGGTGTTCCATTGAGCAGCATCAAGACCAAAGACCACACCCAGGCGATAGCGGCTGTGACGCAGGCCTTTGCCGCTTACGGCGGGCGCGGCTTCATGCAGGCCATGGCACAACGAACGGCAGAACTCAAGGCGGCCGAGGACTTTGAGGCCCGGCTCAAACAGCTCACGCCCGTGACGTGGGCGCTTTACCTGGTCGTGTGCCTGAATGTTGCCGTTTGGCTGGCCAATCTGGGTTCCGGATTGAACGCATTGAAGCCCTTGCCGTCGGATCTTCTGGCCTGGGGCGCCAATTCGGCGGCCTCGGTAGTGGAAGACCGGCAATACTGGCGTCTGCTGACGGCCGCTTTCCTGCATGGCGGTTTTTTGCATCTCGCGCTGAACATGCTGGGCCTGTGGGAGGCCGGCAGGCAACTCAACCGGCTTCACGGCAATTTCCAGTTCCTGCTGATTTATCTGGCCAGCGCACTCACCGGTAGTGCGCTCAGCCTGCACTTTTCCGCCCAGCAATCGGTTTCAGTGGGCGCTTCCGGCGCGGTGTTCGGTGTCCTGGGGGCCTTGCTGGTCGCGATGCACCAGCACCGCGGGCAGATACCCGGTCTCACCACCAAGAAGGTGATGACCAGCCAGGGGGTTTTTCTGGCCTATGCCCTTGTCCAGGGTTTCAGCCAGCAGGGCATCGACAATGCCGCTCACGTGGGTGGCCTCGTTGCGGGATGTGTACTGGCCTGGCTGCTGACAGAGAAGATCGCTGATGCGGTCACGCCGGCGCGGCGGCTTTCAACGGCAACCATCGGTGCGCTGGTGTCGGCCATGGCGGTGGCCGCACTGGTAGTCACAACACCCACCCCTTCCGTGCACCATCGGCAGCTGTTTGAATTCCAGGCCGGGTTGACCCGCATTTTGCCCGCGATGCAAGCCGCGGAGAAAGCCTTTCAGGCCGACGTCAAAGCTTTTCGGGAAGGCAAGATGCCGGAGCCTGAATTTGTCCAGGCGATAGAAGCACGGCACCTGCCGGGTTACCAGGCCGTCCAGCGCGCCCTGGCCCCGCTGGACATTCCCGCCAATGACAAAATCGGCGCCGGCATGCGCGACGTCAAGCGCGCCAACAATCTGATGGTGGAACTGATGCAAATCCAGCTGGCCACTGCACGTGCCGTGCAGGGCGATGTCACCGCCGCAGCCGGCCAGGCCCGCGTACGGGTGATCAGCGCGGAGCTCAAGGCCATTGATGCGCGGATTTCCGAGCGTGTGAGTGCCGCCAAGCCCAAATCCAAATCCAACCCCTGAGAAAAATAGCCATGTCTCGCCGTTCCCTGATTTCGCCGGGCCTGATGCTTTGTTGGGCAATGGCGGTCGGGGGCTGCGCGGTCCCGGCACCGGGACCGCGCACGCCCAATCCAGCCGTGCCTCTCGCTTCCACGTCCAGCCTGCCGGAATTCCCCGAGCTGTTCCGGCAGATGGGAAAACTCTACGCCGATCATCCGCAGGCGCCACAGATGCAGGACGGCGACGGTATGGGGCAAAAGATTTCCATCGCGCGCGTACGCAAGCCCGGCGCGCTCGACACCTTGCAGACTTACCGCGCGCAGGGCATCCATGGCCGCGTCGTCGTGATCACACTGCTGGACGCCGAGGGCAAGCTGCTTGATGCACGGGTGCTGTCGTCCACGCATGCCGAACTCAATGGGGCCGTGCTGCAGTCGGCACGCGAAGCGGTGTACCGCGGCGGGCGCATCAATGGCGCGCCCTCGCCGATGTATGCGGTCTACGGCGTGAACTTCTAGGCGCGCTGTTTTACGCGCAGGGGAGTCAGGTCAGCGCGCCGCGGGCGTCGACCTGGTAAATGCGCTGCACCGTACCGTGGCGCAGGCCACCGGCCACGCCGATCATGGCGTCGTGCAAATTCACGGTAGGGTCGCAGTGGCCGGGAATCAGCCACAGCATGCTGCCCAGGCCCGGCAGGCGCTTGCTGTCGCCCGCGGGCCGCAAAATGCCGTGCTCGTCGCCGCCATTGAAATAGGCCAGCTCGCTTTCGCTGTCAAAGGCATGCACCAGCGGCAGGCCGGAATCAATGGCGTGGCTTTTGTGGCCGGCGTCGCACACCGCATGGCTGCCGTGCGTGCTGATCACCTGGGTTTTGACGAACAGTGCGTGTTCGAACTGCGGCTGCGACGGGTCCCGTTCGTTTTGGGCGTAGTCGGCGTCCATGAACATGAAAGAGCCGGCCTGCAGTTCGCCGTAAACACCGCTGGCGGCCTCCAGCATCAGGCTACCGGTGCCCGCACCCGTAACCAGGTCTACCGTGATGCCCTGGGCTTCTACCAGTTTGCGCGTCAGGAGCACGGCCTCCACCGCCCTGGCAATGGCGTCGCGCCTTTCCTGGGCGCTGCGCATGTGCTGGGCCTTGCCGTGGTAGGCCTGCAAGCCGGCAAAACGCAGCGCAGGGTGTTTGCGGATTTCCAGCACCAGCGTGACGGCGGCGGCGCCGGGCTCGACACCGCAGCGCCCCTGGCCGACGTCGATTTCCACAAACACGTCGATCACGGTGGCACCCGCATTCTTGTTGTTGATGCGGGCCTCCGTCATGGCCTGCGCCAGACGGATCACACCCTCGGTGCTGTCCACCGCAATAGCAAGGTGGCCGCCTTGGGCCGCGACTTTTTGGGTGAGCGCCGCCACACGGGCCAGCTTGGCCGGGGCGATGACCTCATTGCTGATGTAGACGTTGTACACACCGCCGGCCACCATAATTTCGGCTTCGGACGTTTTTTGCACGCACACGCCAATGGCGCCGGCCCGCATCTGCGCCTTGGCCAGCGCGACGCTTTTGTGCAGCTTGGCATGGGGACGCCAGCGGACATTGTGCTTCTTGGCAAATTCAGCCATGCGCGCAAGGTTGCGCTTCATTGCGTCCAGGTCGATGACCAGGGCGGGCGTGTCGATGTCGTTGACCGGTTTCCCGATCAGTTCGGCCAGGCGGGGCGGCTGTGTGCTCATGAGTGCGTTGATGTTTATTCTGCGCTTATTGTGCGCTGAGACGGGCGCCGGCATCGCCGCCGGAAAATCCGTTGTCGTCCAGTGCGTCGTTTTCCAGGTGCTGCGTGTCGGCCCAGCCCACCAGGGAAAAGCCCTGGGGCGTCCAGAGCAGGCGGTTGATGGCCGTGTTGCCCAGCGCCCAGGTGCGCGGGGCCTGGATGTCCAGCCGCGTGGCGGCGCGGTAAAGCACATCCATCACCCCTCCGTGGCCGACCATGGCGATCAGCTCGCCCGGGTGCGCGGCCGCCAGACGCTCGGCGGTGGCCACCACCCGGCTGCGCAAATCCAGCAGCGACTCGCCGCCGGCAGGCGCAAACTCCGGATCCCGCTTGCGCCATCGCATCGACTGCTCGGGCAGCAGGGCCTCGATCTCCGAAAAGGTTTTCCCTTCAAAGTCGCCGAAGCCGCGCTCCCGCAGGCCTTCCTCACGCGTCACCTCGATGCCCAGCACACGGCCCAGGTACTCCGCGGTTTCCCAGGCGCGTGTCAGGTCGCTGGCGTAGATGGCAGTGATCGGTTCGTCGGCCAGCGCGAGCGCCATGCGTCCGGCCTGCCGGCGGCCGGTGTCGTTGAGGGGGATGTCCAGGTGGCCCTGAATGCGGGTATCCACATTCCAGGTGGTTTCACCGTGACGTATGGCAATGACGCGCGTTGATTCCATTGTTATCGGGGAATCTCGACATTGATGCGGCGCGTACCCGGCGGCGGCTGCGGGAAGCCGCGCAGAGCCGAGTCCAGCATGGCGGGCAGCACAGCCGGGGTATCCGACCAGACGCCGTCGTGCAGCGCCCGTGTTTCATAGGCGACCTGGTTGGTGCGAAGGTCGCGCATCACGATGCTCAGCTCGCGCTTGAAATAGGTCGGCTCCGAGATTCCGCCGCCGATTGGGAACGACAGGCCGACCCCGACGCCGCGGCTGCCGCCGCCCATGAACACACCGCTTCCAAACCCAAAACCGCCGTAGGGGCTGTAGCCATAGGGGCCGCGGTCGATGATCTGGGTGGTGGCCACAATCTGCACGCTGTAGCGTGCGACGGGCGGGTTGAGCTCCATTCCCACCTTGGCCAGGGCGCTGCGTGCCATGCCTTCAACGGCATCCTGCGGCGAGCCGGCGGCCTGCTGGGAAGGCAGGCGCTCAAAGCGATAAGGTGTGCCAGGCGCAGGCGGCGCGCCGTTCCAGTTGTAGAAGGCGGTAACGTCACTGTCGACCAGGCGCACGGTGGAACAGCCCGCCATGACAAAAGCCATGGCAGCCATGAAGAAAATCGCGAACGCACGTTTCATGAGGCCTCCAAAGCAATGAGTTGTTGAAAACGAAGAACGCTGAAAAATCAATCAGCCCGAATGCACGCCGATCACGGACAGCCCCGGTGGCACCGGCTCCCGGAACTCTTCGGTATCAAAAGCCTTGTCGCCTTCCGGCTCGGCAATGCCGGTTGTCTTGATGCCCCTGAAATCGTGGCGCTTGTTGTCCATCAGGTGCGACGGCACGATGTTTTGCAGCGAGGCGAACATGTTCTCCAGCCGTCCGGGGAATTTTTTCTCCCATTCGCGCAGCATGTTGCCGACCTGCTTGCGCTGCAGGTTTTCCTGGCTGCCGCACAGCGTGCACGGGATGATGGGAAATTCGCGCACCTGCGCCCAGCGCGTCAGGTCTTTCTCGGTCACGTAGGCCATGGGGCGGATAACGATGTTCTTGCCGTCGTCGCTCACCAGCTTGGGCGGCATGCCCTTGAGCTTGGCCGCAAAAAACATGTTGAGGAAAAACGTCTGCAGCATGTCGTCGCGGTGATGGCCCAGCGCAACCTTGGTACAGCCCAATTCGCCCGCCACGCGGTACAAAATGCCGCGGCGCAGGCGCGAGCACAGCGAGCACAGTGTTTTGCCTTCAGGGATCACGCGCTTGACGATGCTGTAGGTGTCCTGGTTTTCGATGTGAAAGGGTACGCCCAGCTTGCCGAGATAGTCCGGCAGGATGTGCTCCGGGAAACCGGGCTGTTTCTGGTCGAGATTGACGGCCACCAGTTCGAAGTTGATGGGCGCTCGCTTTTGCAGCTTCAGCAAAATGTCGAGCATGGCGTAGCTGTCTTTGCCGCCCGAGACGCACACCATGACCTTGTCGCCTTCTTCAATCATGTTGAAGTCGACAATGGCGCGGCCGACTTCGCGGCACAGGCGTTTTTCAAGCTTGTGGTCTTCGCGCTCGATCTTCATGCTGTTTTGCACGCGCGCGGAGCTTTCCTGCTGCTCGTGTTCCGCGACAGCATCTTCCCAAACAGCACTCATATCATTCACTCCCATATCGTTCACCACTGTCCCGTCTCGATGCGAATGGCTACTTCGCAGTCGTCAAAAATTTCAAGTTTGGCGATCTTCACCCGCACGCCCAGCACGCCGGGCAACTTCATCAGCCGGTGCGCCAGCTTGCCGATCAGGCTTTCCAGCAAGTTGACGTGTTCCGAGGTGCATTCGGTGATGATGATCTGCCGCACCTTGCGGTAATCCAGCACATGGTGGATGTCGTCGTCATGGGGCAGCAGCGGCTGTGTGCCCAGGTTCAGTTCGGCATCGACCTGGATCGGTTGCGGCGCGGTTTTTTCGTGATCCAGAATGCCCAGGTTGGCGTCAAAGCGCAAACCGGTGAGGTTCAGGATCTGGGTGCCCCGGGAATTGAACATGGTGCCAGTCTGTAGTGGGTCAGTTGTGGTGATGTGTAAGCCGTTGCCGATGGCTTACATCAGCGAAAAATCGCGCTCGAACTTCATCAGGTGCTGGCCACCATCCACCAGCAGCGTGGTGCCGGTGATGGAGCTGTTCTCCAGTGCAAACTTCACCGCGGCCGCCACGTCGGCGGGGGTGGACGACCGGCCCAGCGGCGACAGTTTGTGACGGGCCTCGAATTGTTCGTCGGTGAGCAGGTGGCTGGTCAGCGTCAGCCCCGGCGCAACGCCGACCACACGAACCTGCGGCGCAAGCGCCAGCGCCAGCATGGTGCCGGCCGCTTCCAGCGCGGCCTTGGAAAGCGTGTAGCTGAAAAAGTCGGGGTTCTGGTTCCAGAGCTTCTGGTCCAGCAGGTTGACGACGGCCCCCCTGGCACCGCGCGAGGCCACATGCGCATGCAGGGCCTGGGCCAGCACGATGGCGGCGCCGGTGTTGCTGTGCAGATGCCGGTCCATGGCGGCGAAACCGAAGCTGGCGGCACTGTCTTGCTCAAAGGTCGAGGCGTTGTTCACCACGGCATCGACCTGGCCCATGCGCTCCACCACGGCCGGCAACAGGCCGCGCACCGCCGTTTCGTCGTTTAAATCTGCATGAAAAGCGGCTGCAGCGCCCGACAGTTGTGCGCAATCAGCTACTGTTTTAATAGCATCTTCTTCGGAGCTGCGGTAATGCACCGCCACCTGCCAGCCGCCGGCCGCGAGCGCCAGCGCGATGTCGCGGCCCAGCCGCCTGGCGGCGCCGGTCACGAGGACAACGGGTCGGGATGATGGCGGGGTTGGGGTCATGGGTGGTGAGGGTTGGCAAAAAGGTCAGGGACGTATCGCCGACAATTGCAGGCGGTGACAAACATGACCCAGACGACCAATCCCCCCATTTTACCGACCAGCCTTGCCGACCACATCGCCAAGGCCATTGACGCTGCCGGCGGCTGGATCGGGTTTGACCGTTTCATGGACATGGCGCTTTACACGCCCGGCTGGGGTTATTACGCCAATACCTCGCGCAAATTCGGCCTGATGCCGCAGTCGGGCAGCGATTTTGCGACGGCCCCAGAGATGTCCGCCCACTTTGGCCGCGCGCTGTCCCGGCAGGTGAAAGAAGCCCTGGCGGCAACCGGCACCACGGAAATCTGGGAATTCGGCGCCGGCTCGGGCGCCCTGGCGCACCAGTTGCTGGATGCGCTGGGCGACTCGGTCACGCAGTACCGCATCGTCGATTTGTCGGGCAGCCTGCGCGAGCGCCAGCAGGAACGGTTGCAGGCTTTTGCCGGCAAGGTGGACTGGGTAGCGGAGCTCCCGGCGCAGATGCGGGGCGTGGTGGTGGGCAACGAAGTGCTGGACGCCATGCCGGTGAAGCTGCTCGCGCGGCTCAACAACATCTGGCACGAGCGCGGCGTGGCCCGCCTTGAGGGAGGATTTGTCCATGCCGACAGCCCGACCGATCTCCGGCCTCCCATTGAAGTGGAAGGCGAACACGATTACGTCACAGAAATCCATCCGCAGGCGGAAGGCTTCATGCGGACACTGGCCGACCGGCTGGACGCCGGCGCCGTGTTCCTGCTCGACTACGGCTTCCCCGAACACGAGTACTACCATCCGCAACGCAGCATGGGCACGCTGATGTGCCACCGCGGCCACCTGGCCGATGCCGATACGCTGGCGGATGTGGGCAACAAGGACATCACGGCGCATGTCAACTTCACCGGCGTTGCCCTGGCAGGGCAGGAAGCCGGCCTGCAGGTGCTGGGCTATACCAGCCAGGGGCGGTTTTTGCTCAATTGCGGCTTGCTGGACGGCATGGAAAACGCCAGCCTGCAGGACCGGGCGATGCTGCAAAAGCTGGTGAACGAACATGAAATGGGTGAGCTGTTCAAGGTGATCGGGTTTGCGGTGGATTCTCCGGACGCTCCTAATTCAGGATGGGAAGCATCGGGGTTTTCTCAGGGCGACAGAAGCCACACCCTGTAGAGCCCCACGCCACAATGCCCCACATGAAAGCACCTCCATGATTCGCTGGATGATCGTGATTTTCCTGGTCCTGATAGTCATCAGCGGCCTCACGCCCTGGCTGCACAAGCTGGGCTTCGGCAGGCTGCCTGGCGATTTCCGCTTCAGGCTGTTTGGCCGGGAATGGTTTATTCCATTGGCGACCACGGTGTTGCTGAGCCTGATCGCCACGCTGGTTGCCAAACTCATATGAAACAAATCACGCCAAAAGACTACGCGCACCCCCTCTGATGACAGATAGCATCTATCCTCAATGCGCATTGACTGATCCATCCATCGGCCCACCTCTGGAGACCCGGCCTTGAACGCAAACTCCCCCTTCCCGACACCCGTTCAGATTCCCGTGCTGCCCAAAGGCTCCGCACCCTTGCTGTGCGTTGACGTAGGCGGAACCAAGGTGGCCGTCAGCGTGGCCGATGAGCACGGCGTGCGGGGCCGGGTGACCGAAGCCACCGTCAAACAGGGCAGCCGCGACGCACTGGGCCAGCAGGTTCTGGTGTTGATGGCACGCAGCTGCGCCGAGGCGGGCATCGATCCCTCAGCCGTTTCGGCAGTGGGCGTCGCATCGTGCGGACCGTTTGCGCTGCACGACGGTCTGATCGAGCTGACAACCCCAAACATCTGCGGCGGCATGGCCGGCAAGGCGCGTGGCCTGCCCAACGACTGGCTCAGCGTGCCGCTGGAAGCACCGCTGCGCCAGGCCTTTCCCAACGTACGCGTAGAAAACGACGGCATCGCCGCACTCGAGGCCGAGCGCCGCTGGGGCGCCCTGCAGGGTCTGGAGCACTGCGCCTATGTGACCTGGAGCACCGGCGTCGGCGTTGGCCTGTGTGTTGATGGCCGGGTGCTGCACGGCAAGCACGGCAATGCGGGCCACGCCGGCCACATGTTTGTGAGCGACAGCCATGACGCGCTGTGCGGCTGCGGCAATATCGGCGACCTGGAAGCCTTGGTGGCCGGCAATGCGATAGAGCGGCGGTTTGCCGGCGCGGGCCACGCCGGCGCGATCAACCTCTTTGCCGCCGCGCGCGCGGGCGATGCCAGCGCAACGGTGATGGTCGACGAGCTTTGCCGGGTGATGGGTCGCGCCCTTTACAACCTTGTGGTCACGCTGGATCTCCAGCGCATCAGCCTCGGAGGGAGCGTGTTCCTGAATCACCACGACTATCTTTTGCCGCGCCTTCGGGCCCAGATACAGGGCAAGCTGCCCGCCCTGACGGATGGCGTTGAACTGGTGACGGCCGGGCTGGGCGAACGGGTCGGGGACTTTGCAGCCTTGGCACTGGTGAGTTGACGCGGCTGCCGGCAGATAAAACTAGCCCTGCCCCGAAGCCTCGGTCGCTTCAGCCTTCTTCACCACCCTCACCTGCGGCGACAGCTGCCAGAAAATCCCCGCCGACGCCAGCGTGATCAGCCCCATCGCGGCGAACGTTGCCTGGAAGGAATGCAGCGTCTGCACGGCCTCGCCCGCGCCGAAGAAGCCGGTGAAAGCGGCCAGCACCGCGCCCGCGGCGGCCACGCCCATGCTCATCGCCAGCATCTGCACCATCGACAGCAAACTGTTGCCGCTGCTGGCCATGCTGCTGTCCAGGTCACGCAGGGTCACGGTGTTCATCGCCGTGAATTGCATCGAGTTGACCGCGCCAAAACACGCCAGCTGGAGGATGTGCAGCCACAGCGGCTGCGCCGGCGTCACGAAAGCAAAACTCGCCATCGTCAGGCCCACCAGCGCGGTGTTGCTCACCAACACCCTGCGATAGCCGTAGCGCGTGATCAGCGGTGTGGTGACGCGCTTGACCAGCATGCTCGCCACGGCAACCGGCACCATCATCATTCCCGCCTGCAACGGCGAATAGTCCAGGCTGACCTGCAGCAGGAGTGGCACCAGGAAAGGCATGCACGAGCTGCCCAGGCGTGAGAACAAATTGCCCAGCAGTCCGATGCTGAGTGTGGGAATCGAGAACAGCCGCGGCGAAAACAACGGGTCAGGCCGTTTGGCGGCATGCAGCCAGTACGCGGTAAGGCTGGCCATGCCAAACACCAGCAGCACCAGCACGCTGGCCTGTTTCAGGCCCAGGCCCGACAGCCCATCCACCGCCAGCGACACGGCCACCATGCCGAAGGCCAGCAAAAGGTAGCCCGGCAAGTCGAAACGCGGCATTTGAAGTCGTGGGTTGTCCTCCATGTAGAAAAGCGTCGCCACGCAGCCCAGTACCCCCACCGGAATGTTGATGAGGAACACCCAGTGCCAGGAAGCCACCTGGACCAGCCAGCCGCCCAGCGTGGGCCCGATCAGCGGGCCAACCAGGCCCGGAATGGCAATGAAGCTCATGGCCTGTAAAAAGCGCTCACGCGGAAAGGCGCGCAGCACCGCCAGCCGGCCCACCGGCAGCAGCAGCGCCCCGCCCATCCCCTGCACCACCCGCGCCGCCACCAGCTGCATCAGGTTGCCGGACAGCGCGCAGGCGATGGAGCCAATGACGAACAGCGAGATCGCCCCCACATACACCCGCCGCGTGCCAAAGCGGTCGGCGATCCAGCCGGACGCGGGAATCAGCATGGCCATGGTGAGGGAATAGGCCACCACCACCGACTGCATGCGCAAAGGGCTTTCGCCAAAGCTGCGGGCCATGGCCGGCAAGGTGGTGTTGACGATGGTGGCGTCCAGCGTCTGCATGAAAAAGCCGATGGCCACCAGCCAGAGCAGCATGCGCAATGATTTTTCTTCTGCCTGCATGGATGAGAGATGCGAAAAGGCGAACTTGGTTCACCGCATGGGGAATCAAGAAGACAAGAGGATGGCCGGACAGCAAAAAGCCGCCTCGAAGGCGGCTTTTAAAGCGAAGGCGTTGAGTTCCGCCTCAGGCCGAGAAGCTGGATCCGCAACCGCAGGTGCTGGTGGCGTTGGGGTTCTTGATGACGAATTGCGCGCCTTCAAGGTCGTCCTTGTAGTCGATTTCGGCGCCCACCAGATACTGGTAGCTCATGGCGTCGATCAGCAGGGACACGCCATTTTTGGTCATGGTGGTGTCGTCTTCGTTGGTGATTTCATCGAAGGTGAAACCGTACTGGAAACCGGAGCAGCCCCCGCCCTGCACAAAGACGCGCAGCTTCAGATCCGGGTTGCCTTCTTCAGCAATCAGCTCAGCCACTTTGGACGCGGCGCTGTCGGTGAAGACAAAGGGCGCGGGCATTTCGGTCTGGATATTTTCGGCAACGGCACTCATGGGGACTCCAATACATAAAGCGAATCAGGGTTCGCGATTCGAGGCGTTCAGGCCTCTGGCGACACTTATGGGCAAATAGTACAGCAATTCAATCAACCATAACGCCCATGCGTGTTAGGCCGTGCGGTCTATTTGTGAGCGCTTACTCGCTCAATTAACCCCAATCAATCAGATGTTGTTGGCGGCCAGTTTGAGCGTGGGTTTTTCTTCCAGCTCCGCGTGGCTTGTAGCGCGCAACTGTCCAAAGATGACGGCACCCTGGTGCATTTCAAGCGCCTTGTAAGACACATCGCCCTCGATTTTGGCTTTGGGCTGCAATTCAAGCAGCTCGGATGCGTGGACAGGGCCCATCACCCGGCCATTGATGATCACATGGTCGGCATGAATATGGCCAGTCACGATGGCGGACTCGCTGATCACCAGAATGCTGGAGCTGCCTTCGGCGGCGCGGATGTCGCCGATCACTTCACCGTCGATCCGCAGGCCGTCGGTGAATTTCAGGTTGCCCTCAATGCAGCTGCCTTGGGCGATCAGGCTTTTGATGGGCGGCTGCTTCTTTTTTCCAAACATACAAAGGTTCCTGTGCTGGGGGTGGCGGTGGAAGGGAAATCGGGGGGAATTCTCAAAGCTTGAAGGTCTGGGCAGATCTGACCGCTGTCCCCTCAATGACTTTAGCTGTAACTGTTTGTACCATGGCTTGGGGGGGCAAGTCGAGGACACCTTCCACACGAAGGTACTGTTTGAACTGTAAAGTTTGCGGTCCGCCGGGCAAAGTCATCGTCCAGGGTTTTCCGTCCTGCGTGCCATGAACCGTCAGATCAAGTTTCCCGTTGAAATTAGGTGCACCCTTGACGGGCTGGATCACCAGGACCTGCCATTTGAGCTGGGTTCCCGACAATACCTCGGCCTGCAGGCTGCGGATGGCGACAACCTCGGCGCTACCAGCCGGCAAAAGCTTCTGAAAGAATCCCAGGTCGTCACGCAGGCTGCGGTTGTCGCTCTCCAGCTGCCGGATCTGGCTCATCATCTTTTCCTGCACCGCTTTTTCGGCCGTGAGCAGGCTGCCTGAAGTATTGGCAATCGATTGCGCCCTGTCGCGGTCTGCACGCAAAGTGACCACTTCCTGACGCAACACGCTGATCTCTTCCCTGGCATCGGTATCCACGCCCGCAATCCCCTTGCCGAACTCGAAGGCCCAGAGGGCGACCGCTGCGGAAAAACCCAGCATCAGGGCACCGGCGATCCACCGCAAGGGCCAGGGGAGCGAGCTGCGCACCGACATGCGCGGGGAGCTGATCGTCAGCCGGCGGCGAAACAGGCGAAATTTCAAATCGGGGGCCCTGCAGTTTTCGGTTCGAGGAGCTGCATTGTGCACGCAGACATCCGCTGAACCGCCCGATTCAGCCGTAAAGCCGGGTAAGGCTTTGCATCAGGAAAACTAAACGCTTACAAAGCATTGACAGGGCGTTGCGGGCGCCACACAAATGCTTCGGCCATGAAAAAAGCCGCCAGGTGAACCAGGCGGCTTTTGGGGAACAGCGAGAGCGGATTAGCGCTTGCTGAACTGCTTGCGGCGGCGAGCTGAGCGGAAACCGACTTTTTTACGTTCGACTTCACGTGCATCGCGGGTCACAAAGCCAGCCTGGCTCAGGGCCGGCTTGAGCGTTGCGTCGTAATCGATCAGGGCACGGGTGATACCGTGGCGCACTGCGCCGGCCTGGCCGGACTCGCCGCCGCCGTGGACGTTGACCATGATGTCAAACGTCTCGACGTGGTTCGTCAGAAACAGGGGCTGGCGGCAGATCATGATCGAGGTTTCACGACCGAAGAACACCTGGATGTCACGGTCATTGATCGTGATCTTGCCGGTGCCTTTTTTGATAAACACACGGGCGACGCTGGATTTGCGACGGCCGGTGCCATTGTTCCATTCACCAATCATCAATGGCTCCTTAGATGTCCAGCACTTTAGGCTGTTGGGCGGTATGCGGGTGCTCTGCACCACCGTACACCTTGAGTTTCTTGATCATGGCGTAGCCGAGCGGGCCCTTGGGCAGCATGCCCTTGACGGCTTTTTCCAAAGCGCGGCCGGGGTGCTTGGCTTGCATGTCGCGGAAATTGGTGGCAGTGATGCCGCCTGGATAACCGGAATGGCGATAGTAGATCTTGTCAGTCGACTTGGCGCCGGTGACGCGCAGCTGGGCTGCATTGATGATGACGATGAAGTCACCGGTATCGACGTGAGGCGTATAAATGGCCTTGTGTTTGCCGCGCAAACGGAGAGCAACTTCGCTGGCTACTCGTCCGAGGACCTTGTCGGTCGCGTCAATCACAAACCACTCGTGCGTCACGTCAGCGGGTTTTGCGCTGAACGTTTTCATGAGTTTTCTTTCGAAAAAATGGTTTGTCGGGTTCTTTTCTGCGGTCGGTGTTCTTCTGATGAGAACCTCTTAGGCAGTATTTCAAGCTCTGCCGCGGAACCACTAGGCGCTGCAGAGCCCACGATTATATGAAAAATCAAGGACTTGCGTCAATATTCAGCCGGATATGAGGCATTTCCCCCATGCAAGAAGGTAGGATAGACCCATGTTTTCCTATCGCCACGCCTTCCACGCAGGCAACCACGCCGACGTGCTCAAGCACACCACGCTGATCGCGTTGATGAAGTATTTGACCCAGAAAGACACGGCGCTGACCGTGATCGACACGCATGCAGGCGCGGGCCTGTACCGGCTTGACGGAGATTACACCGAAACCAGCGGGGAAGCTCAAGAGGGCATTTTCAGACTGCTTTCCCAACCTGTTTCCCAGGCAAAACCGGCTCCAACCCAAGCACAGCGCGCGCAAGCAGCTCCTAAAACCATAGCAAAACCCGCCACCACCAAACCTGCCGCAGGCGGCTGGGCGCCTGCCCTGCAGGACTACATCGACCTGCTGCGCGGCCTGAACCCGCAATTCGCCGAAAGCGGCGACATCGCGCACCTGAAGATCTATCCGGGCTCCCCTTTCATCGAGCAGCAATTCCTGAGCGGGCGCGACAAGCTCAAGTTGTTTGAATTGCATCCGACCGATTTCAAGTCGCTTTCCGGCAACATTGAACAGTTGGGTGTCGGCCGCCAGGTGGCGGTTTCGCGCGAAGACGGCTTTGAAGCGCTGAAAACCTTTTTGCCGCCACCCGCCCGCCGGGCGATGGTGCTGTGTGACCCCAGCTATGAAATGAAAAGCGACTATGCGCGTGTGTCGGCCTGCATGGCAGACGCCGTCAAGCGCTTCGCCACTGGCACCTATGTCGTCTGGTACCCCATCATTCCGCGGCCGGAAGCCCATGACTTGCCCCGCAAGCTCAAGACGCTGGCCGTGAAAGCCAGCCGAAGCTGGCTGAATGCCGCTTTAACGGTGAAATCGAGCAAATTAACAACAGATACCGCCGGTGACGTGGTGCGGCCAGGCCTTCCTGCCAGCGGCATGTTTGTCATCAACCCGCCCCACACCCTCAAGGCAGAGCTGCAAGCGGCCTTGCCGCAAATGGTGGCCCTGCTGGGGCAAGACCGCAATGCCGGCTTCACGCTGGAGCATGGCGGCTAGGACTTTCAGGACGACGCCCTGCAAGGGGAGCATGGCAGCCGGCACCGCCAGCCGGTTATGCCAGGTTGGCTGTGTTGTGCGCCCAGACTTTCCTGTCTTTACCGCCGCAGTGAGTTGTGGCAAGGTTGCCCCGTAAACTTTCCCAAAGTCTGCGCCTCCATTGTCCCGCCGTGTTTCCCCTGCTTCCTGTGTCCTGATTTCCGCTTTCTTTTCTTCCTTTCCTCTTGGCTCTCCCCGCTCCCTCGGTGCTCCACCACTAACATGCCCGTCCAGGCTCAAGCTCTCCCATCCGCCGCCCCGGATACGCCGGGCCGTGGACCGCGCGTGCGTGGGAAAACGGCCAGACCGGCGGAAAAGGGAATCAACGCCGACTCAGCAAGCGGGATGGCGATGGGCACGCCAGAGGACATGGAAAGTGAAATCGAGCGCCGGGTTGCGCTTCGCACCCAGGAGCTTCGTGCATCGCTGGCGCGCTACCAGACGATGGTGGACCTCGCAACCGAAAACATCTGCGTCGGGCAGGAAGGCCTGCTGCGCTTTGCCAATCCGCCGTGCCTGGCCTTGCTGGGTACAGAGGTCGGCACCATGGCCGACCGGCCCATGATCGAGTTCATCCATCCGGAAGACCGCAACTTTGTTTCCGGCAAGCACAAGCTGCGCGCCGCCGGCAACGTCGTCCCGGCTTTTGAGGCGAGATTCCAGCGCGACGACGGCACGATTTCCTGGGTGGAAATCAATGGCGTGCTGGTGGACTGGGAAGGTGCGCCGGCGGACCTTTTTTTCCTGAAAGATGTCACCGAGCGCAAAAGACTCGAGGCCCTGACCCGATCAGCCGCCGAGCGCTACCGGGCGGTCGTGGAAAACGTCAACGACGTGATCCTGGTGGTGCAAAAAGGCATCGTGCGCTTTTCCAATACCAGCGCCCAGGCCATGTTCGGCCTGACGCTCACCGGGCTGCCGTCCATGCACCTGATCCATCCCGACGACCGCGGCATGGTGCAACGCCAGCGCGAGCTCATGCAGTCAGGCACCATGGTCAGCGCCTACGAGGCCCGCTTCATCACGCCACCGCGCGAGACCATGGCGCCGGACCTGCGCACCGGATGGGCCAGCATCTACGGCACGCGCATTGAATGGGACGGCGAACCTGCTCTGCTCGTGCTCATGTCCGACATCAGCGAGCGCCGCCGGCTGGACGAAGAACTCAAGACCGCGCTGACGCAGCGCGAAGCCATCCTCGAAACCACCGCCGTCGGCGTCACCTTCCTCAAAAGCCGGCGCCACCAGTGGCTGAACCGCACGCTGGCCGCCATGCTCGGCTACAGCCCGGCCGAGCTGCTGGGCAAGGAGACGCGCGTTCACTATCCCAGTGACGAGGACTTCGAACGCACCGGCGAACTCGCCTACGCGCAGATCGCGCAAACCGGATCGTTCTCGCTGGAAACGCGCATGCGCCGCAAAAGCGGCGAGCTTATCTGGGTTCAGCTTGACGGCTCGGCGCTCGACCGCAACCGCCCGCAAGAAGGCTCCGTGTGGACTTACGTGGACATCACTCGGCGCAAGGTAGCCGACGAAGAAGCCCGGCGGGCCCTGGCGCGCGAACGCGAGCTGGGTGAGCTGAAAACGCGCTTTGTGTCGATGGCCTCGCATGAATTCCGCACGCCGCTTGCCACGATTCTTTCGTCCGCAGAGTTGATCGAACACTACGGCGAAAAAATCACGCACCGCGAGCGCCAGGACATCATGGCCGACCTGGTGATCGCGGTCAAACGCATGCAGGGCATGCTTGAAGACATGCTCACCGTCGGGCAGGCCGACGCCGGCAAACTCAAGCTCAACCTGAAACCGCTGGATATCGCGGCGCTGTGCCGCAAGCTCGTGACCGAAATGCACACCAGCGACGCCGGCCAGCATGCGATTGAATTTGAAGCCCCTATCGGCCACGACGCTTTTTCACAGCTGGTCATGCTCGACGAACGGCTGGTCCGGCACATTGCCAGCAACCTGCTGGCCAACGCCTGCAAATATTCGCCCGCCGGCAGTGTGGTGGTGCTCACGCTGGACCGCCGGCAGGACGAGTCCGGGGACCACCTGATCCTGCGCGTCAGTGACGAAGGCATCGGCATTCCGCCCTCGGACCTGCCGCGCCTGTTCGAGAGCTTTCACCGCGGCTCCAATGTAGGCAACCGCCAGGGTTCCGGACTGGGCCTGGCCATTGTCAAACACGCCGTTGACCTGCATCACGGCAAAATCGAGGTGGCAAGCATGCCGGGAACGGGCACACAGTTCACGATCAGCCTGCCCATTTCTCAAGGAACCCCATGACCCTGATCCTGATCGTTGAGGACGACGACGCCATCCGCAGCAACATCGTGCGGCTGCTCAAACTTGAAGGTTTTGAAACGGCCGCGGCCGCAGATGGCCGGCAAGGCCTGGAGCAGGCCCGCGCAAGCCGCCCCGACCTGATCGTCTCCGACGTCGGCATGCCCGGCATGAACGGCTTTGAACTGCTGGCAGCCGTGCGCGCCGACCCGCTGCTGGTCAACACCCCCTTCATGTTGCTGACCGCGCTGGACGACCGGGAGAGCATGCGCCGCGGCATGACGGCCGGCGCCGACGATTATTTGTCAAAACCCTTCAGCCGCGCAGAACTGCTCGACGCCGTCAATGCACAGCTGAAGAAAAAAGCACGGGTGCGTGAAGCCATCGACTCGGGTGTTGCCGCCGGCGAAGAACGCCTGCGCGCAGCTTTTGCCAGCCGCATCAGCGGCAGCCGTCCCGACAGCGTACCGGTTGATATTCCGGCCAGCGCGCAAACCGAGGAACTGGCCAATGCCACTGTGCTGGTGGCCAGCATCCGCAATTTCACCTCGCTGGCTGAAAAACTCAATGCTGCGGAAGTGTCGCAACTGCTCACCGAATATTTTGAACGTATCTCCGAACCGGTACTGAAAAACAGTGGTCGGCACATCAAGTTTGTCGGCGATGGGCTGATGGCGGTGTTTGTCGACACCCTCACCGGTTCGCCGCTGCCGGCCCCGCGCCGCGCTATTTCTGCGGCCCTTGCCATGGCACTGGCCACGCACGAATTCCGCGACTGGCTGGAGCAGCGCTTCGGCGGCCGCGCGCTGCCGCCGTTTGCCATGGGCATCGGCATCCACAGCGGCGCCGTCACGCTGTGCCAGCTCGGCACGCAGCAGACCAAGGAACTCACGCCCGTGGGCGAAACCGTGACCCTGGCCTCGCGGCTGGAAGACGCCACCGAAGAAAAGGGCTGGACAGTGATGGCCAGCGAGCAGACGCTCGGCGAAGCCGGCACCGGCATCCAGACCGGCATCCACACCTCGCTCTCGCTGCCCGGGCGCAACCTCGCCATCGATGTGGCCGAGGTCACGGGTCTCATCACCACCATGGACGACAAGATCCATGGCATGGCCAGCCTGACCGAGCGCGCCAGCGAGATCAGCGACGCCGTGCGCGCCAATTCGGACATCACCGCACGCGCGGTCAAGGGCGCGCTGGACGCCAAGCTCTCGGCGCTGAAAGACCTGCGCTTTGACGCCAGCAGCGAGGCGGTACGCCTCAAAGGCTACCGCATCACGCGCAAGATCGGCGCCGGCGGCATGACCGAGGTCTACCTGAGCGAACGTGAATCCGACGGCCTGCCGATCGTGCTCAAAGTGCTGGACTCTCGGGGCAAGGAAGCCTCGGAACACCTGGTGCGCTTCATCCAGGAATACGCCCTGCTCTGCAAGATCGACCATCCGCACGTGATCAAGATCTACGACCAGGGATTCACCGACGAGCACGCCTACATCGCGATGGAGTACTTCGAACGCGGTGACCTGCGCAGCCTGTTCGGGCCCGACCTGGCCCGCTCGCAGGCGCTGACGGTGGCGCGCGAGGTCGCCCAGGCGCTGTCGGCCATCCATGCGCACGGCATTGTCCACCGCGACATCAAACCTGAAAACGTCATGCTGCGCGCCGACGGCAGCGTGGCGCTGGCCGACTTCGGCATCGCCAAATCCATGCTGCAGGCCCCCAGCATGGGCCTGACCCAAACCCACCACGGCGACGTCGTGGGAACGCCCTACTACATGAGCCCCGAGCAGGCCACCGGTCGCAAAGTGACGGCGCAGTCCGACCTCTACAGCCTGGGTGTGATGCTGTTCGAAATGCTGGCCAACCGCAGGCCCTACGTTGCCGAATCGCTCGAGCTGCTGCTGGCCAAACACCTGAATGCCGATACCCCCGCACTTCCCGAAGTGCATGCGGAATTGCAAGGCGTCGTCAACAAGCTGATGGCCAAAAGCCCCGAGCACCGCTACGAATCAGCCGAAGCCTTTCTGCTCGAACTGGAAAGTATTGCGCCCGCACCTGAAATCAGCCTGTGAAAAAAGGCCCACCCCCGTCCAGGCTCACTTCGTGTGGCCTGTTCCCCCTTCCAGGGGGCGGCGCCTGGGGCCGGCAAAGCCGGACCCTCGGCCCCCACTGGTAATGCCCAAAGAACTCTTTAACTCAGCAGGGGCCGCGGAACCGGCTTTGCCGGGCCGCAGGCACTGTCCCCTGCAAGGGGAAAAGGGCTACACGCAGTGAGCCCGATAGGGGTGTGCCCATTTTTCGGCTTTGCCGGGCCGCAGGCGCAGCGGCCCCTTGGGGGCAGGGAGCTACACGCAGTGAGCGACCGTGGGGCTAATACTTCAATGCAGTGCTCTTGCCCCAGAACACACGGTAAGCGAACACGGTGTAGCCGATGATCATCGGCAGCACCACCGCTGCGCCGGCCAGGATCACGCCCATGGCCTCGGGCGCGCTGGCCGACTGCCAGATCGTCAGCTTGTCGATCACCAGCCACGGAAAGAGGCTGTAGGCCAGGCCGTAGAAGGCCAGCAAAAACACACCCACCGTCGCACCAAAAGGTACCCATGCGCCGTATTCATTGCCTTGTGCCAGCCGCACCGGCAGGCGCTGCAGGCTGCGGAAAATCACGCCAAACAGCACCGCCGTGGCCGCCGGGATTGGCAGCAGCAGCACGATGTTCGGAAACGAAAACCATTTGTCGAAAATGCTCTGGCTCACCAGCGGTGTGGCCACCGAGATGGCGCCGATGCCGATCACAGTGAACAGGAGGCTGCGCCTGGCCCAGCGCACGGCTTGCAGTTGCAATTCGCCTTCGGATTTGATGATGAGCCAGCCGGCGCCGAGCAGGCAATACGCCGCGACCAGCGCCGCGCCGATGACCGCGTTGAAGACGATGGTCCACCAGGTCGCCGCAAAACCGGTGATCAGCGAGCCCAGCATGTAACCCTGTGACCAGCTTGCCAGCAGCGAGCCGGTGTAGAACATGCGGTTCCACAGCGGCTTGTGGCTGGCGCGCGCCTTCACGCGGAAGTCAAAGGCCACACCGCGCAGCGTGAGGCCGATGAGCATGAACGCCACAGGCAAATACAGCGCACCCAGGATGACGCCATGCGCCAACGGAAACACCGTGAGCAAGATGCCTACGCCCAGCACCAGCCAGGTTTCGTTGGCATCCCAGAAGGGGCCGATGCTGGCGATCATGGTGTCCTTGTCGTCATCGCCGGCGGTGCGCATTAACACGCCCACGCCCAGGTCGTAGCCGTCAAGAATCACATAGGCCAGCATGGCCAGGCCCATCACCACCAGGAAGACGATGGGCATCCAGCCGGCGGCTTGCGTCAGGTCAGGGGCAAGGTCAAGCATGGGGAGCTCCTTCTTTTTCGGGGTAGTTCACGACGTTGAGGTCCTTCTCGGGCTCACCGGCGGTGCTGTCATCGCCGAACGGTTTGTCCGCATGTTTCCTGTGCCGCGCGAGGTAGAAGACCACCGACACATAAGACACCAGCAGCACCGCATACAGCGCGAGGTAGAGCGTCAGCGTCAACGCAATGCGTGGCGCCGGCACTTTTGAGGCGGCATCGGCTGCCGTCAGCACACCCGTCACCAGCCAGGGCTGCCGGCCGATTTCGGTCACATACCAGCCGGCGACCAACGCGATCCAGCCGGAAAAGGTCATGGCCACCAGCACGCGGGCATGCCACACCGTGAGCGTGCGCGCCGGGGACACGGCCGCCAGCGCCGGGCCGCCCCAAGCAAGGCCAGCCCCCTCGGGGGGCAGCGACCCACGCGAAGCGGGGAGCGTGGGGGCCTGTTTCTTCCATGGGGCGAGTTGCAGCACGCTGGCCCAGCTGACCAGCAGCATCAGAACGCCCACCCCGACCATGATGCGAAAGGCCCAGAACACCGGCGCCACCGGCGGGTGCTTGCCTTCAAACTGGTCCAGGCCCTTGACTTCGCCGTCCAGCGAATGGGTGAGGTAGAGCGAGGCCAGCTTGGGAATTGCGATTTCGTAGTGGTTGGCCTTGGCCTTTTCGTCCGGCAATGCGAACAGAATCGCGGGCACGCCTTTTTCGGTCTTCCAGATGCCTTCCATGGCGGCCAGCTTGGCCGGCTGGTGTTCCATCGTGTTCAGGCCGTGCTGATCGCCCGCGACGATCTGCAGCGGAATCAGCATCGCAGCCATGTAGATGCCCGTCTTCAGGCCGGCCATGACTTCGGCGCCGCGGTCATCACGCAGCCAGCGGTAGGCCGAAACACCCGCCACCAGAAATGCCACCGTCAGCCCCGACGCCAGCAGCATGTGCGTGAGGCGGTAAGGAAAGGACGGGTTGAAGATCACCTCGAACCAGCTCGTCACATGCGCCTGGCCGTTGATCATTTCAAAACCCGCCGGCGTCTGCATCCAGGAGTTGAGCGCCAATATCCAGAAAGCCGACAGCGTGGTGCCGCCCGCCACCAGCAGCGTGGCGATGGTGTGCATGGTTTCGCTCACGCGTTCACGCGCAAACAGCATCACGCCCAGCATGGTGGCCTCCAGAAAGAAGGCCGTCAGCACTTCGTAGGCCAGCAGCGGCCCGGCGATGTTGCCCACTTTCTGCATGTAGCCCGGCCAGTTGGTGCCGAACTGGAAGCTCATGGTGATGCCGCTGACCACACCGAGGGCAAAGGTCAGCGCGAAAATTTTTACCCAGAACTGGTAGGCGTCCATCCAGTATTGCGCTTTGGTCTTGACGAAGCGCAGCTTGAAATACAACAGCACCCAGCCCAGTGAAATGCTGATGGTGGGAAACAGGATGTGGAAGGTAATGTTGGCCGCGAACTGGATGCGGGCCAACAGGAATGCGTCTAAACCGTCCATCATCAACTCCTGTTTTCGTCGGGAAGGTTGGCAGCGGGTGCTGCTGGGCCGGGAAGCTCGCCGGAAGGCTTCGCCGCCACTTTGCTGGATGCGGTGCGGCCTGTCAAACCGGCCTTCATGCTGCTGGCGACCTTGTCTTTGACCTCCAGCAGCTTCTGCACCTTGGCGCCCATCTTCATCAGGCTCATCAGCGTGGCCGAGTCCATCTTCTGCACATCGGCCAGCCAGCCCGTCATCAGCTCGATCAAATCGTGCATCTGCTTCATGCGCGCCTGGGCGTGAATGTCGTCCTGGTTGGCCGGGTGTTCCATCAGCGCATCGCGCAGCATGGAAAGCGTCGGGTCAATCTCGCGCTTGCGGCGTTCCTCGGCCAGTGTGCGGAAGATGGCCCAGACGTCTTCCGGCGCACTGAAATACTCGCGCCTGTCGTTCGGCAGGTGCTGCAGCCGCACCAGGTTCCACGACTGCAATTCCTTCAGCCCCATGCTGACGTTGGAGCGCGAAAACGCCAGCGCCTCGCCGATTTCGTCGGCATTCAGGGCCCGTGGCGAGACGTACAGCAAGGCATAAATCTGCCCAACAGTCCGGTTAATGCCCCAACGGCTGCCCATTTCACCGAAATGGAGGACAAATCGCTGGGTTAAGGGGGCAAGGTTCATGGCGCGGGGCCTCTTTGGTTTATTGAATTTTCAGGAATTACTGAAATTCTAATAAATTGAAGCAGTTTGCGCTGGCGGCTGGATTGACCTTGTGTGCAGCCGGGTGAAATCGGGTGTAGCCGTCGAACGCTGACCTGACCCGACACCAGTTTGTGCCGGCAGGTTGCTATCGAATTCGTAGCTGCTTGCGCTTGTATCTATTGGGCTAGAGGCCAATCTCATGCGTGAAAAAGCCCCAAAACAGCGTCAAAAGCGGCCCCGCAAACGTTCATGTGCGAGCTAAAGCTGTTTTTCGCCGGTTTCAAGGCTATTTTCAGCATGAAAACAGCCTTCAGGCCAATACAGACAAGCGCAATAAGCTATCAAATATATAGCACCCCAACATACAACCCAAGCTGTGCCAGCGGGATTTGCGCTGAAACGAAACGACCGGTTGCCGGGTCGGGTCACCGCTATTGGCAAGCCCGTCGCAACATGGGCATACTGGCCCGCCCATACACAACACCCCACAAAAAGGATTCCATGCGCCACACCACCACCGTCCTCGGCTTTTCCGTCACCGTTGCCTTTGTGGCCGGGATTGCGCTGTCGCCGCTGGCCCAGCACGCCCTGCCCGATGCGCATGCGCAGGCCGTGCCCCTGGCGCCGGCGATGATTGACCTTGCGGCGCTCAAGCACGGCGACATTCCCGGCACCCCAAACCCTGAAATGAATGCGAAAGGGCTGGTCATCACCGACAACGCCACCATCGGCATTCAGTCCGGCAATGTGGCCAAACACATTCACCCGAAAACCGACGAGATCCAGTACATCATCGAAGGCAGCGGTGCCATGTGGCTGGGCGGCGAGCGCAAGGAGTTCAAGCCGGGCACGCTGATCATCATTCCCAAAGGCACGGCACACGGCGGCACGCTGGTGACCAGCGGGCCCGTCAAGGCGCTGGCCATCAAGATCCCGCCGCAGGCCAGGGACGACGTGACTTTTGTGAACTGAGCGAACGCGCCTCGTCAGCGGGGCGATTTAGCGCGGCGTACGCGGCGCCGCTGGGCGCCGCCTTGCAGGCGGGCGCTTCCGGACCGCAGGCGCGGGTGTCGTCGCGACCTCCGGTGTGGACTCCGGCACCAGCAGCACAACTTCCTTCAGCCCCATGCCCAACATGCCGAGCTCTTCCGCCGCGGCGCGGCTCAGGTCGATGATGCGGTTGCCGCTGTAGGGTCCGCGGTCGGTGATGCGGACGTCCACATCACGGCCGTTGACCAGGCTGTGCACACGCACCATGGTGCCAAAAGGCAGCGTGCGGTGCGCAGCGGTGAACTCCTGCATGTCAAAGCGTTCTCCGCTGGCGGTGCGCCGGCCGTTAAAACGCGGGCCGTACCAGGAAGCCTGGCCGCGCTGGAATTCGCGGGGCACTTCGCCGGCCAGCAGCGACGGCCTGGGTGCAGCGGCAGAAGGCGGCACCTCGTCGGCTATCTCACCGGTCGCGGGTGATGCATCGGTGGCGGGACGTGAAGGACGCGGCGCCGGTGCAGCAGCACCCGGCACGGTGGATGGCTTGTTGGGTGGCGGCGTGGTGCATGCGGCCAGCAAGGCCAGCAGCACCGCAGCACTGAGGGTGACGGCAGACCGGCGTGCACCCTGCTGCATGGCGTGTAGCCTCAGGCGCGCTGCAGTCGCCCGATGATTTCGGTCGTCGCTGCGGCCTGGTTCATCGTGTAGAAATGAATGCCGGGCACGCCTGCGGCGTAGAGCTGCTCGCACAGGCCGGTGATTACGTCCAGGCCGAAGCTCTTGATGGACGCGGTGTCGTCGCCAAAGCCCTGCAGGCGCAGGCGGATCCAGCGCGGAATCTCGGCGCCGCAGGCATCGGAAAAGCGCATGAGTTGCGTAGAGCTGGTGATGGGCATGATGCCGGGCACGATGGGCACGTCCACACCCAGAGCCTGCGCGTCGTCGACAAAACGGTAGTAGGCGTCGGCGTTGAAAAAATACTGTGTGATGGCCGAGTTGGCGCCGGCCTTGACCTTTTGCACAAAGGCCTGCAAGTCGGCATCGGCCGATCTGGCCTGGGGATGGATTTCCGGGTAAGCGGCCACTTCGATGTGGAAAGTGTCGCCGGTTTCAGCGCGGATGAAGGCCACCAGGTCGCTGGCGTAGTGGAACTCACCGCCCGCGCCGTAGCCGCTGGGCAGGTCACCGCGCAGGGCGACCAGGCGTTTCACACCCATGATTTGCAAGGTGGTGAGCTGCTGGCGCACCGTGGCCTTGGTGGCGCCCACGCACGAGAAATGGCAGGCCGCCGCCACGCCTTCGGCCAGGATTTCGTTCACCGTGCCGAAAGTGCCGTCTTGCGTGGAACCACCCGCGCCAAACGTCACCGAGCAAAACTCGGGCTTGTGCGCATAGAGCGCCTGGCGCGCCACACGCAGCTTCTCGGCGCCTTCAGGTGTCTTGGGCGGGAAGAATTCAAAACTGAGGGGAAGATTCAGGCTCATCACGGATCTCACTCGTCGTTATTTGTCGTGTCGGTTTTGCTGTCACGCCGCTTGCCACGCGCAGGGCCAGGCTGGCCGGCATGCGCAAGTTCGGAGTCTTCGTGCGGCGCGCGGGAGGCGCGCATTTCGCTGCGTGGCACGCGCTTGGCAATCTTGCGCTGCGGTGCGGCCGGCAGCGGCTGGTCTTCGCCCGCCACGTCCTGGCCCTTGACAGCCTGGATAAAAAATTCGCGGTTGCCGTCGCCGCCTTCAATCGGCGACGCCAGCCAGGCTTTCACTTCCAGCCCCAGCGATGCGCAGGCATCGCGCAAGCGCTTTTCGACAAACTCGAAATGCGCCGGGTCACGCACAATGCCACCCTTGCCGATCTGGCCGGGCTGCAATTCAAACTGCGGCTTGACCAGCATGAGCAGGTCGCCGCCGGGCTTGAGCAGGCGAACCACGGCGGGCAACACCAGCGTGAGCGAGATGAAGGACAAATCACCCGTCAGGAAGTCGAAGTTGGCTTCTGCGGCCAGGCTCGCTTCGTCCAGGTCGGCGTCATCCCCATCGCCATCGAAGTCATCCGGAAAATCCATGTCGCCGCTGTCGCCTGCATGGCCGGCCACCAGGTCGGCGGCGGTCATGGAACGGGCATTCAGACCCTCGACGCAAACCACACGCGGGTCTTCACGCAGGCTGGCGTGCAGCTGGCCATGGCCCACATCGACGCCCACCACCTGCATGGCGCCGTGCTGCAGCAGGCAGTCGGTAAAGCCGCCGGTGGACTGGCCCACGTCAAGGCAGCGCAAGCCATCCACCTTCAGGCCGGTAGCTTTCAGCGCGCCTTCGAGCTTGAGCCCGCCGCGCGAGATGTACTTGGCTTCGGTGGTGTCCAGCAACTGCAGCTCAGCGCCGGGCGGAATCTCGTCGCCGTTCTTGGCGACCTTCTTCCAGGCAGCGTCGGCTTCAGGACGCCACTGCACCCCCGAAGCGATCAGGCGCTGGGCCTGCGAGCGGGTGGCGGCATGGCCGTGTTCGACGAGGAATAGGTCAGCGCGCATGTAGTGTCTTCCGGTATTCCAGCAACAGCCTTAAGGGCGTAGCGAGCGGCCCGAGAGCAAGGCGCGGGCGCCAGGCAACCGGAATGCACTTGAGGTGCATGAGGATTGCCTGATCGGGACCCGCAACGCCGCTATCGGGTCGCGCAGTAGCCAGGAAAAATCAGTAGCGATAGGTGTTGGCCTTGTACGGGCCGGCTTTAGAGACACCGATGTACGCAGCCTGCTCGTCGCTCAGTTCAGTCAGCACAGCGCCAACCTTCTTCAGGTGCAAACGGGCAACCTTTTCGTCAAGATGCTTGGGCAACACATAAACCTTGCCCACTTCGTACGCATCTTTCTTGGTGAAGAGCTCGATCTGCGCGATGGTCTGGTTCGCAAAGCTCGACGACATCACGAAGCTCGGGTGGCCGGTGCCGCAACCCAGGTTCACGAGGCGGCCCTTGGCCAGCAGGATGATGCGCTTGCCGTCCGGGAAGATCACGTGGTCGACTTGCGGCTTGATCTCTTCCCAGGTGCATTTTTCGAGCGATGCGACGTCGATCTCGTTGTCGAAATGGCCGATGTTGCAGACGATGGCCTGGTCTTTCATCTTCGCCATGTGCTCATAAGTGATGACGTTCTTGTTGCCGGTGGCGGACACAAAAATGTCAGCCTTGTCGGCAGCGTATTCCATGGTCACGACCTTGTAACCTTCCATCGCGGCCTGCAGGGCGTTGATGGGGTCGATCTCGGTCACCCACACCTGGGCGCTCAGTGCGCGCAAGGCTTGTGCGGAGCCCTTGCCCACGTCGCCGTAACCGGCCACGAGTGCGACCTTGCCGGCGACCATCACGTCGGTGGCGCGCTTGATCGCGTCAACCAGGGATTCGCGGCAGCCGTACAGGTTGTCGAACTTGCTCTTGGTGACGGAATCGTTCACGTTGATGGCGCGCAAGGCCAGCGTGCCCTTGGCCGACATTTCATTCAAACGCAACACGCCGGTGGTGGTTTCTTCAGTCACGCCGATGATGTTTTTCAGGCGGCGGCTGTACCAGGTCGGGTCTTGCGCCAGCTTGGCCTTGATCGAATTGAACAGGCAGATTTCTTCTTCGCTGCCGGGCTTGGAAATGAGGCTCGCGTCTTTTTCGGCCTTGGTGCCCAGGTGCATCAGCAGCGTCGCGTCGCCGCCGTCGTCCAGGATCATGTTGGGACCTTCTTCAGGCGTGCCCTTGGCGCCGCTGAATTCGAAGATCTTGTGGGTGTAGTCCCAGTAATCGGCCAGGGTTTCGCCCTTGATGGCGAACACCGGCGTGCCGGCGGCGGCGATCGCGGCGGCGGCGTGGTCTTGTGTCGAGAAAATATTGCACGAAGCCCAGCGCACTTCAGCGCCCAGGGCTTGCAGGGTTTCGATCAGCACGCCGGTCTGGATCGTCATGTGCAGCGAACCGGTGATGCGCGCGCCCTTCAGCGGCTGCGCCTTCGCGAATTCTTCGCGGATGGCCATCAGGCCAGGCATTTCGGTTTGCGCGATGTTCAGTTCCTTGCGGCCCCAGGCGGCAAGCGAAATATCGGCAATGGTGTAGTCGGTGGAAGGTTTCAGGACGGCGCTCATACGGTTCTCCAAATTCAAACGTCAACTGGGCAAAATCGCCACGGGCAAGGCGCTTTCGAAACAGCGGGGGAATTCAGTCATTCACCCGGCTTGAGAGAGCACTTGCGGGTGAGCGTGGTTGCAATGAAGTCCTGAGCCTGGTCCACATGGTGTGGCTTGCAACGCTCCTCAGGAAGCCACGATTATACCGAACTCCCCCGTTCAGGCTCACTTCGTGTAGCCTGCTCCCCCCTCAAGGGGGCGGCGCCTGGGGCCGGCGAAGCCGGACCCTCGGCCCCCGCTGGTGAAATACGCCATCACCGATCGCGCCCAAAGAGCGCTTCAACCCGCATGGGCCGCGGAACCGGCTTTGCCGGGCCGCAGGCTCAGTCCCCTGCAAGGGGAAAAGGGCTACACACAGTGAGCCCGATAGGGGTGTGCCAATTTTTCGGCTTTGCCGGGCCGCAGGCGGGCGGCCCCCTCGAGGGGGCAGGGAGCTACACGCAGTGAGCGACCGTGGGGGCCCACACCATGCGAGAATTTCACCATGCAAGAGTCCGCAGCCCGCCACTTTCGCCCCTCTTCCGTAGGGCATCCAGGTTTCGGGGCGGCCTGATGTACCCCCGTCTGGCGCCCGTCTACTGTGCCTTGTTCCTGATCATGGGTGCGGGAATGAGCGCCAGCTTCGCATCAAAGGCATACCGGGCCTTGCAAACCCTCGATTGGGAAACAGGCAGCGCGCAAATACTTTCGTCCAGCGTGAAGGCCACGTCCGACAAGCGAGCCAGTTGCTATGAGCAGCTTGCCACCTATAGCTACAAGGTGCAGGGCCGAACCTTCACCGGCCAACGTGTGCGCGCGGCGGACAGCTGCCTTTCGAAGGAAGAGTCCGAGCTATTCGAGGCTGCGTTCAAGAAAGGCGACACGGTGGCCGTGCGCTACGATCCCGAAAATGCCTCCGAAGCGGTGCTCGAGCCCGGGGAACTGTGGTTCAACGATTGGATCCAGGGGATCGCGGGCTTGTTGATCACAGGCATTGCCGTTCTGATGGGCATCGAGATACTGAGAAAGCAACGATGAAGGACCTCACATCCTGGGCGCTCACCGAGCGCGCACAGATCACCGGCGTCTTCACCGACATCGACGACACACTGACCACCGAGGGAGCGATCACCGCCGATGCGCTGGAGGCTTTGGGTGCGTTGAATGCCGCCGGGCTCAAGGTGGTAGCCATCACCGGGCGGCCCGTAGGCTGGAGTGAGCCCTTCGCGGCAAGCTGGCCGGTCGATGCCATCGTGGCGGAGAACGGTGCGGTGGCGCTGCTGCCGGCGCAGGTTTTAGACAAAAAAGCCCCGCAAGCCGCACCAGCCTTGCGCAATCAGCTATCAAAAATATACCAACAGGATTCCGCGACACGCGCTGCCAACTTCGCCCGCATGCAGGCCGTGCTGGCGCGCATCGAGCGCGAGATGCCGGGCATCACCCGCGCCACCGACTCGCCGGGCCGTGAAACCGACATCGCCATCGATCACAGTGAGTTTGTGCAACTGAGCGACGCGCAAATCGCCGCAGTGGTGGCAATGATGAAAAGCGAGGGCATGCACGCCACCGTCAGCAGCATCCACATCAACGGCTGGTATGGCAGCCACAACAAGCTCGAAGGCGCGCGCTGGATAGTCCGGCAGCTCTGGCAGAGCGACCTGGACGCCGAGATGGACCAATGGGTCTATGTGGGCGATTCGACCAACGACCAATTAATGTTCAAGACCTTTGCCAACAGCGTGGGCGTTGCCAACATCGCGCGCTTTGTGCCGCAGCTGGCGCACCTGCCGCGTTATGTCACGCGGGGTGAGCGCGGCGCGGGCTTCACTGAAGTAGTCCGCGCTTTACTGGATTAACAACCGCAGCTGCCCCGCGTTACCTCAGCGGGTGCCGCGGATCGGGCTTTGCCTGGCCGCAGGCACCGTCCCCTGAAGGGGAGGGGACGCTACACGAAGTGAGCGTCAGCAGGGGTTAGCTATATTGGCGGCGCACCGAGCCCCAGCGCAGCCAGGCGCCGAGGGCCGCTACCGCCAGAACCAGTGCAGCATAACCCTCTACCGTGGCCGGCAATCCCAGCGGTGCGATCAAGCGGCCTGCCAGCATGGCGGGCACGCTGAAGGCCAGGTAGCTGATGGCGTACAGCGCAGAAAACAACTCCGCCCGCTGGTGCGGCTGTGCCATCGGCGCCAGCGTCTGCACCTGCGCGGAGAAAGCCGAGCCGCCGCCGAAACCGGCCAGCGCCGTCCCCGCGAAAAACAGCGCCACGGAACGGGTGGCCAGCGACAGGACCACCAGACCTGCGCCCACGGCGAGCAAGCTCATGCCGATGGCGCTCATGCGCACGGGCGAAAAGCGCCTCAACAAAGTCGGCGAAGCAGCGCCCAGGCCGAAGAAGGCCGCAATGGCCAGGCCGTTAACGATGCCGTCGTGGATGCCAAAGATTTGCTGCAGCACGGAAGGCACCAGCGACAGGTACAGGCCCGCAAGCGACCACACCGCCAGCATTGTCGGCACGCCGCGCACAAATTCGGCGCGCGCCTGCACCGGCACCGAGATGCGCGGCACCAGCGAAGCCAGCGCGCCGGGGCGCGGCGTGACGCTTTCGGGCAAGAACAGCGTGGCCACCGCACCCACCACGCAGATGGCGACCAGCACGCCAAACACCAGCGGCACCGGGTGCAAGGTGAACTTGACGGCGATACCGGTGAGCAACGCGCCCACGGCCAAGCCCGCCAGCGGCGAGACGCTGCCGATCATCGCGCCCAGGCGTTTCTGCGCGGCGGGGGCGGCTTCCACCACCGCCGCCGTCAGCGCGCCGCCGACCATGCCGGTGGCGATGCCCTGCACGATGCGCGCGGCGATGATGCCGCCTATGCCTTCGGCCAGCAAAAAGGTCAGCATCGCGCCGGCCTGCAGCAACAAAGCGGTAAACACCACGGGCCGGCGGCCTATGTGGTCAGACAGCGAACCGGCCACCAGCAGCGAGGCCAGGAGCGCAATCGCGTAAATCGCAAACGCCACTGTCAGCAGCGCGGGGGAAAAGCCCCACTGCTGCTGGAAGACGACAAACAGCGGCGACGGCGCACTGCCCGCCACGAAGAACGCGAACAACAGGATCGCCAGCAGGGGGAAGGCGGCTGCGGGCGGCAGTTGCCAGCGGGCCGCCGTCGAGCGGGATGGCTGCAATGAGGGATTGGCGGGAGCAACAGGGGTAGCCATGGGGAACGCTCAACTTTCTTAAAGCTAATTTATTCGCGTTTGCAAATTCTATACCCGTTCAAAAATTAACGCAAATATCGTTGCTTTTAGGCTAGAATTCGCCCTGATGAGCACCCTCCAAACGCCCCAGAACAAACGCCCCGGCGGACGCAGCGCCCAGGTGCAAATCGTGGTGCGCAAGGCGCTGGAAGAATTGATTGCCCAGGAGGGCCGCGATAAAGTCACTGTGCCGGCCGTGGCCGAGCGCGCCGGCGTGAGCGCCTCCAGCATTTACCGGCGCTGGGGCGACGTGAACGGCCTGCTCGGCGAAACCGCCCAGCAGCGGCTGGACCCGAACCGCCCCTTGCCTGAGACGGGCGACCTGAAAGCCGAACTCACGGCCTGGGCCAAAGAACTGATCAACCACCTCAACAAGCCGGGCAATGCCTCGCTGCTGAAGGCCGCGGCCGCGCTGGCGGGATCAGAAGAAACCAATTGCCTGAAAAACCGCCGCAACGAAGCCACGGTTCTGGTCAAACGCGCCCAGGCCCGCGGCGACGCCACACCCACCGTGCAGCAGGTGCTGGACCACATGATGGCCCCCATCATTTACCGTTTGATTTTTGGCGCCGGCGTCGAGCCCGCGTTGGCGGAACAGTTAGCCGACGAATTGTTTGCCTTGGCAAACCCGGTCAGCAAATAGACCCGAAGAAGCCCAGGAGGCCGCGGAACCGGCTTCGCCGGGCCGCCAGCCTCGTCCCCTGCAAGGGGAAAAGGGATTACACGAAGTGAATCCCGATAGGGGTGTGCCTACTTTTAGTTGGGCTTGGCGAGGCCTAACTTATCGATCAGCACCTTCTCCCGCCCAACGGTGTCCTGCGCAAACTTCGTGTAGTCGGCCGAGCTCAGGTAGTTGGGCAGCATGTCGTAGCGGCCCAGCGCCGTGACGTAGCTGGGTTCTTCCATTGCTTTCTTGAAGGCGTCGTGCAGGCGCTTGACCACTTCGGGCGGCGTGCCTTTGGGCGCGCCTATCCCGAAGGGCGAGTTCTGCACGATGTCGTAGCCCAGCTCTTTCAGGGTGGGTGCGTTCGGGAATTTATCGAGCCGCTTCTCACCCCAGGTATTGAGCACGCGCAGCTTGCCGGCCTCGACCTGCGGCGCAAAACCGGTGCTGTCGGCGCCTGCCATCAGCTGGCCGCTGACCAGAGCCAGCATCAGGTCGGCGCTGCCTTTGTAGGGCACGTGCTGCAATGTGATGCCCGCTTTTTGCGCGATGAGTTCGGTCGTCAGGTGCGGGCTGGTCAGCGTGCCCGTCGAGCCGTAAGTCAGCTTGCCGGGGTTGGCCTTCGCATAGGCGACAAAGTCGGCCCAGGTCTTGAAAGGGCTGTCGGCAGGCACCACGATGCCGAAGGCGTAGCCGGTCACATTGATCACGTAGCTGATGTCCTTGACCGGGTCCCAGTTGATCTTGGTGGTGTAGCCAAGGCGAAACACGCCCAGCGGAATTTGCGCCAGCGTGTAGCCGTCAGCCTGCGCGCTTTGCAGTTGCTGGGCCGGCAGGGTGCCGCCCGCGCCGGGCTTGTTCTCAACGATCACCGTCTGCCCCAGAATCTTCGAGGCGTTGTCGGCCAGCGAACGCATGGTGATGTCGGTGGGCCCGCCCGCCGGGAAGGCAATGATCAGCTTGATCGGTTTGACCGGGAAATTTTGCGCATGGGCCGCACCCCACGCGCTGGCGAGTGAAATGGCCAGGGCGGCGGTGATCTGCAGTAAAGGGCGGCGTTGCATCGGTGGTGTCTCCTGATCCTGAAGGTATGGCGGGCGTGAAGCTCCTATCATGCGTGCCGCAAGCCGTCACCGCATCAGGGCAACACCTGAAAGGCTGTCACGTCGGTGTCAGCCAAATCTTAAAGCGTTTTAAACGTTTCAACCATACAGGACGAGCGCAAGCAGCTATCAATTCAATAGCAAACCACAAGCCCCCCCTGCAAGCAGGGGCCGCGGGACTGGCTTTAGCCAGACCGCAGGCGCCGCCCCTGGAAGGGGGAAGGCGCTACACGAAGTGAGCGTCCGACGGGGTGAGCTAACTTCGCTCGAGAACACTTTGCAACGCCTTGCCTGTGTGCGTACCGAGCTTGACGACAGCCTCCGGCGGCGCGGACGCCACCACACGCCCACCCGCGTTGCCGCCGTCCGGCCCCAGGTCAATCACCCAGTCGGCTTCGGCGATCACATCCAGGTCGTGTTCGATCACCACCACGCTGTGGCCGCCGTTGACCAGGCGGTGCAACACATGGATCAGCTTTTCCACATCGGCCATGTGCAGGCCCACCGTGGGCTCGTCCAGCACGTAGAGCGTGTGCGGCGCCTTCTGGCCGCGGCGCGTGATGTCGTCGCGCACCTTGCTCAGCTCGGTCACCAGCTTGATGCGCTGCGCCTCGCCGCCCGAGAGCGTCGGCGACGGCTGGCCCAGCGTGAGGTAACCCAGGCCCACGTCTTTGAGTAGTTGCAGCGGATGGCTGATGTTGGGCATGGAAGAGAAGAAATCCACCGCCTCGTCCACTTCCATCTTCAGCACGTCGCCGATGTTTTTGCCGCGCCAGGTCACGGCCTGCGTTTCAGGGTTAAAGCGCGCGCCGTGGCAGGTTTCGCACAGCACCTTCACGTCGGGCAGAAAGCTCATGCCGATGGTCCGCACGCCCGCGCCTTCGCAGGTGGGGCAGCGGCCTTCGCCGGTGTTGAACGAAAAGCGCCCGGCGCTGTAGCCGCGCGCGCGGGCTTCCAGCGTGTCGGCAAAGAGCTTGCGTATGGTGTCCCAGAAGCCGATGTAGGTGGCCGGGCAGGAACGCGGCGTTTTGCCAATCGGCGTCTGGTCGACTTCCAGCACGCGGTCTACCGCCGCATAACCTTCGATGCGTTCGCAGCCGGTCCAGTCGGGCGTCTTGCCCTTGTCGTCGGCGTCGCGCCCGGATTTGGTCGAGCGCTGCATGACACCCGCGTGCACATTGGTCAGCAGCACATCGCGCGCCAGCGTTGATTTGCCGGAGCCCGACACACCCGTCACCGCCACCAGCCGGTACAGCGGCACGGTGACTGACACGTCCTTGAGGTTGTGCAGATCGGCATTGACCACGGTGAGCCAGGAGGTGAAAGGCCCCGCGGCCGCCGGCGCCGCGTTGTGCAGCGCGCTGGCGCTGGCTGCAGCGGCCTTGAGCGCCGCGGCCTTGAGCGTGGCCGCCTTTTGCTTGCTCACCGGCTTGGCATTCACATCAACGGCTGCTTCTTTCACCGCGGCCGCAGGCGCCGCACCCTTGCGGGTTTCGCGCCGCAACTGCAGCGGATGAATCAAGGGGTTCGCCAGGTAGCGGCCCGTCAGCGATTCCGGCACGGCAGACAGCTGTGCCGCCGTGCCCTGCGCCACCAGCGTGCCGCCGCGCTTGCCTGCACCGGGGCCGATGTCGATGATGTTGTCGGCGCGGCGAATGGTGTCTTCGTCATGCTCGACGACCACCAGGGTATTGCCGCGGTCGCTGAGCTTGCCCAGCGCGCTCAGCAAAATCTGGTTGTCGCGCGGGTGCAGGCCGATAGTCGGCTCGTCCAGCACATAACAAACGCCTTGCAGGTTGGAGCCGAGTTGCGCCGCCAGGCGTATGCGTTGCGCCTCGCCGCCCGAGAGCGTGGGCGCGCCGCGGTCCAGCGTGAGGTAGCCCAGGCCCACGTCCTCGAGGAATTCGAGGCGGCTCTTGATCTCGGGAATCAGGTCGCGCGCGATACCGGCCTCACGGCCCAGCAGCGCGAGTTTTTCGACCCACCCCCGCACGTCAGTCACCGACAGCGCTGCGATGTCGGCAATGCCGACACCCGCGAACTTCACCGCGCGGGCCTTGGCATTGAGGCGCGTGCCTTCGCAGGACGGGCAGGCGGTGCCGGCCACGTCTTCCACCTCGGGCTCGGCAAAACTTTGCTCACGGCCCTTGTTGTCGTCGTCCATCACCGAGTCATCAAACACCTTGCGCTGCTCTTTGGTGAGCTTCACGCCCGTGCCCACGCAGTCGGGGCACCAGCCGTGCTTGCTGTTGTAGCTGAAGAGGCGCGGGTCCAGTTCGGCATACGAGGTGGCGCAAATCGGGCAGGCGCGCTTGGTGGAAAAGGCGATCAGCTTGCCGATGTTTTTGGCGCTGGCGCCGGCCATCATCGCACCGCGCAGGCCATCAAGCGGGGCCAGCACATGGACCACGCCCTTGCCATGTTCCAGCGCGGTCGCCAGCGCGGCACGCAAGGCCGCTTCGTTGTCGGGCGAGACATGAATGTCGGCAATCGGCAATTCGACCGTATGTTCCTTGAATCGGTCAATGCGCGGAAAGCCGGTGGTCGGCAAAAATTCGCCGTCGATGCGCAAATGCGTGTAGCCGCGCGGGCGCGCCCAGTCGGCCAGCTCGGTGTAGACGCCCTTGCGCGCAATCACCAGCGGGGCCAGCAGGCCTATGTGCTGGCCGCGGTAGGTTTTGATCAACTGCGCGGCAATGCTTTCGGGGCTTTGCGGCATCACGGCCGCGCCGTCTTTGGTGCAGTGCTGGATGCCCAGCTTCACGTAGAGCAGGCGCAGGAAATGCCAGACTTCGGTCGTCGTTCCCACGGTGGACTTGCGGCCGCCGCGAGAGAGGCGCTGCTCAATCGCCACGGTGGGCGGAATGCCATAGACCGCATCCACCTCGGGCCGGCCCGCCGGCTGCACGATGCTGCGCGCATAGGCGTTCAGCGATTCGAGGTAGCGCCGCTGCCCTTCGTTGAACAGGATGTCAAAGGCCAGCGTGGACTTGCCCGAGCCCGACACGCCAGTCACCACGTTGAACTTGCCGCGCGGAATGTCGACCGACAGGCTCTTGAGGTTGTTTTCTTTGGCGTTGACGATCTGGATCAGGTTGGAGAAGGCCGGGCGCGTGGCCCAAACCTTGGGTCGCGACTCTTCGACGCCGTGCACCTTGCCCATGGCCTGCTCGTACTCGCGCAATGCCAGTGCGGTGTGCGATGTCGGGTGTTGGCGCACTTCTTCGGGCGTGCCCTGGGCCACCAGCAGGCCGCCGGCCTCGCCGCCTTCAGGTCCGAGGTCGATCAGCCAGTCGGCCGAGCGGATCACGTCAAGGTTGTGCTCAATGACGATCAGGGAGTGGCCGGCTTCGAGCAGCTTGCGCAGCGCGCGCATCAGCTTGGCGATGTCGTCAAAGTGCAGGCCAGTGGTCGGCTCGTCAAACAAAAACAGCGTGCCACGGCCCGGTTGCCTGAGCGCCAGCGCCTGCTTGCTGGCGCTGGTGGTTTTGCTGGCATTGGCGAGGAAACCCGCGAGCTTGAGGCGCTGCGCCTCGCCACCCGAAAGCGTAGGCACGGGCTGGCCCAGCTTCACGTATTCCAGGCCCACGTCCACGATGGGCTGCAGCGCGCGCACCACTTCGCGGTCTTGCGCAAAGAGGGCAACCGCCTCGCTCACCGTGAGGTCCAGTACGTCGGACACATTGAGCAGGCGCGGCTTCACGTCGCCTATCGCCTTGCGTTCAATCGTCACTTCGAGGATCTCGGCGCGGTAACGCTTGCCGTCGCAGTCCGGGCAGCGCAGGTAAACGTCGCTCAAAAACTGCATCTCGACGTGCTCGAAACCCGAGCCGCCGCAGGTCGGGCAACGCCCGTCGCCGTTGTTGAAGCTGAACTTGGTGGCGGTGTAGCTGCGTTGTTTGGCCAGCGGTGCCAGCGCGAACAGGTCACGCACGGCGTCCCACGCCCCCACATAGCTGGCGGGGTTGGAGCGTGCTGTCTTGCCGATGGGCGACTGGTCGACAAACACCACATCGGTCAGGTGGTCTGCGCCCATGAGGCGGTCGTGCAGGCCTGGCGTTTCGGTCGCCTTGCCGAACTGGCGCAGCAGCGCGGGCGCGAGGATGTCCTGCATCAGCGTGGACTTGCCCGAGCCGCTGACGCCGGTAACGCACACCAGACGCTGCAGAGGAAAGTCGACGGTCAGGTTCTTCAGGTTGTGGTCGCGCGCGCCTTCGAGGATGAGGCGCGGGGTGTTGTCGGTCACCGCGCGCTTGAACCCCATACCCACCTGCTTGCGCGAGCCGAGGTAGGCGCCGGTCAGCGTGTCGGCGTGTTTGATGTCGTCGGGCGTGCCGTCAAACACGATCTGGCCGCCCTTCTCGCCCGGGCCCGGGCCCATGTCGATCAGGCGGTCGGCCGCCAGCATGACGGCGGGGTCATGCTCGACCACCACCAGCGTGTTGCCGGCATCGCGCAGGCGGTGCATGGCCTGGGTGATGCGGTTCATGTCGCGGGGGTGCAGGCCGATGGAGGGCTCATCCAGCACAAACAGCGTGTTGACCAGCGAGGTGCCGAGTGCGGTCGTGAGGTTGATACGCTGCACCTCGCCGCCCGAGAGCGTGCGGCTTTGCCGGTCGAGCGTGAGGTAGCCGATGCCGACATCACACAGGTATTTGACGCGCGTCTGGATTTCTTCGAACAGCGACTTGAGCGCCTGCAACTCGGCATCGTCGCCCATCACGTCGAGTGACAGGCCGCTGAAGAACTGTCGCAGCCTGTCGATCGGCAGGCGCATCAGGTCGTGCAGCGCCAGGCCCGGCAGGGCTTCGAGCTGCTCGCGGCTCCACTGCACACCCACCGGCATGAAGCGCTGGCTGGGCGGCAGCACCGCATCTGCGGCTTCTTTGGAACCGAGGCGCCAGAGCAAAGACTCGAGCTTGAGGCGTGCACCGCCGCAGGTCTCGCATTGCGTGTAGCTGCGGTATTTGGACAGCAGCACACGAATATGCATCTTGTAGGCCTTGCTTTCGAGGTATTCGAAGAAGCGCTTGATGCCGTACCACTGCTTGTTCCAGTTGCCGTCCTTGTAGCCCGGCGTGCCGTTGATGACCCAGCCCTGCTGCTCTGGCGTGAGCTTGTACCAGGGCGTGTCGCGCGGAACGCCGGCCGCTTCGGCGTGGCGCAGCAGGTCGTCCTGCGCTTCTTTCCAGGCCGGGGTCTGGATGGTCTTGATCGCGCCGGCGCGCAGGGTGAGTTTGTCGTTGGGAATCACTAGGCCGTAGTCAACGCCGATGACACGGCCAAAGCCGCGGCAGGTTTCGCACGCGCCCATGGCCGAGTTGAAGGAGAACAGCGAAGGCGTGGGGTTGGTGTAGCGCAAGTCGCTGTCGGGGCAATGCAGGCCGGTGGAGAAACGCCACATGACATCGGGCTGACCGTCCTCAGCGTGCTGCACATAGATATTGAGCCTGCCGCCGCGTTTAAGCGCGGTCTCGATGGCTTCCATGACCCGGGCTTTTTCCACTGCGTGCGTGCGAAAGCGGTCTGCCACCACATCCAGCAACTTGTGCGGACCGGCGGGCGTGGCGACGTCGCGCTGGGCATGAACGCGTGTAAAGCCGCTGACAGAGAGCCACTGCTCGACCTGTTCGGCACTGGTGTTGCCGGGCAGTTCGACCGGGAAGGTCAGCACGACGCGTGGGTCGCCCTCTTTGGTGCGTGCCATCAGTTCGGCGTAAATCGATTCGGGTGTGTCGTGGCGCACGTTCTGCGCAGTCTGCTTGTCGAAGAGCTGCGCGGCGCGCGCGTAGAGCAGCTTCAGGTGGTCGTTGAGCTCCGTCATGGTGCCCACGGTGGAGCGCGAGCTGCGCACCGGGTTGGTCTGGTCGATGGCGATGGCGGGCGGCACGCCTTCCACCTTGTCGACGGCCGGCTTGTCCATGCGATCCAGGAACTGCCGCGCATAGGCAGAGAAGGTTTCCACATAACGGCGCTGGCCTTCGGCAAACAAGGTATCGAACACCAGGGAAGATTTGCCCGAGCCGCTGGGGCCGGTGACGACCGTCATTTCACCGGTGCGAATATCCAGATCGAGGTTTTTGAGGTTGTGCTGGCGCGCGCCGCGAATGCGGATGATTCCCTGGGACATGAGTGCAGTCTTTCCTGAAGAGGTCAAACATTCTAGACAGGGCAACCGGCTGTGCAGGGCGTAGGGATTAATGTCCTTTTTGCACACTTTTTGCTACGCCAATTAGGGCGGCTTCTGGTTTTCCTGATCGCATTTTTTGCGCTTTCATGCTTCACTTATGGATACATCATTTCACCCCGGATGGAAACACTGTGAACAACATGACAAAACTCAGCAGATGGTGCGCCGCCATCGCGATGGTGGCCGTGGCCCAGGCCAGCCATGCGCAACTCCTTGTCGGGCAAACCGCGGGGTTCACCGGTGCCGTGGGCGCCGGCGTCAAGGAAACCACGGAAGGCGCCAAGCTCTACATCGACGCCGTCAATGCCAAGGGCGGTGTGGGCGGGCAAAAGATTGAGCTGGTGTCACTCGACGACAAGTTCGATCCCAAGCTGGCAGTCGAAAACGCACGCAAGCTGATTGAAGAACAAAACGTGCTGGCCATGTTCCTGACGCGCGGCACACCCCATACCGAAGCCATCATCCCGCTGCTCGACAAGAACGGCGTGCCGCTGGTTGGCCCCTCCACCGGCGCCATGGTGCTGCACCAGCCCGTCAAAAAACATGTGTTCAACGTACGCGCCACCTACCAGCGTGAAGCCGAGAAGGCGGTCACCCACCTGCATTCCATGGGCATCACGCGTATCGGCATCGTGTATGCCGACGACAGCTTCGGCGCTGACGGCGTGACGGGTGCGCAAAAAGGGCTGACGACTGCCAAGCTGCAGCCCGCTGTACTGGAAAAATTCGACCGCTCCAAACCCGACTTCGGACCCATCGCACCCAAGGTTTACCAGTCCAATGCGCAGGCCGTCATCATGGTGGCCTCAGGGCAGGCTGTGGTCGACGGCATCAAGGCCTTCCGCGCGGGTGGCTCTACGGCGCAAATCGTGACGCTTTCGAACAATGCCTCGGGCGGCTTTGTGAAAAGCCTGGGCGACAACGCCCGCGGCGTGATCGTCACGCAGGTGTTTCCGTATGAGCGCTCCATCGCCTTTCCCATGGTGAAGGAGGCACAAGAGCTGGCCAAGGCCAAGGGGCAAGCCGACGTGAGCCCCGCGATGCTGGAAGGTTTTGCCGCCGCAAAGGTGTTGGTGGAGGGTTTGCGCCGGGCAGGCGCCAAACCCACGCGCGAGAAACTCCAGGCCGCGCTGGAAGGCATGCGCAAGCTGGATATCGGCGGGCTTGAGGTGAGCTACAGCCCCGAAGACCATACCGGGCTGGACTTTGCCGATCTGTCCATCATCGGCACCGATGGAAAATTCAAGAGATAAATAGCACCCCCCCTGCCGACGCTCACTTCGTGTAGCGTCACCTCCCCCCAGGGGGACAGGCGCCTTGCGCCCGGCATAGCCGGATCGCGGCCCCTGCTTGGAAAGAGAATCCCCCCTGCCGACGCTCACTTCGTGTAGCGTCACCTCCCCCCAAGGGGGACAGGCGCCTTGCGCCCGGCATAGCCGGATCGCGGCCCCTGCTTGGAAAGAGAATCCCCCCTGCCGACGCTCACTTCGTGTAGCGTCACCTCCCCCTGTGGGGGGACGGGCGCCTTGCGCCCGGCATAGCCGGATCGCGGCCCCTGCTTGCGAATTCGCACACCTGCGGCGCCAAGCCGTACGGGTTTGCTCAGCCGTACAGAGCCTGCTCAAGTTCCTTGAACTTCTCGGGGCCTACAGCGTCCTTGATCTTGGGTGCCAGTTCCTTGAGCTTGTCGATATCGCCTGCGGCTTCCACCGCCAGGTTCAACCTGAAACCCCGAAGGCCCAAGGCGGCCGTCAACCGTGTGGCGATGGGATAGGCCCTTGAATAATGCTCTTGTGCATTCAGGGTGGGACTGCCGTCGGCGTTGTGCGCCGACACCTCAGGGGCTGGCTCGGCAGGCGGCTGCACTGCCAGCGGCGCCAGCAGGCCCAGCGAAATCAGGTGGTTGATGTCTTCTGCGGTTACGCCGAATCCTGAGGTGGCCTTGACCACATCGGCCATGCTGCGTTTGCCGTCAAACATGATAAAGGCAGAGCGCTGCCGGGGGGTCAATGCGACGGTTCGGTTCTGTACGGCGGTCTGGCCGGCTTCCGTCTTGGTGTAAATCATCGGCTGGTCTCCAGTAAATGCGCGAGGGCGCCACCATGCGGTGCTTGATATTCAGAGACGCTGTAATGGCTTGTTTTGTCTCTGTTAATTCAATTTACCTCATTTTTACCTGCGCCGCACCTATTTCGGGCATGTCGCGGCACTGTCCTGCCTGCGAATGCGCCACGCGCTGCCAGCCTGATCCCTTCACTCAACCGCCCGCATCAACCCCAAAAGCAGCCGCAACAACAGGTACATCCAGCCGCGAAGCACCATGTTTTTCACCACTCAGATCAATATCGCCGCCCTTGTTCAACAGAAATAATGCCAGCCCGGCAATCACGATAAAACCCACAACAATTTTCCACATCTTTCTTTCTCCCAAAAAAAAGCCCCCGGCAAATGGATGACGAGGGCCCGTAAAAAACACAAGGCTTTTCAGCCTGAAAAGGCCGGTGCGGGCTCCTGGCCCGCACCGGCGCAAATACCCATCAGTCGTTGGCGTAAATATCCACGTCCTTGGTTTCCTTGATGAACAAGGTGCCAACCACCAGCGTCATGGCGGCGACGATGATCGGGTACCAGAGGCCGTTGTACATATTGCCGGTCTGCGCCACGATGGCAAAAGCCGTGGTGGGAAGCAAGCCACCGAACCAGCCGTTACCGATGTGGTACGGCAGGCTCATGGAGGTGTAGCGGATGCGCGTCGGGAACAGCTCCACCAGCATGGCGGCGATCGGGCCGTACACCATGGTGACCAGCAGCACCAGATAGAACAGGATGACCGTGACCATGACCTTGTCGACCTTGGCTGGATCAGCCTTGCTCGGGTAGCCGGCAGCCTTCAGGTCGTCCGCGACCGCTTTCTTGAACTCGGCGTCCTTCTTCTTGGCGTCGTCGGCGCTCAGGCCCTTGGCGTTGTAGCTGGGGATGGCGGTTTCGCCGATCTTGATGGTGGCCACGGTGCCGGCGGGTGCTGCGACGTTGTCATAGCTCACCGAAGCGCCTGCCAGCACCTGCTTGGCGATGTCGCAAGAGCTGGTGAACTTGACGGTGCCGGTCGGGTTGAACTGGAACGAGCACTCTTTCGGATCGGCGGTCACAACCACCTTGTTCTTGGCTTGTGCCGCGGCCAGGTCAGGGTTGGCGGCTTTGGTCAGCGCAGTGAACACGGGGAAGTAGGTGACCACAGCCAGCAGGCAGCCGGCCATGATGATGGGCTTGCGGCCGATCTTGTCGGACAGCGTTCCGAAGATCACGAAGAAAGGCGTACCCAGGATCAGCGAATAAGCCACCAGGATGTTGGCCGTGGGGCCGTCGACCTTGAGCGCCTGCGTCAGGAAGAACAGCGCGTAGAACTGGCCGGAGTACCACACCACAGCCTGGCCGGCGGTCAGGCCGATCAGCGCCAGGATCACGATCTTCAGGTTTTTCCACTGGCCGAAAGACTCGGACAAGGGTGCCTTGGAGGTCTTGCCCTCAGCCTTCATTTTCTGGAAGGCAGGAGATTCGTTCATCGACAACCGGATGTAGACCGACACGGCCAGCAGCAGGATGGAGACGATGAACGGAATGCGCCAGCCCCAGTCGGCGAATGCGACTTCGCCCATGGCGGTACGCACACCCAGGATGACCAGCAGACTCAGGAACAGGCCCAGCGTGGCTGTGGTCTGGATCCAGGAGGTATAGGCACCGCGCTTGCCCTGTGGCGAGTGCTCGGCCACATAGACAGCTGCACCGCCGTATTCACCGCCGAGCGCCAGGCCTTGCAGCATGCGCAGGGCAATCAGGATCACCGGAGCGGCGACACCGATGGATGCGTAGTTGGGCAAGAGGCCGACGATGAAGGTCGACAAGCCCATGATCACGATGGTGACCAGGAAGGTGTACTTGCGGCCGATCATGTCGCCCAGGCGGCCGAACACCAGCGCGCCGAAGGGGCGCACGATGAAGCCGGCTGCAAAAGCGAGCAGCGCAAAGATGAAGGCAGAGCCTGCATCCAGTCCGCTGAAGAACTGCTTGGCAATGATGGCTGCCAATGAACCGTAGAGATAGAAGTCGTACCACTCAAATACGGTGCCGAGCGAGGAGGCGAAAATCACCTTCTTCTGCTCGGCTGTCATCGGCCTGTTGTCGACGGCTGTTGCCATGATGTTGTCTCCAAAATAATGAGACTTCCGGTATGGAAGCTACCTTCATTATTTTGGTTGTGCCTGACCTAGCTCTGACGTGAAACTAACAGGAGCTTTCACGAAACTTATGCTTGGCTGACAAGTCAAGGGGAAACCCTTGAAGAACTTTTCAGCATGCGAAGCACCTCAGGGAAAACGCTTAAAACCTTCTTAGGCCCCGCGTTTGATGCCCGTCGCAACCTTACACACGGCATTCCAGCCATCACCATCAAACCAGGGGCTGCCGAGCAGGTACTCGCGCAGCATCGGCAACGCATCCAGGCCCCAGAAAATTTTGCCGTCCACCTCAAACGCCGGCACGCCAAAAACGCCCTTGGCAATCGCCGCTTCCGTATTGCTTTTAAGCTGCGCCTTCACGCCATCGTCCTGCACATCGCGTACCGGCGCAAGCTGCTTGAGCAGCGCTTCGTAACGGGCCGCATCGCCGGCTTCACCGCCTTCGCCCCAGACATGACGAAAGATGGTTTCGCACGCATAGCGGTTGGGCGTGCCACCATGCCCCTCGGGGCCGCAGGCCACAGCCAGGCGCAGCAAGGGCAATGGGTTGAAGGGGTGGCTGACCGGCATCTTCATCGCGATACCCAGGCTGTGCGCCAGCCACAACACCTGCCGGTAGGTCCAGTCGCGTTTGGGGGCGATCTCCGCAGGGCCCAGCTGGCCATAGTGCTTGAGCATGCCCGCGAACAGCACCGGCGTGTACGCCACGCTGTAGCTCACACCCTTCAGCGCTTCTGGAAGGCGCTCAAAAGCCAAAAAGGCATAGGGCGAAATGACGTCGAAGTAGCATGTGATGTGCTTGATCGCGGGTGCATCACCGGCTGCCGGCTTCATCGTTGTGTTCTCGCCGGTCATGGCTGCATCGCAGCCATGCGCTGCCCTATGGATGTCCAGATATGGCGCTTTGCGGTGTCGTCGGCCCCACTCCACTGCGCAATTTCATCGCGCGTGCGAAAGCAGCCTTCGCACAGGCCCGAAGTCGAATTCATGCGGCACACGGAAATGCAGGGCGACGGAACGTCCGGCTCATCGTCGAGTGTGGCCGCGCGCAGGGACACCAGTTCGATCGCGTGCTTCCTCGCCAGTTTGTCTTCGTCCACATTCACCGCAAAGTCCGCCACCGGTGCGCCCGTCAGCAGCTCAAGCTCCTGCGGCGACAGCTGGAACACCGCATGCGGATGGCCCGCGGCCGCCCACACGGTTTCAAAGCGGAACAGCGAGCGGTCAATCAGCGTCACGGAGGGCGTGGCATGCGCCAGCGGCGACACACCGCCTATGGAGAACCCCGTGCGCGCCTTCACAAACTCCGCATCGGCCCGTGCCAGGCGCTTGCCATCGATACACACCATGGCCTCGACCTTTTTTTCATCGACCCGCTGGTCGCCGGACGTCACCACCAGCACGGCGGCATCGTCGGACTTGCGGCGAAAAATAATGCTCTTGGCAATCTGGCCCACCTGCACACCCAATGCATCGGCCGCCTGCTGCGCGGTGCGCGCGGCATCGTCGAGCATGACGGGTGCATGCAGGTGGCCGCTGTCCAGCAGCACTGCGGCAACCCGCTGCACGCCTTCCGGTAACGATTTCAATTCAGCGCCACACATGTCAATTCATTCGTTTGTTAAGAAGCGCGGTTGCCGCGCGGGAGTTCGGCTTGCGCCCCAGAAAATCGCTGATGAATTTTCCCGCATCAATGAGCTTGTCCAGGTCAATGCCCGTCTCAATGCCCATGCCATGCAGCATGTATACGACATCTTCGGTCGCCACATTGCCCGTCGCGCCCTTGGCAAACGGGCAGCCGCCCAGGCCGGCCGATGAGGTGTCGTATTGCCATACGCCCATCTGCAATGCCATCAGCGTATTGCCCAGTGCCTGGCCGTAGGTATCGTGAAAATGCCCGGAGACATCGTTGATGTCGAAATGTTTGAGCGTCGCCTCCATGGCACGCTGCACCTTGAGCGGCGTGCCCACGCCAATCGTGTCGGCCACACCCACATGCTGCACGCCTATGCCCTTCATCAGGCCGGCGAGCATGTCCACACGTTCAGGCGCAATGTCGCCTTCATAGGGGCAGCCCACGGTGCAGGACATCGCGCCTCGCACATAGATTCCTTTTTCACGCGCGGCCTCGACCACGGGGCGAAAGCGCTCAATGCTTTCGGTGATCGAGCAGTTGATGTTCTTCTGGCTGAAAGCCTCGCTGGCCGCGCCGAACACCACGATCTCGTCGGGCCACAGTTCGCGCGGCGTCGCAATCGCGGCTTCAAAGCCTTTCATGTTGGGCGTCAGCACCGAATAGCGCACACCGGGCTTGCGTTTGATGCCCGCCATCACCTCGGCGTTATCGGCCATCTGCGGCACCCACTTGGGCGACACATAACTGGTCACCTCAATCTCGGTCAGGCCCGCATCCTGCAGGCGGTGCACCAGCTCGATCTTTACGGCGGCAGGCACCTGGGCTTTTTCATTTTGCAAGCCGTCGCGCGGGCCGACATCGACAATTTTGACTTTGGAGGGCAAGGACATGGTTTTTCCGTATTCGATTTCAAGTATCAGGCGGCCGCAGGTGCCGCACCGCGCGGGCGCAACCACAAAAGCAGCCAACCGGCCAGCACACCCAGCGCACTGAACACCAAAAGAACCCCACCGATAAAGCCCTGCACCAGCACCGACCCCACGATCTGGGCCTGCACCGGATCTGCCACCGGATAACGCACCTTCACGGCCTCACCCACTTTATGGACGGCGCCGCCCTGGCGCACCAGCGGATCAGCCACACGCAGGGTACGGCCATCGTGCGCGGAAAATTCGACAATGCTTTTCTGGCCCGTGCTGAGCTTCAGGCGGGAAGCTTCATGTCCCACCACCCGCCCGGCTACCGTGCGGGTGTCGCTGCCAAGGCCCAGGCTTGAGGCCAGCAGCCAGGCCGCTGCCAGGGCTGTCAGCCCGCTAGGCACCAGCAACAACCAGCCCAAAACACTGAGCAGGCGGTGAGATGTGGACGATGGCATCAATGAAACTCCGGGGCCTGCGCTTCAACGGTCACTTCAATAGCCACGCAGTGGATCAACAATACCAGCAACCCGCTCCCCGCGTTCGACGGCACGCACCTTGCCCGCAATCTGGGTGATGCTTTCCTCGCGCAACGTGCGGGCCGAGGTGTGCGGGGTTACCGTGACCTTCGGGTGTTTCCAGAAAGGGTGGTCTGCCGGTAACGGCTCGGTGTGAAACACATCCAGCGTGGCGCCCGCCAGGTGGCCGTTGTCGATCAGCGTGATCAGGTCGCCATCGACCAGGTGGCTGCCGCGCGCCACGTTGATGACATAGCCGCCCGGCCGCAACCGCGACAGCGTGTCCAGGTTCATGATGCCCCGCGTTTCAGACGTCAGCGGAAGCAGGCACACCAGGATGCGGCTGGCCGCCAGGAAATCCTGAAAACCCTGCCCGCCCGCATCGCCCGAAAAACACTGCACGCCCTCAATCGTCTTGGGCGACCGGCTCCAGCCATTGACCGGGAAGTCAAACTGCGCCAGCGCGCGGCCGACGCGCTCGCCCAGCACGCCCAGGCCCATCACGCCAATGGGGTAGTCGGTGCGCAGGCGCGGCTTGCGGTACGACCACTTGCCTTCGGCAATATCGGCCTCATAACCATCGAGCTCGCGAAAGTGGCGAATCACCGCATGGCACACAAACTCGGCCATCTGCACGGACATGCCGGCATCGTCCAGCCGCACCACCGGTACGCCGGCTGGCAGCCGCAGCTTCATCAGCGCATCGACACCGGCGCCAATGTTGAAGATGCCTTTGAGCTTTGGCTGCTCGTCAAAGAACTGCTGGGGCGGCGCCCAGACCACCGCGTAGTCGGCCGGCGCCGCGCCGGCGGACCACAACTCCACCTGCGCATCGGGAAACTCGGCCTTCAGGCCGTCTACCCAAGGCTGGGGTTTGATATCGGAACAGCAAAAACTGATGCGCATGAAGAAAATCCCGTTTGAATCAAAGCAAAGTAAAAATCAAACGGCTATTTTCAACAATTCCGAACCCTCGCTCACCTGGTCGCCCGGCGCATACAGCAGTTCCTGCACCACGCCATCGGCCGGGGCGGCAATGGTGTGCTCCATCTTCATGGCTTCCATCACTGCCAGCGGCTGGCCCTTGCTCACCTTGTCACCGGCCTTGACGGCAAACGACACCACCTTGCCCGGCATGGGCGCCGTGAGGCGGCCGCCTTCGGCCTGCGCTTCACCCGCATGGGCCAGCAGGTCGATGGAAAGGATTTGCGTGGCGCCTTTGGCGGTGAACACATGGTCCAGCTCGCCCTGGGCATACACGGCAGCCGTCATGCGCTGGCCGGCAAACTGCACGTCAATGCCCTGGGCGGTTTCGGCAAACACCAGCGGGCCCGATGCCTCGCCCATCGTGAGGCGCAGCGCACCGTCGTGCAGATAGGCAAGCGTTGCCTTGGCGGGTTCGCCGTGAAATTCAAACTCAAAGCGGCGCTCCATCACACCATGCGAGCGCCAGCCATCGCGGCGGCTGAAAGGGTCTGCGCCTTCCAGGGCCCGCTCATCCAGCAGGGCTTTGGCCACCGCCGCCGCACCCGCCATGGCCAGGCCCACCGGCTCCTGCCTGAAGAGCACAGCTTCTTCGCGCTGGATCAGCGCGGTGTCGAGGTTGGCTTTGGCAAACGACGGGCTGCGCACCACATAGCGCAAGAACTGCACATTGGTGCTCAGGCCGACGATGCGGGTCTGCGCCAGCGCGTCGTCCAGCCGGGCCAGCGCTTCTTCGCGCGTGGCGCCATGCACGATGAGCTTGGCCACCATGGAGTCGTAATACGGCGAAATCGCGTCGCCTTCGCGCACGCCGTCATCCACCCGGACCTGTCCTCTTTCAAACGCCGTATGCACCGGCTTCTTGTAGACATGCAGTGTGCCGGTAGCAGGCAGAAAGTTGTTGTCGGGCGTTTCGGCGCAGATGCGCGCTTCGATGGCATGGCCGTGGATTCGCAGTTGCTCTTGCGCCAGCGGCAGTTTTTCGCCTGAGGCCACGCGCAGTTGCCACTCCACCAGGTCAAGGCCGGTGATGGCTTCGGTCACCGGGTGCTCCACCTGCAGTCGTGTGTTCATTTCCATAAAGAAAAAATTCATGGAGCCATCTGCGCGCTGCTCAACAATGAATTCCACCGTACCCGCGCCCACGTAATTCACAGCACGCGCAGCGGCCACAGCGGCCTCACCCATCTGCTTGCGCATGGCTTCCGTCATGCCGGGCGCTGGCGCCTCTTCCAGCACCTTCTGGTGGCGGCGCTGCACCGAGCAGTCGCGCTCAAACAGGTAAACGTAATTGCCATGCGTGTCGCCGAACACCTGGATTTCGATGTGGCGCGGGCGCTGGGCATATTTTTCCACCAGCACCGCGTCATCACCAAAGCTGTTGATGGCCTCGCGTTTGCACGATGCCAAAGCGGCGTCGAAGTCTTCCGTCTTGTCGACAGCGCGCATGCCCTTGCCGCCGCCGCCTGCGCTGGCCTTGATCAGCACCGGGTAGCCAATGCGGTCAGCCTCGCGTTTGAGCAGCGCCGGGTCCTGATCGCTGCCGTGGTAGCCGGGCACCAGCGGTACGCCGGCTTTTTCCATCAGCTGTTTGGACTCGGCCTTCAGGCCCATGGCCTTGATGGCCGACGCCGGTGGGCCGATAAAGACCAGCCCTGCGTCGGCACAGGCCTGGGCAAATTCCTCGTTCTCGCTCAGAAAACCATACCCCGGGTGGATTGCCTCGGCGCCCGTGGCTTTGGCCGCTTCAATGATGCGTTCCCAGCGCAGATAGCTGTCTTTGGGTGCGCTACCGCCGATGTGCACAGCCTCGTCGCAAAAGCCAACATGCTTCGCACCCGCATCGGCATCGGAATACACCGCGACAGATTGAATGGCCATGCGGCGCGCAGTTGCTGCAACGCGGCAAGCGATCTCGCCTCTGTTGGCAATAAGAATTTTTTTAAACATGGTCGTTCTTTGAGAAAGGAGACTTCAAGGTAAATGCGGAAGTGGTGCCGGGGTCGGGCCGCCCGCTGAAGATGCGGGCCACGCGGATAAACAGCTGACGCAGGAACCGCCAGCAAACGCGGATCAGCCAGATGCTGAGCGCCAGCACCAAAGCCAGCACCACCACAAACACCAGCGGGTGGGCAATCGCCAGCCACAGGCCGGCCGGCACCAGCGAGTCTTCGACCAGCGAGGCGCCAATATTGCTGAAAGGCTCGGGCGAGGTGTTGATGGCTGCGCGCGTGGTGGCCTTGGCGGCAAAGCTGGTAGCGGCCAATGTGCCGCCCAGCAGCGCCGCTACCAACGCGCCGAGGCCGTTGTCAGCGCCAAACACGGCGGCGGCCAGCGCCGCACCCGCAGGGATGCGGATCACGCCGTGCACCACATCCCACAGCGAATCAAGACCCGGAATTTTGTCGGCAAAAAATTCAATGAACACCATGAAGCCACTGATGCCCAGCACCACCGGGTTGGACAGCAGGTGCAGGCCCTGCGGAAGCTCTACCCAGCCCATAAAGCCGGCCAGACCGGTCAGCAGCACGACAAGGTACAGGCGCACACCACTGGCCCAGCCCAATGCACCGGCGAGAGCAATCAGTTGTGCGGTGTCCAGCGTGTTCATGGCGTCATTCGGGTTTTGAAGGCAGCCACGAGGGCTTGCGTTTTTGCAGGAAGGATTGAACCCCCTCACGCCCTTCCGGGCTCACGCGCACATCGGCAATGCTTTCCACCGTCATCTGCACCAGGTCCGGCGTGATGGGCTGGCCGCCCACGTCCTGCACCAGTTGTTTGCACAGCTTCACGGCCTCCGGGCCGGCGTTGACAAGGGCCTTCACCATCTCGGCCACCTTGGCGTCCAGTACGTCGGCCGCCACCACTTCATGAACAAAACCAATGCGCAAGGCCTCCGCCGCATCAAAACGCTCGGCCGTGAGGAAGTAACGGTGCGCGGCCCGCGCGCCCATGGCGCGAATCACATACGGGCTGATGGTGGCGGGTATCAGGCCCAGCTTCACCTCACTGAGGCAATACCCTGCCGTGTCCACCGACACAGCCATGTCGCAAGCCGCCACCAGGCCCATGCCACCGGCATACACGTCGCCCTGTATGCGGGCAACCACCGGCTTGGGGCATTCATAAACAGCCTGCAGCATGGTCGCCAGGCGGCCCGCGTCTTCCAGGTTTTGCGCATGGGTGTAGTCGGCCATGCTGCGCATCCAGTTCAGGTCGGCACCTGCGCAAAAGGCCGGGCCGTTGGCCGCCAGCACAACGCAGCGCACCTCGTCGTGCATGCCCAGCTCGACAAAAGCCTGGGTCATCTCGGCAATGACCTCCTGGTTGAAAGCATTGCGCACGTCGGGGCGGTTCAGTGTGACGGTCGCCACCAGCGCCTCGATCTGGATGTTCAGATGATTCATCTCATTTGTCCTTTCCGGCTGGCTTGCTAAAGCCCACGGTATCAAGAAACTCGGCAACCCGCGGCTGCCACACCTCGGGAAAGCGGGAAAACAGGCTGTGCCCGTCTTCGCCATGCGGAGGGTATTGCGTCATCTCGGCCTTGCCACCCGCAGCCACATAGGCGTCGAACCACTCCCTTGGCAGCTTCGGGCCAGAGTACATGTCGTTTTCGGTATAGACCCAGAGCATGGGGATGCGCGCCGTTGCCCCGTAGTCGCGAAACAGGCGTTCCAGCATTTGCGGCTGGCAGGGTTGTTGCGGGTGGGTTTTGGGGTTGCCTCCCCCGCCTCCGGCGAAATTAATGCTGGCCTGCACACCCGGCGGGTTGAGCGCAGCGACGGTAGCCGCCGTAGTTCCGCCGTACGATTGCCCCATCACAACAGCCCGGTTCTTCGCAGCGTCCGGACGTTGCCGCACGGCCTCAAGCACCGCCAGAGTCTGCGCAGCCGCAGCCGCATAGCCCGGTGGATAGTTCTTGCGATTACAGGCACCGCTGTATTCCACGTCCTCGCCACCGCTCACGCCGTAGCCGATACGTGTCGGTACGGCGACGATAAAGCCGCGCTGGACAAAAAACTTCGACGCGTTGCTGAACCGTGCCCGCCCGACTTTCACCCGGTCTTCCGGCTCGACAGCACGCCCGTGGTTGAGCACCAGCACCGGGGCCGGCCAGGGATTCACGCCGTCAGAGAAGACGGTCACCTTGATGGTGTGCTCGATCGTCTTGCCGTACGCGTCGACCACCTTCACCGGCAAGTCGAACTGGTCTTCACGCAAGCGAGCCTGCGCGGTGCCGGTGGTGACAAGCATTGCGGCACATAACAGGAAGGGCCAAAGTCGATACTGTTTCACGTCAATACCTTTTTGGCCATTTCTTTCCCACACGATTTCCGTATGCTCAGAATGACGTAGGTGTTCATGGTCTTTATTCGCTCCGCAGGCTTACATGCGGAACACGCCAAACTTCGTATCCGGGATGGGCTGATTGAGCGTGGCCGACAGCCCCAGCGCCAGTACACGCCGCGTATCCGCCGGGTCAATCACGCCGTCGTCCCAGCCGCGCGCGGTGGAGTAATACGGGTGCGACTGCTGGCCAAACTGGTCCAGCACCGGCTGCTTGAAGGTGGCCTCTTCTTCGGCGCTCCAGCTGCCGCCCTTGGCTTCAATCGCGTCGCGCTTCACGGTGGCCAGCACGCCGGCGGCCTGCTCGCCGCCCATGACGCAGATGCGCGCGTTCGGCCACATCCACAAGAAGCGCGGCGAATACGCCCGGCCGCACATGCCGTAGTTGCCGGCGCCGTAGCTGCCGCCAATGATCACGGTGAATTTGGGCACCTGGGCCGTGGCCACGGCCGTCACCATCTTGGCGCCGTGGCGGGCAATGCCTTCGGCTTCGTATTTGCGGCCGATCATGAAGCCGGTGATGTTCTGCAGAAACACCAGCGGCACCTTGCGCTGGCAGCACAGCTCGATAAAGTGCGCGCCCTTCTGGGCTGATTCGCTGAACAGAATGCCGTTGTTGGCGATGATGCCGACCGGCATGCCCTCAATGTGCGCAAAGCCGCAGACCAGCGTGGGGCCAAAGCGCGCCTTGAACTCATGGAACTCGCTGCCGTCCACGATGCGGGCAATCACCTCGCGCACGTCATACGGCTTTTTCGGGTCCACCGGAATCACGCCATGCAGCTCTTGCGGGCTGTGCAGCGGCGGCACCGGTGTGCGCAGGGCCTGGTCGAAGCGCTTGGTCTTGTTGAGGCTGGCCACCGCCTGGCGGGCCAGGGCCAGCGCATGCGCGTCGTTTTGCGCCAGGTGGTCTGCCACGCCTGAAAGGCGCGTGTGCACATCTCCACCGCCCAGATCTTCCGCTGAAACGATTTCGCCAATGGCCGCCTTCACCAGCGGCGGGCCGCCCAGAAAGATGGTGCCCTGGTTCTTGACGATGATGGTTTCGTCGCTCATGGCCGGCACGTACGCGCCGCCGGCCGTGCAGCTGCCCATGACCACGGCAATCTGCGCAATGCCCTGCGCGCTCATGTTGGCCTGGTTATAAAAGATGCGGCCAAAGTGGTCGCGATCAGGAAACACGTCGTCTTGATTCGGCAGGTTGGCGCCGCCCGAATCGACCAGGTAGATGCAGGTGAGGTTGTTCTGCATCGCCACTTCCTGCGCGCGCAAATGCTTTTTCACCGTCATCGGGTAGTAGGTGCCGCCTTTGACCGTGGCGTCGTTGCACACGATCATGCAGTCGACCCCATTGACGCGGCCGATGCCGGTGATGACACCCGCGCAGGGTGCGCTGTCGGTGCCGTCACGGTCGGGGTACATGTCTTTGGCGGCCAGGGGGCCGAGCTCGAGGAAAGGCGTGCCCGGGTCCAGCAGCATCTGCACGCGGTCACGCGGCAGCAGCTTGCCGCGCGACACATGCCGCGCCCGCGTGGCCTCACCGCCGCCCAAGGCGGCCTTGGCGACTTGCGCGTTCAGGTCGTCTACCTGCGCCTGCATGGCGGCGGCATTGGCCTGAAAGTCGGCAGAACGGGCGTTGAGTTTTGTCTCCAGAGCGGGCATGGCAATTCCTGAAATACGGGTGAAAGGCGCTGAAACGGGGCTGGCCTGCGCCAGACCTTCGGGCGCGTGGGCCCTACCTTAGCGCCAGATTAGCGCTAAAGAGCCAGCTTAGCGAAAACCCGCCCCATCCACACAGCCAACGAGGTTGCAAATCCTGCCACGTGCGCGGAAAATTACCGCCATGCCCACGAAAGCCGCCACAAGGCCCACCAATCCGCCCAAAGCCGCCACGCCCATGGCCTTTGCCAGAAGCATTGCGGTCGCCTACAAGCGCCGCGGCCAAAGCCCGGCCGACGCCCTGAAACTGGCACAGATCACGCCAACCCATCTCAAGCAAGCCAGTGCCCACATCACCGCCCGCCAGATGGAGCTGCTTTCAGGCGCCGCCATGCAGGAACTGAACGACGAAGGCCTGGGTGCCTTCAGCCGCAAACTGCCCTGGGGCAGCTACGGCATGCTGGCCCGCGCATCCATCAGCTCACCCAACTTGGGCGTGGCCCTGAAACGCTGGTGCCGCCACCACGCACTGATTGCCGACGACATCACCCTGCGCGTCACCACCTCCGGCGACACCGCCGCCATCACGGTCGAAGAAAAAGACCCCGGCCAGGTCGGTGAGTTTGCTTTGGTTCACGTGCTGCGCAATATCCATGGCCTGGCCTGCTGGTATGTGGATTCGCGCATTCCGCTGCAAGGCGCGAGATTTCCGTTTGCCGCGCCACCGCATGTGGAGGCCTATGGGCTGATGTTCCCCGGGCCATCACTGCAATTCAATGCGGCGCAGGCCGAGATCCGGTTTGATGCGCGCTACCTGGCCTTGCCACTGCGGCGTGATGAAAAGGCTTTGCAGCAAATGCTGCAGCGCGCCCTGCCGCTGACGGTGCTGCAGTACCGGCGCGACAGGCTGCTGGTGGAGCAGGTGCGGCAGGCGCTGGCGAATCCCGCGGTGGCTTCGCACAATGCGGAGACTTTGGCGGCGGCGCTGAATATGTCGGCGCGCTCACTGCACCGGCAGCTTCAGGAAGAAGGCGCTTCGCTGCAGCAACTCAAGGACGAGGTGCGGTTTGAGAAGGCGAAGGAGTTATTGTTGCGGACCTCAAAGCCGATCAAGCAGGTGGCTGAGGCTTCGGGGTTTCGGAATGAGAAGAGTTTTATTAGGGCGTTTCGGGAGTGGGCGGGCGCCTCGCCCACCGAATTCCGGAAAGCCGAGCAATGAAACTAACGGCTTGTTACTCGCTGCCGATTGGTGCGAATAGGCCTATTGCGAGACCATATGCCATTCACACTGGCAGGTAGCTGGCACGAACGATATGGACACAATCACTCCCGCGAGGCGTTCTGCGCTAATGAGCGGCATACGTAGCAAAAATACCAAGCCGGAACTGGCAGTACGCTCGATTCTGCATCGACTTGGCTACCGTTTCAGACTCCACCACAAGGACCTTCCTGGCCGGCCGGACATTGTTCTGCCCAAACACCGCAAGATCATTCTCGTGCAGGGCTGCTTCTGGCATGGACACACTTGCCGGCTTGCATCAAAACCAAAATCGAATGAGGGCTACTGGAGTGCCAAGATCAATGGCAATCGTGCCCGTGACGCACGCACCCTGAAAGCTCTTGAAGAGCAAGGTTGGAATGTCCTAGAGCTATGGGAGTGTGAAGTTCGGTGCGTTGAAGGCCTAGAAGAAAGACTACAAGCCTTCATGGGAAGCTAGGCGGTCTGCAGCCAGATCTTGTAGGCCTCCACGTCATAGCGCGCAAGGCCGAGAAGATGCGCAGTGGCATCAATCATGCTCTGTCGCATCGCGGCATCGTCCGTCAGTTTTTTGTCTGCATCGATCCGCTTGGCAACTCGCTTGAGCGCACGTGTTGCAAGTACCCCCTCATCTGGTGCAGCGACTGGCTGGTTTGCGAGGCCTAAAGGATCACCTACTGGAATGAACATCGGTGTGAATTTCAACGCCAGCGAGATCAAATCCTCGTGCTCGACACCCTTCTCCACCCGGTAACCAAAAGCGCTGCAGAGCTCTACTGAAGTCGGCGGCTGGTGTTCAAGTGCTAACGCGACAAACCATTTACAAAGCCCGGTAAGAAAGACCGGAAGTAAGCCCTCAGGCGTCTCCGCAGCTGCGGCCACCGCCTCTGCAGTTTCGATTCCAAAGCGGTCGCGAGAGGCCTCTCGAAACGGTGCACACTGAGTCAGATTAGCTATGTACTTGCCCAGGAGCGCCTGTAAAACCTGATCATTAATATTAGGCTTATCAGCTCTCGTAGTTAGCAGAAGGAGCCACGGATTCATCGTGCGAGACTGCAGTGCTAACAGACTGCGAACGGCGTCGTAGTAACTGTTGTCTATCGTGCCAGGAGCCTGCGCACCAAAACCATCGCACAGGTCAAGGTTGATCACATCGTATGGCCCGAGCTGGCGCGCTTTGCGAAAGGCCAAGGAGTCTTGATTAGCGACACGGGCGAAATTGTCACCAATCACTTCAGACATCGGATTAACCCGTGGCAACCTCAGCACCTCGTCCAAAGATATGTTCAGTTCGGTCTGCGCTCTGCTGTCCGGACGAGCGCTGCTATTGAAACCAAGGAAACGCAATTCAACGTTCTGCGCGTTGCAGACCTCGCTATGAAAGTGCCGGAGATCGAGAAGATCAATGCCAGGCAAACCCAAGTACTTTAGGATGCCTCCGGCTGGAGGTGTGGCAGCAATCATCCGAATGATTTCGTAGCACCACTGATGGTGGCGAACATACTGTTTGCGTGGACGATGCCAAGGCAAGAACTCCTTGGCAGCCGTCGGCATAGGAGCTTCATAGACAACCATCTCGACGATGTCGTCCGCATGCTCCTCTTCGTTGGGTGCCGCGTCGTCCATCATTCTCCCGGAGCATCCAAAATTTCGTAAATGGCCTTCAGTAGTTTTTCCTGCTTACGCTTCGGTACAGCGTCTAACAGGCCGAAGGAGGCAAGCACCTGTGCGATCGCCTTAAGCTTCTCTTCAAGGATAACGTTCCGAGCTTTTTCCTTCGCCGTTTGGGCGCGTGGGTGGTCGGGAACGATAGCGGTGCGGGAATACACATACGATTCGCCTGCGATTTCGGACTTTTTCCCGCTAGCGGATAGTTCAATGGACGGCGGTCTAGCTGCAGGATCGTCAGCCTCCTGCCGCCAGACATTACTGGCGACGCGCTGTATCTCGGAGACTGCAGCTCCTTTGCTTTCGTCCCGGGTGTGCTCGCGCACCTCCCCTGCAAGGCGTTTTTGCGTTGAAGCCAGCTGACGTAATGCGCTGTGCAGCCACTTGGTGATGTAGACGGAGTGCGGATGTGCGCTATTAAAAGACTCTCGATCAATGTTCAGCGCGCTGTCGAGCCCCTCACTGACAAATATTTCACATGTGATCTGTCTCAGCCGCGTTTGTTCGGACACCTGGTATCGCATAAACGTGGAGTCAAAAAGCGTGCCGCTCGACCCATGGATACGCACCAGCGACCCTTGGTGCTCAACCGGAGCAACCTTGGGCGTCCAAAATAAGTAGGCCTCAAATGCGAGCGGGCCCCCGCTTAATTCCCGAGGCAATTTCTTGAACTCTTCCCGGCACTTTCCTATAAACACCAGCGGGTGTTTCAGTGCATTATTTGTGATTGGAAGATCTTTAAACTTGAGTGGGCGGGCCAGCTTAAGGTCATCGAAAAATATATCAAAGCCGCCAATCAGGCCTACCGGATCGTGGAGGTCCGCCTTCTCACGTAGCGGAGCCCCGGAAACGTCAAGCTTCTGCGCGGTACCTTTGGGTTGATTGGACAGCAGGAATGCTTCCGCCCAGCCGCCAATATTCATATCAAATAGATGCCCATCAACATACGGCAGGGGAACCGCAAGGCTGAGTTGCCAAACCATGCGCAGGTAATAGTCAAAGATGCGGTCGAGCTGCGGGTTGGGAGTCGAATGCTCCACCTCATCCCAAACGGATTGCACGAGCTTGCTAAAAGCCTCATCTGGTGGATCACCCTTTTCCCAGGGAAGCGACCATACCTTGCCCGCCGTTCTCTTCAGCAATTCACCACTGTTGTCTACGCGTCCAATGTGAAACCGCGGCGGTTCGATGGCCAGCTTCTCCTCCGATTCGGACTGCAGTTCATTCTGGTCAATGGCATTCCAGATGTCTCGGCTACGCAAGGTATCGCGCGCCTGTGGTCGAATGCTAGTCAGAACAATGGTTGTTCCGTGGGAATCCGTGTCTGCGGCCTTTTCCCGCCAGATATTCACCTTGCCAGATTCAAATTTCCTCTCGCCATCATGAGCAGGAGCTAGGTCCTCATCTGCATACTGTCGCAAGGCAACTGTGGCAACCGTCCTGTGGTCGTCATCTTCGACCTTGGTGATGATCTGAAATGTGTGGGTCAGCTGAGAAACGGAAAATAGGCCAATGCCGATCTTTCCTATTAGGCGCCGCCCACCAGGGCTGCGCATCGGGTCATTTGCGGCGGTGACACCTAAGCCGGGACCGGCGTCGCTGCGTTTCGCGCTACCCCCAATGTGCAGTAGCAAATGTGCTAGCGCTTCGGGGCCCATGCCATGCCCATCGTCTTCGACAGAAATGCGCTCAAAGCGCGGAGCGTCCGTTTTGATTACTACTCGCGTTGCATCGGCATCGTAGGCGTTTGAGATCAATTCGCGCAACGCAGAGCCGGGTTGACGATAGATACCATCGGTAACACGAGCAATCACTCGTTCGTCGGTTTTTAGAGTCGTCTGAACAACATCATTCGTTCCGTGGCTCGCCCGGATAGATGCAACCAAACCCAGTTCGTCATGAACCTCTGTAACGTTCGGTTGCTGGGATGCCATCGCTATTGACCGTCAAGCGCGCGCTTTACAGCCTGCGCAATACTGTGAGCAAGAGGAGGGGGCACCGCGTTGGATACTTGTTCCACTTGCTCGGATAGGTTTCCCTCCAAAACAAATCCTTGAGGAAATCCTTGAAGCAGCATTGCTTCATAGATACTGAGCCGACGCGTCCCATTGGGATGAACATGTATTTCGCGATGTCCAAAGGCAACGGTGGGACTCGCCTCATCCCAGGCAAGGCGCTTGAAGCTACGGCCCTCGGCATAATTTCCATCAGGATCGCTAAAACGGGGCGACTTCGGCTTCATCGTCCAATGGTTTGCATGTACGGGAATATCAGCGGGCGTTAACTTTCTTTCAAAATACTTAGGCGCAGCTAGACCACCGATGGCTTCGCGAACAGTCTTAAGACCGCTTTTCATCTCAGGACGGACTTGGCTATAGCCTTGTTTCTTTCGCATTGCCGAAAGCACAATGCGGCGCCTTTTCTGCGGAACTCCATAGTCAAGTGCACACAGCTCCTTCTCTGTCACATCAAAGCCGAGAGCATCGAGACCATCCATCAGAGCTTTGTAAGTTGCAGCATGCTTCTTGTCTCGAATCCCGAGAACGTTTTCAAACACCACGAACTCGACCGTGTATGTCTTCTGCAGGTTTTTGACAATATCCAGGTAAAGCTGAGGCAGCTCGTTACGAGGGTCATCAGCCTGTGAAGTTGTATTGGCACGAGAGAAACCTTGACATGGAGGGCCGCCAATCACTCCAATACGGCTCTTGGCGGGTATCTGCTTTTCCACCAACGAGTGCACGCCGCTTGGCTTTAGCTTGATCAGGTCGGCGGCCACACTATGCGTACTACTGAAATTCTTCTTGTGTGTTCGCACCGCAGCTTCTGAAACATCGATCGCAATTGGGATCTGGAAACTTTCTTGATGAAAGCCCCAATCCAGCCCTCCGGCGCCGCAAAAGAGACTAACGATCTTGGGGAGACCAGTTGTGGGAACATTCTGCGGATGCATGGGCCTTTTCGTAGAAGGCCGACCTTCACGGTGTGAGCGAACTCTACTCGCAGCGAGAGATGCTTTTTTCACCGCCGCCCCTGTTGATTCTTTTTGGCGCTGTTCACAGCATATTCCTTACCGTTGGGTCTGCAAAAGGAGATAGGGCTCGCCGGTTGCGCCTAACTAGTTGCCACACGCCCCATGCGTTCGAAGCGTAGCTATCATCAGCTAACTTCAGCAGCTCACCGCCCTGCTTAACAGGCGGAGGAAATGTTGTCCAGATGGATTGCGCCATAACGACTCCAAGCTGCAGAAATATGTCACTTTACATCAATCTGATGTCTCGGCACTAGCAGGCGTTAAGGGTGCGAGTGAAGATGCACTTCAATCGCCATCACAACTCTTAACTCAATTGGCAGTCACCTGCTTCTCCCCCAACGCAATATCCAACATCATCTCGCTGGCCAGCGTCCCCAGCTCCTTCTGCAACGCCTCCACCGACAAATTGGCAGGCACCAGCAAATCCGCCTCCACATTGAAGGTCTGTTTGCCTGAGGCGCCACTGCGCACGATGCCGGTGTGAATGCTCTCAATGCTGATGCCGCGCTCAACGAGCATCTTTGTCAGCTTGCTGACGATGCCTGCGATCTCCGCCTCCCAGTTGTAGTTCCAAACCCTGTCTGCAGGCATACAACTTGCATCCCTAAACCCTAAGGCAGAGCAAGTTTGCAGAGCACGAACTGGCGACGCCCCAGCACCCCCAACTCTGAAAGCGACCCATGTCATTCACCCGCACCGCTTGCCTGGCCCTTTGCGCCGCGTCCGGCCTGGCGCTCGCCGCCCCCTCCTTCGCGCAAGAGCCCTACCCCAGCCACCCGGTCAAAGTCATCGTGGCGCTGCCGGCTGGCGGCAGCGTCGACATGGTGGCCCGTCAGGTCAGCCAGCAGCTGACCACCGACCTGGGTCAGCCCTTTGTGGTGGACAACCGGGCCGGCGGTTCGGGGCAGATCGGGGTGCCGGTGGTGGCCAAGGCGGTGCCGGACGGCTACACCATCATGGTGTCGCCAGCTTCCTTTCTGACCACGAACAAGAGCATCTTCAAAACCCTGCCCTACAACCCGGAAACCGACTTTGTGGCGGTGACCAAGCTGGTGAACCAGGCCATGGTGCTGGTGGTGAACGACAAGGCGAAGTATGGAACGCCGGCGAGCATCCTCGCGGCGGCCAAGGCCAACCCGGGCAAGCTGACGTATGCCTCTTCAGGTGACGGCAGCCCGCAGCACCTGGCGGGGCTGATGTTTGAAAGCCAGACTGGCGCGAAGCTGCTGCACGTTCCCTACAAGGGCGGTGCGCCAGCGATTACCGACCTGATTGGCGGCGTGGTGGACATGGCCTTTGCCCCGCTGCCGGAGGCGCTCCCACACATCAAGTCGGGCAAGCTGCAAGCGGTGGGTGTGCTGAGTGAAAAACGGGCCATTTCCGCGCCGGACATTCCCACGCTGCGCGAAGGCGGCGTGAACAATGTGGTGCTCTCGGCATGGATCGGCCTGCTGGTGCCCGCCAAAACGCCGCAGCCGGTGATCGACAAGCTCAGCAAATCCGCGAAGGCGTTTCTGAGAGGCGATGCCAAAACCAAGCTGCTGGAAATTGGCATGGAGCCGGCGCCCGATGAGGCCAAGCCCCTGGCGCAAGTGATATCAGAAGAGATTCGCATCCACGCCGACCTGGTGAAAGCTGCCGGCCTGGTGCCGCAATAAAAGCGAATGCGCTGGCCGGGCTGGGGCGCATGCCCCAGGCAGCCGTTGATCGAAAGCTAAGCCAAAGCCCCAGCGGCTACACCTTCGATCACGCTTCGCGCGTTGCTTGCAGCCGCAACGCCCATGTTCACATACGCGTTGCTCGTGACCCCACCGATATGCGGACTCAGGATGAGACCCGGTTCGCTTTGGAACGGGTGCCCGGGCGCCATGGGTTCCACGCTGAAGCTGTCCAGGCCCGCAGAATGGACTTGTCCGCTGCGAAGGGCTTCGAGCAAAGCGGCCTCGTCTACCAGCCCGCCGCGCGCCGTGTTGACGATGATCACACCTTTCTTGCACTTGGCCAGCGTGGCGCCATTCAGCAGGTTGCGGTTCTCGTCGGTCAGCGGGCAATGCAGCGAAATCACGTCTGCGTTTTGCCAAAGCGTTTCGAGCTCGACCCATGTCATGAATTCCGGCAGCTCTTTGGCATAAGGGTCAAAGCCCAATACCTCCATGCCCAATGCACTCGCCATGCGTGCAAAGCGCAGCCCGATGGCACCCAGGCCCACCAGCCCGACAGTCTTGCCATACAGTTCCACGCTCTTGTGGGTGGCCTTGTCCCAATGGCCGGCGCGCATGCGGGCGTCCAGCACGGGAATCGACTTGGCACACGCGAGCATCAATGCCAGGGCCTGTTCGGCGACGGCATTGGCGTTGGCGCCGGCCGCGGCACGAACTTGAACACCCCGCGCGGCGGCTGCCACCTTGTCAATGGTGTCGGTGCCGCTGCCGTGTTTGGAGATCACGCGCAGGGATGGCGCTGCCGCGATGGCGGCTGACCCCACCTTGCTGTAGCGCACGATGATGCCCACCGGGTCGTGTCGCTGGCAGAGGGCGACGATGTCTTCTTCAGTTGGCGTCTTGCCGGCGTAGATGACTTCGTAGCCCTGCAGAAGCGCCAGCGCTTCTGGTGCAAGGTCTGCCGCGGTGACCAGAATGACGGGCTTCATGACGGCTTTCATGGCAGGTTGCCCATTGCTCACAGCGACTCACCTTCTTTCAGCACGCCAGCGCTGCGCAATGCTGACTCCAGCCACTTCGCCGCTGTGTCGCCTTTTTTGATCGCCGCTATCCGTGCGTTTTCGTCGGCCACCTTCTTCGCAGCGGCCGGCAGCAGGGATTCGATCTTCTCGCGCTCCACCACGACAACGCCATCCGCGTCGCCCATCACGAAGTCGCCCGCATGCACGGTGACACCGCCTGCCGTCACGGGGTGGCCGATGCGGCCCGGGCAGGTTTTGGTCGGGCCGTTCGGGTTGTACCCGGCCGCAAAGACAGGGAAATCCATTTCGTCGATCTCCAGGGTGTCCCGCACTGCGCCGTCAATGACAACACCGACGATACCCAGCTGTTTGCAGGCGGTCATCATGATGGTGCCCATCAGCGCGGCGGTGAGGTCGCCCTTGCCGTCTATGACCAACACATCACCCGGCTGCGCCAGTGACATTGCCGCGTGAATCATCAGGTTGTCGCCAGGGCGGACTTCAACGGTGAAGGCCGTTCCGGCAAATTTCATGCGGGGGCGCAATGCCTTGATGCGCCCGTGCATCGCACCCCGGCGGCCGGCCACGTCGGCCAGGATGGCGGGCTGGAATGCAGCGGCTTCGCGCACAACGGCGGCCGGCACGCGGTCAAACTTGCGGATGATGTCTTGTGTCATGTCAGTCTACTTTCGCGCCGGATTCTTTAACAATCTTGCCCCAGCGGGTGATGTCTTCCCGGATCAGTTTGCTGAATTGCTCCGGCGTACTCCCTTCCACGTCGGCGCCCTGGTCGCGCAGCTTTTTGCGCAGGTCGGCCGCCTGCAGCGCCTTGTTGATGTCGGCGTTGAGTTTGGCGACGACATCTTTCGGCAGGTTCGCGGGCCCGGCAATGCCGAACCAGGTCACGGCCTCAAAACCCTTGTAGCCGGACTCGGCAATGGTCGGTACCTGCGGCAGGTCTTCGGTGCGTTTGGCCGAGGTGACGGCGATGGCGCGCATTTTTCCGTTCTTGATGTGGCCGATGAGCGTGGGGATGGAAGACACATAGAGCTGCACCTGCCCGCCAATCAGGTCGGTGGCGCCCTGCGCCGCACCCTTGTACGGCACGTGCGTCAGCTTGACGTCTGCGGCCTTCTGGAAGGATTCGGTTGCGAGGTGCGCAACGGTGCCGTTGCCGGAGGTCGCGTAGTTCAGGGAGCCGGGTTTGGCCTTGGACGCCGCAACGATGTCGGCGAGCGTCTTGTACGGCGAATCCGCCGCGACGACGATGACCAGCGGCGCACTCGCCACGAGGCTCACGGGCGTGAGGTCCTTCACGGGGTCGTATGGAAGTTTGGCGTACAGGCTGGTGTTAATCGCCAGGTTGCTGGTCTGGCCGAGCACCAGCGTGTAGCCGTCTGCCGGCGACTTCGCCACGGCGTCTACGCCGAGGTTGCCGCCCGAGCCGGGCTTGTTGTCAACGATGAAGGTGTAGCCCGAGCCCGTGACCTTGTTCGTGACTTCGCGGGCGATGATGTCGGTGCCGCCGCCGGCCGGGAACGGGACGACGAGGCGGATGGGTTTGTTGGGCCAGGCCTGCGCAAAAGCGCTGGTGGCCAGGGAACACGCGATGGCAGCGGCCAGCGCGTAACGGCGGGAAAGTTTCATGTATGTCTCCAAGGCTCCGCTTTAAACAATAGCTGCGGTATGGATGTGACTGTAGGCGCGCGTTGCACGCCATACAATACCGTTTCATACAGTGAACCATGGTGCGGCATGCGCAACGATCCAGCAAATGAGCCAGTTGAGACGGGCGGCGGCGTTATCGCGGTGACGCGGGCGCTCTCGCTGATGGAAGCTTTTGAGGTGGGCGAGTCAACGCTTTCACTGGCGGAATTGAGCCGGCGCTCACACATGCACAAGACGACGGTGCTGCGCCTGGCGCGCACGCTGGCCTTGTCGCAATACATGGTGCAGGCCGACGACGGCCAGTGGAGGCTGGGGCCGGCCGCCGGCTGGCTGGGTGCGCGCTACCAGGCCGGGTTCGACGTCAACCGCATCGTCGAGCCCACGCTGCACGAGCTCGTCGAGGCAAGCGGTGAGAGCGCGTCGTTCTACGTGCGCGAAGGCGACATTCGCGCCTGCGTGGCGCGCGTCGAAGGGCCGCAATCGGTGCGGCACCATGTGCGTGTCGGCGAGCGGCTGCCGTTGAACAAGGGCGCACCGGGGCGCGTGATCCTGGCCTTCAGCGGCGCAGCGGGAGAACCCTACGAGTCGATCCGAGAGCAGGGGTACCAGATCTCGATGGGCGAACGCGAAGCCGAAGTGGCCAGTGTGGCGGCGCCGGTGTTCGGCCTCAACTGGCGATTGCTGGGGTCTATCTGCATCTCGGGCCCGAGTGCGCGGCTGTCAAAGACCAAACTGATGAAGCACGCCAAGAGCGTCATCCGCGCGGCGAACCAGCTGTCGTATGCGCTCGCCGGAAGCAAGTCGGCCCACACGCCGCGGGCGGTCTCGCGCTGGCATCCTTGAAAGTTGCGAAAGTTGCTTGTGAGACGCCTTGGGGTCGTCTGGAAAAAAGAGAGGGTGCCTGGGGCGGATATGGCCCTGGAGGACGCTTACATCAAGGTGCGGTTTTTCTCAATCGACCGCTTCCTGCTCAACCAGACGCCTGATCTTCAACGCTTTCTCAAAGTGGTCCAGCCGGTGCGTTTGGATCCACCATTTTGCGGCCTCCATCAGGAGCTCCGGGTTGTCATTCTTGTTGGCAAAAAAAGCGTAGAAAGACACGCCGACGTTTTCGCCTTTCTCTCTGATCTTGTTTTCACAAACATCGATTATTTTCTGTTTCAGGTGAGCGCGCATTTGCATCCTCACGCCTTCGCCGACATCTTGAGCGCCAAAGCAAGATAGTCACGAACATGCTTGCCCGTGATGTCTTCAACTGATGCCAATTTGATGTGGCGACGGAATTTGCCTTCGCCCTCGAGCACTTTGAGCTTGTCCGGCAGTGATGCGCCCTCGCCGAACTCCAGGGAAACGTGTTTTGCGTAAGAGAACACCCCACAAAACGGCTTTACAGCGGAGAACAGGAGTCCACCGTATTTCACCTCTTCAGAGATCGAGGAATCCAGGCCAAGGATGATTTTTCTCAGTGCCTGTACAAGCTCGAAGCGTTCGGGATCAAGAAGGCGTATGTCGTCGAGAAATTTTGAGATGCGGTCGCTGGTCATGGTTTCAGGATTTGTAGTGTTGCTTGAACTCTGGGCTATTACAGCAAATCATGATTTTCGTTACTGCCACCACTCTCAGCCACCACGCCGGACAAACCGAATCTCAGCTGACTTGCCGGCAACCTGCCGCCCTTCCAAGCGAAATCTCTTAAAGCTCGCGGACGATCAACCAGGCACACAAGCCCACCACCAGAACCCCGGCAGCGACAAGCCCGGTCATCGTGGACATCCGGCGCTGGCGTTGACTGCATGGCAGGCAGTAATTGAAGGTTGCGCCTTTGTAGTGAGGCAGAGGCCATAGAAAGCCCGACCCGCCGCAGGCGTAACACCTGCCCTGCGCATTCCTCCGCTTGCCCCGGCGGTCACGCCACACCTGGATGATGAGCCCAACGATGGGAAGCACACCCAAGCCCCCAACAACCAGCACCGCCACAACGATTTCAACCATTGCTATTCCGTACTCTTAGCTCACTTCATGCCCGAGATGCGTATTGACTTACCCGACAGCAAGCTGCCGCTCCCCCAACGCAATATCCAGCATCATCTCGCTGGCCAAGGTGCCCAGCTCTTTCTGCAAAGCCTCTACCGACAACTTGGCCGGTACCAGCAAATGCGCCTCGACCTTGAAGGTCTGTTTGCCTGAGACGCCGCTGCGCACGATGTCGGTGTGAATGCTTTCAATGCTGATGCCGCGCTCGGCCAACATCTTCGTCAGGTTGCTGACGATGCCCAGGCGGTCTTCGCCTACCAGTTCGAGTTCAAACACGCGCAGGGCGGCGGGCGTGTTGGCGCCATCGCTTTTTGCGACGACGACTTGCAAGCCGCTGGACTGCAGGCCGCGCAGGGAGTTGGCGAGGTTATCGGCGTTTTCGCGGGGTACTTCGAAGTGGACCATGCCGGCGAATTCACCGGCCAGGCGTGTCATGCGGCTGGCGGCCCAGTTGGCGCCGAAGCGTTGGGCTTTGTCTGCCAATGCGCTGACGATGCCCTGGCGATCTGTGCCGACGATGGAGACGACTAACGAAGTGTTGGCGGACGAGACCTCTTCGGTCAGCACCACGGCCTTGCGCAGCATGGGGGCGCGGGTGGCGAAGGCGGGGTCTTGCACGTCGGCGGGCAGGCTGCCTTGCAGACGGGCGTGGTGCACGACTTTGCTGAGCAGCGCCAGGCCCATGGGTGCGAGGGCACGCTCCCACAGTTCGCGGGCGGTTTCGCCTTTCTTGACAAAGCACCAGTCTTGCGCGGCGATGGCGCCGGCGTCCCAGCCGTCGGCCAGGTGATAGACGGAGCCGCCGGCAATCGGGTCGCCTTCCAGAATCGTCCACTCAACGGCCGCAATGCCGCGGTGGCGTGGCAGCAGCGAGGGGTGGTAGCCGATGCCGCCAAGGCGTGATCGTGCCAGTGCGTCGTCGCTCACGCGGGCATGGGTGTGCGCGGCGATGATGAGTTCGGTGCCTTCGGCAATCGCCTCGCCGGGCACGATCTTGGGGTTGGCCAGCACGTGCACGGGGATGCCGGCGGCGCGGCCGGCAATCGCCAGCCGGTCGTCTTCAGCCGGGGCGACGATGCTGGTGAACTCAATGCCTTCTTCTTTGCGAAGCGCCTCAAACACAGAGGCTGCGAAAAAACGGGAACCGACCAAAGCGCATTTCATGGACACGTCTCTTTAGGAATGAATAGATAAAGGGATGGATTAAAACGGAAAGCGGACATAAAAAAGGGAGCCGAAGCTCCCGATGAGAAACAGCCGCTCAGGCCGCGACAGCCTGGCGCGCCTTCTCGGTCAGGCCGATCTGGTCGAGTGCGGCAGCGAGCTGGCCGACCGTGCGGTCAGACTGGTGCCATTTCTCGAGGCCAAACAGGCCGACGCGGAAGGTCTTGAAGTCTGCGGTCTCGTCGCACTGCAGCGGCACGCCGGCAGCGGTTTGCAAACCTTGTGCAAGAAATTTTTTGCCGGACTGGATGTCTGGGTCAGTGGTGTAGCTGACGACCACGCCCGGGGCTTTGAAGCCTTCGGCGGCCACGCTGGGCAGGCCGCGGCTTTCAAACAGTTTGCGCACTTTGCTACCCAGGGCTTCCTGCTCGGCTTTGACTTTGGCAAAGCCGTAGTCTTGCGTTTCTTTCATGGCGGCGCGCAGGCGCGTGAGGGCGTCTGTGGGCAAGGTGGCGTGGTAGGCATGGCCGCCGTTTTCATACGTTTCCATGATCTGCATCCACTTCTTCAGGTCGCAGGCAAAGCTGGAGCTGGCGGTGCTGTCAATGGCGGCGCGGGCGCGCTCGCTGAGCATGACCATGGCGCAGCAAGGTGAGCTGCTCCAGCCTTTTTGCGGGGCGGAGATGAGCAGGTCAACGCCGGTGGCCTTCATGTCGACCCACATGGCGCCGGAGGCAATGCAGTCGAGCACAAAGAGGCCGCCGACGGCATGCACCGCCGCGGCCACGGCCTGCAGGTAGCTGTCGGGCAGGATCATGCCGGAGGCGGTTTCTACGTGCGGCGCAAAAACGAGCGCGGGCTTTTCTTTGGCGATGGCAGCCACCACATCCGCGATGGGTGCGGGCGCCCAGGGGGCTTGCGCGCCGGGGCCGGTCTGCCTGGCCTTGAGCACGGTGTGCGACGCGGGGATGTGGCCCATGTCAAAGATTTGCGTCCAGCGGTAGCTGAACCAGCCGTTGCGGATGACCATGACATGCTTGCCTCCCGCAAACTGGCGGGCCACGGCTTCCATGCCGTAGGTGCCGCTGCCGGGCACCAGGGCCACGGCGTGCGCCTTGTACACGTCTTTGAGGATGCGCGAGATGTCGCTCATCACGCCCTGGAAGCTTTTTGACATGTGGTTGAGCGCGCGGTCGGTGTAGACCACCGAAAACTCGAGCAGGCCGTCAGGGTCAACGTTGGGGAGGAGTCCGGGCATGGTGTTGTCTCTCAAATCGTTATTAAAAGTCGGGCAACCAGCTTAACAGGATGGGGCGATTTTGGCAGTGGGGTTATGTGTGACGGCGGAAGGCGGCAGGGCCATGCAGCAGGGGCGCCATTCGCTATTAATTTAATAGCTGCTTGCGCTCGTCCCTATTGACCTGCAGGCACTTTTTATGTGTAAAAGTTGATTCAAGTCAAGAAATTCGGGGGTTTTGAGGCCCTGGGACGCACCCTACCCGCCACCACGCCCCGCCAGGCCTTCCTGATGCAATCCTGATGCGGCCGATGGTACGCTGGGCTTCTGATGATGAAAGCTGCCCTACCCACCCTCGCCACACCCACCACCGGTACAAGTTTGCGCCACTGGGCCATCGTGGCGCTGCTGCTGGCGGCTGCCACCGGCGGCGGGCTGCTGCTCGCAAGGCAAGTCACGATTGCCAGCCAGGCCATGCTGTATGTGCTGGTCGTGGTGGTGGTGTCTTACACCATGGGCTGGAAGGAGTCCGTGACCTGCGCGATAGTGGCCGTGACCGCTCTGAACTACTTTTTTGTGCCGCCGCGTTTTACCTTTGAGGTGGAGAGCCGGGATCACCTGATTGCGATTTTCAGCATGCTGCTGGTGGCGCTGGCCATCAGCCACCTGTCTGCGCGGCTGCGGCGCGAAACGGCGGTGGCCCGGTTGAACGAAGAGCGGGCGCGCCAGCTGCAGGGCCTGGCCACACAGTTGGCAGCTGCAGCAAACGCTGAAGAAATTGCGGCACTGGGCCAGGCGGCGCTGGACGAGGCCTTTGAAGGCCCCTGCCTGCTGGGCACGCGGCAAGCCGGCGGCGAACTCTCGAACGCCGCCGTGCTGGAGCCCTCAGTGCTGGACGGCATGAAGTGCTGCATGCGCGAAGCGGCCACGCTGGGGCCCGGCACCGGGCGCTGGCCGGGGCTGAACGCCTGGTACCTGCCGCTGGGCGACAAGACGCAGATGCACGGCGCGGCCCGGGTAGAGCCCGCACCGGCACACGACACCGGCGGGCGTGAACATGCCGAGGCGCTGTGCGCGCTGCTGGGGCAGGCGCTGTGGCGGCTGCAGCTCAGCCAGTCGATGCAGGCGGCGCAGGGCGAGGCGCAACGCCAGCAAGTGCAAAGCACTTTTCTGGCGGCCATTTCGCATGACCTGCGCACGCCGTTGGCAACCGTGGTGGGCGCGGCATCAGCGCTGCAAACGCAGGGCGACAAGCTGGCCCCGGCCGAGCAGGCGCGGCTGCTGGGCAGCATTGTGAGTGAGGCCTCTTATTTATCGACCGTGACGGAGAACACGCTGCAGCTGGTGCAACTCTCCAACACCGCGCAGCCGCCGGCGCGGCAATGGGAGTCGCCGGAGGAAATTGTCGGCACGGTGCTGGCGCGCGTGCGCAAGCGCGATACGCAGCGCCGCATCACCTCGGCCGTACAGGCCGGGCTGCCTCTGATCAGGGCTGACCCGGTGCTGCTGGCGCAGCTGGTGGACAACCTGCTGGACAACGCGCTCAAGTACAGCACCGGCGCGATTGCGCTGTCGGTGGAGGCCCAGGGCAACACGCTGCGGCTGGCGGTAAAGGACAGCGGTCCGCAAATCGCAAAAGACAAGTACGAGGCCATCTTTGCGCCCTATGCACGCGGTGACCAATCCGGCCCGCGCGGCGCGGGCCTGGGACTGGCGCTGTGCCGTGCCATTGCAGAGGCGCACCAGGGCCGGCTCACTTTATCGTCGCGCCGTGATGTTGGCGAACCAGGTGAAGGCAATGTCTTTACGTTGACGCTGCCCATCGAGGCGCAGCAACCCGCGGGGATGCAGCCATGAGCCTGCGCCTTCTGGTGGTGGAAGACGACCGCGACCTGCGCGAGCTGATGCGCGCGTCGCTATCGGTGGAAGGCTTTGAGGTACAGACGGCCGTGTCGCTGAGCGAAGCCGCCGCGCTGGTGCGCAACGACCCGCCCGACGTGATTGTGCTGGACCTGGGCCTGCCCGACGGTGACGGCGCAGAGCTGGTGCAGGAAGTGCGGCGCAAGCATTCACTGCCGATACTGGTGGTGTCGGCCCGGCACCAGGAAGCGCAAAAAATCAAGCTGCTGGACGCGGGCGCCGACGACTACCTGACCAAGCCCTTCAGCGTGAGCGAGCTGCTGGCGCGCATACGCGTGGCGCTGCGCCACCGCGGCACGGCCCTGGCTGCGGCCGTAACGGTGCATGAACTTGATGGTTTGCGTGTGGACCTGACGCTGCACACCGCGCAGCTGCACGGCGAAACGCTGCACCTGACGCCCACCGAGTTCAAGCTGCTGGCGCGGCTGGTTCGCAGCGCGGGCCGCGTGGTGACGCACCGGCAGTTGCTGGCCGATGTGTGGGGGCCGGAGTACACCGAGCACGTGCATTACCTGCGCCTCTATATGGCGCAGCTGCGCGCCAAGATTGAGCAGGAACCGGCCGAGCCCCGGCATTTGCTGACCGAGACCGGCGTGGGTTATCGGCTGGCGACGGACTGAAACCGGCCTGAACGGCGATTTCCTTACGCGCACTTATGCGTTCCTGATGCCCGCCGGCCGACAGTGAGGGCTTCTTCACTGAGGGATGGAATGTATGGGAAATGTCGCAACGACTGCGAATGCTGCTGCAGAGGGCCAGGCCACAGCCGCCAACAACACAACGCGTAAAAAAGGCCACCGCGAAGGCGTGGCGGCGCTGACGCTGGGTGCGCTGGGCGTGGTGTACGGCGACATTGGTACCAGCCCGCTCTACACCATGAAGGAAATCTTCAGCCCCGCCACGGGCGTGCCGCTGGATGCGGCGCACCTCATAGGCGCGGTGTCGGTGATTTTCTGGGGCCTGATGATGATCGTCACGCTCAAGTACATCCTGCTGATCTTGCGGGCCGACAACAACGGCGAAGGCGGCATCATGGCGCTGACCGCGCTGGCGGCCAAGGCGGCCGGGCACAACCCGAAAGCGCGCACCGCCCTGCTGCTGACGGGCGTGCTGGGCGCGGCGCTGTTTTACGGCGACAGCGTCATCACGCCTGCGATCTCGGTGCTCAGCGCGGTCGAAGGCCTGGAGGTAGTGACGCCCGCGCTCAAACCCTACGTGCTGCCGGTGTGCATGGCGGTGCTGGTGGGGCTGTTTGCGGTGCAGCGTTTTGGCACGGGCCTGGTCGGCAAGCTGTTTGGTCCGGTCATCGTGCTGTGGTTTGGCGTGCTGGCCTTTACCGGCGCGATTGAGATTGCGCAGCAGCCCGGCATACTGGCCGCGCTGAACCCGCTGAACGCCATTCGCTTTTTGAGCGCTCAGGGCTGGCACATGTTTGTGGCGGTGGGCGCCATCGTGCTGGCCTTTACCGGCGCGGAGGCGCTGTATGCCGACATGGGCCACTTCGGCAAGCGGCCCATCCAGTTTGCCTGGGGCGGCCTGGTGCTGCCGGCGCTGGCCATCAACTACATGGGCCAGGGCGCGCTGCTGATGCGCGACCCGGCGGCGCTGGAAAACCCTTTCTATCGCATGTTTGCCGAAGCCTGGCTGATTCCCGCCGTGGTGCTGGCTACGCTGGCTACGGTGATTGCATCGCAGGCCGTCATCTCGGGTGCTTATTCGATGACGCGGCAGGCCATACAGCTGGGCCTGCTGCCGCGCATGAGCGTGCTGCACACCTCGGCGCGCGAGGCCGGTCAAATCTACATGCCGGGCGTGAACTGGCTGCTGCTGGCGGCCGTGCTGGCCACGGTGCTCGGCTTTGGCAGCTCGTCTGCGATGGCGGCAGCCTACGGCATTGCAGTGACGATCACCATGCTGATCACCACCTTGCTGACTTTCTTTGTCATACGCCAGGGCTGGCGCTACCCCTTGCCGCTGGCGATTGCGGCCACCGCCGTCTTTGTGGCGCTGGACCTGCTGCTGGTGGTGTCGTGCATGCTGAAGTTCATGCAGGGCGGCTGGTTTCCGCTGGTGATGGGTGTGGCGATCTTCACCGTGATGGCGACGTGGCGGCGCGGGCGCGAGCTGCTGGTAGAAAGCATCCGCCACGACGACCCGGAGCTGTTGCCCTTTGTGACGGCGCTGTCGGCCGACAGTGTGAACCGGGTACAGCGCACTGCGGTGTATGCGGTGGCCAACCCCGACACGGTGCCGCAGGCGCTGATGCACAACCTCAAGCACAACCAGGTTTTGCATGAACGCAACCTGATCCTGACGGTGGTGTTTCATGAAGTGCCGTGGATACCGTTTACCGAGCGCGTGCAGGTGCAGCCGCTGGCACCGGGTTTCTGGCGGGTAGAGGTGAACTACGGCTTCAAGAACACGCCCGACATTCCGAAAGCGCTGGAGCTGTGCAAGGCCCAGGGCCTGCCCATCAACCTGTTTGAGACCTCGTACTTTTTAAGCCGCGAAATCGTGGTGCCCACGCGCGGCTCGGGCATGGTGCACTGGCGCGAGGCGCTGTTCGCCCTGATGTCGCGCAACGCAGGCAGCGTGGCGGGGTTTTTCAAGCTGCCCAACAACTGCGTGATTGAGCTGGGGACGCGGGTGCAGATTTGAGGGAGCCAGCAAGTGCGCGAAGTTACTATCAAATTGATAGCTGGTTGCGCAGACTCCCATTGGGCTGCAGGCACTTTTGATGCCTGAAAACGCCTGTTTTTGACACTTTTTGGCGCTCAAAAGGCTCTCAGGCCAGTTTTCAGTTCACACGGAAACGCTATCAAAACAATAGCTGCTTGCGCCCGTTGTTATTGGGTCAGAGGCCTTTTTTGTGCCTGAAAATGGCCCAAAAAGGCCGGTCAGGCGCCCGCCCAGCCGCGTCAGGCCTTGCCGTCGTACTGCTCAAAGAAATCGATGGGGTGCATGTCGATGCGCCAGCCGGCCTGCTCGCCCAGCGTGGCCGCCGGATGCAGCGAGGCGGTTTTCACGGCTTCGTCCGGGTTGGCAGCGTCGATGATGAAAAAGCCGCCCACCAGCTCTTTGGCCTCCGTGAACGGGCCGTCGATCTTCTGCGTCTTGCTGCCGCGCGGCTGCAGGCGGATGGCGGGCTCGCCCAGCGAGGCGCTGACACGCAGCTGGCCGGTGGCCTTGAGCTGGGCATCCTTGGGCGGGCACTGGCTGACCAGGGCCTGCATGTCGGCGGGTGCCATGGCGGCGAATTCGGCGGGGTTGTAGTAGGCGAGGCAGAGGTATTTCATGGTGTTTCCTTCAAAAAATGGTGACTGACACCTCTACGACGAATGGATTCGACCGGAATCGACAGGCTGGCCACGGAAAATTCCGGCTTTATGCCAGATTCGGCCATGGTCGCATCATGGCGCATGTTGGAAGGCGGCAGCCCCAGCACAGCTGGCGCGGTAGCCCATACCCCGCGCAGCGATGACAGCCCGTAGACAATCAGGCACATTGATGCCAATGTGGAATGCATCCATGGCGATGAGTAAAAGCGGTTTCCCATCTTATGAACTCGTTATCCAGATATTTCTTCAAGGTCCTTTTTGTGGCGTCGAGCGGCCTGACCGCGGCAGGGATTGGCATCGCGTGCTTCCTGCTCATCAATCTTGCACCCACTGTCATCTGGGGTGATGAGATTCTTGTGGTCTCACCCTACTTCACGGGAATCCCCAGCCTGGTGGCTGGATTTTTCGTATTTGCGTGGTTCTTCAAGAACGTGCTGGAGTGGCTTAACTACGGCTTTCAGCCACAGCAGAGGTCCCCTTCGGGGCCGCAATTCATTTTTACAGGAGTCACTATTGCGTTAGGCATAGCAGCGATTTTTACTGCCACGAACGGGCTCTACTCCCAATTCTTCGACCTGGCATGGCGCGAAGAAATCCGGCTGGGCAATGGTGAGCTGAAGGTCGTGGAAACACGCAGAACCTATGAGCGCACCGGCTGGCGGCTGCACGAATTCAAGGATGCACGCCTGCAGAGTACCGAACTCAGTTTTGAACCGGCGGCGGGTGAACCCAAGGTGTCCGTTATCACTCAGTTTCAGCCGATCTACCTGAACCGGTTTGATGGAATCTGGTATCTCGTCCTGGCCGGACTGGATGACAGCTTGAACCAAGCACTGCCTAAAGAAAATTGGGGCAGCAGTTACAACACAATGGGACATCGGCTTGCGACATTGGATGGTCGAGAATTCAAACCCATCTCATGGGAGAAAGCCCCCAGATCCATCGTTTTTCACAACCTGCTGTCGACAACTATTTTTGATCTGGCCAAGGTCAAGGCGACAGAAAAGCACGTCATGACCTTGGGTGAAAAGCAGACCTTGATGTACCGGTACGTCAACACGCCGCCGAATCCAGATCCGCTCAGAATCACGAGAAGCGAGGCCATGAAAACACCGATGATCGCCGAGTACCGGCAGGCCATTGACGATCTCATCAAACCGCCCTGACTGGCAGATCAGCCCATCAAAGATCTGACATCACCCGGTCGCTTCAGCTCAGCAACGCCGGCAGGTCGGCCATAGCGGTGAACACATGCACCGCACCGGCGGCGCGCAGGGCTGCGGGCGCGTCGTGGCCCAGCTCGGGCGGGCTGTAGCCAAACACCGTGCAGCCGGCCGCCACGCCGGCCGTGACGCCGGTGACAGTGTCTTCGACCACGGCGCAGCGCTTCGGGTCTACCCCCAGCGCGGCGGCGGCGGCCAGGTAGACATCGGGGAAGGGCTTGGAGCGTGGCAGCTCGTGCCCGCTGAAGATGTTGCCCTCAAAGAAAGGCATCAGGTCGCACTTTTCCAGCTGCAGCTCGACCTTGAAGCGGTCGGCGCCGGACGCGCAGGCGATGCGGCCCTGATAGGCCGTGTGGATCTGGCTGACGGCCTCCACCGCGCCATGCACAGCCAGCAGAGACTCGACCAGGGCTTCGTTGCGGCGGGCGCGAAACTCCAGCATCCACGCTTCGGTCAGCGGCTTGCCGGTATGGGCTTCGATGGTGGCGGCTTCGTCCTTGACGGCCTTGCCGACAAACATGGCCATGCATTCGGCCGAGCCGAGCTTCCAGCCGAGCTCTTCCAGCATGTCGCGGAGCACGCCGTTGGTCAGCGGCTCGCTGTCGACCAGCACGCCATCACAGTCAAATAACACGGCATCGAACTTCATCTGTCAGCTTTCTTTTTCAGGGGGTCGCCTTGGGCTTGCCGTTGGCTGCGTTGAGGGTGAACATCACCCACTCAGGCCTCATGTTAAATCGCACCGGCAAGATGCTGACGCCCAGGCCGCTGGTGATGTACATGCGATTGTCTTCGTGCCCGACCCAGCCGTAGGCCCAGTCGCGCGGGCCGGCGCCGGGCACGACCAGCGCGCCGACAAAGGGCAGGTAGACCTGGCCGCCGTGCGTGTGGCCGGCTACGACGAGACCGCGCACGGGCGGCAAGTCGATCAAACTGGCCGGCTCGTGCATGAACACCAGGGCGTGCGCGCCCTTGGGCACCTTGCTCATCGCCTTGGCCGGTTGGGAGTGGCCGGTGTGGTCGTCGCCCACGCCCACCACCCAGACGGGCGTTCCGGATGCTCCGGGTGGCACGGGTAAGGGCAGGGGTAAAGGCACGGCGTCGTTCTCGAGCACCGTGATGCCCGCGCGGGTGAATGCCGCGGTGAATTTTTCGCCGTCGTGCCACCAGTCGTGGTTACCCATGACCGCATAGACACCCAGCCGGGCTTTCAGCCCGCCCAGCACCTGGGCGATCTCGTCCTCGGGTGTGGCGGCGGTGTCGGGCTTGTAGTCGCGGTCGGCAATGAAGTCGCCGGGCAACAGCACCACGTCTGGTTGGGCGGCATTGATCTGCGCCACGATGTCACGCGCACGCTCTACCGTCATGATGCGCCACAGCGGGCGTTTGGTGAAGTGCCAGTCGGAAGCAATGGCCACTTTCAGGCCGGGCGGCCCTTTCCAGTCCGGAACGGTTTCACTGATCTCGCGGTGGGCGACCCAGCGTGGTTCGATGATGACGACCCATGTGCCCAGCAGCAAAATCACCGGAACCAGAACGCAGGCCCAGCAAGACCTTTGCAGTTTTACCAGGCGCTCATAAACGGACATCAACACCCGCTTCGTTCACGGCCTCCATCACGCCGGTGCTGTGTGGCGCCAGGCCGTAAGCGCGCAGGTTTTTGCGCAGCTCGGCGGCATCGACTTCGTTCCAGGCCAGGCCGCAGTCCATGCAGGCATGTGAATGCTGGTTTTGCAAAAGCACGGGCTTGCCGACAAGCGAGCGCAGCAAGCCACGCAAGGGATAGAACCGCTCCGCTTCGAAATTGCCGCGAACCACCTTGCGGCTGCTGCAGCGCAGGCAATACATGCCGCGCACGGTTTGATTGAACATTGGTGCTCCCCGCCCAGTTAAGGCTACCGCTCACATGGTACCAACGGCCTGCCGTGCGAACGGGGCCGGAGCTCCTGGCGGGCGGTTCATTGCAACTGGCCAGGGGTGGAGCCGAAACGGCGCACGGGAATGGAGTCGCCATCGGCTTCGGGCGGACTCAGGAAACGGATCGCGCGCTGGGCCTGGTCATCCTCCACCATCAGGCCCTGCAACGCTGCGTCGAGCGCCGCAAAATCTCCGACCTCGCTACGGCGGCTACCCACCGCCACGGTGAACCGCAGCGCCATGGAGGTGGGGTCGTCGGCATCACGCATCAGCCCCAGGGCCACCAGCCGGGACAGGCGGGCCCTGAACGCTTCACCCGGCATCACGCCCTCCATCACAATGCCCAGCATGTTGCGGCCAAGCCGCCCCACGGTGTCGAAGTCGCGCGTGATGGTGCGTACCAGCCGCACGCTGCGGGCCAGCAGTTCTTCGGCCTCAATGATGTTCAGCCCGTCCGGGTCGGCCGGCTCCACAGAAACATAGATGATGGCCAGGTCACGCTTCAGCTCTGGCGCGGCGTTCCAGATGCGGGCCGCGCGGTCGCGAAAGGTTTTCCTGTTAAGGAAACCGGTGAGCGGATCGTGCTCTTCGGCCGCCTGCTCGCGCACTGTATCGGCGTGGCGCAGACGGCTCCAGGCGTTGATGCACAGCATCATGACCACCACCTCCACCAGGGCAGCGGCGACCGGAGTTTCGCCGGGCAACCAGGGCGCGTTGATAAGCCCCGAGCTTTCGGCAAGGGCGAGGGCCACGCAAACAAGGTAGGGCAGGTACACCAGCAGCCAGTAGCCGCCGAAGGCCACACCACGCCGCCAGGCACGCCAGGCGCAGGTGATGGTGAAGGCAAAAACGCTGAGTGTGATGGCGTGAAACATCGGCACCATGCGGTCGTACTGCTCAACGAAGGGGCTGGCCGTCATGTACATGAGGCACAGCGCAACCAGCACGCGCGCCATGCGGTGAAAGTTCCGCCCCTGCAGCCCGCCGAAGATGGACCGGGTGAACTGGAGGTTGAAGGCCAGGGCGCCCATCACAGACAACACAATCGCGTGGCTGGCAAAGGTTGTGGCGTGGGGCCACAGGTAACGCTGGGCCGCGCCGGTGTAGCAGAGGGTGGCCATGACGGTAAACACAAGGTAGCCGGCATACCAGGCATAGGTGCGGTCGCGATAGGCCAGCGCCATCTGGGCGCAGAAGAGAACCAGCGTGATGATCACCCCCAGCTGCAGGCCCACCCACAACATCTGCACCACATCTCGCCGGGACGCCTCTGCCGTACCTACCAGCACGGGACTCAGATTGACGGGCAAGCGGTGTACCACGCGGACAAAAATGTCCTGCGCGTCCGCGCCGGGCTGCGGCAACGGAAAACGCGGCCGCAGCGAATCGACAGGCCACCGCACATGCGCCACAAAATCGCCGGCCACAGCCATGCGCCATGCACCGCCCGCATCGCGCTGGAAGAACTCATACCGATCCACGATCACGGTGGGAAATTCCAGCAGCCAATCGGCGCCATTCACCACGCCCCCCGGCGCCAGCGTCATGCGCAGCCAAAGCGGCGAGGCCGCACTCACTGCATAACGCTTGCCGCTCACCAGGGGCTTGAAGAGCGCGGCATCCATGGCCGCAACCTGCGCAACGGTGGCGCTTGCGGGCAAGCCTTCAAGCACCTGCAGCGGGGCGGGGTAGGACGCCGGACTGCCGGCAGTGGCGGGCGGGGAATTCAGCCCGAGCAGAAACACCAGCCCCAACACACCGGTCCAGAGCAGCGGATTGCACTGCCGCCACGAAGCCGAACGGGTTGCGCGCTGTTCTTTCATGAAATCCATTCTTCACCCGAGATGCTATTAATACAGGAGCAACCAGAACCCGTCAATTAAGGGCTTAAAGCACCTTTTATAGCTCATCACAGGTGGTCGCCGTCGACGTAGTACCAATGGCCTAACTCGAGAACAAAGCGGCTGCGTTCGTGCAGGCGCACGGCCGGGCTGCCGGGGATTTTCTGGCGGGCGACGAATTCGACCTCGGCGTGGGTGTCATCGATCTGGCGATGGCTGCGCACTTCGAGGCCCAGCCATTTCACGCCGGGGTCAAACTCGATGGAAGCGGGCCGATGGCTGGTGTGCCAGGTGGCGAGCAGGTAGTCGGCACGCCCGGCCACAAAGGCGGTGTAGCGCGAACGCATGAGGGACTCGGCGTCGGGCGCGGGCACGGTGTCGAAGTGACCAAGGTAGCGGCCACAGCAATTTGCGAACGGCAACGGCTTTTTGGCCGGACCGGTGCGGCCGCAGGGGCACGGCTGAGAGGGTGACGGGCCCGGCATCACCCGCGCATCAGCCGCAGGCGTTGTTGTTGGCGCGCGCCTTGCGCTCTTCCAGCGTTTCGGTGGGTGCGCCCTGCTTCACCCATTCGGCATAACCGCCGTCGATGTGGGCCACATTGCGCATGCCCATGTCCTGCAGGGTCTTGGTGGCCAGGGCGCTGCGCCAGCCTGCCCCGCAAAAGAGGATGAACTCCTTGCCTTCGTCGGCAAACAGGGGCTTGTGGTATGGCGACTCGGGGTCTACCCAGAATTCAAGCATGCCGCGCGGCGCGTGAAAGCTGTCCACCACAGTGCCGGCTGCCAGCTCGCGCACATCGCGGATATCGACGATCTGTACCTTGGGGTCGCCGAGTTTTGACCTGGCCTCTGCAACGGAATAGGTTTTGACCTGCGCCACGGCCTCGTCGACCAGTGCGCGGAATCCTTTGGTAATCGGCATGCTCTGTCTCCTGCTGTGGATAGCCACTGAATTAACAAGTTTACGGCGTGCACTCCATGCGCAGTGCGACAAATCCCGCAAACCCAGCAGGGGCCGCGGAACCGGCTTTGCCGGGCCGCAGGCGCCGCCCCCTGCAAGGGGGGAGGAAGCTACACGCAGTGAGCTTCAACGGGGGTGTGCTCAAAGTCCTCGTTGGATAATTATTTTTTGCACGTCGGAAGTGCCTTCATAGATCTGGCACACCCGCACATCGCGGTAGATGCGCTCCACCGGGAAATCGCTCACATAGCCGTAGCCGCCCAGCGTCTGGATGGCGGCGCTGCAAACCTCTTCGGCCATTTCGCTGGCAAAGAGCTTGGCCATGGCGGCTTCTTTCAGGCAGGGCAGGCCGGCGTCGCGCAGGCTGGCGGCGTGCCAGATCAGCTGGCGGGCCGCTTCGATCTTCGTGGCGCAGTCGGCCAGGCGAAAGCCTACTGCCTGGTGGTTGAATATGGCGGTGCCAAAGCTCTGGCGTTCTTTGGCATAGCTGAGCGCAAACTCAAACGCGCTGCGCGCCATGCCCACGCTTTGCGCGGCGATGCCGATGCGCCCGCCTTCGAGCGCACCCAGCGCGATCTTGTAGCCTTCGCCTTCGTTGCCGATCAGGTTCTCGGCCGGGATGCGGCAGTTGTCAAAATTGATTTGCGCGGTATCGCTGGAGTGCTGGCCCAGTTTGTCTTCAAGCCGCGCGACGACATAGCCCGGCGCGCTGGTGGGCACGATGAAGGCGCTCATGCCTTTTTTGCCGGCGCCCTTGTCGGTGACCGCAATCACGATGGCGGCGTGGCCGTTCTTGCCGCTGGTGATGAACTGCTTGACGCCATTGATCACGTATTCGTCGCCGTCTTTGACTGCCGTGGTTCGCAGCGAGGAAGCATCGCTGCCCACATGCGGCTCCGTCAGGCAAAAGACACCGAGCATTTCGCCCTGCGCGAGTTTTGTCAGCCACTGCTTTTTCTGTTGTGCATTGCCGTAGCGCATGAGGATGGCATTGACCGGGCAGTTGGTGACACTGATGGCCGTGCTGGTGCCGCCGTCGCCGGCGGCGATTTCTTCGAGCACCAGCGCGAGCGTGAGGTAGTCCAGATTGGCGCCGCCGAACTCTTCGGGCACGCAGATGCCGTAAGCGCCGAGCGCGGCCAGGCCCTTGTGCGCCTCGACCGGGAAGTGGTGCTCTTTGTCCCATCGCGCGGCGTGGGGCCAGAGCTCGGCCTGCGCAAAGTCGCGCACCGCGTCGCGGATCATGGTTTGGTCTTGGGTCAGAATCATCGAAATCTTTCAGTGGAGTGCAGGGCTCACCATGTGCTGAAGCGGCGGCCGTCGTAGTCAAGAAAGGAGCCCTTGTGTGCGGCGGTCAGCCCAGCCAGGGTCTTGCGCATGCCCGAGACACTTTGAACCGTGGTGAGCGGCGCGTCCAGGCCGCCCATGTCAGTCTGCACCCAGCCGGGCGACAAGGCCACCATGATGGCGCGCGGGTAGTCATGCTGGGCAGACGCCACGGCCATGTTCAGCGCAGCCTTGCTGACGCGGTAGGTCCAGCTGCTGCTGGACGGTACCTCGCCAATGCAACCCATGCCGCTGGTGATGAAGGCAAAGCAGCCTCCCTTGCCTCCGCGTGCGGCTTCGACCATGGGCGCGACCTGCGGAATGGCCTGCATGGCGCCCAGCACATTGGTGTGCAGGGTGTGGTCAAACGCCTCACGCGTCGGCGGCGAGAGTGCATCGCCCTGCGGAAAGACGCCGGCCACGTAGAGGGCAATGTCGATCTCTTCGCCGTCCAGCAGCCAGGCCAGGCCGCTGATGCTGGCAGGCTGGGCCACGTCCAGCCGCAAGGCCTTGGCGCCCAGGGCCTTGAGGCGCTGCAGGCCTTCGTCGTTGCGCGCGGTGGCTATGACGTTGGCACCGTCGGCAAGGTATTGGCTGACGAATTCAAGGCCTATGCCGCGTGATGCGCCGATGACGAGGACTTTCATGGATTAGGGCCTGTTAACACTGTGTTTGCAAGCCCTAGCCCGCAAAATTGAAATACTTCGACCAGGACGGATCGAACGCATTGCTCAGCTCAACGTCGGCGAACGATGCGCCGCGCAAGCTGGTGTCAATCACGCCGAGTGCGGCAGGCAGGTCGCCCACGTAATAGTTGGCCAGGCGCCGGCCGTTCCTGACCACGGTGTGGGACAGGATGCCGGCATGCTGAAGCTCCAGGCGGGTGGCAATCTGCTCCTGGACTTCGCGGGCACGCTCCAGTGCCGCATGGTCATCCACGGGCAGGCGCAGCTCGATTGCGTGACCAAGGTCAGGCCGCGCTGCAATCGCATTGGCGCTCTGGTTGACCGCCACGATCGCCTTGTCGCCCTCCTGGTCATCTTCTTCGTCACCCTCTTCGTCACCGTCCCCGTCGTTGCCAAAGACGACTGTCATGACAGACCACCGGTGTTCGCCGCTCGGGAACAAGCCTGTGTGCCCCAGTTCGTTCGTCCAGAACGCGTCGAGCACAGCGCCGAACTTGTCGAGCGTCGTGGAGCCGGCCACTTCGTCCGAGAACGCATCGACGAAGTCCACAAAACCCACCTTGACCGCGAAGTCGTACTCGCCCAGCACATGGTCGAGCATGATGAAGGTCATGTTGCGCGCATGGTCCTGCATGTCGCTGGGCAGTTCACGCGCAAACATGACTTCGATGCCCACCTGCCCTTCATCGGCGACGTGGCCGATCAGCACCTCGGAGGTTGCCAGTTCAAAGTTATCCATCCGCATGGGAAAGTCGGGGCTCTCCGTGCGGGCGCGAAAGGCGGTGAGGCTGTAGTGCTTCAGCGGCGGCGCGCGCTTGACGAAATCCAGCAGCAGCGGAAAGGTTTCGGTACTGCCGTGCGCGGTGGCGATCAGTTCGACCTGCTGGTCGCCGTCGTCAGCCGACATTTCCAGCGCCAGCCCCTCCAGGTACTCCTCGAGAACTTCATTGATGTTCTCGACCTGGTCGCGTACCGGCTGGCGGACAAGCTCCGCCTCGCCCTCCTGGAATTTCAGCCAGAAGGCATCAATGCGCTGGGCGAGCTCAGCGGGTGAAAGCGTTTGTGGTGCTTCTTGCGTCATACCAGCTCGATCGCCATGGCTGTGCCTTCACCGCCGCCGATGCACAAGGTGGCAACGCCTTTCTTCAGGCCGCGGGCCTTGAGCGCGTGGATCAGCGTAACCAGGATACGGGCACCGGACGCGCCGATGGGATGGCCCAGCGCACAGGCACCACCGTTGACGTTGACGATGTCGTGGCTGATGCCGAGCTCTTTCATGGCCGCCATGGGCACCACGGCGAAGGCTTCATTGACTTCCCACAGGTCCACGTCTTTGGCGCTCCAGCCGATTTTCTTGAGCAGCTTGTTGACGGCGCCGACAGGGGCGGTGGTGAACCATTCAGGGTCTTGCGCAAACGTGGCGTGGCCGAGGATGCGCGCGATGGGCGTGGCGCCCAGTTCTTTGGCGGTCGATTCGCGCGCCAGCACCAGGGCGGCGGCGCCGTCGTTGATGGACGAGCTGGAGGCGGCGGTGATGGTGCCGTCTTTCTTGAAGGCCGGTTTGAGCGTGGGTATCTTGTCGAGCTTGACCTTGCCCGGGCCTTCGTCGATGGAGATCACCGTTTCACCGCTGCGGCCCTTGACGGTGATGGGCGTGATTTCGGCCTTGAAGGCACCGGATTCGGTGGCGGCCTTGGCGCGGTTGACGCTGGCGGTGGCAAAAGCGTCCTGCGCCTCGCGGGTGAACTTGTACTTGTCGGCGCACTGCTCGCCGAAGGTGCCCATGGCGCGGCCGGGTTCATAAGCGTCTTCCAGGCCGTCGAGCATCATGTGGTCATAAATGCGGTCGTGCCCGATGCGGATGCCGCTGCGGCCCTTGAGCAGCAGGTGGGGTGCGTTGGTCATGCTTTCCATGCCGCCGGAAACCATCACGTCGCGGCTGCCTGCGATGAGCTGGTCGTGCGCGAGCATGGTGGCTTCCATGCCGGAGCCGCACATTTTGGACAGCGTGACGGCACCCACGCTGGCAGGCAGCCCGCCCTTGAAACCGGCCTGGCGTGCAGGCGCCTGGCCCTGGCCGGCCATCAGACAGTTGCCGAACAGCACTTCGTCGACCTTTTCAGGCGCGATGCCGGAACGCTCGATGGCGGCCTTGATGGCGTAGCCGCCCAGATCATGGGCCGACAGGCTGGCGAAGTCGCCCTGGAAGCCGCCCATGGGGGTGCGGGCTGCGCCGAGGATGACGATGGAATCAGACATGAGGTTCTCCTTGAAAAAACTGAGGTAGTGAAAAAGCGAATGGAATGCGGCGGGCTTTACGGCTGCGCCGCAACGCGTGTGAAAGTGCCCAGGCCTTGCTGGTTGTAGTGCTCGAGGGTGATCTGGTTGCCGCTGAACGTGGCTTTGGAAAGCGAGCCCGGCGGCGCGCTGTCGTTGAGCGGCACAAAGGTATAGGTGTCGCCGTCCCAATGCTGCAGGGGAAAGACCAGCTGGGGCGCAGCACCTATGCGCAGCTCAAGCGCACCCTGCGCCGTGCGCACGACCTGCAGCGGGCCGAGGTAGTCGTTGCGCCAGGTGCCCGTGTTGGCCTGCAACGGTGGTGCGGGCTGCGCCGGGCGGGGCTTGCCCGCGAGTTCGCCCTGCGGCGTGAAGACCTCGGCCATCTGTGCGGCGGCAATGGCGTACCAATCCTTCTTCACGGCGCGGAACTCTACCAGGTCGTAGAACTGCGCCACCAGCCCCTCGGCCACACCGGTGGGCCAGGCATTGGTGAGCACCACGATGCCCAGATTGGCCGACGGCATGACGGCGAAGTTGGTGGACGCGCCCCAGGAAAATGCGCCGTTGTGGCTCAGCACGGGGCGGCCGGCTTCGGTGGTGCTTATTGCGAAGCCATAGCCGTAAAACACGGGACGCTTGCCCGGCGCGGAGGCTTCCTGGGTGAGGTTCTTGGGTGTGAGGGCCGGCATCAACGCAGCAGCCGGCACCAGTTGCCCGCCAGGGCCGATGCCCCCTGACAGCACAAAAGACATCCAGCGCGCGACATCCCTGGCCGAAGAACTGACGCCGCCGGAGGGTTGCTGGCGGTCGGTGTTGAAACCCGTGGACCAGTTCTGGCGGCCGGGGATGTAGCCACGCTCGGGACCGATGACAAACACGCCGTTTTCCTTGACATGGCCTGGCGCGCGGTTCGACCTGGCCAGGAAATCCGCAAACCGCGAGCTGGTTGATGCCATGCCCAGCGGCTTGTAGAGCACCTGTTCCGAAAGGCTGGCCCAGTCCGTGCCGGCCGCCGCGGCGACCGCCATCGCGGCGCCGGTCATGCCGTAGTTGGTATAGGCGTAAGAAGCGCGAAACGGTGTCAGCGGCAACTGGCTGAAGCTGCGCAGGATGTCCTGCTGCGGGTAACCGAGCTCTTCGAGCATGTCGCCGGCATGGCCGGGCAAGCCGGAGCGGTGCGCGTACAGGTCGCCGATGGTGATGTTTTCGCTGACGTAGGCATTGCCCAGGGCAAAGCCGGGCAGGTGCTTGCGCATGGGTGTTTCCCACTTCACCTTCTCGGCGCCGACCTGCTGCGCGACAACCGTGGCGCCAATCGGCTTGGACATGGAAGCGAGCTGGAAAACGGTGTCGGCATCGACAGGCTGCGGGGAGCCGGCCGCACGCACACCAAAACCCTTGGCGTAAACGATGCGATCGCCCTCCACCACGGCCACGGCCATACCCGGAATCCCCGAGCGCCGCATCAACTGCTCAGCCATGCCGTCAATTTGGCCAATGGCGTAGGAAATCTGCTCAGACGCGGGCGGGCTCTGGGCGTAGGTGGGTGCAACCAGGGAGCCGGCAACGACAGCCATGAGCCATGCCAGAGGCAACAAGCGCGGGGAAAAGAGGCCGGACATCATCAACGTCTCCTTCAGGTCACAGGGTCTGAAAGGCATCCATCGCCATTCGCTTGTCCGTGCACCGTCGCCTCAAGGCGTCAGGCCGCTGAGGCCAGTGAGCACGGGCTCGGGCGGCAGTTGCATGAGGACTTCATCGTGGGGAGCACCGGGGCTGTGCAGCGCGACAAAACGTTTCTCGCGCTCATAAGGAAATACGTCGTGCACGTGGCCGGCCTGGATGCGTGCCTGGTGGCTTTGCCAGAAATGGGCGTCGAGCAGGTCGCCATGGTGCTTCATGAAGACTTCGCGCACCGCGTCATTGCCGAGCAGGAAGGGGCCGAAAGTTTCAGGAAACACGTCCTTGGGGCCGACGGTATACCAGACCTCGCCGCTCATCTCTTCTTCCTCGTTGCGCGCGGCTGGCACCTTGCGGAAGTTGCAGTCGGTGATGTATTCGATCTCGTCGTAGTCGTAGAACACGACCTTGCCGTGGCGCGTGATGCCGAAGTTCTTCCAGAGCATGTCGCCGGGGAAGATGTTGGCGGCTACCAGGTCCTTGATGGCGTTGCCGTATTCGACGACGGCGCGCTCGATCTGGTCCTGGGCTGCCGGCTCTTTCACGCCGGCGTCAAAGGCTTCCTGCAAATAGATATTGAGCGGGATCATGCGCCGCTCGATGTAGACGTGCTTGATGATGACTTCGGTGGCACCGTCGCCGTCGCGGTCGCTGATTTCAAGCTGGCTGGGCGCGAATTTCTCGATCTCGGCGATCAGCTCATCATCAAAGCGCTCGCGCGGGAAGGCCACTTCGCTGTATTCCTGTGTGTCGGCCATGCGGCCTACACGGTCGTGCTGCTTGACCAGCAGGTACTTGCCCTTGATCTGTTCGCGCGTGGTGTCTTTTTGCGGCGGGTAGTAGTCCTTGATGACCTTGAACACGTAGGGGAACGAGGGCAAGTCGAACACCAGCATGACCATGCCCTTGATGCCGGGCGCGATGCGGAACTTGTCGGTGGAATGCCGCAGGTGGTACAGAAAGTCGCGGTAAAAAAGCGTCTTGCCCTGCTTGGCCAGGCCCAGCGCGTTGTAGATTTCAGCGCGCGGCATGTGCGGCATCATGCTGCGCAAAAACTGCACGTAGGCCGATGGGATGCCCATGTCGACCATAAAGTAGGCGCGAGCAAAGCTGAACAGGATGAGCAGGTCGTCTTCACCAAACAGCGCGGCGTCGATGACCAATTTACCGGCCTTGTTGTGCAGCACCGGCAGCGCAAACGGCACTTCGTTGAAGCCGTTGATGATCTTGCCGACGACGTACGCGCCCTTGTTGCGGAAAAACAGGCTGGTGAGCACCTGGATCTGGAAGTTGGCGCGCAGCTTGACGTCGGTGAGCCGCCCGCTGATGGCTTCAAGCACATAACCCGCGTCGCGCTCGAGGTTGTCAAACGGCAGGCGCAGGTCGAAGTCGCGCACCAACTGCAGCAGCACCTCGCGCATGTTGTCGCGCGTGGGGTAGTAAGCGCGGTAGGTCGGCTGCGAAGCCAGCTCGTCGTTCTCGATGTATTCGGTGCTGACGGCGGGCCGCACGAAGATGAAGTCGTTCTGGAAGTAGCTGCGGTGCAGGATCTTGGTGGTGACCGAATTGAAAAACGTTTCGGCCAGCTCGGGCTGGTGGTGGTTGACCAGCAGGCCGATGTAATGGAGTTTGACCTGCTGCCAGACGTCCATGGGCTGCTCGCCGGCCTTGAACTCGCGCTCCAGGCGCATGGACGCCTCGCGCACGCGCAAGTCGTAAAACTCGATGCGTTCGCGCTGGGCACGCTGCTGGCCGTGCCAGTCTGCCGTTTCAAAGCGGTGCTTGGCGCGCGCGGACTCGGTTCGGAACAGTTGGTAGTGGCGGTTGAAGCCGTCCATCATCGCCTTGGCGATGTCGTAGGCAATGCTCGAGTCCAGGCGCTGGGGGAACATGGCTTGCTTTGCGCCGTTCAGACCAGCTGCTGCTGTTCACCGCCGCCGACGCGGGCGTTCCAGGTGTCCCACACACGGTCGATGGCCTTGCCGTAGAACTTGTTGAGCTCCTCGGGCGCCGACACGCTCATCTGCAGGTCCTGCAGCAGGCCGTCATGTACGCCGAAGGCCCAGCCGTGCACGGTGACCTCCTGGCCGCGCGCCCAGGCATCAACCATGACCGTACTGACGGAAACATTGACCACCTGCTCGATGACGTTGATATCGCACAGGGCTTTGGCACGCACTTCCTCGGGCAGGCTGTCGAGGAGCTGGCGGTGGCGGTGGCGCACGTCCTGGATGTGACGAAGCCAGTTGTCGGCCAGGCCGATGCGCGCGCCTTCGAGCGCGGCCTGCACGCCCGAGCAGCCGTAGTGACCGACCACCATGATGTCCTTGACCTTGAGGCGCTCGACGGCGAACTGGATGGCCGAGAGCGCGTTGAGGTCGGAGTGCACGACGATGTTGGCGACGTTGCGGTGAACGAACACCTCGCCGGGCTCAAGGCCGGTGATCTGGTTGGCGGGCACGCGGCTGTCAGAGCAGCCTATCCACATATACCTGGGCGTCTGCTGCTTGACAAGGCTGGTGAAGAAGCCTGGGCGCTCGGCTTCCATCTGCGCGGCCCAGGCGCGGTTATGGGCGAAGAGGTCTTGGAGCGAAGTGGTCATGGGCGTATTTTCGCCTGCCCGCGGGGATGCCGTCCGGCAAGCGGCTGAAAGTCATGTTTCATCGATCGCCCTCGCCTTCAACAGCGCTTTTTCTTCCAGGCATTTATCGGTCAGGGTGGCGAGCTCTTTGTCGCTGAACGGGGCCGAGGGTGTGGGGTTCGGCCCGGACTTCACGATGGATGCATCGACCAGCAAAGGGCCTTCTCCGGAAAAATCACAGACAAAACGGTATTTGCCGTCAGTGAGCGACGCGGTCAGCATCTTCCGGGTCTGGTGCAGCTTGCCGCTCTGGTAGCACCACCTGTCCACCTCACCGTCACCCTGGACCAGTCCGGTCAGGCAGCGGTCTCCTTCGCGTTCATAGAATACGCCCTTGCCTCCCGCAAGGAGTGGGCGCAGGTTCTTGAAGTCAGGCGTTGGGCCGTGCGAATACATCAACTGCTGAGCGGGATAAGGATTTCCGGCGCCATGGGCGTATTCAAACAGCGTGAGGTTTCCCATGCTGGCCCACTTGAACTGCTCACATCCTGTATGAAGCGCCTGACCCTTGGCGGTGAAAGCCATGGGCTCGTCAAGGTCGATGCTGACGGTTGTGCCGTCCCGCAGGGTGAGGCCGACAGCGTACGCCGCGAAGCGGCCCTTCAGGGCGAGCACGGCTTCCTCGGAGACCTCCCCCACCCTTGAGGCATCAAGAAAGACGTTCACGGCCTTTCCCCGCAGCGATTCGGGGACGCCGCATTCGAACGTCGCGTCGGCTTGCGGCACTGCTGCGTAGGGCGGGGGCTCATCTTTTTCGCACGCACCGAGAAGCGCGGCAAGCATGAGCACAAGGAGCCATCTCGCCGTCTGATGTGTCACTGGCATGGGTACTGGCCTTACATGGTCTCGGCGAACAATTCGCGCCCGATCAGCATGCGGCGGATTTCGCTGGTGCCGGCGCCGATTTCATAGAGTTTGGCGTCGCGCCAGAGGCGACCCAGCGGGTATTCGTTGATGTAACCGTTGCCGCCGTAGATCTGCACGCCTTCGCCGGCCATCCAGGTGGCTTTTTCAGCGCACCAGAGGATGACGGAGGCGCAGTCCTTGCGGACCTGGCGCACGTGGTCGGTGCCCAGCATGTCGAGGTTTTTGGCGACGGTATAGGCAAATGAGCGGCCGGCCTGCAGCACGGTGTACATGTCGGCGACCTTGCCCTGGATGAGCTGGAACTCGCCGATGCTCTGGCCGAACTGCTTGCGGTCGTGGATGTAGGGGACGACGTTGTCCATGACGGACTGCATGATGCCCAGCGGGCCGCCGGTGAGCACGGCGCGTTCGTAGTCGAGCCCGCTCATCAGCACTTTCGCGCCGCTGTTGAGGCCGCCGAGAATCTGGCTGGCCGGGACTTCGACGTTGTTGAAGACGAGCTCGCCGGTATGGCTGCCGCGCATGCCGAGCTTGTCGAGCTTTTGCGCAACGGAAAAACCCTTCATGCCTTTTTCAATCAGGAAGGCGGTCACGCCGCGCGCGCCGAGTTCGGGTTCGGTCTTGGCATAGACCACCAGGGTGTCGGCGTCGGGGCCGTTGGTGATCCACATCTTGCTGCCGTTGAGCAGGTAGTAGCCGCTCTTGTCTTCGGCTTTGAGCTTCATGCTGATGACGTCGCTGCCGGCGCCGGGTTCGCTCATGGCCAGCGCACCCACGTGCTCACCCGTGATGAGCTTGGGCAAATATTTTTTGCGCTGCTCATCGGTGCCGTTGCGCTTGATCTGGTTGACGCAGAGGTTGCTGTGCGCGCCGTAGGACAAGCCCACCGAGGCGCTGGCGCGGCTGATTTCTTCCATGGCGATCATGTGGGCCAGGTAGCCCATGTTGGCGCCGCCGTATTCCTCACCCACGGTGATGCCGAGCACGCCGAGCGAGCCCATTTTTTGCCACAGGTCCATCGGGAACTGGTCGTTGCGGTCGATCTCGGCGGCGCGCGGGGCGATCTCGGCCTGTGCGAATTCGCGCACGGCGTCGCGCAGTGCGTCGATGTCTTCACCGAGCATGAAGTTGAGTCCGGGCATGTTGGTCATGGTGGGCTTTCTGAAGTCGTATGACGGGATTGGATTAGTAGGTCTTGGGCACGGGCACCAGCGTCTGCTGCATCAGCGCGCAGGCGCTTTCCTTGCCCGCTGCGCCGACGTGCGTGACTTCAGCGGTCGTGACGATGATGCGCTTGCCGGCCTTGACGACGCGGCCCAGGGCGCGCAGCTCGCCGTCCCTGAAACCGGCCATGAAGTTGATCTTGTATTCAACCGTGGTGACCTCGGAATCTTCCGCAGCCATGGTCAGCGCGGCATAGCCACCGGCGATGTCGGCCAGCGCGCCCATCGCGCCGCCGTGAAAGCTGCCCTGCTGCTGCGTCACGCGCTCCGAATAGGGCAAGACCACCTCGCACAGACCGGGCTCCACGCGCAGCAGGCGCGCGCCCAGGTGCTGCATCAGGCCCTGGCGCAAAAAGCTGGCTTCAATGCGGCGAAACAGTGTGGACGGTGCGGCGGTTGCATCCATGGAAGACCCTTTGAACGGATAAAAGGCGGCTCTTGTTTTAGTTGACGTTTACGTAAACGTCAATTATGCCTGCTGGCGGAAGCACTGTCCAAGGGCGGTGAAAGCTTCGCGCGCGACCTGAGAGTCCGTGCGATCGCGTCACGAAGGGGAAAGAGATGTGCATCGCCGGCAAATTGCGCTTCCCGCGAATTGCCCGTATGGACAATCACCATGCTGGCGACGGGATCGACAAAGATATTCTGGCCGCCGACACCCCAGAAAAAGGACCGGCCGCCGGCCGCCTGCGGAATCCAGACGTGCAACCCATAGAACGGGGCCCCCTTGGGCTGCGGCTTGTCCGGCCGCAGCATGACCATCTCGTCGATCCATGCGGCGGGCACGACCTGCCCGCCTGCCGCCTGCCCCCGGTTCAGCACCAGCGCCCCCAGCCGGCCGTAGTCGCGCAGGCGCGCGGCGAACTGGCCTTGAACGCCCTCCTCACCGTGGAAATTCTTGATCCAGAAGCCGCTGCCCTCGGCCCCGAGGCGCGACCATATCCTGTCTTCCAGATACGCGGTGTTGCTCATGCCTGTACGTTCGCTCAGCATGAGGCCGAGCAACGCGGTCACCGCGCCGTTGTAGCTGAAGGTCTTGCCGGCGGGCGATCGATCCGTCTTCTCCTGCAGGTAGCGCCGCATGCTCTGGCGCGGCGAGACGGTGGGGTCGGTCGCGCGGTTGTCCGATATTGCGCCCGCCTCGTAGGCGGCATGAAGCCTGGCCGAGGTGGCCATTCGCAGCAGATCCTCCACCGTGTCGTCGGCAAATGCGCTGGCTCCGAAGTCGGGCAAGACCTGCCTGACGGTGGTGCCCAGCGCCAGCTTGCCTTCCGCGACCGCCACGCCGACCAGCAGCGACAGGATCGTCTTCGACATGGACGCCGAGTGCAGCGCGTCCTGGGCGCCGGTTCCCTGCAGGTATCGCTCATAGACGATCCGGTCCTCATGCAGGACGAGAAGTCCCGTCGTGCAGAAACGGGCCAGGTACTCCTCGAGCGAATGGGCTTGCGGATCCCCGGCAACGCGATACGTCACATTCTCCAATGGCAGGCCATGGCCGAACACCGCCGGCGCACCGGCCGCCCGCGCTTCATTGAACGGAAATCGCTGCTGGGGGTTGAGGAATGAACCGATGCATCCCTGTTGGGCCGCCGCGAGGGCGGGCAGGCCCACCGCGAGCAGAACCAGGGCCGCGCGGCGCAGGGAATCGATCGTCATGGGGCCCGGCGGAAAGCAGGTCACCGCTACGCCGCCTGCTTCGCTTTCTCAAGTTTCGCCAGCAGCGCCTTGGCCTCGCGCTCGTGCGTTTTCACCTCTTCGAGGTTGCCCTGCAGTTCGGTCATCTGCTCCTCCAGCTGCGCGCGGTGCTGCGCCAGGATGGCGAGGAACTTGCGCAGCTGCGGCCCGGTGTCGCGCGGGCTGTCGTACATGTCGATGATGTCCTTGGCCTCGGTCAGCGACAGGCCCAGGCGCTTGGCGCGCAGGGTGAGTTTGAGCCGGGTGCGGTCACGCGCGGTGTACACGCGGTTGCGCCCGCCCGCGCCTTCGCGCTGGGGCTGCAGCAAGCCCATGTCTTCGTAAAAACGCATGGCGCGCGTCGTCAGGTCAAACTCTTTTGCCAGGTCGCTGATGGTGTAGGTGGTGGCCATGGTGGTGAAGTCTTCTTTGCAAACGCTAAGGGCTCGTGGCTATTGAGGCAGCGCGAAACAGGCGCGGTCCCTACAATGGTTGTGTATGACGTTTACGTAAACGTCAAATATACCGCGAATGATGACATGAACCTCCTTGAGCAGCAACTGGATTACCCCTTTGGAGACACCCTGCCCGAGTCGGGCATGGCCATGGAGGTGGCGCCGGGCGTCAAGTGGATACGCATGGTCCTGCCCTTCGCGCTGAACCACATCAACCTGTGGCTGCTGCGCGACGAGATGGACGACCCGGACCGGGCGGGCGCGAAGATCCAGGGCTGGACCATCGTGGACTGCTGCATCAGCCGGGACGAGTCGAAAGCGCAGTGGGAAGCGGTTTTTGCCACCCAGCTTGAGGGCCTGCCGGTGCTGCGCGTCATCGTGACGCACATGCACCCAGACCACATCGGCCTGGCGCACTGGCTGTGTGAGCGCTGGACCACGCCCAAACACGTTTGCATGTTGTGGATCAGCGCCACCGACTACCTGTCAGCCCGCATTGGCTCGCAAAGCACCACCGGCTTCGGCGGCGAGAGCGCCGCGCACTTTTTTGCCGCGCACGGACTGGTTGACCCGGAATCCGTCGAGAAAATACGCGGCCGGGCCAGCTACTACCCCGGCATGGTGCCGGCCGTGCCGGCCAGCTACGTCCGCATCATGGACGGCATGACGGTTCGGATCGGTGGGCGCGACTGGCGCTGCATCAGCGGCTACGGCCATGCACCCGAACACATCGCGCTGCACTGCGAAGAGTTGAACACCCTCATCAGCGGCGACATGGTGTTGCCGCGCATTTCGACCAATGTCAGCGTGTACGACATGGAGCCGGAGTCGAACGCGCTCACGCTGTTTCTGGAATCCATCGACAAATTCCTGCCGCTGCCTGAAGACACGCTGGTGCTGCCGTCACACGGCAAACCCTTTCGCGGCCTGCACACACGCATAGGCCAGCTGCACGACCACCATCGCGACCGGCTGGCCGAAGTCATGCAGGCCTGCACCGCCGCGCCCTGCAGCGCGGCCGACATACTGCCCATCATGTTCCCCCGCAAGCTGGACCTGCACCAGACAACGTTCGCCATGGGCGAAGCGGTGGCGCACCTGCATGCGCTGTGGTTCGGCGGCAAGCTCACGCGGCGGCTGGATGCAGACGGCATTTACCGCTTCAGTGGTGTCAACCCGTAAGTAGGGCCGAGGGGGCCGCCCGTATAAGCAATTCGCTATGTTTTTAATAGCTGCTTGCGCCCGTCCCTATTGGCTCACGGCCCGATTCAGCACATAAACACATAAGAATGCAATGGGCGACAGTGGGAACCCCTCTTTACCAGCAGGGGCCGCGGGACTGGCTCTGCCAGACCGCAGGCGCAGCGGCCCCCTCGGGGGGCAGGGAGCTACATGCAGTGAGCGACCGTGGGGGTCACATCCAGCGTGGGGGCTTAACTACGCCACTTCCGGTTAGCCGTCACCAAAGCGGTGAGGTAACCGTGCAGCCATTCAAAGTTGACAGGTTTTTTCAGCAGGTGGGCGTGCTGCGGCAGGCCCCCGCGGGCCTCAATGGCGTCGGGCGGCAGGCCGCTGATCACCACGATTTGCATATCGGCCAGCTGCACGTTGCGTTTGAGCGCCTTAAGCATCTCAATGCCGTCCACGCCGGGCATGGACAGGTCCGTGATCAGCAGGTCGGGCCGCATGCTGGCGATATCCATCATGGCCTCCAGGGCAGATGGCATCCAGGTGCAGTCAACCGGCAGGTCCCAGTCTTCAAACTGGCAGCGGTACAGCTCGCGGGTGTCTTCGTCGTCTTCCACCATCAGCACCCGCAGGCGGCTTTTGGGGTCGGTGTCGACGCGGGACAGCTGTGGGCTGTTTTTGGCCAGGTAGGCGTTGATGGACTGCAGCGCAATGCGGCGGTGCCCACCCAGCGTCTTCCACGCCTCGATTTCCCCTTTTTCAACCAGGGACTGCACCGTCGCAACGGAGAGCCCCAGAAGCTTGGCTGCATAGCTGGTGCCGCAGTAATCCTCGCTGGAGAAATCCGCAGCCGTGATCGCGGCCTCGAAGGACTTGGGTTCACGCGCCATGGCAGACCGAACGGGGATTGGAGTGTTTCATTTTGGGCATTTTAATCAATTCGACTCAATCGCTTCACAGAAAATGATAGTAAGCATCAACTAACACCAGCGGGCACTGCCAGCGTCAGGGAGACAGCGGTGCGGTGGGCAGGGTGAAGAAGAACGTTGCCCCCTTGCCGGGCGCCGCCTCGGCCCACAACCTGCCGCCGTGCCGCTTGATCACGCGGCTGACGGTGGCCAGCCCGATGCCCGTGCCCGGAAACTCCGCGACAGCATGCAGACGCTGAAACGGCTTGAAGAGCTTGTCGGCATAAGCCATGTCGAAGCCGGCACCGTTGTCCCTGACGAAAAACTCCGGCAGCCCCGCGGCATCAAGCTGGCAGCCTACCGTGATTTCGCTGAGGGGTTGCTGGGCGCTGAACTTCCAGGCATTGCCGATCAGGTTTTCCATCACCACCCGGACCAGCCGGCTGTCGCCGTGCGCCTTCAGGCCTTTTTCGATGTTCACCGCAACCTTGCGCTCGGGGTCGCGCACCCGCCATTCGTCCAGGATGATGCGGGCAAGCTCCGACAGGTCCACCACCTTGTTATTCAGGGGGGTGCGCGACACCTGCGCCAGCGACAGCAGGTCTTCAATCAGTTGCCCCATCTGCGCCACGCCGGCCTGGATACGTGCCAGGTAGTGCGTCACCTTCTCGCCGGCATCGGCCCCCAGGTGTTTGCCCAGCAGGCGGCTGAAGCCGTCAACGGTGTTTAGCGGCGAGCGAAGGTCGTGCGACACGGAGTATGAAAACGCTTCGAGTTCCTGGTTGGACAGGCGCAGGGCGGCTTCAATGGCCTTGATCTCGGTGATGTCCGCGTCGATGCCCACCCAAAAGGCCACTTCACCGCGTTCGTCCAGCACGGGCGATGCGCGGTAGGACATGGTGTGCACGCCGTCCCGGGCCAGCACGCGGCGTATGCCCGAATATTGCGACCGCGTCTCCCGGGCGACCTGCCAGCGGGCCCTGATATCGGGGAGGTCGTCCGGATGAATGGCGGCAAACCATTGCGTGCCGGTCCAGTCCTCCATCTTGCCGCCCGCCAGGTCAAACCAGGCGCGGTTGAAGTAGGTGGCCGCGCCGTCCGGATCGCTGGTCCATACCACCTGGGGCGCCTGTTCGGCCAGCGCCTTGAAGAGGGCCTGCTGGCGTTCCAGCGCCAGCGTGCGGTCCGCCACTTTCTGCTCCAGCCCGGTGTTGAGCTGGCTGACCTCCTCGATCAGGCGGGAGTTCTGGATGGCGATGGACGCGAGCTGGGCCAGTTCGAGCGCCACATATTCGTCCTCCTGCGTGAACTCGCCCTGGTATTTGTCGGACAGCTGGAGCAGCCCGATGTTTTTGCCGTCGCGGCCCGTCAGCGGTACGGCCAGCCAGCCGCGCATGGCCGGATGCTTGTCGGCGTAGCTGCCGAAGCCGCGCCAGCGCGGATGCGCCTCCAGCTCTGCCTGTGTCATGCGCATGGACCGGTTGGTCTGGCAGACCAGGGCGTAAATGCCGGTGCCGTCGGGCGCCTCGATCATGTCCCGGTATTTCGCATATTTTTCGGAAAGCGACAGGGCGTTGATGGCCTGCCCCCAGTCGCTGTTCACGGTGAGGCTGACGATCGCCTGGTGCGCGCCTATCACCCCCCGGGCCTGTTCGGCCACCTCGTGCATGGTGCTTTCAAGCGTCTGGTGCCAGGTGATGGCCTGGGCCGCGTCAGCGGCGCGCTGCAAGGTGTACAGGTGTTCCTGGACCTCATTTTCAACCTTGACCTGGGCCGAGATATCCAGTGCCAGGACAAAACGCGCCGGGCGGCCGGCATACCGCACCGAGGTTGAAAAAGGGCGGGCGGTGAAAAACGACCCGTCCTTGCGGCGATGCTCCCAACGCTCCTTGACGATCAAAGGCGAGGCGGCGTGCTGGGTCCGGAGGTTTTGAGCTTCTGCTTCGCTGCGAATGTCGTAGATCGTCATCGACAGAAACTCTTCCATCGTATAGCCATAGCTCTTGACGGCGGCTTCGTTGACCATGAGGAAGCGATAGGTCTCGGCGTCAAAAACCCACATCGGGATCGGCGCCATTTCAAAGAGAGCCGAGTAGCGGTGTTCACTTTCTACCAGCGCCTGCTCTGCCAGCTTGCGCTGGGTGATGTCGCGCTGCACCGCGACCCAGTGGGTGTAGTGGCCTTTGGTGTCGGTGATCGGAACAATGTCGAGCTCCAGCCAGACCTCCTCGCCGCTCTTGGTGTAATTGATCAGCTCGGCGCGCACGGGCTGCCATTTTTCCAGTGCAGCCTTGATGCGGTCGAGCTCGTCCCGCTGCGTTTTGGGGCCCTGCATCAGGCGTGGCGTTTTTCCCAGCACCTCTTCGCGCGTGTAACCGGTACGGCGCTCAAAAGCGTCGTTGACAAAGATGATGCGCGGGCCGGCGCCATCGATGGGTGCGGCCTCGGTGATGAGCACAATGTCGTTGAGCCGGGATACGGCGGTTTCCAGAAGGCGCAGGTGCGCCTGCGCTTCGTGCTGTTCCGTGATGTCCTGCAGCACGCCGACCAGGCTCACAACCTTGCCGTCCCGCTGCAAAGCCCGGCCCTGCGTGCGCACCCAGATGCGCCGGCCCTTTGCCGTGATGAGGGGCAGCTCCAGGTCCCATGGCGTACCCTGCTTCAGGGCAGCCAGGGCGACCGAGCGGATGGTGCGCCGCGCTTCGGGTGCGTAAAAGTCGAGCGCCTCCTCAACCCCCAGGCCGGCCGCCGGATCGAGTTCGTGGATGCGGTAAATTTCTTCAGACCAGTAAGGCGTCATGGTGTCGACAGCGACCTCCCATCCACCGACTTTCCCCAGCGCGCCGGTGCGGTTCAGCAGCTCCGTGCTGCGGGCCACCACCAGTTCCGCGCGCTTGCGGTCGGTAATTTCCTGGATCACGCCGGAGCGGCGGCGCCCCGACGGGCCGCGGCCCGCGCCTTGCCCCTCCTGCCCGGTGTCCCCGGGCTGTGCTTCGTCAGCGCGGCCAAACAGGTGGACCCATCGAATCTCGCCGGCGGACGTGACGATGCGGAACTCAATGTCCAGCGGCTGGTTGGTCCGAACGGACAGATCGCGCCGTTCCTTGAAGGCCTGGCGGTCCCCGGGATGGACCAGTTGCATGAATCTGCCGTGGCTCCTGTCAAAGGTCGTGCGGTCAACGCCGAGCACCTCGTACACCTCATCGGACCACCAGCTTTCATCGGTGCCGGTGTCCAGCTGCCAGTAGCCGATGCGGCCCAGGCGCTGGGCGTCCCGCAGTTTCTGCTGGATGGCTTCGCTGTTTGCCAGTTCAGCCTCCAGGACACTCCGATGTTGCTCAAGCGACTCGGCCATGCGGTTAAAACCTGTGGATATCCTCGCAAACTCCCCGAAGTCGTCAGGCCGGCCTGGCGGTATCCGCACATCCAGCCGGCCGTTCTGGAGCTGCCGGATGGCCTCAAGGATGTTTCGGGTGGGCTCCACGATGGCACGCCCGCCAATGACCCAGGCGACGCCGCCGCCCACAAATGCCACCAGCAACAACACCACCAGTTCCAGCCACAGCTGTTCCCGGCTGGCGCCCACGACCAGTTCGCGGTCCAGGCTGACCGCCACAAAAAAAGCGGCGTGCACGTCGGGGCTGCTGGGCATGAAAGCCCACAGGCGGCGCTGCCCGGTGCCGTCCGGCCCATCGCTGGTTCCGGTACGCATCTGCTGCACGGCCGCCTTCAGCACGGGGCTTCTGGCCACCTGCCCGATTCGTATGGGGAGGTCGGGCTTGCCAGCCAGCAGCACGCCACCACGGTCGTGTATGCCCAGCGCGCCGCCGGGCGGCAGCTGGACGTCGATGGTGGACTTCGCCATCTCGGCCAGGTCTACCGACGCAAAAGCCACAATGTCAACGCGCCCGTCCTTGTCCAGCAGCGGCAACGCAAATGTGATGGAAGGCCGGCCCGTGGCACGTCCCACAATGTATTCACCCACCACAAAGCTGCGCTGCTCAACAGCATTGCGGAAATAGGCACGGTCGCCCAGGTAGCCGAGCCGCACGCCTTCCTGCCCGTTGCACAGCGCATAGCCGTCCGTTCCCACAATGCCGAAATTGGCGTAAAGCGGAAACAGCTTGTTGAGCTCTACAAGGTAGCGGTTGCAGCGGTCGGCGTTGCCGTCCCGCAGGCTGGGCACATGAACAATCGCCGTCAGTATCTGCCGGGCCGATTCCGCCAGGCGCTGCTGGCTGGATGCGGCCAGCGATGCGGCGAATTGCAGGTCGGTTTGGGCGCGCTCGACGGCTGTGTCGGCGTTGTAGACGGCCTTGAAAATGGACAGGCCAAACATCGGCACGATCGCCACCAGCACGAGCATGACAAGGCGGGTCCGCAGCGTGATTTGAAGCTTCATGGCATCAGCGCCGCAGGTACCGGCACCGGGTGTTTCTGGGCCACCGGTGCGTCACGGGATGTCAGCCGGCCGCGATGGATTCATTGACGCCCAGCCAGTACGCCTGCAGGCGGTTGAGCTTTTCGGTCAGCCCCCCAAAATCGACGGGTTTACGGACAAACCCGTTGGCCCCGCTCTGGTAACACGCCACGATGTCGGACCGCTCGCTGGAAGATGTCAGCATGACGACCGGCACCAGCGCGGTCAGGGGATTGGCCCGCACGCTGCGCAGTACGTCCAGGCCGGACAGCTTGGGCAGCTTCATGTCGAGCAGGATGAAAGCCGGCTGCCTTTGCGTGTCGCGCCCCGCATGGGCACCCTGGCCGAACAGAAAGTCCAGCGCCTGCACACCGTCCCGGGCGACGGCAATCTCGGCTGTGACGCCCTGCTCCTCCAGCGTCAGCACGGTCAGTTCCAGGTGGTCCGGATTGTCTTCAACTACGAGTATGAGTTTGTCGTTCATGTGGACTTCAGGTGCGCAGTGTCAATCCCTGTCGTTTTCTGGTTTTTGGTGTTTTCTCATATTACCAAGTAAAGAAACGCCGCAGTACTGTGATTTGTACCCCCTTTGACGTCGCTCAACGGACGTGCAAAACGCAGCAGCGCCGGCCTACCAGCGGGGAATTGCTTCGTCCTTGAGCTGGCCGCGCAGCTCGGCGTAGTCGGGCACCACCGCGCGCACGGTGTCCCAAAAGCGCGGGCTGTGGTCCATGACACGCAAATGGCTCAATTCATGAACCACCACGTAGTCGATCACCGACTGCTTGAAATGGATCAAGCGCCAGTTCAGCCGGATGGAGCCATCCGCGCTGGCGCTGCCCCAGCGGGTGCCGGCGCTGGAAAGGCTGAGCTTGTGCCACTGCACGCCCAGGTGCGGCGCGAAATGGTTGAGCCGCTCGGTAAAGATGCGCTTGGCCTGGCGCATCAGCCAGGCCTGCACGGCGTCGCGGATCTGCTCGGGCGTGGCATGGTGGGGCAGGCCCACGTGCAGCGTCAGCTGCGCCACACCGGGCAAGGTGCCGTTGGACGCATCGTCGTTGCCCTGCAACAAGACTTCGGCAGCCGCGGTGCCGGTTTTGAGTTCGGCGCCGACGCCGCCGAAAGCGTGCCGCGGATCGATCACCACAATGACCTGGTCACCCAGGAAAGGCAGCGTGGTGCCGTCCTTCCAGTCAATGCGTGCGGACTCCAGGCGCTCATGGCGCACGCGGGTTTCCTGCAGCTTGGCCAGGATCCAGCCGGATTTTTCCAGCACCGCCTTGTCGATTTCATACAACGGCACCCATTTGGGCGCGCTCACCGTGAGGCCGTCGGCGCCCGCAGAAAAGCCGATGGTCTTGCGTTTGCTGCGGCGGAACTCATAAGCCACCAAAATGCCGTCCAGCACGGTCTCACGGGTGGCGCGCGGATGGCGGAAGGTGGCGGGTGCCAGCGCCTGCTGCAAGGTTTGGGCGGGTAGTTGCGGCCCCACGAACTCACCATTCGCTATGTTTTCGATAGCTGTCGGCGCAGTATTTATGGGGGCTACAGGCCTTTTTTGCCTGTTTTTTCTGGCTTTTGAGCCGCCGGGAACGCCAGCAAGCGGCGCCGGCGCGGAATCAAACAGGTCGAGCGTGAACTGAAGAAGCCGTTGCATCATGGCAGTTTAGCTTGACAGCATGGGCAGGCTGGCCGCTCAGGTATTGGGTACGACGGGTGTGGCGGGCGTGGCGACCACTTCACCGGCATAAGCCTCGGGGTCAAGGCGCCGCATTTCGGCTTCGATCCAGGTTTCCACCTCGCGCATCAACTCGTCGGGCTGCCGGCCGGTGCTGTCGATCGGCTTGCCGATGGAGATGTCAACGATGCCCGGGGTTTTGATGAAGGCCTTGCGCGGCCAGCATTTGGCCGAGGTCACGGCAATCGGGATCACGGGAGCGCCGGTTTCAATGGCCAGGCGCGTACCGCCGGATTTGTAAGTGCCCTTCTGGCCGCGCGGGATGCGCGTGCCTTCGGGGAACATGATGACCCAGGTTCCCTGCGCCATCAGGCGCTTGCCCTGCACCACGACCTTGTTGAAAGCCTGCGACCGCTGGCTCCGGTCGATGTGGATCATGTCCATGCGCGCCATGGCCCAGCCGAAGAACGGCACGTAGAGCAGCTCTTTCTTGAACACATAGGCCAGCGGGTGCGGCATCAGCGTGGGCATGCACAGGGTCTCCCAGGTGCTCTGGTGCTTGAGCAGCAGCACGGCTGCGCTGGTCTGGCCCGTGGGGAGGTTTTCCATGCCGGTCACCCGGTTCTTGATGCCCAGGATGAACGTACCGCCGCTGACCGCCACGCGCAGCCAGCCCGCGCACATCCAGTACATGGTGTTGCTGCTGACGAACACCGAGGCAATCACCACGAAAGTAGCCCAGGGGATCACCGTGATGGCCATCCACAGCAGGTGAAGAATTGATCGAATCAGGCGCATGTCAAGGTTTCCGGTATCAGGCAGGTTTTGGATGCTGGTGTACAGCAGTTTTCACGATGTTTTAAGGCTCTAACCCTTATCTGGTCAGCGCGGGCAGCTAGCATTTTTATAGCGTCACCTACAAGGCCACTTGCAGGGGCCGGGCGCTGCGTTCCAGGATGAAATCGGCAAATGCCGATAAATCGGTGTGCAGCTGGGTGCCTTCGGGCAGGCCCTCGGGCCGCCCGCCGCTGCGGTAGCGCGCCGACTTGCCCGTCAGCACCAGGTGCGGTTCGCACCCGGCAGCCGCACCGGCCTGCAGGTCGCGCAAAGAATCCCCTGCGGTGGGCACGCCTTTGAGCGGCACGCCGAAACGCGCACCGATCTGCTCAAAAAGGCCAGGCAACGGCTTGCGGCAGGTGCAGCTTTCCTCAGGGGCATGCGGGCAGTAAAACACCGCATCGATGCGCCCGCCGACAGCGGCCAGCAGCTTGTGCATCTTGGCGTGCATGGCGTTGAGCGCCGCCACGTCGAAAAGGCCGCGCCCCAGCCCCGACTGGTTGGACGCGATCACGACGTGCCAGCCGGCGTGGTTCAGGCGCGCAATGGCCTCCAGCGAACCCGGCAGCGGCAACCATTCGTCCGGTGCCTTGACGAAGTCGTCGCTGTCGCTGTTGATGGTGCCGTCGCGGTCGAGGATGACGAGTTTCATGGTGAATAAGGCTGGTAGCTAGATAAACAGTACTTCATTTGTGATGCATCACTTCACTTTTTTTGCCCCGACGCAAGCGACGTTATTTGCCGGGCCATCCGCTTATCCGAATACAAGTACATCAGGGCCAGCAAATGAAAGCCCAGGCGCATAGGCAGTAAGGTAAGGTGCATCGCCAGTATGCGCGGATTGAACTGGGAAATCACCAGAGCCGAAATACCGGTTTCGATGACCAGACAGCCAACAATAAGTATCCAATAGTCCATGTTCGTCAGCGTGAAACGATAGGACTTGGCGCACTGCCAACTGGCCATCAATGCGCCAAACAAGGGCGCAACGTCAAAAATGGCACTCCCATAATCGAAACCAAACAACATCAGCGCCAGATACGCCAGCACATAAGCGAGGACCACTACGCCGGCGAACGTGCCAAGCACAAGCTCAAACCGCAGAGCCGGACGCACTTGCGCCATCTCAGGGTTATTTGGCGATTCTGGCGTCGTCATCGCTGTTACACCGCCAGGCGCGACAGGTCGGCCACTTTATTCATGGCCTGGTGCAGCGTCGCCAGCAGCCCGAGGCGGTTGGCGCGCAGCGCCGGGTCTTCGGCATTGACCATCACGCCGTCGAAGAAGGCATCCACCGGCGCCTTCAGGGCGGCCAATGCCTGCAGCGATGCTGCGTAGTCACCGGCGGCAAAAGCGGCTTCGGCTTTGGGCGCCACTGTTTTCAATGCATCCGCGAGGGATTTCTCGGCAGCTTCCTGCAGCAGCTCGGGTTTGACGGCTGCTTCAACCGTGCCTTCAGCCTTCTTCAGGATATTGCCGACGCGCTTGTTGGCCGCAGCGAGAGCCGGTGCTTCGGGCAGCGCGGCAAAGGCGCGCACAGCCGACAGGCGTTTGGCCACATCGCCCAGGCGCTGGGGTTTGAGGGCCAGCACGGCATCGACTTCTTGCGCGCTGTAGCCCTGCTCGCGCAGGGAACCGGCGAGGCGGTCGTAGATGAAATCGACCAACGCGATGGACGCGTCCTGGATCTTGTCACCGAACACCGGCTGGGCGCCCTGAACCAGCTCAAGCAGGTCCAAAGGCAGGTCTTTCTCGACCAGCATGCGGATCACGCCCAGCGCATGGCGGCGCAGCGCGAACGGGTCCTTGTCGCCGGTCGGCAGATTGCCGATGCCGAACATGCCGACCAGCGTTTCCAGCTTGTCGGCCAGCGCGACGATGACGCCGACGGTGTTGCGCGGCAGTTCGTCGCCGGCAAAACGCGGCTTGTAGTGGTCCTCAATCGCGTCGGCCACATCGGCACTGAGACCGTCGTTGAGCGCGTAGTAGCGGCCCATGGTGCCCTGCAGCTCGGGGAACTCGCCGACCATGTCAGTCACCAGGTCGGTCTTGGCCAGCTCGGCGGCGCGCTGTACATCGGCCACATTGGCATTCAGGCGATTGGCAATGGCCTCGGCAATGGCGCGTACGCGCTGCGTACGCTCACCCTGCGTGCCCAGCTTGTTGTGATACACCACCTTGCCCAGACCTTCAACGCGCGAAGCCAGCGTCTTTTTGCGGTCCTGGTCGAAGAAAAACTTGGCATCGGCCAGGCGCGGGCGCACCACGCGCTCGTTACCGCCAATCACGGCACTGGCATCCGCCGGGCTGATGTTGCTGACGACGAGAAACTTGTTGGTGAGCTTGCCCGAAGCATCGAGCAGCGGGAAGTACTTCTGGTTGGCCTTCATCGTGAGGATCAGGCATTCCTGCGGCACGCCGAGGAATTCTTTTTCGAATTCGCAGACCAGCACGTTGGGACGTTCGACCAGTGCGGTCACCTCGTCGAGCAGGGCGTCGTCTTCAATCGCCCTGGCGCCACCGCCAACTTTGGCTGCGGCTGCAGCAAGCTGCTTGACGATTTCGGCTTTGCGCGCGGCAAAACTGGCGATCACCGCGCCGTCTTTTTGCAGGGTAGCGGCGTAGCTGTCGGCATCCTTGAGCACCACCGGGTCGACGGCCGCTTCAAAGCGGTGGCCGTGTGTGATGTTGCCGGCCTTCAGGCCCAAAGCCTCGATAGCGACCACCGAGCTGCCATGCAGCGCGACCAGGCCGTGCGCCGGGCGGACGAATTTCACATCGCTCCAGCCATCGGCCAGCTGGTAGGTCATGACCTTGGGGATGGGCAATTTGGCAATGGCTTCGAGCAGCGCCTTTTGCAGGCCTTCCGTCAAAGTCGCGCCCTTGACGTTGCTGTCATAAAACAGCGCCTCTGCCTTGCCGTCGGGCGCACGCTTGAGGCCAGCCACGGCCGACGCATCGGTGCCCAGCGCCTGCAGTTTTTTGAGCAGCGCGGCCGTGGCATTGCCCGAAGCATCCAGCCCCACCGTCACCGGCATGAGTTTTTGCGAAACGGCCTTGTCGGCGGCCTGTGCGGCCACCGCCGTAACATGCGCGGCCAGCCGGCGTGGAGAGGCAAATGCCGTGAGGGCCGAATCTGCCGCCGTCAGGCCCTGGGCCTTGAGCTGCTCGAACAGCACGCCGGCAAAGGCATCGCCCAGCTTTTTGAGTGCCTTGGGCGGCAGCTCTTCGACAAACAGTTCAACAAGAAGGTTTTGGGAGGCGTTCATTGGTTTTTTCGGGAATGTCGGAGCGCAAAAATGGCCAGGGCTGCAACCATCAGCGGCAGCCAGATGGTTTGGACTTCATTGAGCAACACGTCGGCGCCGCGTTGCGTGAAGAACCGGGAAAAGGAGACCGGCGACACCTCAACGGGCCGCCAGGGGCTGAAAAAACGCTGGTCGGAAAACGGCCAGTAGAGGGGAATGGCCACGCCACCATTGGTCAGCGTGTCCAGCAGGGGATGCGAGAACGCGCAAAGCGCTATCCACGCATAGCCCTGCCATGGCGCCAGTTTCCAGTGCCGCGCCAGCCACCAGCCGATGAGGCCCACCACGAGCGCAAAGCCCAGGGTATGGGTAAAGCCGCGATGCCCCCAGATACCGCCGTAATGGATGCCGAGCTTGAAAGCGACTCCGTCAAAGTCGGGAAGGATGGCCGCGACCATGCCCGCCAGCAACATGGAAGGCGGTATGCGCTTGCTGCCCAGCGCCACTGCGGCTGCAATGGGGACGGCGATGTGGGAAAAGATGGTGGGCATCGAAGATCAGCTCACCGTTTTGGTGTGGCATCGGCGTAGTGCAACACCGTGGGAAACGGATCGTAAAAATGGTGAAGCAGCTTGCGCCACGCCTGATAGGGCTCTGACTGGCGGAAACCCACGGTGTGGTCTTCCAGGGTGTTCCAGCGCACCAGCAGCATGTAGTGGTGGTCGTTTTCCAGGCAGCGCTGCAACTCGTGGCCCTGGTAGCCGCCCATTGACGCGATGATGGCCTGCGCCTGGGCAAAAGCCGCCTCGAAAGCGGGCGCTTCGCCGGGCTTGACCTGCAACTGGGCGATTTCCAGAATCATCAGGCGGCCTTCTTCGCCATCTGCTCCACCCACTCGCGCGGCGCCATCGGAAAGCCCAGGCGCTCGCGGCTTTCGTAATAGCTTTGCGCCACGGCGCGGGCCAGGTTGCGGATGCGGCCGATATAGGCGGCGCGCTCGGTCACGCTGATGGCGCCGCGGGCGTCCAGCAGATTGAAGCTGTGGGCAGCCTTGAGCACCTGCTCATAGGCAGGCAAGGCCAGCTGCACGTCGATCAGGTGTTTGGCCTGCTTTTCATGCGCCGTGAAAGCGGTGAACAGGAAGTCGGCGTCGCTGTGTTCGAAGTTGTAGGTCGACTGCTCAACCTCGTTTTGTTTGTAGACGTCGCCGTAGCTCAGCTTCGAGCCGTCGGGCCCTTCGGTCCAGGTCAGGTTGTAGACGTTGTCCACGCCTTGCAAATACATGGCCAGGCGTTCCAGGCCGTAGGTTATTTCACCGGTGGCGGGTTTGCAGTCGATGCCGCCGACCTGCTGGAAGTAGGTGAACTGCGTGACTTCCATGCCGTTGAGCCAGACTTCCCAGCCCAGGCCCCAGGCGCCCAGCGTCGGGTTTTCCCAATCGTCTTCGACAAAGCGGATGTCGTTTTTCTTCAGGTCAAAGCCAAGCGCTTCCAGCGAGCCGAGGTAGAGCTCCAGGATGTTGGCGGGTGCGGGCTTGAGCACGACCTGGTACTGGTAGTAGTGCTGCAGGCGGTTGGGGTTCTCGCCGTAGCGGCCGTCCTTGGGGCGGCGGCTGGGCTGCACATAGGCGGCTTTCCAGGGCTCGGGGCCCAGCGCGCGCAGAAACGTCGCGGTGTGCGAAGTACCTGCGCCGACTTCCATGTCGTAGGGCTGCAGCAGCGCGCAACCCTGGTCAGCCCAATAGGACTGCAGCTTCAAAATAATTTGCTGGAAAGTAAGCATAAGAGTGGAGTTTTGCCAAACGCGGGGCACCTGGATTGCAGGCCCGGGGAGCGGCGCCTCAGGTGGCGGCCGCCAAGCCGGTCATTTTACGCGGCGGCGCGCGGGCGCCTTTGTGTGCGCCTTACCGGTCGGCATCACCGGCGGCATCTGGGTGGGCGGCACATACCAGCCGGGCCCGGTCTTGAAGGCCTCCACCAGAAAATCCACCATCACACGGACCTTGGCGCTCAGGTGCCGGCGGCTGGGGTAGACCGCCAGCACGTCGATTTCAGGCATGCGGTAGCCCGGCAGCAGCGGCACCAGCCGGCCTTCGCGCAGGTCCTCCCCGACCAGAAAGGCCGGCTGCCAGATGATGCCCAGCCCGGCCACGGCCGCTTCGCGGGCGGTATCGCCATTGTTGGCGTGCATGATGTAGTTGACCTTGACCGCGTGCGGCCGCCCCTCGCCGTCGGTGAAGTGCCATTCGTTGGCAGTGGCGGCATAGGTGTAGCCCAGGCAGCTGTGGCCCGCGAGGTCGGCGGGCACGGCCGGGCGGCCGTGCTTTTTCAGATAGTCCGGCGCGGCACAGAGGATGTTGCAGGAAGTCGCGAGCTTGCGGGCTGCATGGGTGGCCGGCCCCGTGCGCGAGATGCGTATGGCGAGGTCGTAGCCTTCTTCCACGATGTCCACCACGCGGTCGCTGAGGGCAATGTCGAGTTCCACCTCGGGATAGCTTTGCATGAAGCGCGGCCACAGCGGCGCCAGGTGACGGATGCCAAAGCTCACAGGCGCATTGATGCGCAGGCGCCCGCGCGGCTGCAGGGTTGCCGACGAGGCCAGCGCCTCCGCGTCGGCAACCTCTTCAAGAATCGACTTGCTGCGCTCATACAGCGCTTCGCCGCTTTCGGTGAGCGAGAGCTTGCGGGAGCTGCGGTTGAGCAGGCGCGTGCCGAGGTGGGCTTCCAGCTCATTGATATAGCGGGTGACGTTGGCCGGCGAGGTGTCCAGCGCATCGGCCGCACGCGTGAAACTGCCGCGGCCAACCACGGCGGCAAACACCTCAAACGCACGCAGCCGGTCCATTTCAATCCCAATCATTCATAAAAGATGAATGATTAAATCAGTTTTACGGCCTTCTTCCAATAGAAGATGAAACTTACATTGGACTCATCGGCAGGCAGGAAGCCCACCGAACCAGGAACCCCCTACCCAAGACAAAGGAAATCGACATGACCACGCAAACCACTTCATTCACACCCCGCTTCGCCAACAAGACCGTGCTGGTCACGGGTGGCAACAGCGGCATCGGCCTGGCCACCGCCTTGCAATTCGCCGGGCAAGGCGCGCGGGTCGTCATCACCGGCCGGGACCAGGTGTCACTGGACCAAGCCAAAGCCCAACTGGGCACAGGCGCCATCGCCCTGCGCAACGACGCAGGCGCCAGCGGCTCGGCCAAGGCACTGGCCAGCGCATTGGCCGCCGAAGGCATCACGCTGGACGCCGTGTTCATCAATGCCGGCCTGGCCAAATTCGCCCCGCTGGAAAGCGTGGACGAAGCACTCTGGGACGACACCTTCAACGTCAACGTGAAAGGCGCGTTCTTTGCGATCCAGGCGCTGTCGCCGCTGCTGAACACGGGCGCCGCCATCATCCTGAACGGCTCGATCAATGCCCATATCGGCATGCCCAACTCCAGCGTCTATGCCGCCAGCAAGGCGGCGCTGATTTCGCTGGCAAAAACGCTGTCAGGTGAACTGGTCGCGCGCGGCATCCGCGTCAATGTGGTGAGCCCCGGCCCGGTTACGACGCCGCTGTACGGCAAGCTTGGCGTGCCCGCAGACCAGCTCGGTGCGCTGGCCGCCAGCATCCAGGCGCAAGTCCCGATCAAGCGCTTCGGCACGCCCGATGAAGTGGCGAGCGCCGTGGTGTATTTGTCATCGCCCGAAGCGGCTTTTATTGTCGGCACCGAGCTGATCGTCGACGGCGGCATGAGCCAGCTGTAAGCACCTCCCGCGCTCGCCGCGCAAACAAAAAAGGGCGATGCCGTTGCCGGCATCGCCCTTTTCTTCCTGTTGTAACTGCGTGAACTCAGTACTGCCAGAAGATGCGCTGCAGTTCCTTGCTGTCAATGTTCTTCGTCAAGGCCACGGCGGCCAGGATGCGGGCCTTTTGCGGGTTCAGGTCATGCGCGACCACCCAGTCGTACTTGTCGTCAGGCTGCTCGGCGTTGCGCAGCACAAAGCCTTCGGGCACACGCGAGGAGCGCACCACCTGGATGCCTTTGGCGCGAACTTCCTGCAGCGCGGGAACCACACGGTCGGCCACGGAACCGTTGCCGGTACCGCCGTGGATCAGGGCCTTGATGCCGGTCTTGCCGACGGAGTCCACCGCGGAGCGCGGCACGTTGCCATAACCATAGACAATGTCGACCGGCGCCAGCGCTTCGAAATCATCAATGTTGAATTCGGACTGCGCGGTGTGGCGCTTCACAGGGGCACGGAACCAGTAATTCTGGCCTTCTACCACCATGCCCAGCGGGCCCCACTGGCTCTTGAAGGCCTCAGTCTTGATGTTGATGGTTTTGGTGACATCACGGCCGCTCTGGAGTTCGTCATTCATGGTGACCAGCACGCCTTTGCCGGCGGCGTCCTTGCTGGCGGCCACGCTCACGGCGTTGAAAAGGTTGAGCGCACCGTCGGCCGACAGCGCCGTACCTGGGCGCATGGAACCGACCACCACGATGGGCTTGCTGGTGCGGATCACGAGGTTCAGGAAGTAGGCGGTTTCTTCCAGGGTGTCGGTACCGTGGGTGACCACGATGCCGTCCACGTCGGACTGCTTGACCAGCGCCGAGATGCGCTTGCCCAATTTCATCAGGTTGTCGTTGGTGAAACTTTCGGAAGCAATTTGCGAGACCTGCTCGCCCTTGACATTGGCCACGTTGGCCAGCTCGGGCAGGCCAGCCAGCAACTTGTCGACCGGCACCTTGGCGGCGGCATAAGTCGCGCTGTTCAGGGCCGAAGCGCCGGCGCCGGCAATGGTGCCGCCGGTGGCCAGGATCACGACGTTGGGTTTGGCGGTGGTTTGCGCCAGTGCGGGCGCGCCGAGCGAGGTAAATGCCACCAGGCCAAGCGCGGCGCCCATGTGACGAAATGTTGAGGCTATTTGCATGTATGTCTCCAAGGAAATGGAATTTGTCTGATTTTTTGCGCACAGCGAGCAAAACAAGCGGTTTCACCAGCCTGTGCGGCGATTTCCCCAGCCTTGCGGCCAAAGGTGGCTCATCGTAGCGACGCTGGCAGCCCCCAGCGATGCATAATGTAACGAGGGGTATGAATAAAACTCACACCCCTCAGCAGCATGGCCCCATGCATCTCCGTCGACCCGGCAGCGACATACCCGCAGCGACATGAACCTCAGGCAACTTGAAGTCTTCCAGGCGGTGATGCAGACCGGCAACATGAGCGCCGCGGCGCGGCTGATCTGCATCACGCCCTCGGCCGTCAGCAAGACGATTGCACACACGGAATTGCAACTGGGCTACAAGCTTTTTACCCGCGGCAAGGGCACGCTGGCCCCCACGCCCGAAGCGCGCGTGCTGTTTGAAGAGTCTTCGCAAATCCACCAGAAGCTGGACGGGCTCAAGCGCATTGCCGTCAACCTGCGGCAGTCGGCCGGCGGCCAGGTGCGGCTTGCGGCCATTCCGTCCGTCAGCCATGAGTTTTTGCCGCTGGTGCTGGAAAGGCACATGGCGCGCTACCCGCGCGTTCGCGTCGAGGTGCGCACGCTGCACCAGGACCAGATGGTGCAGGCACTGCTGACGCGCAGCGTGGACTTTGCCCTTGGTTTTTATGAACACCCGCACCCGTTGCTGACCAGCTCGACGCTGGTGAGCGGCCCGCTCTACCTGGCCGTCACGCGCGACATCTGGCAGCGGGCCGTGAAGGCAAGGCGCCAGAACCCGATGTCTTTCCTGGCCAGCATGCCGCTGATCCGCCTGGTGGGTGAGGATCCGATGTGCCAGTCGATCGACGACCTGGCGCGCCACCTGGGCCTGACCGCCCCTGAAGGGTTGCAGGTGCACACCTCGCGGCTGGCGCTGGAGCTGGTCAAGCGCGGCATGGGCTGGACGGTGGTGGACTTCCTGACGGCCAGCAACCTGGACCCGCAATCATTGACAGCGGTGCCGCTGCATGATTTTGCCCAGGCGCCGCTCCAGATGTATTTTGCGAGCAGCACACCGCCGGGTCAGGATGCGATTCGGATGTTAGAAATGCTGCCGGAGCTACTGCACGGCGTGATGGCTGCAACGCACTGAACACAGCCGACTCACCGCGGCTCCTCCAAGCCAGCAGGAGCCGCGGAACCGGCTTTGCCGGGCCGCTGGCACCGTCCCCTGCAAGGGGAAAAGGGGCTACACGCAGTGAGCCCCGATAGGGGTGTGCCCTGTCCTACCGACGGCGTCGGAACGCGAGCGCCAGGCCGGCCACGCCCAGCCCGAAGCCCCACAGCGGCCAGAGGCCGTAGCGGGACACCCACTGGGCATACGGTGTGATGCCGTTGCGGCCCTGGACGTCGCCGTTCAGCACGCCGCGCGTGTGGCGTTCCAGCGAATGCGTGACTTTGCCCTGGTGGTCGATGATGACTGTGGCGCCGGTGTTGGTGGCACGAATCATCGGTCGGCTGAATTCCAGCGCGCGCATGCGCGAAATTTGCAGGTGCTGGTCAATCGCCACGGTGTTGCCGAACCAGGCGATGTTGCTGACATTGACAAAAATCGTCGGGGCGAGCGCAGGATCGATGAAGCGTGCGCCCAGCTCTTCGCCAAAAAGGTCTTCGTAGCAGATGTTGGGCGCCAGCCGCTGGCCTTTCCATTCGAAGGAAGCCTGCCCGACCGCACCCCGGTTGAAGTCGCCCAGCGGGATGTGCATCATGTCGATAAACCACCTGAAACCCGTCGGTATGAACTCGCCGAACGGCACCAGGTGATGCTTGTCGAAACGGTATGGCTCTGCTTGCCCGGGCTTGAAGCCCAGCACAGAGTTGGCGTACCCGGCCTGGGAGCTGCCAATCGGCAGGCCGATCAATGCCGCCTGGTTGCCGGCGGCAAACCTTGCCTGCAGCGCTTGCCAATAGCCTTCCGGCAATTGCTGGGGCAGCACGGGGATGGCGGTTTCAGGCGCCACCACCAGCGGCGCTTTCGCATCGCGCAGCTGCTGGCCGTACCAGCGCAGCGCTGTGGCCACGCCTGTGCCGGGCTGGAATTTTTCGTTCTGGGGAATGTTCCCCTGCAGCAGCGTAACGCCCAGCGCCTCGGCGGGCTGGACCGGGGCATCGCCGGGCCAGGCGCTTTGCACCGGCAGGTAACCCGCCACTATGCAGACAACCAGGATGCCGGTCACGTTGAGCCATTGCACATGGGATGAGCGCAGGGTCATGGCCAGCCATGCTGCAACCAGCGCGGCCAGGAAAGTCAGCCCATGCACGCCCACCCACGCGGCCAGTGGCCTGGCCCAGCCGTCGACGTGGGCATAGCCGCCCTCGCCCCAGGGAAAGCCGGTAAAGAACTCGACCCGGGCCAGCTCCGCCAGCAGCCAGAGAGCTGCAAACACTGCGGCGCGTGGCAGCCTGCGTCTGGGCGCCAGCTTCACGAAAAATGCGCTGGCCGCTGCGTAGTAAAGCGACAGGAAGGCGGCAAGCAGCACAATGGCCAGCACGGTCAGTGACGCGGCCAGCCCGCCGTAGTAGTGCATGGAAATGAACAGCCACCAGAAGGTGCTGCACAACATCGCCGTGCCGAAAAGGCCGCCCATCCACGCGGCACGTTTCCAGGAGCGGCAGCTGTCAAGTTGCGCGGCAAACAGGAAAAGCGCCAGCAGTTGCAGCCACCACAGCGGCTGGCCCTGTGCAAAACCAAAATCAAAAGGCCAGGCCATGCTTGCTGCATGGGTGCAACCAGCTATCAAAATAATAGCAACCTGGAACGGGGAAATGCCTTTGCGCGGCGGCGGGTTGCGTGCGTGCTCAAGCAGCGCAGGCAAGGTCGGGAGATGGGACATCATGCTTTGAATCGAATCCCGTCCCATAGTCAGCCCGCCCTTTTTCTTGAATTCGTTGTCAGACGCCGGCGCTGACCGGCGACACCTTGAACCAGCGCACGGCCCCACCTTTGGTGTGCAGTACGGTGAACTGCAGGCCTGCCAGCGCGTAATGCTCGCCGCGCTTGGGAACATGGCCCATCTCATGCGCCACCAGCCCCCCGATCGTATCGAAGTCGGTTTCGGGCAGCGTCACACCAAAAGCTTCGTTGACACGCTCGATGGAGGTGTCGCCGCTAACGCGGTAGGTGTGGTCGCTGAGGCCGAAGATGTCGCCCTCGTCTTCGGCGATGTCGAATTCGTCCTCGATCTCGCCGACGATCTGCTCGAGCACGTCTTCAATGGTGATGAGACCTGCCACACGGCCGAATTCGTCAATGACGATGGCCAGGTGGTTGCGGTTGCCGCGGAATTCACGCAGCAGGTCGTTCAGCCCCTTGCTTTCCGGCACAAAGACGGCGGGCCGGAGCAGGGCCTTGATGTTGAGTTCGGGCGCGCGCTGCAGCTTGAGCAGATCCTTGGCCATCAGGATGCCGAGGATGTTTTCCTTTTCGCCTTCGTAGACGGGAAAGCGCGAGTGGGCGGTGTCGATCACCAGGTGCAGCAGTTCGTCGAACGGCGCGTCGATGTTGATCACGTCCATGCGCGGGGCTGCCACCATGACATCGCCCGCCGTCATGTCGGCCATGCGGATGACCCCCTCGAGCATCTCGCGGCTCTGGGCTCCGATGACGTCATTGTCCTGGGCTTCCACCAGGGTCTCGATCAACTCGTCCTTCGAGTCGGGGCCTGGGTGGAGCATTTCAGCGAGCTTCTGCAAAAAGCCGCGTTTGTCTTCTGGCCTGGAAGACCGACTGGGGGGAACGTCGGACACGTGATGGGCGGTCGGTAGTTGTGAAGGGGCTAAGGATAGCTGAAATCCTTGACGGTGCGCAGGCGTAATTTGCCGTCGCGTGCCGAAGCGGTTGGCTTTTTGTATTTCTTGTTTGGGTTTGTGTCCATTCAGGGCCACGCGGCAGCGGCGTGGATGATTTTTGGCGCACAACCAATGGGAATGAGCGCAAGCAGCTATCGAATTAATAGCAAGAAGCCGGTTGTTGCACCGGCCTCACGAGCCCCCCCCAAACCGAAGCCATCACATCGGCATGCGGTCCCGACCATCCCGCACGCCCTGCCGCACTTCCTGGACCATCGCCAGCAGGTCCCAGAACTGCTTGGCCTGAACCTTGAGGCGGTAGTCGGTCTGGGCGATCTGTTCTTCGACCATTTCGGTCATGCGCGAGTCCAGGTCGGCCGGCGGCAGCTTCAGGTAGGCCTCGCTTTCAGAGCCGTCGCGTTCGATCGTGGCGCCGGCCTTGCGTGCGATGTTGAGCATGGCGGTGTTTTCGCTCAGCGCGTGGATGAACATCATGTCGACACCGTTGTTGCGGGCGTGCATGACCGCGCGGTCAAACAGGCGCGAGCCGTAGCCGCGGCCACGCGCCTGGGCCAATACAGACACGCCGAACTCGGCGCAGCTCTTGAGGTTGGGGTCGGTGGTATGCGCCAGGTGGGCCATGGCGATCAGTTCCAGCTTGCGGTTGTAGATGCCGAAAATCTCGTCGCGCTCGAAGTTGAGCCCGTCTACATAGCGGTGAATCTGCTCATCGTTGGCCGAATAGCCAAAGCGCAGGTAACGGTCGTGGGGGCTCAGTGCCAGCAAATGGGTGGCGATGCGTTCCCCGTGGCTGGGGCCGATCGAGCGGATGGGAACCATGACGGGCTGGACGTGACGCGCTGGAGGTGCCGCGGAGGCGCGCTCTTCCACGGGAGGCCGGAAGAATTCCTTGCCTGCGTTATAGGATGCTCTTAAAAGGGTGCTGGGTGTAACCATGATCTCAATATAAGGGTTTTCCCTAGAATCAACAGTCTAGGGGCTTCTGAACCAGCGTCAATAGAGGGCCGCTTCAAAAAAACACCTTTATGTGGATTTTTCCCAATAAATACGGGCGCAGGCAGCTATTAAAAATATAGCAAACTGACACTTCCAGTCGCTCCGGCGCGTGGATTGTTGCGATACAACAACACTTTATACGCGCATCCGGGCAAGTCACGCACATGGAAATGCCGGTTCCCCGGCTTCGCCCCGGTTCAGCTCACAAAGGAACGGCCGTCGTCGCCTTGACCCGGTCCAGCACAAAACTCGTTTTGCAATCCTGCACGCTGGGATGTTTGAGCAGGGTGTCCATGATGAAGCGGCTGTAATGCGCCATGTCCTGCACCAGCACGCGCAGCAGGTAGTCCATCTCACCAGTCAGCGCTGCGCACTCGGCCACTTCAGGCCAGGTCTGCACGCTGGCCCGGAACAGGTCCATGGGGTTGCGTTTGTGGCTTTCGGTGTGCTTTTCCAGCCGTACGTTGATGTAAGCCGTGAGCCCCAGCCCGACAGCTTCAGGTTTGACGAGCGCCACATAGCGGTCGATCACGCCGCTTTCTTCAAGCCGCTTCACGCGCCGCAAAACCGCACTGGGTGAAAGCCCCACCTGCTCGGCGAGCAGGTCGAAGGTAGCGCGACCATCGGCCTGCAGGCTGCGCAAAATTTGCCGATCAAGCTTGTCAAGTGCTTCCATTCGGATTATTTTGCAGCTTTACTGCGCCAATAGCAATGCAAACGCCCCATTTCGCAGTAAAACTGACCGCCAGCGCCGCTAAAGTTACTTTATACGCACACCTATCTGGAGACACGCATGAATGCACGCGACGACACCGCCCTGAACTTTGAACAGGGCGCGGCTTGGGACAACCCCATGGGCACCGACGGTTTTGAGTTCATTGAATATGCGGCACCCGACCCTGTCGCCATGGGGGCATTGTTCGAGCGCATGGGCTTCACGCCGATTGCCAAACACCGCCACAAGAATGTCACGCTGTACCGCCAGGGCGGCATCAACTTCATCCTGAATGCTGAGCCCGACTCGTTTGCCCAGCGCTTTGCGCGCCAGCACGGCCCCAGCGTCTGCGCCATCGCTTTTCGCGTGCAGGACGCCAAGGCCGCCTATGAACGCGCAATCTCACTGGGCGCTTGGGGGTATGCCCACACATCGGCGCCTGGTGAGCTGAACATTCCGGCCATCAAGGGTATTGGCGATTCGATCATCTACTTCATCGACAAATGGCGCGGCAAGAACGGCGCGCAACCCGGCGACATCGGCAACATCGGCTTTTACGACGTGGACTTTGAAGCCTTGCCCGGCGTGCAGGGTGACGCGCTGAACCCCGCCGGCCACGGCCTGACGTATATCGACCACCTGACGCACAACGTGCACCGCGGCCGCATGGACGAATGGGCCGGCTTTTACGAGCGGCTCTTCAATTTCCGCGAAATCCGCTACTTCGACATCGAAGGCCAGGTCACCGGCGTGAAGAGCAAGGCCATGACCAGTCCCTGCGGCAAGATCCGCATCCCGATCAACGAAGAGGGCAACGAAAAGGCCGGCCAGATCCAGGAGTACCTGGACCGCTATCAGGGCGAAGGCATCCAGCACATCGCCATGGGCAGCAACGACCTGTTCGCAACCGTGGATGCGCTGCGCACCAGCGGCGTGAAGCTGCTGGACACCATCGACACCTACTACGAACTGGTCGACAAGCGCATTCCCGGCCACGGTGAAAACGTGGCGGATTTGAAGAAGCGCAAGATCCTGGTGGACGGCAAGAAAGGCGCGCTGCTGCTGCAGATCTTCAGCGAAAACCAGCTCGGCCCGATCTTCTTCGAGTTCATCCAGCGCAAGGGCGACGACGGTTTCGGCGAAGGCAATTTCAAGGCGCTGTTTGAAAGCATCGAGCTGGACCAGATGCGCCGCGGGGTTTTGTCGGGCGCCAAGGCAAGCGCACAATAAAGTTTTTCCATCCCCCAACCTCACGGAGATTGCCATGTCACTTTGCCCGCAACTGCCCCATCGCCTGGCCGCATTGGGTGTCGCCACCGCCGCATTGTTTGCGGTGACGGGGGCATCTGCCCAGACGGCGGTCAGCGTGGTTCCGGCCTCCAGCCTGGACAGCGTGCAAAAAGCCGGCGTGCTGCGCATCTGCACGCCGGGCGACTACAAACCCTTCAGCTTCCAGAAGCCCGACGGCACGTTTGAAGGTATCGACGTGGACCTGATGGCTTCGCTCACGGCCAGCCTGGGCGTCAAGCCCGAGTGGGTCAAGACCAGCTGGTCCAATTTGATGCCCGACATGGTAGGCGGCAAATGCGACATGGCTGTTGGCGGCATCTCGGTGACTACCGAGCGGCAAAAGCGCGCCTTCTTCAGCACGCCCTACATGGTCAACGGCAAGACGCCAATTGCGCGCTGCGCCGACGTGGCCAGGTACCAAAGCGTGGCCGACATCGACAAGCCCACCACGCGGGTGATCTTCAATCCGGGCGGCAGCAATGAGCGTTTTGCCCGCGCCAACTTCAAGCAGGCGCAGATGCGGCTCAACCCCGAGAACTTGACGATCTTTGACGAAATCCTGGCCAACCGCGCCGATGTCTTCGTCACCGAATCGGCCGAGGCGATCACCCAGCAGAGGCTGAAGCCGGGCCTGTGCGCGATCAACCCCGACAAGCCGCTGCAGTACGGCGAAATGGCTTACCTGCTGCCACGCGGTGACGTGACGTTCAAGGCCTACGTGGACCAGTGGCTGCACCTGGCCAAAGCCAGCGGTGACTACCAGCGCGTGGAGAGCCAATGGCTGAAGTAGAGAGCAACACGGACAGCAACACGCCACCCCCGGCGGTCTACGGCCAGTCTGACCGCCCGCCGCGGGGCGACTACGCACGTGGCGGCCAGGTCAATGCGGACTACACCTGCCCGCAAAACTACGCGGCCTACACCGCAGAAGATCACGAGACTTACCGGCGCCTTTACGCGCGGCAGTCGGCATTGCTGCCTGGCCGGGCCTGCAGCGCCTTTATCAAGGCCCTGCCCAGCCTGGGCGCAAGTGATGCCATCCCGCGTTTTGAAGACGTGAACGAGCGGCTCTTCAAGGCCACCGGCTGGCAGCTGGTGGGCGTGCCGGGGCTGATCCCCGAGGTGCCGTTTTTCACGCTGCTGGCCAATCGCAAGTTTCCGGTGACGGACTGGATACGCACGCCGGCGGAGTTCGACTACATCGTCGAGCCTGACATCTTTCATGATTTGTTCGGCCACGTGCCGCTGCTGTTCGACCCGAGCTACGCCGACCACATCCAGGCCTACGGCAAGGGCGCGTTGAAAGCACATACGCTGGAGCATGGCGCGCAGCCGATTCCCGGCGCGGTCGAGATGCTGTCGCGCCTGTACTGGTACACCATCGAGTTTGGCCTGATGCGCGACAAAGAAGGCAACGATGAAGTCCGCGCATACGGCGCCGGCATTTTGAGCAGCCCCGGCGAACTGGCCTGGAGCGTGGAATCTGCAGAGCCCAGGCGCATTTCACTGCGGGACAATGCCGACCTGCTGCGCTGTATGTCGTCGACCTACAAGATCGACAGCTTCCAGCAGCAGTATTTTGTGATCGACAGTTTTGATGCGCTGCTACGGCTGACGGAGCCGGATTTCACGCCGTTTTACAAGACGCTGGCGCAACATGCAGCACAGCAAAAGGCCCTTAGCCCTGCTTGAGCTGGCACGGTACTATCCGCACCTCTCTCTGAGTAAGCCGCCTGACACAATCCCTGATCACCTGATCAAAAATGATCACTGGTGGTTTCCATGATGTGCGGCTACCGAGAAAATCAGACCTGACCGGCATGAGCGCGCAGCGGCAGCTTGCATCCTGTCGTGTCGCTGCGAGGCGTTTTCGCACGCGAAGGACCAACAATGCCGCGCCGCCTTGCGGCATCCGTCCTGCCGGCCCTTAATCGCACAACGCGAGGTTTATGTGAACTATTGATTGATGCTCACTCCTCTGAATGAGCGACAATTCAACACTGATACAACACTGCGAGGCAACAGAGGTGCCCGTAGCACATCAGGTGTTTATTACACGCACTTCCTCCTACAAAATGAGGAGGTAAAAAATTGTTACACCGCTTACGATGCACTCCCTGATGGAATTACCAGCACACATGAACCGAAGCACGAAGGTGCTGCTGGTTATGGATGTGGTGGAGTCCGTCAGAATCATGGAGCAGGATCAAGATGGTTTTGTGCGGCGGTGGCAAGAACTGGTACAGCAGATTGAGCAGCAGATTCTGCCGCTGCATGGCGGGCGCATCGTCAAAAGCCTGGGGGACGGTTTAATGCTGGAATTTGCCGGCGCCCAAGGGTCTGTCAAAGCAGCCTTCGCTATTCAGCACTTCTGCCAAGGGGCCAATGCGGCCTTCCGCCCAGAGCAACAGATGCATCTGCGCATGGGCGGCCATTTGGCGAGCTTTGTGACCGACCAGCATGACATTTACGGCACAGACGTGAATTTGACAGCACGCGTCTGTACGTTGGCGGGGCCGGGTGAGATAGTCGTGACGTCCGATCTGCGTGATCAAGTCTCGTCCGTGCTGGACGCAGATGTTGAAGACTTGGGCGAATGCCACCTCAAACACGTCAAAGAGCCGATCAGGGCGTACCGGATCGGGCCGCCAGGCAATGCACCGGTAATATCATCTGGTACCGCAGTCCAGTTGAATTTGCGACCAACTATCGCGGTAATCCCCTTCGCGATGCGCAGCAGCGAACCGGGACATGAACTTCTTGGCGAGGCCTTGGCCGACGAAGTGATTGCCGCTTTGTCCCGCACCTCCGAACTTCATGTGATCTCGCGTCTTTCGACCACTGTGTTCCGGGAACGTCCGGAGGCAATGGAAGACATACGGACCCACTTGGGCGCTACGTATATCTTGTCTGGCACGTGCCGCAGCGCCGGAACACAGCTGGCGTTGTTCGTTGAATTGATCGAAGCAAAGACAGGCCACATTCTCTGGGCGGACAGTCTGAAGGGTCAAGTACACGGCTTATTTGCGGCAGACGATGAACTGATCGCACGACTGGTTTCTGCCATTAGCTCGTCAGTCATGTCGCAACAACTTGAGAAGGCACGAAGGCAATCTTTACCCAATCTTGAAGGATATACGCTGTTACTCGGTGCTGTCGCACTCATGCACAGAAACTCCCCCTCAGATTTCGAGCGAGCCCGGCAGATGCTGGAGCATCTGATTGACCGTAGCCGTCGGCATCCAATGCCGCACGCGTGGTTAGCCAAGTGGCATGTACTTCGCGTGCAACAGGGGTGGTCCACAGACTCTGCGAAAGAGGCTCAACTCGCGTTGGATTGCACCAAGCAGGCAATGGATAGTGAGCCGGATTGTGCTTTCGCCCTCACCGTAGAAGGATTCATATACACGAACCTTCTACGACAGCTAGACGCAGGCTCTCAACGCTACGAACAGGCGCTTGGCATCAATCCTAATGATTCGCTAGCGTGGCTGCTCAAAGGGACGATGCACGCGTTTAAAGGAGAAGGAGATATGGCCGTCGTGGGGACCGAAAGAGCCCTAAAGCTTTCACCGCTTGATCCACTTCGGTATTTTTACTTCTCCCTGGCGGCCACCGCCGCCAATTCAGCGGGTCAGTACGCCAAGGCTCTAGAGCTAATCACTCTATCGCTTCGAGCCAACCGCACGCATACGTCCAGCCTGCGAACCTTGGCAGTTGCCCAAGTGAACTTAGGGCAGCTTGACCAAGCAGAAAAGACCGTGGCCGAGCTGCTGAGATTAGAACCAGCTTTAACAGTGCGCAGCTATTTAGCACGCAGCCCAAGCAGTCAGTATGAGATAGGGAAAACTTGGTCCGCAGCCCTTCAAAAAGCTGGCCTGCCATATTAACAACACTACTTCAGGGAGTTTTTTATGAGTATTTTTAGTTTGCTTGGCGGTACCGGCGGCACAGGTGGTACTGGCGGAACCGGAGGCACAGGCGGCACAGGTGGTACTGGCGGGACCGGAGGTACGGGCGGGACCGGTGGTACGGGTGGCACGGGCTCCAACCCCCTGCTTTCGGACGCCCTCATCAGGAGTCGGGCAGCACTGGTCGGCCCATTCAAGGGTGCCGTATTCCCGATTGACCTTCCAGTGCCGCTGGACAAACCAGAGCGCCTCGTCCAGTGGGATGTGATGCCCAGATTGCAGGTTTGCGGCTTGGAACTGTTGTCGGGTTTGCACTTTCAGGTCAATCAGTCTGCAAAAGAAATCGCCGTCGAATTTGTAGACCTGACGAAAAAGCCGCTATCCAACATGAAGCTTGCCACCTTCGTCAGGCCCGACGTGGCAGTCTTCCGGCAACAACTTCAATTGGTTGAAAATTACGCCCAACTGCGGGAGGACAGAGGGGTGGAAATTCTGGCGCAAATGTCCAGCTTAACTCCCTTCTGGGGCTCAGTCGTAGGACTAACCGATCACCGGCACAAATGGACGATGGAGCTCGTGACGCTAATGCTTGCCTTGGCAATTGACGTAGAAATGCGCCTCAAGCATGCTTTCGCTTGTCCACGCCCTATTGAGCTTTCGCCACAAATACAACCCATGATTCCTACGCCTGGGCACGCAAGTTGGCCAAGCGGGCATGCGACTGAAGCCTTCCTAATTATCACGGTGTTACTCACGCTACTGCCGTCAGGCCACAAATACAAAGAACAATTGGAACGGCTCGCAGCCCGTATAGCGGTCAACCGAACAGTGGCAGGCGTTCACTATCCCGTAGACAGCGCCGCTGGCCGTTTGCTCGGAACTGCTCTCGCAGAATTTTTTATCGCACGTTGCCAAGGCGCCAAAAGTTCGGCTGTATGGGGCTTCGATGGACGGAAATTCCAGGGGAAAAAGGGCGAGCCCGTCGACTTTGACATGCGCGTCTCCATGACAGACAACCTCAGTGGCTACTATCGATACAAGACCACCAGGCAAGCGATACAAAAATCACCAATACTTGCTTTTATGTGGGCCAAAGCTGCAGCCGAATGGCTGCCTCTCAAATAGGTCGGCCATGAACTGGAGCAAATTGCCCAAGGGCGAATTTACCGGCATTGACTGGGCGTTGCCCAATGCCACCAATGGTTTTGACCCTTACCTGGTTTGGGCCGAAACCGATAGCTTTGCCGGCTATGGCGATACACAGCCCAAGTGGTTGCCCATTGCTATTGAGCTGACGCGGGGTACCACGGTGTCCCAGCTTATTGCCGCTGCCTCCCCCAAGTGGCTCCATGTGCCACCTGTGTATGTCGGCACGGTCGCGCCGGCTGGCCTGAGGTTTTGCACCGCGCGGGTCAGGCCTGCGTTTTTCAAGGCAATTCAGCCGGGTGGCAGCCTTCACCCGCTGGTCCTAAGGCTTGAGCTGGGGCTGCCTGCAGCTGAATACGCTGACGATTCGGCGGGGAGCTCGCACACCAATCCACCTCCACATTCGCGCGGCGCGGCGTACCAAGCTGAAGCCAGTGCTGAGCGCCTGCTTTCGGGCAAGGTGTTCGGACTGATTGACGATAGCCTGGCATTGGCTCAGGCGAATTTTCTCCATCAGGGCAAGGCCCGTACCCGCTACTTCTGGCGGCAAGACGCACGGGGCAAAGGCCGCACACCCACCGGGTTGGGCTATGGGCACGAACTAACCGCCGCCGACATCAATGCAGCCATGCAGGCCAATGTCTATGACGGCTTGGTGGATGAAAGCGCGGTGTATGTCGCACTGGGGCTTTCTACCCTGGGCCAGAAACAGCCCAAGACCGAGCGCTTTTTTCACGCGCTGGACACGTCAATCAGTCACGGCTCACATGTCATGGATCTGGCAGTGGGGCCGCGCAAGCTGCTGGCCCAGGTGGCCAACTTGCCGCCTGCGTATGACGCGCCGCCTAGCTGGGCGCTGGCCAACGACGATGCCAGCCGCGCGCCGCTGGTTGCAGTGCAACTCGACTACGACACCGTGCAAGACACCTCGGGCGGCTCAATGAATGTGCATGTGCTGGACGGGTTTATGTACATCCTCTCTCGCTGCACCCCCACGGCCAAGGTGACGGTGAACGTGAGTTTTGGCACGCTGGCCGGGCCGCATGACGGCACGTCGCTGCTTGAGGCAGCCATGGACCAGCTGATCACCCTCCTTCATGGCCGCCTGCAGATTGTTCTGGCTGCTGGCAATAGCTACCAACTGCGCATGCATGCCAATACAACGCTGGCGAAAAACAAGTCCGCCACGCTGCATTGGTGCGCACTGCCCGACGATACAACGCAAAGCTTTGTGGAGCTCTGGATTGAAGAGAACCGCGAAGGCCTGGAGATTGAAATTACGCCGCCAGGGCAAGCTGCCTTGCCGGCATTGAAGTTTGGCCAGTCCCGAATGTGGGCCAACAGCGACAAGCAGCCCCTTTGCGCGCTGATTTACCCAAAGACGGTGGCCACTGGCCGGCGTGGCACCTGCGCCCTGCTGGCGGTGTCACCCACCTTCAGCTTCGAGAAGAAAGACGTCACCGCGCCCAGCGGAGTATGGCAAATCAAGCTGACGAACACCGCCACAAAATCGGTCACGGTGGATGCCTACGTGGAGCGAGACGATGTGGTCATCGGCACCCATACCGGAGCGCGCCAATCGTACTTTGAGGACGAGTGGTACGACACCAGCGGCAACCCCGGATCCTTTGTCGATCACCCCAACAATCCAAGCCTGATCCGGCGCAGCGGCAGCTTCAACAGCATTGCCACGGGCAGTAAAACTGTGTCGGTCGGCGGCACACGTATCACGGGGTCGAAGTGGGCGCACTATTCCCCGCAAAAACCAGACCCCGATGCTGCGCGGCCGCAGCGACCCGGCGTCGTCAAAATCCCGGATGCAGCCGCCTCCAGCGACGAAAACCCGGCCATGGTGGGTGTCAGTGCCGCAGGGACGCGTAGCAGTGCCGTGGTGCGCTTGCAGGGTACGAGCGATGCGTCGCCGCAAGAGGCTCGCAGGATTTTTAACGAACTCTAGGCTCTCGGCAAGGACTCACCAACGGCTCGGCAGCTTTTTGAGCAGCGTGATGCGTTTGGTGCCCATTTCGATGTAACCGCCTTTTTCCAGGTCCTTTAAAAGGCGGCTGACCATTTCGCGGGAGGCGCCGACGCGGCTGGCAATCTCCTGATGGGTGATTGATTCAAGAGTGACAGCCTCATTGGTAGGGTCGCGCTCCACCGCATCGCTATGTCCTTCAAGCACGGCAATCAGCCGTCCGTACACATCGAGCAGCGCCATGTTGCGCGCCGCTTCTGTAGCAGCACGCGCCCTGCGAATCACCTGAACCACGAGATTGATGGCAAATCCTGGCTCATCACCCAAGTGTTCGCTCACATCGGTACGACTGAGCACCGCACAGGTGCAAGGCTCAAGGGTAATAACTGAAGCCGAACGGGGTCCGCCGTCCAGCGACATTTCCCCAAAATAGTCGCCCGAATGAATCCTGCCGTAGGTGATTTCCCGGCCGCTTTCGTCCATGGCGAACACCTTGACACTGCCCTTGAGCAGAACAAACAGGTTGTCGCCGATTTCCCCTTCGTTGATGACAACGGCTTTTTTGGGGTAAGTTCGCACCACGCCTCGCAGGGCGAGCGTGCGCAATTCGGGAATCAAATGGGCATACAGCCCCTCATCGGAAGGTGGTGGTGAACTCATGATCACCCGTAATCTAGCACGTCGCCGGGACGTACGGGGCATCTATCAGTGGATTTGTCCGAGTGGCAGGGGGGCAATAGGCGGCAAGATCGCCACGCGATTGACCAGTTCACGAACGCCGCTGGATGCGGTCTTGGCGCAAAGGCTGCGCACATGGCTGCGCACAGTGGAAACCGCAACTTTCATCTGGAGGGCGATTTCCGGCGTGCTCAAGCAGCGGCACAGGAAAACCAGCACCTGCTCCTCCGTATGCGTGAGACCGTGACTGCGGGCAAAGGAGCCAAAAACACCCGACTCGCTCACGCCCACTCGAGACAAAAAGAGGGCAATGCGCTCACAGGGACTGCCCGCATTGCGATGCAGTGGCACCACAGCCAGGGTAAAGTCCACGCCGTCGGCCACCAGCCTGATCAGGCTGCGTTTTCCGGCAACTGCTTTGCCCATGGCAATCTGGAAGGCCTTGGCATCTGCCTGCATGAGGACCTTCAACTCTCCCCTGTCCACCCCCAAAACAACAGAGCGCTCAAGTTCGCGCCGCGCGATTTGATTCGCGTGCAAAATCCGCCCTTGGGCGCTGACAACGAACACCCCGTGCGCCAGCTCATCAACCAGCAGGGCCAGCAGCGCAGGCGTGGAATCAGACTCGGGTTCCAGCAGGGGCGGCAGCGGTCGGACAGCCTCCAACAGGCTGGTATTGGGCATTGCATAGAGTGTCAAGGGCTTGCTCCATCCTACAAATAGATGAGCATAAAAAGCCCAGCTCAATGTAGATAGTGAATATGCCGGGTCTTTTTTGTGAGAAATTCACATCGATAACGCCGGTTGCGGACTGGGAAGGCTTAAGGGCTGACGGCAAGCGTCGATTACGCCGGTTCAAGCCGGATCACTGTCCAGCATGGCCAGGGTAGCGTTCATGACGCCCGGCAAAAATGCCATCTGCACATGGGCCGCGCCGCGAACCAGGCGATTGTCGGCGCCAGGCAAGGTGGCCGTGGAGGTCGGAAACACGATGTTGTCGCAGTTGGAGTACCAGCAGGTAAACAGCGTATGCCGATGGGCGGGCATCTCATGGTCCAGCTGGGCCTGCCAGTCGGACAGGAGGCGCATCTGGCGCCCATTGTGGCCATGCCCGAACCGGGCCAGCCAGGTTCCGCGGTGCGGTGTGCCGATGGTGACGACATGATGTACCCGGGCTTCGGCCTTCATACGCTTGAGCCAGGCCCTGGCGGCCAACCCACCCATGCTGTGGCATACCAGCAAGGGGGCAAGGCCTGTGGCTTGGGTGACCCGCACCACTGCGTCGTCAATTTGGGGGGCGTAGCCGTCTATGGAGCCGAACAGGGGTTCGAGATTGACAGCGACAAAGGCGCGTCCACTGCCTCGAACCCGCTTGAGCCAGGGGGTCCACAGGCCACGATTGCAGAAGAACCCATGCACAAACACCACGCCGCGGCGACCTCGGGCTGTCTCGGCCGGCAGGACCCTGTCCGGGACCGCATTGGAACGAAAGGGCTGGCGCCAGCAGAACACGCGGGGAGCCGTCAATGTCTCACCCAGCCATGCGCGCAGAAGTTCTGTCCAGGTGGGCTGGGGCGCCGGATCTGCCTTGTTGATGTACCGAAGGAGTAAAAACTCAAGCGCGAGGAAACCGGTGTACCCCAGTGCAATCAGCAGGAAGCCGGTGACGGCCAGCGCGGGAGAGCTGCTGCGGAACCAGAACAGCCAGCCGAAAGCCGCGGCGACCAAGGTCAGGGTGATGAATCTTTGCAGTTGAGCCAGCATGAATGGGTCGGCGCGAGATCAAACCCGCAGTATCTCAGGCCAGTGTGACATCCTTGCCCGACAGTTTTTTGGCGAGGCCTTGCGCCAGGCGATTCACGGCGCCGTAGATGGACAGTTGCGGGTTGGCGCCAATGCTGGTGGGGAAAAGCGACCCATCGTGAATCGAAAGATTTTCGAGTTGCCAGTGCACACCGTCGGGCCGGGTAACGCCCTGTCGTTCAGCGCCCGCAAGACTGCAGCCGCCCATGACATGGGCGCTCACAACCCGCGTGAGCATCGGCTTCATGGGCAAGGCACTGACCGCAGTTCGCGCCTCAGCCCAAGAGGTATAAGGCCTGGCCATTTCGTGCAGCGGCAAAACCTGTTTGGCACCCGCTGCAAACTGGATTTCCATCATCGACAGCAGAGCCCTGCGCCCGCCCTCCATGACGTAGTCCGTCAGCGGATAGTCCAGCACGGCGGAGTTGTCGCTGCGCAGCTTCACCTGGCCGCCTGGCGACTCGTCATGAAAGCCGTCACGGAGCAAGGCCAGCAGCGTGTGGTTGTAGGGAAAAGACTTGAGCAGGTCGTGCTGACCCTGGCCGAAGCCAGGGACGGTCGACGCAAAGATGATCGGGTGCAGGGGCGGCGCTTCCAGCTTGTAGCCAATCGGCCCGTCAATCGCCTGGGTTTCCAGGAAATGATCGGAGTAAATGGTTTGCGGCGCACCGTTCCAGGCCTCCACCTTCTGGTCAAACACACTGGACGACATCACGACCGGGTGCAGGAATGTCCGGGCACCCATCACACTATGCGGATCAGGCGCTCCAGAGCGCAACAGGACAGCCGGCGAGTTGATGGCACCGCCAGCCAGCACATAGTGTTTTGCTCTTATTTTGATAGCTGATTGCGCAAGTTCTGATTGGGCTGAAGCCCCATTTGGCCCTACACCCCGGCATATCAGCGCGGTGACCCGGCCATTGGCCAGCTCAAGGCTTTCTGCGCGGGTTTCAGTGAGCAGTTGCGCTCCACGCTCGAGCGCGGCAGGAATGGTGGTGACCAGCATGGACTGCTTGGCATTGGTGGGGCAACCCAACCCGCACGAGCCCAGGTTCCAGCAACCCTTGACGTTGCGGGAGATGGCCGAAGCGGGAATGCCCAGTTTGGCGGCGCCTCTGCGCAACAGGTCGTTGTTCTCGTTCGGCGGGACCAGCCAGGGGGTGATGTTCAGCCGCTGCTCGGCCTGCGCAAAATACGGTGCAAGCGCTCCCACGGTGTAGCCACCCAGGCCAAACCTGTCCTGCCAGAATTGAAGCGTGGAAGCGGGTGTACGGAAAGAGCTGGTCCAGTTCACCGTGGTGGAGCCACCCACGCAGCGCCCCTGCAGGATGTTGATGGCTTTGTCTGCTGTTTTGCGGGCGGCGCTTTCCTGGTAGAGCGAAGGATAGGCCTCTGACTCTTTCTGGTTGAAATCCGAGCTGCTTCTAAGCGGGCCTTCTTCAATGATCACCACCTGCAAGCCGGCCTTGGCCAGCAGCTCGGCCGTGACTCCGGCGCCTGCGCCGCTGCCTATGATGGCGACGTCACAGGTGATTTTTTCAGGCACCGGGCCGAGCGCGCCACCCATGACTTTCCAGCCGCGCGCAATGCCTTCGCGGATCGGGTCTTTCAATTGACTCATGCTGCTTTCGGTGTCTTCAGATTTTGACGGGGCCGGGATAGCCCAACATCGCCCAGCTGGACGGTTCGGAAAAATACGCGCCGGCCGTGATGTCGTGTAGGGCGGCATAAGCCTGCTGGCGCAGCGCGAGGCTTGACAGACGCATATCCTGAAGCGCCTGCTGGATCTCCGCAACAGAGGCTTCGGGCCAAGGCCGGCTCAAGCGGGCCAGCGCGTGCCGACCGGCAGCACTGGCCAGCAACGCCAGCAGTTGTGACAACTCGCCTTGCGCATGAGGCGGAAGGGATTGCACCAGGATATCGACCCGGCTGAGCAAGCCTTGCAGCGCAATCTCGCGCGGGCCGGCGTCTGCGGGCAAAGTGGTATCCAGAACAGCGCGGCCTACAGCGGAAAAGACTTCACGTCCCGAGTGAGTCAAGACCCCACTGGTCAGGCCAGGCTGCAGCAAAGCAGCAGCGCCGCCAGCGACAACCAGCACGGCCGCTGACGCGGCACCGAGCTTGAGAAGCGTTCTTCTTTGCATCCGGGAAGTTTCTCATGCGCATTTAGGTTTCTATAGGGGGCCGTACCTAGATAAACTCCGGGTTTGTATGGACGCATCCGCACAACAAATTCATCACGCACTGCAAACCGTTGCGCAGCTTCGGCAGCAGCACGCGGCAGACCCACCGCTGGCCAGGGCGAGCGCGGAGGTCAAGCGGTTTCAGGCGCGCCGTTTTCAGGCCACTTACTCGGACCTGCTGCACAGCCCGCGCTATAAAACTGCCGCCACCTTCTTCCTGCAGGAGCTGTACAGCGACAAAGACTACGCCGAACGCGACCAGCAGTTTGCGCGTATCGCAAGCACCATCGCCAAACTCTTCCCGCAACCTGTTGTCAGCACGGCTGCCGCGCTGGCGGAAGTGCACGCGTTGACGGAAAAACTCGACGACCTGATGGCGCGGGAATGGCTGGCGGACTCTGCAGCCATCCCGGAAAGCAGCGATTGCGGGAGATACATCCGGTGCTGGCGACGGGTCGGGGATGTAGCCGCACGCACCCGGCAACTTGAAGTTGTCCTGCACCTTGGGGACGAACTCAACCGCCTGACGCGGACATTCGGCCTTCGCACGCTGCTCAAGATGATGAGAGGGCCGGCTGCCGCGGCGGGGTTGAACTCCCTGCAGCACTTTCTGGAAACCGGCTTTGACGCCTTTGCCAACATGCGTGGAGCCGACGAGTTCCTGCGCTTGATCAAGGACCGCGAGACGGCCTGGATTCATACCCTGTTCACTGACGAAGCTGTCACCTGCGAGACCAGATTGGGCCATTTGCTGGCCGCGGGGCCGTAATGTCACGTCGGCATTAGGACAAGCCCCATACGGATTCCACAGCACGGCTTTCACAATGGGCCGCAAGGAGTGTGTATGAACAAGCATTGGCTCAACAGTTATCCCGCAGGCGTTTCACACGAGATCGACACCGAGCAGTTCCGCTCGTTGAATCATCTGCTGGAAGACTCGTTCAAGAAAAACGCGGCCAAACCTTTTTCGGTTTGCATGGATCGCTGGATGACGTACGGACAGCTCGATGAACTGTCGTCGGCTTTAGGCGCCTGGCTGCAAAGCCTGGGTCTTGAGAGCGGGGCGCGGGTTGCGATTATGCTGCCAAATGTTCCGCAGTTTGCAGTCACCATGGCGGCCATCCTGCGGGCAGGCTATACCTGCGTCAACGTCAATCCGCTGTACACCGCCCGTGAACTGGAGCACCAGTTATGCGACTCCGGGGCCACTACCATCGTCATTCTGGAGAACTTCGCTGCGACACTGGCCGAAGTGATTGAGCGCACACCAGTGAAGAACGTCGTCATGGCGTCCATGGGTGATTTGCTGGGCTTCTGGTATGGCCAATGGATCACCTTCGCAGTCCGCCACCTGGCCAAGCTGGTGCCCGCCTACAAATTGCCGCTTGCAAACGGGCGCATCGTGACAGCCTTCAATCGCACGATCGCAGAAGGTAGCCGCCTGCCCCTCAGGCCTGCGCAGACCACACTGGATTCAATCGCCTTTTTGCAATACACCGGCGGGACAACCGGATTGTCAAAAGGCGCCGTGCTCACGCATCGCAATATCGTTGCGGCCATTCTGCAGGCCGAAGAATGGTTCACGCCGGCTCTAGAGCGGATAGGCGATGTCAGCAAGACAAACAATATCGCAGCGTTGCCGCTGTATCACATCTTCGCGTTGACGCTATGCCTGCTTTCGATTCGTTGGGGAGCTCATCTAACACTCATTCCGAATCCGCGTGACTTCGGTAAATTCATCGAGGTGCTCAAGAAGCGTCCGTTTCACATGTTGCCGGCCGTCAACACGCTTTTTAATGCGCTGCTTCAGCACCCTCAGTTCAAGACGGTAGATTTCTCGGCCCTTTGTGTTTCGCAGGCGGGTGGCATGGCCGCGTCCGAAGGTACGGCGAAACACTGGTTGCAGGTCACAGGTTGCCCCATGATTGAAGGCTGGGGCATGAGCGAGACTTGCGCCATCGGCACCAACAATCCGGTGATGAACAAGGAGTTCACCGGCACCATCGGCCTGCCGTTGCCCAGCATCGAAATCGCCATCAAGGATGACGATGGCCTATCGCTCGCACTTGGCGAATCCGGCGAGATCTGTATCAAAGGTCCGCAAGTCATGACGGGCTATTACCAGCAGCCTGAAGAGAACAAAAAGGCGTTCACCTCCGATGGCTTCATGCGCACCGGTGATATTGGCATCATGGACGAGCGCGGCTACACCAAAATCATCGATCGCAAGAAGGACATGATCATCGTTTCGGGATTCAATGTGTTCCCCAATGAACTTGAGAACGTCATTTCCCTGTGCCCAGGCGTTGTTGAGTGCGCAGCCATTGGCATTGCCGACGAAAAACAGGGCGAAGCTATCAAGGTTTTTGTGGTGAAAAATGACCCTACACTGACCGAAGACGATGTGAGCGCCTATTGCAAACAGCACCTTACCGGATACAAACGACCCAAATATATTGAATTTCGCGATGACTTGCCCAAAACCAACGTTGGAAAAATCCTCAGGCGTGAACTGCGAACGGCGACCTGAAGCGCTGCAGGGCTCGGTAGCTTCTGATGGCCAAGCCTGATTTACCCCCGGGAATGCAGGTTTTTGAGCGCGGCTGGCTCTCTGCAAACAATATTCTTTTCACCGACGGTGAAAAAACCTTGCTGGTTGATAGTGGTTATTGCACGCACGCGCCGCAAACGCGGTCGTTGATTGAGTCCGTCCTTGGGTCCCGCCCTCTCGATATTCTCGTCAACACGCACCTGCACAGCGATCACTGTGGCGGCAATGCTGCTTTGCAGGCGCGTTATCCCGATCTGCATACCCTTATTCCTCCTGGCCATGCGCAACAAGTAGCCGACTGGGATCCCGTGGCGCTGACTTATTTTCCGACCGGTCAGCTGTGCCCACGGTTCACCTTCACTGATGCGATGAAGCCGGGAGGTTCCATGCAGTTCGGGTCCGAGATGTGGCAGATTCATGCGGCGCCTGGGCATGACCCGCATTCGCTGATTTTTTTCCACCCCAATAGTCGTGTACTTATTTCAGCCGATGCTTTGTGGGAAAACGGCTTCGGTGTGGTGTTTCCCGAGCTGGAAGGTGCCAATGCATTCACGGATGTCGCCGCGACTTTGGACGTAATTGAGCAGTTGAAGCCCAAGACCGTCGTTCCCGGGCACGGCCGTGTCTTTGCATACACACCAGAGGTGCTAGCGCTAGCACGTCAGCGGCTGAATTCATTTGTCAACAATCCGCCCAGACATGCGCACCATGCTGCCAAGGTTCTGCTGAAGTTCAAATTGCTCGAAATTCAACGCCAGAATTTCAACGACTTCGCAAAATGGGCCCTGGAAACGCCTTATTTCATGCAAATCAAAGCCAAATTTTTCGCGGACATCCCTGCCCGCGCGTGGATTGAGCAATTAAGCAACGAACTGGTGACTGCCGGCGTGGCCAACAGAGACGGTATGCATATCGTGAATGCCTGAATCACTGCGGGCCAGCGAGTTTTGACATTCATTTTTATCGCTGCTGTGTCGATGGCCTCTTGGCGAGCACCTAGACGCCTGCTTTAAGCACTTTGCACAAATACAAAAACAAAAGCCCGCATGAATTCATGCGGGCTTTTTAAACTCTGTGGCCTGGTCAATACCAAGCGCACAAAAGAAAACGCCCGGTTGATCAAAAATCAACCGGGCATTCCTTGCTGTAAGAGCCTGACGATGTCCTACTTTCACACGGGAATCCGCACTATCATCGGCGCTAAGTCGTTTCACTGTCCTGTTCGGGATGGGAAGGAGTGGTACCAACTTGCTATGGTCATCAGGCATAACTTGTTGACAGATTGTCCAAAGAACAATCCATCGAATTCATAGAGTAAATCAGCTTGTATTTAGATTCGCACAGCTGCTGAGCTGTGCTTTTTGAATGCGTCAACTTGGCATAACAACTTCGAATTAATCAAAGTTATAGGGTCAAGCCGCACGAGCAATTAGTATCAGTTAGCTTAACGCATTACTGCGCTTCCACACCTGACCTATCAACGTCCTGGTCTTGAACGACTCTTTAGGGGGCTCAAGGCCCCGGCAGATCTAATCTTGAAACGAGTTTCCCGCTTAGATGCTTTCAGCGGTTATCTCTTCCGAACTTAGCTACTCGGCAATGCCACTGGCGTGACAACCGATACACCAGAGGTTCGTCCACTCCGGTCCTCTCGTACTAGGAGCAGGCTTCCTCAAATCTGCAGCGCCCACGGAAGATAGGGACCAAACTGTCTCACGACGTTTTAAACCCAGCTCACGTACCTCTTTAAATGGCGAACAGCCATACCCTTGGGACCGGCTACAGCCCCAGGATGAGATGAGCCGACATCGAGGTGCCAAACACCGCCGTCGATATGAACTCTTGGGCGGTATCAGCCTGTTATCCCCAGAGTACCTTTTATCCGTTGAGCGATGGCCCTTCCATACAGAACCACCGGATCACTATGTCCTGCTTTCGCATCTGCTCGACTTGTCAGTCTCGCAGTTAAGCACGCTTATGCCATTGCACTATTATCACGATGTCCGACCGTAACTAGCGTACCTTCGAACTCCTCCGTTACACTTTGGGAGGAGACCGCCCCAGTCAAACTGCCTACCATGCACTGTCCCCGATCCAGATAATGGACCTAGGTTAGAACCTCAAACACACCAGGGTGGTATTTCAACGTTGGCTCCATGCGATCTAGCGACCACACTTCAAAGCCTCCCACCTATCCTACACAGATCTGTTCAAAGTCCAATACAAAGCTACAGTAAAGGTTCATGGGGTCTTTCCGTCTTTCCGCGGGGAGATTGCATCATCACAAACATTTCAACTTCGCTGAGTCTCAGGAGGAGACAGTGTGGCCATCATTACGCCATTCGTGCAGGTCGGAACTTACCCGACAAGGAATTTCGCTACCTTAGGACCGTTATAGTTACGGCCGCCGTTTACTGGGACTTCAATCAAGAGCTTGCACCCCATCATTTAATCTTCCAGCACCGGGCAGGCGTCACACCCTATACGTCGACTTTCGTCTTAGCAGAGTGCTGTGTTTTTAATAAACAGTTGCAGCCACCGATTTTTTGCAGCCTCATTGGGCTCCCCAAGTAAATGGTTCACCTACTAAAGGCACACCTTCTTCCGAAGTTACGGTGTCAATTTGCCGAGTTCCTTCTCCTGAGTTCTCTCAAGCGCCTTAGAATACTCATCTCGCGCACCAGTGTCGGTTTGCGGTACGGTCGTGTGTAGCTGAAGCTTAGTGGCTTTTCCTGGAAGCAGGGTATCACTCACTTCGTCTGCAAGCAGACTCGTTATCACCCCTCATCTAAGCCCGGCGGATTTACCTACCAGGCACGACTACAGGCTTGAACCAACATATCCAACAGTTGGCTGAGTTAACCTTCTCCGTCCCCACATCGCACTACACATCGGTACAGGAATATTGACCTGTTTCCCATCAGCTACGCATCTCTGCCTCGCCTTAGGGGCCGACTCACTCTACGCCGATGAACGTTGCGTAGAAAACCTTGCGCTTACGGCGAGGGGGCTTTTCACCCCCTTTAACGCTACTCATGTCAGCATTCGCACTTCTGATACCTCCAGCAGGGTTTACACCACCACCTTCACAGGCTTACAGAACGCTCTCCTACCACTTGCAATAAATTGCAAATCCGCAGCTTCGGTAACTGGCTTAGCCCCGTTACATCTTCCGCGCAGGACGACTCGATCAGTGAGCTATTACGCTTTCTTTAAATGATGGCTGCTTCTAAGCCAACATCCTGACTGTTATAGCCTTCCCACTTCGTTTCCCACTTAGCCAATTTTAGGGACCTTAGCTGGCGGTCTGGGTTGTTTCCCTCTTGAGTCCGGACGTTAGCACCCGGTGCTCTGTCTCCCAAGCTGTACTCATCGGTATTCGGAGTTTGCATTGGTTTGGTAAGTCGCCATGACCCCCTAGCCAAAACAGTGCTCTACCCCCGATGGTAATACTTGAGGCACTACCTAAATAGTTTTCGGAGAGAACCAGCTATTTCCAAGTTTGTTTAGCCTTTCACCCCTATCCACAGCTCATCCGCTAGTTTTGCAACACTAGTCGGTTCGGACCTCCAGTGCGTGTTACCGCACCTTCATCCTGGCCATGGATAGCTCACTTGGTTTCGGGTCTACACCCAGCGACTGATCGCCCTATTCGGACTCGATTTCTCTACGGCTACCCTATTCGGTTAACCTTGCCACTGAATGTAAGTCGCTGACCCATTATACAAAAGGTACGCAGTCACCCCTTACGAGGCTCCTACTTTTTGTAAGCACACGGTTTCAGGATCTATTTCACTCCCCTCCCGGGGTTCTTTTCGCCTTTCCCTCACGGTACTAGTTCACTATCGGTCAATGATGAGTATTTAGCCTTGGAGGATGGTCCCCCCATATTCAGACAGGATTTCTCGTGTCCCGCCCTACTTTTCGTTAGCTCAGTATCACAAGTCTCTTTTTACATACGGGGCTATCACCCGCTATGGCCAACCTTTCCAGGCTGTTCTGCTAAGAGTCTTGCTATCACTAACAGGCTTCTCCGATTTCGCTCGCCACTACTTTCGGAATCTCGGTTGATGTATTTTCCTCGAGCTACTGAGATGTTTCAGTTCACCCGGTTCGCTTCGCATACCTATGTATTCAGTATGCGATACCCCGAAGGGTGGGTTTCCCCATTCAGAAATCTCCGGATCAAAGCTAATTTGCCAGCTCCCCGAAGCTTATCGCAGGCTATCACGTCTTTCGTCGCCTATCATTGCCAAGGCATCC
>NZ_JBFUGF010000002.1:337500-440490 GCF_056403055.1 Polaromonas sp. P3_A5
ATTCAGAGAATTTCGCTTGTCTTGCTGTGATCAGCAGAGCCTCAAATTATATACTGGTTTTTGATCACCAGTCAAACTTTTTTGACTCTTTTTTCTGCCGCCTGACTGCTTGGCAATCAGCACTTTCGTTTTCAGCAGAGCCTTGAATTCTATACCGATTTTTGAGTCCCGGTCAACTTTTCAAGATCTTTTTTTTCTACTGAACTTTTCGCTTTCGCGGTAGCTGCAAATCCCGAAGAATCTGTTCGCTGTGTTCAGCAGAGCCATCGACTATAGCACGGTTGTTTTGCGCTTTTCAAGCACCGCTTAAAAAACTTTCTCAACTTACGCGTTGTTCACCATAAGAGGCAGTGAGCGCAAGCGCTTCCCTGTCAGTGCGTACAGGGCATTTCCCAATGCGGGCGCCAACGGCGGAACACCTGGTTCGCCCGCACCGCCAGGTGTTCTTTCGCTGGGGACAATATGAGTCTGCACAACAGGCGCCTGCGCCAGCCCCACCATGGCGTACTGGGGGAAATTCTTCTGGCGCACGACACCTTCTTCTATATCTATGCGGCCATGCAGCGCTGCGGTCAGCGCAAAGATAACGCTTCCCTCCATTTGCTGTGCCACGATGCCCGGGTTCACAACCGTACCGCAATCCACAGCACACACCACGCGGTGAACGCGCGGCATGCCATTGAGCAATGACACCTCCACGACCTGCGCCACGATGGATCCAAATGATTCATGCAGGGCGATGCCGCGGGCCCGTCCCTCGGGCAAAGCGCCGCCCCAGCCAGCCTTGAGTGCAGCCAGTTCCAGCACGGCCAGATGCCGGGGTGCTTCGTCCAGCAGGGAACGCCGGAAAGCGAGAGGGTCCTGTCCAGCCGCCCAGGCCAGCTCATCGAGGAAGCTTTCTGAAAAGAACGCGTTATGCGAATGCCCCACCGAACGCCAGTAGCCGACAGGTACGCCCGAGCGCGTGGCCACATGTGACATGGACTGGCTGGCAAAGCCGTAAGGCAGGTCGAACAAACCTTCCGCAGCACTCTTGTCGGGGGTATCAAAGGGTCCGGAAAGGGCCGGCAGGTTGCGTTCGAGCCATCTAGGCGTAATGGCGTCGCCGGCAGACTTGATGGACAGGCAGGTGACGTCGCCCTTTTCGTCCAGGGAGGCCCTCAGCCTGGCGACCTGCATGGGCCGGTAAAAATCGTGCGTAGTGTCTTCTTCGCGCGACCAGATCAGTTGTACGGGCCGGCCACCACATTCCACGGCAATGCGCACCGCCTGTGCCACACAGTCGACCTCCAGCCGGCGGCCAAAGCCGCCGCCCAGCAAGGTGACGGTGACATGAACATCTTCCTGAGCCACCCCGGCCACCCGTGCGGCAACGGCCACAGCCATCTGCGGCACCTGGGTCGGCGCCCAGAGCCATACCTTGCCGTCCATGACTTGCGCGGTGCAGTTCATGGGTTCAAGCGTGGCGTGGGCCAGGTAGGGCGCGCGATAAAGTGCCTCGATTTTTCGCACAGCGGATGCCTCGGCCTTGCCGGCATCGCCTTTTTCATAAAAGACATGGCCTTCTTCGCGTGCCAGAGCGGCTTCCAGCGATTGTTCAATCGCGCGGGTGTCCAGCGCGCCAGCGGGTCGCTGCTGCCACTCGACCGGCACCATCAAGGCCGCCTGCTGGGCCTGCCACCAGGTTTTACCCACCACGGCAAAGCCGGCAGTAGAGCCCGCATAGGCCGGCAGCCGCACCAGGCGCTCCACACCCGGCAAGGCCAGCGCCGTATTGACCTGGATCGCACCCGCTGAACCGCCCAGCATGGGACAAAGCCGGATCGCCGCATACACCATGCCCGGCAACCGGACATCGAGGCCAAAAACAGCCGTGCCATTGACCTTGGCAGGTAAATCCAGCCGCGGGGCGCTGCGCCCTATCAGCTTCCAGTCCCCGCGGCTTTTGAGTGTCACGTCGCCCGGCGGAGTCGCTGCGGCAAATTTCGCCAGTTCACCGTAGTGGGATGAGGGACCTGAAGGGTGCGAAATCACGCCGTTTTTGACTGTGAGCTCATCCACCGGCAATTTCCAGTCCAGCGAGGCGGCCCCCAGCAGGGATGCCCTGGCCGTGGCAGCGGCCAGCCGCACCACGTCCCAGGCATCCGCCAGGCTTGAGGAACCCCCTGTCGCGTTGATGCCGAGCTCACGGGCGACCTTGCCCATCATCCACTCGCCGATCCTGACCGGAGTAGGGCGAACCCTGGGGGCGCCTTCTTTGGCAAAGTCATCGACGTCCAGTGGGTGAAAAGGCAGGCTGCCCACCAGCATCGCGACATTACCGTAAATGGCATCAGAACCCGCCTGCGCCACGGTCACCCGCTGCAGCGGCACGTCAAGCTCTTCGGCCACCAGCATGGCCAGCGCCGTGTGCACGCCCTGGCCCATCTCGCTGCGCGGCATGGCCAGCACCACACCGCCGTCCGCCCGTATCTTGACCCAGCCATTGAACACCGCGCCATCAAGCTCGGGAATGCTCGCAGGCCAGGGCTTGGCCGGGCTGCCCAGCCGGGAGCGCGCCGGCAACAGGCTCCAGCCCACCAGCAATGCGCCTGCCGCACCGGTTGCACTGAGCAGCCAGGCTCTTCTCTTCATGAGGACGTGGCCCCCACGCTTTTCGCTTCGCGTAAGGCGCTGCCCCTTTTTTGCATATTCCGGGGCTCGTTTCCTTGGGGCGGCCCGGCGGAAAATTGAGCCCTAGGTGTTGGGCCCTTGCCGCCGGGCGCCATGCCGGCCGCGCGCTTGATGGCCACCCGGATCCGCTGGTAAGTGCCGCAGCGGCAGATATTGGTCATGGTGGCATCGATGTCCGCATCTGTCGGCTTGGGGATTTTGTCGAGCAGGGCGGCGGCCGCCATCAGCATGCCCGACTGACAATAGCCGCATTGGGGCACCTGTTCGGCAATCCAGGCGACCTGCAGGGCGTGGGGCTTGTCCGGCGCACCCAGCGCTTCAATGGTCTGAATGCGCTTGCCCACCACGGCGGACACCGGGACGACGCAGGACCGCACCGCTTCGCCGTCCACCCGCACCGTGCAGGCGCCGCACGCGGCCACGCCGCATCCGAACTTGGTGCCCGTCATGTTCAGCACGTCGCGCAGCAGCCAGAGCAAGGGCATGCCGGGGTCGGCGTCGGCCTGAACGGCCCGGCCATTGATTTGCAGTTCCAAGGTCCCTCCTTCAGCGATCGAATCGCCGGAACGGACGACTATATCGGCGAGGCGTGGCAAGCGATAGGGCGCAGATGCGACACCGGCCACCCACGTAATAACTTGTATTTAACGGATGGCACGTATGTGGCCAAGGGTGGGCTTGCGGGGCCGATGAAGAGCCTATAAAGAAACCGCGTCACGGCAGGGGCGGATAATCTGCCCCCTTATGGCACTTATTACCTTACTGGACGCCCAACTCGCTTTTGGGCACGTCGCACTGCTGGATCACGCAGATTTTTCCCTTGAAACCAACCAGCGCATCGGCCTGATCGGACGCAACGGCACGGGCAAGTCGTCCCTGCTGAAAATTCTCGCCGGCCTCGAAAAACCCGATGACGGCACGCTGCAACTGCAACAGAACCTGCGTATTGCCTACGTGCCGCAGGAACCCAGCCTGGACCCGCATGCTACGGTTTTTATAGCTGCCAGCGCAGGACTGGCGCGCACAAGGCATGTAGTTGAGCAATATCTCGCAGCCGACGAAAACACCGACCTGGACGCCCTGCAGTCGGAAATCGAGGCGCTGGACGGCTGGACCTGGGAGCAGCGGGTCGAGGAAACCCTGCACCGCCTGCACCTGGACAAGGACGCCATCGTCGGCTCGCTCTCGGGCGGTACCAAAAAACGCGTGGCGCTGGCCCAGGCGCTGGTCGCCAAACCCGACGTGCTGCTGCTCGACGAGCCGACCAACCACCTGGACCTCGATTCCATCGCCTGGCTGGAGGACCTGCTTGTCAATTTCAACGGCAGCATCATCACCATCACGCATGACCGGGCCTTCCTGGACCAGGTCGCCACCGTCATCGTCGAGCTCGACCGCGGCAAACTGAACAGCTACCCCGGCAATTTTGCCCAGTACCTGGTGCAAAAAGAAGAGCAGATGGCCCAGGAAGCCGTCATCAATGCCAAGGCCGACAAGCTGCTGGCGCAGGAAGAGGTGTGGATCCGCAAAGGTGTCGAAGCGCGCCGCACCCGCAGCGTGGCCCGCATTGGGCGCCTCGAAGCCCTGCGCGACAACCGTGCCGCACGGCGTGATGCGGTGGGCCGCGTCAACCTGGATGTCTCCAGCGGCGAGAAGAGCGGCAAGATCGTCGCCGAGCTCACCGACGTGAGCAAGAGCTTCGGCCATCCCGGTTCGGAAAAGCTCATCGTTAACAAGTTCACCGGCACGCTGCTGCGCGGCGACAAGGTCGGCCTGCTCGGCCCCAACGGCGCAGGCAAAACCACGCTGCTCAAGCTCATCCTGGGCGAGCTGCAGCCCGACGTGACGAATCCGCCCGGCAAGATTCGCCAGGGTGCCAACCTGCAGGTCGCGTACTTTGACCAGATGCGCGACAGCCTGGACCTGGACGCCACCCTGGAAGACTTCATCAGCCCCGGCAGCGAGTGGGTCGAAATCAACGGCCAGAAAAAACACGTCAAGAGCTATTTGACCGACTTCCTGTTCTCGCCCCAGCGCGCAAATTCACCGGTGCGCACCCTGTCAGGCGGCGAGCGCAACCGGCTGCTGCTGGCGCGCCTGTTCGCGCGGCCGGCCAACGTGCTCGTGCTCGATGAGCCCACCAACGACCTGGACATCGACACCCTCGAATTGCTGGAAGACCTGTTGCAAAACTACGAAGGCACGGTGTTCCTGGTCAGTCACGACAGGCGCTTCCTGGACAACGTGGTCACCAGCACCATTGCCTATGAAGGTACGCCCGAGAACCCGGGCTTCTGGCGTGAGTACGAAGGCGGCGTGACGGACTGGATCACGCAATCCAAACGCGCAGCGCAGATCACCGGTGCCAACAAGCCCGCCAGCAGCCCCGCCGGCAGCAAAACTTCAAGCAAAACAAGCCCGCAGCCCAATAAGGACGAGCGCGAACCGCTATCAAAAAAGAAGCTGAGCTACAAGGAGCAGCGCGAGCTCGACGGCCTGCCGGCGCTGATCCAGCAATTGGAGTCGCAGCAAAAAGCCATCGAGCAGGAGCTCTATGACGGAACGCTCTACACCACGAATGCCAAACGGGCGGCGGAACTCAACGCGCGCAACAGCAAGATCGAGGAAGAGCTGATGGCCGCACTGCAGCGTTGGGAAACGCTGTCGTCTTAACGCGCCGGCTTCGCGTGTTTCCGGCGCGGTCAGTGTAGTCAAGCCTCGCGCCTACAAGAAAAATAGGCGCGAACGCAGGGACCGGCGGCACCAAATACATCTCCTTACGCTAAAGTGGCCTGCACCATGCAGACCACTTCCCGCGCCCTTCCCGGCATCCGCTTGATCCCGCACACAGGCTGGCGCGCGTTGCAGGGGCTGGCCATGGCCTTCGCCGCTCTTTGGATAGCGGGTTGCGCCTCGCTACCCAGCGAGGTCGACCGCCCGGTTTCCACCGCGCTGGCCAACCCGGCCGAAACGCGCCTGGGCAGCCTGGTGGCAGCCCGTGCGGCCAAGGCCGGCACGCGAAACGATTCGGGGTTTGCGCTGGTCGGCGACGCAGAACTGGCTTTCACCAGCCGCATGACGCTGATCAAGGCGGCGCAAAAGACACTGGATATCCAGTACTACGCCATCTTTGCCGACGAAACCACCGAACGCATGTTTGAGGCGCTGCGCGAAGCAGCGGGCCGTGGCGTGCGGATTCGCATCCTGCTGGACGACTTCAACACCTCGGGTAAAAACGCGCAGGTACTGAAACTGGCTTTTGAGAAAAACATCGAGCTGCGCCTCTTCAACCCCCTGCCGGGCGGCCGCGGCTCCCTGATGTTCCGCATCCTGGGCAACCTCAAAGACACGGCGCGCATGCAGCGGCGCATGCACAACAAGATCTTTGTGGCGGACAACGCCGTGGCGATCACCGGCGGGCGCAACCTGGGCGAAACCTACTTCGGCCAAAGCACCGGTACCAATTTTGTGGACATCGACGTGTTGGCGGCCGGCCGCATCGCGCAAGATCTGTCGCGCAGCTTTGACCAGTACTGGAACAACCCGCTGGCATACCCGGTGCAGTCGCTGATGACCGAAAAGGAAATCGACGCACTCAAGCGCAAGCCGCCGGCCCCTGAAAACCGTTCTTCTCCCGCAGGCACGGCGCAGGCCGCTACCCTCCAGGCGGGTGACGGCGCGGTACCCCCCTCAACCCGGCCGGAACGGGCGACCTCTGCATTGCCGACGCTGCCGGATTCGACCGACCTGCGGCTCTTAACCTGGACCTGGGCGCCCTCGGTGCTGCTGGTGGACAAGGCGTCCAAGATCGCCGCCGACGCCGACACCACTGAAGAATCGCAGGACACCACGGTCGACGGGCTGCTGCAACTGATGTCGCAGGCCAAAAACAACCTGCTGATCGTTTCGCCGTACTTCGTGCCCGGCGAACGCATGATGAAGCAGTTTGCCGACCTCCGGCAACGCGGTATTCGTGTGCGGGTGCTCACCAACTCACTGGCATCCAACGACGCGCCGGCTGCCCACGTCGGTTACGCGCGCTACCGCAAGGCCTTGCTGGAGATGGGCATCGAGATTTACGAAATGCGCGCCGAGCAGGAAGGCTCTTTCAGCAGCTTCGGCTCGGCAGCGATCGCGGGGGGATCCACGGGCGGTTCCACCGGCGGCTCACGTGCCAGCCTGCATTCCAAGGTCGTCGTCATGGACGACCGGATGCTGGTCGTGGGCTCCATGAACCTGGACCTGCGCTCGCAGCTGCAAAACAGCGAAGTGGCCATCGTCATCCGCAACCGCGCCATCTCGGCCGAAGCCACGCGGCTGATCGAACCTACGCTGGCGTCGGGCGCCTACCGGGTCGAGCTGGAGAACAGCCGGCTGGTCTGGCGCGCGCCGCAGGGCTCGCCCCTCAAGGACTCCATGATCGAGCCGGATGCCAGTTGGGGACTGCAACTGATGCTCAAGCTGATCGGGCCCTTTGCGCCGGAAGAGATGCTTTAAAGATCGGGGCTTTGGCTCATCAAGCGGCCGCTGCAGCCTTTTGAATGGCTTCCCGGTGGGCGCCCGACTCGTCCTGAAACCCTGATTTCTGGTTTACATGACGCCCCTGCCGCGCTGCGCCCTGTCTTCCGGCGTGCAGCGGCGCAGCCGGCCGGGCGGCACCCAGCAGATCGGCCAGGCAATTGGGGCGGCCGCGTGCGCCGCTGGCCAGGTAGTCGGCCAACAGTGCGCTGAGCACCTCTGCGCTGACCAGGCCCCGCACTGCGGTGAGATGCTCAAACAGCAAATCCACCAGTTTCTCAGGTGCGAACTCATGGGTTTTACCGGTGCTGGCCCAGAGCCAGTCGCTGAAATGCAGAAAATGGCCGAATGCCGAGCCCGGTGCCAGGAGCAGCTGGAGCCCCCGTGCAAAACGCCCTGAGTTGGCCAGCATTTCCCAATACCGTGCGAAGCGGTTGATGCGCTGCATGGTGACAAAGTCAATCGTGGAGCTCTGCAAAATCGTGTACGGCGTCTGCGGGTCATACGCCATGGCGAACTCCGCCGTGTGCCGGGTAATCGGAGTGCCGCGCAAGCGCTTCAGGATGCCGAACTGGATTTCATGCGGCGCCAGTTCATGCAGGCGATCAAAACCCTCGGCGAAGCTCTCCAGCGTCTCGCCGGGCAAACCGAAGATCAGGTCTGCGTGCACATGGGCCTGGCTCTCGTTCACCAGCCAGCGCAAGTTGTCCGCGGTCCTGGCGTTGTCCTGCTTGCGCGAAATGCGCTGCTGCACCTCGGGGTTGAAGCTCTGGATACCGACTTCAAACTGCAGCGAACCTGCCGGGAACTGTGCAATCAGCACTTTGAGCCGGTCGGGCAGGCTGTCGGGCACCACTTCAAAATGCACGAACAGGTCAGGCGCCATCCGGTCCAGGAAAAACTGCAGGATGCGCACCGAGTTCTCGACCTTCAGGTTGAACGTGCGGTCCACAAACTTGAAGTTGCGTGCGCCGCGCCGGTAGAGTGCGTCCATCCCGGCCATGAACGCGTCCAGATCGAAAGCCCAGGCGGTCTTGTCGAGCGAGCTCAGGCAAAACTCGCACTTGAAGGGGCAGCCGCGCGAGGCTTCGACATACAGCAACCGTTTGGCAAGGTCTTCGTCGGTGTATTCGCCATAAGGCAAGGCCAGCGCCTCCAGTGCCGGCTGCTCCCCCGCAACGACCTTCATCAGCGGTTGCGGGCCCTCGAGCAAGGCACGGCAGAGCTTGGGAAAACTCACATCGCCCCAGCCGGTGACCACATGGTCGGCCAGGCGGCAGATTTCCTGTTCGCCCGTCTCGTAACTGACCTCGGGTCCGCCCAGCACCACCTTGATGCCGGGCCTCAGGGTTTTGAGCAGGCGCACGACCTGGGTGGTTTCCACCACGTTCCATATATAAATGCCGAGGCCGATGACTTCAGGATCGAGCGCCAGCAACTCCTCGACGATCTGCATGGGCCGTTGCTGGATCACAAATTCGCGCAGCAACGTTTGTGCGCGAAGGCCGGGGCCGCCATGCAGGTCCATATTGGCCAGCAGGTAGCGCAGGCCCAGCGAAGCGTGGATGTACTTCGCGTTGAGGGTGGCGAGGACAATGCGCGGCATGCCCCTATTATCTGGGCTGACTCTGAAAACGGCTGTAATAAGGCAGCGTGAAAACGGACTAACCGTCATCGAGCGATGCCCGCATGCTGTCTTGCCTCCTAGCCTTCCAGGAACTAATCTCTGCGCCACCCGCTCACACTTGCACAATGAATGCCCTGCGTTTTCCGTTTGCCAAGCTAGCCGCTACATTTTTGATAGCTGCTTGCGCAATCCCCGTGCCCGCCAGCGCCCAAAAGGCCTTTAGCGACATTCTGGGCAAAGGCACCCCGGGCACAACCGGTGCGGTGGTCACAACGGAGCAGGTCAGTGCCGAACTGCTGGCCTGGGCGCCGCAAGGCGTGGAGCCCGGCAAGCCGGTCTGGGTGGGGCTGCGGCTCACGCACCAGCCCGAATGGCATACCTACTGGAAAAACTCCGGTGATTCCGGGCTGCCGACGCAGCTCGACTGGCAATTGCCCGCCGGCATCACTGCAGGCGATATCGCCTGGCCGACGCCCAAAAAAATCCCGATTGGCACGCTGGCCAACTACGGCTATGAAAAGGCGGTGCTGCTGCCCGTGCCTTTGACCGTGGCGCCCGGTTTCGCCGCCAGGCAGCTGGACGTCAAACTCAAGGCGTCCTGGCTGGTGTGCCGCAAGGAATGCATTCCGCAAGAGGGTGACTTTTCACTGAGCATCCCGGTGCGAAGCTCGACCGCGGCCAGCGGCCAGTTGTTTCAGGACACGTTCGCCGCCACGCCCAAAACTCTGGCCGCCGGCGCCAGCCAGGTGGCAGTCGAAGGCAAGGCGATCAGCATTTCCCTGGCCGGCTTGCCCGCTGCCCTGCAGGGCAAAACACTGGCGCTGTACCCCGAAACCGGTAGCGTGATCGAGCCCGCCGCCCCCTGGCAACAGGCTTGGCAAGGCGCGGTGTGGACGGCCCAGGTGCCCCTGTCGGGCCAGCGCACCGAAAGCCCGGCCAGCATGCCGCTGGTGGTGGCCCTGGAGAACGCCGCCTATCGCATTGACGCGCCGGTCAAAGGCCCTTGGCCTGCGCCAGCGGCTGCCACCGTCGTGCCGCCGGCACTTGAAGCGGCCTTGCGCGCCAACGCGTCGGCCGGTGCGGCACCCGTGCAAACCAGCGCACCACCGGTCGGCCTCATCGCCGCCATGCTGGGTGCATTGCTCGGCGGCCTGATCCTCAACCTCATGCCCTGTGTGTTTCCGGTGCTGGCCATCAAGGTGGTGGGTTTTGTGCAGGTGAAGGACCAGGCCACGCGCCTGACCACCGGCCTGGCTTACACCGTGGGCGTTATGGTGTCTTTCCTGGCGCTGGGTGCACTGCTGCTGGGTTTGCGCGCCGCGGGCGAGCAACTCGGCTGGGGCTTTCAGTTGCAAAACCCGGCGGTAGTGGCATTGCTGGCGGCGCTGTTCACCTTGTTGGGCCTGAATCTGGCAGGCCTCTTCGAATTCGGCAACATCCTGCCGGGCCGGCTCGCCGGCTGGCAGGCGAAAAATCCCACCGTCAACGCATTTTTGTCGGGTGTGCTGGCCACCGCCATTGCATCGCCCTGCACCGCTCCTTTCATGGGCGCCTCGCTGGGCTATGCGGTGGGGCTTCCGGCGCTTGAAGCGCTCGCGATTTTCGCGGCCATCGGTATAGGTATGGCATCGCCTTATCTGGCGGCGAGCGCCATACCGGCCGTGGCAAGAATGCTGCCGCGTCCCGGCCCCTGGATGGTGACCTTCAAGCAGCTGATGGCTTTCCCGATGTTTGCCACAGTCGCCTGGCTGGTCTGGGTGCTGGGCCAGCAAAGCGGCATCGACGGCGCGGGTGCACTGCTGGCCTTGCTGGTATTGATGGCACTGGCGATCTGGGCCTTTACCCTGCGCGGCACGGCACGCACGCTGCTGGCAACCTTTTCCGTGGCGCTGGGTGCGCTGGGGCTGTGGGCCATTGGCCCGAACATCACCAAGCCTGCGGCCCTGGTGTCGGCAACACCGGCAGTGGGCGGTTGGCAAGCCTGGGAGCCGGGCCGGGTTGACCAGCTCACCGCGCAAGGGCAAAGTGTGTTCGTGGATTTCACCGCCGCCTGGTGCGTGACCTGCCAGTACAACAAAAAGACCACCCTCTCGAATGCCTCGGTTCTGGCCGACATCGAAACGAAGAACGTGGCGCTGTTGCGTGCCGACTGGACGCGGCGCGACCCGGCAGTGACAGCGGCACTGAAGCAACTGGGCCGCAACGGTGTACCGGTATATGTGATTTACAAGCCCGGCCGCGCGCCGCTCGTGCTGTCGGAGATTTTGTCGGTGGACGACATGAGGGCCGAACTGGCCAAGCTGTAAAGAACCTGTTGTCGTGTTGTTGATTATTTCTTCCTGAAGGAGTTCAAGCCATGTTGAATACCCCTCTGCAGCCCGTCCGGGCACTTACCCGCCGCAACTTTTCCGGCGCTCTCGTTGCCGCCCCCTGGCTGGCGTCGGCCGCCTTTTCCGTGCAGGCGGCCACAGCAAGTGTCGGCCAGGCAGCCCCCGACTTTTCAGCCCCCGACACGGCTGGCAAGACCCGCAACCTGGGCGATTACAGAGGCAAGCTGGTGGTGCTGGAATGGACCAATCCGGGCTGCCCTTTTGTGCGCAAGCACTACAGCGGCAACATGCAAGGCCTGCAAAAGGAATTCACCGCCAAAGGCGTGGTGTGGCTGTCCATCAACTCCACGGAGGCCGAAAGCAGCGACTACCTGGCGCCGGCCAAACTGGCCGGCTGGATGGCCGAGAAACAGGGCCAGCCGACTGCGACACTGATGGACGAGTCAGGCAGGATCGGCCAGCTTTACGGCGCCAAGACGACACCGCACATGTACATCATCAGTCCGCAGGGCCAGCTGATTTACGCAGGCGGTATTGACAGCATCCCTTCTGCCCGCGTTGACGATATCAAGACCGCCACCAATTACGTGCGCCAGGGCCTGACCGAAGCGCTGGGCGGCAAGCCCTTGAGCGTAGCAACCAGCCGGGCTTATGGCTGCTCCGTCAAATACAAGGCATGAACCAGCCATGAACCCCTTGCCACCTGCGGAGCGCATGCCGCACATCCTCAACCACTGCCGCACCATCGCGGTAGTGGGCTTGTCGCCCAAGCCTCACCGCGCCAGCTTTGATGTGGCGCGCTACATGCAGGCCAATGGCTACCGCATCATCCCGGTCAACCCGAACGCCGCCGAGGTGCTTGGCGAAAAGGCCTATTCGACGCTGACCGAAGCCGCGCAGCACGAAAAGATCGACCTGGTGAACTGCTTTCGCAACAGCGAAGATATTCCGCCAGTGGTCGACGAAGCCATTGCGATAGGCGCCAGGGCCGTGTGGATGCAGCTCGGAATTTCCAACGCCACGGCAGCTGCGAAGGCGGAAGCGGCGGGCTTGCTGGTGGTACAGGACCACTGCCTCAAGATTGACCACCGGGTGCTGCTATCCCGCGGACTGTTGCACCCGATTGCCCAAGTGGGCGCGGCTTCCGCCTGAGCTTGCCCCTGCAGCCGGCGGCAGCCCGGGAAAGCCATGCTTGCGCGGCGCGGCGCAGCCGCTGAAAATGCCCCATGTCCTTGCGCACGGCACCCATCTCCCTTCCCGCACCAGCCATTTCTCCTTCCATTTTTTCATTCTTCCGCCCTCCCTTGCTGCTGGCCCTGGCTGCATTGGCCGGGTGCGCCAGCCAGGCGCCCACGCACAAGGGCGAAGCACAGGCCGCCCCGATGGCCGCCAGCGAGATCGGCCAGTCGGACGTGAACCGCATGGCCACCCTGGGCATGCGCGATAACCTGGAGGGTTTGCTGCGCCTGGCCGACAAGCTGTACCGGCGCAACCCGGCGGAATGGCGGAAAACCAGTACGCTCGGGCGCGACGCGGCCCTTGCCCAGCTGCGCGTGGCGGTCGATACCCGTACGCCCTGGCCCGAACTGCAGGGCAAGCGCGACATCGCCGCGCTGTCGCTGGCGCTGGGGCCCGACTTCAAGGGCGACCGCGTGGCGGCGTTCATTTATGCCAGCGCCGACATGGTGGTCACGGCCCACGGCGGGAAAACAGCATATTACCTGACCGACAGCCTGGATGCGCAATACATCTACAACGCCGCCCGCAACATTGAAATCGCCGTATGGATGCTGTCCAACCGGCGCAATGCCGCAGGCCAGCCCTTGCTGCTGGCCGATGAAATCACCGAGCGCGAGCGCAACCTGAGCTTTGAGCGCGAGTTCGGCAAAATCATTGGCCGGCTGGATCTGCTGGCCTCAGTGCTGACGGAGAAGTACCGGCGCGCGGTGATCACCTATGTTCAGAACTTGCTGGGCGGCACGTTCCTCCAGTTCTTGCCCGTCAGGTAGGTTCACCCCCTTCTCGGCTCACTGCGTGTAGCCGGATCCCCCCTTGCAGGGGGCGGCCGCTGCGGCCCGGCAAAGCCGGTTCCGCGCGGCCACTGGATGGGAGAGAGGTTTCCGGCGCGGGGCGATCCTGGGCGGAGACAATAGGCTTTTGCCAATCGTTTTTCCGGAAGCCTCCATGCCCGACAACTATTTGCCCGAAGTCAGAAACCAGTATGAGGCGCTGCCTTATCCGCCCTGCAATCCGCAGGACGACCAAAAGCGCCTGGTGCGGACCTGGCTGGAAGATTTGCCCATGATCAATCACTATTGCTTTGCGGGGAAGCAGTCGTTCCAGAATGGCTTTCGTGCGCTGGTGGCAGGCGGCGGCACCGGCGACGCCACCATTTTCCTGGCCGAGCAGTTGCGCGACACCGACGCACAAATCGTGCATCTCGACATGAGTGGAGCCAGCATCGCACTGGCGAAGGAGCGCGCGCAGATTCGCGGGCTGGCAAACATCACCTGGGTTCACGATTCATTGCTGAACCTGCCGGCCCTGGCGGCAGAGCTCGGCACCTTCGACTACATCAATTGCAGCGGCGTGCTGCACCATCTGGCCGATCCCGATCTGGGATTCAAGGCGCTGCGCAGCGTGCTCAAGGACGATGGCGCCATCGGACTCATGGTGTATGCCACCACGGGCCGCACCGGCGTGTACCAGATGCAGGAACTCATGCGCCTGGTCAACGGCGACGAGGCGGATGCGCAGCGGAAAATCGCCAACACGCGCGACTTGCTGGCTAGCCTGCCCGCCACCAACTGGTTCAAGCGCAGCGAAGACCTGCACCACGACCACAAGATGGGCGACGCAGGCATCTACGACCTGCTGCTGCATTCGCAGGACCGCTCATACAGCGTGGGCGAGCTGTTTGACTGGCTGGGCGGCGAAGCGCATGGCGCAAAGAGCGGACACGGCATGCACCTGGAGTTCACCGATGTACAGCGCGGCCTTTCGCCTTATTTGCCGCACATGGTGCTGGGAAGCAAGCCGCCGGCCATGGCCGCGGCATTGCGCAAACTGCCGCGGCGCAAGCAGTACGAAATGGCCGAACTGATGGCCGGTACCCTCATCACCCATTCGCTATACGTCACGCACGGTGACACTTGCAAGGCGCCCTATGGCGATGCGGAATACGTGCCGTTTTTCTACCACGAGCCCCTGACCGGCGAACTTGCCGCGCAGGTGTTCGGCAGCAACCGGGGCCAGCCCTTCATGCTCAGGCACCAGCATTCAGGCATCGCGGTCATGGTCAATCCCGGAAAATACGGCGCGAAGATTCTTTCGCTGGTGGATGGCCAGAGGAGTTTTGGCGAAATCTTCGACCAGTTCCGCGCTGCATGGCAAGGCAAGGCCGCGGCACCCGACAATGCCACGCTGTTTGCCGACTTCGCCGAATCCTTTGGCACACTGGCTGCCCTCGACAGGCTGCTGCTCAGGCATCCCTCGGCCGGCCCGTTAGCGGCCGGATAAGCATCCCGTCAGGGGTCCGGCCGGGCGGCACTCATGCGGCCGAGCCGGACAATTTGGGTGCCGCCAGGGGCTCTGTGGTCTGCAGATCCACCACCAGCACAAGCTCTCCGCCAAACCTGCCGATGCCCAGGCCACTCATCAGGCGTTGTTCTTCCTCGGCTGTGGCCATGCGCAGGAAGCACAGGGCCTGTTGCTTGCCGGCGTGGGAGGCCGGCAGGATATTGAGCTGGGTGACGGAGCCAAAACGGGAACACATGTTTCTCAGGACCGTTTGCAAAGTGTCGATATCGGGGCATTGCTGCAATTGATCGAGTTCAAGAGGGGGCATTTGTGCTTCGCTGAAGAGGAAAGATCACGAAAATCGGGAAACCTGAGGAGGCAGGAGCGATGGGCGATGAGAGGTGTTGCAGCATGCAACGCGCTACCGCCAGGTACGGTGAGGCAGCGACAGAGAGCAGCGTAGGACAAATTCGCTTCCGGGTACGCAACAGAACGTTTTGCAACGCTTTATGGTCAACACTTGCAAATCTCACACGCCGCTGACGCTAATTCACGGCGCTATGCATCAGCATCAAAGGCTGTAGTTTGAAAAGCAGGTGTTGCTCCCGTGTCCGTTTCCACTGTCGATCCAGCGTTTGCGCTGCACGTCCTGCCGCAGGGTGGCGAAGAGCACGATGCCACGCGTCCAACCAACGCCGACCGGCTTACCCGGCTGGCGGCCCGCTCCTGCGCCACGCCGATTGCCATCATGGTGGCGATGGAAAACGGGCAGCCGGCTTTCAGGTCGGGCACCGGCTTCGCTCCGCATGAGCGTGAAGGCCTGGTGACGCTCTGCGTCGCCACGCTGGAAAACCCGCCGCGCCAGCCGCTGATACCTGCCCGTTGTGCTCCCGGCATCAACTTTTACCGCGGTGTGCCGCTGGCCGGCGGCGACGGCGTTTTGCTGGGCGTACTGGCCGTCATGGACAGGGTTCCGCGGAACCTGGACGCAGCGCAAGAGGAAGACCAGGACACGCTTGCCGGATTGATCGCTGCGCAACTGAACCTGCAGCAGCATGCGCTGCGAACCGCAGGGGCAGAAGGACATGAGGAACCTGGGGACAGCGCAGCCGGTACGGCCGGCCAGCAGACCGAAGAAGACGCCCAGCGGCTGGCCACCCGCCTGGGCATCACGCTGGAAAGCATCACCGAGGGGTTTTACACGCTGGATCCGCAATGGCGCTTTACCTACCTCAACCGGGAAGGCGCGCGGCTGCTCCGCCGACCCAGCAAGGACCTGCTGGGCAAAAGCATCTGGAAGGAATTTCCGGGCGCCATCAACACCTCGTTTTCCGAGCAGGTCCGGGCCGCGGTTGCGGGCAACTACCAGGTGGAATTTGAAGCGCTCTATGCACCGCTGGACAAATGGTTCGAGATCCGCGCGTACCCGTTTCCGGACGGAGTCGCCATCTACTTTCGCGATATCAGCGAACGACGCAAGGCCAGGGAACAGCTCATGCTGCTGGAGACAAGCATCTCCCGCCTCAACGATATCGTGCTCATCACGGAAGCGGTACCTTCCGGAAAACCGGGCTTGCGCATCATCTTTGTCAACAACGCCTTCGAGCAACATACCGGTTATAGCCCGGAAGAGGCCCTCGGCCATTCGCCGCGCCTGCTGTGCGGGCCGTTAACCCAACGCAGCGAACTGGAGCGCATCAGCGCCGCCTTTCAGAAAGGCGAACCCGTCCAGGCCGAACTCATCACCTACAAGAAAAACGGCCGGCACTTCTGGATGGAAGTCGACATCGTGCCGGTCGCGGACGACGCCGGCGTTTTCTTTACCCATTGGGTTGCGGTGGGGCGCGACATCACGCGCCGCAAGGTGGCGGAGAGTGAAATCAAGCACCTGGCCTTCTACGACCCGCTGACGCAGCTGCCCAATCGCCAGCTGCTGATGGACAGGCTGCAAAAAGCACTCACCCACAATTACAGGCACCCGCGCGAAGCCGCGCTGATGTTCATCGACCTGGACAATTTCAAGACGCTCAACGACACCATGGGCCACCAGAAGGGAGACCTGTTGCTGCAACAGGTGGCCAAGCGCCTGGCGGCCTGCCTGGAGCAGCCCGACACGGTGGCACGGCTGGGCGGGGACGAGTTTGTGGTCATGCTGGAGGACCTGGGCCAGGATCCTCGCGAAGCGGCCGCAAAAGCTGAAGCGGTGGGCACGCGGATTCTTGCCGCGCTGAGCGAGCCCTACAGCCTGGCGGGCTACCAGCACTACAGCACCTGCAGCATCGGCATTACCTCGTTCAACCAGACCCTGGACAACATCGGGGACCTGCTCAAGCAGGCCGATCTGGCCATGTACCAGGCCAAGATGTCGGGGCGCAATACCATCTGCTTTTTCAACCCGGCGATGCAGGCCGCCGTCACCGCCAGCGCCGCGCTGCAGTCGGACTTGCGCCAGGGCCTGCGTGAAAAGCAGTTCCTCCTGTACTACCAGCCGCAGGTGGGGCGTGACGGGCGCATGACGGGCGTCGAGGCGCTGTTGCGCTGGCAGCACGGCGGGCGTGGCCTGGTACAGCCGTCCGAGTTCATTCCGGCGGCTGAGGAGGCCGGACTGATATTGCCGCTGGGCCAATGGGCGCTCGAGACAGCCTGCCGCCAGCTCGCAGCGTGGGCCCATCGTCCTGAAACCGCAGCCTTCAGCGTGGCCGTCAATGTGAGCGTGCGGCAATTCCGGCACCCGGAGTTCGTGGACCTTGTCATGGCTGCGCTCAAGGAGACGAAAGTCAGCCCGCACAAGCTCAAACTGGAGCTGACCGAAAGCCTGCTCGCCGAAAACATGGATGTCACCATCACAAAAATGGCCCGGCTCAAGAAGATGGGCGTGACCCTTTCCATTGACGATTTCGGCATGGGCTATTCCTCACTCTCATGCCTGAAGCGCTTGCCGCTGGACCAACTGAAAATCGACAAGTCTTTTGTGGAAGACATCCTGCGCGACCCTAACGACGCTGCCATCGCACGCACCATCATTGGCCTGGCGCAAAGCCTGGGGCTGGGCGTGGTGGCGGAAGGCGTTGAGACCGAAGCCCAGCGCGACTTTCTGTCGCGCCACGGTTGCGACTGCTACCAGGGCTATCTGTTCTGCAAGCCCCTGCCCATCGACGAGCTCGAAGCCTTCATCAAGACACTTCGGATTTAACGGTGACGGCAGGCAAAGGCGCGGCCTTGTGGTGTTCCAGCCGGAAGATCACCTCCTTGACGATGCCGTACATCACCGCGCGGTCGCGGCCAGGGTGGTCCGCGAAATGCACCGTCGTGGACCCGAGCGTCGCGCCCCCGGCGTCATAGCTCACCGTGATGCCGTAGGCCGTCATCAGCGGGCCACAGGCACGCCAGTCGCGCGTCCACTGCGGCAAAGCCTGATTGCTGTCCCAGAGGGTGCCTGCGCTTTCGTAGCATTCCTCGATGTGCGCATGGCCCAGCAGTTGCGCAAGGTGCCGCTCCTTGGCGATGCAACTGCGGAAATACTCCTGGTCGTTCATGCGCATGAAACACCTCTTTCGGACCCGGCGGGGCCCATGAGGCCATGGTAAATCCGAACCCGCACAAGTGCCACCCCTGCGGATATCCCGCGATGGGAGGGCCCGCCTCACACCTGAGACAATCAGGGCATGTTCGCACCCCTTCAAAACGACACCTTTTTGCGCGCCTGCCTGCGCCAGGCCACCACCCATACTCCCGTCTGGCTGATGCGCCAGGCCGGCCGCTATTTGCCCGAGTACCGCGCCACGCGCGCCCAGGCCGGCAGTTTCATGGGCCTGGCCACCAACACCGACTACGCCACTGAAGTCACGCTGCAGCCGCTGGAGCGTTACCCGCTGGATGCAGCCATCCTGTTCAGCGACATCCTGACCGTGCCCGATGCCATGGGCCTGGGCCTGTCGTTTGCGCTCGGTGAAGGCCCGCGCTTTGCCACGCCGGTGCGTGACGAAGCTGCGGTGGCCAAGCTGGAAGTGCCTGACATGAACAAGCTGCGCTATGTTTTTGACGCCGTCACGTCGATCCGCAAGGCGCTGAACGGCCGCGTGCCGCTGATCGGCTTTTCGGGCAGCCCCTGGACGCTGGCCTGCTACATGGTCGAAGGCGCAGGCTCCGACGACTACCGCCTGGTCAAGACCATGCTGTACCAGCGCCCGGACCTGATGCACAAAATGCTTGCCGTGAACGCCGACGCGGTTGCCTCCTACCTGAACGCACAGATCGAAGCCGGCGCCCAGGCCGTGATGATTTTTGACAGCTGGGGCGGCGTGCTGGCCGACGCAGCCTTCAAAACCTTCAGCCTGGCCTACACGGCCCGCGTGCTGGCCCAGCTCAAACGCGAGCACGAGGGCGTCAAGATCCCCCGCCTCGTCTTCACCAAAGGCGGCGGCCAGTGGCTCGAAGCCATGGCGCAGCTCGATTGCGAAGTGCTGGGACTGGACTGGACGGTCAACCTGGCCAGGGCGCGCGCGCTGGTCGGTGAAAACGGACCACATGCCAAAGCCTTGCAGGGCAACCTGGACCCCAACGTGCTGTTTGCCAACCCGACCCAGATAGAAGCCGAAGTGAAAAGCGTGCTGGACAGCTTTGGCAAGCCCCATATTGATGCCAGCAAGCCTGGACCGGCCCATATTTTCAACCTGGGGCATGGCATCAGCCAGCACACGCCCCCCGAAAGTGTGGAAGTGCTGGTGCGCGCAGTACACGCTCACTCTCGCAGCATGCGCGCCGCTGGTACCTAAACTTTCCGCCTACGTCCAGAAAAGGCCACTGGACGAATGATTTCAACCATGGCTAGCACAAAACCGGGCGATGGCGCCCGGACTTATGCACAAAATTCGTGTTGCGGTGCCGCAATGGTGAACGCAGGCGGCATGCTTCGCTATCAAAGCAATAGCGGACGTAAGTTGTTGATTTATATAGAGACTTTAAATTGCTTTTTTTCCGGGCAGTTTAAGAAAAGCCTTGATTTACAAGGCTTCGCGACGCGCCACGGCAAGCTATCAACAAAGTTATCCACAGAAAATCTGGAAATCTGTAAAGCGATGGTAAATCAAGGACTTAGCGCACTATCTGGATGTACTTCTCAAGAAGTAAACACATTTAGTTACTCCAAATGAGCTATTGGCTTCAAGTTGCCGTTGCCGCGCCCGCGCACAGTTCCATTGGCGGGCCACTGACCTACCAAAGCGAGTTGCCGCTTGCTGTGGGTGCCCTGGTGCGCGTGCCGCTGGGTAAACGCGAAGTCCTTGGGGTGGTGTGGGAAGTCGTACCTGACAGTGGAACGCTGCTGGAAATACAGACGCGTCATGTCACCGGTGTGCTGGAAGGGCTGCAGCCTCTTTCGGCGACCTGGCAAAAACTGGTGACGTTCACCGCCGCTTATTACCAGCGCTCCCTGGGCGAGGTGGCGCTGGCGGCATTGCCGCCGCAACTGCGCGACCTGAGCAATGTTCAGCTGGCGCGGCGGCTCAAGCGCCCGGTTGCGGACACCAGCGGCCCGCAGGACACCGCGGCTCTGATGCCGCTCAGTGCGCAGCAGGCTCTTGCCCTGGCTGAATTTGACAACGATACCCGGCCCGCGCTGCTGTTCGGCGCCACCGGCAGCGGCAAAACCGAGGTCTACCTGCGCGCCGCGGCCCGCGTGCTGGAGCAGGACCCCACAGCCCAGGTGCTGGTGATGGTGCCCGAGATCAACCTCACGCCCCAGCTGCAATCGCGCTTTGAAGCGCGTTTTGCCCACCTGGGCAAAGAGCGCGTGGTGGCCTTGCACAGCGGCCTGACCCCAGCCCAGCGCCTGAAAAGCTGGCTGGCGGCCCACGCCGGCCATGCGCGCCTGGTGCTGGGCACGCGCATGGCGGTGTTTGCCTCCATGCCGAATCTGCGCCTGCTGGTGGTCGATGAGGAACACGACCCAAGCTACAAGCAACAAGAGGGCGCACGCTATTCCGCCCGCGACCTGGCGGTCTACCGCGCCAAGATAGAGACCGAGGACGCCACGCATGACCATGGTCCTTGCAGGGTGCTGCTCGGTTCGGCCACGCCATCATTGGAGAGTTGGCAGGCGACACTGGCGGGCCGCTACCAACGCCTCACGATGAGTGAACGTATCGGTGACGTGGCCCCCACGCTTTTCGCTTCGCGTAATGCGCTGCCCCCCGAGGGGGCCAATTTTCCTAGGGGCGGCCCGTCGGAAAATTCCTCAGCGACGAGCTCTTCAGGAGGCCTGCCCACAGTTCGGCGCGTGGACATGAACCACCAGCCCAAGCACTGCGTGATTGCGCCGCCGCTGCTGGATGCCATCGCGCAGCGCGTAGCCCGTGGCGAGCAGTCGTTGATCTTTTTAAACCGGCGCGGCTATGCGCCTGTGCTGGCCTGCCACGACTGCGGCTGGAAAAGCGAGTGCCCGCACTGCAGCGCCTACCGCGTTTTTCACAAGATAGACCGCACCCTGCGTTGCCATCACTGCGGCTTCACCGAACGTGTGCCGCGCGCCTGCCCGAGCTGCGGCAACATCGACATCGCGCCCGTAGGACGCGGCACCGAACGGCTGGAAGAACATTTGGCCGAATTACTGGCCGGCGTGAAGCGGCCAGACGGCGAGCCGCCGCGCATTGCCCGTATCGACGCTGACACGACGCGGCTCAAAGGGGCGCTCGAATCGCAGCTGGCCAGCGTGCATGCGGGCGAGGTCGACGTGTTGGTCGGCACGCAGATGATCGCCAAGGGCCACGACTTTCGCCACATCACGCTGGTGGCGGCCATCAACCCTGACGGGGCGCTGTTCTCCAGCGACTTCCGTGCGCCCGAGCGCCTCTTCAGCCTCTTGATGCAAGCGGGAGGCCGTGCAGGCCGTGATGCCCGGCACAGCGAAGCCAGCGAGATGTGGGTGCAGACTTTTCATCCCGCCCATCCGCTTTTTGAAGCACTGAAAAAGCACGACTATCCGGGTTTTGCGACGCAGCAGTTGGCCGAGCGCGAAGCGGCGGGCATGTCGCCCTTCGGTTTTTCAGCGCTGGTGCGCGCCGAGGCGCGTGCGCAGGATGTGGCACAAGGATTTCTGAACGCAGCAGCGGCCCAGGCCGAGGCGCAACAGCTCACGGGCAACGGGCAGGTCACTGCATATCCGGCCGTGCCGATGACGATACAGCGTGTGGCCAATATCGAGCGCGCGCAGATGCTGGTCGAAAGTCCGTCACGCGCGGCGCTGCAACGCTTCCTCGCAGCCTGGCAGCCCACGCTGTTTGAAACGCGCCAGCAGGCAGAATTTAAAAGCCTGATCCGCTGGGCGATTGATGTGGACCCGATTGCGATTTGATGGATGGTGGGCGGTTCGTTGGGCGGCGATTCAGTCCTTGCCTGTCCAAGGTGGGAGTTCGCCGCCGAACTCCTTGACAGACCGTTCGTTGAACTCGTCTCGCTCACGAATCTTCGAGCGCACGAAGGCGACAGCCTCTTCTGGCGACATGATTTGAACCAAGTTGCCGAGCTTGTGACGATTACCAAGGATGCCTCCCGGCTGAGTCTTTGAAGCTCCGTCGGCCGTGACCAAGATGGCATGGTACTTGGCAGCTTCGCACACGATGCGGATGTCGTTGCGCTGATTCTCATCCTTAGGTCCCTGTGGGAACAGAGCGGTCTGAACCTTCTCAAACAGCGGATCGTTCTCCGGAACCGGAGGTGTTGCGGTGTAGATCTGCTCGTTGGCTTTCTTGACGCGGAGCGGATCTCCATCCGCCTGTGCCTCGTCGTGGGCGACAGAGGAGATGTTGATCAGAATTACCTCGTCTGCGTACCACCGTTCGAGTAGATTTACCGCACCAAGCTTTTGCCGAGCATTGATGAGGTTCGTGTCGATTTGGAGTACAGGGATGTATAGCATGCGACGTTCCATTCTCTGCTTCCTCATTCCGCGCCTAACGTCGAAGTTGACCGGCATGCAGCGGCATTGCGCCACGAGGCGTCGGGGGAAGCGTGCACCTCGCGGCGCAATGCCGCTGCGTGTCCGTGTCGAACGACCTGTTAAGTCTCATCTGCTCACCTTTATGGCGCGTACCGCGCTTCGGATTGATTCGGCACTGGAGGGCATAGCTCCGCACTCAAGCACCAGCTTGTGAAACTCGTCGGATGCGTCATGCGGTTCGAGACGTTCCGAACGGACTACCGCTCGCGCCTTCGGGATCAGATCAAGAACATCTCCCCCAGTCAAGTAACCTGAGAAGCGCGCAGCTTCTTTGAACTCCGCGATAACCGCAGCAGGAAGATTTGGTCCGCACACAAAGTACTCGAGATACTTCATGAAGTGGGGATGCGCCAGGATCTCTGGTCCAGAGGTCCCGTTCTTCTCGAATATGTCCTGGCGGGACTTGCCACGGCCACCGGGATTCCGCTCCGGGTCGGTAAAGTACAAGCGCCGAACTTCGGAAACCGCGCCGCGCTTCAGCAAAGTTTCGGTTAAAGCGACCATCGGCATGATCGATGCGCGAAAGTCCTCATGCACCCTGGAGTGGAAGTGAATTTGAGCGAACAGCTCTTGCTCTCGACTCGTCAGCTCAATGTCGGGCGACCGCATGGTGAGACCTAACTTAATGTACGCCGCAAAATACGACGACCTAACTTGATAACTTCAATCTCGGAAGCATCAGGCATATGACTTTGACCTCTCACGTAATGTATGACGCGAAATGCGACAGGACAAGCTGGCGAATCTAACCGCAAAAACCAAGGGACACGTCCTCTCGATTGAAGAGATTGGGCGTTTGCTCACTGGAGGGCCGGCGATTGAGCGACCGCATTGACGATGAGGCCTGTGCAGCCAGACTGCGTGCATGCGTACCAGCGGTTTTCAGTGAAGCTGCAGCCCCCGTCCAGGCTATCTTTGACAAACAAGCAGTCGATGAATTGGCATTCAGTGAAGCTGCAACCTGCAAATGAGGCGCCGCGAAAGATGCATTTTCTGAATTTGACATTCACAAATGTGGCGGTATTGAACAAGCTCCAATACCACTCCGATTCTTCGACGACGCAGCCCACGAGAACGCCGCTGAAACCGCTACCTTCTATATCAAGCTTGCTGAAGTTGCAGTATTTGAACGACCCCTCGTCCCAGCCTTTGGGCAGGGAGTCTTGGTCAAAGTCAGTGCTCTCAACGTAGAGTGTCATGGAAAATCTGGCAGAAGTGGATTTGAGTGAAGCGCCTGACGTAATGTATGCCGCAAAAGGCTGTGGCATGAACGGGCGCCGAGTTCAGGCGGCTGCGCGCCGTTGCTCCTGCCGCGCTGGGAAGGTCTCTCCCTCCGTCACTTGCCGCCAGTCCTCCTGCCCCATCCAGTCGCGCAGCGCCACCGCACCTTTAGGTGTGATCTCCAGCGCGCGCATACCCTGTCGGCGCAAGAGCCAGCCGCGCTCCAGGCTGTGGTTGCAGATCAGCGTGCCGAGTTGCCCGGCGACATGAAAGCGGCGCTCGCTCCAGTCAAGGCACGGGCGGCAGTAAGGCCGTTTGGTGTTGATGCTGGTGGGCGAGGTTGACAGCTCAATGCCCAGCCGCGCCAGCACGGCGCCGGCCTTGGCGGTGACGTGGCCGGCCTCGCCGTCAAAGGTGATGGCGCCATCGGCCAGCAGGTGATGGGCGATGGCTACGCCGAGGCGGCCGGCGATGTGGTCGTAGCAGCTGCGGGCCATACGCATGGCGGCGTCTTTGGGGCCGGGCACTACGGCGCGGCGTGGCGCGGGGGCATTTTGGGAGGCCAGTTGCGTGATGCCTTCGAGCACACGTGCCACTTCCACCGAGGCGAGGCGGTGATAACGGTGCCGGCCGTGTTGCTCTACGCACAGCAAGCCGCCTTCGACCATCAGGGCCAGGTGTCGGCTGGCGGTTTGTGGTGAGACATTGCCGACCCCGGCCAGCTCATGGGCAGTGAGGGAGCGGCCGTCGAGCAGCTCCATCAGCATGGCGGTGCGGGCCGGCTCGCCGACCAGCGAGGCGATGTGGGCGATTTGGTTGGTGTTCATCATGATGTTTGACGTCTTGTAGGGTCAACCTTAGCAGCATCGCGCCGCCCATGCTTCGCTCTGTGACGAAGCATCAAGGCAGGGCTTCGCCGCACCATGAAGGCCATGCAGCAACCGCTGCCTTCTCACAAGGAGAACCTCATGGAACTGCCAATGACCCCAACTCTGCGACCCCAAGCGCCACGCGCGTTTTACGGAACCACCGTGGTGCGGGCCGCCTTTGTGCTCGCCATCTTTGGCTGGGGCGTGGGCTTTTACAGCCCGGCGATTTTTCTGCATGCGGTGATCGCGCGCACCGGCTGGGCGCTGCCGTTGGTGTCGGCGGCCGTGACGTTTCACTTCCTCTTTGGCGCGGGCGTGGTGGCCTGCTTGCCGCGTATTCATGCCCGGCTGGGCGTTGCAGCCACTACCGCCGCAGGCTGCGCAGCGCTGGCGGTCGGCCTGCTGGGTTGGGCCTTGGCTGCACAGCCGTGGCAACTGTTTATGGCCGCCATGTTGACGGGCGGCGGCTGGGTCACCATGGGCGCGGCAGGCATCAACGCCATCATCTCGCCCTGGTTTGTGCGCGGCCGGCCCATGGCACTGGCCAAGGCCTATAACGGCGCCAGCCTGGGCGGCGTGATTTTCTCGCCGCTGTGGGGCGCTTTGATTGTGGCGATGGGCTTTGCCGCCGCCACCATGCTGGTGGGTGGCGCCATGCTGGCCATCGTGGCGTGCCTTTGCTTTTACGTGATCGCGAAGACGCCTGAGCGCATGGGCCAGCAGCCTGATGGTGACGCGCCAGGCACGCCAGCACGCAGCATCACCTCGGCGCACGCCAAGCCGCTGCCGGGCCGCCTGCTGTGGCGCGACCGCAGTTTTCGCACGCTGGCTGCGGCGATGGCGCTCAGCCTGTTTGCGCAGGCGGGCCTGATCACGCATTTGTATTCGCTGCTGGTGTCGGCACTCAGCACCCAGGGCGCAGGCCTGGCGATGGCGCTGGCCACGGCCTGCGCCATCGGTGGCCGAACAGTGGTTGGCAAATTCATGCCTGCCGATGCCGACCGACGCGTCGTCGCCAGCGTGAGCTACGCGGTGCAGATCGCGGGCTCACTGCTGCTAGCTTGCGCGGCGGAACACCAAACGGCGCTGATCCTGCTGGGCGTGGTGCTGTTTGGTGTCGGCATCGGCAACGCGACCTCGCTGCCGCCGCTGGTGGCGCAGGTGGAGTTCGTCAAGGAAGATGTTCCGCGTGTGGTGGCGCTGATCGTGGCGATGTCGCAGGGCCTGTGGGCGCTGGCGCCTGCTACGTTTGCGCTGCTGCTGGTGACGGCCAACGGAAGCCCGGCGCATCTGGGTGCGGGCACAGGCCTTTACTTTGGCGCGACGGTGTTACTGCAGCTGGCCGCCATCGCCTGCATGCTGGGCGGCCGCAAGCCGGCAGCCTGAGCGCCTCAGGAAGGGCGCGGCGTGGCGTCGGGCTTGCAGGCTTCAGCGCGCGCCAGCAGCAGTTCGCGCTCACGCAGGTTGCGCGTGAGCGAGGCGGCGCGTTCGAACTCCGCATGGGCCTCTTCGATTCGGCCGAGCTTGAACAAAAAGTCGGCGCGTACGCTGGGCAGCAGGTGGTAGTTTTTCATCAAGGGCTCGGCCAGCAGCGCATCGGCCACCTCCAGCCCCGTCGCCGGGCCAAAGGCCATGGCCAGCGCCACGGCGCGATTGAGCTCCACCACCGGCGAGGGCATGAGCTGCGCCAGCGCATCGTAAAGCGCGGCAATGCGCTGCCAGTCGGTGTCCGCACCGGTGGGCGCACGCGCATGGCAAGCGGCGATCGCGGCCTGTAACGCATACGGCCCCAGCGCGCCGCCTAACGCCTCAGCGCGTGCCAATGCGGCAAAGCCGCGGCGGATCAGGATATGGTCCCAGCTCGCACGGTTTTGTTCCAGCAGCAAGATGGGCTCACCCGACGGCCCGGTGCGCGCCTTGGCGCGCGAGGCCTGGATTTCCATCAGCGCCACCAGGCCATGAACCTCAGGCTCCTGCGTCGCGAGTTCGGCCAGCACACGCCCCAGCCGCAAGGCCTGGTCACACAGCGCGGGCCGCATCCAGTCGCCGCCCGACGTGGCTGAATAGCCTTCATTGAAGATCAGGTAGATGACTTCAAGCACCGAAGCCAGCCGGGCTTCGCGCTCGGCAGGGCCGGGCACCTCAAAGGGCACCCGCGCCTCGGCCAGGGTGCGCTTGGCGCGCACGATGCGCTGGGCCACGGTGGGTTCGGGCACGAGGAAGGCGCGCGCGATTTCGTCGGTGCTGAGACCGCCCAGCAGCCGCAGCGTGAGCGCGATGCGCGCCTCAGTCGACAGCACCGGGTGGCAGGCGGTGAAGATCAGGCGCAGCAGGTCGTCACCATAGGCGTCATCGCCCTCGTCCCCGGAGCCGGGCTCGTCTACATCGGCGAAGGCCATTTCCTGCTCCAGCTCAAGTTCATGGCCCAGCTCTTCATGCTTGAGCGCGAGCAGCTTGCGCCGCCGCAGGTAGTCGATGGCGCGGTGCTTGGCGACGGCCATGAGCCAGGCGCCCGGATTGTCCGGAACACCGGTCTTCGGCCAGCGCTCAAGCGCCGTGACCAAGGCGTCCTGCGCGATCTCTTCGGCCAGGCCCACCTCTTGCACCATGCGTGCAACCTTGGCGATGACCTTGGCCGATTCGATGCGCCAGACGGCGTCGATGGCACGGTGGGTTTCATGCGACGCCATGCGGCTTCAGGCGCCCTTGCCTTTGCTGGTACTTTTGCTTTTCCCGCTGGGGGCCTGCTGCATCTCGACGAAGCCGGCGGCGGCTTCCTGCACGTCGGGCGGGAAGTCCGACATCTCCTGCACCTGGCGCACTTCGATGATTTCGTTCTCGCCGCCCGGGCAGCGCGTTGCCCACTTGATGGCTTCCTCGCGCGAGGCCACGTTGATCATCCAGTAGCCGCCCAGTACCTCACGGGCTTCGGCAAAGGGGCCGTCGCTGACATGGGCCTTGCCGCCCGGAAAGCTCACGCGCGCGCCCATGGAGGGCGGGTGCAGGCCGTCCAGCGCGAGCAACACGCCGGCTTTTTGCAGTGCTTCGTTGTATTTCATCATCGCGGCGACGGCGTCGGCGCTGGGCATGGTGCCTGCGTCGGCAGTTTCGTAGCCCTTGGGGATCATCAGCATCATGAATCGCATTTGAATACTCCTTGAGTGTGGGGCGGGTGAGCCGGGCTTACTTTTCTGCAGCAGCCTTCAGGTCGGCCAGGCCGGCTTCGAAATCCTTGCCCACCATCTTGTCCATATCGAAGAAGACATGCATGACCCTGGCCATCAGGGGCGCGGGGCCGGCCATATCCCAGCTGACCAAGCTGCCACCGGCTTGCGGCTGGAGAGTGAACACCACCTTGTTGTGGGCTTCGAAAGGTTTGCTGAAGTTCAGGTCTATCTTGACCAGGGAAGACGGTACGGACTCGGTGATCAGCATGTCACCCGTGCCGACTTCCTTGCTTTCCCAGGCGTAGGCAGAACCTTTGCCGGTGGCCGGGCCGCTGAAGCTGCGCTTCATGGCGGCGTCCTTCTTCTCCCAGGGCGACCAGGCGGCCCACTGTTTGTAGTCGTTGATCAGCGGAAAGATTTTTTCGGGTGGCGCCTGGATGGTGGTCTGGCGCTGGACGCGGAAGGTGTCGGGCTTGTTGGAGGCCAGTATCAGCACGGCCACGATAAACACCACAATGGCGACGGCTGCAATGATGGCGATGGTCTTGAACATGTTCTATTCCCTTAAGTTGGTGTTCGTTCACTTCGATGAATGGGCGAGCGCCGGGTTTATCGGGCCTCTCCGGCCCCAAAAAAACGTCTGCTCACTGGTACGACGAACGAAAAATGCGAAATCGACACGCCCGGTGAAAAAAATTTCAAATATTTTTGACCGAAGCCCTGAACGTTAGGCCGGGGCGAAATCTGCCGCCTCATATAGCAACCGGATCTCGACCTCAACCTCTTCCGTATCGCGAAACGGAAAGGGGTAACTCAGCGCCCAGTCCACCGCAGCCTGCAGCGAACGCGCCCGGATGATCCAGAAGCCGGCCAGCAACTCCTTGGCTTCGGCGAACGGCCCGTCCATCACGCTGGGTTTGCCTCGGGTGAACTTCATGCGGGAGGCGCTGGCGCTGGGCTTGAGCCCTTCACCCATGAGTAGCACGCCAGCCTTGACGGCATCGTCGTTGTGTTGGGCCATGCGCCCCAGCCACTGGTTGTCGGGCACGATGCCGGCTTCGGCGCGGTCATTGGCCTTGAGCAAAATCATGAAGCGGCGGAACCCCTCGGGCAGCGGCGGCGCGCCTTCCCCGGCGACGCCGCGCAGGCCGCCGGGGCAGCCACCCTCGCGGATTTCCAGCGAGGTATTGCCATCCGCATCCTCTTGAGGCCAGCGCTTGAGCCATTCCAGTGCGTCATCCCTGGAAGCCGCCTCAATCATGGTGAAACCGGCGATCAGCTCTTTGGCTTCGGTGAAGGGGCCATCGATGACCGTGGGCTTGCCACCGGAAAACCGGATGAGCGCGCCCTTTGAGCTTGCCTGCAGGCCCTCGCCGCCCAGCAGCATGCCGGCCTTGGCGAGTTCTTCGTTGTAGGCGCCCATGGCGGCCAGCAGTGCGGGGCTGGGCAGCTCGCCGGCTTCAGTGCTCGCGTCGGATTTGCGCAGGATCATGTATTGCATGCGTGGAATCTCCTTGGAACCCGGTTTTTACCTCAAACACGGGCCCGGCAGCCGGACGCCCGTTTTCAGGACTTTTCGCCGGACTGCGCCTCCACCTGCCGGCGCAGGCGTTCTTCGGCTTCGCGAAGCTCGGGCGTGAATTCCGCGCCAAAGTCTTCAGCCGAAAACACCTGGCGGATTTCAATTTCGGCCTCGCTCTCAGGTGGCAACGGGCAGCGCTTGACCCATTCAATGGCCTCTTCTTTGGACGAGACCTGCAGCATCCAGAAACCGGCGACCAGTTCTTTGGTTTCGGGAAAAGGCCCGTCGATGACGGTGCGCTTGCTGCCGGAAAATCTGACGCGCGCGCCTTTGGAACTGGGATGCAGCCCCTCGCCCGCCAGCATGACGCCGGCCTTGACCAGCGATTCGTTGAACTTGCCCATGTCGGCCAGCAGTTGTTCACTGGGCATTTCACCGGCTTCGCTGTGTTTGTCGGCTTTGATGAGAACCATGAATTTCATTTCGGACTCCTTGAAGTTGCGTTAGTTGCGTTGGGAGCGGAGAGCCCGGACAACCCAGGCAGAAAAATCCTGCTCTTACCGGTACGACGAACAGAAAGAGCGGAATCGACAGCGCGGGGCCATCTTTTTTCAGGTTTTTTTGTAACGACAGCCGAAAAGGCCTGGTACCTGGCTCAGGTCAGCAGGGTCACTGCTGCCGAAAAGCTGAAAAAGGCCAGCACCGTCGACAACAGGATGATGCGCGCGATGCGGCCGTTGTCCGCACCGAAACGCTCGGCCAGCAACGCCACATTGCTGGCGCTGGGCAGCGCCGCCACCAGCACGATGACGGTCAAAGCAAAAGGCTGCAAAGGCACGCCCACTGCGATGGCGCCCAGCCCGACGAGGCCCACCAGTACCGGGTGCACCACCAGTTTGATGAGAGCAACCGGCACATACTCCTTCAGGGGTGTGGCTGCCGTGCTGTTCATCTGCGAACGCGCCAGCACCGCGCCAATGGTGAACAGCGCTACCGGCGAGGCCGCATCGGCCAGCAGCCCGACGGTCTGCATCACCGGCGCGGGCAACATCACACCCAAGCCGGACGACAGCGCGCCCAGCACGATGGCCCACGGCATGGGATTGAGCGCCACGCCCTTGAGCGCATTCTGCGCGGCGACCTCGGCGCCATGAATGTCGGCCGAGTCCAGCCGCGACAGCGCGATGCACAGCGAGCTTGTCACCAGCAAATCAACCAGGATGGTGACGATGGCCGGTCCGGCGGCCTGCGCACCCAACAGCGCCACCAGCAGGGGCACACCCATGAAGCCGGTGTTGGGGAAGGCCGCCACCAGCGCGCCAAAAGACGCATCGTTCCATGCAATGCGGCCCTTGCGCGTGAGCATCACGGTGAAAGCCACCATCAACAGAGCACACACTAAATAGACGGCCACCAGGCTCGCGTCCAGCAGCTGCGCAATCGGCGTGCCGGCGCCAAAGCGGTACAGCATGCAGGGCAGTGCGAAATACAGCACGAAGGTATTGAGGCCAGGAATGGCCAGCTGCGGGAGCAGGCCCCGGCGCGCAGCAAGGTAGCCGCACAGCACCAGGGCAAAAAAAGGAAAGGTGACGAAAAGAATGCTGAGCACGGCGCTGATTGTCGCCCACGCCCTTGCATACGGGTGCGTAGCACGGCCCCGCCAGCACGCCGATTGAGCATAAAAAATAGCTGCGACGCAGGCAGTGCCTGCGCAAGCAGCTATATTTTTAATAGCAAAAAGTGGCTGGCCAGCTGGCCCGCGTCAGGTGATCCCGATCTGAACCTGCCGGCCTGCCGCCGAACGCATGGAACTCGCCCGGCAGCGTTGCCCTTTAAAAGCTGTGCGCGATACCCGCGTAAACGGTTCTTTGCCCCTGGTTGACCGCCGGATTTCCCGAAATCCCCCCGTCCACCCCGAAGTTGGCACCACTGGAGTTGCTGACGCTACCGAATGACGCGTACAGCAGCGTGCGCTTGGACATGTTGTAGTCCGCACCCACCATGCCCAGCGTGGCCTTGCCGGCCACCCGGTCAGATTTGACGTGGAAGACCGAACCGATCAGCGTGAGCGCCGGGGTCACATCGTAGCGAACGCCAACCCAGGCATGCTTGAGCTTGGACGCGGCGGTGAGGGCCGCGTCGGGTGCGGTGATGTAGTCGTAGGCTGCATAGAGCTTGGCCGGGCCGAACTTGTAAGTGCCGCCTATGATGGTTTCCTTGGAGGTGCTGAAAACATCCGTGAAGGTGGCGGTAGCATTACGGCGCTGGGAATAGATGGCGCGCAGCATCAGGTCCTGGTTCGCATAGGTCATCGATATGCCTTCGCCGCGGTTGGCCTTGCTGTTTCCAGCCTGTTCGCCAAACGAGATTTGCCCGGTGGCGCTGAAGCCGCCCATATCAGGCGTTGAATACTCGACCACGTTGCTGGCACCGGGCCAGCTGCGGCCCCTGACCAGGGTGGCGCTGCCCACCCACTGTTGGCCAGTCGGGTCCAGGTCCCACACGTCGTTGCTGATGAACAGGTTCTTGCCAAGACGGAAGCTGCCCCAGCTGGCGTTGGACAGACCGACATAGGCGCGGCGGTTGAACAATGCCGAGCCGACCGAGCCGTTTTTCAGTTCAAACCCGCTTTCGAGAAGGAAGTTGGCCGCCAGCCCGCCGCCCAGGTCTTCCTTGCCCTTCATGCCCCACATGCTGGTGCCCCACTGGTTGCTGGCCACCATGGCTTTGGAGAAGCTGGCATTGGCCACCGGGTCATACACATTGTCAATATAGGCCAGGCCGGATACGGCACGTCCGTACAAGGTGACGCTGGACTGGGCCGAGGCCAACTGCGGCGCCAGCACGGCCGCGCAGGCCACGCCGAGGTACACACTACGGAAAGCAGCTTTCATGATTTGTCTCTCTTTGCTATGGTTAGGTTGAGTCAGTTAAAAAGTCCGGATATGCCCATTCGCCGGCATGGCTGCCCAGAGCGAACCCGGTTCGGGCGGGGAAAATCTGCGGCGAGCTTCATCGCGCTTTTCAGGGCTCGGTAGCTGGCAACGCCGCATGGCGTTTTGGCCGTATGGATGTCTGTTCATGACGGTCAGCCGACAGGTAAGGCGCGGTCCAGATGCACATAGCCGCCATCGGGATGAATCCACTGGCCCGTCGTGTGCGAGGCGCGATCGGACAGCAGGAACACCACCGTGTCGGCAATTTCGCGGTCGGTCGTCATGCGCTGGCCGAGGGGAATCCGGGCCGTGATGTCGGCCAGCGCCGCTGCGGGGTCGGCAAAGGTCTTGAGCCACGTTTCATAGAGCGGTGTCATGACTTCGGCCGGCAGCACCGCATTGACCCGCACGCCATGCGGCGCCAGCGCGGCAGCCCATTCGCGTGTAAGCCCCAGCTGGGCCGCCTTGGCCGCGACATAGCCGCTGGTGTTGCCCTGCCCGGTGAGCGCCGTCTTGGAGGAAATGTTGACGATGGCGCCGCGCCTGGCCTTGAGCTGGTCCAGGCACAGGTGCGCCATCAGGTAGTAATGCATCAGGTTGGACTGCAGCGAGCGCTTGAAGGCCTCGGGGCCGGCCTCCAGGCCGACGCTGTCGTTGACGCCGGCGTTGTTGACCAGCGCATCAATGCCGCCGAATTCGGCCACGGCGCCCTGCACCGCGGTCCGGCAGGCCGATTCGCTTTCAAGGTCGAGCTGGAAAAACCCGTGGCGTGCACCGAGATCCCGCAAGGCCGCGGAAAATTCCGGCAACAAGGGGCTGCGGCCGAAGATCACCGGCACGGCGCCTTCGCGTGCCAGCTGCAGGCTGATGGCCCCGCCAATTCCGGCGCCCCCGCCGGTGACAATGACAATCTTGTTTTGAAGGTGCAAATTCATCAAGGGCTCCGGTGTCAGATGTTGGTTATGGTCAGGCTCAGCCGAGGGTGTGTAGCGGCCATCAGCCCTTGAAGGCGTACTGCGCCAGCGATTCGCGCTTCATCTCAATCGAATAACCTGGCCGCTGCGGCGGCATGTAGGCGGCATGGCGAATCACGCAGGGGTCCACGAAATGCTCGTGCAGGTGGTCCACGTATTCGATCACCCGGCCTTCCTTGGTACCGGCGATGCAGAGGTAATCGATCATCGACAGGTGCTGCACGTATTCGCACAGGCCGACGCCGCCGGCATGCGGACAAACCTTGAGCCCATATTTGGCCGCCATCAACATCACGGCCAGCACCTCGTTGACCCCGCCCAGGCGGCAGGCGTCGATCTGCACCACGTCAATGGCGCCCTGCATGATGAGCTGCTTGAACATGACGCGGTTCTGGCACATCTCGCCTGTGGCGACCTGCATGTCGCCCTTCACCGCCTCGCGGATGCGGCGGTGACCCTCAATGTCGTCGGGGCTGGTCGGCTCCTCGATGAACCAGGGCTTGGCAAAGCCCAGGTGGCCCAGCCACTCAATCGCCTCGTTGACATCCCACACCTGGTTAGCATCAATCATCAGGGTGCGGTCGGGGCCGAGTACCTCGCGGGCGACGCGCACCCGCCGGATGTCGTCCTGCAGGTCGCGGCCCACCTTGAGCTTGATGTGCGAAAAGCCGGCGTCCACCGCCTCCTGGGCCAGGCGCCTGAGCTTTTCGTCGTCATAGCCCAGCCAGCCGGCGGAAGTGGTGTAGCAAGCGTAGCCTTCCTGCTCGAGCGTCTTCAGGCGCGCGTCCTTGCCGGCGGCCTGGCGCGTCAACAGTGCCAGCGCTTCGGCCGGCGTGATGCAGTCGGTGATGTAGCGGAAGTCGATCAGCCTGACGATCTCTTCCGGGCTCATGCGGGCCACCAGCTTCCACACCGGCAGGCCCTCCTGCTTGGCCCACAGATCCCACACGGCATTGACCACCGCGGCTGTCGCCAGGTGGATCGCGCCCTTGTCGGGGCCGATCCATCGCAGCTGGCTGTCCGAGGTGATGTAACGCCAGAAGCGGCCCATGTCTTCGGTCACCCAGTCCATGTCGAGGCCGACCACCAGGTGGCGCATGGCTTCTATGGCGGCGCAGCAGACTTCATTGCCACGGCCGATGGTGAAAGTCAGGCCATGGCCTTCAAGCCCCGGCTCGCCGGTTTCCAGCACCACATAGGCCGCCGAATAGTCCGGGTCCGGATTCATCGCGTCCGAGCCGTCGAGATGCCGCGACGTGGGAAAGCGCACATCGACGACACGCATGGATTGGATAGTGCTCATGAATGATTGCCTGGGGATTGCTGTTTGCCTGGTGAAGAAGCGCTTCAGCGCGTGGCCCTGAGGCCGCCGCACCCATCAGTCATACAGAACCGCAGCGATCTTGGGATCGTTGATGGTGGTCTTGTCGTAGTAGTAAAAGCCGGTATCGATGATCTTGGGGAGCTTTTCGCCCTTGAGGGACTTGACCGCCGCCTCCACCGTCTTGTAGCCAATGCCGACCGGGTTCTGGGTGATGGCGCCGGCCATCGAGCCATCCATGATGGCGGCCTTTTGCTGCTTGCCGGAGTCGTAGCCGATGATCACCACCTTGCGCTTCATTTCCCTGGCGCCGTTCAGCGCGCCGATGGCCGAGCCTTCGTTCGCGCCGAAAATTCCCTTCAGGTTGGGGTTGGCCTGCAGGATGGACTTGGTGATCTCGGTCGATTTGAGCTGGTCGCCGCCGCCGTACTGCACGCTGACGATCTTGATGTTGGGATAGGTTGACTTGATACGGTTGACAAATCCGTCGGTGCGATCGATGCCGGTGCGGCTGGTCTGGTCATGCACCACCAGGGCGACATCGCCGCTTTTACCGATCAGCTCGGCCATCTTGTCGGCAGCGAGGGCGGCGGCGGCCACGTTGTTGGTGGTGGTCGTGGTTACCGGAATATCGCTGTCCACGCCCGAGTCAAAGGCGATGACCGGGATCTTGGCGGCCTGGGCTTTTTTCAGCAGCGGGATCGACGCCTTGCTGTCCAGCGCGGCAAAGCCGATGGCCGACGGCTTTTTGGCCAGCGCCGCCGCGAACATGTCGATCTGCTTGTCCACCATGCTCTCGCTCTCGGGGCCTTCGAAGGTCACCTTGACCTTGTAGTCCTTGCCGGCCTGCTCGGCGCCGGCCTTGACGGCTTGCCAGAACTGGTGCTGAAAGCCCTTGGAGATCATTGGAATGTAGATCTCGTCGGCGGCCAGCGCCGTCGTGCTCAAGGTGGAAGCCAGGCCAAGGCCCAGCGCAAGGCTCAAAAGTGTTCGTTTCAAAATCATGGTCATCTCCGGATCGTTATGGGTGTTGCAATGAAATATCAGAAATCAAACGTTGGCAGGGCCTGGGGTTTGGGTTTCTCCTTCGTAAGAACTGCACGCAGGCGGATAGCGGCTGAAACCGCACTTGCTTTCATTTACTTGCGCTTTCGCAAAATATCGGCATACACCGCCACGATGATGATCAGGCCCGTCACCACCGTCTGCCACTCCTGGGCCACCGACATGATGCGCAGCCCGTTGGTCAGCACACTCATGATGAAGGCGCCGATGATGGTGCCCAGGATCGTGCCCGCCCCACCGCTCAACGAGGTACCTCCGATCACGACGGCGGCAATCGCGTCCAGCTCATAACCCTGGCCCAGCGCCGGCTGCGCGGAATTCAGGCGCGAGGCGATGAGCAGCCCGGCCACGCCGCAAATCGCGCCGCTGAGCGTGTAGACAATGATCTTCCAGCGGTCCACATTCACGCCCGACAGGCGTACCGCCTCTTCGTTGCTGCCCAGCGCGAAGGTGTAGGTCCCCAGCACCGTCTTGTTCAGGATCAGGCTGGATACCACCGCCACCACAAACAGGATCAGCACCGCATTGGGGATGGGCAGATCGGGCAGGAAATAACCGATCAACGACTCCTGGGAAATGACCGAGAACTCCGGCGTGTCGTTGAAATAGATTGGCTTGGATTGGGTGATGACCAGCGACAGGCCTTTGAGCATGAGCATCATGCCCAGCGTGGCAATGAAAGGCGGGATCTTCAGCTTGGCAATCAGCACGCCCGAGGTGAAGCCAGAGAACGCACCGAAGAAAATGGCGGCCAGCACGCCCAGGTAGAAGGGCAGGCCCCAATAGGTCAGCACCACCCCGGCCATGACGGCGCAAAAGGTCATCAAGGTGCCCACCGACAGGTCGATGCCCGAGGTGATGATGACAAAGGTGCAGGCGATGGCCAGCACGCCGTTAACCGCAGTGGCCTGCAAAATGCCCACCATGTTGTCGGTCTGCATGAAACTGGACGAGGCCATGCTGAAGAAAATCAGCAACCCCAGCAAGCTGGCAAATGCCAACAGCTTTTGACGGGTGTTGCTGCTAAAAGCTGCAGTTTTGAAACCTTGCAGCAACTTGGAGACGGTCATGGATGGTGGTTCCGGTATTCTTAGAAGGCAGCAGCGGCAACCGTGCCGGAAACGGTAGCCGTGGCTTCGCGCTGGGTGGCGAGCTGCATGATTTTTTCCTGGGTCGCGTCCCGTGCCGCCAGCTCGCCGGTGATGCGGCCCTCGCACATCACCACGATGCGGTGGCTCAGCCGCAGCACCTCGGGCAGTTCGGAGGAGATCATCACGATGGCACGGCCCTGCGCCGCCAGCGCATTGAGCAGCTTGTAGATTTCACTCTTGGCGCCCACGTCAATGCCGCGCGTAGGCTCGTCAAAAAACAGGATCTCGCAGTCGCGCACCAGCCATTTGGCGACGACGATTTTTTGCTGGTTACCCCCCGACAGCAGCGCCACTTTCTGCAGCGGGCTTGGGGTCTTGATGCCCAGTTGCGCGATCAGCTTCGCAGCCGTGTCCTGTATGGCCGCGGGCTTGAGAAGAAACCCGAAGCTCAAGAACCGCCGCAAGCTCGACAGCACAATGTTGGTCTGCACATCCATGCCGGTGGCCAGACCGAAGTGCTTGCGGTCTTCCGACAGGTAGCCGATGCCGTGCTCAACCGCGTCGGCCGGGCTATGCACCCCGATCTGGCGGCCCCTGACCCAGATCTCTCCCGAATCCCTTTTGTCGGCGCCGAACACGGCACGCGCCACTTCGGTTCGGCCCGCGCCCATCAGGCCGGCAAACCCGAGGATTTCGCCCTTGCGCACGGTGAAGCTGACATCCTTGATCGTACGGCCGCGATTGAGCCCGCGCACCTCCAGCACGGTCTCCCGGCCCTGACCGGTTGCCGGCGGCCTCTCGTCTTCAAGCAGCGCGCGCCCGACCATCATGCCGATGATGGTGTCCATGCTGGTGGTGGCAGTCGGCACGGTGCCGATGTACTGGCCGTCGCGCATCACTGTCACGCGGTCCGAGATGCGCTTGAGCTCGTCCATCTTGTGCGAGATGTACACGATGCCGACGCCGTGGCGCTTGAGCTGGCCGATGATGCGGAACAAGTCGTCGATTTCCGCATTGTTCAGCGCGGCAGTGGGCTCGTCCATGATCAGCACGCGCGAGTCGAACGACAGCGCCTTGGCGATCTCCACCATCTGCTGGCGCGCCACCGTCAGGTCGCAGACCAGCGTGTGCGGTTCCAGGTTCAGGTTCAGGCGGTCAAATATCGCTTTCGTGTCACGGGCCATCTTCTCGGTATCGATGAACAGCCCCAGCCGCCCGAGCGGCTCGCGTCCGATGAAGATGTTCTGCGCCACGCTCAGATGGCTCATCAGGTTGAGTTCCTGGTGGATGATGCCGATGCCCAGCGCCTGCGCAGCGCGCGGGCTGGCAATCTCGACCGCCTGACCGTCGATGCTGATCTCGCCCGCATCCTTCTGGTAGACCCCGGCCAGTATCTTCATCAGGGTCGATTTCCCGGCGCCGTTCTCGCCCATCAGCGCATGCACCTCGCCTGCGGCAACCTCAAGCCGGGCGTTGTGCAACGCGCGCACTCCCGGAAAGGATTTGCACAGGTTGCTGATGCTCACAAGAGGTGTCATGGGCGGTTCCGGACAGGCGCGGTGCTCGCTCAGATCGGCGCGATGTCGTTGACCGTGGCCAGACGGCCCGTCGACCGGCCCGGAGTGCGCCCAAACCAGGCGCTGCCGCAACGCCCGGAATCACCCGGGGCCAGGCAAACCGGTGTACGGGCCTGGCCGACGCCTTGGGCGGCCGCGCAGATCGATACTGTTTTTCCTTCCAAACTTCCTGGGTGCATGACAAAAACCTTTTTGCGTTGACGGAACCGTTCAATGAGGCGAAGGCACCAAAATCAGGAAACTTATTGTTACAAATGGTTCATTGATGAACAATCTATTCACTTATGGATTGAAGCGGTGTGAATCATAGAAATTTGCTCATCTTTCCAAGCCCCGGACTTTCCCTAGGTCAAGATTTAATTTATTGATGAACATTAAGTGCAAAAGTAAATAAATCTAAAACAATGAAGGCGAAAGTCTTCGCGAGCGCCGCGTGCCATATCAAGAGCGCTGCGTTACATATCAAAATTGCAATGCCTTTGACCTCACCCACCCTGCCGCCATGACACAAAAATATTCCGTTCTCCCGACGAATGACCAGAACACGAACGACGCCGTCGTCACCGCATCCCCGCCTCTTGCCGACGACCGCTACCGGGCACCGGCGCTTGACAAGGGCCTGGACATCCTTGAGTTGCTGGCTCGCCAGCCGCAGGGCCTGACGCGCGCGGAGATCGTCAAGGAAATGGACCGCAACGCGAGCGAGATCTACCGCATGCTGGAGCGGTTGGTGGCACGGCAATATGTCATGCGCTCGCTCTCGGGCGACCGCTACTCGCTGAGCCTGAAACTCTTCACGCTGGCGCACATGCATCCACCGCTCAACCGGCTGGTGACCCAGGCCATTCCCATCATGGAGGCCTTTGCGCACAAGGCTGAGCAGGCCTGCCACATGGGCGTCTATGACCAGGGCAACGTGCTGATCACCGCACAGGTCAACGGCCCCGGCACCTGGAGCATGACGATCCGCGTGGGCGTGCATGTCGGGCTGGTCGATACCGCCTCGGGCCGGGTGTTGCTGGCTTTCGCGGATGCCAGCCAGACTCAGCAAATGCTGGCCCAGCACACCGCACTCGAAGGCGAAGTGCCGATCGGGTCCGATGCATTGGCTGCCGCCCTCGGTGTCATCCGGGAGCAAGGCTATTTCGAGCGCGACAGTCTGCAGTCTTTCGGCGTGGCCGATATTTCCTGCCCCATCTTCGGGCCCGACCACAGCGCCCTGGCCGCGTTGACCTGCCCTTACGTGCGGCGCATAGACCGCCACGTCGGCCCCGACCAGAAAACCGTGCGCCTGCTGCTGCAGCAGGCAGCCCAGGCACTGTCGTTGACGCAGGGTGGGTTCGCCCCGGCGAGCCGGAACGCATGAAGCCGCGCCTGCTCCTATGCTATTGATTCGATAGCTGCCAGCGCAGACCAGCACTGCGCTGCAAGCATTTATTGCTTGAATCCGGGGCTTGTGGTGGTTCCGTGCGGGCGCGGTCTTTTTTCATCCAGCTAAAGCGCCAGGCATGAAACCTGCGGTGCGGTCCAAACCGAGCTACAGGCTCCAAAAGGGCAGCCGCTATGATTTGCCGTTCCCTGGCTGTCCCTGACAGGGCCGGTCCCGCGCATTTTTCCCCTTGGAATCGATTGTTTTCATGACCCACGGCCTGAACCTCGCCCAACAAGAAGCCGTGAACTACCTGCATGGTCCCTGCCTGGTACTGGCGGGCGCCGGTTCCGGCAAGACGCGAGTGATCACACACAAGATAGGCCGGCTGATCCAGTCAGGGCTCAAGCCTGAGCAGATTGCCGCGATCACCTTCACCAACAAGGCCGCCGCTGAAATGCGCGAACGGGCCAAGGCGCTGATCGGCAAAAGCGCCAAGGGCGTGCTGGTCTGCACCTTCCACGCACTGGGCGTGCGCATGCTGCGCCAGGACGGCGCGGCGCTGGGCCTCAAACCCCAGTTCTCGATTCTCGACAGCGACGATGTGACCAGCATCATCAAGGACGCCGGCGGCAGCACCGATGCGGCCACGGCGCGGCAATGGCAATGGACCATCAGCCTGTGGAAGAACATGGGCCTCAATGCAGCAGAAGCCATGGTGCAGGCCAATGGCGACGAAGAGCGCGCCATCGCCCGCGTGATGGCGCACTACGAAGAGCGCCTGACGGCCTACCAGAGCGTCGACTTCGACGACCTGGTCGGCCTGCCGCTCAAGCTGCTGCGCGAGCACGACAGCGTGCGCGAAAAATGGCAGCAGTCGCTGGGCCATGTGCTGGTCGACGAATACCAGGACACCAACGCCACGCAGTACGAGATGCTCAAACTGCTGGTCGGTCCGCGCGGCCGCTTCACCGCCGTGGGCGACGACGACCAGTCGATTTACGGCTGGCGCGGCGCCACGCTGGACAACCTGAAAAAGCTGCCGCAGGACTACCCCAACCTCAAGGTCGTGAAGCTCGAGCAGAACTACCGCTCCACCAGCGCCATACTGCGCGCGGCCAACAACGTGATCGGCCCCAATCCCAAGCTGTTTCCCAAGACGCTGTTCAGCGAGCTCGGCGAAGGCGAGCCGGTGCGCGTGATCGATTGCGACAGCGAAGAGCACGAAGCCGAACGCGTGGTGGCCCGCATCCAGAGCCTGCGTGCCGAAGGCAGCTTGCAGGCAGAAGGCGGGCAGTACAAGGAGTGGAAAGATTTTTGCGTGCTGTACCGCGCCAACCACCTGGCCAAGCCTTTCGAGAAGGCCTTTCGCAAAGCCAACATTCCGTACAAGGTCTCGGGCGGCCAAAGTTTTTTCGACCGTGCCGAGATCAAGGACCTGTGCTGCTGGATGCGGCTGCTGGTCAACAACAATGACGACCCGGCGTTCATGCGCGCGGTGACCACACCCAAGCGCGGCATCGGCCACACCACGCTGGGCGCACTCGGCACCTTCGCGAGCCAGTCGAAGCAAAGTCTTTTCGAAGCGCTCTTCAGCAACTCGCTGGGCTCGGTGCTGCCGGCCAAGGCGGTGGGTTCGCTGCACGAGTTTGGCCGCTACCTCAACGACCTTGAGTACCGCGCCAAGCGCACTGTGGGCGCGGAAGACGCGCGCGTTTTCCTGAACGACTGGCTCAAGGAAATCGACTACGAGAAGCACCTCTACGACGGAGAAGACAGCGAAAAGCTGGCCGCCGCGCGCTGGACCAACGTGATGGATTTCTGCGACTGGGTGGCCCAGCGCTGCGGCGGGCAGATCGATGACGCCTCAGGCGCCGTGGTGGCCGCCGAAACCAAAACCATGCTCGAAGTGGTGCAAACCATTGCCCTGCTCTCCACCATCAGCGAACGCGAAGGTGACCAGAACGTGGTGACCCTCTCTACCTTGCATGCCGCCAAGGGCCTGGAGTGGCCGCACGTGGTGCTGGCCGGCGTGAACGAAGGCCTGCTGCCCTTCAAGCTGGAAGACGATGACGGAGTCAACACCGACAGCATCGCACTGCGCCTGCAGGAAGAGCGCCGCCTGATGTACGTGGGCATCACCCGCGCGCAGCGCACGCTGGCGGTGAATTGGCTGCGCAAACGCAAGAAGGGCCGCGACATGATTCCCGGCGCACCCAGCCGCTTCATCGCCGAGATGGCGCTGGACAAGGCCTCCGTGAAGGAAGACCCGCGCGAAAAGATCAAGGCCTTGCGTGCGGAGTTTGCGAAGAAGTCAGCGGACGGGATTGCGGCGGCAGCGGCGGCAGAGACGCGCTAGCGCTGCCCTGTTCCGTGGTTAATTCGGCGCGAGATCAGGTGCCGGGCCGCATGAAGGCGTTTTCAGTGCTGTGGTTACAAACCGTTTCAGGCCACGGGTTTTTACCGGTGCTTTACCTGATTGAGATGTATTCGTGAGATAGTGCGCAAGCTCCACGGCCTGCGCGTTGCATCAACCCCGCACTCGCGTGCCCGAGTTTTCCGTTTCACCCCCTGCACTGCAGCCTTGGCCGCTCCGTCCGCCTTGCTGCGTTGCTACAGCCCGTACCGCACGACCAGGCCGTGCACTCACTTGTTCATGACTTTGCTTTTTCTTCGACCCGCTTTTTTTTTAATCGCCGCTTGCGCAATATCCACTAGCGCTACGGCCCAAACGAAACCTGCCGCCGCTTGCCCGGCCGCCACGGAGATGAAGGCCGCACAACTCCATGGCCTGTGGGCCGTGCGCTTTGACCGCCCACCTGCCGGCTTGCCGGCCCGCGCCACCATGCTGCTGGAACGGCATGCCGAATTCGCCGAAAGCCTGGCCGGCATCGTGAGCCGCGACCTGGGGCCGGCCGTCGGTTCCAAAGCCATTGCCGGACATGCGGCCAAGGCCGCATTGGCCGGTGACCTGGAGGGCGGCATGTTGCTGCTCGACGAGTCCTCCGACAATGTCAGCATCACCGGCACCTGGAATGGCGAAATGGTCGAAGGTTCTTGTGGCAAGGCCTTCAAGGGCACCTGGAAAGACACCAGCAGCAGCGCCCCGGACAATGCACCCGATGTGCCCTTCACGCTGACCCGGCTACCCTGAACAGCGCAATTTTCAAGACCGAGCCATGCCACTGAAATCTCTCCATCCTGCTGCTGCATCGCTTTGCACGGTGCTTCTGGCCCTCCTGGGTCTTGGCACCACGGCTGCGGCACATGCACAGGCCACGCCGGCAAACCGCCCATCCAGCACAGGCTGGCAAACCTGCCAGGCCATGAAGGGCGACCCTGCGGCGCAGCTCACCTGCTTCCAGCAATGGGCCGATGCGCAAACGCCCGCCAACACACCGGCGCCCAGCCTGACCACAGCGCCGGCCAATGCCCAGACCGGCCAGCCGGCCACCCCGGTGCTGCTGCTGCCATCACTGAACACCGAAGCGCCGGACGGCAAGCCGATCGGCTGCAAAAACACCAGGTACTCGGAACTGTCCCGCTTCTGGGAACTGCAGCGCGGCACCGACTGCGATACGTTTTCGCTGCGCGGCTACCGGCCAATCACGCTGGCCGTCTCCACCGCCGACAGCGTGAACACGCAACCCTCGTCACCCGCCGCAGGGCATACCGCGCTGACCTCTGTGCCCTATATGCGCACTGAAAACAAAATCCAGCTGTCGGTGCGCACCAAGGTCGCCAAAGGCCTGCTGAAAAGCGGCGACAACGATGACGACGACCATGACTCGGTCTGGTTCGGCTACACGCAGCAAAGCTATTGGCAACTGTTCAACGGCAGCATCTCGCGGCCGTTTCGCACCACCGACCACGAACCCGAGGTGATCTACATCTACCCGCACCAAATCCCGCTGGCCGGTGGCTGGAACTACCGGCTCTCGGGCCTGGGGCTGGTGCACCAGTCCAACGGCCAGTCGCTGCCGCTGTCGCGCAGCTGGAACCGCGTCTACCTGATGGGTGCCGCCGAGAAAACACTGGGCCAGGACTCGGGCCTGATTCTTCAGGGGCGCATCTGGGACCGGCTCAAGGAGTCCTCGGGCAATGACGACAACCCCGGCATCGAAAACTATGTGGGCCGCGCGGAAGTCACGGGCAGCTGGCAGATCAACAAAGCCAACACGGTGGGCGTCACGCTGCGCCACTCGTTGCGCAAGGAAGCCCGCGGCTCGGCCCGGTTTGACTGGATGATGGCGCCGGCCTCGTCGCCCAACTACACCGGCTTGCGCTACCACGTGCAGCTTTTCAGCGGCTACGGTGACAGCCTCGTGGACTACAACCGAAAGCGCAATGTTCTGAGCATCGGCCTGAGCCTGGTGGACTGGTAGGCGCTGGAACGGCATTCCGCGGTTTGCTATAGTTTTTATAGCTTATCGCGCTTTTATTTATTGGCCTCAGAGCGGTTTTCGCTTAAAAAAATCGGACACAAACGTGTCTACAGGGCGCATCCAGGCACCACGGCAACGGCGCGTCGGCTGATACCGGGACGCCTGCGCTTGCCGTAAGGTGGGGCGATGACTTTTGCCGAGCCCACCACTTTCACGCTGGCCTGCATCGTGGCCGGTGCGCTGCTGATTGCCATGACACTGGGCGGCTCTTTCATTGCACGGTTACCTCTGAGTGCCGCCATGCTGTACCTCGGTGTTGGTGTGGCGGTCAGTCCCGTTGGACTGGGGCTGCTCAAACTCGACGCCCTCAAGAACACGGTGCTGCTGGAGCGCCTCACGGAGGTGGCGGTACTGATCTCGCTGTTCACCGCCGGCATGAAGCTCGAGTTCCGCGTACGGGATGGCCGCTGGCGCATTCCGGTGCAACTCGCAACCGTGTCGATGGTGGTCACCGTGGCCGCCATCACCGCACTGGGCGTTTATGTGCTGGAGCTGCCCGTGGGCGCCGCGGTGCTGCTGGGCGCCATCCTCGCGCCGACCGACCCGGTGCTGGCCTCGGATGTCCAGGTGGCCAACCCGGGCGACCGTGACCGCCTGCGTTTCGGCCTCACCGGTGAGGGTGGGCTCAACGACGGCACTGCTTTTCCGTTTGTGATGCTCGGGCTGGGCCTGCTGGGCCTGCACGAACTCGGCGAAGGCGGCTGGCGCTGGTGGGCCGTCGACGTGCTGTGGGCCGTGGCCGGCGGTCTGGCCCTGGGCTGGCTGCTCGGCACGCTGGTGGGCCGCGCCATCCTCTACCTGCGCATGCGCCACCGCGAAGCGCTGGGCTCGGACGAATTCATCGCGCTGGGACTCATCGGGTTGACGTACGGCCTGGCGCTGCTCTTTCACACCTATGGCTTCCTGGCGGTGTTTGCGGCGGGCCTGGCGCTGCGCCGCATCGACGAGCCCGACGTGCGGCCCTTGCCCCAGGCAGCGGCCGCACCCGACAAAACGCTGAGCCCCGATGACCAGGAAGCCTCGGGCGCGGAAGCGCCCGCCCACATGATGCGCGCAGTAGAGCGCTTTAACAGCCAGCTGGAAAGCTTCGTGGAAGTCGCCATCGTGCTGGCGGTGGGCGTGCTGGTCGCCACTACACGTTTTCGCGCTGAAGTGCTGTGGTTTATCCCGGCGCTGTTCCTGGTGATCCGGCCGGCGGCGGTTTTTATCGGACTGCTGGGAACGCCGGTCAGGGGTTCGCAGCGCCGCCTGATGGCCTGGTTCGGCATTCGCGGCATCGGCTCGCTGTATTACCTGCTCTATGCCATCAACCACCACCTCCCGCCCGCGCTGGCGCAACGGCTGCTTTCCATCACGCTCGCGGTGGTCGTCGCCTCGGTGATTGCCCACGGCATTTCTGTCACGCCGCTGATGAAACGCTATGAGGCGCGCAAACCGGGTAAACGCCGCGGGCCCTGAACAAGCGGTCCGGCGGGCGTCCGCACAGCGTCACAGAAAGTCACCTTATTGATAACGATAACGATTCTCATTTGTATAATCGCACTTTGACCGATTAACAAAGACACAGGAGTCGTCGTGAAACCAGCAATCAAACCCGCCATCCTTGCCGCCCTGGTGGCCCTGCTTGCCGTGCCGGCCATGGCCCAGCCCGCAGCAACGGCAGCGGCCGGCGCCGCGCCTGGCACAGTGGCGGCACCTGCCACCACGGCGGCCGCCGTGGCAAAGCATTACGCCCACCTGGTGCAATCAAACTATGACGACACGCTGGCCAGCACGCTCATCCTGCAAAAAGCAGTGCAGGCTTTTACCGACGCACCGTCGGACGACGGCCTCAAGGCCGCGCGCAAGGCCTGGCTGGACGCGCGCGAGTATTACGGCCAGACCGAGGCCTTCCGTTTTTACGGCGGCCCGATCGATGACAAAAACGGCCCTGAAGGCCGCATCAATGCCTGGCCCATGGACGAGTCCTATGTCGACTACGTGAAAGACGCACCCAACGCCGGCATCATCAACAACCGCAAGGCCGTGATCAACAAAAAACGGCTGGCCAGCCTGAACGAGCGCAACGGCGAAGAAAACATCGCCACCGGCTGGCACGCGATTGAATTTTTGCTGTGGGGCCAGGACCTGAGCACCACCGGCCCGGGCAACCGTTCGTTTGAAGATTTTGTGGACGGCAAGAAACCCAACGCCGACCGCCGCCGCCAATACCTCAAGGTGGTGACCGAGCTGCTGGTTGACGACCTCGGCACCCTCACCAAAGCCTGGGCGCCCACGTCGACCTCCTACCGCGCGAAGTTCGAGCGCGGCGGCATGGAGTCGGTGCGCAAGATGTTTGTCGGCCTGGGCTCGCTTTCGCGCGGTGAACTCGCCGGTGAACGCCTCGAAGTCGCCCTGGCCAGCCAGGACCAGGAAGATGAGCACTCATGCTTTTCCGACAATACGCACCGCGACGTGGTGAACAACGCCAAAGGCATCCAGAACGCCTGGCTGGGCCAGTACAAGCGCGCCGACGGCACGACGCTGGCCGGCCCGTCGCTGCGTGACCTGGTGGCGGTGAAAAACCCGGCACTGGCAGACCGCACCAGCAAGCAGATCGCAGCATCCGTCGCCGCCGCCGAAGGCATTCAGGCACCGTTTGACCGCGAAATCGTCGGCGCCAAAGACGCACCCGGCCGGCTGCGCGTGCAAAAAACCGTCGACAGCCTGGTGCAGCAAAGCAAGGACCTGGTGGAAGCCGCCAACGCCGCCGGCATCACCAAGCTGACGCTGGTCAAACCTTAATGGCCAAGGCCGCGTCGTCCCGGATGGTCACGCGCCCTGCGCGTGCAGTGCTTGCCTGCGTGGCCGCAGCGGGACTGGCAGGGCTGGCCTTCTGGGCGTCGGCAGGGCCGGGTGCGCAAGCCGGCACGGCGCCCGACGACGAGAAAACCGGCGGCGACACCACGGTGTTTGCCACTGGCCACAACGCGTTTTCATTTCCGCTGGCCAACCTGGACGATGAGGAACGCACGCGTTTTGTCATCGGTAATTCTTTCTTCAAGCGCAACTGGGTACAGGCGCCGTCCTCCACCACCGCGCGTGACGGCCTGGGCCCGCACTTCATCGCCCGCTCCTGCGGCGGCTGCCATGTGCAGGACGGCCGCGGCGCACCGCCCGACTTCAACCGCGGCCTAGCCGACCAGCCGGTCGGCCTGCTGCTGCGCCTGTCGGTGCCGGGCAAGGACGCACACGGCGGGCCGCTGCCGGATCCGGTGTACGGCGACCAGTTTTCCAATTTCGCGGTGCAGGGCGTGATGCCCGAGGGGCAGATATCCCTGCGCTACGACGTGGTGCGCGGCAAGTTTGCCGACGGCACACCCTACCAGTTGCAAAAACCCCGCTACGGTTTCAGCAAACTCCATTACGGCCCCATGGCCAAAGATGTGATGGTGAGCCCGCGCATCGCGCCGCAGATGGCCGGCGTGGGTTTGCTCGAAGCGATTCCCGAAGCGGAAATCCTGCGCAATGCGCGCGAGCAAGCCGCCTCCGACAGCCCAGTGCGCGGCGTCGTCAACCAGGTGTGGGACGCGCCGACGCAGCAGATGCGCACAGGCCGCTTCGGCTGGAAGGCCAACGTCGCCACCCTGGCACACCAGACCGCGGGCGCCTTCCTCGGCGACATGGGCATCACCTCGCCGGTCTTTCCGAAAGAGACCTGCACAGCCGCCCAGAAAGACTGCCTGGCGGCGCCGCGCGGCGCACAGGGCAAGGCGAGCGAGATTGACGAGAAAACATTCAACGACGTGGTGTTTTATGAAACCACACTGGCACCGGCGGCGCGCCGCAATCCGCGCGATGCCCAGGTGGTGCGCGGCCAGAAACTGTTTGCCGACGCACAGTGCGCCGCCTGCCACCGCCCGAGCTACGTCACCGGCGAAAGCCCATTTCCGCGGCTGGGCAGCAAGGCCGTGCAGGGCCAGACCATCTGGCCCTACACCGACTTGCTGCTGCACGACATGGGCGAAGGCCTGGCCGACGGCCGGCCCGACTTCCTGGCCGATGGCCGCCAATGGCGCACGCCGCCGCTGTGGGGCATCGGCCTTGTGCCCGACGTGAACGGCCACAACCGCCTGCTGCACGACGGCCGCGCGCGCGGCGCGCTGGAAGCCGTGCTCTGGCACGATGGCGAAGCCAAAGCCAGCAAGGACAAAGTCCTGCGGATGAATGCGCAGGAACGCACCGCGCTGGTGAAATTCCTTGAATCGCTATGAGTGCCATGAAGGTATCGAGTGCCTGACCCAGGCATTGCAAGCGACAACCCATAAGGGAGCAGCCCGATGAATTCCCTCACCTCTTTGTTGCAGCCGGCCTGGCGCAAAGCCGTGCCGGCCATCGCCATGCTGCTGGCCGGCGGCGCGGCGCAGGCGCAAGTGGTCGCGCCCAACGTTGCCGTGCCGTTTTACACGGCGGGTGATTTCATGCGCGGCATCCATCGCTTCTGGTATGCGCCGCAAGCCGCCGCATTTGCCGAGCAGGCCGGCGGCCTGCCTGCGGCAATGCAAGCCGTGTGCGACGCGACCGCCACCACCGCACCCGAAAAACTGGAGCAAGCCAAAGAGCGCTGGAAAACCACCGCGCTCGCCTGGGACCGCCTGAACGGCGTGCAGGCCGGCCCGCTGGTGCAGCGGCGCTCGGCGCGGCAAATCGACTTTTCGCCGACGCGGCCCGAGCTCATCAAGCGGGCAATTCAGTCAGCGCCGCAAGATGCCACCGCCATGGAAAGCATAGGCTCGCCGGCCAAAGGCCTGCCGGCGCTGGAGTGGCTGCTGTGGAGCCAGCCTGTTTCGTCGTCTGCACCCGCCACACCGGCCTGCCGCTACGCGGTGCAGGTGGCCGCCGACATCCAGCGCGAAGCCGACACGCTGGCCAAAGCCTTCGGCGAACTGGCGGCGCGCAAACCCGGCGAGTCGGAAGAAAGCAATGGGCCGGCGATGAGCGAGCTGGTCAATCAGTGGACCGGTGCGCTGGAACGCCTGCGCTGGGCCGAGATGGAAAAGCCCCGCATGGCCGGGGTGCAAGGCAACCGCAATGCCGCCTACGCGCGCAGCGCCAGCGGCCAGACGGCGGCGCGCTGGGCCGCGCAATGGCAGGCGCTGCGCACACTGGGCGCATCGCAGGCGCGTGAAGCCCCTTTGCCCGGCGCCGGCCTGGCGCCGCTGGAAACCTATTTGCGCGGACTGGGCCGCAACGAGCCGGCCAACCAGCTCGCGCAAGCGGTGAACAAAACCGACAAAGCCATGCAAAGCGCATCGCCCGCCAACAAAGCCGGCATGGGCAGCGCCGGGCGCTCGCTGGCCGACCTGAAAAAACTCGCCGAAGCCGACATCGCGCCCGCGCTGGAAGTGAGCATCGGCTTTTCAGACGCCGACGGCGACTAGGCATCCACCATGAAAAAGGCTGACGCCCTGACAACACTGCAGCGCCGGCAATGGCTGGTGCTGGCGGCGGCCGGCACCGGCGCCTGGCTCAATCCCGCCCTGACAGCCGCCGTCACAGTCACTGCCCGGCCGCAGCAATTGGCCGCCGCCTGGGAGGCCGCGCACGGCTACCAGGTCGGTGTGCTGGCGTATCGCAGCGCCGCGCTCCGGGTCAGCGCCGCACTCGACGTACCGACGCGCGCCCATGGCGTGTGGGTCGAGCGCAGCGGCACGCTGCTGGCGGTGGCCCGCCGGCCGGGCGACTGGCTGCTGCGCTGGAAGCCCGAAGGCAACGGCACCGGTCAAGCCATCTCCTGGGGTTGGGCCGACCCTGACCGCGCCGTCAACGGCCACGTGATCGCTAGCCCCGACGGCAAAACGCTCTACACCACCGAAACGAATCTCGAAACCGGTGAAGGCCTGATCGGCCTGCGTGATGCCGCCACACTGGAGAAATTTGGCGAATGGCCGACCCACGGCATGGACCCGCATGAACTTTTGCTGGATGACGACGGCAGTTTGGTCGTGGCGAACGGCGGCATCCCCGCGCTGCCTGAAACCGGCCGGCTGAAAATTCACATGGACCGCATGGATGCCTCGCTGGTGCGGCTGGACACACGACGCGGCGCGCTGCTGGGACAGTGGCGACTGGCCGACAAACGCCTGAGCCTGCGGCACATGGCCTGGGGCCGCGCACCGGCGGCAGGCGGGGCGCGTGTCCTGGGCATCGCACTGCAGGCCGAGCATGACGACACGGCAACCAAAACCGCCGCGCCCGTGTTGGCGCTTTTTGACGGCCGGAAGTTGCAGACCTGTGCTGCAGGCGCCGGACAGGTGCTTGCGGGTTACGGCGGCGACATCGCCTGGGCCGCGGGCGGTTTTGCCGTGGGTTGCCCGCGCGCCAACGGCGTGGCCGTGTGGCAGGCCGATGGGCGCTGGACAGGTTTTTTTCCGCTGGAAGAAGCCTGCGCCGTCACGTCGGCCCCGGCCGCGGGCCAGGCTGACGCCATGTTGTGGGCAGGCGGGCGGCTCGCCGCACTGACACGCGACGGCGCAGGCCACACAGCTTTGCCGGCGGTCAGAAATGTGCGGCTGGACAACCACTGGGCGCCGCTTGCGGGTTAGATAACGGTTGGGCTGGCTGGGGGCATCGATGATCGCTATCTTTTTGATAGCTGCTCGCGCCTGTTCTTATTGGGCTACCGGCACATTTGGCAAACAAAAAGGCCCTGAAACCGCGTCCTGGCAGGGATTTTTCCGGATTTTTGTCGTCCCCAGGACAACCAAAAAAGGCTATTTTCAAAGCGAAAAACGGCTTTGACCCAAGCGGGTCCTGCGCAAGCAGCTATTGTTTTTATAGCGCCCCGATGACCTGCGGATTCGAACGCAGCTTATTCGGCGCCCTATTCGGCACCGTTATTCGGCGGACTTCACAGCTTCTTCCACAGCTCGCCATCCCTGGAGCGGTAAGTGCCACCCGTGGCGCAGCAGCCCCCTGCACCGAAGGCGATGCGTCCGAGGGTGACGGTGACGACACCGTTGTCTGCCTGCAGCGATTGCCGCTCGCAATACGTGAAGAAGGGATAGAGATCGGGTTCGAGCACCAACTGCCAGTCGCCCTCGCCGCCCTTTCCGGGCTCCCTGGCCTCCTTTGGTATGGCGCGGTAGACCTTGCAATCATGCACCGCGAGGTGCACCGGCTTACCCTCCAACAGTCCCTTGAATACGCGCTCCGGCGGTATCGCTGCCATGGGGTCCGGCTCGGCAGGTGACGGAGCCGGGACACTGCCGCCGCCTGCCAGCCCCAATCCAATCCCAAGCCCAACAGCCAGCAGGAGCTGGCCCCACAGCATGTTCCGCTCAGGCCTTGTCACCGGTGAAAACGCCTGCCACGCCAGCGCAGCAGCAGCCGCGGCCGAAAGCGCTGTGGCGACCCAGACCAGCAGCTCGGCGGCTTCGGTGGCTGGACTGATCGTCCAGCCAACAGCCAGCACGGCCGCATTGACCAGCAACAGCACGAGGCAAGCCCATGGCCGCACCCGGGAGAACAAGCCAGCAATCAGCAAGAGCACCGTGCACAGCAACACCGCGGGCAGGACCACCACGCCTGAAAACAGCAGTTCGAACACGCCCAGCAGCCAGCCACCACTGCCCGCCACCTTGCCAACGGTGTACAGGTAAAGCGCCAGACCCAGGCCCGGCAGGGCCAACAGCTGTGCGGCGACAAAAGCAAAGGCGTAAGGTGCGTTGGAGGTCTTCAAGGTGTCTGGGATTCTAGAGTGCGGCCGGGATACTTCCGTATGCGGACCTGAGTGAATCCCGTACGCCCAAATGCCATCGCCCCGGCAACCTTTGGCTACCGGGGCGATAGTGCTGAAGCCGGCTGCTACCGGCGCCTTAGCAGGCTTATTGCTGGCTGGTCTTCACGAGTTCAGCAGCAGCTTGGGGTGCTGCACCGGCCTTCTCGGCGCGGGGAGCGCCGAGGTTTTGCTGGGCGGTGGCGCCGTTGTAGCTGGAAGCAGAGCTGGCATTTTGGGCGTGTACCACTTCGCTTTTGACTTCCGCGCGGGTTCTGGTCGCAGGTGCCTGCATCTGGTCAAACAGATAGGAGTTGAAGGTTTGGGCAGAAGCAGCCACGGAAGTCAGGGCGGCAACAGCCACAACGGAAGCGGCGATAAAGTTCGATTTCATGATGAATATCCTCTCAAAGTTAAGTGACGTTCCGGGCATGGCGGGCTCATCTTCCCGTCTGTCCAGCCTCGGTGAGTCGCCTTGTAGTGGGCTTCGGCTCATCGATGTATGAACTTTATTCCATTCAAATCAATCAAAAAATAGCAATTTCAACAATACATTACTGTCGAATCAGCAACAATAGAGGCATTATTTAGGGGTAAACCATGGACCGGCTTCAATCAATGCGCGTTTTTCAGCAAGTGGTGGATGACGGGAGTTTTGCAGCGGCAGCGCGCAAATTCGACATGTCTTCCGCCGTGGTGACCCGGCTGGTCGGCGACCTGGAAGATCACCTTGGGGTGCGGCTGCTGCAGCGCACCACCCGCCGCCTGGCACTCACCGATGCGGGGGAAACCTACCTGGCCCGCGTGCGCCATATCCTGAACGACATTGATGAAGCCCACGCCGCCGCCCAGGCGCACGCCCAGGAAATGTCAGGCGTCATCCGCATCCTGACGCCGCCGGTGTTCGCCACCCATGTGCTGGCGCCGCTGGTGGCCGAGTTCGGGCGGCGCTACCCCAAGGTCGTGCTGGACATCCATGCGGACTCGCCACTGGTGCCGCCCATTGAAGACTACGACCTGACCCTGCTGGGCGCCGCTGATACTTTCGACGCCAACATCATTGCGCGGCCCATCGCCTCCTCGGACGGCATCCTGTGCGCCTCGCCCGACTACTTGCGGGAGCATGGCATTCCGCTGCAACCGGAAGATCTCGCCAGCCACCGCTGCCTGCGCGTCAAGCTCCAGGCGAACCGGCACCGCACCCTGCGCCTCATCAACCCGGAGGAACACAACCGGGAAGTGGAGGTTCAGATCGAACCCGCGCTGCTGGTCAACAACACCACCGCGCTGATTCGGGCTTGCCTTGACGGCGCCGGCATCAGCATCCAGGCCATCGACATCGTGGCGAAGTACCTCCAGAACGGCGAGCTGCAGCGGGTTTTGCCGCATTGGATCACGGGAAGGAACACGCTGTATGCAGCGCTGCCCAGCCGCAAATTCATTCCTGCCCGCACCAGCGTGTTTCTGGAGTTCATGACCGAGTACACGCGCGCTGTGCTCAAAAAGATGGAAGCGCGGCAGGACTGAGCCTGCGCCGGGCGCACGGCAAAAGCACTCACGCCAGCGGCCGGTGTGGAAATGCGGCCTTGCGGCCCCATGTATCAACGGCAGCCTTTGCCCGGTTTGCCGGCGTATGCCGTGAAACTCCACCCTCGCCAAACACGTTGCGCCAATCGCGAAGACGTGAACGAACTTTTTGCACACCAAAAAGTTCCAGGACTACACGCCGTTATTGTTCCGGTTTCGACAATTGAATGTTCTGCCAATACGCACTTGTGTATCTGCGCCGCGGAACAAGGTTTGATACATCGGTGAGCCACCTATTCAAAGCGACTCAGCGATGAAGGCCTCACGGGCAGAACGCCCGTCCGACCTGTTTTCACAATTGTTCTTAAAGGAAATTCACCATGAAATCGACGAAACTTGTTTCCGCATCCGTTCTTGCCCTTGCAGCGCTCGCCTCGGCGAACAGCTTTGCCCAGGACAGCAACTACCCCGGCAATGAAGTGAGCGCCGCCAGCACCAGGACCCGCGCCGACGTCCGCGCAGAGTTGCTGCAATCACCGCGCGCGTCATACCAGGTCAACAGCGACAGCAGCTATCCTGGCACTGATGCCACCCCCGTTGCAGGCACCAAGACCCGCGCCGAAGTCCGCGCTGAACTGGAGCAGGCACAGCACGAAGGCTACAAGCTGAGCGTTGACAACTCCTACCCCAGCGACTTCAACGTACCTGCCGCACACGGCAGGGCACACTCCGCGGGTTAAGCAGCGCCGCACCGCCAGCCGGCGTGTGCATCTCTCGTTAAACCGCATTGCAACGTCCAGGAAGCCTCCGGCTTTCTGGACGTTGGCCTGCGCGCAGCACCGTCCCTTCCTTCCCTGTTGTCCATCCTGGCGTCGCGTGAAGGACATTCAACAAGTCAGCGATCAAAATTGCCTTGGCACGCATAGTTGCAAAATCATGTATGATGCGTATCATGCGAAACACCAAGATCAACGCCAGAACGGCCGCCAAGGAGGCCTCCCACGAACGTATCGTCTCCGTAGCCGCGCGGGCAATACGCCGCAGCGGCTATAGCGGCACCGGCGTGGCCGACATCATGAAAGAGGCCGGCCTGACCCATGGTGCGTTTTACGCCCACTTCGCGTCGCGCGAGGCCATGCTGGCCGAAGCCGCAACGCGGGCCTGTGCCGAATCGGCGGCCGTGGTGGCGGGTGTTGCGGCCGGCTCGCCGCCTGAACAGGCCATGGCGGCCATGTTGCGCGCCTACCTCTCACCGGAGCACCGGGAGCAGGTTGAGATGGGCTGCCCCCTGGCCGCGCTGGGTTCGGAGACGCCGCGCCAGGCGCCTGAAGTGCGCCGCGCGACCACCCGGCATGTCAAGGAAATGGTGGATTTCGTCGCCCGCCAGTCACCCGATTGGGGCCAGCCCGGCGCCCACGAGCGCGCGCTGGCGACGGTCGCCACCATGGTCGGCACCTTGCTGCTGGCGCGCGTGGTCGACGAGCCCGCGCTGGCGGACAGCTTTTGCGAAGCCGCGCTGAAGCAGCTGGTACCGGTCTCCCACTGAATTCATTTTTTTTGAAGCACGCCTGCTTTTTTCTTCGCCATTACATATGACGATCATCATTCAAAATTCACTTCAAACTGAAAGAACAACACCATGAACACCGAAAACAAAATTGCCCTTGTGACGGGCGCCTCCTCAGGCATCGGAAAAGAGACGGCAGAGCGGCTTGCAAAAGCCGGCTACAAGGTCTACGGCACCAGCCGGCGCGGCGACCGGACGGGCGGGCAGCCCTTCGAGATGCTGGCCCTGGATGTGACCCAGGACGCGTCGGTTGAAGCCGCGGTGCAACAGCTGATTCAGCTTGAGGGCCGCATCGACCTGCTGGTCAACAACGCGGGCTTCGGCGTCGCCCCGGCTGGTGCGGAGGAAAGTTCGATCACGCAGGCCCAGGCGATCTTCGACACCAACTTCTTCGGGATCGTCCGAATGACGCGCGCCGTCGTGCCGCACATGCGCCGACAGGGCGCGGGACGCATCATCAACATCGGCTCGGTGCTTGGTTTCCTGCCAATGCCGTACGGGGCACTGTATGCGGCGACGAAGCATGCCATCGAAGGCTACTCCGAGTCGCTTGACCATGAGCTGCGCACGAGGGGCATCCGGGTCTCGGTCATCGAGCCTGCATACACGAAGACGCCGTTCGACGCGAACTTCCTGGAACCCGACGCTCAGCTCGATGAGTACCGCGAGGTTCGCGCTGCCGTGAGCCAGCGCGTGAAGGAAGTGATGGCAACTGCGGAACAGCCAGGCGTCGTGGCGGACGTCGTGCTGAAAGCTGCCAGTGCCGCTCGTCCCAAACTCCGATACACCGCAGGCGGACTCGCGAGTCGCCTGCGATTGCTCCGCACATTTGCGCCTGCGGGTCTGGTGGATGCCGGGATTCGAAAAGATCTGCGGCTCGACGTGATGCCAACAGTGACAACATCATGAAAGCATTCATCGTTGAACGTTATGGAAAAAAGAGCAGTTTGCGGTTGACGGACATGCCGAGCCCGGAGCTGCGCGATGACGAGGTCATGGTCCAGGTGCATGCCGCTGGCGTGAACCAGCTGGACTTCAAGATCCGCGACGGCGAGTTCAAACTCATACTGCCCTATCGCCTGCCTCTCATTCTGGGCCACGACGTCGCTGGGGTGGTCGTCAAGGTCGGCCCAGGCGTGCGGCAGTTCAAGCCGGGCGATGAGGTCTACGCCCGGCCGGATGATTTCCGGATCGGTACCTTCGCTGAATTCGTCCCGGTCAAGGAGGCATCCCTGGCGCTCAAACCTGCGGGGCTCACGATGGAAGAAGCCGCGTCCATCCCGCTGGTGGCCTTAACGGCCTGGCAAGCACTGGTCGAGAAGGCCAAGCTGAAAAAAGGGCAGAAGGTTTTCATCCAGGCTGGCTCAGGGGGCGTTGGCACCTTTGCCATCCAGTTGGCCAAGCACCTGGGCGCTACCGTTGCCACGACGACAAGCACGGGCAATGTCGCACTTGTGAAGAGTCTGGGCGCGGACGTCGTGATCGACTACAAGACGCAGGACTTCGAAGACATCTTGCGCGACTACGACGTGGTCCTGAACAGCCAGGACGGCAAGACGCTTGAAAAATCCCTGCGGATTCTCAAGGCCGGCGGGAAGCTCATCTCCATCTCCGGCCCACCTGATCCCGCATTCGGCAAGGAAAGCAGTGCTCCTGCATTCGTAAAGCTGGTGATTCGCATGCTGAGTTCAGGCATCCGGCGCAGGGCAAAGAGCCGTGGAGTGGACTACGCGTTCCTCTTCATGAAGGCAAGTGGCAGCCAACTGCGCGAGATCACGCGGCTCTTCGATGCTGGAGCCATCCGTCCAGTGATGGACCGGATCTTTCCGTTCGAAGCAACCAACGAGGCCTTGGCCTACGTCGAGGCGGGCCGTGCAAAAGGCAAGGTCGTCATCAAGGTCAAGTGAGCCAGTTTTCCCTCATCAGCTTTTCCCACCCACTGGAGTTTTCTCATGCAAATCAAAAACGCTGTTGTTCTCGTCACCGGCGCCAATCGCGGCATCGGCCTGGCATTCGCGCACGAGCTGCTCGCCCGCGGTGCCCGCAAGGTCTACGCGGCCGCTCGCGACCCTGCCACCATCACCTTGCCAGGCGTTCAGGCTTTGAAGCTCGACGTCACCAAGCCGGAAGACGTAGCGGCCGCCGCGGCACTGGCGTCGGATGTCACGCTGGTAATCAATAATGCCGGCATTGCCCAGCCGGGCGGTTTTCTGGCGGCCGACAGTGAAGATACCACCCGGCGCATCTTCGAGACCAACGTCTACGGCGTGTTGCGCATAAGCAAGGCCTTCGCGCCAGTGCTCAAAGGCAACGGCGGCGGCGCCCTGCTCAATGTGTTGTCGGTGGCCTCGTGGGTGAACGGCGGTGAGCTGGCAGCTTATTCAGCCAGCAAGTCCGCGGCCTGGTCGCTCACCAATGCCTTGCGCAGTGAACTGGCGGCGCAAAAGACGCAGGTGCTGGGGCTGCACATGGCCTATGTAGATACCGACCTCACGCGCGGCTTCGAGGTTCCGAAGGCCAGCCCTGAAGACATCGTCAAGCGTGCGCTCGACGGACTCGAATCGGGGGCTGATGAAGTGCTGGCCGATGAAATCACCCAACATGTCAAAGCCGGGATGACGGCGGCCAGACCCAGCTACCTTCCGCAGGCATCCTGACTTCGAAACCTGGCCGGAGCCTCTGCGCCTGCAGGTTGTGGCCGATGCCATCGCCACGCCAACGCACGGGTGGTGACTCCACTTTCTATGGCTGAAAGTGAGGTGCGAGGCTGCTGTACAACCCTGCCAGACGGGCGGCGCGGTCCTGCATCCGCGTGCGCTCGGCCGCTCGCACCTCGAATACGCCAGTCACCTCTGGCGCACGAAATATTCCCGCCGCTTCGCCCGGATCGCAGGCCAGCCAGGCCAGCCGGGCCGCGCCCAGCGACGGGCCAACCTCGGCATCCGCGTGCCGGACTACCTGCAGGCCGGTAGCGTCGGCCAGCATTTGAGCCCAATAGGCATTGCGCGAGCCGCCGCCAATCAGGCTGACACACGCCAGGCCAGGCTGAACCGACTGCAGCGCGGCAATCCCCTGCGCCATGCCCAGGCACACACCCTCGAGCGTGGCATTCACAATGTCTTCGCGCTGCGTGCCTGCGTGCATGCCGAAGAACACGGCTTTGGCATGCGGATTGTTGTGCGGCGTGCGTTCGCCGTTCAGATAAGGCAGGAACAACGGCGTATCTTCACGCAAGCCGCGCTGCTCCGCCTGCGCAAGCAGCACGGCCACGTCGCGCTCTCCCAGCAGCCCCGCTGTGAACTCGAGGCACGAGGCGGCCGACAGCATCACGGACATCAGGTGCCAGGCCTGCGGCAGCGCGTGGCAGAAGCTGTGCACCGCCTGCTGCGGATTCGCGACAAAAGCGCCGGTAGCCACGAACACCACGCCGGACGTTCCAAGGGACAGCATCGCGTCGCCCGGGTTGACCACGCCGGCGCCCAGTGCACCTGCGGCGTTGTCGCTGGCGCCGGCCACCACCGACACTTCGCGCAAGCCCCAATGCTGCGCCACCTCGGGCAGCAGGGTTCCGGTGACCTCCGGGCCTTCATACAACCTGGGTATGCAGTCGGAGGACAGACCGCAAGCGGCCAGGAGCTCGTGACTCCATTCGCGCCTTCCGACATCCAGCCACAGCGTGCCGGATGCGTCGGACAGATCGGTCGCATAGTCGCCGGTCAGACGCCAGCGCAGCCAATCCTTGGGCAGCAGTACTTGCCGGATCCGGTCGAACACGCCGGGCTCGTGTCTGGATACCCAAAGCAGCTTGGGCGCCGTGAAACCCGGCATCATCAGGTTGCCGGTGATCTGCCGCGACTGCGGCACCGCCCGCTCCAGTTCCGCGCATTCCGCCGCCGCCCGGCCGTCGTTCCAGAGGATGGCCGGCCGCAGAACTTCACCGCGCCCATCCAGCAAGGTTGCGCCGTGCATCTGCCCGGTCAGGCCGATGGCCTCGATCTCGCTGCCTGTGCGGCCGCCGCGCCGCAACTCCTGCAACGCGGCACCTACGGCGGCATCGCACGCACGCCACCATTCGGAAGGATGCTGCTCGCGCCACAAGGGATGGGGGGCATCCACCGACAGCGGCGCGGAGCCGCTGGCCACCAGGCTGTGGCCACGGTCCAGCACGACCGCCTTGACACTGGAGGTGCCCAGATCAATGCCCATGAACATCGGTCAGTCCCCGAACGGCGTCCACTTGGCCGTACTGGCCGCAGACTGCACCACCTTCTCGATGAACCGCACACCGCGGGCGCCATCTTCGAGGCGGGGATAGTCGGTGTCCAGCGGATCCGGTGTACTGCCGGATTGCAGCGCGCGGATGTGCGCAGCCACTCCCAGGTAGACATTGGCAAAGGCTTCGATAAAGGCCTCGGGGTGCCCCGTGGGCAGTCGTGTCGCGCGGCGGGCTGCCTCACCGAGCCACGGCGAGCCCCGCGTCAACATGCGGGCCGGGCCGTCGATGGGGACATGCAGCAGCCGGTTAGGCTCCTCCTGGCGCCAATCCAGCGTACCGGTGGTGCCGAACACGCGCAGCCGCAGGTCGTTCTCGCAGCCCACCTCGATCTGGGACGCGATCAGCACGCCCCTGGCGCCGTTCTTGAACCGCAGCAGGACATTGCCGTCGTCGTCAAGGCGCCGGCCCGGCACGAAGATGGTGAGGTCCGCGCAGATGCTTTCCAGCTCCAGCCCCGTCACCGTCGCCACAAGGTTCTCCGCGTGCGAGCCGATGTCGCCGATGGCGCCGGCCACGCCGCTGCGCGCCGGGTCCGTCCGCCAGTCGGCCTGCTTCTGCCCGCTTGCCTCCAGGTGGGTGGCAAGCCAGCCCTGGTTGTATTCGACGATGACCTTGCGCACCACGCCGATCGCGCCGCACGCAACCATGTCACGCGCCTCGCGCACCATGGGATAGCCCGTGTAGTTGTACGTGACGCCGAAGATGGAGCCGCTGCGCTCGACAACCCGAACGAGCTCCGCTGCCTCCTCGCAGGTATGGACCAGCGGCTTGTCACACACCACATGGATGCCCGCCTCGGCGAACGCGCGGGCGACGGGGAAATGCACATGGTTGGGCGTGACGATGGAAACGAAATCGATGCGCTCGTCCTTGCTGCGCCGCAGTTCGCCTTCCAGCAGGTCTTCCCAGCGACCGTGGTTGCGTTCATCCCGCAGGCCGAGGTCGCGGCCCGATGCGCGCGCGCGCTCAGCATCGGAGGACAGTGCACCGGCCACCAGCTCCATCTGCCCATCCAGCGCCATGGCCTTGCGGTGCACAGCGCCGATGAAAGCACCCTGCCCGCCGCCCACCATTGCATAGCGCAGTTTTCTCATGAGCCCGCCATCCCGCCCTGCTTGGCCTTGTCGAACACGGCATCGAAAGCACCCGCGGCGGGTTTGAAGTCCAGCCGCTTGCTGTAGGCCGCGCTTTCTGTGGCGCCATGCACCCGATCCATGCGGCTGTCTTCCCACTCAACGCTCAAGGGCCCGTTGTAACCCACGTCGTTGAGCGCGACGATGATGGATTCGAAGTCGATCTGCCCGCGCCCGACACTGCGAAAGTCCCAGTGGCGGCGCGCGTCGCCGAAATTGGTGTGCCCGCCGAAGACCCCCACGGTGCCGTCGCCCCGGCCCCACCACACGTCCTTCATGTGCACGTGATAGATGCGGTCACCGAATGTCCGGATGAACTTGACGTAGTCCACGCCCTGGTAGCCCAGGTGGCTGGGGTCGAAGTTGAAACCGAAACGCTTGTGACCTCCCACGGCGTCGATGGCGCGCTGCGCTGAAGCGATGTCGAAGGCGATTTCCGTGGGGTGCACTTCCAGCCCGAAATTCACGCCACACTGCTCGAACACATCGAGGATGGGTTTCCACCGGTTGGCAAAGTCGACGAAGCCCTTGTCCCAATACTCCTGCGAAGTGGGCGGAAACGCGTACAGCGAATGCCAGATGGACGAGCCGGTGAAGCCCGTCACCACCTTCACGCCCAGCTTGGCGGCGGCACGCGCGGTGTCCTGCATTTCCCGCGCGGCGCGCTGCCGCACGCCTTCCGGATCACCGTCCCCCCAGACTTGCGGCGACAGGATGGCCTTGTGCCGCTCGTCGATGAGGTCGCACACCGCCTGGCCCACCAGGTGGTTGCCGATGGCGAAGCAGCGCAGCCCGTGCTGTTCCAGCAGATCGCGCCGGTCCTGCACGTAGCGATCGCTCGCCAGGGCCGCCTGCACATCGAAATGGTCGCCCCAACATGCCAGCTCCAGGCCGTCGTAGCCCATGCTGCGTGCCAGGGGTGCCAGCTCCTTGAGAGGCAGGTCCGCCCATTGCCCGGTAAAAAGAGTGACAGGTCTTGCCATGGCTGCCTCAGAACGGGGAATCGGGGAAGTAATACTGCTTGGCGTTTTCCCTGGTCACCAGCACCGACGGGATGATGGTGGTGGCCGGCAGTTTCTCACCCTTCACCCGTGCGGCGGCCGTGAGCTTCATCGCATCGGCAATCATGGCGGGCGAGTAGGTGACGTCGGCCGTCACGATCTTGTCGCCGTCCATGACCTTCTTGATGTAGTCCTTGGAACCTGCGCCGCCCAGCACGAGCTTGACATCGGTTCGCTTGGCCTGCGCGATTGCCTTTTGCACGCCGACCGCCATGTCATCGTCCGAGGCCCAGACGGCGTCGATCTGCTTGAAACGGGTCAAGTAGTCCTGCATCACCTTGAAGGCATCGTCGCGGTTCCAGTTGCCGTGCTTGGCATCCAGAACCTTGATATCGGGATAGTTCTTCATCACAGCCGTGAACGCGTCTACCCGCTGGTTGTCGATGACCGTGGGAATGCCCCGCAGTACTACGACGTTACCCTTGCCGCCCAGGGCTTTGGCCATGTACTCCGCCGATACCTTGCCGAAGCCGGGGTTGTCGCCGGCAACGTAGGCGTCCTGCGCATTCGCATCCGTCAGGCCGCGGTCGACAACCGTGACGTACACGCCTTTGCCCTTGACCTGCGCGACCGGTTGCGTGAGCGGCGCCGACTCGAATGGCAGGATCACGAGGGTGTCGATCTTGTTGGCTGTGTGCAAGTCCTGTACCTGGTTCGCCTGTTCCGAAGCAGACCCGGCCGTCTTGATGGTGACTTTCAGGCCCGGGTACTGCTTTTCCAGCTCGGACTTGGTCCGGTTGGCCCAGTACACGACCCCGCCCGTCCAGCCGTGCGTGGCGGCCGGTATCGAGACGCCGATGTGGGGCTTGCCCTGGGCCATGGCGGAGGGCGCCGCACCCAGCGCCGCGAGAACTGTGGCGCCTGCGGCCATCAGACTTATCAGTGATTTCATGGTTTGTCTCCTTATGTTGTGAGAAACGGCAGCCTTGCCACCTGTGGGGAACCGGTTACTTGCGCCCGCGCTGGAAGAACGCGACGGCGATGATCACGAAGCCCTGCACAGCCGCGTTCAGGTACACACTGATGATGCTGGTCAGATTGAGGATGTTGCCGATCACCGAGAGCAGCACGGCGCCGATTACGGTGCCGGTGATGCCGCCGGCGCCGCCACGCAAGGCAGTGCCTCCGACGATGACCGCAGCGATGGCTTCCAGCTCCCACAGCAGCCCGGTGCTCGGCGAGGCCGAACCCAGGCGCGGCACATAGAGCACGGTGGCAATACCCACGCAAATGCCCAGCAACATGTATGTGAGAACCTTGACGCGGTCCACCTCGACGGCCGCGTAGCGCGCAACCTGCTCGTTGGAACCGATGGCCTGAACGTAACGGCCAAAGGCAGTGCGGTTGAGAACGAGGCCTCCCAGCAAAGCGACAGCGGCGAATACCCACACGGGCACCGGCACCCCCAGCCAGCTGCCGTAATACACCGGGCTGTAAACATCGACCAGTGCACTGTCGAGCGTGATGGCGCCGCCGTTGGAGAAGTAGGTCAGGTACGCGCGGAAGATGCCCAGCGTTCCCAGCGTCACGATGAAAGGCTCGATACGACCCTTGCTGATGAGCAGCCCGTGGCCCAAGCCGAACAGTGCGCCAAGTACGACTGCGAAGGCCATGCCGGTCACCACGGCCGCCATGGGGTTCCAGCCGGCGCCTGCTGTCGCATTCATCAGCAGGATCGTGCTGCCCGCAATCAGCGCGGCCATGGATCCCACCGAGAGATCGATGCCGCCGGAAATGATGACGAAGCACATCCCCACCGCGATGATTCCGATGAAAGCCGTGCGGGTGAGCACGTTCATCGCATTGTCGAGGCTGGCGAAGTTCTCGTTGAGAATCGCACCCGCGATGCACATAAGTGCCAACCCGGCCAGTGGCCCGGCTCCCGTGAAAGAGGGCCATTTGCGCAGTGCCGGCCTGGCGACAGGCACTGGAGCGGCGGCGGTATCAGTGGGTTCCAGTTGCATGGGCAATCAACAGTTCTTCGGACAGCTGATCCTGCGCGAGCTCGGCAGTGAGCCTTCCCTGGCGCATCACAAGGACGCGATGACATAACCCGATCAGCTCGAGCAGCTCGGAGGACACGACGATGATCCCGCGGCCTTCGCTGGCCAGCCGCTGGATCAGGAAATAGATATCGCGCTTGGCGCCGACGTCAACTCCTCGCGTCGGTTCATCCAGCACCACGACTTTGGGATCGGGCTGTAACACCCGCGCGAGCGCCAGCTTCTGCTGGTTGCCGCCGGACAGGGCGGAAGCCGGTATGTCAGAGCGTTGCGTGCGGATGCCAAATGCCGTGGTCGCGGCCACGAGGGCTGCCTGTTCCCGCTGCGGGTCGAGCAGCGGCTTCGCATAACGCTCCAGCGCCATCAGCGTGAGGTTCTGCGCCAGCCCCATGCGCAGGTGCAGGCCACGCGTCTTGCGGTCCTCGCTGAGATACGTGAGCCCCAGCCGTGCGGCCGAACGCGGATTGCGCCGCATCCAGGTTTTGTCCGCTACCTGCACAGATTCCGCGCTGGAGGGGCGCAACCCCAGGAGCCCTTCGAACAGCTCGGTCCGGCCCGCACCGACCAGCCCTGCAAAGCCAAGCACCTCCCCGGCGCGCACCTGGAAACTTGCGTCGTGGCACCACCCGGGTACGGTCAGTCCTTTCACGTCCAGCAGGACGGGCGCGCCGGCCGCCACGGGAAGCCTGCCCGGAAAGAGATCGGCCAGTTCGCGCCCCACCATCAGGCTGGCCATCTGCTGGCGTGTCACGCTCTGCGTGGACCGGCGAGCCACGAAGCGACCGTCGCGCATGACGACCACCTCGTCGGTGATGCGTTCGACTTCGTCCAGTTTGTGGGAAATATAGAGGATGGTGGAGCCTGCCGCTCTCAATTGCCCGATGAGGGAAAACAGGCGCTCGGTCTCGGAGGGCGTCAATGTGGCGGTGGGCTCGTCCATCACCAGTACGCGCGCGCGCCGGCTGAGCGCGCGTGCGATCTCCACCAGCTGTTTCTCGGCCACGATGAGGTCGCCCACGCGGCGCGCGGGGCTGCAATTCAGGCCAACCTGACGCAATGCGGCGCCCGCCTCCCTGGTCATCAGGTCTTCATCCAGCAGCCCGTAGCGCTTGCGCTCATGGCCGAGGAATATGTTCTGCGCAATGGTGAGGTCATCAGCAAGGTTGAATTCCTGATGGATCATCACCACACCGGCCGCTTCGGCCTCGCGCGGCCCCTTGAAACGTACGACATGCCCGCCCACCTCTACCACACCCTCACTGGCGGCCTCGTAGCCGGCCAGGATTTTCATCAGCGTCGACTTGCCGGCTCCGTTTTCTCCAAGCACCCCGTACACCCGGCCCGGTGCGAGTTCGAAACTGACCCCATGCAGTACCTGCACGGGGCCGAAGCTCTTGCTCACGTCTTTGAAGCCGACCGTCAAACTCACTGAGTGCTCCTGCGTTCGGTTCTTCAGGCCGCGCCGGCGAAGATCGCGGCATTGACCCGGTTTTCCAGCCACTCCTGACGGCCGCTCACAGGCTTGGGCCGAAGATCGTTGACGAAGGCATATTCGGCGAGCTGGCTGAGGCTCATGTCGCCAGTGATGATGCGCCGCCCCAGTTCACCGTCCCAGTTCGCGTAGCGCTGCTGGCGGAACTGCTCAAGCTCGCGGGACTCCATCAAACGCGCGGCACTCTTGAGTGCCAGCGCCAGCGCATCGATCGCACCCACATGCCCGTGCAGAATGTCAACCGGATCCATGCTTTGGCGCCGCACTTTCGCGTCGAAGTTGAACCCGCCACTGCCGATTCCGCCGGCGCGGAGGACTTCGTAGAGTGCCAGCGTGAGGTCCTCCACACTGTTGGGAAACTGGTCGGTGTCCCATCCGTTCTGCGGGTCGCCACGGTTGGCATCGATGCTGCCGAAAATTCCGAGGGAGGCAGCGGTTGCGATCTCGTGCTGGAAGCTGTGGCCCGCCAACGTGGCGTGATTGGCCTCGATGTTGAGCTTGATCTCCTTTTCCAGGCCGAACTCCTTCAGGAAGCCATACACAGTGGCGCTGTCGAAGTCGTATTGGTGCTTGGTCGGCTCCAGCGGCTTGGGCTCGATAAGCAGTTGCCCTTTGAAACCGATCTTGTGTTTGTGGTTCACCACCAATTGCATGAATCGGCCCAGCTGCTGGCGCTCGCGCTGCAGATCGGTATTGAGCAGGGTGTCATAGCCTTCGCGCCCACCCCACATCACGTAGTTGGCACCGCCAAGCTGCTGGGTGGCATTGAGTGCGCTGAAAACCTGCGTCGCCGCGTACGCGAAGACGTCGGGGTCCGGGTTGCTCGCTGCGCCGGCTGCGTAGCGGGGGTGGCTGAACAGGTTGGCAGTCCCCCATAGCAGCGAAATGCCGGTTTCTTTCTGCTTCTGGGCGAGCACATCCACCATCGCGGACAGATTGCTGCGGTACTCGGCCAGGTTCGCGCCTTCCGGCGCCACATCGGTGTCATGGAAAGTGTAGAACGGGACATCGAGCCGGGAAATCAGGCCAAAGGCTGCGTCCGCTTTCTTCCGCGCCATCGTCAACTCGTCTCCACCGGCATGCCAGGGCCGCGCAAACGTGCCTTGTCCGAAGACATCGCTGCCGGGCCACACGAAAGTGTGCCAGTAGCAGACGGCAAGCCGCAGGTGCTGTGCCATCGGCTTGCCTAGCACGACGGCACTGGCGTCATAGTGACGGTAGGCCAGGGGCGTCGTGGCCTGAGGGCCTTCATAGCGTACGGGTGCGATGGATTCGAGAAAGTTCATGTTTGTGGTGGGTAACAGCTTCCAATGGCACCATCCTAGAACCGCCGGCCTCCGCCCGCGATTGCGAAATTTGCGAGGGCAGCTTGCGAAATTGCTTTCTGCAGCGCAGCAATCTGTCCGATATGCCGGTATCCTCATGGTCAACCGACCCGACCATGAAATCGTCATTACGTCAAAGTGGCCCCACCGTGCTGCGCGTGGCATTGCTCTTCCATGCGAGCAAGGTGTACGACCGTGAGATCATCACGGGCATCGGCGACTATGTGAACCACACGCGCGTCGCCTGGGATCTCTTCCTTGAAGAGGATTTCCGCTTTCGGCTTGACGGCATCCACGACTGGGACGGCGACGGGATCATCGCGGACTACGACGATCCGGCCGTGGCGCATGCCCTCACAGGAGTACGCGTACCTGTCGTCGCCGTCGGGGGCTCCTACGAGGATCCAGCGTGCTACCCCGTCGATGTGCCGTATGTTGCGACGGACAACCGCGAACTGGTCGCGCATGCGCTGACCCACCTGGTGGAGTCCGGGCTTTCTCGTTTTGCCTGCTACAGCCTGCCGGAATCGCCACTCAACCGTTGGGCCCAGGAGCGCGAAAAAGCGTTCACTGCCCGCCTTGCCCGCGATGGGTTGGCTGGTGAGATCCACCGGGGCCTGGCAACCAGCGCGCCCACATGGGGCAGCGCGACAAGGAAACTGCTCTCCTGGCTGCAAAGCCTGCCCAAGCCCGTTGGCATAGTCGCCGTCACAGACGCGCGCGCACGGCAGGTGCTGCAGGCTTGCATCGTCGGCGCAATCGCAGTTCCCGACGAAGTCGCCATCATCGGGATCGATAACGACACACTGGGCCAGCACCTGACGAGAATCCAGCTCAGCTCGGTCAGCCAGGGAACCCACGAAATGGGCCATCGCGCGGCGCACCTGTTGCACCAAGCCCTGAGCGGCTCGCCGGTGAACGACGTGCGTGTGGTCGTGCCCCCGGCTGGCGTGCATTCGCGCGCGTCCACCGCGCGCGACGTCGAACACAGCGCAACCGTGATGCGTGCTCTCCATTACATCCGTCAATACGCCTGCCAGGGCATCAAGACGGAGCAGGTTGCCGAAACGGTGGGGCTTTCGCGCTCATCGCTGGAGATGTACTTTCGCCGCGAGTTGAAGCGCTCCGTCCACGACGAAATCCTGCTGTACAAGTTGCAGCGTTGCTTTCAGTTGCTCAGCAACACGCAAATGGGCATCGATGACATCGCGCGGGCGAGCGGCTTTCGTTCCGTCCAGTACCTCAATACAGTGTTCAAACGGGAACTGGGAGCAACGCCGGCTTCGTGGCGGGAAAGCCGTCGGAGCTGAGCCGGCAGTTTCTCTGGTCCGCTACGCCTTGTGCCGGCGATAGAACGCGAGGGCGTTCTTGAACATCACTTTGTCGCGCACGCCGGCACCGAACGGGGCCAGATACGCCTCGGCGACAGCGATCTGGGCTTCGAAAGTCCCGTGCAGGGTGATTACCGGCCAGTTGCTGCCCCAGATCAGGCGGTCCTTGCCGAACGCGGACATCAGCACGTCGAAGTGCGGCTTGTACGAAGCGAGGTCGGTGGGAGACGGAAAAACCACGTCGCCGGGAGCGTACATGTCATAGAACGACGAAAACTTCATGTACAGATTCGGGCAGTCGCTGGCGAGGTGACGAACGTCGGACGCCCAGGCGGGGTCCACCGCCGGCCCGGTTGCGCCGCCCAAATGGTCGATGATGACGCGCAGATTGGGCACCGCGGTACAAAGCGCCTGCACCTGGCTCTTCGGGTTCCTGGTCCCCCGGCTGATGATGTCGAGCATCATACCGCGCGCTGCCAGGTCGCGCAGGCTGGTGAGCTGTGCCGCGCTGAGCGTGATGCCCTCAGCCGGGCCGGTGAGATAGCCGCGGATTCCCACAAAGCGCGGGTCAGCTGCGAAACGCGCGAGGTCAGCGGAAAAGTTCGGCGCGCCAATCTCGAGATTCCCGACGAAGAACGCGTAAAACGGATCGTTTTTGGTGAGGTCGAGGACCCACTGGTTGTCCTGAACAATGCCGCTCGCTTCCACGATCCCGGCCGCCACCACGCCCTGGGACCTGGCGAATGCGCTGTACTCCGGCGGCAGCACGTCGCGGAAGATCGGCCCTTCCGCCGCTGTGGGCCATGGCACACCGCCGGGCCGCGTCATCTGCCAGAAATGAATATGTGTCTCGACGATGGGCCGTTTGCCGGGCGAGGCGTTGCGTTCGGCGGATTCGATCGCAGCCTGCAGCGCCTGATCGACGGCACCACGCCCCCCGCGCGCCGTTGCGAGCCACGTCATGCCAGCGCCGCCGCTGCTGCCGCACAGTGCCTCAGGCCTTTGCTTACTGTCTCCTTCATGGTCCCCTCCTTGTCGGGTTGATGGGTGTTCCGGAACGAACCCTGTCATACGGTAAGTCAGTGATGGCTGACACAGTGTTGACGCTGATCGAGACGCCATTGGACGGTGACACGTCTCCGGCAGGATCGCGGATCAGGGTAAGACCAATATTACATATGTGTCAATATTGGCCTGACCAACCAACACCGCAGACCCGCGAAGCCCACAGAGAAGCAACGATGGATCGGAAATAACCGGCACCTCCCCGGCAAGTGGTTTTCACTCGGTGCAAGCGCCCGAACGCAGTGACCCGGCGAGAAACAGGGACGGCGCCGACGTCGTAGAGAGCCGCCACCCTCTCTAATCGGTGAAGGCTCGCGCCCGAGGCCAAGTCCACTTTCTTTCCTGCTGGCTTCGCCATGTCGTTTGCAGCGAAGTCTTTTCTCCTCTGAAGCGCACAGCCAGGAGGACAACTCCGGAATCGATATAGGTTGCAACCCATACGAATTCGTGTATGGATCAAGCCCAAAACATGATCGCCAAAGCAGGGCCGGCTTGCTATCATCCGCGCCATTCAGAGGGCCCGAATGCAACCACCTTCTTCCGGACTCCTTCTCGTCACGGGTGCCACCGGCAAGGTGGGCCGCGCGTTCATCCAGCGAGTACTGGAGGACGCCAGTCTCGAGCGCTTCCGCGTGCGGGCGCTCTGCCACAACCGTGTGTTGCAGCCCCGCGAACGCCTGGAGTGCGTGCGGGGCTCCATTCAGGATCGCGCGGACGTGCAGCGCGCGCTCGAAGGCGTGACACACGTGCTGCACCTGGCCACAAGCAAGGAAACGCCGGACGAGGTGATGGATGTCGCCGTCAAGGGCATGTTCTGGTTGCTCGAGGGCTGCCGGACAAGCACCACCTTCCGGCAATTCGTGCTGGTCGGCGGCGACGCCGCTGTCGGGCATTTCCACTACGCGCACCCCGTACCGGTGGTAGAAAGCCAGCCGCATACCGCCTACCCTGGATGCTATGCCCTGTCCAAAGTACTGGAAGAAGTAATGCTCCAGCAGTACCAGGCCCAGTATGACCTGAACGGCTGCTGCCTGCGTGCACCCTGGATCATGGAGAAAGACGATTTCCGCTTCACCTTGTCCTTCGGCGACGACGTGTTCGGAGGCCCGCGCTGGCGGGACCTGGTGACACAGAGCGAAGCGCGCGACCATGTACGCAGCGGCGCCGTCCCGGTGATGCTTGATCCGGATGGGCAACCGGTGAAGCGCAACTTCGTCCATGTATGCGATCTTGTGGATGCCATCTTGCTGGCCCTGGACGCACCACGCGCCCGGCAGCAACTGATGAACGTGTGCATGGACGAGCCACTCGACTATGGCGAGCTTGGGACATACCTGGCACGCACGCGGGGCCTGCCGCTCGTGCCAGTCCGCACACCCTACCACTCCACGTGGCTGGACAACACCAAGGCGAAGTTCCTGCTGGGCTGGCGCCCCCAGTTCGACATGGCCCGGATGGTCGAGTCCGCGTGGACGTACCAACGAGCGCCCGACGACCCTCGCATGGTCTGGTATCCCGGCTGAGTTCAGCCGCCCGCCACAGCACCGGGCGGTCAGTAAGGCAAGAGTGCTGCACCCGATCGAACAGATACGAAGACAGGAGACACAAGATGAACCCGATGAAACGACGCAGCTTTGCCGCCATCATGGCGGCCGCCGGCCTGGCATACGCTTGGGCGACACCGGCCTGGAGCCAGGCGAAAGGCAAGAAGCTGGTGATCGGCTTCGCGCAGACCGGCGCCGAAAGCGAGTGGCGCACAGCCAATACGGACTCCGTCAAGGCCGCTGCCAGCGCGGCCGGCTATGAACTGAAGTTCTCTGACGCACAGCAGAAGCAGGAGAACCAGATCAAGGCAATCCGGTCCTTCATCGCCCAGAAGGTGGACGTCATCATCCTCGCGCCGCTCGTCACGACGGGCTGGGATACCGTGCTGCGGGAGGCCAAGTCCGCCAAGATCCCCGTCATTCTGGAAAGCCGCAGTGTGGTGGTGAAGGATCCCTCCACCTGGACCACCTTCGTGGGTTCGGACTTCGTCGAGGAAGGCCGGCGCGCCGCCCAGTGGTTGCTTGATAACACCAAGAACACCACGGGCGACGTGAACATCGTCGAACTGCAGGGCACCGTGGGCTCCGATCCCGCGATCGAACGGAAGAAAGGCTTCGAGGAAGGGCTCAAAGCCAATCCGCGCTACAAGATCATCCGCTCGCAGACCGCCGACTTCACCCGCGCCAAGGGCAAGGAAGTCATGGAGGCCTTCCTCAAGGCTGAAGGCAAGAAGGTCAACGTGCTGTACGCGCACAACGACGACATGGCCATCGGCGCGATTCAGGCCATCGAGGAAGCGGGCCTGAAGCCGGGCAAGGATATCCTGGTAATCGGCGTGGATGCGGTCAAGGGCGCCTTCGAGGCGATGATCGCCGGCAAGATGAATGTCAGCGTGGAGTGCAACCCCCTGCTTGGTCCCCAGCTGATGGAAGCGGCAGCCAAAGCCGCCTCGGGGCAAACGCTGCCACGCTGGATCAAGTCGATCGAGGGCGTGTTCCCGGCCGAAGTGGCTGCCAAGGAATTCCCGAACCGCAAGTATTGACACTGACAGTCGGGGCCCGCTGCAAGCCACAGCGGCGGGCCCAGCTGCGGCTCATCATTCTCAGAGTCGCCGCGACGTCGTGAGCTACACCAGGCTGCGTGCCCAGACACCAGACGTCGCCAGGTAGCAGGCGTACAGCGACGTCGTGGCCGTGATGAAAAGGCGGTTACCTCGCGGCCCGCCGAACTCTACATTGGCCACCGGCTCGGGAACGAGGATCCGGCCGAGCAGTTCGCCCCGCGGCGAGAAGCAATGCACGCCGTCTCCGGCGCTGGTCCACACATTGCCGCGCAGGTCTACGCGAAGGCCGTCCGGTATGCCCGCATCCACGGTGGCGAAGACTTCGCCGCCTCGCAGCCGGCCGCCGGCTGCCACGTCAAACACCCGAATGTGTCGTGGCCCCTGCGGATCATGCGATGCCCCGGAATCCGCCACATACAGCAGGGTGCCGTCCGGAGAAAACGCCAATCCATTGGGCTGCACGAAGTCCGTGGCGGCAGCTTCCATTCGCCCGCTCCCGGCGTCGACCCGGAACACGTAACGGCCACCGTACTCGGGCTCGGCCGCATAACCCTCGTAATCGGACAGGATCCCGTAGGTCGGGTCGGAGAACCACACGGCGCCATCGGGCGCGACAACGGCGTCATTCGGCGAGTTCAGCCGCTTGCCTTCAAAGGCGCGTGCGATCACGATGCGCCTGCCATCGAGCTCGGTGCGGCTGACGCAGCGCGTGCCATGCTCGCAGCTGATCAGGCGGCCTTCGCCATCACGCGTATGGCCGTTGGCGAAGTTGGAGGGCCTGCGAAACTCTACTACGTTGCCCTCGCCTGCGCCGTCAGGCACCCACCGCAGGACGCGGTTGTTGGGGATGTCGCTGAACAGCAGGAAGTCGCCGGCCGGAAAATACACGGGGCCCTCCGCCCAACGCGTGCCGGTGAAGAGCTTTTCTACAAACCCGTTCGGCGGAACCAGTCCGCGAAAACGCACATCGTGCAGCAGGAAATCGCCCCGGATGCCATAGCGGTCAGCCAAGATCACCTCACCCTGGCCGAACGGCCATACAGCAGCAGCATGCACAGGATCAGCGCGCCGTAAATGATCTGGCGGCCCGCCTCGGGCATCTGCAGCACCGCAAGCACGCTTTGCAGCAGCACGATGAACACTACGCCTGCAACGGTGCCCAGGTAGCTGCCGCGGCCGCCCAGGATGTTGGTGCCGCCCAGCACGACCGCGGCGATCGCGGGCAGTACGTAGGGATCACCCATGGCCTGGTAGGCGTTGGCCGAGTAGCCGGCGAGCAGTATGCCGGCGAGCGCTGCCAGAGCCCCGCAGGCCACGAAGCACAGCACGATGACTTTGCCGGTGCGCACGCCGGACAGGTAGGCGGCGCGCTCGGTGTTGCCGATGATGTACACGTAGCGGCCGATGGCAGTGCGCGCCAGCACCAGGTAGAACAGCAATGAGACGGCCACCCAGGTCCACACGGCATTGGGCACGCCAAACGTCCTGCCGACGCCCAGTGCACGCATCAGCTCGGTAGCGCCGTGCACCGGTGCATGCCCGCCTGAGTAAAGGACCATCAGGCCCTGCAGCACGGCGTTCGCGCCCAGCGTGAAAATCATCGAAGGGATGCGCAGGATCGCCACCCCCAACCCATTGACCAGGCCGATCAACGCGCCGCAGGCGATGCCTGCGGGGATCGCCCAGCCGGCGCCATAGGTGGCGCCCGCGGCGGCGGCCATCATTGCCCCGGTGGTGATGGTCCAGGGCACCGACAGGTCAATGTGGCCCAACAGGATGACGGCCATGAGCCCGGCGGCTGTGATGCCAAGGAAGGCGGCGATCTGCAGTTGCAGCAGCAGGTAGCCCGGCATCAGGAAGTTGCTGTTGACGACGCTGGCGGCCAGCAGAAGGGCCAGCGAACACAGGGCCACCATGGCCGGCGGATTCAACAGCAGTCGCTGGAACACACGCTTGCTGGTGGCGGAGGAGCGCGGAGTGTCAACGGAGAGGCTGGTCATCAGAACAGGTCCAGGCGGTTTCGCAGGCGAAGCACGTGGAGCGCGCCGACGCACACAGCAGCCAGAAGGATGAGTCCTTCGAACAGCGGCTGCCAAAGCGCAGGCGCATTGAACACGAACAGCAGGTCGCCAATGGTGCGCAACACGAAGGCACCCAACACCGATCCCACCATGCCCCCTGCGCCCCCATAGAGCGAGGTTCCGCCGATCACGACCGCCGCGATGGAATTGAGGGTGTACAGGCCCGCCTGCGGCGAGCTGGCCTCGCCCGACAGGGAGATCAGCGACAGCAGCAACCCGGCAAGCCCTGAAAGCAGTCCCGCGGCGGTGTACGCGATGAATTTGGCCCGCTGCGACGGAACGCCCGAAAGATAAGCCGCCTGCTCGGACGACCCCACGGCATAACAGGCGCGGCCGATGACCGTGCGCCTGAAGGGCATCCAGCCCAGCACGATGACCACGGCCAGCAACACCAGCGTTGTGGGAATCGTGCCGAAGAGACGACCGGTCAGCGCGTCTGACAAGCCCTCGCTGACCTCCCCGCCCGGCGCAGGACGCAGCAGCAAGGCCAGGCCGAAGAACACTGCGCCCGTGGCGAGCGTGACGATGATCGGCTGCAGGCGCCCGAATACGACGATTGCACCATTCAGGGCACCGGCCGCCGCCCCGGAGGCCAATACCAGCACCACCCCGAGTGCCACTTGCCAAGGCGCACCGTTCACCACGACGGAGGCCAGGCAACTGGTGAGCACCATCACCATCCCCACGGAGAGGTCCAGGCCGCGCGTGATGACAGGCAGGGTCTGGGCCATCGCAACGATGGCCAGCAGCGCCGCCTTGTTCGAGGCCGTGGTGACGATGCCGACCGATATCGAGCGCGGATGCTCCAGCAGGTACAGCGAAAACATCAGGATGAACACCACCAGCGCACTCAGCGGACCACTGTTGCGGCGCAGCCCTCGCAGCCATTCTTCCCTGTTCATGTGACGGCCTCCGGTTCGGTTGAAGCGAGGGATACGTTGAGGGATGAGGCCACAATCGCCTGCTCGGTGATCTCCTCCCCGACAAGCGTGCGCGCGATGCGTCCTTCGTACATGATCAGGATGCGGTCCGCCAGGCCGATCAGTTCTTCGTAGTCGGTGGAGTAGAGCAGGATGGCCACGCCCTGGGAAGCAAGCTGGCGCAACAGGACATAGATTTCCTGCTTGGTGGCCACATCGATGCCGCGTGTGGGATCGTTCAGCAGGAGCACGCGCGGCTGGGTCATCAGCCACTTGGCGATCACCACCTTCTGCTGGTTGCCGCCGGACAAGGTCTGCACCGGGTCTTCCACGGAACCGATCTTGATGCGCAACTTGTCCACCATCTGCGCCACGGCCGCCTGCTCGCCCCCCGGGCTCAGCAAGCCGTAGCGCGTGAGCGCCTCCAGCCGGGCAAGGCTCGCATTCTCACGGATACTCATGGGCAAGACCAACCCTTCGGTCTTGCGATCCTCCGGGATGAGGGCAATCCCCAGCCCGGGTTGCTTGCATATGTGTGGCGTCAGATTGGTGACCGGTTGACCAAAAACCTCGATTTCGCCGTGCACACCCTTAAGCACGCCGAAAAGCGCCAGCAGCAATTCGCGCTGCCCCTGTCCGTCCAGCCCTCCCAGGCCGACGATCTCGCCTCGCAGAATCTCCAGCGAAATGTCCCGGAGGCTGGGCTCCCAGCTCAAGGACTTGACCGTGACAGCCGGTCGCGCATCCGTGGCCGGACCGGTCTTGGGCGGGTACGACTTGGCGACGTCACGACCGATCATGAGTTGCACCACTTCAGCGTCGGTCCGCGTGCCGTTGGCAAACGTGTCGACGCGGCGACCACTGCGAAAGACCGAACAGGTACCGGCGAGCGCCTTGACCTCGTGCATGCGGTGCGAGATGAACAGCGCTGCGACGCCCTGGTCTCGCAGACTGAAGAGCAGGCGGTACAGGCGTTCCACGTCTTCGCTGCTGAGGGCGGAGGTCGCCTCGTCCAGGATGAGCAGGCGCGGCTGCGCACCTAGCGCCTTGGCAATTTCGACGACCTGCCGGCGGGATAGCGGCAGGTCGCGCACGCGGTCCATGGGATGGATGTCGCCGCAACCCAGCAAGGAGAGTAGCTCGGTAGCTCGCTCTTGCTGAGTCCTGGCGTCGATCAGGCCGTACTTCATCGGGGGCCTGGACAGGAAAATGTTGTCGCACACGGACAAGTCCGGGACCAGCGACAGTTCCTGGAACACGCAGACGATGCCGCGCTCGCGCGCGGCGTTCGGAGAGTCCAGCCGCAGTTCCTTGCCGTCCAGCAGGATGCGACCCGCGTCGGGCTGAACGACGCCGGCGATGATCTTGATCAAGGTCGACTTGCCGGCACCGTTCTCGCCCAGAACAGCGTGGATTTCACCTGCCGTACAAGCAAAGTCCGCGCTGTCAAGCGCACATACGCCGCCGTAGTGCTTGGTGATGCCCTGGAGTTCGAGCAAGAGTTTCTGGGTCACGAAAAGAAAAGCCTCCAAACAGGAAAAAGCCGGGCGCGGCCACACAGCCCGGCGTTAAAACTCCAAGGCTGATCTCAGGTATTTCCCTCGCTCTGCTTCATGATGTCCGGCGCCGTCAGGTTGATGTTGCAAGGCGGAAACTCGTTGGCCACGTAGAAGGTGTCGGGCAAATCCGGGTAGAAGTTCTTGCCGGGTGCCATGTTCTGGTATTCCACGTAGGGAATGGGCACCGAGATGTACTGCGGCAGCTTTTGGCCTTGCAGTGCGGCGATGGCCGCCTTCAGGGCCACGGAGACCAGGCCAGGAGACTGCGCGGCCGAAGCGCCTTTGAGGCCGTCCTTATGGTGCTGATAGACCATCTTGCGAAAGCCATTTTCCCCTTCCGCACCGATCGGCACGAACGGGTGCTTGGCCTCGATCAGCGCACGAATGGTGCCGTTGGATCCAGCCTGCGTGTAGATGCCGTTGAAGCGGCCATGCACGGCAATCGCGTCGGCCGCTACCTTCTGCGAAGTGCCGTCGTCCCAGTTGCCCACCACTTCGATGATCTGGACCTGCTTGTGCTTGTCCATGATCTCGCGGAAACCCAGGTGGCGGTCGCGGTCCACCGAGTTGCCCGGCAGGCCGCGGATCTCCAGCACCTTGCCGCTGGTCACGCCATTTTTCTCCAGCCAGCGGCCCATCAGGCGGCCCATCTCCAGCTGGTCTTCGTTCACCTGAATCACCTCGTCGGTGTCGAGCACATTGTCGAACGGGATCAGCACGACACCGGCCTCCTTGGCGCGCTTGATCACCGGCTTGAACGAGGTGGGCGACACCGCGATCGTGAGGATGGCGTCGAAGCCCGCATTGATGAAGTTGTCGATGGCACCAAGTTGCGCAGCCACGTCCGTGCCGGTGGACACGACCTTCAGCTCCTTGATGTGCTGCTTCATCTCCGGCGTTGCTGCATAAGCCTTCAGCGACTTGATCATCTGGATGCGCCAGCTGTTGCCGGCATAACCATTGGCCAGCGCGATACGGTACGGCCCCTTCTTGGCCGGATACTGGATGGTCTTGGTGTTGCCGGAGAACGGCTTGAAGCAGGCCGGCTCGTAGGTCTGCGCCAGCGCCGGCGCGCCCAGGCCGGCCAGTGTTGCGGCCGCGCCCGCGGCCAGAATATCTCGTCTCGTTTGCATGCTTGTCTCCTGTTTAGAGTAAGCCGGTCTCTGAAGCCGGCGAGCTGACAACGGCGCAGGATTGCGCGAAGCATTTGGCCAGGCCAAAACTTAACCAATTCATTTTTGGTCTGGCCATAACGGACCGCATCAGGGCTTTCCCTTGACTTGCGCCGCTTCGAAGGCTGCATCGCCCCTCAGAACCCAAGGCGCCGCAGGCGGGTCAGCCTGCCTGCGACGCCAACACGGGCGGCGAGCTCCAGGAGCGGGTCGACATGACAGTCCGGAAATCCTCGACCGTCGCGTTGCGGCCGCCAAGTAACGTGGCTTCGCGCTTGTGGAACTCAGGATCGGAGAGAGTAATGCTGTCGCGGACGATGGAAACGAGGATGTACTTTCCATCGTGGGCGAGGAACCGGAATCCGCGTTCCTTCACGGATCACGTCAGCATGATTGGCCTTGTGCAGGGGTCAGGCCGGTAACGACATATTTGCTAATTTGGACTGACCACTCTCGGCGGCGAGCTTTCGAATCTCGGAAAACCTGGGGAGACTCCCAGCAGCGGAAGCGGTACTTTCGCAGCCTCTGATATTCCGTTCAAAATTAGTTCCGGCATCTCGCCATCAAACAAGGCCGGCCCGGCCAGGCGGTCGACCCAGTCCAGAAGCTGCATGCCGCAGTACACCACGTGGCGCCCACGGATGGTGATGCGCAGTCCCCGGCGGTGGCGCTGGAAGACTGGCTCCCCGACCGCGTCCTCGAAAGCCTTCAGCCGGTGGCTGGCGCCCGACAGGGACAAGTGGCAGCGACGCGCAGCTTCCGACAATGAACCGGACTCGGCGCAAAGCACCACGAGCCGGATCGAAGCGAGATCGAAGCGTTGAAGGTTGATAAATTTGGTCATGCCAATTTTTTGAATGTACCAATTTTGGTCTGACCAGACAAGGTTTTTCCACCACAACTTACCGGCCATGGCCACGCAGGGGCACCGCCCGACGGTATGATCCTTTCGTTACACCTTCCCCGTCATGAGAGTTACCAAGCCTGCCGAACCCCGCCGCCTGTATCAGCAGATCGCCGATCAGATCAGGGAATTGATCGCCAAAGGATCGTTCCAGGTCGGCGACCGTCTGCCGGCCGAGCGCGAGCTGGCATTGCTCCTGGGCGTGTCCCGCCCTTCGCTGCGCGAGGCATTGATTGCCCTGGACGTCCAGAGCAGTGTCGAGATCCGTGGCGGCTCGGGTGTCTACGTCTGCCCTCAACCTAAACGCACTTCCGGGAAGGCCACACCCGCACTCGGCGAGAGCCCAAGGGAACTGATGCAGACGCGCTCCGCCCTGGAGAGCGCGGTGGTGATCCTTGCCTGCGCGCGCGGCACCCCTGAGCAGCTCAAGCAGCTTAGGACGATCGTCACGAGAATGAGGGCTGAAACGGATCGCAACCGCGCCCCGCTGGATCTTGATCGACGCTTTCACATGACGCTCACGCAGATGAGTGGTAATTCGGTTATGGCCCGCATCATCGCCGAGTTGTTCGATGAACGGCACAGCCCGATCTCGGCCAAGCTGTCTTCGAAATACGAGAACCCACGCACCTGGAAGGCTGCGCTGAAGGAACATGAAGCTATTCTCAGCGCTCTGGATGCACGCGATCCGATAGCCGCACAGGCTGCCATGCTCGCCCATCTGCGCGCCTCCGAGCTGCGTTGGGTGGGGGACTGACCCCGTCCCCTGAGGTGTGCATCCATGAGCGCACGATGCGCGGATTGCTATCGCTCGCACCGGAAATTGAATTGGTGCCGGGCCCGAGTCGAGCCTAGCATCGCGCGTGCCCCCCGCCGCTGCACATCGCAATTTAGGAGACGATTCACATGAACATGCAAACTCGCTATCCCAGCCTGAAAGACCGGTCCGTCCTCATCACCGGGGGGTCGACCGGCATCGGTGCCACCTTGGTGCGGCAGTTCGCAGCGCAAGATGCGAAGGTCGGGTTCATCGACATCGACGTGGACAACGCACTCGCCCTTCAGGCAAGTGTGGCGAAGGAGCTCGGCAAGCGCGTGCATTTCATGCGCAGCGACGTCACCGACACTGACGAAATGCGCCAGGCGATCAAAGTGCTTCGCTCCCAGATCGGGCCGATCCGGGTGTTGCTGAACAACGCGGCCAACGACGAGCGACACCTGATCGAGGACACGACACCGCAATCCTGGGACGCGGGTGTCGCCGTGAACCTGAAGCACCAGTTCTTCGCGGCACAGGAAGTCGCGCCGGACATGAAAGCGCTGGGCGGTGGCTCCATCGTCAACTTCGGCTCGGTCAGCTGGATGCTCAAGCAAGGCGGCATGCCGGTTTACACCACCTGCAAGGCGGCCGTGCAAGGGCTCACCAGGAGCCTGGCGCGAGACTTCGGGCCCTTCCGCATTCGGGTGAACACCCTGGTGCCGGGTTGGACCATGACGGAAAAACAGTTGCGGCTGTGGGTCACACCCGAGTCCAAGGCAGACCTGGCCCGTGCGCAATGCCTGCCGGGGGATTTGATGCCTGAACATATTGCGAAGGCAGCAATGTTCCTGGCTTCCGATGACAGTGAAATGATGACGGCGCAGGACCTGGTCATCGATGGAGGCTGGACATGAGCGACGGGCCACTCGAAGGCTGTTGAGTTCCGTTGAAAGCCCGAACGGGAACGCGGGTGAAACCGGACGCCAGCAGGCTTGTCATCATCGCCAAAATCGAAACTCAGCCTTCAACGGCTCTATTGAAGTATGGTTTTTCAAGCAGGTAATACAGTCCACTAGCCAAAATTATGACGGCGCATAGAACCACGGCGTAATAAAAAAACACCATGCCGATTGAATCAGCGGGCGAAAAGCGGTTAAGAAAAGTGCCGATTACTATCGCGTGAATGATGTAAAAAGAGTAGCTGATTTTCCCAATGAAGCGCAACAATGTATGAGCAAAAAACCGCTGCACTTTACTTCCTTCCTGTAAGCAAGCTTGCAAAATGACGGTAAAAAAAATACCCGCAATTATGTAAAAACCTGCTTGAAAAGGATAAGTCACAATTCGTCCGCTCCAAAGAGACCAAATTATTTGCAAAATCAAAATGCCCAAAAATGACGTGCCTACTGCAGCCTGCCAGACAGCCGACTGGACAATTGACTCCTTAAACCTTTGAAACAAGACCAGGGCGACACCAAACAAAAATCCAATGAATCGCTCCGGTTGGAAAAACACTGGCCAGCCAATGACTTCACGTGCCAGATATGGGAAACTGGCTGCAAGTAGAGCTACCGTGACAATCAACCAAATCTCGTTTTTAAAGTTCAGTGCCGCCGCTGCAAAAATGAACAGGTAAAAAAGCCATTCCCATGTTAATGACCACGTTACATCGTTAAGTAGTGGTACTCCAAATAGGGGGGCAAGAAAACTGGCATTCAACGCCACAATTCCAATGCTGATTCCTGTGGTACCGGTTGCAACGTAGAGGCAAACAAGGACATGAACAGGAAGCAACCGAAGTGCGCGTTTTTTAAAGAATGAAAACCCTTGGCGCTTACCGCGAATGCTCAGATAGATTAAATATCCGCTGATCACAAAAAACAGATCAACACCCAAATGCCCTGCGCGAAGGATGCCAATCACCCTGCTCAGCAGACTGTCGTTGGCCAGGAAGTAGTTTTGGGCGGAATAGAAGCCAAAAAAATGGACGTTGAATACCATCAGTATTGCCAACGCCCGTAAACCATCCACTGATCCTATGCGCGACCTTTCCAGGTCGAAGGTTGCTTTGAAGCTTTCCAAGCTAACACCGAACAACCTGGAAGTCATGGGATTGTAGAAAACCTACAAGAATTGTAGAAACGCCCCAGAACCCTAAAAGGGCGCTGGGGCGCATGGAATATGGTGGCCTGGGGCGGAATCGAACCACCGACACAAGGATTTTCAATCCTCTGCTCTACCGACTGAGCTACCGGGCCTGAGCCTCAGATTATATATCACCAGAAAGGGAGGCCCGGCCCGCTGGGGGCCGGCGAGTCAGACGCCGCGTTTGCCGCGGGTCAGATCCACGCCGAGTTGCTTGAGCTTTCGGTAGAGGTGGGTACGCTCAAGGCCGGTTTTCTCCGCCACACGGGTCATGGAGCCGCCTTCCTTGGCCAAATGAAATTCGAAGTAGGCTTTTTCAAATTCGTCACGCGCGTCGCGCAATGGTTTTTCCAGCAGAAAACTCTGCGTGGCCTGCGGTCCCAGGTCGACGGGTGTCGGCAAGGTCCCGCCGGTCATCACGGCTTCTACCGTGAGGTCGGCTGCGTGTGCCGCGGGGCTGCTGTTCATTACGGCGGGTTTGCGGGGAGCTGCCTTGGTGAGGCCCTGCTCCACGGCCTTCAGGAGTTTTTGCAGGGTGATGGGTTTCTCAAGAAACGCCATGGCGCCGATCTTGGTAGCCTCGACTGCCGTATCGATCGTGGCGTGGCCGCTCATCATGATGACGGGCATGGTCAGCAAGCCACTGGAAGACCACTCCTTGAGCAGCGTCACGCCGTCAGTGTCGGGCATCCAGATGTCCAGTAGCACGAGGTCGGGCCTGGAACGTCCGCGGGCGGCGCGGGCCTGAGCGGCGTTCTCGGCGAGCTCGACCTGATGCCCTTCGTCATTAAGAATTTCTGAGAGAAGGTCGCGTATGCCCAGCTCGTCGTCGACCACCAGAATATTTGCCATGATTGAATTGCTGCCTGCCTGTTATTGCGAATGCCGTGCGGATATCGAAGTGTTACTGAATGTGTTGTTAAGCCACAACTGCAAATGATAACGACACTTGTGCCCCTTGCACCAAACCGTCTGCCACGCGGTTCGAAATATCGATGCGGGCTCCGTGTTCATCTGCAATTTTTTTGACGACCGCGAGCCCCAGCCCCGTACCCTTTACCTTGGTCGTGACGTAGGGCTCGAACGCGCGTTTGAGGATATGTTCGGGGAAGCCCGTTCCGTTGTCGCGCACCGTCAGACGCACACGCCTGGACGTTTCAGAGTATTCGGTCTTGAGCGTGACCCGCCCGTCCTCCTTGCCTTCCTGCGCATCCTGGGCGTTCTGCAGCAGGTTATGGATGACCTGGCGCAGCTGCTGGTCGTCGCCCTGGATTTTCGGGGCCTTGGGGTCCAGCTCTGTAACGACCGGAACCGCGGCACTGCCGCTGCGCAGTTCGCTGTGATCGTCACTGAGGTAGAGCTGCATCACATCGTTGATCAATGCATTGAGGTCAACAGGCTTGAGTTCGGCTGCCGGCAGGCGGGCGTAGTCGCGGAATTCATTCACAAGCCGCTTCATCGCGTCGACCTGGTCGACGATGGTTTTGACGGATTTGGTGAGCAACAGCTGCTCGGGTTCGCCGACCTTGCCGGTGAGTTTCATTTCGAGGCGCTCAGCCGACAGCTGGATCGGCGTGAGCGGATTCTTGATCTCGTGGGCCAGGCGGCGCGCCACCTCGCCCCAGGCCTGCGCGCGTTGGGCCGACACCATTTCGGAAACATCGTCAAACACCAGCAAAAACTCTTCGGTGCCCGGCATCTTGGCGCCACGGGCGATCAGCGTGATGGCGTTGTCGGGCGCACCGGGCACGGCCGCGTTGAGCTCAAAAGACTGCTGCCAATGCTCAAGCCCGTGCGGCGCACCATCGCTGAGGTAATCGGTGAACTGGGCCAGCACATCTTTGGCAAACAGGCCCAGGCCTGGCACTTCGCCCAGCGATTTTCCGTGGTATGCCGCCAGCGGCGCACGCAGGATGCGGGTAGCCCCAGGGTTGCTGGACTGGATGCGGCCATGCACATCCAGCACGATCACGCCGGCGGTGAGGTTGTCCAGAATGGTCTGCAGGTTGGCGCGCGCGGCATCAACCTGGCTCATGCTTTGCTGCACTGCCGAGCGGGCATCGGCCAGCTGCTGTGTCATGTCGGCAAAAGAACGCGTGAGCCCGCCCAGCTCGTCCTTGCCCTGCAGGGCGGCCTTGGGTGTCAAGTCGCCCTGGGCCACCTGGCGCACGCCCTCCGCCAGCACCAGCAGCGGCTTGGCCAGCTGGTTGCCCAGCACCACGGCCAGCAGTACCGCACCGAATACGGCCAGGAACAAGCTGAGCGTGAGTGTGCCTATATACATCTTGCGCAGGCCTCCGCGTGCCAGCGCGCGCTCCTGGTATTCGCGGTTAGCTTCCTGGACGGCGACAGCATTGGCCACCAGGCCCTCAGGCAGCAGCTGGGTCACCTGCAAAAACCGCGCGTCGCCCAGCACGTTCACATTGGGGTTGTTCACCACGGCAATCGCCTTGACCCGCGCAACGGCCCCCGGCGCGGTACCGGCAGCCCCACCTGCGGCCAGCTCGCCGTTGCCGGCAGACACCACCTCATCGAGGCCTTCAATCTGCGTGACAACGCGCTGTGTGCGTGCTGCGCGCAGTTGCTGCACCGAAGGGCGTTCGGGTTTCAGCAGAAATCGCGACTCACCTGCGCTGGCGATCACCTGGCCCGAGGGGCTCCAGAGCACCACATCGCTGGCCTGGAGCTGGTCGCGCAGGCGTTCAAGTGCGAGGCCAGCCATGGCGTCCGGCGTCTCGGAAATTTGGGTGGCGGCCTGTCGTGTCTTGTTGCCAAGGTCGGCGGCCAGGGTGTCCAGCGTGGCCCGGCCCAGGTTCAACCCGGCCGCCAGCGCCCCCTCCACTTCCACGTCAAACCAGCTTTCAATCGACCGCGACACAAACTGGTAGGACACCACATAAATCATCAGCCCCGGCATGAGGCCGACCAGCGCAAAGATGGCGGCCAGCTTGACCAGCAGCCGGCTGCCGAAGCGGCCGCGGTACAGCCGCAGTGCAAGGCGCGCCACAATCCATCCGATGACCAGCAGCAGCAAGCCGGCAACGGCCACGTTGAGCACAAAGAGCAGTGCGTAATTGCGCTCGTACAGCTCGCGATTGCCGGTGGCCTGCGTCAGCAGGAACATCAGCACCAGGCCGAGCGCCGCGATGGCCCCCACCCCGACACCGACCGTCCAGCGAAAAGCCTTGCTGCTCTTGAGGGAGCCGCCGCTGACCTGCAGGTTCACTTGACGCCCTCGGCGCTGGAGACCACAGGCGTGGCTGGCTCCAGTTTCAGCCGCTCCCTGACCTGCGCGGAGATATTCCAGTCTTTTTGCCCGGCTACCCCGATCTGGAAGGGGCGCGGCAGCTGCGTCAGGTCGAGCCTGAAACTGAAATCAAGCTTGTGGGCGGCGTCGGGGTCGACCTCGGCCGCATCGGCGATTTTCCAGCGCGCCACGCGCTGGATGGCAGACAGGGCCTCGGGAAGGGTCTCGTAATTCTGGTTCAGTGTGGCGCGCAGGCCCGCCGAACTGGTGATGAGGCCCGAAGCAATGTTGACGCGCCAGCGGCGGGTCAATGGCTGGTATGCCAGGCGAACGGTGCGGGCCGCACTGGCCACGCGCGGGTCCGTCCAGTACCAGCGGTCGCGGTAAATGTCGGCTTCGACCACAAAAAACATCGGGATCCCCTTGAGCAGGGCGTCTTCCACGACCGCCGGAAGCTCAAACCGGACCTGCGCGGACAGGTGAACACCATCGTCACCGCGCTCCACGCGCAGCTGCGTGATCTCGGTGGCCAACGCCGGTCCCGGTGCGGCCATCGCGATGCAAAGGCACAGCCCTGGCAGAAAACGCCCCATGATGCCCACCGCACGCCGCCAGCTGTCAGCGGCTGCGTTTTTCAAGGAGGGCGTAATAGAAACCGTCGTGTTCACGCATCAAATTGTCCGGGAAGACCGTCGCTCCGACGCCACTTTGGGGGAGCAAATGCCCCGGCGAAGGCTTTAATAAGGCGTCGGTGTGGTGCGTAAGAAACGTTTGTATCTGGTTGTCGCCTTCCGCGCGAAAAACTGAACAGGTGCAATACAGCAGGCGCCCGCCGGGCTTGAGCAAAAGCCAGAGCGTTTTAAGCAAATGCGCCTGGATGTCGGCCAATTGGGTGATGTCCGTCGGCCGGCGCAGCCAGCGTACATCCGGGTGGCGCCGCACGATGCCCGAAGCCGTACAGGGTGCATCCAGCAGGATCGCGTCGAATGCCTGCCCATCCCACCAGGAATCAGGCTGGCCGGCATCGCCGACACGGATGTCAGCCTGCAGACCCAGGCGGTGCAGATTCTGCTTCACGCGCTCGCAGCGGCGCGCATCAATGTCCAGCGCTGTCACGTCGCAATCGGCCAGTTCAAGCAGGTGAGCGGTTTTGCCGCCCGGTGCAGCACAGGCATCCAGCACTTTCAGCCTCCCGGCTTCACCGCCCTCGGCTTTCAAACCATCCAGAAGCAAAGGCGCAGCCAGCTGCGCCGCGGCGTCCTGAACCGAAAAATGCCCTTCCGCAAAGCCCGGCAACGAGCTCACGGCCTGCGCACGGGCGAGGATGACTCCCTGCCTGCCGACCGGTGTTGCTTCAATATTGATAGCTGCCAGCGCATGCTGGTATTGGGCTTGAGTCATTTTTCGCTCATTAATGCGCAAAATCAGCGGTGCCTGGGTATTGTTGGCCTGCAGTATGGCCTGCCAGTCCCCGGGGTGGTCCTTGCGCACCCGGTCTATCCACCACTGGGGATGGTTCCACACGGCCTGCGGGCTTTTCTCGGTGCGTGCCACCAGCTCCTCGCGTTCGCGCAAGAACCGGCGCAGGCACCCATTGATAAAGCTGGCCTGGTGCTGTGTGGCGTCGCCGCGCTTGGCGGCTTCAACGGTCTGGTCGACCAACGTGTGTGCCGTGTATCTGGCCCCCGCGCTTGTCGCTTCGCGGGCCTTCGGCGGTGCGCTGCCCCATTCAGAAGAAGAAGGGGCTAATTTTCCTGGGGGCGGCCCGCCGGAAAATTGTTCCGGCCGGCTGACATCGATTTCGTTCCAGGCCAAGGCGAGGGCGACACACAGCAACGCATCTGCCTCGGGCGGCGGCGGGCGGCGCGCCAGTTGCTGGCGCAAGGCCTCGGCGCGGCCCAGCCAGCGCAGCGTGTGAAAACCCAGCGCCTGGACGCCGGGCCGCAACGCGGCGTCCACATCTTCCAGCGCGGCGGTCATGGACTGGCCATCACGCACGGCCATTAAAAGGGAAGCAGCGCCCTGAAGCTGGCGCCACAGGGGGACTTGTTGGGTCGAGTTGTCTTGCATTAGGCTCACGAATGTCGCCCAAAACGGGCGGCTATTCCGTATTAGACCAGCCGCAAGCCCTCTCACCGTTTACCCCGAATTGCAAGCAGGGGCCGCGGGACCGGCTTTGCCGGACCGCAGGCGCACCGGCCCCCTCGGGGGGCAGGGAGTTACGCGAAGCGAACGACCGTGGGGGCTAACTGAGACTGTCTGCCCAGATATTGCTCGCCCAGTTCAGCGCGTAGACGCCCTCAAGCTCGGTAGGCCCGGCACTGACGCCGCCGGAGCCGGCTACCGCCTTGAAAGTTTTCTCTGCCACCACATACTCATGCACGCTGGCCACATGGATCACATTCTTGTTGTCGACAAAGCTGTAGCAGGTATTGGTGAGCATGGGCGCGGGGTTGACCTCCCAGCCCGAGAGCTGGGCCACGATGGCGGCGGCCGCCACCTTGCCGTGGTTGTTGGCCATGTGGCCGCTCTTGGGCATGGCCGGCGCGACCTGGATGGAGTCGCCGAGCACATGCACGTCCTTTGTGGCAGTGGATTCAAACGTCAGGTAATTCACGCCGCACCAGCGGTTGTTGGCCTGGTTGTTGAGGCTCGCCTGCACGGCAATCGTGCCGGCACGCATGGAAGGCAGCACATTCAGCACGTTGGCCTTGACATCGTCCTGCACATCGAACTTGATGATCCCGGCTTTGGCGTCAACCGCGGTGGCCTTGTGCTGGCCGCGGTATTCGATGATGCCTTTGTACTGCTCGGCCCATACTTTCTTGAAGAGCGGCCCTTTGGATGTGACGTCCGGATTGGCATCAAGGATGAGCACCTTGCTGCGCGGTTTGGCGGCCTTGAAATAGCCAGCAATGACGCTGGCGCGTTCGTACGGGCCGGGTGGGCAGCGGTAAGGTGCTTCGGGAATGGTGATGGCATATACACCACCGTTAGGCATGGCCTCCAGCTGCCGGCGCAGCGCGAGGGTTTCCGCACCGGCCTTCCAGGCCTGCAGGACCTGGCCGGAGGCATTGGCGTCTTTCAGGCCCTCGATGCTGCCGAACATCAGTTCGACACCAGGCGAGACCACCAGCTTGTCATAGGCGATGGTGGCGCCGCCTGCCAGCGTAACCGTTTTCTTCGCGGTGTCGATGGCGCTGGCGTAGTCCTTCACCACGGTGACGCCGTGGTTGCGCGACAGGCCCGCATACGATGTAGTGAGATCCGCAATCTGCTTGCCGCCGCTGAGCACGAGGTTGGAAATGGGGCAGGAGATAAACGCGTCCTGCGGCTCGATCAGCACCACGTCGATCTTGTTGTCCGAGAGCAGGCGCACATATTTGGCAGCTGTGGCGCCGCCGTAGCCGCCGCCTATAACAACCACTTTGGCCTTGGAAGGAATCGAGGTGCTGGCGCAACCGGCCAGGCCCAGCAGGCCCAGGGCAGCGCTTGACTGCAGGAAAGAGCGGCGCTTGAAGCCCGCCAGCGAAACAGTGTGAAGAGGCGTATTCATGGTGTCTGTTCCTTACTTCTTCTGTGCAGCAAAGTAGCTGGCCAGCGACTCGATCTGCGCGTCGTTGAAGCCCTTGCTGATCTGGTGCATCACCGTGGCGGGCCGCGTACCGGCCTTGAAGGCGTTCATCTGCGCAACGATGTAACCCTTGTCGAGGCCTGCAAGCGAAGTGACCGCGGAACCCTGAACCACTTTGCCATTGGTACCGTGACAGTTGGCGCAGGTTGCCGCCAGACCCCTGGCGTAGAGCGCTTCTTTGGTGCCGGCGTTTTGCGCCTGCGCCATGGGGCTGAGCGCAAGGCAGAGCAAGGGCAGCGCAAGGCGCTTGAAGCTCCTGAATATTGGAAGACGTAACGTTCTCATAGGTTCTCCTGTCGTTTTGGGGCAGCCGTCTTTTCAACTGACAATTTAACGTCGCGCTCCCTGCACCCTATAGGGAGTATCCAGTACTTCGGCAGCAGTTGGAGCCCTGCCGTTCAACCCAATGGCGATGTGCTTATTGGAAAGTTATTGCTGCCATGGCGAATCTAGAAAATGGCGTCCGGCCGCGTCGGCATTTCATCATCGCGCTGCGTGGGTAGCGCCTCCATTGACCGGCCATAGATGCGGCGAATGCGCTCGGCCAATGGAGGATGGCTGGCGAACCAGTGGGTATCTGCACGAAGGCCCACCAGCAGCATGTGCTGCACGGCCGGGTGCACGCTGCGCGGCATCAGCCCCTGCGCCTGCTGGCCCGCCACCTTGCGCAGCACGCCACCCAGGCCATCCTTGCTGCGCGTGAACTGCACGGCTCGCGCATCTGCCAGGAACTCGCGCTGGCGCGACACCGCCGCCTTCAGTGCACGCCCCGCAAGCCATCCGAGCGAGCCTGTGGTCATGATGGCAAAGCCGGGCAAGGCAAGGAAAGAACGCCCGCCGCTGTCGTTCTGCGCGCACATGCTGCGTCCGAGGTTGAAGACCATCTCAAGCCCGAACACCATACCGGCCAGCCGCATGTTCAGACGCGTATCGCCTTCGCGTATATGGCTGAATTCATGTGCCACCAAGCCCTGCAGCTCGTCGCGTGTCAGATACTCCAGTGCACCGCGCGTTACCGCCACCACCGAGTCGTCCTCATTCCAGCCGGTGGCAAACGCATTGATGCCCTCTTCCCGGTCGAGCACCATGGCCTGGGGCGGCCGCATGCTGGCGGCAATGGCAAGCTCACTCACGATGTTGCACAGCTTTTGTTCGGCCTCCCGGCTGGCTGGCCAGGCTTCCCGGGCACCCGCACGGCGCGCCAGCTTCTCACCGCCGCCCTTCAGCGCAGAGGTTTCCAGCCACCAGCCGCCAAACACGAACAGCAGGGTCATGCCCGTGTTGACCGCAAAGAAGTAGCCGGGGTAGCCACTGAAGCCGGGGGCCACCAGGCGCCAGGTGAGCGCCAGCGCGGCATTGACCGCCACAACCAGTGCAAGCACTGTCAAGCCGAACAGCACCAGCAGCCGCGTGGTCTGCCCGCGCGCTGTCTCCTGGCGCTCAAAAAAGCGCATTCACAGCCCCCCCCTTCAATACCCGAGGAGCACGCAGGCAGCTTACAGAGGATCCAAACCAGCCAGGGCCGCGGAACCGGCTTTGCCGGGCCGCAGGCGTAGCGACCCCCGAGGGGCTGGAGCCTGCGGCTCCAAAGCTGCTTGAGCAGCTTTGGACAGGCGACAGAGGCGAAGCGTCTCGCGAGCCGCGGCCTGCAAGGTCTCGCGTGATACACGAAGTGACAAGCGTGGGGGCCACGTTTTCAGAACTGGACACGCACAGCCTGACGCTCGGCCGGTGTTTCGGTTGCGCGCAGCATGGCTGAGGGCGCAAAACCGAACGTGCGGGCAATCAGCAGCGCGGGAAACTGCCCCTGCGCATTGTTGTAGTCCAGCACGGCATCGTTATAAGCCTGCCTGGCAAAACCGACCTTGTTTTCGGTGCTGGTGAGCTCTTCGCTGAGTTCACGAATGGTCTGGTCGGCCTTGAGTTCGGGGTAGGCCTCGGCTACGGCAAAAAGCCGCCCCAGGCTGCCGTCCAGCGACTGCTCGGCGGCGGCCAGCGCCACAACGGCGCCAGCATTGGCCGGGCGGCTGCGCACCGCATCGCTGGCCGTGCGCGCCTGGTTGCGCGCAAGCATCACCGCCTCAAGCGTGCTTTGCTCATGCTGCAGGTATTTTTTGGCGGCTTCGACCAGATTGGGAATCAGGTCGTAGCGGCGCTTGAGCTGCACATCGATCTGGGCGAAAGCGTTGGCAATGATGTTTTTCAGCCGAACCAGCCGGTTGTAGGCGCCTACGGCCCAGAAAACCAGCAAGGCAAACACAATGACGAAAACAAGCGTGCTAAGAGGCATGGATATTCCTTGGTGCGACATGAGCTGACACTCACCCGACAGCTCGGCGGGCGACTGCCGCGAGGTTAACTGTTTTTGGGCTCAATCGGCAAGCTTGCAGGCTGTTTTTGATTGCCACAAAACGCTATGATTTTTATAGCTGTTTGCGCACGTCCGATATGCGCAAAACCCCAATTTCGCTTAGATCCCCGCCTGCATGATTGCCACGCGACGGACGTCCTGCCATAAAAAAAGCCCCACACCCTTGCGGGATGTGGGGCCTGGCGCCTTTTACGGCGCGGGAGTCAGTCTGGCTTACTCGGAAGCCGCGCTGTCGCCACCCGCTTCGGCTGCGGCGGGCATGGCTTCGAGCTCGGCCGCTTCGGCTTCAGCGATGGCGCGGCGCTCTGCGTCGTCCATCTGGTCCTTGGCTTTGCGTGCCTCGTGGTAGGCCATGCCGGTACCGGCGGGAATCAGACGGCCGACGATCACGTTTTCTTTCAGGCCACGCAACTCGTCGCGCTTGCCCATGATGGCAGCCTCGGTGAGCACGCGGGTGGTTTCCTGGAAGGAAGCCGCAGAAATGAACGAATCGGTCGACAGCGAAGCCTTGGTGATACCGAGCAACAAGTTGCTGAACGTTGCCGGAATCTTGCCGTCAGCGCGCAGGGCGTCGTTGGCATCCAGCATGGCAGAACGCTCGACCTGTTCACCAGCGATGTAGCTGGAGTCACCCACGTTTTCAACGACCACGCGGCGCAGCATCTGGCGAACAATCACTTCAATGTGCTTGTCGTTGATCTTCACGCCCTGCAGACGGTAAACGTCCTGCACTTCGTCGACGATGTAGCGTGCCAGCTCTTCCATACCCAGCAGGCGCAGGATGTCTTGCGGGTCGGCCGGGCCGTCCACAATCGACTCGCCCTTGTTGACCACCTGGCCTTCGTGCACCAGGATGTTCTTTTCCTTCGGAACCAGGTCTTCCCAGACCTTGCCTTCAGGATCAGTGATCTGCAAGCGGACCTTGCCTTTGGTTTCTTTACCGAAGGACACAGTACCGGTCATTTCAGCCAACGTGCCCTTGTCTTTCGGCGTACGGGCTTCGAAGAGCTCGGCAACACGCGGCAGACCGCCGGTAATGTCGCGGGTCTTCTGGCCTTCGATCGGGATGCGGGCCAGCACTTCGCCGGGGCCCACGTCCTGGCCGTCACGCACCTGGACCAGCGCACCCACCTGGAAGCCAATCGTCACCGAGTGATCGGTGCCGGGGATCTTGACTTCATGGCCGGAGGCGTCAATCAGCTTGACCTGCGGACGGATCACTTTCGTGGCGCCGCGGCGTTTCGGATCGATCACCACCAGGGTGGACAGACCCGTCACATCGTCAACCTGCTTGGCAACCGTCACGCCTTCTTCCACGTTCTCGAAGGCCACCTTGCCGGCGAACTCGGTAATGATGGGGCGCGTCAGCGGATCCCAGTTGGCCAGAATGGCGCCGGCCTTGATGGTCTGGTCGGCCTTGACGGTCAACGTGGCACCGTACGGCACCTTGTGGCGCTCACGCTCACGGCCGTGTTCATCATGGATGATGATCTCGCCGGAACGGGCGATCACGACCAGCTCGCCCTTGCTGTTGGTCACATAGCGCATCGGCGCATTGAAACCGATCACGCCGTTGGACTTGGCTTCGACGCTGGAGGCAATCGCTGCGCGCGATGCGGCGCCGCCGATGTGGAAGGTCCGCATCGTCAGCTGCGTGCCGGGCTCACCGATCGACTGCGCGGCGATGATACCGACGGCTTCGCCGATGTTGATGAGGCCGCCGCGACCCAGATCTCGGCCATAGCACTTGGCGCACAGACCGAAACGGGTTTCGCAGGTCAGTGCCGTGCGCACTTTCACTTCGTCCACGCCGGCTGCTTCGAGCTCTTCGATCAGGTCTTCGTCCAGCATGACCCCGGCCTTGGCCAGCACCGAGCGGTTTTCCGGGTGCAGGATGTCTTCGACCGCTGTGCGGCCGAGGATACGGTCGCGCAACGATTCGATGACTTCACCACCTTCGACGATGGCGCGCATGAGGGAACCCTCTTGCGTGCCGCAATCTTCTTCGGTGACCACCAGATCCTGAACCACGTCGCAAAGGCGGCGCGTCAGGTAGCCGGAGTTGGCCGTTTTCAGCGCCGTATCGGCCAGACCCTTACGGGCACCGTGGGTGGAGATGAAGTACTCCAGCACGTTCAGGCCTTCACGGAAGTTGGCGGTAATCGGCGTTTCGATGATGGAGCCGTCTGGCTTGGCCATCAAACCGCGCATACCGGCGACCTGGCGAATCTGCGCAGCGGAACCGCGGGCGCCGGAGTCGGCCATCATGTAGATGGAGTTGAAGGACTCCTGCTCGACTTCCTTGCCGTTGCGGTCCAGTACTTTTTCTTTCGAAAGCTGGGCCATCATCACCTTGGACACTTCGTCGCCGGACTTGCCCCAGATGTCGACCACCTTGTTGTAGCGCTCGCCGGACGTCACGAGACCCGAGACATACTGCTGCTCGATTTCTTTGACTTCCTTTTGTGCGCGCGCAATGATGGCGGGCTTTTCCTTGGGGATCAGCATGTCGTCGATGCAGATCGAGATGCCGGCTTTTGTCGCCAGGCGGAAGCCCGACTGCAGCAGCTTGTCGGCAAACACCACGGTCTCTTTCAATCCGCACTTGCGGAAAGACACGTTGATCAGCTTGGAGATTTCCTTTTTCTTCAACGCCTTGTTGATGTTGGAGAAAGGCAAACCTTTGGGCAGGATCTCGGACAGCAATGCACGGCCGCCCGTGGTTTCCCACAGCTTGGTCGACGGCACAAATTCGCCGGTGGCCTTGTCTTTGGTGTACTCGGTCAGGCGCACGCTGATGCGGGCGTTCAGGTCAAGCTCACCCGCGTCAAATGCCCGGCGCACTTCGCCGGTGTCGGAGAACACCAGGCCTTCGCCCTTGCCGTTGGTACGGTCGCGGGTCGTGTAGTACAGGCCCAGCACAACGTCCTGCGAAGGAACGATGGACGGTTCGCCGTTGGCAGGGAACAGGATATTGTTCGAAGCCAGCATCAGGGTGCGGGCTTCCATCTGTGCTTCTACCGACAGTGGTACGTGGACAGCCATTTGGTCACCGTCGAAGTCGGCATTGAAGGCCGAACAGACGAGCGGATGCAGCTGGATGGCTTTGCCCTCGATCAGGATGGGTTCAAAGGCCTGAATGCCCAAACGGTGCAGCGTAGGCGCACGGTTCAGCATCACAGGGTGCTCTTTGATCACCTCTTCCAGGATGTCCCACACCACTGGCGTGCCGGATTCGACTTCCTTCTTGGCTGCCTTGATCGTCGTGGCGATGCCGCGCGACTCAAGCTGCGCAAAGATGAAGGGCTTGAACAGTTCCAGCGCCATGAGCTTGGGCAAGCCGCACTGGTGCAGCTTGAGTGTTGGGCCCACAGTAATAACAGAACGGCCGGAGTAGTCGACGCGTTTGCCCAGCAAATTCTGGCGGAAACGGCCTGACTTGCCCTTGATCATGTCGGCCAGAGACTTCAGTGCGCGCTTGTTGGCGCCCGTCATGGCCTTGCCGCGGCGTCCGTTGTCGAGCAACGAGTCCACAGCTTCCTGCAGCATGCGCTTTTCATTGCGGGCAATGATTTCAGGCGCCTTCAGCTCCAGCAAACGGCGCAGACGGCTGTTGCGGTTGATCACGCGGCGATACAGGTCGTTCAGGTCGGAGGTCGCAAAACGGCCGCCGTCCAGTGGCACCAGCGGACGCAGGTCCGGCGGCAGCACAGGCAGCACGTCGAGCACCATCCAGCCCGGTTTGATGCCGGACTTCTTGAACGCTTCCATCAATTTCAAGCGCTTGGCGTTCTTCTTGATCTTGATTTCGGAACCGGTCAGGTCGTTGCGCAGCTTCTCGATTTCAACGTCGAGATCCAGCCCTTCGAGCAGGTCCTTGATGCCTTCCGCGCCCATCTTGGCGGTGTATTCATCACCGTATTCCTTGCGCTTGGCGTCATAGTCGTCTTCCGACATGATGCTGAATTTCTTCAGCGGGGTCATGCCGGGGTCGGTGACTACATATGCTTCAAAGTACAGCACGCGTTCGATGTCTCGCAGCGTCATGTCGAGCACCAGGCCCAGGCGCGACGGCAGCGACTTCAGGAACCAGATGTGCGCGCACGGTGCGGCCAGATCGATGTGACCCATGCGCTCGCGGCGAACCTTGGTTTGTGTGACTTCAACGCCGCACTTTTCGCAGATGACACCGCGGTGTTTCAGGCGCTTGTACTTGCCGCACAGGCATTCGTAGTCCTTGATGGGGCCAAAGATCTTGGCGCAAAAAAGACCGTCGCGCTCTGGCTTGAAGGTACGGTAGTTGATGGTTTCAGGCTTCTTCACTTCGCCGAAAGACCACGAACGGATCTTCTCGGGCGAAGCCATGCCGATCTTGATGGCATCAAAATGCTCATCCGGCGTGAATTGCTTGAACAGGTCGAGTAATGATTTCATGAGTTAAATCCTTTTCTTTCCTGTTGATTAGCTGCGTTCGAGTTCGATGTCGATACCGAGCGAGCGGATTTCCTTGACCAGCACGTTGAACGACTCGGGCATGCCGGCCGTGATCGCGTGCTCGCCCTTGACGATACTTTCGTAGACCTTGGTACGGCCCTGCACGTCGTCCGACTTGACGGTGAGCATTTCCTGCAGCGTGTAGGCGGCGCCGTACGCTTCCAGCGCCCAGACCTCCATCTCGCCGAAACGCTGTCCGCCGAACTGCGCCTTGCCGCCCAGCGGCTGCTGGGTAACGAGCGAGTAAGGACCGGTCGACCGTGCATGCATCTTGTCGTCCACCAGGTGGTGAAGTTTCAGGAAGTGCATGTAGCCCACCGTGGTCGTGCGCTCGAACGCATCACCCGTACGGCCGTCATACAGCTGGGCCTGGGTACGCGTTGCCGTCAGGCCCTTGGCCTTGGCAATGTCGTCCGGATACGCCAGCTGGAGCATGCCCATGATCTCGGCCTCGGAAGCACCGTCAAACACGGGAGTGGCAAAAGGCACGCCAGTGGTGAGGTTGCCGGCCATCTCGATGATGTCGGTATCCGACAACTTCGCCAGGTCCTCTGCGCGGCCTGACTTGTTGTAGATCGTTTCCATGAACTTGCGGATTTCCTGCACCTTGGCTTCGGCTTGCAGCATGTCCCCGATGCGATGGCCCAGGCCCTTGGCGGCCCAGCCCAGATGCACCTCAAGCACCTGGCCCACGTTCATCCGTGAAGGCACGCCCAGCGGGTTCAGCACGATGTCGCACGGTGTGCCATCGGCCATGTGCGGCATGTCTTCGACCGGAACGATCTTGGACACGACACCCTTGTTGCCGTGACGGCCGGCCATCTTGTCGCCAGGCTGCAGGCGGCGCTTGACGGCCAGGTAAACCTTGACCATCTTGAGCACGCCCGCTGGCAACTCGTCGCCCTGCGTGAGTTTTTTGCGCTTTTCTTCGAAAGACAGGTCGAAGCTGTGGCGCGTCTGCTCCATCGAGTTCTTGACGCTTTCGAGCTGCGCAGCCACTTCGTCATCGGCAGGACGGATGTCAAACCAGTGGTACTTCTCGACATCGGCCAGATAGGCCTTGTCGATCTTGGTGCCCTTGGCCAGCTTCTTCGGGCCGCCGTTGGCAACCTTGCCTATCAGCAGTTTTTCGATACGGTCGAACGCGTCGGCCTCGACGATGCGCAACTGGTCGTTCAGGTCCAGGCGGAAGCGCTTGAGTTCGTCGTCAATGATCTGCTGGGCGCGCTTGTCACGCACGATGCCTTCACGGGTGAAGACCTGCACGTCGATCACGGTGCCTTGCGAGCCTTGGCTCACGCGCAGCGAAGTGTCTTTCACATCGCTGGCTTTTTCGCCGAAGATGGCGCGCAGCAGCTTTTCTTCCGGTGTCAGCGTGGTCTCGCCCTTGGGCGTGACCTTGCCGACCAGCGTGTCGCCCGGCTGGACTTCAGCGCCGACATAAATGATGCCGGACTCGTCTAGGCGGTTCAGCTGTTGCTCGGACAGATTGGGAATGTCGCGCGTGATTTCTTCGGCACCCAGCTTGGTGTCACGGGCCATCACGACGAGTTCTTCGATGTGAATCGAGGTGTAGCGGTCTTCGGCCACTACGCGCTCGGAGATCAGGATCGAATCCTCGAAGTTGTAGCCGTTCCATGGCATGAACGCGATCAGCATGTTCTGGCCAATGGCGATTTCCCCCAGGTCAGTCGATGCACCGTCGGCAATCACGTCACCCTTGGCCAGCTTGTCGCCGATCTTGACGATAGGACGCTGGTGGATGTTGGTGTTCTGGTTGGAACGCTGGTACTTGATCAGGTTGTAGATGTCCACACCGACTTCGCCGGCGAGGGCTTCTGCGTCGTTGACGCGCACCACGATACGGGTTGCATCAACGTAGTCCACCACACCGCCGCGATTGGCAGTCACCACGGTGCCGGAGTCAACCGCAGCAACCCGCTCAATGCCCGTGCCGACCAGCGGCTTTTCAGGGCGCAGTACAGGCACGGCCTGACGGGACATGTTGGCGCCCATCAACGCGCGGTTGGCGTCATCATGCTCGAGGAACGGAACCAGGGAAGCCGCCACCGAGACGATCTGTGCAGGAGACACGTCCATGTACTGGACGCGTTCTGCGCCCACCAGTACGGACTCACCGTTTTCCCGGGCAGACACGAGGTCACCGGTCAGCTTGCCGGCATCGTCCAGAGCCGCGTTGGCCTGGGCGATGACGTATTTGCCTTCTTCGATGGCCGACAGGTAGTCGATCTGGTCGGTGATTTTGGCGTCCACCACACGGCGATACGGGGTTTCAATGAAACCGTATTCGTTGAGGCGGGCATACAAGGCCAGCGAGTTGATCAGACCGATGTTCGGACCTTCAGGCGTTTCAATCGGGCAGACGCGTCCGTAATGGGTCACGTGCACGTCGCGCACTTCAAAACCGGCGCGTTCGCGGGTCAAACCGCCCGGGCCAAGAGCCGATACACGGCGCTTGTGGGTGATTTCGGCCAGCGGGTTGGTCTGGTCCATGAACTGCGAGAGTTGCGATGCACCGAAGAACTCTTTCAGCGCAGCCGAAATCGGTTTGCTGTTGATGAGATCGTGCGGCATCAGCGGCTCTTGCTCGGCCTGGCCGAGACGCTCTTTCACGGCCTTTTCGATACGTGCCAGACCGGTACGGTACTGGTTTTCAGCGAGTTCGCCGACACAACGCACGCGGCGATTGCCGAGGTGGTCAATATCATCGACTTCACCGTTGCCGTTGCGCAGGTCCACCAGGATCTTGACGACAGCGAGGATGTCCTCGTTGGTCATGACCATGGGGCCAGTGGACGAATCACGGCCCACGCGGGCATTGAACTTCATGCGGCCGACCTTGGACAGATCGTAGGTATCCGGGTTGTAGAACAAGCGCTGGAACAGGGCCTGCACGGCATCTTCGGTGGGTGGCTCGCCGGGGCGCATCATGCGGTAGATGGCAACGCGCGCAGCAAACTCGTCTGCGGTTTCGTCGGAGCGCAAAGTCTGGGAAATGTACGAACCCTGGTCGAGTTCATTGGTATACAAAACCTGCAGGTCCTGCACGCCGGCAACGCGCAACTTCTTCAGCAGCACTTCGCTCAGTTCATCATTGGCCTTGGCGATGATTTCACCGGTCTCAGCATCAACGATGTTCTTGGCGACCACACGGCCGATCAGGAAATCTTCGGGAACGCTGATCGTCGTGGTGCCGCTTTGCTCCAGCTCGCGGGTATGGCGAACCGTGATGCGCTTGTCTTTCGCGACCACGACCTTGCCGTTTTTGTCGGTAATGTCGAAACGGGCCACTTCACCGCGCATGCGCTCGGCCACGAATTCCATCTGTGCACCGCTATCCATCAGGCGGAAATTGTCGAACACAAAGAAATTGGCCAGGATGGATTCCGGGTTCAGGCCAATGGCCTTAAGCAGAATCGTGACAGGCATCTTGCGACGACGGTCAACCCGGAAGTACAGGATGTCTTTGGGGTCGAACTCGAAGTCGAGCCACGAACCGCGGTAGGGAATGATACGGGCCGAAAACAGGAGCTTGCCCGAGCTGTGGGTCTTGCCCTTGTCGTGTTCAAAAAACACGCCAGGCGACCGGTGCAACTGGGACACGATCACGCGTTCGGTCCCGTTGATCACAAAAGAGCCCTTGTCGGTCATGAGCGGCACTTCGCCCATGTAGACCTCTTGCTCTTTGACTTCCTTGACCACCTTGGACTGCGATGTGGAGGATTCGCGGTCATAAATGATCAGCTGCACCTTGGCACGTACGGCCGAGGCGAAAGTAAGGCCACGAGTCTGGCACTCGCGCACGTCAAATGCGGGTTTGGCCAGGTTGTACTCGATGAACTTCATCTCGACAAAACCATTGTGCGAGACGATGGGGAAGGCGTTTTCAAACGCTGCCTGCAGGCCTTCAACGGTCCGCTTTTGAGGCGCACGGTCGGCTTGCAGGAACGCTGTGTACGCGTCTTTCTGCATTTGCAGCAAATAGGGAACAGTCAACACGCTTTCGCGGTTGCCGAAGCTTTTGCGGATGCGTTTACGTTCGGTGTAGGAATAGGCCATGAGTTCTCCGCGTTGATGGGCTCTGGCGACTCTCGTGCCCGAATACACCACGTATTCAGGCAGCTTGGTGGTTGGCCACTACCAACCATGGCGGACGGTGACGCATTGCACGTCACCCGAACCAAGGCGTTTTCTGCAGTCGGGGTCAGAAAACACTGGAAAAAGGACTGGTATCAATCATTTTTCCAGTGTTTCTACAAAACACTGAACAGGCTGCAGGCCTGTCAGGGTTCGAAGAACACTGGAAAGCAGACGGTTAAGTCTGCTTTTCGGTGTGTTCCTTGAAACACGAAAGGCTGGAAGCCCGACTACGGTCTTCCAGCCTTCTCAAACACCAAGAATTACTTGAGTTCGACTTTCGCGCCAGCTTCTTCGAGCTTCTTCTTCGCAGCTTCTGCGTCAGCCTTTGGAGCGCCTTCCTTGACGTTCTTCGGAGCGCCGTCAACCAGGTCCTTGGCCTCTTTGAGGCCCAGACCGGTGATTTCGCGAACGGCCTTGATGACCGACACCTTGTTGGCGCCAGCTTCGAGCAGCACGACATTGAAGTCGGTCTTCTCTTCAGCAGCTGCAGCAGCACCGCCGCCACCGCCAGCAGCGGGAGCAGCCATCGCAGCTGCGCTCACGCCAAATTTCTCTTCGATGGATTTCACCAGTTCGTTGAGTTCGAGGACCGTCATGCTATCCAGCGCGGTCAAAAATGCGTCTTTATCGAATGCCATTTTGAATTTCCTAAAAAGTTGGGTACAAATTACGCTGCTACAGCTTCAGCTGCTGCGGGGGCATCGGCTGCGCCGCCGCCCTTTTTGGCCGCCAGGGCGCCCAGCACAACGGCCGTACGCGACATAGGCGACATCAGCAAGCCACACAACTGGGCGAGCAACACTTCCTTGGAAGGAATGTTGGCCAGTTGCTTCACGCCGTTCACGTCCAGGGATTTACCGCCAAATGCACCACCGCGAATCACCAATTTGTCATTGGTTTTTGCGAAGTCAGCGACTACTTTTGCAGCAGCCACAGCATCTGTGGAAAAGCCATAGATCAGCGGGCCCGTCATCTGGTCGGACACGACTTCGAATGCACTGCCTGCCACGGCACGGCGAGCCAGGGTGTTCTTCAGAACACTCAGGTTCACGCCTTTGTCGCGGGCTTGGCTGCGCAGACGGGTCATGTCAGCGACCGTGATACCACGGTATTCCGCCATCACGAGCGTTTGAGCTTTAGCGGCGAGGCCAGTCACTTCATCAATGACGGCTTGTTTCTCACTGCGGTTGAGACTCAAGGTCTACTCCTTAAAAATGTGTGGTCAGCTTCCAGCGGCTTTCACCACCTTCAACCTTCAACACGCTCATGTTCAGCGACCAACTGTTTCAGATTCTTTGCAAAACCATCTGCAGCGGGACCGCCATCTGCGTTGGCTGTCTTTCGATTAAGCGGCAAGCCCAAAAAGCCTGCCACGCCAACGGTCTTTGATGACCTGCCGGAACGAACCCCGGCAGCCCACCACATTGGGCGCCCTTTGCGGGGCACCCAAATTTCTGCGATTACGCCGCGATGGTTTGCGTGTCGACGCGAACGCCCACACCCATCGTTGACGAAACCGCAACTTTCTTCAAATACACACCCTTGCTCGAAGCCGGCTTGGCTTTTTGCAACGCGTCGATCAGTGCAGCCAGATTGCCTTGCAACTTGGCGGTGTCGAACGAGCGGCGGCCAATCGTGCCGTGAACAATACCGGCCTTGTCGACACGGAACTGGACCTGGCCGGCTTTGGCATTCTTGACGGCTTGCGCCACGTCAGGCGTCACGGTGCCAACCTTGGGGTTGGGCATCAGGCCGCGGGGGCCGAGCACTTGGCCCAGCGTACCCACGATACGCATGGCATCAGGGGAAGCAATCACCACGTCGAAGTCCATCTTGCCTGCCTTGATTTCGGCAGCCAGATCGTCCATGCCGACGATGTCTGCGCCAGCGGCTTTGGCTTCTTCAGCCTTGGCACCCTGGGCGAACACGGCCACGCGCTTGGTCTTGCCGGTGCCGTTTGGCAGCACGACAGCACCGCGAACGACCTGGTCGGATTTCTTGGCATCGATGCCGAGCTGCACAGCCACGTCGATGGATTCATCGAACTTGGCGACAGCAAATTCCTTCACGAGGCCAAGGGCGTCGGAGATTGCGTACAGCTTGTTGCTGTCGATTTTGTCGCCAATGGTTTTTTGGCGTTTGGTCAGTTTGCTCATACAACACCCTCCACCGACACGCCCATGGAGCGGGCCGTGCCAGCAATCGTACGAACTGCAGCGTCGAGGTCAGCAGCCGTCATGTCTTTCATTTTGGTTTTGGCGATTTCTTCAAGCTGTGCGCGGGAAATCTTGCCGACCTTCACCGTGTGCGGCGTGGACGAACCCTTGTCGAGCTTGATGGCTTTTTTGATCAGGACGCCTGCCGGAGGCGTCTTGATGACGAAGGTAAAACTCTTGTCGGCAAATGCCGTGATCACCACAGGCAGTGGCAAGCCTGGCTCAACACCTTGGGTCTGCGCATTGAATGCCTTGCAGAATTCCATGATGTTCAGGCCACGCTGACCGAGCGCAGGGCCGATCGGGGGGGACGGGTTGGCCTTACCAGCTGGCACTTGCAGCTTGATGAAGCCGACGATTTTTTTCGCCATACTTTTCTCCTTGCGGGTCATAACGCCTGAACGCTGCCAAGGCAGGTCCGGGCTCCCCGGGGGTTACACAACTCAAAAACAATCCGCAAGGACCGTTTCGCGCCGAGTTGCAAGGCGCGAAATTATTTACCGAATCGAAATTACGTTTTTTCGATCTGGCTGAATTCCAGCTCTACCGGCGTTGCACGTCCGAAAATCGTGACTGAAACGCGAACCTTGTTTTTGTCGTAATTGACTTCTTCGACCGTACCGTTGAAGTCGGTGAAAGGACCATCCTTGACGCGGACGTATTCGCCCGTTTCAAACTCGACCTTGTGGCGCGGCTTCTCGGTGCCAACCTGCATCTGGCTGACGATCTTCTGAACGTCTTCCTCAGAGATCGGGGCCGGACGATTCTTGGCGCCACCGACAAAACCCGTCACCTTGTTGGTGTGTTTCACCAGATGCCAGGTCTCATCATCCATGACCATTTCAACCAGCACATAGCCCGGAAAAAATCGGCGCTCGGTCGTCTTCTTCTGACCGTTCTTGATCTCAACCACCTCTTCAGTGGGCACCAGGAAACGACCAAACTTGGACTGCATGCCCGCGCGGTTGATGCGCTCAACGATGTTGCGCTCGACCGCTTTTTCCATGCCGGAATAGGCATGGACGACATACCACTGCATGCCTGGGGTCGGCGTGAGAGACGTTCCCGCCGCCACTTCGCTGACTACCGTGCCGTTCAGATCGCTCATTATTTTTTCCATCCCAGGATCAGGTCGTAAAACACCCATTCGAGCGTTTTGTCCGTAAGCCACAAGAACAAGGCCATGATCACCACAAAACCGAATACATAGGCCGTCATCTGGATGGCTTCTTTACGAGCCGGCCAGACAACTTTCCGGACCTCGCGCCATGAGTCGCGCCCAAAAGCCACAAATTGCCTGCCCGACTCCGAAGTCATGAACACAGCAACCGCCGCCACCAAACCAGCAATCAAGGCACCCCACTGGGCTAATTGACCCTGCTTGGCAAAGAAATAGAAGCCCACCAGCGAGGCCAGCACCAGCGCGACAGCCACAGCCAACCTGGCCTTGTCGGCGTTGGTACTGACAGTTTCAACTTGAGAAGAGGCCATGGTCGCCGATTTCCTGTTCAATCTTCATGCGTCTCTGCAGACGCTTAAGCCCACCTGGAGTTTTTGACTCCTGGCGGGCTTGCTTTTTATCTTTTCAAACCACCCTCAGCATCGACACTCATCAAAGCCGGGTGGCAGGGGCAGTAGGAATCGAACCTACAACCTTCGGTTTTGGAGACCGACGCTCTGCCAATTGAGCTATACCCCTCCATCAAACCTTACAAATTACGCAATGATTTTGGCAACGACGCCGGCGCCGACGGTCTTGCCGCCTTCGCGGATGGCAAAGCGCAGGCCTTCTTCCATGGCGATCGGGTTGATCAGCTTGACGGTGATCGACACGTTATCGCCTGGCATGACCATTTCCTTGCCTTCTGGCAACTCGATCGCACCGGTCACGTCCGTCGTGCGGAAGTAGAACTGGGGGCGATAGTTGTTGAAGAATGGCGTGTGGCGGCCGCCTTCGTCCTT
>NZ_JBFUGF010000003.1:0-360234 GCF_056403055.1 Polaromonas sp. P3_A5
CAGTCGACGTGGGCGTAGTGGCGGTTGGCCGTTTCGTACTCGACGTGGGCGGTGTTGATCGTGATGCCGCGCGCTTTTTCTTCGGGCGCCGCGTCAATTTGGTCGTAGCCCTTGGCTTCGCCGCCGAACTTGGATGCCAGAACGGTCGTGATCGCCGCCGTCAGCGTCGTCTTGCCATGGTCCACGTGGCCAATCGTGCCTACGTTGACGTGCGGCTTGGTCCGCTCAAATTTGCCTTTTGCCATTTTTCTCTCCAGATAAAGAACTTGCCCGTGTACGGTTTAACGTCTGCACTGTATTGCTGATTCACTTCGCACGGGCACGAAGTGGCACACAATCGCAGACAAGGAAAAATGCTGCCGGCTCCACAGGAGCCGGCAGCGAACGTTACTTACTTGGCGCGCGAAGCCATGATGGCTTCCGACACATTGCGCGGAGCTTCAGAGTAGTGCTTGAACTCCATGGAGTACGTTGCACGGCCCTGCGACATCGAACGCAGCGTGGTCGAATAACCGAACATTTCAGACAGCGGCACTTCTGCCTTGATGGCCTTGCCGCCACCAACCATGTCTTCCATGCCCTGCACCATGCCGCGGCGTGAGGACAGATCGCCCATCACGTTGCCGGCGTAGTCTTCAGGCGTTTCCACTTCCACGGCCATCATGGGCTCCAGGATCACGGGGCTGGCCTTGCGGCAGCCTTCCTTGAAACCGAAGATGGCAGCCATCTTGAAGGCCAGTTCGTTCGAGTCCACATCGTGGTACGAACCGAAGTGCAGCGTGACTTTGACGTCAACCACCGGATAACCTGCCAGCACGCCGGACGTGACGGCTTCGTTGATGCCCTTTTCCACTGCGGGGATGTATTCGCGAGGAACCACACCGCCCTTGATGGCGTCAACGAATTCGATGCCCTTGCCGGCTTCGTTCGGCTCAATCTTGAGCACAACGTGACCGTATTGGCCTTTACCGCCGGACTGGCGCACGAACTTGCCTTCAGCGTCTTCCACCGTTTTACGGATGGTTTCGCGGTAAGCCACCTGCGGCTTGCCGACGTTGGCTTCCACGCCGAATTCGCGCTTCATGCGGTCAACAATAATTTCCAGATGCAGCTCGCCCATACCGGCGATCAGGGTCTGGCCGGACTCTTCGTCGGTCTTGACGCGGAAAGAAGGATCTTCCTGAGCCAGACGTTGCAACGCGATACCCATTTTTTCCTGGTCGGCCTTGGTCTTGGGTTCCACAGCCTGCGTAATCACAGGCTCAGGGAACACCATGCGCTCGAGCATGACGATGGCATCGGGATCGCACAGGGTTTCGCCCGTGGTCACGTCTTTGAGGCCCACGCAGGCGGCGATGTCGCCGGCGCGGATTTCGCTGACTTCTTCGCGGTTGTTCGCGTGCATCTGCACGATACGGCCGATACGCTCTTTCTTGCCCTTGATCGGGTTGTAAACGCTGTCGCCCTTTTTCAGGACGCCAGAGTAAACGCGCACGAAGGTGAGCTGGCCCACAAACGGGTCAGTCATCAGCTTGAATGCCAGCGCAGAGAATTTCTCTTCGTCGTCAGCCTTGCGGGTGACAGGCGCTTCATCTTCGTCCATGCCCTTGACGGGCGGAATGTCGATCGGCGACGGCATGAATTCAATCACGGCGTCCAGCATGCGCTGCACGCCCTTGTTCTTGAAGGCAGAGCCGCAGTACATCGGCTGGATTTCGCTGGCGATGGTACGCGTGCGGATGCCCAGCTTGATTTCAGCTTCGGTCAAGTCACCTTCTTCAAGGTATTTGTTCATTAGCTCTTCAGACGACTCGGCGGCAGCTTCGACCATCTTCTCGCGCCATTCCTTGGCCAGCTCGACGAGCTCGGCGGGGATATCGCTGTAGGTGAACTTCATGCCTTGCGAGGCCTCATCCCAGATGATGGCCTTCATTTTCAGCAGGTCGACCACGCCGGTGAAGCTTTCTTCAGCGCCGATGGGGATCACCATGGGCACAGGACTGGCCTTCAGGCGCAGCTTCATCTGCTCGACGACCTTGAAGAAGTTCGCGCCGGTGCGGTCCATCTTGTTGACGAACGCAAGGCGGGGAACTTTGTACTTGTTGGCCTGGCGCCAGACGGTTTCAGACTGGGGCTGAACGCCACCCACGGCGCAGTACACCATGCAGGCGCCGTCAAGCACGCGCATGGAGCGCTCGACTTCAATCGTGAAGTCCACGTGGCCCGGGGTGTCGATGATGTTGATGCGGTGCTCAGGCAGGGACGTGTCCATGCCCTTCCAGAAGCAGGTGGTGGCAGCCGAAGTAATCGTGATGCCGCGCTCCTGCTCTTGCTCCATCCAGTCCATGGTGGCAGCGCCGTCGTGAACTTCACCAATCTTGTGGTTCACGCCGGTGTAAAAAAGGATCCGCTCGGTGGTGGTGGTCTTGCCGGCATCAATGTGCGCGGAAATGCCGATGTTGCGGTATTGTGAAATGGGGGTAGCGCGGGACATAAATTACTTTCAGTTCGGGGTTACGAACAAAGACTCGTTGAAGGACTGCCCGCAGTCCGGGCATCCTTCATTTCTTCTACGCGTCTGCTGGCCGGGAAGGGTGTTGTGCACCACACCCGGCTGGCAGAAATTGGGGTTGAACGGCCGGCAATCAAGGCACCCAGCACCTTGAAACCAACCAGCAACCCGTCAATTCAGCGCAGCAATTACTGCAATCGAAAATTAGAAGCGGAAGTGGCTGAACGCCTTGTTGGCTTCTGCCATGCGGTGAACTTCGTCACGCTTTTTCATGGCGCCGCCGCGGCCTTCGGTCGCTTCCATCAGCTCATTGGCCAGACGCAAAGACATGGACTTCTCGCCACGCTTCTTGGCGGCCTCTTTGAGCCAGCGCATGGCCAGAGCCATACGGCGGACAGGACGCACTTCAACCGGCACCTGGTAGTTGGCGCCGCCGACGCGGCGCGATTTCACTTCAACCATGGGCTTGATGTTGCCGATGGCCATGTGGAAAGCCTCAAGCGGATCTTTGCCGGGGTTCTTTTTCTCGATAAAGTCGAGCGCGCCATAAATGATGCGCTCTGCGACGGCCTTCTTGCCGCCTTGCATGATCACGTTCATGAACTTGGCGAGATCAACATCGCCAAATTTTGGATCAGGAAGAATTTCACGTTTAGGGACTTCGCGACGACGTGGCATTTTTTCACCTCTTTGCTTCAGTTGGCATTGCTTTTGGCAACACCGCGAGAGTTATCAAAACCCTCACTTACTCGACCGGTGCAACTATTTGCACTTGGGTCACTTCGTTTCAGACACCTGCCAGGGCGAATGAAACACCTTGTTTTGAAGGAACTATCACAGGCTTGTGTGACAACTTCTTCTGGCGCGAGCTCTCAGTGAAGAGAAACACCCGAGCCGGTTCGGCTTATTTGGCCTTTGGCTTCTTCGCACCGTACTTGGAGCGCGACTGCTTGCGGTCTTTCACGCCCTGCAAGTCGAGCGAACCACGGACGATGTGGTAACGCACACCGGGCAAGTCCTTGACACGACCGCCGCGAACCAGCACCACGCTGTGTTCCTGCAGGTTGTGGCCTTCGCCGCCGATGTAGGAAATGATTTCAAAACCGTTGGTCAGGCGCACTTTGGCAACCTTACGCAGAGCGGAATTGGGCTTTTTAGGCGTCGTGGTGTACACACGGGTGCACACACCGCGGCGCTGCGGAGAATTCTCCATCGCAGGGCTCTTGGACTTGATCTTTTCGACCTCGCGCCCCTGACGGACTAACTGATTGATGGTTGGCATTGAAAACGTCCCTAAACGTCTGAAAACTAATTTACCGTGTTGATACGGCCACAAATATTTCCCGCCACGAAAGCGGAAAAGCCTTCTAGTATAAACCGGATAGGGGAATCCCTCAAGCAGAACGCGCGGCCAGGACGCATGAAGGAGCTGACAACAGGTAATCCGGCGCCCAAAGTGGGGATGTTAGTACCCACTCCCACCGAATTTGATGGCACCCAGGAGGCGTTTGATTCGCGAAGAGCCGCTTTGGGGGGCAGGCTTCTGCATTCCCGGCCAAAGCGCGGGGAGAAAAAAGGTCACGGCAAGGGCTGTGCAAGCGACGGCCGGCCGTAGCGGCGGGGAGCGCGGCCTTAGCCACGCCACCCACCGCGTGTTCGTCTTATTTAATCCACAGCCGGATGGCGTCCCAAGCACGGCCCAGGATGCCGGCCTCGCCCACCGCTTCCAGCGCCACGAGCGGCACTTCGGCCACCGGGGCGGGGTTGTCGCCCAAGGTGACCTTCAGCGTGCCAACAGCCTGGCCCTTGGCAAACGGCGCCACCAACGGGTCGGGCCGCGCCACCTGGGTTTTGACTTTGGCAGCACTACCGGCAGCGATGGCCACCACGATGGCCTGCGGACGGCCCAGCTTCACGGTCGAGGAGGTCCCTTTCCAGACCGACGGAGTGACCACGGCCTGGCCAGCGTCGAACAGCTTCACGGCTTCATAGGCCGTGTAGCCCCAGTTCAGCAGTTTTTGTGATTCATTGGCGCGTGCGCTGTCGCTGACGGTGCCCAGCACGATGGCCAGCAACCGGCGCCCGCCCGGCGCACCGGCAGCACCCAAATTGGGAAAGTCGCGCTTTGCCGTGGCGATCATGCAATAGCCGGCGGCGTCGGTATGGCCGGTTTTCAGGCCGTCCACCGTCGGGTCGCGGAACAGCAGGGTATTGCGGTTGGTGTCGTTGGCCGCCGGTGTGCCGGGATAGCGGTATTTCTTGATCGCCGAATAGCCGATGTAATCAGGGAAGTCCTGCATCAACCGGGTGGACAGGATGCTCAGGTCACGGGCGGTGGTCGTGTGGCCGGGCTCGGTCAGGCCTTCCGGGTTTTTATAGGACGTGGACTTCATGCCCAGCGCCTTGGCCTGCTCGTTCATGAGGCGGACAAAGTTTTCGGCCGAGCCGCCCACGCCTTCGGCTAGCGCCATGGTGGCGTCATTGCCGGACTGCACTACCATGCCCTTGATCAGGTCTTCCACGGGCACCTGCATCTTCGGGTCGATGAACATGCGCGAACCCGGCATCTTCCAGGCCCGCTGGCTGACGGGGAAGGTCTGCTTCAGGTCGATTTTTTTGGATTTGAGTGCATCGAACACCAGGTATTCGGTCATCAGCTTGGTCAGGGATGCCGGCTCCACCGGGGAATCGATGTCCTTGGCGGCCAGGATCTGGTTGGCGGTGATATCCAGCAGCAAATAGGAGCGTGCGGCGATTTCGGGCGCTTGCGGGACCTGGGCATGCGCCACGGGCAACGCCGCGGAGAAAGCCAGGAACACGGTGGCGGCAAAAGCGCGCAGGCTGGGGGCGGCGCGGAGGGCCTTGAGTGAAGCTTGCATCAGTAGGGGTTCAGTGAAATTCGGTGAAGGAGTAAGGGTCAGGGAGCGCCTGGCAAACAGCATCAGGCGGAGGGCGAAGACAGGTGGCGAACCACGAGGTTTTTCAGCAGGGGCAATTGTCCATGAAAGAAATGGCTTCCCCCCGGCACAACGGTAACAGGCAGTGCCTGCGGCCGGGCCCAGTCCAGCACGGCAGACAACAGCACCGTATCGTCCTGCTCACCATGCACGACCAGGGTTTTCAGGTGGGCGGCTTCGTCAATCGGCGCAGCAGGCGCGCGGCTCACGCTGGTGCCGACCAGCACCAGCTTTTCAATGGTGCGGGCGGCGCTGAGGCGCTCAAAGGCGTGGGTGGTGACACAGGCGCCGAACGAAAACCCGGCTAATGCCAGCACCTGGCCGCTGCTGGCCGGCGCCGAATGTTCCACCACGGCCAGCAGGTCTTCGAGCTCGCCCCGGCCTTCGTCATGGCTGCCGGCGCTGCCACCCACACCACGGAAGTTGAACCGGACGGCCGTCCATCCGCATTGCACAAAGGCCCGGGCCAGCGTCTGCACCACCTTGTTGTCCATGGTGCCCGCAAACAGCGGGTGCGGGTGCGCAATGACCGCCACGCCGCGCGGGTCGCCAGCGGGAAGGTCTACGGCAATTTCAAGCGCGCCGGCTGGGCCCTGGATGATCGATTTGCGGGTCTGCGAATTCACGGTGACGGATCCATTCAAACAGGTTGCTATCAAATAAGGAGCTACTCGCGCACGTCCCTATTGGGTTGGAAGGCAAAAATATGCAAATTCCGGATGCTGCGACCGCCCCCCGGCCTAGCGCCCGACGTGCGCGGGCACCAGCAGGCGCTCGACGACTTTGCCGTTTTTCAGGTGCGACTCGACAATTTCATCAATGTCGCTGGCGTCGACATAGGTGTACCAGACCGCTTCGGGGTAGACCACGGCCACAGGGCCGGCTGCGCAGCGGTCCAGGCAGCCGGCCTTGTTGACCCTGACCTTGCCCGGCCCGGCCAGCCCCGCGGCTTTCACCTGCGATTTGCAGCGGTCAAAGCCCTCCTGCGCCCGGTGATCAGCGCAGCAGTCTTCGCCATTGGCGCGCTGGTTCAGGCAAAAGAAGACATGGCGTTCGTAATAGGAATTTTGTTCAGGCATGGTGTGACTTTAGTGGATGTGTACCGGAGAAGGTTCCCGCATTGCCCCGGGGATCAAGGTGCCTCAACGACCAGCGCCGTGGTTTTTTTCACCAGTGGAAGCACCAGCAGCAGCACCGGGAATGCAACGACCCAGGAAAGCGCCCATGCGCCCAGCCAGATGCGCAGCACCCCGGGCGCGATACCGACGCCCTTGAGCGTGCTGATGATCGACACGATGCAGGTCATCAACACGGAAAGCAGCAAGGGTGTGACCCAGCGCGCGCTGCGGGCGGGGAGTTTTGTGAAACTGAAAAGGGTGCGCGATGAAGATTTCGAAGAGTTCATACAGGGTTCCATAAGCCGTCCAGTCAAGGCGCCTTTCCGGCAGCCAATGGCATGCCGGAAACACAACCCCGGCATGGCCGGCGGTAGTAGGCGCGTTGATTGACGTAAACGCTTACGGCAACTCTTGAGGGAGATCGCAGGCGAATATTAGCAGACGCGAATCACTGGCGCGCATCAACGCGCGGCTCGCGGCCTGAAAGCCGCACCAGCACATACAGCAGGGCTGCGTACGGCCACAGCCAGCCCAGCCACTGCACCAGGCCGTGAAAGCGGATAAAGCGGCCCTGCTCCCAGGTTTGCAGGGTCTGTGCGAAATACGGGTCGGCGGGCGCCTGGTTGAGCAGCCCCAGGTGAACCGTGAGCGCCAACAGTGCCAGCGCCGCTGCGCCCCGGCGCGGCACAGGCAGCAAGAGCGCCGCCACCACAACGGCAAACCCGACACCCACTTGCACCGGCAGGTCCAGCCAGGCCCAGGCGTGGTCCGGGCCGTAGCTCAGCGCGGCCGACAGCGCCGATGCGGCAATGCCGACCGCGATGATGGCCGCCGAAAACGCCGCACGCTGCCAGAGTGTGCGGATCACGCAATAGCCGAGCAGGCAGGGAATCAGCGCACCCAGCGCCACGCATAGCAATTCGGCAATCGGCACCAGTGGCTGCAGCTCCATGTCGCGCACCGGCATCCATTCGAGGAAAGGCGTGTCGGTCAGCACCTCGGCAAGCGCCGACTCCAGACGCTCGAACACCTGCCCCAGCCCCAGGGGCACGGAGGCAGGAAACAGCAACGCGGGCGGCCAGAGCATCAGCAACACCAACGCACCCCGCGCATCCTGCGCGAACCAGCGCGCCCGAAAGCGGCTCCAGCGATCGACGATGCCGGTTTTTTCCAGCGCCCACGCACAGCACGCGCCCAGCCATGCGCCGGTGGTGTTGAGCGCCAGATCGACATTGGAGGGAATGCGCGAAGGCAGGTAACTTTGCAGCGTTTCCATTGCCAGCGACAGCAGCGCGCTGACCAGCACCGCCACCGTCACAGCCCAGGAAACGCGCCGGCTGCGCAGTGCCGACAGCGCCAGCAGGAAACCCAGCGGCGCGTAGCCCAACAGGTTGGCGCCCACGTCAAAACCGGTCCAGTACTGCGGCAGAGGCGCCGCCAGAAATCTGAAGGGCGAAATGCCCTGGTCGCGCCAGTCGGCAAAGGGATAGAGGCTGGCGTAAACAATCAGGCAGATGGTGGCCACCGCCAGCGGCCACGCGGTTGTCTTGTGAACACCCCTATTGGAATGTTGCACACCCCCGCCGTTCTCACTACGCTTCGCTTCGTGTAGTTCCTCCCCCCCTTGCAGGGGGCGACGCGAGGCGCCCGGCGAAGCCGGTTCGCCCGCGTCTGCTGGTGAATTCGGGGAAGGCACTGCGTTCCCTTTGATTGTTAGAAGGGCTTGACCACGACCAGGATGACGGCCGCTAACAACAACAGCACCGGCACTTCATTGAACCAGCGAAACCATTTGTGGCTGCGGGCGTTGCGGTTGGCGACGAACCTGGCCAGCAGGCGGCCGCAGGCGTGGTGGTAGCCGATCACCAGCACCACAACGGCAAGCTTGGCGTGCATCCAGCCGTTGCCGGGCCCGCGGCCTATGCCGTAACCCAGGTACAGCCACAGGCCAAAGCCCAACGCAGGCACGGCCAGGATGGTGGTGAAACGCATGAGTTTGCGTGCCATCAATATGAGCCGCTCGCGCTCAGCCACGCTTTCCGGCGGCACCATGGCCAGGTTCACAAAAATGCGCGGCAGGTAAAACAGCCCGGCAAACCAGCTGGCGATGAAAACGATGTGGAGTGATTTGACCCAGAGCATCAAGGAAGTGTAGCCCCCACGCTCCCCCACTTCGTGTGGGTCGCTGCCCCCCCGAGGGGGCGCTGCGCCTGCGGCCCGGCAAAGCCGGTTCCGCGGCCCCGGCTGGTCTAAGACCTATCCATCCGCTAATGCCCCAAGCGTCACCTTTAGCGGGCAAAAAAATGCCCGGGGCATAAGCCACCGGGCTGGTAAGCCTTTTTGCTGTCACACGCAAAGGCCCCGCTCAGGGAGGAAAAGCGGGATGCAGTTGCCAAATTGGTAACCACACGTAGCAATTCTAACCACGCTGGCTGCGCATTGGCAATGATTTCATAAGTTAACTAAGTAATTCCATGTAAAGCCTGCCACCTCCGAAATGGCGCGGCACCAAGCATGTCTCCATATATATATAGATAGCAGATGACGCCCGGCCAAATACTTTCAGGCCTTGATCAACCTTTGGCACAATTTGCGCATGACACAGCACGCCTCCAACTTCGCGCCCTTCCCCGCCGGGCGCCCACGGCGCCTGCGCCGTGATGCCTTCACCCGCAACCTGGTACGTGAACACGCACTTACCCCGCACGACCTCATTTATCCCGTCTTTGTGGTGGACGGCCAGCAGCAGCGCCAGGCGGTGGCCTCCATGCCCGGCGTCGAAAGGCTGAGCCTTGACCTGCTGCTGCCGGTGGCGGAAGAGTGCGTGAAGCTGGGCATCCCGGTGATGGCCTTGTTCCCCGTGGTGGACGCCTCGCTCAAAACCTACGACGGCGTCGAGGCCACCAATCCCGATGGCCTGATCCCGCGGGTGGTGCGGGCACTGAAAAAGCACTTTCCCGACCTGGGCGTAATGACCGACGTGGCGCTGGACCCCTTCACCACGCATGGGCAGGACGGGCTGCCGGATGAAAACGGTTACATCCTCAACGAAGAGACGGTGGCCATGCTGGTGCGGCAGGCGCTTTGCCAGGCCGAAGCCGGCGTGGACATGGTCGCGCCCAGCGACATGATGGATGGCCGCATTGGCGCCATCCGCCAGGCACTGGAGGCCAAAAAGCTGATCCACACCCGCATCATGGCCTACAGCGCCAAATACGCGAGCGCGTTTTACGGCCCGTTCCGCGATGCGGTCGGTTCGGCCAACAACCTGGGCAAGGCCGACAAAAAGGCCTACCAGATGGACCCGGGCAACAGCGACGAAGCGCTGCGCGAAGTGGCCATGGACATCGCCGAAGGCGCCGACATGGTGATGGTCAAACCCGGCATGCCCTACCTGGACGTGGTGCGCCGCGTGAAAGACGAATTCGGCGTGCCCACCTTCGCCTACCAGGTCAGCGGCGAATACGCGATGATCAAAGCAGCCGCGCAAAACGGCTGGCTGGACCACGACGCCGTGATGATGGAAAGCCTGCTGGCCTTCAAGCGTGCGGGCGCAGATGGCGTGCTGACGTATTTCGCCATCGACGCTGCCCGCAAGCTGCGGCAAGGCTGAACCGGGCGGCAGGTGTTGCGCACTAACTGCTATCAAAATCATAGCTGCTTGCGCCCGTCCTGCTTGCTCGAAATGCCGATTTAACACCTCAAAACAAGGCTAAACAGGGCTTTCATGCGCGTTTTCACCATCGCTTCCGGCACCCAGGGCATCATCGAGACAGACACCCTGCCGGCCCAGTTGCCGGCGCAGGGATTTGTCTGGATTGCCTGTGCCCGCCGCGAGTTCGAGGTGATGCAGGCGCAGATCCAGGCTGCGCTGCAAACGCTGTGCGGCACCCAGCTGGTCGACCTGCATGTGGCCGACCTGCTGAACAACCAGCTCCCCTCGCACTACGACTACACCTCGCAGTACGACATCCTGGTGTTCCGCCGCCTGGCGGCCGGGCAAAGCGAAACCGACCTCAGCCAGCCCGGCGAACCGCTGCATGAGCGCATGAAACGCAGCGGCCCGCCGGTCCTCAAGCGCATCGATACCAGCCCGGTCGGCTTTGCCGTGTTTGACAAGGTGGTGCTGACGGTGCACCCCGCCGACTGCGCGGTGCGCGATGCCTATGCGACCCGCCTGCTCAATGCGACCACGGCCGAGTCGCGCTCCAGCGGCGTCAAGCTGCCGGCCAGCCCCGCCGACCTGATGCTGCGCATCGTCAACCAGATGGTGGACGGCTACCTCGAGCTGCGGCGCGAGCTCACGCGCCAGCTCGACCACTGGCAGTCCGAACTGCTGCGGCCCGGCACGCGCTTTACCAACTGGAGCTCGGTGCTCGATGCGCGGCTGGCCATGCACCACCTCGATGAGATTTGCGAAGACCAGCGGGCTGCGCTGCAGGACTGGATTGATTCGATTGAAACCTGGCCCGAAGGCGGCACACCCGCCGCAGTGCGCGAGCGCGAGCTGCTCAAGATCCGCTCACGCGACGTGCTCGAGCACATCGAGCGTGTGGTGCACCATGTGCGCCGCATGGAGCAAAGCGCCGAAACCGCGGTACAGATGCATTTCTCGGCGCAAAGCAACCGCACCAACGACATCATGCGCACGCTGACGGCGCTCACCGCCATCTTCCTGCCGCTGAACCTGATCACCGGGTTCTTCGGCATGAACTTCGAGTTCATGCCCTTTCTTCACGCGTCCACCGGTTTCTGGTGGACCTTCGGGTTCATGGTCCTGATCGTCGTGGTGGTCGCCACGGTGTTCTGGCGCAAGCAGTACCTGGCCAGGACGCGCCGCTGACACGGCGCCCGGGTGCGCTTGCCGTCCGGCTCAAGCTTGCGGCGGCGTCTGACGCTTCTGTCTGGTGCATCTTTGACAATACGGCCAATGGCGCCGCAGTGCCTGATGCGCTGCGTCTCAGCCGGGAGTTGGCACGGCGCTGATCCGGCACCCCCGAAAAGGATGTCCCATGAGCAATCAAGCAGGCAAGAAGGCGCTGAACGGCAATACAACCTGCGCCGATGACCTGACGCGCGAAAATGTCGAAGCCATGCGGCGCGTGGAAGAAACGGCACTGGCCAACCGGAGCCGGGCCGACCGCATCGCCGCCTTTGTCGCCGGTTTTTGCGGCTCCATGCCTTTTGTCTGGATGCACGTGGCTGCGTTTGCGTTATGGATCAGCTTCAATTCATGGCCGGGGCTGGCGCATTTCGACCCCTACCCCTTTACCTTCCTGACCTTGATGGTGTCACTGGAAGCCATCTTCCTGTCCTCCTTCATCCTGATCAGCCAGAACTATGAATTGCGCATCAGCGACAGGCGCAACCAGCTGGACCTTCAGATCAACCTGCTGACCGAGCAGGAAAACACCAAGATGATCCAGATCCTGGAGCGCATCGCCAAAAAGGTAGGCGCCAACATCGAGGGCGACCCGGACATTCCCATCCTCAAGGAAAACACCGACCCCGAAAAGCTGGTCGCCCAGATCGAGCAGGCGCAGCGCGACAACCCGCCTGCGGCGAAAGGTTAGAGACTCAGACCCAAGGCTGGGCCAGCCCTTCGGCGTGGAAGGCCTTGATCACGGCAGGCCGCGCCAGCGCACGCTGCAGGTAAGGGCCGAGGTGGGGCCGGTTGCGTGCCGGCGACGACGCAAAGTTGCGAGTCCAGCGGCACAGCGTCAGCGCATAAATATCTACCGCCGAATACGTCGCACCCAACAGCCAGGGTTGGTCATGGATTTTCTCCAGCCTTGCCAGCTCCGCGTCCAACTGGTCCAGCATCAGGCCGACTTTGGCTTCGGCATGCGACTTCAACTCGGCTACGCCGGCGTCGTTGCCGGGGTTCATCCAGCGGTCGGTGTAGAAATAAATGATCAGCGCCGACTGCATGGTGTTGGTCAGCCAGATCAACCATTTGTAGAAATGCGCGCGTTCGGTGGTGCCGACGGATGGGGCCAGACCGGCCTCGGGATGCGCATCGCACAGGTGCAGGCAGATCGCGGCGGTTTCATACAACACCAGGTCACCGTCGACCAGCGTCGGGATCAGGCCGTTGGGGTTGAGCTTGCGGTAAGCCTCCGACCGGTGCGCGCCGGTGCTGGTGTCGACGAGGACTTTTTCAAACGGCACGCCCAGTTCCTGGAGCAGGATGTGAGGCGCCATGGCGGCAGAGCTGGGAGAGAAATGAAGCTGGTACATCTGGCGTATTTTGCCGCACGCTCCTCCCCGATCTGCAAGCGAGGTGCCGCGGGACTGGCTTTGCCAGACCGCAGGCGCCGCCCCCTCGAGGGGGGAACAGGCTACACGCAGTGAGCCTGGACGGGGGTGGTTTTTCTACAGACCGTAGATACCGGCCGCATTGCCCCAAGCGATCTTGCGGGCCACGTCGGCTGGCAAATCACCCAACCAGCTGCGGTAACCCTTCATGAGCTCGTCGTAATACAGCCAGCGCTGGTTGACCCAGGTGTCGGAACCGATCATGAAGCGGCCTGGGTACTTGAGCAGCAGCGTGCGCCACTCCGCACACAGCTTTCCGCCTTCGCAGGTCAGGCCGGGGCGATAGGACAGCTCACCCATCAACTGCGGGTATTTGCCCAGCAGCGCATCAACGCGTGCCACAGGTGCGCCGCCTATGCCGGTGTGCGCCCAGATGAGCCGCGCATCTGGTGCGTGGGCCATCAACAAGTCGATCGCCGTGTCGTCTACGTGTGAGAGCACTGCCAGCTTGTTCTTCGCAGCGAACTGCATGAGCTTTTTGGCCACCGGGCCGTTGGCATTGGCGCTGTCGTACAAATGAAATTCGCCGATGCCCTTGTACGGGCCGGCCTGGTCACCCGTGACGCCGCGGGCAAACTCGGCCTGCACCATCTCGTAGATGGACTCGTCGCGAAACCAGTTGTCATAGTCGGCGCGGTTACGGTACAGGCGGATAAACGGGACCACGGTAACGCCGGCCTTGCGCGTTTCCGGCATGGCAGCCAGCGACTTCGTGCCGTCGTTGGGCCGGGAGTTGGCGACGATGGCTTTGACGCCATTGCGCTTCATGCGCGCAAGAACATCAGCTGGCGCGTGTGGACCTACACAAGCCCCCACGCTTTTCACTTCGTGTAATACGCTGCCCCCCGAGGGGGCTGAACTTGCTTGGGGCGGCCCGGCGCTGCGTTCCTTGCAGTTCCAGGCCTCTTCGTTGTAATGCAGGTGCGTGTCAAACAACGGGCCGGCGTAGTCGGCCGCTCGGGCAACCGTCGAAAACGCTATCAAAACGATAGCTGCTTGCGCACATCCGCAAAGGGCTACAACCCAAAAAGGCTTGAATCCGGGGGCAGGGCGCACGGTCAGGCCAGTTTGGCGGCAAGGAACGCCAGCGAACGTTCGCGTGCCAGCTTCGCCGCCGCTTCGTTGTAGGAGCCGCGCTGGTCGCAGTTGAAACCGTGGTTGGCCTGGTACACATGCACCTCGACTTCCGGGTGCGCCTTGCGGAAGGCTTCAACGCCTTCCATCGGAATCCAGTGGTCCTGGTCGCCGAAATGGGCCATGACCGGGCACTGGGGCTGGCGCTCGATTTCTTCCTCGGCCGTGATGCCGCCGCCGTAGTAGGGAACGGCCGCCGATAAGCCCTTGAGCAGGCTGGCCGCACGCCAGGTCAAGAGGCCGCCCCAGCAAAACCCGATGATGCCGACCTTGCCGCCACCGGCCTTGGCCGCGTGGTCAATCGCCGCCTGGATGTCTTGCAGCACACCGGCGCCCGGCAGCGCGCTGACAGCGGTTTTCAGCTCGAAGCCGATCTTCATGTCCGCCTCGCTGTAACCCATGTCGACGCCGGGCTTGACGCGCTCGAACGTGGCGGGTGCCACTGCCAGGTAGCCTTCCGCCGCAAAGCGGTCCGCCACACCGCGGATGTGCGAGTTGACGCCGAAAATTTCCTGGACGACGACGATGCCGCCGCGCGGCTTGCCTTCCGGTTGCGCCACATAAGCCGGCACGACGAAGCCGTCGGCGGCGGTGAGATTGGTGAATTGGCCCATGAGATGGATGCTCCTTTGAATTGGTTGATCGGTATGAATGAAGGGCGAACTGGAGGGGAAACGGCCAGCGGTTTATGCCCCGGCCTTAAGCTTGCGCTCCACGAAATCGAGCCGGTCCTGGCCCCAGAACAGTTCGCCGTCGATGACATAACTGGGCGCGCCGAACACGCCGGCGTCGATCGCCTGCTGGGTATTGGCTTCATAGCGCTCCTGCACGGCCTGGCTGAAGGATTGCTCCAGCCGCCCGGCCGGCAAGCCGCATTCGGCGAGCAGTTCGGCCAGCACTTTTTCGTCGGCGATGTGGCGCTCTCGCACCCACACGGCGCTGAAGATGGCGCCGCCGATTTTCATCGCGGCTTCAGTGCCGTCGTGCAGGTTCACCGCGATGATGAGGCGCGAGGCCTCATCGCCGGACACCGGGAAATACTTGGGCTTGAGGTTCAGCGGCGCATGCAGGTAGTCTGAATAGCGCTGCAATTCCAGCAGGCGGTAAGCCTGGCGCTGTGGCGCGCGCTGGGCCAGCGGCAGCCCGCCCGAGATGGGAAACACCTTGCCGCCCAGATCGATAGGCAACACATTCACGGTAGCGCCCGCCGCACGGGCGATCTGCGCAAAGCGTTCGTGGCCCAGATAAGTCCATGGGCTTTGCGGCGTAAAGTAATAATCCACAACGGTGCTCATGATCGTCTCCGGTTTTTGGGGCCTGTTCAAGTACATTGACCCGATGCAATCCCCGTTTTTACCCGGGATTGCCATTTTCTGCAGGAGGTCCGGTTTGTCAAAAGTTGTTTTGATCACAGGCGGCTCGCGCGGCATAGGCGCCGCAAGCGCCCTGCTCGCGGCGCGCCAGGGTTGGGTGGTGGCCGTCAACTACACCAGCAACTCGCTGGCAGCCGACGAAGTGGTGCGGCAAATCCGCCAGGGCGGCGGCCAGGCCATCACGGTTCAGGCCGACGTGGCCGACGAGGCGCAGGTGCTTGCCATGTTTGAAAAAGTGGATGCCAAGCTCGGCCGGCTGGACGGCCTCGTCAACAATGCCGGCGTGGTCGACCGCACCAGCCGCGTTGACGCCATGACGCTGGACAGGGTGCGGCGCATGTTCGAGATCAATGTGTTCGGCTCGTTCCTCTGCGCACGCGAAGCCGTCAAACGCATGAGCACGCGCTACGGCGGTACGGGCGGCGCCATCGTCAACGTCTCCAGCGCCGCAGCGCGGCTGGGCGGGCCTGGCCAGTACGTGGACTACGCAGCCGCCAAGGGCGCCATCGACACCTTCACGGTCGGGCTGGCCAAGGAAGTGGCCACCGAAGGCATTCGTGTGAACGGCGTGCGCCCGGGCATCATCGACACCGACATTCACGCTTCGGGCGGCTTGCCCGACCGGGCCCGTGAACTGGCGCCGCTGGTGCCGATGCAGCGGCCGGGTACCGCCGGCGAAGTGGCGGAGTCGATCGTCTGGCTGCTCGGCGACAATGCGAGCTATACAACAGGTGCACTGCTTGATGTCGCCGGAGGGAGGTAGTGCCCCCACGTTCGCTCACTGCGTGTAGCTCTCTGCCCCCCGAGGGGGCGCTGCGCCTGCGGCCCGGTGAAGCCGGTTCCGCAGCTCCTGCTGGAATTTGTTGGGCAGACCGCTTTTGGGCTTGCCACTTGAATTGCCTCTAAGGAAAAACGATGGATTTCAAACCGCTTGTCACGCTGCTGGCCATCGTCAACCCGCTGGCCATCGTGCCGTTTTTTATCCACTACACGCAGGGCTTCTCCGACGAGCAGCGCCGCCGCACCATCCTGGTGGCAGCCTTTTCGGCTTTTGTCGTTATCGCCATCAGCGCGCTGTTGGGCCTGCAGATCCTCGACTTCTTCAGTATCTCGCTGGCGAGCTTCCAGGTCGGCGGCGGCATGCTGCTGCTGATCAGCTCGATGAACATGCTGAATGCGCAACCGGCCGAAGCCAAACCCCTGACCAATGAAATGGAAGACGGTGCAGAGAAGGCCGCGCGCGGCGCCAGCATCGCGGTGGTGCCGCTCACCATTCCGCTGTTGACCGGCCCGGCCACCATGTCGACGGTAGTGATTTACGCCGAAAAGGCACAGACGGCCCTGCAGGTTGCCGCGCTGGTCGGCTACGGTGTGGTGATTGCGCTGGTGACTGCCATCAGCTTTTCGCTGGCCGAGCCGATTGCCCGCGTGCTGGGCAAGACCGGTATCAACGTGATGACGCGGCTGATGGGTCTGATCCTCGCTGCATTGGCCGTTGAGGTGATGGCCGGCGGCCTCGGCAAGTTGTTCCCCATTCTGCGCTCCTGAACGCGAATCCCACTCAGATGGCCGGCGCGCGCATTCTTCTTGTCGAAGACGACCCGGCGATTGCCCGGTCCATCATCTACACGCTGGAGCGCGACGGCCTCAGCGTGACACACAGCCTGCTGCTGGGCGATGCGCGCCGCCAGCTTGCGCTCCAACTGCCCGACGCCGTGATCCTGGATGTCGGCTTGCCCGACGGCAGCGGTTTCGATCTGTGCCGCGAACTGCGCGCTGCTGGCAGCCTGCCGGTGCTGATGCTGAGCGCGCAGGGCGAGGAGATCGACCGTGTGCTCGGGTTGGAACTGGGCGCCGACGACTATGTGAGCAAACCCTTCAGTCCGCGCGAGTTGCTGGCGCGCGTGCGCAGCCTGCTCAGGCGCGCGCGCATGCCTGCCCCCGCAGCGGCGCCGGCTGGCGCCAGTCCTTTCGTGATTGACACCGCGGGCCAACGCGCAAACCTGCACGGCCTCCCACTCAACCTGACGCGCCGCGAATTCGGCCTGTTGGCCGAGCTGCTGCGTCATCGCGAACGCATCCGTTCGCGTGATGAGTTGCTCACTGCGGTTTGGGGCACGGATTCGGACAGCACAGACCGCACCGTAGACACTCACATCAAAACCCTGCGCGCCAAGCTGCAGGAAGCAGCGCCGGAGCATGACTACATCGTCACACACCGCGGCATGGGTTACTCCCTGGATATCAACCGCACCAAAGGCAGCTGACATGCGCCTGGGCATACGGCTGCTGTTCGGTTTTTTTCTGGTCACGGGCCTTGCGGCTTTTTTTGTGCTGCGCGTCTTCATGGCCGAAGTCAAGCCCAGCGTGCGCGAGGTTATGGAAGACATGATGGTGGACACCGCCAACATCCTGGCCGAACTGGCCAGCGACGATCTGTCGGCCGGCGCCATCGCCAACGGGCGCTTTGCAAGCCACGTGCGCAACTATGCGCAGCGGCCGATTGACGCGCAGATCTGGGGCCTGTCCAAGCAGTCGCTGGACTTCCGGGTGTACGTGACCGACGCCGCCGGCAAGGTGGTGTTTGACTCGGAGAACGTGGCGACCGGCCAGGACTATTCGCGCTGGCGCGATGTGGCCCGCACGCTGCGCGGCGAGTACGGTGCGCGCGCCACCCGTGAAGTGCAGCAGGACGATCGAAGCTCCGTGATGTACGTTGCCGCGCCGGTGCAGCAGGACGGCAAAATCATCGGCGTACTGACCGTCGCCAAACCGATGTCCACCATCCAGGCCTTCATCGACCGGGCCGAACGGAAGATTTTCCTAAGCGGCCTGCTGTTGCTGGTGTTGTCGCTGGCCATCGGTGTGGCCGTGACGCTGTGGGTAGTGTGGAGCATTCGCAAGCTGCGCCGCTATGCCAACGCCGTCGGCCAGGGCGAGAAACCCGCGGTTCCGCAGATACCGGGCGAGCTTGGCGATCTGGCCATGGCAGTCGATGCCATGCGCCTGAAGCTGGAGGGCCACGAGTACATAGAAGATTACGTGCGCGCCCTGACCCATGAGCTCAAGAGCCCGCTCGCCGCGATCCGCAGCGCAGGCGAGCTCTTGCAGGACGAGCTTCCCGAACACGCGCGCCGCGAGTTTTCCGGGCAGGTACTGGCCCAGTCCGGCCGCATGCAGGCGCTGGTGGACCGCATGCTCGAGCTGACGAAGCTGGAGCAGCGCCATGCACAGGTAGAGCGCGAGCGCCTTGCGTGGGCCGGCTTCCTCCAGTCTTTTGAGCTGGAGACCGGCGCCGGCCGGACCCAGCATGCGATCAAAGTCGTAATCCGTCCGGAACATGCCGGCGTGCATGCGGAGCCCGGCCTCCTGGGCCTGGCGCTGAGCAACCTGCTGGAAAACGCGCGCTCGTTCGCACCCGAGGGCTCTGCGATCACCCTGGAAGCGGGGCCAGACTTCATCGCCGTGCAAGACACCGGACCCGGCGTGGCGGACTACGCCCTGCCCCGCCTGGGCGAGCGCTTTTTCTCGACCGTGCGGCCCGACGGACACACCAAAGGCTCGGGCCTGGGGCTGGCCATCGTGCGGCAGATCATGCTGCTGCACGGCGGGCGCATGGTGGTGCGCAACACGCAGCCCGGGCTGCGGGTCGAGCTGCATTTCTAACCGCGGCGCGCTCATCACGCGGCCACCTTTGCCGGTTCAGGTTTGACCGGTTCAGCCTGTTTGAACCGTGCGTACCAATCCACCTGCCGCGTCAGCATCATGATGGCCGCGAGCACGGCGAACAAGGCCACTGCACCCAGCAGCAAGGCTGTTTGCTCCATCCGCAGCAGCACAAACAGCATGCCGTACAGCGTGGCGATGCCCAGGCCAAACGGCAGGCCGCGCGACCAGCGGCCCAGCATGTGGCTGGCGTAATAGGTCAGCAGCAGCACACAGGCGGCGGCGGCAATCGCATAAGCAGTTTCAAAGGGCATGTGCTCCGAAAGGCTCACAAGCAACAGGAAAAACATGCTCATGGCCGCACCCACCAGCAGGTACTGGATCGGGTGCACGCGCAGTGACTTCATGAACTCGAACAGCCCCACGGCCAAAAAAGTCAGGCCGATGAACAGCAGACCGTACTTGGTAGCCCGGTCGCTGAGCGCGTAGGTATTGGAAGGGTCGACAAAGGTCACGCTGAAGGCTTCGACGCAAGAGGCGTTGGCCGACCCATCGGCATAGTTCGGGCAAACGCCCCTGCGCTTGCCGGGGTCCTGTTGCGTCACCTCCTGCTGCGCCGTGCTGGCCAGCGAGCTGACACGCCAGCTGGCTTCAAAACCCTGGTCCGTCACTTTGCGGTCCACCGGGAGAAACTGCCCGCCAAAACTCGGGTGCGGCCAGTTGGACGTGAGCTGCACCCGGGTGTCGCCGCCCAGCGGCACGACTGAAATGCTTTCGGTGCCGACCAGTTCCAGTGCCAGCTGCGCCTGCAGCGGCGCCATGCCCATCATGGCCATGGACAGCGGCGCATGCACGCCGCGCGGGTAGCTGCCGTAGAAGGTGCCGGGCTTGAGCGCCAGCACCTGCTCGCCGATCTTGACGCTGGCATGGCGTATGCCGCGCGAATCGGACACCGCCATCATCAAGAGCGGCTGGCCGCAGTTCATGCGTGAGCCGGCATGTTCGGCCAAGGGCTTCAGCGCTGCGGTGTCGGTCCATTCGGCCACGATGTCGGCCTTGAGATTAAAGGCCTGCGTCGCATGCAGGCCGCGGGCGCGCGCCTCGAGTTTGCTGCCGCCCTTGACGATCAACGAAGCCGGCGCGGCCACCAGGGTGAACTCGCGCCGCTCGGTTTGCACTTTCTTGTCCTCATACTTGACGTCCCACTCCTCGGTGCAGGCCCGGTGGATCAGCGGGCCGGTCAGCGTCTGCGGGCCGGCCAGGCTCTGCGCCACGCTCTGGATGGCAATCTGCCGGTAGGTCTGGCGGTCGTGCACCACGCCGCTGATCTGGAACAGCGCGAGGACCAGCAAAACCACCACCAGGGCCAGCGCGAAGAATTTTTGTTTCATGACTTCCTTTCGTTTGAACAACGAAGGGAAGTGTGCAAATCCTGTGTGAGGGCAGGATGAGCTGCGGGCCGCGTGTGTGAAGTCAATGTGAAGCCCCCACGCTTTTCACTTCGTGTAATGCGCTGCCCCCCGAGGGGGCCGCCCGCCCTACGGCCCGGCAAAGCCGGTTCCGGGGCTCATGCTGGCTCGAAGAATTCAGTGGCGTAACCAACGGGGTATTTACCAGCGGGCAGCCGCGGAACCGGCTTTGCCGGGCCGCAGGCGCCGTCCCCTGCAAGGGGAAAAGGGTTACACGGAGTGAGCTCGATAGGGGTGTACCGATTTTCCGGCTTCGCCGGCCCCAGGCGTCGCCCCTCGGGGGGGAACAGGCTACACGCAGTGAGCCTGGACGGGGGGTCTACTTCTTGCGAAGCAACTTTACTAGCTGGTTGCTGGTGTTGCGCAGGCGCTGCGCCATCATCTGCGTGATCTTGACCAGCAGCTTGGCGCCTACGCCGGGGTGGTCGCGAATCAGCAAGGCAATTTCATGGCGCCCCCAGACGCCGGCCTCGACGGGTTCGATGGCAGTGCAGGTGGCATAGCGCGGCTCGCTGTCGAGCATGGACATGTCGCCTATTGCCGCGCCGCTGCGCACCACGGCCACGCGCGAGACGATCGGTTCCGCGCCGGCTTCGGCCTGCGCCGCTTCGGCGGCTGATTCCAGTCGTTTGGTGACATCGACCGTACCCTTGAGGATCAGCATCATCCAGTCGCCGGCTTCGCCTTCGCGGATCATCACCTGCCCCGGGTCGGCGCGAACCAGCAACATGGACGCTCCCAGGATGTCGGCTTCAGCAGGCGTGAAGTCCTGTAGCAGTTGCGAATTCTGCAGCAGGTCGGGGCCGTAAGCGCTCAGCTGCTCGCAGCAGCCGAACACATGCAGCCCGGCGGCATCCAGTTGTTCTTCCAGCGTTTTCATGGCACAAGGCGTTTCAGCGCGCGGGGGTTTGCTGCAGCCATTGGTCCAGTTCCTCGATGGCGGCGTCGGTGGCTGCCGTGAGGGCACGGACGCCGCCGGGAGCGTCGTTGCTGGGCGCAGGACGCTGCACGATGACATTGCGCTGGCCGACCAGCTTTTCGCCCGCGGGCGTCACCTCGACCAGCGTGGCGCGCAGGCGGATCAGGCCGACGCTCGTGTTGGGCGCGCTGAAGAAGTGGCTGAATTCTTCCAGGTCCAGGCGCAGCAGCAGCGGCAATACCGCGTTCTGGCTGCGGTTGAGGGCCACACTGGAACCGGCGCTGAACACGGCGCGGCGCTGGCCAAGCTGTTCGCGCAGGCGCTGGCGCACCAGCTGCGCAGGCGGCATGCTCCAGCGCGCCTGCGAGTACGGCCGCAGCTGCTGCGCGTCGGTATACGCCAGGCGGTACAGCACCGCCATATTGTCGAGCGCGCCGCCAGAGGTGGAGATGTCGTCAAGCGCCAGCGGCGGCAACGGCGCCTGCCGCGTGCTGGGCTGAACAGCCAGGAGGCCGGGGCCGAAGTCATACATGGTGGCGCGCGTGGGCTTGTCGGGCAGGCCCGAGCAGCCGCCGACCGCCAGCGCCATGAATATCAATGAAAAAATGCCGGCAGCCCTTTCCAGATAAGCGCGAGCAGCTATTAAATTCATAGCGGATGGGCAGATTGCGAGAAAATCGAATGTCATTTTTTCTCTCCGTTGGCAGAAAAACCGGGCTCGCCCGGACCGGGCACCGGTGGACCGTTGCCGAAAATCAGTGACTGCGGGTTGTCATCCACCGCGCTGACGGTGCGGCGCAACTGGCGCATCGCGCGGGCGGTTTCGTCAGCCACTTCGCCCAGCTTGGGCAAGGTGCCGGCGCTGAAGGTCTCCACCCCCGAGGCCAGCGCGGCGCCGCCCTCGGACAGTTTGTCGAGCGGCCCGCCCTTTTCACTCAGGCGCGTGGCGGTAGCGCTGACGTCGTCGGCAGCCGTCCTGACGGATTTCAGCGTAGCCGTGGCATCGCGCGACAGGCCCGGCAGGCTCGCCACCGTAGGCTCAAGGCCTTTGGCCACACGGTTGATGCCGCTGGCCGCTTCGCCGAGTTGCGTGATGGCGGAAGTCACTGCCGCCTGGTTCTCGTCGGACAGCAGTTTGTTCAAACGCGTGCTGGCTTCTTCGACCTGGTTGAAGATCACCTCGCTTTGCTTGAGCAGCTTGTCCAGCCCACCTGGTTTGAGCGGAATGCGCGGCGGGTCGTCGTCGTTCACCACCAGCCGCTCGGCGGACTTTCCGTCATCGTCGAGCTGGATGAAACCCAGCCCCGTGACACCTTGCGATGCCACTGTGGCAAAAGTGGATTTGGTGACCGGCGCGGTGCGGTCGATCGAGACACGGATCAGCACATTGCCCTTGACCTTGGTGTCAAACCCGATCACCTCGACCTTGCCGACCGGCACGCCGCGAAACCGCACCGTGGCCTGCGGCTGCAGGCCCGAAACAGTTTCGCTGGTGCTCATGTCGTAAAGGTCGCGCTGAGTGTTGTCGCGCGTCAGCCAGATCGCCAGCAGGGCCAGCAGGGCGGTCACCACCAGTACAAATGCGCCGGCGGCCATGGCATGGGCTTTGTTTTCCATATCGAAGCCTTTCTAAACAGTAAAGGGGTATTCGCGCAGCAATTCCATCGCGCGCTGACCCCTTTCGCCAAGGAAAAATTCGTGAATGAAGGGGTGCGGAAACGCCACCACTTCCTTGGGCACATCGTTAACGATGACTTTTTGTTCGGCCAGCACGGCGATGCGCGTGCTGAGCTCAAAGAGCGTGTCCAGGTCGTGCGTCACCATCACCACCGTGAGCTCCATGTCGCGGTGCAGCGAGCGCAGCAGCGAGACGAAACTGTCGGAGCTTTCCGGGTCCAGGCCCGCCGTGGGCTCGTCAAGCAGCAGCAGCGGCGGGTCCATGATGAGGGCGCGCGCCAATGCCACACGCTTGACCATGCCGCCCGAGAGGTCGCTCGGCATCTTGTCGGCTGCGTCGGGACTCAGGCCCACCATTTGCAGCTTGACCATGGCCGCCTCATAGACCAGTGCGCGCGGCAAGGTCTTGAGCTCACGCAACGGGAAGGCGATGTTCTCGAGCACGGTGAAGGCCGAAAACAGCGCACCCTGCTGGAACAGCATGCCGACGCGGCTGGCCGCGCCCCGTTTGCCCAGTTCGGCTGCCGGCCGGCCGAGCACGGTGATCTCGCCCTGGGTGGGTTTTTCCAGCCCCAGTATCTGGCGCAGCAGCACCGTTTTACCGGTACCCGAGCCGCCCACCAGCGACAACACCTCGCCCCGCTCCACCGTCAGGTCCAGGTCCTTGTGCACCACGGCCTTCTTGTCGCCGTTCTGGAACACGGTCCAGAGTTTTTTGATATCGACGATGGCTTCGGTCATGGCTGATTTCCCGCTTCTTTCCTCTTCCGGAAGAACGACGCAACAAGCGACCGCGCAGGCACACTCTCTTTCCAGCAGGGGCCGCGGAACCGGCTTTGCCGGGCCGCAGGAGCAGCGGCCCCCTCGGGGGGCAGCGCAGTACACGAAGTGACAAGCGTGGGGGTCATATTCCAACGCTTTTAAACAGAACGGCAAACAATGCATCCACCAGAATAACTACCGTGATGGACGTGACCACTGAAGCGGTCGTGCCCTGCCCCAGGCTTTCGGTGTTGGGTTTGACACGCAGGCCGTAGTGACAGCCGACCAGCGCGATCAATACCCCGAACACGACGGATTTGGCCGTGGCCAGCGTGAGGTTGGCCACGTCGACCGCGGCCGGCAGCGAGTTGATGAAATAGGACGGCGTGACGTCCATGGAAATGTCGGCGGCCAGCATGCCACCCAGTAACGCCGCGATGGTGGTCCAGACGCTGATGAGCGGCATCACCACGGCGAGCGCCAGCGCGCGCGGCATGACCAGGCGAAAGCCCCGCGCGATGCCCATGACGCGCATGGCGTCGAGCTCTTCGGTGACCCGCATGACACCGATCTGCGCAGTGATGGCCGAACCGCTGCGCCCGGCGATCAGGATGGCGGCCAGCACCGGCCCGAGTTCGCGGATCAGCGAGATGCCCAGGATGTTCACGATGAAGGCGTCGGCGCCGAACTGGCGCAGCTGCTGCGAAATCAGGTAGGCCAGCACCACCCCAATCAAAAATCCCACCAGCGCCGTGATGGGCAAGGCGGTGGCGCCAATATGAAACAGGTGGCCCGACAGGTCGCGCCACGGGCCTTCCTGCGGGTGCCTGAAAAGCCGGATGATGTCGAGCAGCAGCTGGCCGATCAGGCGCACCAGGCCTTTGAGGTGGTCGACCAGGCGCAGCACCCTTGTGCCGAGCAGGATGAAGGGCCCGGTCCAGTCAGACTTGCGGGGTTTGGGCGGATCCGCACTGAACTTGGCGACGGTTTCCAGCACCGCGCGCTGGCTCGCATGCACTTGCAGTTGCGCAGGCCAGTCGCGCCCCCAATGGTTCCACAGCACCTGCGCACCCAGGTGGTCGAGTTTTTCGAGCGGCTCCAGATTCCAGCCGGCGGATTGGACTGCGCCGCCCTGCAGGGCTTGCAGTTGCGCAGTCAAACCTTGCCAGACCTCCTGGGCCGTGAGGCCGGCCGCCGTCCAGGCACCGCGAACGACAAACAGCCGGCCTTGCGGCGTGTCCTGCTGTTCGATGCGGGGCGTGGATTCTTCCATGTGCATTCGGTAAAGGCGTCCGGTGGTGCCCGGCGCTTGCCGGCAGTCTGCAATGACGGGCGGCGCCCGATTTGCAAAACAGTCATGGTAACTGCAGGAAACACAAATACACAGCCCAAAAACGCGCTATCGCCTTGGTCCTACAACCCGCCGGGACCCTGTGCCGGAAGGAAAGGCCAGCGGGTAATCCCCGCCGCAGGGATAGCGCCATTTTTGCCACAATCGAGCCACTGCCGCGCGGTCAGCCTCGCGTTAGGCTGGAATGGCAGGATGTGAACCTGCGGCGCAGGAGCACGGCCAAAACAACACGGCCACCCGTCCCATCAAAACACACGGCTGAAAGCCAAGAGACAAAACATCCATGCAAGACGACAGCCAGGTTTTTGACTACATCATCGTCGGCGCAGGCACGGCAGGTTGCCTGATTGCCAACCGCCTGAGCGCCGACGCATCCAAACGCGTGCTGCTCATTGAGGCCGGCCGCAAGGACGACTACCACTGGATCCACATCCCGGTAGGCTACCTGCACTGCATCGGCAACCCGCGCACCGACTGGCTCTACAACACCGAGCCGGACGCCGGCCTCAACGGACGGGCGCTGCGCTATCCACGCGGCAAGACGCTGGGCGGTTGCTCCAGCATCAACGGCATGATCTACATGCGCGGCCAGGCACGCGACTACGACCAGTGGGCCCAGCTGACGGGCGACATGGCCTGGCGATGGGACAACGCGCTGCCGCATTTCAAACTGCACGAAGACCACCACAAGGGCGCTGACGCGATGCACGGCGCGCGCGGCGTGGCACCCGAGCTGATGCAGGACAAAAGCCAGCCCTACCAGAAGCTGCTGCGCCACCACAATTCAGGCGGCGAATGGCGTGTCGAGAAACAGCGCCTGCGCTGGGACATCCTCGATGCGTTTGCCGAAGCGGCGCAACAGGCCGGCATCCCGGCAACTTCCGACTTCAACCGCGGCGACAACGAAGGCGTGGGTTACTTCGAGGTCAACCAGAAAAAAGGCTGGCGCTGGAATACCGCCAAGGCCTTTTTGCGGCCGGCCTGCTATGCCCGGCCCAATTTCGAATTGTGGAACAACGCCCAGGTGTGCAAGCTGGTGATTGAGCCGCAGGCCGACGGCAGCCAGCGCTGCACCGGCGTGGAAGTGTGGGCCGGCGACGAGCGGGTGACGGCGCACTCGACACGCGACTCGGGGCACATGGGCGAAGTCATTCTGTGTGCAGGCAGCATCGGCTCGCCGCAAATCCTGCAGCTTTCAGGCATTGGCCCGGCCACCCTGCTGCAACAGCACGGCATCCCTGTGCTGCAAGACCTGCCCGGCGTGGGCGCCAACCTGCAGGACCATTTGCAGATCCGTTCGGTCTACAAGGTGCACGGTGACCAGCGCTGGGGGCTGTCGCTCAACACCATGGCCAACACGCTGTGGGGCAAGGCCCGCATCGGCCTGGAGTACGCATTGCGGCAGACCGGCCCGATGAGCATGGCACCGTCGCAGCTGGGCGCCTTCACGCGCTCATCACCCGACCAGCCCTACCCCAACATCGAATACCACGTGCAGCCGCTGTCGCTGGACGCTTTCGGCGAGCCGCTGCACAGCTTCAACGCTTTCACCGCCAGCGTATGCAACCTCAACCCGACCAGCCGCGGCACCGTGCACATCAAGAGCAACCGCTTTGAGGATGCACCGGCGATTTCGCCCAACTATCTGAGCACGGCCGAAGACCGGCAGGTAGCAGCCGACTCCCTGCGCGTGACCCGAAAGATCGTCAGCCAGGGCGCGCTGGCCAAATACAAGCCCGAGGAATTCAAGCCCGGCGTGCAGTTCCAGACGGACGAAGAACTCACACGGCTGGCGGGCGACATTGCCACCACCATCTTCCACCCGGTGGGCACGACCAAAATGGGCAAGGAAGACGACCCCATGGCGGTGGTGGATTCGCACCTTCGGGTCCGCGGCATTCGCGGCCTGCGCGTGGTGGACGCCGGCGTGATGCCACTGATCACCAGCGGCAACACCAATTCGCCCACGCTCATGATTGCGGAAAAGGCCGCCGGGTGGATTCAGGCCGGCATTTGAAGGCAGCGCCGTGTCGAAGCTGCCCGCAAGCCTCAGGCAGCACCGCCCCTTCGAAACAGATCAAAGATAGATTTTTTGCAGAAGACGCACCAGCGTCTTTTTTTCCGCCGCGCTCAGCCGCTCGGTGGCATCTGATTCGAGGCTGGTGGCGGTGCGCTCGGCCTCCCGCATCAGCGCCTCGCCTGCCTCGGTGAGGTACAGGCCCACAGCGCGGCCGTCCTGCGGGTGCGGCTTGCGGTGAACGAGCTCTCGCTTTTCCAGCGTGCCGATTTTCCCGACCAGGTTGGGCGGCAGGATGCTCAGCGCACTGCACAGCTGGCGCGAGGTGATGCCCGGGTTGTGCGTGATCAGCGACAGGATGGAAAAGTCCACGTGACGCAGGTCATACACCGCCATGCGTTTCATGAACAGTTCAATGACCTTGAGCGACGCACGCGTGGCGTTGTAGCCAATCAGGGTTTCAAGGTAGGAGGTATCGACTTCTTCGACAGCGGGCGCTGGTTTGAGGGACGCTGGCATAGGTGGTCAGGAAGCTTTCGTCATCGGGCAATACGGACCGCCGCACGGCATGCGGCCAGTCCAGCCCCGATTATGCCAAGCGGTGCCGATCCATGACGGGGCCTCAGGGCGCCCGGCATCAGCCGTCGGCACCGCGTTCTGATCAGGACTCGGCGGTAAAGCCGATTTTCTTGATCAGCGGCCCCCAGCGGTCGAGTTCGCGCTTCTGGCTGGTCGCCATGTCCTCTGCCGTGCCGCCGTAGGGAATCAGGCCCACCACCGTCAGCGAGTCGATGACGGATTTGTCCTTGATGGCGGCGTTGATGGCGGCGTTGGCGGCGGCGACCACACTGGCCGGCGTTTTGGCGGGGGCACAAAAGCCGAACCACTCCTCCACGGTCAGGTCGGCAAAGCCCTGCTCGGCGAAGGTCGGTACTTCCGGCACAAAGGGCGAGCGCTGCTTTCCGGACGTTGCCAGGATGCGCAGCTTGCCGGCCTTGTGATTGGGGATGAAGTCGCCGTGCGGCGTGAACATGGCGGCCAGCTGGCCGCCCACCACATCGGTCACGCCGGGCACGGAACCGCGGTAAGGCACATGTTTGAGTTCCACCTGGTTGTTCAGGCCCAGCAAGGCGCCCAGAAAGTGGGGTGTTGATCCCGCAGCGGGCGAGCCATAACTCGCATCCTTCGGATTGGCCCTGGCCCATAGCAGGAAGTCCTGAACGGTCTTCACGGAAGCGGGCACCAGCGGCCCCACAGCCAGCCCATGGTGAATCATGGACGCGGTGCCCACGGATACAAAATCGGCGAACGGGTCATAGGCCAGTTTTTTGTAGATGTGCGGATACAGCGACATGCAGGAAAACGGCGTCATGGCAATGACGGAGCCGTCCGTGGGTGCCATCTTCAGCGTCTCCAGCGCGATGCGGCCACCGGCGCCGGCCTTGGTGTCCACGATGGCGTTGTTTTTGGAATAGGCGGTGCCGCCCATCTTGTCGCCGACGCGGCGCGCGCAGATGTCGCCCGCACTGCCGGCGGGGAATCCGTAAATGATCTTGACCTGCTCCAGCGGACTCGCATGGGCAGAGAACGGGGCGAAGCCGGCGGCTGCGGTGAGCGTTGCGGCGGCCTGCACAAAATGACGGCGTGTTTGCATGAAATGTCTCCTTTTTTAATGATGTCCAACGGGTCGAAAAACAAAACCGAAATCAAAAACTGAAAGACGGAAACAAAAGCGGAACGCGAAGCGTCAGCTGCACAGGGCCCGAATGTCTTGCGGCACGGCAATGGCCTTGATGCGCTCAGGATTCTCCGGACGGCGGATGCAGAAGGCCCGGGTTTCACGGCCTTCGCAGATCAGGTCGTCACCGCGTTTGATCACATGCTTCTGGATGAAGACCTTGTCGCGCCATTCCTCAATGCTGGTGTGAATCTGCAGCGTCTCACCATAGACGGCAGGCTGGCTGAACCGGGTATTGATCTCGAGCAGCGGCGTGCCGATGATGCCGGTGGTCTTCACAAGCTCACGCCATGTTGGCACGCCGCACTTGACAAAAAAGTTCAGCGACGAGGCGTCCATCCACCGCGAGAAATTGGGGAAAAACACGATCCCCGCTGGATCGCAGTCGCCAAACGCAACGGAAACTTCGTAAACAACGGTCTTGCTCATGCTGTTCACCTTGGCGCCATGCGCAATGCGCCATCCAGCCGGATGACTTCGCCGTTGAGATGGTCGTTGGCCACGATGTGCGCGGCCAGCTGGGCAAACTCCTCGGGCTTGCCCAGGCGCTGCGGAAAAGGAATACTGGCGGCCAGCGAAGCCTGCACCGCTTCGGGCAATTGCTGCATCAGCGGCGTCGCGAACAGGCCCGGCGCCACTGTGCAGACGCGGATACCGTGCTGCGCCAGGTCGCGCGCCATCGGCAGTGTCATGCCGACCAGGCCGCCCTTGGAGGCGCTGTAAGCCTGCTGGCCCACCTGGCCGTCAAAGGCTGCCACCGAGGCCGTGAACATCATGACGCCGCGCTGGCCGTCTTCCAGCGCGGGCAGTTTGGCACAGGCGGCCGCAAACAGGCGGCTGGCGTTGTAGGTGCCCACCAGGTTGATGGTGACGACTTTGGCAAACTCTTCGAGCGGCGCAGGGCTGCCGTCTTTGGCCACCACGCGTTTGGCCGAGCCGATGCCGGCAACGTTCATCAGGATGCGGGCCGGGCCATGCGCAGCTGCGGCTTTTTCCAGCGCGGCCGCCAGGCTGGCGCTGTCGGTGATGTCGCACTGGCACGCCACTGCGGCACCGCTTCCGTGCGTGGCGCAAATGTCGGCCGCGACTTTTTCCGCACCGGCGAGATTCACGTCCAGCACGGCAACCTTGGCGCCCAGGCGTGCCAGCTCACGGGCAGTGGCTTCGCCCAGCCCGGAGCCGCCTCCCGTCACCAGTGCCGCAAGTCCTTCAATCTTCATGCCTTCTCTCCAGATCGGTTGCTATTGTTTTTATAGCTGCTTGCGCTCGTCCGTTGTGCGCTGCAGCGACTATTTGCTCAAGAAATTTCGGCCCCTTCGGGGTTTTCAAGCAACAGGGCAATGCCCTGCCCGCCGCCCACGCATGCGGATGCAATGCCGTAACGCAGGCCCGCGCGCTGCATTTCACGCGCGACGGTGACCGTCAGGCGGACACCGGTGACCGCCAGCGGGTGACCCATCGCGATGGCGCCGCCATTGACATTGAGCTTGCGCAGATCGAGGTTCAGTTCACGCGCCACTGCCAGCGTTTGCGCGCCCTGGGCTTCGTTGATCTCGAAGCGGCCGATCTGGTCCAGCTTCAGGCCGCAGCGCTCCAGCAGCAGGCGAATCGCCGGCGCGGGGCCTATGCCCATGATTTCGGGTGGCACCCCCACCACCGCGGCAGCCACGACACGTGCCAGCGGTTTTTTTCCATGCGCCTTCACGTACTCGCCCGAAGCCACCACGGCAGCAGCTGCCGCATCCACCAGCGCTGCACTGTTGCCGCCGGTCTGCACCCCGCCGGCGTGAACCACCCGGAGTTTGGCCAGCACCTCGACAGGAGACAAGCGTGCGTGGGTGTCCTGTGCGACTTCCGTGACTTTGCCCTGCAGGCGTATGCCGCGCTTGGCGTAGCCGGCGAGTTCAAATTCTTCCGTGACCACCGGCACAATTTCACCGGCGTGAAAACCTGCCTCGCGGGCCGCCACGGCTTTGGCAAACGAGCTGGAGGCAAATTCATCGACGGCTTCCCGCGTGATGCCGTATTTCTTCGCGAGGTTTTCCGCGGTCTGGATCATGTCGATGCCGGCGGCGGAGTCCTTCAGGGCCTCCCACATGAAGTCCTTGAAGCCGACGGGCGCGCCCAGCTTGAAACCGGTGCGGTGTTCGAAGGCGGCGATCGGGTTGCGCGTCATGCTCTCGGCGCCGACGACCAGCGCCACGCTGGCGGCACCGCTCTGGATCTGCTCGCCGGCCTGGCGGAACAATTCAAAGCCGGTACCGCAGATGCGCTGCACCATGATGGCCGGCACCTCCACGGGAACGCCGGCGTAAAGGCCGATATGACGTGGCAGCATGAACTGCTCAAAATCACCGGGAGCCATGTTGCCGGCAAGCACCGAATCGACATCGCCGCCACTGACACCCGAGCGCTGGAGCACGGCGCGTGCCGCCTTGATGCCGAGGTCGGTGGGCGATATATGGCCAATGGCGCCGCAGTAGTCGACCATGGGCGTGCGGATGCCGTCGAGCATCCAGACGTCTTGGAAAGCGGAGAAAAATCCTTTGGGTTGCATGGTGTTTGTGCGTCGGGTTTTATGGTGCGGGTTTGACAATGGGGTGCGCCGTGTCATCGTGCAGGGCCACCACCAAAGCTTCACGGTGCGTCAGCACGGCGCGCTGGTTGATGGAGCCTTTGTCGGTGACTTCACCCTTGTCGAATGAGGGCGGCTCATGCATCAGGTGCAGGCGCCGGATGCAGCTGGCGCTGCCGGTCGCGCCCTCTGCGAGCTTGTTCATCATCTCCTGAAAGTGCGCCACTACCTGCGGGCTTTCAACGGCCTGGCGCAGCGGCGCATCGGGCGGCAGTCCGGCCAGTGCGCGCACGGCGGGTGTCGGAAACACCAGCGCGCCCACTTCCTTGAGGTTGATGCCCGTGAGTACCACGTCCTGCACGTAAGGCGCTCCCGCAGCGACGATCTTTGCACGCAGCGGGCCCACGCTGACAAAGGTGCCCGTGGCCAGCTTGAAGTCCTCGGCGATGCGCCCATCGAACTTGAGCCCGAGGTGAATGTTGCCCTCATCAATCCATTTGACGGCGTCGCCGGTACAAAAGAAGCCTTCTTCGTCAAAGGCTGCTGCCGTCTCCTGCGGTGCGCGCCAGTAGCCGGGCGTGATGTTGGGGCCCTTGTAGCGCACCTCGGTTTTGCCGTCGGTGTCCACCAGCTTGAGCTCAATGCCGGGCGCGGGTACGCCGAGGTCGCCGGCTTTCACGTTGGGGTTGGTCACGAAGATGGCAAACGGCGCGGACTCGGTCATGCCCAGGCCGGTCGCCATGACAATGCGCTCGCCCACTTCCTTTTCCTCGGACTCGTACAGGCTGTCCCACACGGGTTGGGCCAGTGCGGCGCCGGCATAAAAAAACATCTTCACGCGCGACAGCAGGTTGCGCCGCAGCTCTGCGTCCGTTTTCATGGCGCTGGCGATGGCCTCAAAGCCGGTAGGCACGTTGAAGTACACCGTGGGGGCAATCTCGCGCAGGTTGCGCAGGGTTTCGTGCATCAGCGCCGGGGTCGGTTTGCCGTCGTCGATGTAGAGCGTTCCGCCATGGAACACCACCATGCCGAAGTTGTGGTTGCCGCCGAAGGTGTGGTTCCAGGGGAGCCAGTCGACCAGCACCGGTGGCTCGTCCTGCAGCACCGGCATGGATTGCGCCATTTGCTGCTGGTTGGCACACCACATGCGCTGGGTATTGATCACCGCCTTGGGCATCTTGGTGGAGCCGCTGGTGAACAGGAATTTCACGATCGTGTCCGGCCCCGTGGCCTGCATGGCGCGGTCTACGGCATCCGAGGCCGGCGTTGCAGCCAGTTCGGCAAACGCCGTGGTGGCGCGCCCTTCGACCTGCCCGGTGGCCAACACCACCTCGACGTCGTCGCCGATGGCTGCGTTGATGGCCCTGGCGTAGCGCGCGCCGTCGGCGGCAAACACCAGGCCCGGCGTCACAGTCTTGAGCACGTGGCGCAGCTTGTCGTAGTCCTGGCTGACCAGACTGTAGGGCGGAGACGTCGGCACAAAAGGCACGCCGGCCAGCATGCAACCCAGCGCCAGCAGCGCATGCTCCAGATCGTTTTCCGACAGGATGACCACCGGGCGTTCGGCACTCAGGCCCCGGTCAATCAGCCCCTGCGCGATGTTGCGGGCCGAGACCCAAGCTTCGGCATAAGTTATGTGCCGCCAGTCGCCGGTTTTACCGCCTTCCAGTTTTTCGCGCCGCGCCATGAAGCTGCGGCCTGGGACCGTCAGCGCCCAATGCTGCAGGCGGTCGGTGATACGGGTCGGGAAGGCTTGCAGGTCCTGGTCTGCGCGCAGATAGCGCACGCCGGGTACGCCGTCGCGCAGGACCACACGGGTCACGCCAAAGGCCATGGGACGAAATTTCGGGGCGCTCATGGTTGTCTCTTCTGTTCTGTCTTCTGTCTTCTGTCTTCTGTCTGCTGTCTGCTGTCTGCTGTCTCTTTTCTGGATGTCTCTCTTGCCTGCCCGCCCGGCCTGGTCAGCCCTTCTGGACCTTGCGGGCCTTGCCGTCCAGGAAGTCTTTCACGCGGCTCTTGGCTTCGGGTGCGCTTTGCGCCACTGCGGCCATCAGGGCCTCGGTGAAGAACCCCTGGTCTGCCGGTTGCTCGGCAATGCGCGGCAACGCATGCATGAGGGCGTAGTTGGTCAGCGGTGCGTTTTCTGCCACGCGAGTGGCCAGTTCAAGGGCTTTGGTGAAAGCCTGGCCCTCGGGAACCAGGTATTGCGCGATGCCTATGCGCTCACCGTCCACCGCGTTGTAGACACGGCCGGTCAGCATCATGTCGGTCATCCGTGCGGCGCCGATCAGCCGCGGGATGCGCACCGCACCGCCACCACCGACAAAGATGCCGCGCGAGCCTTCGGGCAGCGCGTAGAAGGCGCTTTCGTCGGCAACCCGGATATGGCAGGCACTTGCCAGCTCCAGGCCACCACCGACCACGGCACCGTGCAGGGCCGCGATCACGGGCACCGGGCCGTACTGCACCCGCTCCAGCGCTGCGTGCCACATGCGCGAATGGTGCAGGCCCTGGCTGGCGTCACGCTCCTTGAGTTCGCTCAGGTCAAGGCCCGCGCAGAAGTGGTCACCCTCGCCGCAAAGCACGGCGGCTTTTGCTTCGGGAGGAAGGCTTTCGAACAGGTTCCGCAGTGCCAGGATCAGGGCATCACCCAGGGCGTTGCGTTTGGCAGGACGCGCCAGGCGGACCACGGCGACATTGCCGTGCATTTCGAGATGAAGGTATTTTGGGGTCATGTGAAGTGTGTTTCCGGAAGCCAATTATGGTTATGAATAATAACTATTACAACGTGATTAAGCCTTTTTTTTCTAGTGAAAACCCTAGGGCGTGCCAAGGCATGTTTGCGCGGCGGACCCACCGGCCCGCAAGGCAATCCGCAGGAGGAAACACTGGGTGAAGGATGACCTTCCCCGCAGGGGATGGAGAAAAATGGGTCGCCCGGCAGACGGCGATTCGGCACACCGGGGGTGTGCCACTGCTGACGCTGGTGCGCTTGTGGTCAGTCAGTTACGCTGCGGCACAGCCTGGGGCCGGCAACAGCCGGCAAAGGCCTGGTTCAAATATTGAGCCACTTCAGCAGCTCGCGCATGCGGGCTTCCGACGTGATGTCGAACTGCTCGATGCCGATACGCTTGAGCACGTCCTTGCCGGCATCGCTGGCGGGCAGCGCCAGCAATTCCTCCTGGATCGCCTTGAGCTGTTCGGGCTTGACGCGTTTATGGGCTACCAGCGGGAAGTAGGGCTGCGCCACGCTCTTGTGCAAAATACGGCCGCCCTCTTTTTCCCATTTCTTGGCAATGCCTGAGTAAGAGGCGACACCACCCACATCGGCGAATTTGTTGTCGAGGTAAAAGCCGACAGCCGCCTGTTCGCGCACGAACTGCACGTTTTCCTTGTCCACCAGGATGCCTTTGTCCCTGAGCTCTGCGGCACAGAAGCGGGACATATAGGCAATCTGCTCGGGCAAGGCAATCCGCTTGCCCTTGACGTCGTCGATGGTCTTGAGGGCCGAGCCCTTGGGCGCAATGATGAAGCACTGCCCGTCGGGCTTGGTGCTGGCGATATAGCTGTAGCCGTAGTCGCGCATGCCGCGCGCCGGGTAGTCGCTCGGGCGCGCCATCACCAGGTCGAAGCGGCCGGTCTGCATGCCTTCTTCCAGCTGCTTGAACTCGCGCGCAAACACCACGCTGACCTTGGCCTTCATGGCCTTGCCGATCACCTCGGCCAGCCCCTGGTATTTGGCAATCACCTGGGCGTGGTCCAGCCCGCCCGAGCTTCCTTCGCTGATGCCCAGTATTAGTTGCTGGGCCTGCGCCTGCGCCTGGGCATTGGCAGTGCCCATACAAAACGCGCCGAACCCCAACACCAAGGCCCCTGACATGCAATTCCACCGCATAAGTCCCTCCTTATATATAAAGCTCACGCATGCTACTGCGTGCGTCCTGCGCTGGCTAGCGCAATTTACCCCCGGTCCGTTTTCCGGCAGTCTTTATGCCCCGGGGGAGCATCCTGCGTTCGCACACCGATGACACAATGCGGACCACGCCGGAAACAGCCGGTGTCGCATTGACATCATGAAACACCTGACCACCCTTTCGATCGCCCTCCTGCTGGGCGTGCTGTCTGCCTGTAGCCCGGCGCCGCGCGCCAGCCAGGACCCGCTGTCGATTGCCCGCGCTCCGGTGGCCGCGGCCATCAACGACTACCAGCGTTGCGCCCAAAGCGCCTTGCAGCCGCTGAAAGACAACCCGGAGCAATCCGTGTTTGTGCTCGCCGATGCCGCACTGGCGGCCTGCGATGCCGGCCTGGATCAGGTGCGGCGCAGCATCCTGGCGGACAACGCAGGCCACCCGTATGTGGCCGCGTTTGCTGAAGATGCCAGCGCCAACATCCGCATTCGCACCCGCAACATGCTGGCGCACAGCCTGAACCGTGCGCGGGAAGCGCAACCACAACCGGCGAAATAAACCGGCCGCCGGCCCTGCGCCGGCCTATCGCAAGCTCTTCACGAAGCGCGGCGCGTTCGGGGCAAGAACACCGCAGAACCGGCTTTGCCGGGCTGCAGGTGTTGCCACCCTGAAGGGGGGTTCCGGCTACACGCAGTGAGCCGAGACAGGGGTCTACAAGTTATCGCAGGCCCTTCACATAGCGCGGCGCGTTCGGGTCGCGCTGGCGGCGCTCCCGCGGCGACTCGCCCTCGCCGAAGATGGCACCGAATGTCGACTCGATAAAACCTGATTCAGGATAGACCTCTTCCTCGGTATCGATGGACCGGGCGCTCTGGCGGTCGGGCACTGGCGCCGGGGCAAGCACCGGCTGGCTGCGCTCCTTCACCACCTCGGACACCAACTGCACCAGCGGCACGCGTGCCTTGGGCTCGGGGGTGGCCATGATTTCTTCCAGCCGGTCGGCCCACACCGCCAGGTCCACGTGGCCATCCTCGGCGGCTTTTTCCCGCGCAAAACGCGCTATTTCGGCGGCGTATTCCTGGTTACCGGCCATCCACTCGGTGTCGGTCACGCGGCCGGTTTTGCGGCGCAACAGCACATGCAGGTGGGCCGCAACGGCAATTTTTTCACTGGAGGGCATGGTGCGCAATCCTTGAAAGTGGAGTCCGTTGTTTGTCAGTTACGTGCCCAACCGCTCGGCGTGCTGGGTGATGTCCAGGCCGTCGCTCTCGGCGGCTTCGCTGACGCGCAGGCTGACGATCAGCGAGGTGACCCACAAGGCCAGCGCCGTCATGAACAGGCTGTAGAGCATGACGGCGCCTGCGCCTATCGCCTGGGTCATCAGGCTGCCCTCGACACCGGAGATGGCCTTGCTGGCAAAAATGCCGGTCAGCAGCGAACCCACAATGCCGCCCACGCCGTGCACGCCGAACACGTCCAGCGAATCGTCGGCGTTGAGCAGGCGCTTGAGGCCCGTGGCGCCCCAGTAGCAGGCCACGCCGGCCACCAGGCCAAACACCAGGGCCGCGCGCGGCGAGACAAAGCCCGCCGCCGGCGTGATGGCGACCAGCCCGGCGACCAGGCCCGAGCACAGTCCCAGCAGGGAAGGACGCCCGCGAACAATCCATTCGGCCGCCATCCACGAGAGAGCGCCCGCGGCCGCCGCGATGTGCGTGACGGCCATCGCGAGGCCGGCCCGGCCGTCGGAGGCCACGGCGGAGCCGGCGTTAAAGCCAAACCAGCCGACCCACAGCATGCCGGCACCGGCCATGGTCAGACCCAGGTTGAAAGGCGTAAACGGTTCACGGCCATAGCCGTGGCGCGGCCCGAGCGCGTAGGCACAGACCAGCCCGGCAATGCCGGCATTGATGTGCACGACCGAGCCGCCGGCAAAGTCCAGCGCGCCCATGCGCGCCAGCCAGCCATTGGGCTCCCAGACCCAGTGGGCAATGGGTGCGTAGACGACGACGGTCCACAGCGACATGAACACCAGCATCGCGGAGAACCGCATGCGTTCCACAAACGAGCCGACCACCAGCGCGGCCGTGATGATGGCGAAGGTCAGCTGGAACATGGCGTAGACCGACTCGGGAATGTTGGGCGCAATATGGCTCACGGCCACCTTCTGCGCGTCCTTCACGTAGTCCAGCCCGGTGAACCAGAGCCGCTCGGGACCACCCAGATAGTGCCCAAGCGCACCTTTGCCGGGCGTGAAGGCGATGGAGTAGCCCACCGCAAACCAGAGCAGGCTGACAACGGCACAGATGGCGACAACGCAGGCCATGACATTGAGCACGCTTTTCCTGCGCACCATGCCGCCGTAGAAAAGGGCGATGCCGGGCAGGGTCATGAGCAATACCAGTGCGGTGGAGGTCATCATCCAGGCGGTGTCGGCACCATTGAGGGTCTCCACGCCGACCAGTCCCGGTTGGGTCAGCGGCGCCGGGGCGGCCGCTGCAGGAAGCGGCGCAGAGGCCGCAGCCACCGGTGCGGCGGGAGGAGCAGGAACAGCGGCCGGTGCGGGGGACGGTGCGACTTCCGGAGCGCTGGCAGTGACTGCTGGCGGCGCCACCGCCGGGGGAGCCGTGGTCTGTGCCAGGGCTTGCTGGCATGCCAGGCCCAAGCATAAAGACATACCCAAGGCCAGAAATCTGTTCATATGCATACGGTGCCCGCCTGTTCAATCAACCAACAATTGGTAACAACAGGCATAAGTCGTGCCAATACCGCAGTAGCTCGTGTGATGGGACTGCAACGGAAAATATGTACTGCAAAAGTGCGCAAACGATTGGCGTGGTGCCCCAAAAACATCCACAGAACCAGCGGCCGCCCAAAGCCCGGGGCCGGGAAACCCCCAATGCACTGGGACAGTGCGCCCGCTATATTGGATGACTTGCTGACGAGCCTTGCTGCTCGCAACGCGAGGAGCCGAGGAGACACGAGAGAGTCATTAAGAAGTACACAAGCAAAGCGGCATTCCACAAGAGATGCAGATTTGCAAAAAGCGCTGGCAACCCCAGCGCTTTTTTTATGCCTCCGCCCTGACGGGGCCCAACCCTCAAAAACCCTCGCAGCCATTGACTGTCGGGCGCAAGCAGCTATCTATTTGATAGCAATGAGTCTGTTCAATGCGATGGGACAATCCGGGCCATGGAATTATTCATCGTCTCGTTGGCCTCCCTGCTCGCCGGTTTTGTGGACTCTATCGTCGGGGGCGGCGGGCTGATCCTGGTGCCGGCCCTGTTTGCGGTTTTCCCCACCACCCATCCTGCCACCCTGTTTGGGGTGAACAAGGGGGCCTCGGTCTGGGGCACCGCGGTTGCCACGGCCCAATATGCCCGTCGGGTGGAGCTTCGCTGGGCGGCACTGTTGCCGGCGGCGGCCGCCGGGTTCACCGGCTCGCTGGCGGGCGCCTGGCTGGTCACCGTCATCTCGCCGGGCTTTTTGCGCAAGACCCTGCCCTTTGTGCTGCTGGCGGTGTTGCTCTATACGCTGGCCAGGAAGGAGCTGGGCCGCCACCATACGCCCCGCTTTACCGGGCATGCCGAAACCGCGGCGGCCTGCTGCATCGGGCTGGTGCTGGGGTTTTACGACGGCTTCTTCGGTCCGGGCACCGGCAGCTTTTTTGTATTTTTATTTGTGCGCTGGCTGGGTTATGACTTTTTGAACGCGTCGGCTTCGGCCAAGCTGCTCAACACCGCCACCAACCTCGCAGCGCTGGCGCTCTTTGCCTGGAAGGGCCATGTCTGGTGGCATTTCGCCCTCACGATGGCCGTGGCCAACGTGGCGGGCAGCCTGCTGGGCACCCGCCTGGCCCTCAAACATGGGGCCGGGTTTGTGCGCGGGGTGTTTATCGCCGTGGTCAGCTCGCTGATCCTGAAAACCGGTTTTGACGCATTTGCGCGCTGACTGTGCGCAGGCCGTTTGCTATTGATTTAATAGCTGCTTGCGCAGGTCCTGTATGGGTTTCCGGCAAATTTGGCTTGAAATCCGGCCATCACCGTTTAATGACAAAATTGGCGTCCGGCCCAATAGGGGCATGCGCAAGCAGCTATCAAATCGATAGCGACGGCCGGCTTAATCGGGGTTGATGCCCGCTGCCGCCATGGGCGGCGGCAGCTTGCTGAGCGCCTCCGCAATCGCCGCCGTCCTGGCTTTGGCGGCAGCGGCAGCCGCGGCGTTCGTGGGGCCGGGGGAAGCGCCTGCTGCGCCGGCCGACAGCTGGCCGGCCACGTCGGCGGCCTGGCGCGGCTTGCCGATGGGCGCTGCCGCCAGCCCCTTCTGCACCGCCACCATGTCTTCCTCGCTCGGGTACTGGCCCAGCAGCACATAGTCAAAAACACGCCGTGCAATCGGCGCCGCCACCCCGGCGCCCCAGCCGGCGTTTTCCACGATCACTGCCAGCGCGATCTTGGGGTCTTCCGCCGGCGCAAACGCCATGTAAACAGCGTGGTCGCGCTGGTACTCTTCCATCTTGCTGCTGTTGTACTTGTCTTTCTGGCCGATGGTGACCGCCTGCGCCGTGCCGGTTTTGCCGCCGCTCAGATAACCCGCGCCGGCAAACACGCGTGCCGAGGTGCCTTCCTGGGTGACGCCAACCAGGGCCTTGCGCACGATCGCGATGTTTTCAGCCTTGTAGCCCAGGTTTTCCGGCGCATCGGCCGGCAGCGGGTGCATCACGCGCGTCACCGGGTCCTGCGTGCCGATCACCAGCCGCGGCCGGTGCTTGACGCCGTTGTTGGCCAGCACGGCCGTGGCCTGCGCCAGCTGCAGCATGGTGAAGGTGTTGTAGCCCTGCCCGATACCCAGTGAGATGGTTTCGCCGGGGTACCACTTCTGGTGCTCCGGCCTTTTATAGGCTTTGCGTTTCCAGGCCTGGCTGGGCAGCACGCCCGTGACTTCACCGCTGATATCGATGCCGGTGATCTGCCCAAAGCCCAGCGGCTGCATGAAGTCGTGCATGGCGTCCACGCCGAGTTCGTTGGCCAGCGAATAGAAGTACACGTTGCTCGACTTCACGATGGCGCGGTACATGTCCACCGCCCCCAGCGCAATGTCGCCGTGGCTGCGGAAGACGTGGCCGCCGAAACTCCAGGAGGCGTTGTCGTTGACGATGAAGCTGGCGGAGCGCTTTCCGGTTTCCAGCGCCGCCATGGCCATGAAGGGCTTGTAGGTGGAGCCCGGCGGGTAGGTGCCGCGCAGCGCGCGGTTGAGCAGGGGCTTGTCCAGCGAATCCCGCAGGTATTGCCAGCTCTCCGTGTCGATGCCGTCCACGAACAGGTTGGGATCGAAAGTCGGCTTGCTGACAAACGCCAGCACGTCGCCGGTCTTCGGGTCCATGGCCACCAGCGCGCCGCGCCGGTCGCCGAACATGTCTTCCACCAGCTTCTGCAGGCGGATGTCCAGCGACAGCATGACGGTGTTGCCGGGCGTGGCCGGGTTGCTGGCGAGTTTGCGCATGGCGCGGCCGCCCGCCGAGGTCTCGACCTGCTCGACGCCGGTGGTGCCGTGCAGCTGCTGCTCAAAACTCTGCTCGACGCCGAGCTTGCCGATGTAGTCGGTGCCGCGGTAGTTGCCTTCGTCTTCGCTGCCTTCAATGATTTCTTTTTCCGCCTGGTTGATGCGGCCGATGTAGCCCACCACGTGGCTGCCCAGCTCCCCATAGGGGTAGCTGCGAAACAGCCTGGCCTTGATGTCAACACCCGGAAAACGGAAACGCTGCGCCGCAAACCGGGCGACTTCCTCGTCGGTCAGGCGCGTGCGTATGGGCAGCGATTCAAAACTTTTGGACTCTTCGCGCAAACGCTTGAAACGCCGCTTGTCGCGCACCTGGATGTCGACCACCTTTTCCAGCGCGGCAATGGTTTCTTCCAGGTTGTCGACCTTGGAAGGAGTGATCTCCAGCGTGTAGGCCGAATAGTTGGTGGCCAGCACAACGCCATTGCGGTCCAGGATCAACCCCCGGTTGGGCACGATGGGCACGATGGCCGTCCGGTTGCTTTCGGCCTGCTCGTTCAGGTCGGCATGGCGGTACACCTGCAAATACACCAGCCGCGCCGCCAGCAGAGAAAAAGCACACAGCACCGCAAAGCTGGCCACCAGCACCCGCGCACGAAAGCGCGACAAATCCGCTTCAACGTTGCGAAGTTCAGTCATGACACTCTGACCCTGCAACCGCCAGAAAGTGCCCACAACAAAGAGGCGATGCGAAGCGAGCCGAAAAAGGCCAGTCCGAGCCGCGGAACTGGCTTTGCCAGGCCGCAGGCGGGGCGGCCCCCGAGGGGCTGGAGCCCGCGGCTCCAAGCCTGCCTGCGCAGGCTTGGACGGGCGATAGAGGCGAAGCGTCTCGCGAGCCGCGGCCTGCAAGGCCTCGGGAACACACGAAGTGAGTGACCGTGGGGGCCATATCTAGAGTGGCCGGTTCTGGTCGGGATCGGGTGCACGGCGCTGCGGCACCAGCAGCAGCACGCTTACCACCGGCCACAAAACGGCCTCAATCAGCGGCGCCAGCAGCATGATCCAGCCCGGGAAAATGCCGCCGCCGATCATGCGGATCACCAGCTCCACACCATGCGCCACCGCAAACAGCGGCAGTACCTGCAAGGCCTGCGACGGTACCGTGAACCAGAGCAGGCGGCGATGGATCATCGTGGCAAAAAAGCTCAGCGCCGTATAGGACAGCGCATGCTGGCCCAGCAGTGAGGACTGGTGCACGTCCATGCCCAGACCGAACATGAAAGCCACGCCGATGCCGACACGCAGCGGCTGGTGCACGTTCCAGAACACCAGCACCAGGGCCAGGAAATCGGGCATCCACGGCACGCGGCCCAGGGGCAGCATGTCCAGCAGCAGCGCCGCGATCAGGCTGCACCAGATGAAGACGGGATTGGCCGGCAGCAGCAGCTGCTGGCCCGATCGCATGATCATTTCGAAGCCCCCTTCTTTTTGGGTGCAGGTTCGGGCGTGTCGTCGGGCCGTGGCGGGATCTGGCCGGTGCCGGGCTTGACCACGATAACGTGCCGCGCACCCGTCACGAGCGCCTGCGGTGTGCAGAAAATTTTTGCGAACGCCGATTCCGCGCGCCGCTCGATGCGGCTGATTTTGGCCACCGGCAGGCCGGCCGGGTAGACGCCGTCGACGCCGCTGGTGGTCAGCAGGTCGCCTTGCTGCACATCGGAGTTGCTGCCCATGAAGCGCAGCTCCAGGCCGCTGCCCGAAACGGTCGGGTCGCCATAGGCCACGCTGCGCGCGCCGGTGCGCACATTGAGCACCGGAATCGCCAGGTCGCGGTCGACCAGCAAGGTCACTTCGCTGACCAGCGGATGCACGCGGGTGACTTGACCCAGCACGCCAGACTCGTCCAGCACCGGCGAGCCCAGGTCAACGCCCTGCGCCATGCCTTTGTCGATGATCACCTTGCGGGTGTAAGGGTCCGCTGCGTCATACAGCACCTCGGCAGCCATCACCGGCGTGCCGAGCTGTTCACGCAGGCCCATGAGCTTGCGCAGGCGGTTGTTCTCCTGCGTGAGCTGCTCGACCTGGCCGGCGCGCAGCGACTGGAGCGCGAGCTTGCGGCCGGCTTCTTCGCTGCTGGTTTTGGCCTGATTGAGGGTGGTGAAATATTCACCGCTGCTTTTGACAGCGCGCACCGGTTGCAGCGCCAGCCATTGCACCGGATACAAGGCCGTAGCCAGCGCGGCGCGCACCGGTTGGGTAATGCGAAAACGCGTGTCGGCCACCATCAGGAACAGCGACAGCGCGCTGAAAAACACCAGCTTGGACAGCGCCGAAGGCCCCTGTTTGAAAAAGGGCGGCGGGGATCTGTCGAGGGTTCCTAAAGGCATGGTTCGCTGTCAGGCTGGCCCCGCTTCATGCCCGGCGTGCAGCATGAAGTGAAGACGCTTATTCCGAGGTGAAGATGGAACCCAGGCGGTCCATGCGCTCCAGCGCAATGCCACAGCCGCGCACCACGCAGGTCAGCGGGTCTTCGGCCACCAGCACCGGCAGGCCGGTTTCTTCGGCCAGCAGGCGGTCCAGGTCGCGCAGCAAGGCGCCACCGCCGGTCAGCATCATGCCGCGCTCGGCGATGTCGGCGCCCAGCTCGGGCGGCGTTTGCTCCAGCGCGTTCTTCACGGCGCTGACGATGTTGTTGAGCGGGTCGGTCAGGGCTTCGAGGATTTCGTTGCTGGAGATCGTAAAGCTGCGCGGCACGCCTTCGGACAGGTTGCGGCCCTTGACTTCCATTTCCTTGACTTCGGAGCCCGGGAAGGCCGAGCCGATGCTCTTCTTGATGGCCTCGGCGGTGGGCTCGCCGATCAGCATGCCGTAGTTGCGGCGGATGTAATTGATGATGGCTTCGTCGAAGCGGTCGCCGCCGACACGCACGCTGCCCTTGTAGACCATGCCGCCCAGCGAAATCACGCCGACTTCGGTCGTGCCGCCGCCGATGTCGACCACCATGGAGCCGCTGGCTTCCGACACGGGCAGGCCCGCGCCAATCGCGGCAGCCATCGGTTCTTCAATCAGGTACACATCGCTGGCACCGGCGCCGAGCGCGCTTTCGCGGATGGCGCGGCGCTCAACCTGGGTGGAGCCGCAAGGCACACAGATGATGATGCGCGGGCTGGGCTTGAACAGGCTGCGCGGGTGCACCATCTTGATGAACTGCTTGAGCATCTGCTCGGTCACGGTGAAGTCGGCGATCACGCCGTCTTTCATCGGGCGGATGGCCTCAATGTTGCCGGGGACCTTGCCCAGCATGGCCTTGGCTTCGTGGCCGACGGCCTGGATGGTTTTTTTGCCCTGGGGGCCGCCTTCGTGGCGGATGGCAACCACAGAGGGCTCATCCAGCACAATACCGCGGTCGCGTACAAAAATCAGGGTGTTGGCGGTGCCAAGGTCAATGGCCAGGTCGGTGGAGAAGTACCGACGGAATGATTCAAACATATGCAGGAGTCCGGTTGAGCATGAGCAAACTTCGTTGCTCCATCGCCTTTTTATTGATCAAGCAATTATGGGGAAGTTGAGCCAGAGGCGCTCTGAAATCTGCTTCTGGCACCTAAAAAACGCCTAAAGCCCGCATCCAACCCTGATTTCACACCAAAGGCGGGATAATAACGCATCCCCTATAGATCAATAGCTTTAGCCTGCCTGTTTTTTCAGCTTTACACCTCGTTTCAGCCCCTGTTTTCTGGTTTATTTTTCCCGTATTTCCTTCATCCCTACCCCATGGCATTGACACCCCAAGACATCGCCCGCGTCGCCAATCTGGCGCGGCTGGAATTGCGCCCCGACGAAACCGAGCACACCCTGGCCCAGCTCAACGGCTTTTTTGCCCTGGTCGAGCAGATGGAAGCCGTCAATACCGACGGGGTGGAACCTTTGGCCCATCCGGCCGCGGTGATCGGTGAAGTGGCCCTGCGCCTGCGCGAAGACGTCGCCAGCGAGCCCAACCAGCGCGAGGCCAGCCAGGTGAGTGCGCCCGCCGTAGAACGCGGCCTGTTCCTCGTGCCCAAGGTGATCGAATGAGCGGCGCCATGAAATCTTCTTCCGCTTCTTCTGACCTCCACGACCTGGGTGTTGCCCAGCTGGCCGCCAGATTGGCCGCCCGCGAAGTCTCCAGTGTTGAGGTCACGCAACATTTCCTGGCCCGGATCCAGCAGGAAAAGCTGGGCGCCTTCCTGTCCACCAATGCCGACGTGTCGCTGGCGCAAGCCAAAGCCGCCGACGCGCGACGGGCCGCCGGTGAACGCACACCCCTGCTGGGCGTACCGCTGGCGCACAAGGACGTTTTCGTCACGCGCGACTTCCCCACGACAGCCGGCTCAAAAATCCTGGAAAACTACCGCAGCCCCTTTGATGCGACCGTGGTGGGCAAGCTCGGCGCAGCCGGCATGGTCACACTGGGCAAGCTCAACTGCGACGAGTTCGCCATGGGCTCGGGCAACGACAACAGCGCCTACAAGCCGGTGAAGAACCCCTGGGACCTGCAACGCATTCCGGGCGGCTCCTCGGGCGGCTCGGCGGCCGCCGTGGCGGCCCGTCTGGTGCCCGCCGCGACAGGCACCGACACCGGCGGCTCGATCCGCCAGCCTGCGTCGCTCACCGGCATCACCGGCATCAAGCCCACCTACGGCCGCTGCTCACGCTACGGCATGGTGGCCTTTGCCTCCAGCCTGGATCAGGCCGGCCCGATGGCGCGCAGTGCGCTCGACTGCGCCCTGCTGCTGTCAGCCATGGCCGGGCCCGACCCCGACCGCGACTCCACGTCGCTGGACTTGCCTGTCACTGACTATGCTACTGATTTGATAGCTGCCGGCGCACAATCTGCGGGTGCAAAGCCGTTAAATGGCTTGAGAATCGGGCTGCCCACGCAATTCTTCGGTGCGGGTTGCGCACCTGACGTGCTGGCCGCCGTGCGCGCCGCGCTGGCCGAATACGAAAAGCTGGGCGCCACATTGGTGGACGTGAGCCTGCCGCTGACCGAGCTCTCCATCCCCGTGTACTACGTGATCGCGCCGGCCGAAGCCAGCAGCAACCTGAGCCGCTTTGACGGCGTGCGCTACGGCCATCGCGCCGCCAACTACACCGACCTCAACGACATGTACAAGAAGTCGCGTTCGGAAGGCTTTGGCGACGAGGCCACGCGCCGCATCATGATCGGCACCTATGTGCTGTCGCACGGCTACTACGACGCCTACTACCTCAAGGCGCAGAAAATCCGCCGCCTGATCGCGCAGGATTTCCAGACCGCCTTCACGCAGTGCGACATCATTGCGGGCCCCGTTTCACCCACCGTGGCCTGGAAGATCGGTGAAAAGTCGGACGACCCGGTGGCCAGCTACCTGGCCGATATCTACACGCTCTCATCGAGCCTCGCCGGCCTGCCCGGCATGAGTGTGCCGGCGGGCTTTGGCGCGGGCGGCATGCCCGTCGGCCTGCAGCTGATCGGCAACTATTTCAAGGAAGCGCAGCTGCTGGGCGCCGCGCACCAGTTCCAGCTGGCCACCGACTGGCACCTGCGCCAGCCCCCAAGCCTCCAAGTGATTTGACATGAGCCAGACCCAACCCACCGTCAACCCCTTCGCCGAAATGCAGGCCGGTCGCCCCACCGGGCCGCTGGTGCAAGGCTACGAAGTCATCATCGGCTTTGAAACCCACACGCAGCTCACGACGCAATCGAAAATCTTCAGCCGCGCTTCCACCGCGTTCGGCGCAGAGCCGAACACGCAGGCCTCCGCCGTGGACTTCGCCTTGCCCGGTGCGCTGCCTGTGATGAACAAAGGCGCAGTACAACGCGCCATCGAGTTCGGCCTGGCCGTGAACGCGCACATAGCCGAGCAAAGCGTGTTCGCACGCAAGAATTACTTCTACCCCGACCTGCCCAAGGGCTACCAGATCAGCCAGTTTGAGATCCCGGTGGTACAAGGCGGCAGCGTTGAATTTTTCCTGGACGGCGAGAAGCGCTCGGTGCGCCTGGTGCGCGCCCACCTCGAAGAAGACGCCGGCAAGTCGCTGCACGAAGACTTCATCGGCATGAGTGGCATCGACCTGAACCGCGCGGGAACGCCGCTGCTCGAAATCGTGACCGAGCCCGACATGCGTTCGTCCGCCGAAGCAGTGGCGTACGCCAAAGAGTTGCACAAGATCGTTACCTGGATCGGCATCTGCGACGGCAACATGCAGGAAGGCAGCTTCCGCTGCGATGCCAACGTGTCGGTGCGCAAGCCTGGTGCCGAGCTGGGCACGCGCCGCGAGATCAAGAACCTGAACAGCTTCAAGTTCATGCAACAGGCCATCGACTATGAAGTGCGTTGGCAGATCGAGCAGATTGAAGACGGCCACACGATTCAGCAGGCCACCGTGTTGTTCGACCCGGACACGGGCGAGACGCGTTCGATGCGAACCAAGGAAGACGCCGCGGACTACCGCTACTTTCCTGATCCGGATTTGCCGCCGCTGGTGATAGGCCGCGACTGGGTGGAGAAGACCCGCGCCGACATGTCAGAACTGCCGCGCGTGATGGCAGCACGCTTTGTGGCTGATTACGCCCTGCCCGAATACGATGCCGGCCAGCTCACGCAAAGCAAGGCCACGGCAGCTTATTTTGAAGCAGTAGCAACACTGAGCAAGCAGCCCAAGCTGGCCAGCAACTGGGTCATGGGCGAGTTGTCGCGGCGGCTGAACAGTGAAGAAAAATCGATTGAAACTTCCACCGTCAGCGCAGCGCAACTTGCCGCCCTGATTGGCCGGATTGCGGATGGCACGATTTCCAACAATGCTGCCAGGCAGGTGTTTGATGCGTTGTGGACCGGCGAGGGGCAGGACGTAGACGTCATCATTGAGGCCAAGGGCCTCAAACAGATGAGCGACACCGGCGAGCTCGAGAAAATCATCGACGATGTTCTTGCCGCCAACGCCAAAAACGTCGAGGAAGTTCGATCGGGCAATACCAAAGCCTTCAACGCACTGGTCGGCCAGGCCATGAAAGCCACCAAAGGCAAGGCCAATCCGGCCCAGGTGAACGAGTTGCTCAAAAAGAAACTGGGCTGACCGTTCTGACGGCGTTAGCAGCGGCCCAGGGGCGAGCCGCTAATTTTTTGCGGCGCCAGCAACACCACTGGCCGCAATGGCAGGCACGCCGGCAATGGTCCACAGCTGCTTGAGCTTGGCCAGCTCTTCGTCAAACCGCTGGTTGACGCGTTTTTTTTCCTGCTCCTGGTCCTGGATGAACTTCTTCTGTACCAGGGCGCTGCTGTCGTTTTCCTCGATCTTGCGTTTCAGCGCGAGGGGCGCCTTGGCGGGGTCTTTCGCGTAGAACTCGAGCTCGCTGTTGATGCTCTTGCGCTGCGCGGCCAGTTCCACCGTTCTTTTGCTCGCAGCCTTGATGACCTCGTCGATCTGGGCTAGCGCGGTGACGCGTTCCTGGTCGTGCACTTCCCGGCGCGGATAGCGCAGCAACAGGGCGCGGTCACGCCGTTTTTCCTCGGCTTCGCGTGCGCGCACTTCGGCGGCGACCTTCTCTTTTTCCTCAAGGGCGGCGCGCTCCTGCACGGTCAGCGACGGGCCCACCTGGCGCTTGACCGCGCCGGACGGGCTCAGCTCCTGCTGTGTGCGGTCTATGCATTCAATGATCGGGCGGTCTGCCGTGATCTTGCGGCCTTTGCCGTCTACACAGGTGTAGATGTTCTGCGCTGCAACAGGGCCGGCCAGGCACATGAGTGAAATACAGGTGACCGTGAGCGGGGTTCGCAGGAGCAATTCGAATCCTTAATTGACGCCGTATCGTTCGCGATAGGCCAGCACCGACTGGTAGTGCGCTTGCAAAGATAACGTTTCAGGAGCGCTTGTAGCCGACGTGCCGCCCTGCCTGGAGAGATACTGCAGCAAGTCGGTCAGGCGCGCAATCGCACAAACCTGCAACCCCAACTGATTCGTAACATATTGCACAGCACTGTGGTTCACATCCACACCGTTTTCGGTGGCCTTCTCCTGCCGGTCCAGCGCCAGCGCCACGGCGTGGGGAATGGCCCCGGCTGCCCGGATGATGGCAATGGATTCGCGGGCAGCGGTGCCGGCGGACATGACGTCGTCAATGATCAGTACGCGGCCCTTGACCGGGGCGCCGACCAGCGTGCCGCCTTCGCCGTGATCCTTGGCCTCCTTGCGGTTGTAGGCAAACGGAAAATTGCGCCCCAGCCGCGCCAGCTCGATGGCCACCGCGGCAGCCAGCGGAATGCCCTTGTAGGCGGGCCCGAAAATCATGTCGAATTCAAGACCGCTGCGCTCTTCTTCGGCCAGCAGGTGGCGCGCATAGAATTGCGCCAGCCGGCCCAGCTTGGCTCCGTCGTCAAACAGGCCGGCATTGAAAAAATAGGGGCTCATGCGCCCGGCCTTGGTCTTGAATTGCCCGAAGCGCAGTACGCCTGATTCGACGGCAAACTGCACGAATTCCAGTGCCAGCGCATCGTCCGCAGAATGCGCTTTGCCCTTGTTGTCCCGTTTCCCTGCCGTGCTCATTTGAAAGTCCCATGTTTAAATTAACCAGCCTCAACCTCAACGGTATCCGCTCCGCAGCCAGCAAGGGGTTGCTGGACTGGGTTGCACAATCCATGCCGGATTGTATTTGTGTGCAGGAGCTCAAGGCCCAAGCCGCCGACATGAGCGGCCGGTTCGAGGAAATCGCCGGCATGAAAGGCCATTTTCACTTCGCCGAGAAAAAGGGCTACTCCGGCGTCGGCGTGTACACGCGGCACGAACCCAGCGATGTCATCGTGGGCTACGGCTCCACCGAATTCGACGCCGAAGGGCGTTATGTGGAACTGCGCTTTGACAGACCCGGGCGCAAACAAAGCCCCAAGCTGTCCATCATCAGCTGCTATTTCCCGAGCGGCTCTTCGGGCGAGGAACGCCAGGCCGCCAAGTTCCGCTTCCTGGCCGAGTTTTATCCGCGCCTGCTGGCCCTGAAGGAAACGCGCGACTTCGTGCTGTGCGGCGACATCAATATCGCGCACCAGGAAATCGACCTGAAAAACTTCAAGGGCAACAAAAAGAACAGCGGCTTCCTGCCCGAAGAGCGCGCCTGGATGACCGAGCTGCTGCGCGATGCCGAGCTGGCCAACGAAGCCGCACAGGAGCTGACAGAGCGCACAGGCCCCTCGGTCAAGGGCGGCGGTATGGTCGATGTCTACCGAAAGCTGCAACCCACAGCCACGGACGCGGCCTACACCTGGTGGAGCAACCGCGGCCAGGCCTATGCCAAGAATGTGGGATGGCGGCTGGACTACCACCTGGCCACGCCGTCATTTGCCGCGCTGGCCCGCAGCGAACATATCTACAAGGAACAGCGGTTTTCCGACCACGCGCCCATGAGCGTGGACTATGAGTTTGGACTTTGACCCCCGCCCAGGCTCACTGCGTGTAGCCTGTCCCCCCTTCCAGGGGGCGGCGCCTGCGGTCTGGCAAAGCCAGTCCCGCGGCCCCTGCTGGTGAATACCCCGCTGGTTAGTCCCTGAATTTTCAACCCAGCCGGGGCCGCGGATCCGGCTTTGCCGGGCCGCAGGCGCAGTCCCCTGCAAGGGGAAAAGGGCTACACGCAGTGAGCCCGATAGGGGTGTGCCAATTTCTCGGCTTTGCCAGACCGCAGGCGGGCGGCCCCCTCGGGGGGGCAAGGAGTTACACGCAGTGAACGACTGTGGGGGCTCTACTCCACCGTGGGGGCTCTACTGTGCTGCCCAGATGCGCTGGATCTGGCTAGACAGCTCCATCGGGTCAAACGGCTTGGGGATCACCTCCATGGCGCCCAGGCCCTTGTACACCGCGACCTCTGCAGCCTGCACCTTCGCGGTCATGAAAATCACCGGCGTGTCGGCCGTGGCCGGCAATGCCCGAAGACCTTTGAGCGTGCTGGGCCCGTCCATGCCGGGCATCATCACGTCCAGCAGCAGCAGGTCGGCGCCGGCGCCCGGTGCGGCATCCAGCGCCTCCTGGCCCGAAGCGCAGGCGATAACGGTGAAGCCGCCTACGGCTTCCAGCGCCATCTGCGCAACCATACGAATGTCGGGTTCGTCTTCGACATACAGGATACGGGTCAGTGGTTTGGTCATGATCAGATCAGGGGTTGGGATTGGGTGGGGCGGTAGTCGGCGGGAATCTGGAGCACACGCTGGATTGTATTGAGCAGTTCGGTATTGGAAGTATGGGCCTTGACCAGCACCGCATCGGCCTGCTTGCCATCTGCCGGGTTTACGTCGCCGGCCGAGAACACGATCACCGGCGGACGCGGATCCAGGGCGTCGATATCCTCGAACAGGTCCCAGCCCGAATGGCTGCCGAGCGACAGGTCCAGCAGGATCAGGTCGAATGAATGCTGGCGCAGTAGGGCGCGAGCCTCGTCCAGCGTTGTGGCAAATTCGAAGGTCGCAAAATCCTGTGCAATGGCGGCCGTGATTTGCTGGATATCCTGGTCGTCTTCGACATGCAGAACGCGCGGTTTGCCTTCATCCACGCTGACAACGGCCCGTCGCAAGCTGTGAATAAGCAACCGCTCGTCAATGGGTTTCTTGAGCCAGTCCGACACCGTGTGCGGCTTGCGGTTGAACTGCAACTGCCCCTGCTCGGCCATGGCCGAGATCACCACAACAGGCAGGTGGCGGGTTCTTTCATCCTCCCGCAGCTGGCCGATAAAGGCCACGCCGTTCTGCCCCGGCAGTTTCAGGTCTACCGTCACCGCGTCGTAGCTGTTGGCTGCCAGGCAAGCCAGCGCCTGCTCCGCGCTGTGTGTCATATCGGAGTCGAACCCGGCCTTGCTTAGCATCATGCTGATCAGCCTGGCCACGTCGGGATCGCCTTCGCAGATCAGGATGCGAGGCCGGGTTGAAACAGCCGGCTGTATCCGCACGGGTTGCAGCAGTGGCACCGGGTTGGTCCATTCCGGCACCTCAAAAAAGAAGGTGGTTCCCACGCCTTCCGCGCTGCTGAAGCCGATCGTGCCGTCCATCTTTTCCACCAGCGCGCGAGAAATATTCAGGCCGAGGCCGGTTCCGCCTTTTTGCCGGGTGTCGGAAGAGTCTGCCTGCGAGAATTTCTGGAAAATGCGACCGTGGAACTCCTCGGGAATGCCGGGGCCGACATCAACCACCTCGACGCGAACGCGCTGCGCCGACCTTGACAGCCTGACCTCCACCGGGCTGCCCGGCGGCGAAAACTTGACCGCGTTGGACAGAAGATTGGTCAAAACCTGGGTCATGCGATCGGCGTCGATCCGCACCTGCAGGGCGACGTCAGGCGCCCGCAACACGAGGTCCACCCGGTGCTGGCCGGCAAAGCCCTCGTTGGCGACCAGCGCCTGCTGCACCAGTTGCCGAAGGTCCACCACCTGCAGGTCCAGGCGCAATTTGCCGGACTCGATTTTTTCACTGTCCAGGATGTCGTTGATCAGCCGGATCAGGCGCTCGCAGTTGCTTTGGGCAATGCCCACCAGGTTCTTCACCGCCGCAGGCAGCTCACCGGCCACGCCGCCGGAAATCAGCCCCAGAGAGCCGCGTATGGACGTCAGCGGCGTGCGCAGCTCGTGGCTGACGGTGGATACGAATTCGGTCTTCATGCGGTCGATACGCCTGAGCTCGGTGATGTCCGTGCCCATTGAGAAGAACCCGATGACCTTGTCTTTGGCGGCGCCTTCGCCGTAGCGGGGGAAATACTGCATCGCGAAGTGCCTGCGCTCGCCTTGCGGCGTCACCTGGGTGCGTTCGTAGCGGACCGGCTTGCCGCTCAGCACTTCTTCCACTTTCTCCCGGACGGTTTCGTAAATCTGCGGACCCAGCACTTCAGCCAGGGGGTGCCCGTCGATCTGCTCGAAGCTCAGGCCGAAAGCAGCTTCGTAAGCGCGGTTGTGAAAGCGAAAGCGCTGCTCCGTATCGAGGTAAGCAATCAGGGCCGGCACCGTATCGGTGACCTGGCGCAGCTGGGACTCGCTCGCCCGCAAGGCCTTGCTGATGCGCTTGCTCTCGGTAATGTCATGCATCAACGCGGTGAAAAGGCGGCGGCCGCCGACCTGCACATCACTAAAAGACACACTGACCATGAACTCGCTGCCATCTTTGCGCATGGCGCGCACTTCCTGCCCGGATATCCGGAACGTTTCCGGCTGCTCCCGCATCATGGAAGTGAAATCCTTGTATTGCTGGCGAAACCGCGGCGGCACCAATTCCGACACGTCACGGCCGATCAGATCGCTTTTCTCGTACCCAAAGAGTTGCAAAGCCGCCGCGTTGGCCTCCAGAACGATATCGTCGGACGTGGTGGTGATCACCGTTTCGACCATACCCTCGGTAATGCTGCGGCTCATCACTTCTGTGTCTCGCAATTGCTCCTCGCCGCGTTTTCGCACGTGCTCATAGTGCTTGACCACATAGACCATCCAGGCCAGCATGCAGGCAAACAGCAGGTTTCCCGCGATGATGAAGCCCTGAGCCCACTGGGCGCTATGCTCCGCCGCGGCCTGCGCGTCACGCCACTTATGGACCTCGCGATTACGCGCGTTTTCCAGCAACCCGTCGGTGCGCAGCCTCAATTGCCGGCTGGCATCACTGCCGAGAACGGTCGCAGCGGCTTCGGGGCCGGACGCCTTGCGCGCCGCGATGGACTGGTTCGCGATCTGGGCGCGCTGGTTGATCAGTTCGTCAAACTCTACGGCCTCCTGCAGCACGTTGGCGCTGCGCATGCGTGCCCTGATCGCGCGCAACTCGACCCGAGCCCGCTGGAACTCCTCCAGCTCCTGGGGGCTGCCGCTCAGAAGATACTGTCGCAATGTGGACTCGGCCGTGCGGAGGCCGGAGTCCGCACGCTCGAGCATCACCAGCGTGTCTTCCGTGCGCACCCGGGATTGCGCCGTTTCAATCAGGCGGTCGATGCCGATGTACGAGGCCGCACCCACAACCATCATCAGCACAAGGCCTGCAGCCAATGCGATTTTGATCTTGACCAGAAAAGCGTTGGAGGAAAACATGGACATTTTGTGCGATCTGATCGTAGGCGTTCACGCAGTACCGGGAAAGCGCTGCTGCAGTGCCTTAACTGCCCGTCCGACTTCGGCCTGCACCTGCGGCGAAAGCGGCCGGCCGGCACCGACATGAGGTTCTATGGCCAGTTCCAGCGCCTGGGCCGCAAGACCGAGGTCGGCCCATCCGAAGGTTGCCGCAGATCCGGCCAGGCTGTGCGCATGGCGTTCCAGGGTTGGCAGAGCCTGCGCCAGATCGTCGCCGTTGAGAATTTGTTGCCATAAGGCCTCCACCTGCTCAAGACGACGCGGCAACGAGCGGGTGTAATCGGCGCGCTGCTCCTCCAGAAATGCGAGCAGGGCCGGGTTGGGTTGCGTCATGGCATCCGGAAAGCTGGCGCCAGCCATGCGCTATTTGATGCGGTTCCGCGGGAGAAGCTGGTGACCAGCCCCGAAGTCGCCTTGGCATGCAAGCCGCGCGGGCACGCATGTTGCACTTGATGAAGAAGAAAGCACATGCGGCTTATCTTACGGCGCAGGTGCCAAAACGCAGCGTAGGACAAGTACGAGGTTTCGCCTTGGGGTGCACCGCTTGCGGCGGGATGTCAGAAGCGAATCATCTGTACCGATGAATAATTAATTCTTATAGCCTGCTTTATCGCAAAAACCCCTGAATCTACGCGGAAACTAAATACATTAGCATTCAATCATTGGGGCCGCCGCGCGCATCAAGCCGATGGATCGGCAGCCCGCCCCAGCGCAGCGATCACATCAGACTGGGTAATAATTCCCACCAGCCGCTCTCCCTCCCCGATGATGGGAATGTGGTGGTGACCGGTGCTGCCGAACAGCGGCACCAGCTCCACCAGCCGCCGGTGCATGCCCGCTACGCGCACGTTGCGGGTCATGATCTGGCCCACGACTTCGGGTTTGTCGGAGTAAACGCTGCGCGTGGTGCGCACCAGCTGCCTCAACTTGGCGTCAAAGCCTTCGTACAAATCGAGTTCAGCCGCCCGCATGAAGTCGGCCTGCGTGATGATGCCCGCGATGCGGAAGCTGCGGTCCACCACCGGCAAGGCCTTGATGCGGCGCTCCCTCAGCAGGGCCCAGGCCTCTTCCAGCGGAGTGCCGAATTCCACCGTGACGAGATCGCGCGACATGACGTCGGCGCAGCGGACTTCCGCCAGTTTGCGGTCGTACGCGCGCAGCCGGGTTTCGGCCAGCAAGGTCTTGAGGTCGTCGCGGCTGACGTCCAGCACCTGGTTGTAGCGCGCCAGTACGGCGTCCAGATCCGCATCAAGCAACTGGTCTTCTACGGACGGCGCGGGGCCCGGCGGGGCCAATTGGGTGTGGGGATAGGCCCTGCGCGTGGCGTTGTTGTAGGCGACGCCGACCGCCACCAGCAGCACGGAGATTGAGCATCACGGGATAGAAGGCAAACAGCGGGTCGGAAACTCCGCCCAGCACCACCATCAAGGCAGTGGCGCCGCCCGGCGGGTGCAGGCAGCGCAACGCCAGCATGAGCGCGATGGCCGTGGCCACGCCCACTGCGGCCGCAAGCGCCGGCGAGCCCAGCAGATGCATGCCATGCACGCCCGCAATGCCGGCAAGCGCCGACAGGGTATTACCGCCCACCACATTCCAGGGCTGCGCCATAGGACTGGCCGGCACGGCATACACCAGCACGGCGCTGGCGCCCAGCGGCGCCACCAGCCAGGGCAGGCCCGGCATCATCCGGTCAGCCAGGTGGCACAGCAGCCCCGTCACGAAAATACCCAGCAGCGACCCAACGACAATGCGCAGTCGCTCGCGAGAGTTGATGCGGGTGCGTCCCGGCCGGAAGCCCCGCCACCAGGCGCGCGTGAAGAATGCGGCGCGCTGCGTCAAACCGGTCACCAGGGGCCAGATCAGCCGCGCGCGCGTTGATAAAGACCCTGCACCTTGGGCACATTGGCCTGCAGTTGCTGGATGCGCTCAGGACCGGAGGGATGGGTAGAAAGAAAGCTCGGACCGCCGGCACCGCCACCAGCCTGCGCCATTTTTTCCCAGAGGCTGACGGATGCCTGCGGGTTATAGCCGCCGCGCGCGGCCAGCTCCAGACCCACGAGGTCGGCGTCCGTCTCGTCTTCGCGGCTGAAGCGCAGCGTCAGCAGCTGGGTGCCGATGTTGGCAGCCACGTCGCCGAGCTGGCCCAGGCCGAGCAATTGCGCACCCAGCGAGAGCAGCTGCCCGGTTCCCGCGCTCTTGGCGATGCGGGAACGTGCATGCTCGCGCAGCGCATGGGCCATTTCGTGGCCCATGATCATTCCAATTTCATCGTCGGTGAGCTTGAGCTGATCGATGATGCCCGTGTAGAACGCAATCTTGCCTCCGGGCATGCAGAAGGCGTTGATCTGCTTGCTGCCGAGCAGGTTGACCTCCCAGCGCCACTGGTTGGCACGGTCGTTCCACTGTGCGGCCTGCGGCACCAGCCGGGTAGCGATGCCGCGTATGCGCTGCAGCTGGGGATTGCCCGGCGACGCCAGCGCCCCTTTGGACTTTGCCTCCGCCAGCAGCTTGGCATATTCCTGCGTGGCGGCGTTTTCCAGTTCCTCGGCAGGGATCAGCTTGCGCAGCCCCGATGACGGCCCGACATCAACCTGCGCAAGCAGCGGGGTGGTGACGGCCGTCGCTGCGGCGCCGCCGGCAGCCAGCAGGAACGCCCGGCGGCCAGCCCAGGCAGAGTGTTTGGCCTCGCATAAAAAGCACATGGGTGAATAATAGTCACAAATCAAAATGCCCATGTCAGACAAAACCCCCTCCTCCGAACTGCCATCATCCGCCCCTGTCGCTGCGCACAGCGCGGCATCTACAGCCCCCACTGTTAAAGCCGCACCCAAACCCGCCTGGCGCGATGTCTGGCGCGTGTATGCCGAAGCCGCCACGCTGCGCATGCTGTTTTTGGGTTTTTCCGCCGGCCTGCCCCTGCTTCTGGTGTTTGGCACGCTGAGCTTCTGGCTGCGCGAAGCCGGCATAGACCGCACCACCATCGGCTACCTGAGCTGGGTCGGGCTGGCTTACGGCTTCAAGTGGGTGTGGGCGCCGCTGGTGGACCGCATGCCCATTCCGCTGCTCACGCGTCTGCTTGGGCGCCGGCGCAGCTGGCTGCTGCTGTCGCAGCTGGTCATCGTGGCGGCGCTTGTCGGCATGGCACTGACGGACCCCAAGCTGGCACTGCAACCCGTCGTGTGGTGTGCACTGGCCGTGGCATTCGGGTCGGCTACACAAGACATCGCGCTGGACGCCTACCGCATCGAGTCGGCCGACATCCAGCGCCAGGCCGCACTGGCTGCCGCCTACCAAACGGGTTACCGCATCGCGATGATCTGGGCCGGCGCCGGGGCGTTGTGGATTGCAGCGCGTGCCGAAGTCGCAGGCGACGCCGTCACTTACCAGCACGGCGCATGGCAAGTGGCCTACCTGGTCATGGCGGCGTCCATGCTGCTGGGCATGGCGACGGTGCTGCTGTCGCCTGAACCAGCGCCGCGCCCGCTGGCGCCGTCGCGCAACGCTGCAGAGTGGCTTAAAACCGCGCTGGTCGACCCGTTCGCCGATTTCCTGCGCCGCTACGGCAAGCAGGCGCTGCTGATCCTGGCCCTGATCGCGGTCTACCGCATCAGCGACGTTGTCATGGGCATCATGGCCAACCCGTTCTATGTCGACATGGGCTACACCAAAGACGAAGTAGCTGCAGTGACCAAAATTTACGGCGTGGTGATGACACTGGTCGGTGCCTTCGTGGGCGGCGCGCTGGCCATGCGCTTCGGCGTCATGCGCGTGCTGATGCTGGGCGCCGTGCTGAGTGCCGCCAGCAACCTGCTGTTTGCCTGGCTGGGCACGCGGGGCCACGACGTCAACGCGCTGATCTTCGTGATCTCGGCCGACAACCTCTCCAGCGGCATTGCTTCAGCCGCTTTCATCGCCTACCTGTCGAGCCTCACCAACATCAATTATTCGGCCACCCAATACGCCCTTTTCAGCTCCATGATGCTGTTGCTGCCGAAGTTTCTGGCCGGCTATTCGGGCAAGTATGTGGACTCTTTCGGGTACAGCAACTTCTTCACCGCAACGGCCCTGCTGGGCCTGCCGGTGCTGGTTCTGGTGGGTTTTGCCTCAAGACTTAAAACGCCGCAAACCCAGAAGGAATAAGCGCAATCAGCTATTAATTCAATAGCAATTCCGCACCATGGCGGACGTGCCGTGCACGGAGTATGCTGGAGGCTCGCTGCCCCGGTTTACCGTAACTTTACGGTGGCTTCAAGCGGGATTGTTGCGCCCGGCGCACCATGAATTTCATTGTGATCCCACCCCAAGGGGAACACCTGCACACGAGGACCAGCCATGACCCAACAGCTTTTGATGATTGAAGACGATACCCGCCTGGCCAATATGGTGGGCGAATACCTGCGCCAGTCGGGCTACGGTTTTACCCACGCAGCCGACGGCGCGGCAGGTCTGGCAGCACTGGAAGCCGCAACGCCCGACCTGGTCATCCTGGACCTGATGCTGCCCGACATGGATGGACTGGAAGTGTGCCGGCGCATCAAGGGCCAGGGCAGCGAAAACGCCAATACCGCCGTGCTGATGCTGACGGCCAAGGGCGACCCGATGGACCGTATCGTCGGCCTGGAAATTGGCGCTGACGACTACCTGCCCAAACCTTTCGAGCCGCGCGAGTTGCTGGCGCGCATCCGGGCCGTGCTGCGCCGCGGCGGCGAAACGGGTGCGGCAGCCTCCAGCGGCGGCCACAAGGTCATGCGCTTCGGTTCGCTGGAGATCGACCGCGATGCACGCACCGTATCGGTGTCCGGCAACCCCTGCGAGCTGACGTCTTACCAGTTCGACCTGCTGGTGGCGCTGGCCGAACGTGCCGGCCGCGTGCTAAGCCGCGACCAGATCATGGAAGCCGTACGCGGCCGCGAACTCGAGGCCTTTGACCGCTCCATCGACGTGCACATGGGCCGCATCCGCAGCGCCATCGAGGCCGACGCAAAAGACCCGAAACGCATTCTGACGGTGCGGGGCGTCGGCTACGTTTTTGCCAAACAGCAGGACTAAGGAGGGAAATGGCTATGGAGCTCCTAGAAATGCAATTGTCGGGATGCAGGGCGAGGCGCCCGGAGCGCAGGACACCGGAATGCACTTGGGTACATGAGGATTCCGAGCACCGCGCAACGATGCCATCCGCCCGAAAATTGGACTTATAGGAGCTCCATATGTGGGGACGTTTTACCTCGCACCTGTATGTGCGAATCTGGCTGGCTGTTGTCGCTACAGTGCTGGTCCTCACTTTTCTGGTGGGCGCGGCGTGGCGCCTGAGCGCCGACCCGCCGCAGCTGCCGATACGCGAAGTGCTGGTGCACAACGACAAGGGCGAAGTCATCGGCACAGCGCAAACCAAGCCCGACCGCAAACCCGGTGACGGCCTGGAATTTGACGTGCTGACCAAAGACGGCCAGACCCTGAACCTGGTGTTGCCGCGGCCCAAACGCCCACCCGGCAACAACCCGTGGAACCGCCCTCCGTTTGGTTTTGGCTGGATGCTGGTCGTGGTCGGCCTGGCCGTGGCGCTGGGCGCCTACCCCGTGATGCGAAGGCTGACGCTGCGGCTGGAAGCCCTGCAGCGCGGCGTAGAGCGCTGGGGCGCCGGTGATTTGTCGGCCCGCGTTAACGCAGACGGCAAGGACGAGGTGGCCTTCCTGGCCAGGCGCTTCAACCACGCGGCCGAGCGCATCGAAACCCTGATGGAGTCGCACAAATCGCTGCTGGCCAACGCGTCACACGAATTGCGCTCACCACTGGCGCGTATCCGCATGGGGCTGGAACTCATGGGCACCGACGCCGCATCACCGCAGCGCAAGGAAATTTCCCGCAGCATCTCCGAACTCGACCAGCTGATCGACGAGATATTGCTGGCCAGCCGCCTCGACGCCAAGCAGGCCGACGCGGAGCCTTTTGAAACCCTGGACCTCACGGGCCTGGCGGCCGAAGAATGCTCGCGCGTCAATGCGGAGTTGAGCGCAGAGCTGAGCCAGGATTCCAGCGGCGCCGGCCTTGGCATTGATGCCGATAGCCACAGCCTGACAGTACAGGGCTCTCCACGCCTCTTGCGCCGGCTGATTCGCAACCTGCTGGAAAACGCGCGGCGCTATAGCACCGGCGAGATTAACCTCGAGCTGGCACAGGCCCGGGCCGGCGCAAAACAGCGGGCCGTGATCAAGGTGCATGACCGCGGCCCGGGCGTGCCCGCCGAGCAGCGGGAGCGCATTTTCGAACCTTTTTACCGGTTGCCCGGCGCCAGTGAACGCGAAGGCGGCGTGGGGCTCGGCCTGGCCCTGGTGAAGTCGATCAGCCAGCGCCATGGCGGCAGCGTTCGTTGCGAAGCCCGGCCTGGCGGCGGCGCGACTTTTGTTGTTGAATTGCCGGTCGCCCACCCATAAACGTGAAATAAATCACGAAGTACGGCCTCCAGCAACACTAAACCGCGCGGTCTCCTCTATTTGGAGAATGGTCAGACAGCGTGTAATCGCCGACATTTCTTCCCGTTGCTGTCACAACAATGGATAGGGGAAAAGGGGAACTAAAAGGGACTAAAAACCAAAACGTCGGTGAAACATTTCAATGATTCCCAACGACATCTTCCTCACGGAAGAAGTTTGCAAAAGCCACCTCGCGGTGGCTTTTTTTTGCCTGAAGACATGGCGGCGCGCCCTTTGATACGCTCAGGGATTCAGCCACCCACAGGAACCCCATGAGCCTTGCCACCACACCCCCAGCTCCCGCCGTCCCCCAGGGCTTCTTCCAGCTTGCCGAAGACCGGATGCCGCTGATGCCGCGGGAGGCCATGTCACCCGCGCAGCAGGCCGCTGCAGACACACTGATCGCCGGCCCGCGCAAGGCCGTGTTTGGCCCGTTCATTCCCCTGCTGCGCAGCCCGCAGCTCATGGGCCGCATCGGCGACGTGGGGGCTTACCTGCGCTTTGAAAGCGCGCTGGACGCGCGCATCCGCGAACTCGTTACCTGCGTGGCGGCCCGCCATACCGCCAACCAGTTTGAATGGCTGATGCATGCGCCGCTGGCGGTGGCTGCGGGCGTGAGCCAGGCCACTGTGGACGCGATCGCCGAAGGCAGGCAGCCGCGCGAACTGGCCGCCGATGAGGCCGTCGCGCTGGACCTCACGTTCGAAGTGCTGCGCCAGCACGGCTGCTGCGACGCCACCTACGCCGCGGCAGTGAAAACTTTCGGCGAACAGGGTGTGGTCGAGCTGGTCAGCCTCGCCGGCTATTTTGTGATGGTGTGCTGGGTGATGAACGTGGCGCGTACGCCGACCCAGGGCAAACCGGGTTTTTCGCCGCTGGCGGCCTTCCCCGCCTGACCGGCCTAATTTCCCACCCGGGGAACCGGTGGCAGCGCCGCCAGCACCCGCTCGGCGCCCATATCGTTCAGGCAGCGCGTATGGCCCAGCGGGCATTCGCGCTCGAAGCAGGGTGCGCAGTCCAGCGGCGGCTGGTAGGCGGCATCAGCTTTGAGCCACAGCACGGTGGCCTTGTCGCTTAGCGGCGGCGTATGCAGGGGGCTGGACGAGCCGAAAATCGCCACTTGCGGCACACCGAAGGCCGCAGCCACGTGCATCAGTCCCGAGTCATTGCTGATCGTGCTCTGGCTTGCGGCGATCAGGCACAGCGCCTGCACCAATGAGGTCTTGCCCGCGAAGTTCAGGCATTTGCCGGGCTGCGCCGCGTTCACGGGCGCGGCGATTTCTTCGCAGAGCGCCGCCTCCTTGCCGGAGCCCAGCAACACTACCGGCAAAGCCAGCCGCGCGGCGAGTTCTGAAAAGTGACGGGCGGGCCAGCGCTTGGCAGGACCGTATTCGGCGCCGGGCGCAAACACGTAATAGCCGCCGCGTTGCAGGCCCAGTTCAGCCAGCGCCTGCTCAATTTCAGCGGGTGCCATCTGCAGTTGCGGCCGGTCTTTGTCGAGGTCCGCCCCACCGCTCAACGCTGAATAAAACGCCACCATGGGCGGCTTGTTCTTCGGATTCTTGAGCCGGTGCGTGAGCAGGCCCACTCGCGCTTCACCGAAATAACCGATGCGTTCCGGGATGCTGGCCAGAAAAGGCAGCAGTGCGCTTTTCAGCGAATTGGGCAGGACATAAGCTTTGTCGAAACGTCCCTCGATGCGCCTGGCAAGCGCGCGACGTTCGCGGAACTGCAAGCCGCCGTGTGCAAAGGGAAATTCAATGACATCGGCCACCTGCGGCATCGCCCGGTAAACCGGCGCCACCCAGGACAAGGCACCTACCGTGAGACGTTCGCCGCGCGCATGCAAGCGGCGCATGAGCGGCTCGGTCATGACGGCGTCACCAATCCACTGAGGTGCGATCACAAGCGAGTGAATTGCACCCTGTGAGCCAGATCTGTCGTCGGATTTATGGCTCATTGCGAAGGATGGCAACATCAAAATCTTTGCGAGCGCACGGGATGGCCTGCTTGCGATACTTGGCGACAAATTCTCTCGCCTCGTCCAATGTCTTTGGATAACGGACAGTTTCGTTGCCTTCCCGAACGGGCTGAAAAAGAAATCCGTTGATTACCAGGAATCTTACTTTTTCCCACTGCCGGGTATCGCGGGATTTAGGTGCCGAGAATTTGCGGCTCAAAACGACGAGCTGGCCGCCACATTCTGGGCATAAGCGGGCGGTCACACTCCGCGGTTTTTTGAATGTCTTTCGGCAGTCCAGGCAGGCGTGCGGAAAGAGAACACCTTGAACGTGTTTCTCTTTTACAAAATAGCTGTGATGTTTGAAGCTGCCCATCAGAATGAAAGGCGACCGCGATTAGTGATGTCCGCCGAAGTGCTCGCCGGCTTTCAGCGCGTAAACCGTGCCGCAATACGGGCACTTGGCCTGGCCGGTTCGGGCCACGTCCAGGTAAACCTTCGGGTGGCTATTCCAGATTTTCATGTCGGCCTTGGGGCTGGGGCAGTAGACGCCGCCCTGGGCGTTCAGGTCCGAAGCCAGCAGTTCGACAGAGGAGGAGGCGTGGGTCGTTGTGGGGGTGCTCATCGCGGGACTTTCAGTAAGCGCTTCAGACTTTGGCCAACCAGTGGGCGTATTTCGGATTGCGGCCGTTGACGATGTCAAAGAACGCGCTCTGGATTTTTTCGGTGATGGGGCCGCGCGAGCCGGCGCCGATTTCAATGCGGTCGAGTTCGCGAATCGGCGTGACTTCGGCGGCCGTGCCGGTGAAGAAGGCCTCGTCGGAGATATACACCTCGTCGCGCGTGATGCGTTTTTGCACGAGCTCCAGGCCCAGGTCCTTGCAGATGTGCAGGATGGTGTTGCGTGTGATGCCGTTGAGCGCGCCTGCAGACAGGTCGGGCGTGTAGACCACGCCGCCCTTGATCACAAAAATGTTTTCACCCGCGCCTTCGCTGACAAAACCTGAGGCGTCGAGCAGCAGCGCTTCGTCGTAGCCGTCATCCAGCGCTTCCATGTTGGCGAGGATGGAGTTGGTGTAGTTGCTCACCGCCTTGGCCTGCGTCATGGTGATGTTGACATGGTGGCGGGTGTAGCTGGAGGTCTTCACACGGATGCCGCGCTTCATGCCTTCTTCGCCAAGGTAGGCGCCCCAGGCCCAGGCCGCGACCATCAGGTGAATCTGGTTGCCCTTGGGGCTGACGCCGAGTTTTTGCGAGCCGATCCAGGTCAGCGGGCGGATGTAGCAGGACTCCAGCTTGTTCTCGCGCACGACGGCTTTCGTGGCTTCGTTGACTTCGGCCTGGGTAAAGGGAATCTTCATACGCAAGATCTTGGCGCTGTTGAAGAGGCGCTCGGTGTGCTCTTCGAGCCGGAAAATCGCCGTGCCACCCTGGGCGTTGTAGGCCCGCACGCCTTCAAACGCGCCGCAGCCGTAATGCAGGGTGTGGCTCAGCACGTGGATCTTGGCGTCGCGCCAGTCGACCATCTGGCCGTCCATCCAGATTTTGCCGTCGCGGTCTGCCATGGAAGGAATAACTGGGGACATGGTGCTGATCCTGTGGTGAATGTCGTGGAATGGTTGTGCTGTATCGGCGCGCCGCCGGCAGCAGCAGCCGGGAATGCGGTGCCAGGCCGGGCAAAACCCGAAAGTCTGATTTTACGGTGCGGGCGGCGCTGTGCCCCCGGCCTCAGGCGAATCCGCGGGCACGGGGCGGAAGAGTTCATGGTGCGACAGTTTGCCGCCCACAAAGGTGCAGGTGACATGCGACTCGGAACCGTCTGTCCAGCGGAAGATTTCGGGCTGTTCGTCCTTGGCCGACTGCAGCAGGCCCAGCGCCCGCGTCATCGCTACCACATGTAGCAATGTCATGCCGGGCCGGAGCTTGGCGTTGAGCATGACCGCGCTGTCGACATAACCGATGGGCCGGTTGGCTGCACGCTTCAAAACCTGCATCATGCGGGTGAAATGCAGCAGCACCCACATCACGAGGGCGCTGGCAGCGGCGGCTACACCGGCCCAGCCGTAAAAGCGGTACGCCAGCAAGACCCCGGCGATGCCGGCCACGGGAACAATGATTTTCTGGAAGTTCATGGCCGTATTTTCGCAGCCACCGGGGACGCCAACGCTGCGGGGAGTGCGTAGCGGCATGAAAAAACCGCCGAAAGCGGCCTCCAGACAGCGTGGAGAGCTCTTTTTAAGCCAAAAGCGGCTGCTACCCAATCAGATATTGCGCCAGCAGCTATGTTTTTAATAGCGCTTGTTAACTGCCGCGTTGTGCCCAACCGGTCGCCAGCGCATACGCCCAGTCAGGACGGCCTCGGCTAAATGCCGCTTTGGATGCCGCCATGTGGTCATAGGGCACTGCGCGGAGGTCCGCCCGCCAGCCCTGGGCGGTTTTTTCCACGAGCGCGTAGCGCGCGTGCGGCGCACCGTTTTCCACCACATGCGGGTGAGGATGGTCGTCGTCATAGGCCTGCAGGCCGACGCTGCCGGGATTGACGACAAGCAGGTTGCCACACTGGACCATGCGCGGCACATGGGTGTGACCGCAAAGGACCAGCGAATGCGTCTGGGGGCTCTCGTCGCCAAGCCGCAGGAAAACTTCTTCGGCAGTGGCAGGCCGGATACCCGTCGGATGCGCGTCAGGAAAACCGGACACCGTGGTTTCCATCCAGTAGATCAAATCGCTGCCGGGCGTTCCGTGGCACAGCAGCACGTCACCGCCCGCCAGCTCCAGGCGCGCGGGCAGCGACCTGATCCACGCCACCTGCGCCGACGTCAGCTGGCCCGCGGTATAGCCGTCGGTGCCGAGTGGGTCGAGATGCTGGCCCTGGTCCAGCAATTCCAGCACCTGCCGCTCGTGGTTGCCGCGAATGGTGGTGAAGTTGCGGGCCATCAGCAGGTCGGCCGTTTCCGCGGGTTGCAACGGGCCGCTCAGGATGTCGCCCAGGTTCACGGTCTGGTCAACACCCTGCCCGGCAATGTCCGCCAGCACGGCCTCAAGCGCCAGCAGGTTACCGTGAATGTCGGAGATGACGGCGAGTTTCATGGCCCTGATTGTGCAATGCCTCAGCTCAGGCTGCGCACCACTTCCATGGCCTCTTCCACGCGCTCGACGGCGTGGATGGTGAGGCCTTCAATCGGTTTCTTGGGCGCATTGGCCTTGGGCACCACGGCAACGCTAAAGCCCAGCTTGGCCGCTTCCTTCAGGCGCTCCTGGCCGCGCGGGGCCGGGCGCACTTCTCCGGCCAGCCCGACCTCACCAAAGGCAATGAAACCCTTGGGCAACGGTTTACCGCGCAAACTGGAGGTGATGGCCAGCATCACGGCCAGGTCGGCCGCCGGCTCGCTGATGCGCACGCCGCCCACGGCGTTGACGAACACGTCCTGGTCCATGCAGGCAACACCGGCATGGCGATGCAGCACCGCCAGCAGCATGGCCAGGCGGTCGCGGTCCAGACCCACCGAAAGGCGCCGCGGGCTGGGCCCGCCGTTGTCGACCAGCGCCTGGATTTCAACCAGCATGGGGCGCGTGCCTTCCAGTGTGACCAGCACGCAGCTGCCGGGCACGGGCTCGCTGTGCTGGCTCAAAAAGATCGCGCTCGGATTGGCCACACCCTTGAGGCCTTTTTCCGTCATGGCGAACACACCGATCTCGTTGACCGCACCGAAACGGTTCTTGATGGCGCGCACGAGGCGAAAGCTTGAATGCGTGTCGCCTTCAAAGTACAGCACGGTGTCCACCATGTGCTCGAGCACACGCGGGCCGGCGAGTGCGCCCTCTTTGGTCACATGGCCAACCAGCACGATGCACACGCCGCTGGACTTGGCGGCACGCGTCAGGTGCGCCGCGCATTCACGCACCTGCGCCACCGAACCCGGCGCCGACGTGAGCTGGTCGGAATACACCGTCTGGATGGAGTCGATCACGGCAATGGCCGGCTGCGTGGCCTCCAGCGTGGCGAGGATTTTTTCTAGCTGGATTTCCGCCAGCACCTTGACCTGCGAGCCGTCCAGCCCCAGCCGGCGTGAACGCAGCGCGACCTGCGCGCCGCTTTCCTCGCCGGTCACGTAAAGTGTGTTGAGCCCGGCGCGTTGCAGCGAATCCAGCGCCTGCAGCAGCAAGGTGGACTTGCCGATGCCAGGGTCGCCGCCAATCAGCACCACGCCGCCCTCGACGATGCCGCCGCCCAGCACGCGGTCCAGCTCTTCGTGCCCGGTGGGCGTGCGCTCCATGTCGGTGGCTTCGATGTCGGCCAGGGCGGTCACGTCGGAGGCCTTGGCCAGTGACTGGAACTGGCTGCTGTAGCGGTTCTTGACCGGCGCACTGTTTTCCGCGGCCGACTCGATCAGCGTGTTCCAGGCGTTGCAGTGCGGGCATTTGCCCAGCCATTTGGGGCTGGTGCCACCGCATTCGGTGCAGGTGTAAATCGTTTTGTCTTTGGCCATGCACGATATTACTGTATAAATAACCAGCCTTTGCGTTTTGGTAATGATGGCGGGTCCTGTTCATCCGCGCAACCTGCCAACCCCCACCAACCCCCACCAACCTCCGCCATGCCTCACCTGAACATTCAATACACCGCCAACCTGGATAACCTCACCGACATGAACGCCATGTGCCACACGCTGGCCGCCACACTGGTGGCCCTGCGCGGCGAAGACGGCGTGGCGCCGCTTTTCCCGGTGGCCGGTACGCGGGTCATGGCCTGGCCGGCGCCGCACTTTGCGGTGGCGGACGGCCAGCCCGACCGCGCCTTTATCTACCTGAACCTCCTGATCACCCCCGGCCGCAGCGAAGCCATGAAAAAGCGGGCCGGCGACGCCCTGCTGGCCAGCGCCAGCGCACACCTGGATGGGGTGTTCGCGCAGCACGCCGTGGGCATGACATTGCAAATCGACGAAGGCGCCCCCGTGTATGAAGGCAAGCGCAACAACCTCGCCGCGCATCTGGATACCGCCTGATCCTGCACAAAATCGCATCTTGCACAACAATGGCTTTTTCGCGCCCGCCAGCGGCGCCACAGCAGCCCCCACCCATTCCACGAGGTCACACCATGAACATTTCGCGCCGCCAGCTCATCCAGTCATCCAGCGCTGCAGCACTGCTCACAAGCATCGGCCAGCGCGCCTGGGCCCAGGCCATTGACAGCACCAAAGTCATCGTCGGCTTTGCGCCCGGCGGCACCGCCGACATCGTGTCGCGGCGCGTCGCCGACAAGCTGCACCCCGGTTATGCCAAAAGCGCCGTGGTGGAGAACAAGACCGGCGCGGGCGGGCAAATCGCCGTGCAGTTCGTCAAATCTGCCGCGCCCGACGGCGCCACCGTTTTGCTGACGCCCATGTCCATGCTGGGCATCTACCCGCACACCTACAAGAAGCTACCGTACGACCCGGTAGCCGACCTGACCCCGGTATCTGCCGGCGCGATCTTCGACTACGGCTTCGCCGTCGGCCCCATGGTGCCGGCCAGCGTCAAAAACGTGCCGGATTTTCTTGCCTGGTGCAAGGCCAACCCAGGCCAGGCCAACTTCGGCTCACCGGCCGCCGGCTCATCGCCGCACTTCATCGGCGCGCTGCTGGGCCGTGCCGGCAACGTGGACTTGCGCCACGTGGCTTTTCGCGGCACCCAGCCCGCCGTGCTGGACATGGTGGGCGGCCAGATTGCCGCCGTGTCGGGGCCGACCGGCGAGTTCACCCAGCATGTCGCGTCGGGCAAGTGCCGCCTGCTGTCGACCAGCGGCCCCAAACGCAGCCGCTTTACCCCCAACACGCCGACGCTGCTGGAGCAAGGCTTCAAGGACATGGCGTTCACCGAATGGTTCGGCTTCTTCCTGCCCGCCAAAGCGCCGCAGGATGTGGTGCAGCGGCTGAATGCCGGCATCCGCTCCGCGCTGGCCTCGCAGGACGTGATCGACGGCCTCGCGGTGTCGTACCTGGAAGCGGCCCCGACCTCGCCCGCACAGCTGGCCGCCATGCTCAAGGCCGATACCGAGTTGTGGGGCCCGCTGGTCAAGGCGGTGGGTTTCACACCAGAGGGTTGAGCCCCCACGCTTTTCACTTCGCCTTCGGCTGCGTGTAATGCGCTGCCCCCCGAGGGGGGCGCTGCGCCTGCGGCCCCTGCTGGCCTTTCGCTTTTGGGATTAGGAAATGGAGACATGAAACGATGAAGGTATGTATTTATGGCGCTGGCGCCATTGGCGGCTGGATAGGCCACGGGCTCGCTCACGCAGGTTGCCGCGTCAGCGTGGTGGCGCGCGGCGCCACGCTCGATGCCCTGCAGCTGCACGGTCTGCGGCTGAACCAGGGCGGCAAGATCACGTCGCAAGCTGTGTCCTCCAGCGCCGCGCCGGCCGACCTCGGCGTGCAGGACCTGGTGGTGCTGGCCGTCAAAGCGCCTTCTCTGCCCGAGGTGGTGCGCCGGATCGCGCCGCTGATTGGCCCGGAAACGATGGTCCTGACCGCCATGAATGGCGTGCCCTGGTGGTTCTTGCAAGGCTTCGGCGGGACGCTTGAAGGCACCCAGTTGACTTCAGTGGACCCCGGCGGCGAACTGGCGCAGGCCATTCCGGCAAAGCACATCGTCGGCTGCGTGGTGCATGCCAGCTGCTCGCTGGATGAGCCCGGACAGGTGCACCACCACTTCGGCAACAAGCTCATCATCGGCGAGCCCTCCGGCGAGAAAACCGCCCGGGTGCAGCAGCTTGCGGCCCTGCTTGAAAAAGCCGGCTTTGAAGCGCCGGTGTCGGAGCAGATCCAGAAAGACATCTGGTTCAAGCTCTGGGGCAACATGACCGCCAACCCAATCAGCGCGCTGACCGGTGCAACCATGGACCTTGTTCTTGACGACGAACTGGTGACCGGTTTTACCCACAGCGTGATGCTTGAGGCCAAGGAAATCGGCGCGCGCATCGGCATCCCGATCAACCAGACCCCTGCGGAGCGCCATGTCGTCACGCGCAAGCTGGGTGCCTTCAAGACATCCATGCTGCAGGATGTGGAAGCCGGCAAACCGGTCGAGCTGGACGCACTGGTGACGGCCGTGCGCGAACTGGGGCAACTGACGGCGGTGCCCACACCCTATACCGACGCTTTGCTCGGGCTGGCCCGGTTGCAGGCGCGCGTCAAGGGTCTTTATTGACCCAAAGATTTTCCGGATTTTTCTCAACCACTTTTCAGGAGACAGCATGAAACACATCGGCGTTATCGGCGCATCGGGCCTCATGGGACACGGTATTGCACGCAACCTGCAGGCCAAGGGATTCAACGTCAGCCTGACCGTGCACCGCAATACGGAACGCGTGGCCGACCTGCTGGCCGCCGGCGCGAAGCAGGCCGCAAGCCCCGCCGAGCTGGGCGCGTGCGACGCGGTGATCATTTGCGTGACGGGATCGCCGCAGGTCGAGGAGACCCTGCTCGGGGCCCATGGCGTACTGTCAAAGGCGCGCGCAGGGTTGATCGTGATCGATACCTCCACCAGCGAACCCGAATCCACACGCCGCCTGGCCGCCCTCTGCGCCGAACGTGGCGCGACGCTGGTAGACGCACCGCTGGCGCGCACACCAGTCGAAGCCGAGCTCGGCAAGCTCAACACCATGGTGGGCGCCGAGCAGGCCGTGTTCGACAAAATTCAACCGGTGCTGGCGGCCTATTGCGAAAACATTTTTCACGTGGGCGGCCCCAGTGCCGGCCACATCATCAAGCTGCTCAACAACTTCATCGGCCAGGCGATTTGCACGGCTACCGCCGAGGCCTTTGCCGTGGGCGCGCTGGCGGGTATTCAGCCGCAAAAGCTGGTGGAAGTGATTTCGGCCGGCGCGGTGAACTCGGGCCTCTTCCAGGCCATGGCCAAGACACTGAACGGTGACTTCAACGGCCTGAAGTTTGAGCTGGACAACGCCCGCAAGGACCTGCGCTACTACACCCACCTGGCCGAGATGGTGAATGTTCCTTCTCTCGTGGGCGAGGCCGTGCACCAAAGCCTGGCCACCGCCAGCGCGCTGGGCCAGGGCAAGAAATTTGTCACCGCCCTTGTGACGGCGCAGGAAAAACTCACAGGCGCCAAAATCACGCCGCAGTGAGCCGCGGTTCGACGGCGCCTAAAGCGCCTTGGCGTATACGACAAAGCCGGAGTTTTCCGCCACCTGGTCATACAGCCTCATGGCCGTGGTGTTGGTTTTGTGGGTTTGCCAATAAACGCGGGTAGAACCGGCGGCTTGGGCCTTCTCGTACACGGCTTCAATCAGCGCCTTGCCAACGCCTTGGCCGCGCACGGCTTCGGCGGTGAACAGATCCTGCAAATAACAGACCGGCGCAATGCGGGTAGTGCTGCGGTGATACAGGTAATGCGTGAGGCCCACAAGTTCGCCGTCAGACTCCGCCACCAGGGCGTGGACAGGCTCATACGCATCAAAAAAGCGCGACCAGGTCATGGCGGTGATGTCGTCAGCCAGCGCCGTCTCACCGGATCGGCCGTAGAACTTGTTGTAGCCCAGCCAAAGGGGCAACCAGGCCTCGAAATCCTGCGGCGCTATGGGACGAACGGTGATGGATGAAGCCACTGGCATGGACACCTCTTGATGATGGCAGGCAGGGTTGATGCCGGAGAGAGCGGGTATCAGTCGTTGAACGCGACAGGCTGGGTAGTGCCGGCCTTGTTGCGCACGACAACCGTGCCGGCGAGCTTGTCGTGCCAGCCCTGCTTGCGGGCGTCGAAAGCCACCCAGAAAAAACCCAGGCAAAAGGGAATGGTGGACAGCACGTAACCGATGTAGCGGATGACGAACTGGCCTGGCGTGGCCTTGAGGCCGGTCCTGGCGTCCACGATGCGGGCAGCAATCGCCATTTTCCCGGGTGTCGCCTGCCGAACGATCCAGAAGCCCACGACCACTACAGCCGGAATAACCCATGAGATCAGGAAATCCGCCGGTCCCTGAACCAGCTTTGTGCTGTTCCAGTAAGCGGTGCCGTAAATGACCGTCAGTAGCGGGAAGATCAGCACACAGAACAATACGGTATCAATCAGCGATGCCCAGACGCGTATCCAGAAGCCGGCATATTCAAGTTCTGATGTTTCCATGGTTCTTTTTTCCTGAACAAGTTTGCAGTCACAGCGGATTCAGTCCGCCACCGCCGGCACACGCTGTGCCACCGCGCACATGAGCTCATAACCGACGGTGCCGCCGGCGTGCGCCACTTCGTCGATCGGCAGCACCGCGCCGCTGGAGGCGCGGCCCCACAGCGTCACCTCGGTGCCGATGCCCGCGCCGGGCACGGGAGTGAGGTCCACCGTGATCATGTCCATGCTGACGCGCCCCACCATGCGGGTGCGCACGCCATTCACCAGCATCGGCGTACCTGTGCTGCAGTGGCGCGGGTAGCCGTCTGCGTAACCGCAGGCCACCACGCCGATGCGCAGCGGGCCGTCGGCCGTGAAACAGGAGCCGTAACCCACGGTATCGCCGGCTTTGAGCTCCTGGATGCCGATGATTTTCGATGACAGCGTGATGGTGGGCTGCAAATCCCAGTCGGCCGCGCTGTGCTCAGGGAAGTCGGGCGCGCTGCCGTAAACCAGGATACCGGGCCGCACCCAGTCGGAGCGCCCGGCCAGCACATCGCCGTGCCGCAAGGTGGCGGCGCTGTTGCTGAGAGTGCGTTCACCCGGCAGGTCATGCGTGACGGCGTCAAAGGCCTTCAGCGCCGCGGCGATGCCTTTAGGGCCGTCCGCATCGGAAAAATGCGTCATCAGCGTGATCTCTTCGACCTGGGGCAATGCATTCAGGCGCGTCCACGCCGCACGGTAGCGTTCGGGCGCGAAACCCAGCCGATTCATGCCCGAATTCATCTTGAGGAAGACACGGTGCGGCAGCTGCGTCTTGTGGGCAGCCAGCATGTCGATCTGCTCGTTGCAGTGAATGGCATGCCACAAGCCCAGGCGGGAGCACAACTCGAGATCCCGCGCCTCGAAGCAGCCTTCCAGCAACAGGATGGGGCCGCGCCAGTCCAGCGCGCGCAGGCGCTGCGCTTCAGCCAGGTCCAGCAGCGCAAATCCGTCGGCACTGCGCAGCGCATCAAAAACACGTTCGATGCCGTGACCATAGGCATTGGCCTTGACGACGGCCCAGACCCGCGCATCGGGCGCGGCAGCGCGCGCGCGGGCAAGGTTGTGGGCAAGCCCGGCGGTGTGAATGGTGGCAAGAATGGGACGTGGCATGGCGCAGTAAATTGTTTTCCGGGAGCGTGGCAGGCTGGCGGGCCCGTCGGGACGAAAGGCCTCTGGATGAGGTCTTTTGCATTCTGACACCGCCCCCCATGCTATAAACCGGAATCGTCTGGAGACATTCACCCATATCTTGCCGCATCAGATCCGCTGATGCATTGATGCAGTGACCACAACAGTTTAATGAAGCGCGGTTTCTACACCATCATGGCGGCCCAGTTTTTCAGCTCGCTGGCTGATAACGCGCTGTTTGTGGCCGCCGTGGAGCTGCTGAAAACCAGCGGCGCGCCCAAATGGCAGCCGGCGGCGCTGGTGCCCATGTTTGCGCTCTTTTACGTGGTGTTGGCGCCTTTTGTAGGCGCTTTTGCCGATGCGCGCCCCAAGGGCAACGTCATGTTCGTCAGCAACGCCATCAAGGTGATCGGCTGCCTGATGATGCTGTTTGGCTCCCACCCGCTGCTGGCCTATGCCATCGTCGGACTCGGGGCGGCGGCTTATTCGCCCGCCAAATACGGCATCCTCACCGAACTCCTGCCGGCTTCGCAGCTGGTCAAGGCCAACGGCTGGATTGAAGGCTTGACGATTTCGTCCATCATCCTGGGTGTTTTGCTGGGCGGCCAGCTGGTGGGTCATTCGGTGTCGTCGCTATTGCTTTCGTTTGACTTTCCCATTTTTACTACCGGCATCGACACCGCCCCTGAAGCCGCGATTGCCGTGCTGATCCTGCTCTACATCATCGCGGCCTGGTTCAACACCCGTATCCCCGACACCGGCGTGGAGATGCGGCCCATGCCGCGCAACAAGCTTGAGCTGCTGCCCGATTTCTGGAACTGCAACTCAGCCTTGTGGCGCGACAAGCTTGGGCAGATTTCCCTGGCCACCACCACCCTGTTTTGGGGGGTGTCGGGTAATTTGCGCTACATCGTGCTGGCCTGGAGCGCGGCCGCCCTGGGCTACAGCACGACACAAGCCTCTTCCCTGGTCGGCGTGGTCGCCATCGGCACCGCCGTCGGTGCCGTACTGGCCTCCATGCGCATGCGGCTGGACCAGGCCACCAGCGTGATGCCGCTGGGTATTGCCATGGGCCTTCTGGTCATCTTGATGAACTTCATCGGCAATGTCTGGGTGGCCGCGCCTTTCCTGATCCTGCTGGGTGGCCTGGGCGGCTTCCTGGTCGTGCCCATGAACGCGCTGCTGCAGCACCGCGGCCACAACCTGATGGGCGCGGGCCGCTCGATCGCCGTGCAGAACTTCAACGAACAGGCCTGCATCCTGAGCCTGGGGGCTTTCTACAGCCTCTCTACCGGCTTGGGCCTGTCGGCCTTTGGTGCCATTACCGCCTTTGGTGTGGTGGTGGCCGGCTTCATGTGGGTGATCCAGCGGTGGCACAAAAACAACTGCATCAAGCACAAAGAGCAGGTCGACCACCTGCTGAACATCGCCCGCAGCGATAACTCGCACTAGGAACTGTTAACACTGTGCAGTCTGATGCGACACACGGTGCCGCTGCGAAGGGCACCTCCAAAGCCGTTCTCGCCCTCACACTGAACGCCCTCGTCTGGGGCGTGTCCTGGTGGCCGCTGCGCGAGCTGCAGGGCCATGGCCTGCACCCGCTGTGGACCACGGCGCTCGTCTATGCAGTGGTGGTTACCGGCCTGCTCACCCTGCGCCCCGCCGCCTGGCGCGGCTTTGTGGCCCACCCGCAGCTGTGGTTCCTGGCGGCGGCTTCGGGCCTGACCAACGTCGGCTTCAACTGGGCCGTGACCGTGGGCGATGTGGTGCGCGTGGTGCTGCTGTTTTACCTGATGCCCGCGTGGTCGGTGCTGGTGGCCTGGGTCATGCTAGGTGAAAAGCCCTCGGCCGCCTCGCTGCTGCGCCTCTTGCTGGCCATGACGGGCGTGCTGATCGTGCTCAAATCGCCCGACTCGCCCTGGCCCGTACCCCAAGGTGGCGCCGACTGGCTGGCCATCATGGGCGGCTTCAGTTTTGCAGTGACCAACGCCGTGCTGCGCAAATACAACCACACCCCCAGCGAATCGCGCATGCTGGCCATGTTTGGCGGCAGCGGCCTGATGGCGGCGGCAGCGGCGCTGATGGGTATGTCGCAGGCCCTGGTGCCCGCACCGGCGCTGGCGCTGGCCGGCGTCCCGGTGGTGCTGGGGCTGGCGCTGGCCTTCATGGCCAGCAACGCCGGCCTGCAGTACGGCGCGGCGCGGCTGGCGGCAGGCACCACCGCCATCGTGATGTTGACCGAGATCCTCTTTGCGAGCCTCTCGTCGGCTGCGATGGGCGCTGCCGAACTGACTCCTCGCGTGCTGCTGGGTGGCAGCCTGATCGTGCTGGCTGCTGTACTGGCGGCGACAGCACCGTCGTCTTCGAATGACGCAAAATCGCACTAAGGAACAAGCCTCACGCTTTCCGATAGCGATTCACAAGGAGACACACCATGGGCGCAGAAAAAACGGTTTACGACTTCCAGGCCAAAGACATCACGGGCAAGGATGTTGCACTGGGCGCCTTCAAAGGCAAAGTCATGCTGATCGTCAACACGGCCAGCAAATGCGGTTTTACTCCGCAGTTCGCGGGTCTGGAAGAGCTGTACAAACAATATGCAGGCAAAGGCCTGGCGGTGCTGGGCTTTCCCAGTAACCAGTTTCTCTCCCAAGACCCCGGCAGCGACGACCAGATCGCCGAGTTCTGCCAGGTCAACTACGGCGTGAGTTTCCCCATGATGTCCAAGATCGACGTCAATGGCCCCGCCGCCCACCCGCTGTACCAGTGGCTGTCGGCCGAGGCGCCCGGCCTGATGGGCATCAAGTCCATCAAATGGAACTTCACCAAGTTCCTGGTCGGCAAGGACGGCAAAGTCATACGGCGTTATGCGCCCAGCGACAAGCCGGCAGACCTGGCCAAGGACATCGAGGCTGCGCTAGCGGCCTGAGCCGCCAGCGCCCCACATCAAGGGGGTTTGGGGCCGGCTTTGACAGCGCGCAAATAATCCGCCAGCGTACGGCCGGCCTCATGGCCCATGCGCTCGTCCAGCACGTCGATCGCGGCCATGCGGTCCACGCGAAAGTTGCGGAAGTCCTGCCGCGCTTCGCACCAGGCGCCCAGCGTCCAAACGCTGCCCCAGTAAAAACAGCCCAGCGGCCAGAGCACGCGCCGGCTTTCACGCCCGGCCGCATCGAGGTAGCGCAGGCCCACCTTGCAGTGCGCATGAATCGCCTCACGCAAAAGCTGCAGGCGGCGCTGCGTGGCCTCATCGGGATTGATCACCACCGCATACAGCGGCACGCCTTCGGCCGCCGTGCGCGCCGCGGGCGGCAGCACCGAAAAAATCTTGCCCCAGGCGGCCTCCGCATCACCCGCCATGGCCGGGTCCAGCCAGGCCTGCGCCAGGCGCACCGACGCGGCCAGCGCATTGGCTTCCTTTTGCGTGAACATCAGCGGCGGCAAATCAAAACCCGCGCCCAGCCGGTAACCCACTCCGGCCTCGCCCTCGATCGGCACACCCTGGTGCTGCAGGTCCGCCACGTCGCGGTAAATCGTGCGCTCGGAAACCTCGAGCCGCTTGGCGAGGAATTCCGCGGTGCTCAGGCGGCGGCCGCGAATCAGCTGGACGAGATGGAAAAGGCGATCGGCGCGGCGCATGGTTTGCAGATGATAGGGGAGCGCCCACCCGGCTATAGTGCAAACCGTGATCACCATGCCACTGCTTCTTCTAATTCTCGCTTGCGTCGCAATCGTGGCGACCCTGGTGATAGCGCCCATCGCATGGTTCCGCATGGTGCGAGCCCAGACGCAGTCGGTCTATTGGAAGAACATGGCGCTCTTTGTGGCGCCTATGCTGTTGACCTTCCTCCTGGCCAAGGCTTCCGGTCTCATACCGGAAGCCTCAGCACCGCCATCCGCGATCCCGACGGCTGAGGATGTCCTGGCAAGCATGCCACCCGGTCAACTGATCCTGCTCTCGCTCATAGCGGTGCTCTGGGTCGGCGGCGGAAATTTACTGCTCTATCTGAACCGCAGGCGGCTCGGGAAGAAATGGTGGCAGGCCCTGAACCCATTCGATCCTCCGTTCAAGGATTTCAACACCGCTGAGTGGCTGGCGCTGGGAGGCCTTGTGGCCGGCTCACTTACTCTTGGAGCGCTTGCTGTTTCGTATGGTCGCGGGGCCTGGTAACCGATCTTCCATGCATAAGCTCACTTGCCTGATCGCCGCAATGCTGGCGACCCTGTCCGTCCGAGCCCTTGCCGCCGACAGCCAATGCTTCGGCACGGTCAGCAAGGGCCGCATCGAAGGCAGCGTCAAGCTGCCGACCAGCGGCCCCAACTTCTCGGTGTACAGCGCGATGGCCGCCACGGCAGGCCGCACGCATGTGCATGCCAAGGTCGCGGACGTCATCACCGCGTCCTACGCGGCGCTCCACGCCACCAGCCCATCGGCCACCTATGTCTATGGCGAAACGGGCTGGCCTTCCGGCGGGCGTTTCCGGCCGCACCGTACGCATCAGAACGGCCTGTCCGTGGACTTCTTTGTGCCGGTCCGCGACGCGCAGGGAAAGTCCGTGCCGCTACCAAGCAGCATCGGCAACCGCTTCGGCTATGACCTTGAGTTCAATGCCGACGCCCGGTACGGCGAGTACGTCATCGACTTCCCCGCGACCGCCGAGCACCTGTACCAGTTGCACCTGGCCTCGAAGGCGCACGGCGTCGGCATTGCCCTGGTCATCTTTGACGCACCGTTTTTGCCCCGGCTGTTCGCCACGCCGCGCGGCCTCTACCTGAAGCAGAACCTGAACTTCATGAAAGGCAAACCCTGGGTTCGCCACGACGAGCATTACCACGTGGACTTCGCCATTCCGTGCAAATCCGGCGCGGGCTAGCAAAACGGCAGCTGGCGCAGAGCGGCAAGCGTCATAGGCACTGGACATGACCTCCAATATGATGGAAAATAAATTCCATCATGACAGAAGTCCCCTCCGGCCTGAACCAGCGCATCGCCGAGCGCGTACGCGAGCTGCGCGCCGCCAAAAGCCTGTCGCTTGACGCGCTGGCAGCCAAAAGCGGTGTGAGCCGCTCCATGATTTCGCTGATAGAGCGCGGCGAAAGCAGCCCTACCGCCGTGGTGCTGGAGCGTCTGGCCACCGGTCTGGGCGTGATGCTGGCCTCACTGTTCGATGCGCCCGCCGCCCAGGCGCCCGCCAGCCCGGTGGCGCGCCACGCTGAGCAACTGCAGTGGCAGGACCCGGCTTCGGGCTACCTGCGGCGCAACATCTCGCCGCCCGGCGTGCCGCAGCCCATGCAGATCGTCGAAGTGCATTTCCCGCCGGGCGGGCGCGTGGCGTTTGAAACCGGCGTACGCGATGCGCGTGTGCACCAGCAGGTATGGGTGCTCGAAGGTGCCATCGACATCACCATAGGCGACGAGCGCCACGCGCTGCGCGAGGGCGACTGCCTGGCCATGCAGCTGGACCGGCCCACCATGTTCCACAATCCCACGCGAAAGCCCGCGCGCTATGCGGTGGTGATCGCCACCGAAGCGGCTTGAACACCATGATGAACACTACACCCTGGTCGCTGCGGCGCCTGCCTGCCGTCAATGACGAACAGATTGCCGGACTGGTCGATGTGCTGATCGACTGCGTCGAAGGCGATGCCTCGGTGAGTTTTATGCACCCGCTGTCGCGCGAACGTGCCGCGGGCTTCTGGCGCGATGTAGCGCAAGGCGTTGCCGCGGGCGAACGTGCGCTGCTGGTCGCCGAGGATGCACAGGGTATCTGCGGCACGGTGCAGCTGGTGCTGGCCCAGCCCGAGAACCAGCCGCACCGCGCCGACCTGGCCAAGATGCTGGTGCACCGCCGCTGCCGGCGCCAGGGCCTCGGCGAGGCCTTGATGCGCGCCGCCGAAAGCATGGCGCGCGACTGCGGCAAGACCTTGCTGGTGCTGGACACCGTGACCGGCGATAACGGCGAGCGCCTGTACCAACGCCTGGGCTGGCAGCGCGCGGGCGTGATTCCCGGCTATGCGCTGTTGCCGCGCGGCGGCCTGGTGGGCACCACGGTGTTCTATCGCGAGCTGACCTGGTAACTACAGGTCCGGGAACAGTGCCATGGGGCGCATAGGCGCAGCTGCTGTACCAGCCGCCTCAAAGTCCAGCGCCGCGAGGTCCGCGCGCATGGCCCGCGCGACCAGCCGCATGTCGTGGTCGCTGACCTCGAACAGGCCGAAGCGAAACTTGTAGCCCCAGTGCTGGCGGCTTTCCACAAACTCGAACTCGTCCAGCCAGGGCAATATGGACACCTCCCGCGCGGCCGCATAGGTCACGTCGCGGCGGAAGGGTACAAAGCCGCCGCCCATGTCGAAGGCATACGGCTCGCCGGCCCGCACCACGCCGATGGAAACAAAGCGCTGGAATTTGTCTTTGCCGCCCATGGTCAGTGCGGGCGAGTAATAAGCCACGCGATCCCCAGCCAGCACCCGTTTAAGCGGAGCGCATTTGCCATGGCACACCTGCATGTAGCCGTTGTGCGGATCCGCGCAGCCGCGCCGCGCATGTTCGGCACCGGCGACGGCTATCCAGTTCTTGCGGCCCATCACGCTCAAGCCGCGGCGTGCAGGCCGACGCGGTTGCCGTCCAGGTCGGTGATGTGCGCAAAAAACCCCAGACCGGGCGGCAGCGCCTGGCGCGGCAAGGCGACCTTGCCGCCGGCCTTGACGGCGCGCGCCAGTGCGGCATCCAGCGAAGGCGAAGCATCGAGGTAAATCAAGGTGCCGCCGGACGCCGGAGCAGGCGCTGTGGGGCCGGTCAGGATCGCGCCACCCACGCCCTCCTCCGCCTCATAGGGAAACACCGCGCCTTCGGACGGGCCCATGGGCTCGCGGCGCATCTTGCACTCGAGCACGGCTTCGTAAAAGGCCTGGGCTTTGTCGAGTTGGGTGCTGGGGATTTCAAACCAGGTGATGGCGTTTTTCATGGGAGGCTCCTTGTGTTGAAGAAGCCTTGATGGTGCCGAGGGGCTACTGACAACGTGGTGTCAGGAGGGTGTTGGCCCCCACGCTTTTCACTTCGCCTTCGGCTGCGTGTAATGCGCTGCCCCCCGAGGGGGCGCTGCGCCTGCGGCCCGGCGAAGCCGGTTCCGCGGCCCCGGCTGGCTGGTGTTCGCTCCCCTTCAGGACTTCAGCGCAGCGTCGAGCACTTCGACCCAGTGCCGCACCGGCGTTGCCGTGCCGCTTTGCAGGTGCGTAATACAGCCGATATTGGCTGAGATGATGGTTTCGGGTGCAGTGGCTTGCAGGTTGCCGAGCTTGCGATCGCGCAGTTGATACGCGATGTCGGGCTGCAGCACGGAGTAGGTGCCAGCCGAACCGCAGCACAGGTGCGACTCACCGGCCGCCAGCTTGACGTTAAAGCCGAGTGCGCCCATTAGCGTCTCGACACCGCCGCGCAGCTGCTGGCCGTGCTGCAGCGTGCAGGGCGGATGAAACGCCAGCGTGCCGGCTTGCGCCCTGACCTTGCCCTGCAGCTCACCAACCAGCTCCGGCATGAGCTCGCTGAGGTCGCGTGTCAGCCCGCTGATGCGTGCGGCTTTGGCCGCGTAGGCGGGATCGTCCCTGAGGAGGTGGCCGTATTCCTTGACGGTGACGCCGCAGCCCGAAGCGTTCATGACGATGGCCTCTACCCCTGTGCCTTCCACATGCGGCCACCAGGCGTCGATGTTGCGCCGCATTTCTTCCTTGCCGCCCTCCTGGTCGTTCAGGTGGAATTTGACGGCGCCGCAGCATCCGGCTTTTTGCGCCACCACCGTTTGTATGCCGGCCGCGTCGAGCACGCGCGCCGTGGCGGCATTGATGTTGGGCATCATGGCGGGCTGCACGCAGCCTTCGAGCATGAGCATCTTGCGGGCGTGCTGGCGCGCGGGCCATGGGCCGGCGGCCTGCCTGGCCGGCACCTTGTTTTTGAGCGATGCGGGCAAGAGGCCGCGGACGGCTTGCCCGGCCTTCATGGCGGGCGCAAAAAGCGGCGACGGAAGGCCTTCCTTGAGAGCCCAGCGCACGACACGCTCACCGGCCGGGCGCGGCACGCGCTCGTCAACCAGCTTGCGGCCGATATCCACGAGGTGGCCGTATTCCACCCCGCTGGGGCAGGTGCTTTCGCAGTTGCGGCAGGTGAGGCACCGGTCCAGGTGCAGCTGGGTCTTGCGCGTGGGCGCTTCACCCTCCAGCACTTGCTTGATGAGGTAGATGCGTCCACGCGGGCCGTCAAGCTCGTCGCCCAGTAATTGGTAGGTGGGGCAGGTGGCCGTGCAAAAACCGCAATGCACACATTTGCGCAAGATGGCTTCAGCCTCCAGGCCGTCAGCGGTGTTTTTGAATTCAGGGGCGAGGTGGGTTTGCATGGCGTCAGGACCCTTCTTTCAGGACCCTTCTTTCAGGGCCAGAGCGAGGGCCTTGCGCCGGGCAGCGCGCCGGAAATCCGCATACAGCGGCGGCAAGGACAAGGTCAACAGCATGAGGGCCAGGGGCACGACCCAGATGAAACCGACGTATTTGAAGCCGGCCGCACCGACCAGGCCGCCGGCAATGAACATGGCCAGCAAGGTGCCGAAGAGCCGCACCTTGATACGGTTGGCGCGCACACGGGACTCCATGGAGCTGGCGGTACGGTTCCAGTAAAACATCTTGCCGAGCTCGATGCCGAGGTCAGTGATGACACCGGTCATATGCGTGGTGCGGATCTGGGAGGACGAGATTTTGCTGACCAGCGCGTTTTGCAGGCCCATGGTGAAGGCCAGCACCAGCACGGTCAGGGGCACGGCGAACGGCGTCTGCCGGTTCAGCGTTGCGCCAAGCAGGCCGAAGACCAGCAAAAGAACTGACTCGAGCAACAGCGGCAGGGCGAACTCACTGCGAAGGTGCCGGTGGCGCGCCCAATTGACCAGCACGGCCGTCACGGCCGCACCCAGGGTGAAGGCCAGCAAGGCGCCCACCGCACCGAGCACCAGCGTCAGGTTCCCGAGGATGAGGTTGTCGGCCACGATGGAGACAAACCCCGTCATGTGCGAGGTGTACATGCTGACCAGCAGGAAGCCCCCCGCGTTGACAGCTCCGGCATTGAACGCAAGCACGCCGCCGAGCAGGCGGTTGATGGTGGGCGTGCGGTGCTGCCCGGTGAGATGGCGCAGGCGACGCATGAACTACCAGCCCGCCGCCATGCGGCCGCGGTTAAGGATTCCGGCGGGATCGAACTCGCGCTTGAGGTCCCGGTGGATCCGGTCCAGCGGCGGCTTTAATGCATCAAATCGGGCTGTAGCTCCCGCTGGCATTGCGCTGACAGCTATAAAAAGAGTAGCATGCCCGCCGGCCTGAGCAGCGGCCGCGCGCAGTGCCTCTGCCTGCCCGGCGCCTGCCCGTACCCATCGCTGGGCGCCATGCCATTCCACCAGCGGCGAGTCGGGCAAATCCGGAACATGGGCCGTTTGCGGCAAGGACAGCCGCCACAAGTCCTGGTCGGCCTGGCGTGCCCGGAACCACGGGTGCTGCTGGTTGCGACAGTCCTGCCAATAGCCGGCAGCTTCGGCGCTGCCTTGTTTCTCGCCGCCCAGCACCTTGCAGGCGGCTTCGACGGCGGCGACAGCGCCGCGCAATCGCAGATAGAGCGTACCGATGTCGGCTTCTTCCGACCAGCAGCTCGCGTTGAGCGGTAAGGGCCGGCCGCCCCAGGCGTTCAGCCAGTCAAGCGCCTGCGCCTGGCTGCATTCAAAACGCAGGGTGGCCTCGGCAGGCGCCACCGGCAGCACCTTGAGGCTCACTTCAGTGAGCACGCCCAAGGTACCCAGGGCACCCGCCATGAGCCGTGAGACGTCATAACCCGCCACATTTTTCATGACCTGCCCGCCAAACGTGAGCAGTTCGCCACGCCCGTTGATGAGCTTGAGGCCCAGCATGTAATCACGCACCGCGCCCACGCTGGCGCGTGCCGGCCCGCTCAGGCCGCTGGCGACCATGCCGCCCACGGTGGCTTTTGCCCCAGAATCGTCAAAACGCGGCGGCTCGAAGGGCAGGCACTGGCCCTGGGCCGCCAGCAAGGTTTCGAGTTCAGCCAGCGGCGTGCCGGCGCGCGCAGTCACGACCAGTTCACTGGGTTCGTAGCTGATCACACCCGCGTATGGCGTCATGTCGAGGATGTCACCTTCCAGGGATTGGCCGTAGAAGTCCTTGGTGCCGCCACCCCGAATACGCAGCGGCGTACCGGCGGCAGCGGCAGTGCGTATTCGCCCGCGCAGGGACTCCATCACATCATCGGTATCTGAAGGCATGGCTGGGATGGTACGTGGGTATCGCGCCTGGGGAGTTGATCTTTTTGCATGCCGCCTGTTCGGTTTTTTCAGAGGCGAAGCTCAATCCTCGAAAAAATTCACCGGCAAGCCGGGCACATCCACCCGCATCGAAAACACGCAGCCCGACTCGGGATAGGCCTGCAGCTCGGCAGCCGGCCGGTTGTAGCGTGCCGTGGTGATGTAAAGCGTTTGCAGGTCGTCGCCGCCAAAGCACGGCATGGTCGGGCATTGCGCCGGCACGGGAATTTCAGCCAGCAACTCTCCTGCCGGCGACAGCTTGAGAAGGCGCGCACCTTCAAACATGGCCACCCAGTAGTTGCCCTGGATATCCACCGCAGCGCCGTCGGGCCGCCCGCCGTAACCGGGCATGCCGAACTGCCAGCCGGCGGGTTTGCCGGGCCATTGGTGGAAAACGCGGCGGTTTGCCATGGCGTTGCTGTCGGCATCCCAGTCCCAGGCATGTGTGGTGTGCGTGGGGGTGTCCGTCCAGTACACGGTTGCGGCGTCCGGCGACCACGCCAGGCCATTGGCGATGATGGCGCCGCCTGCCTTGCGTTCTACCGCAGGCACAAGGCTGTTGCGGCAGTCGATGGAAAAAAGCTCGGCCACGGACTTGTCCCGTGGTTCGTACATCGTGCCGGCCCAGAAGCGGCCGCGCGGATCGGCCTTGCCGTCGTTGAACCGCGTCGTGGCAGTGTCATGGCCGGCCCGCATGAGTTGCTGGAGTTCGGCGCCCCACTCGCGGGCGCGGTAAATGCCGTCGCGCAATGCGATCACCAGGCCACTGCCTTGCCCCTGTGTACGGGCCGGCGCAATGCTGCCGGGCTCCGACGGCATGGGCCAGCTTTGTACCGTCCCCATAAAGACGTTGCAGCGGTGAATCTGCCGGCCTGGAATGTCAACCCAATACAGCATTTGCTCGTCGGGATGCCAGAACGGCGATTCACCCAGTTCACTGGGTTGTGCAACAACGGTTTGCCATGTCATGCGGCGTTCCTTGAAAGGCTGAAAAGTGGATAGGCACCCAAGGTTAGCACCGGCAGGGCCACAGCCGGAAACGCCCCCGCAACCCAATCCCGGCGATCATGCAACGCCCACAAGGCACGCGCCAAAAAAAACAGCCCACCGGCTTGCGCCAGCGGGCTGAACATCCAAAGGAGATACTCAATCAGGGGGCTGCCCTGGGGCAGCCCGAATTCGTCTGACTATGAATTAACGGTTGTAGGCGGTCTCACCATGCGAGGTGATGTCCAGGCCTTCGCGTTCGTCTTCTTCGCTGACGCGCAGGCCGATCGTGAGGTCAACCACCTTGAAGGCGATGAAGGAAACCACACCGGACCAGACGATGGTGATCAGCACGGCCTTGGCCTGGATCCAGACCTGGCCGGCGATGGTGTAAGCGTCAGGCGTCACGGCCGTGGCGGTCACCCAGTCACCCACGAAGCTTGGGCCACCCAGGGCTGGCGAGTTGAAAACGCCGGTGAGCAGCGCGCCCAGAATACCGCCCACGCCATGCACGCCGAACACGTCGAGCGAATCATCGGCGCCCAGCAGTTTCTTCAGGCCGTTCACACCCCAGAGGCAGGCGAAGCCGGCGATCAGGCCGATGATCAGGCCGCCGCCGATGCCGACGTTGCCGGCTGCGGGCGTGATGGCCACCAGGCCGGCGACGGCGCCGGACGCTGCGCCCAGCATCGAGGCCTTGCCGCGCATCAGCGCCTCACCGACGCACCATGCCAGCACAGCGGCAGCGGTAGCACCCAGCGTATTGATGAAGGCCAGGGCGGCGAAGCCGTTGGCTTCCAGGGCGGAGCCGGCGTTGAAGCCGAACCAGCCCACCCACAGCAATGCGGCACCGACCATGGTTAGCGTGAGGCTGTGAGGGGCCATGGCTTCCTTGCCGTAGCCGATACGCTTGCCGATGCAGAAGGCGCCGACCAGGCCGGCGACAGCGGCGTTGATGTGCACCACAGTACCGCCCGCAAAATCCAGGGCGCCCATTTGCCAGATATAACCGCCCTTGGCGCTCATGGCGTCGGCGACTTCCTTGCCGGTGTAGGCGTCAGGGCCCATCCAGAACCAGACCATGTGGGCGATAGGTGCGTAGCTGAAGGTGAACCAGATTGCCATGAACAGCAGCACTGCGGAGAACTTGATGCGTTCGGCAAAGGCGCCGACGATCAGCGCGCAGGTGATGCCGGCAAATGTAGCCTGGAAGGCGGCGAACACGATCTCGGGGATCACGACACCCTTGCTGAAGGTGGCGCCATTGGCAAAGGTGCCCGCAACGTTGTCCCAGATGCCCTTCATGAAGAGCCGGTCGAAGCCGCCGAAGAAGGCGTTGCCTTCGGTGAAGGCCAGACTGTAGCCATAGATAAACCACAGCACGACGATCATCGAGAACGTCACCATGACCTGCATCAGGACCGACAGCATGTTCTTGCTGCGGACCAGACCGCCGTAGAACAGCGCCAGGCCGGGCACGGTCATCATGATGACCAGCAGCGTGGAAACCATCATCCAGGCGGTGTCGCCTTTGTTGGGAACGGGCGCAGCGGCAGCCGGTGCAGAGGCTGCTGCTGCAGCGGCGGGTGCTGTCGCTGCGGCAGGCGCGGCGGCGGAAGCAGCAGCTTCAGCCGGCTTGGCTTCTGCGGCGGAAGCGGCGGGTGCAGCTGCCGGGGCCTGCGCCATCACGGCGCCGGTCGTCAGCAGGCTCAGTCCCAGTACAAGGGAGGCAAGTAGTTTTTTCATGTCTATGTTCTCTTCGTTTTTTGGGGTAAGCCTTACAGCGCTTCCTTGCCGGTTTCACCGGTACGGATGCGCACGACCTGCTCGAGGTTGTAAACAAAAACCTTGCCGTCGCCGATCTTGCCGGTGCGGGCGGCGCCCTCAACCGCTTCAATCACGCGATCCACCAGCTCGTCGGAGACTGCTGCTTCGATCTTGACCTTGGGCAGAAAATCGACGACATACTCGGCGCCGCGGTACAGCTCGGTATGGCCTTTCTGGCGGCCGAAGCCTTTGACTTCAGTCACAGTAATGCCTTGCACGCCAATGCCGGAAAGCGCTTCACGCACTTCGTCCAGCTTGAACGGTTTAATGATGGCCGTTACGAGTTTCATTTTCAGGTTTCCTCCAGGGATGAATAGGGAAGCAGCATCGTCAAGCACCACCTCAGCCGGATTAAGGCTTTTGTACGAGTCATTGCTGATGGAGTCTCCGTAGAAGCTCCAAAGGTTGGCAACTTGCGTGGACTTCTTAGCAGGTAACGTGCCAAAGACGCTTTGCATGGATGACCGGCCTGCCCTTGAACTTCGAGCGAACCTCCGCGAATTGCGCCGGATATGATGCACCAATAAAGGGCAGTCAAGCGCACAATTTTGGAGCATAAAACCAAAAAGGCATCACCAAGCCTGTCTTTAGTGCACGGCGGTCTTCTGCAACGTTCGTTTCTGGGACGGTCAGCACCAGGAGATCGGCGGCAGGAATGCCACGGCGGATCCCGGCACTGACACAACCAGGCAAGTGCGCGGGACAAAAGTGAGTGCCGCTATCGGATGCAGTGGGGCACACCTTTCTGGTGAACCGGCGGGTGGCTTCCCTCGCTAGGCGATACTCGTCTTACGTGAAGGTCTGGTGCGCCTGCAACCCGGGATGGCCTCGGGTTCAGTTGTGATGCCGCCTCTGAGGGAGGGAGTTTCGAATGAGCTTGTCTTTAGTGCATAGCCGCGCCTTGTTGGGCCTGGAAGCAAGGCCGGTGCAGGTGGAGGTGCATCTTGCCAACGGTTTGCCCAGCTTTACGCTGGTCGGGCTTGCGGAAACGGAAGTCAAGGAAGCGCGTGAACGCGTGCGCTCGGCCATCCAGAACGCCGGACTGGAATTTCCCGCCAATAAACGCATTACGGTCAATCTGGCACCCGCCGACCTTCCCAAGGATTCCGGCCGGTTCGACCTGCCCATCGCGCTCGGCATCCTGGCGGCCAGCGGCCAGATCGACGCCCGCAAACTGGAAGGCTATGAGTTCGCCGGCGAGTTGTCGCTGGGCGGCGACTTGCGGCCCATTCGGGGAGCGCTTGCCATGAGCCTCGCCCTGGCGCGCCCGGAACGGCTGGCCGCCGAGAAGCTGCCGAAGCTGGTGCTACCGGAGGCCAGCGCCCAGGAAGCAGCGTTGGTCCCCGGCGCCGAAATCTTTCAGGCGCACCATTTACTCGATGTGGTGAGGCAATTTTTGCCGGGCGACACCCCGATCGAAGCAGGGGAAGGCTGGTCTCGCGTCAAGCCGATCGTGCCTTCGGGGCAGTCCCCGTATCCTGATCTGGCCGACGTCAAAGGCCAGGCGGCGGCCCGACGCGCCCTGGAAATTGCCGCGACCGGCGGGCACAGCGTACTGATGATGGGCGCCCCAGGCTCCGGAAAATCCATGCTGGCACAGCGCTTTGCGGGCCTTCTGCCGGCCATGACCACCGAAGAAGCGCTGGAAAGCGCAGCGGTGGCGTCATTGGGCGGCCGGTTCACGCTGGACAAATGGGCGATACGCCCCACCTGCGCGCCTCACCACACGGCCAGCGCCGTTGCGCTTGTCGGTGGTGGTTCCCCGCCGCGGCCTGGTGAAATTTCCCTGGCGCACCGCGGCATCCTGTTTCTGGATGAGCTTCCGGAGTTTCCGCGGGCAGCCCTGGAAGCCCTGCGTGAACCGCTGGAGTCCGGCACCATCACCATTTCGCGAGCCGCCCAGCGCGCCGAGTTCCCGGCGCGCTTTCAGCTGGTTGCAGCGATGAACCCTTGCCCCTGCGGTTACCTCGGCTCGAGCTTGCGGGCTTGCCGTTGTTCGCCCGAACAGGTGTCGCGTTACCAGGGCAAGCTCAGCGGCCCGCTGCTGGACCGCATCGACCTGCATGTTGAGGTGGGTGCGCTCGCAGCCGATGAACTGGTCAACGCGGCGCCGGGCGAGGCCACCGCCGTTATCAGGGCCCGGGTTGCCACGGCACGTGATCGTGCTATTGCCCGGCAGGGCACCACCAACCAGGCACTGGAAGGCCAGGCCATTGATGCGCAATGCCAGCTCGATGACGCGGCCGCGAAATTCCTGAACACAGCAGCAGCGCGGTTAGGGTGGTCAGGCCGCAGCATTCATCGCTGCCTGAAAGTGGCCAGGACGATTGCCGACCTCGCAGGCGCACAGGCCGTCCAGGTCGTCCACGTCGCGGAAGCCGTGCAGTACCGCCGGGCGCTCAAGGCAGCCCATTGACCGCCGCCGCACAACCGCGCGAAGGCCTGTTAATTTCAAACGTTCAATAGGTGGCAAGCACATTCAGGAACCAGCCCCGGCTGCGGTAAGACAGGTCGGTCAGGTCATCGGAATACTTGGTGAAGTTGTATCCCACCCCAACCTTCACCCCCTTGCCAAGGTGGCGATAGACACCGAGGAGCATGCCGGCTTTTGCATCCTGCGCCTCCGTGGCGCGCAGGTTGCGCCATTCAATCAGGGCGTCCCACTCCTTGACCAAGTGAAGATCCGCCCGGAAGATCAGAAGATCAGCACGGCTGGAGAACCACTCCCCGCCGGCAACCGGCATTTTCAGCTCGCCGATGCGGAACGCGTATTTGGCGCCGACGGAAAGCCACGGCTTCACGTCGTAAATCGTGTCGACGGAAAACACCTGGCTGCGCTGCGCGTAGTCGGCCGCCTGGCCCGAAGGGGTCAGCTGGCCCGCGGTCGGCACGTTGTGCAGGTTGGTGTACTTGAACAGGGTGTTCCAGCGGTCGTTGTCAACCGGCCGGTAGGCGCTGCCCAGCACAAACTCATGGTAGTTACCGTCGACAAAGGCCCCCTGGCTGTTGCTTGAACGCGAGACATTGAGCTTGCCCAGCACGCGCCAGGCAGGGTCCACCTGCATGCCCACTGTGTTGCGCATCAGCCAGGTGGTACGTTCGCCGGACACATTGCTCCGGTCGTTGCGCCACTCAAGATTACCGCCGTATTTCAGGCTGTCCTTTTTGTAGCCGACAGAGCCACCGAGCGCACGGCGCCTGAGGTCACCAGCCAATGGGTCGGACACGGTTCCGAACTCGACCTTGGCGCCCCAGTTCCAGCGGTCATTGGGCGACCAGTCCATGCCAAAGGCTTGCGTCAAGCTTTGCGGGCCGGCCCCATTGACTGCACGGCCCTCGCCGAACACCCGCAATTGATCGGACACGCGGGTGCTTGCACCAGAGACCAGCGTCCCTTGGCGGCCGCGCCACGCGACATCCGGGCTTTCTGTTTCCATCGTGTACGCCAGATAGGCATTGCTCCGGTCGGAGATGCGGTAGTCGGCGCCCAGCTTGCCGCCGGCGCCCATGCTGCCGCCGGATGCTTCGCCGCTGAGCTTCACGCGTTCGCTGACTTGCAGTGCGCCACCCAGGCCGACGCGGTTGTTGGGGTCGCGCGTATCGTCACGCTCCAGCGTCCCCTGAACGTAACCGTAAGCTTCCCAGTTTTCTTTTTCGCCGGGTTTTCCACCCGCACGATCAGGCCGGTAATCCGCCCTCACCTGCGCATCCGTGCGCGATCCGGTCTGGGAAAGCAACGGACTGGCATTCGGCGTGACATTGGAACGATCGTCCGCACGGACCCCGACAGCGACTTCCCATTCGCTGTTCAGCGTCTGCCGCACCGCAAGCTCGGCGTTCTGATTATTCTGCAGATCGCCGTCGCGCTTGTCTGCCTTGACCAGCACGCGCGTGCCCGGAGAAAGCTCCACATCGGCAGCGGCACCGGCCTGCCGGACCGCCTCGCCGCCTATGCCAATCTGCCCTGGGGCCGAATAACCGCGGTCACGGTTCTGGACATAAGAGGTGATCTTCCCCTTCATGCTGTCGGTGACTTCGGCGAGATCCACCGAGCCTTCCAGACGTTCTGCGCCGGCCGACTGGATGCCGCCGTTGCTCAGCGTGTTAAATCCAAAGCCGCCATCAAGAGAGGTTTGGGCCCCATTGCCCGGCCCCTTTGAGCGTGCCGCCTCAAACTTCAGCCAGGTGCCAGGCTTGTAGCGCAGCGTCCCGTCGATTCCCTTGAGCGTCTGGCTGGATCCTGTTTCGCCCTGGTGGTAGCTGCTGGCGCCCAGCTGCACATGGTCGTTCAGCCATTGGCTCGCGCGAATGCCGGTCGACAGGTTGTTGATGGCCGTGACGCCGGGCGCAAACTCGTATGTCGTCACGAGGTAGACCGGCTGGCCGCCTACCGCAGACGCCATGATCAGGCCGGCGCCGGCGCCAGTCGCGGACAAGGGCGACTGCAACAGAATACGGCCTTGAAGGTAGTTGATCTCGTAATCCTGCGTAGGTGCGAGCTCGCGGCGCTCGATCACCATGCCGGAGTCCTTGTCGCGGACCTCGATCCAGACGCGCTCCGAGCCCTGTGTGATGTCGAGGTGGCGCAGGTAGTACAGCGAGCCTCCCGTGCCGCGAAACTCCTCGCGCGAAGCCAGCGTTCCCGGATCGGCGGCAAAAGCATCAATCTGGGTCTGTTTTTCGCCATAGGCCGTGGCATCTTCAGAGCGGTAGCGTACCTGTGCGCCATATAGGCCGCGTGAGTATTGCATCAGCTCCGTTCCGCTCCACGAAGTCTGGAAGTTACCCCACATGACGTGCGAGTCGCCTTTTTGCAGTTTGACAAAAAACTTGCCCTGCGTCGGCGCATCATCCACCGTTGTGCTGTCATCGCCGTAGACGGGGTAATAGAGGTTGGGGTCAATACTGCGCAGAAGGTATTTGGGATCCTTGCTGGAGAAGTTGGAAAACAGGTCCTCGACAGGACCTTCCCGGGTATCGGCCGAAGCCGTCAGCAGCCATTCGCCCTTGATTTTCCCCTTGAGGTAAAAAGCGGCGCGGCCATCGACATACACCTTGTCTTCGTAGTGACTCATGTCACCTGTCACCAGTTTCGCAGGCCCGGAGACATTGTTTTTCCCGACCGTCAAATCCCCTAGTGCCAGGTAAAACCAGTCATCCGCGGCGATGTTGAGGTTGCGGCGAAAGGTGCTTGCGCGCCCGTCCGACTCTTTCAGCGTCACCTCTACAGACTGCGGACCTGCCGGCATGATTTGTTTCATGGCGAACTTGCCCTGCGCATCGATCGGCAGCTCCAGCCCCAGCGCTTCGATACGTTGGCCCGGCTTGAGATTGGTACCGTTGACCGTGACCGTGCCCCCGGTGACCGGAATATTGCGCAAAGCCAGGCTGTTTTCGCCATACCCCGTCAGCCGCTCGCGCTCGAGCTTCTCCGCATCTTCATTGACCGGCATGGCGCGCGCCAGAAGGTTCAGGGATTTCAGACTGGTCTCGTCGAAACGCCCCTGGGCGTCATAAACACGCAGGAGGTAGAACACCTGGTCGCCGGCTGTGTTGGCCGGAACGGTCCAGTTGAGCGCGCCTGACCATGTGATGGGCACGACCTCAAAAGGATGCTCCTGTGTCTTCTGCCCTGCACGGAAAAGCCGCAGTTCGGCCTTTTTGATCCAGGGAATGTAGTTTGACCAGGCCCGAAACTCCGCCACCTCGCCCTTGACCGCTGCGTTGGGTGTGGCCCAGGCATTCATCACCGGCGCAATGGCCAGGCTGTCATAACGCACCTGGATGTCAGCCTTCTCGAGCGCGACGTCGGCGCACCGCTGGCCATCTGCCTCATTGGGAATCTCGGAGGCATTGATCGGCTCGCCATCAATCGTGATGCGAAACGGCACGGTGGACTGCCCCACGGCCTGTGGCGTGCAGGGCTTGGCGGCCGCCAGCGGAACAGGAACGCCCGCCGGCGCTGCGGCATCGAACCACACGCGCAGTTCGACGCGGCGATTGCGGGCCATCCCTTCAGACGTTGCGTTCGATGCCAACGGTTTGTTCTCGCCTGCACCTTCGATCGAATAAGTGATGGCGGGATTGTTCAGCTGCTGCTTGAGATAGGCTGCAACCGCCAGAGCACGGGCCTCAGAGAGCCCCTGGTTATCCCTGAAGATCCGCCTGGTTTCAGGCGCCAGACGCTGGTTGTCCGTGTGCCCGACAACAGCAATGCGCATGCCTGGAGACGATGCCCCCCTGGCGCGTATCTCGGCGGCCAGCGCTTCGATGGACGCTTTGGCGGCGGGCAGCAACTCGGCCTTGCCCGATACAAAAAGGCTCAGGCCGCTGGCTTCTTCCAGCGCCTTGTTGACGGAGGCGACGCTCTGCGGCACCTGTGCGGCGCGGCTGCGCATGCCTGCCGCCTCTTCCCGCGTAACGCCCGAAGGCAACGGGTAGCTGATGGCCGGCTGCACCTCCGAAGGCGGAGGCGCCGAGAACAGGTCGATGCGGCCATTGTCAATTCGCTTGCCGCTGACTTCGGTAGCGGCCCATACAGAAGACCCTGCACAAAGGACGCTGACGGCTACTGCAATGGTGTGTGTACGGAAATTCATTTCGCCGACTCCAGCTCGGTTTCAATCATCAAGGGATGGAGGGGTTCACTGTCTGTTTCCGCGCGCTCCTTCTTTCGCCTTTCCTTCCACAAGGTCTGTATCCGGTCACTGATCGCCGACACGCGTTTTTCCGCAAGCCCTGCCGCCTCGGCGCCTCGGTGATAGGCAATGCGCAGGATGGATGGACGTGTCGCCAGTTGCGAAGGCAGCTTTTCCAGCACCGCGAGATACGCAGGCTGCAACTCCGTGCCGTCGTTCAGGAATGCAGCGCCGGAGAGTTCGAGCCGGACCACACGATGGACCGTCGCGCCGAAATTGAGCTTCACCATCTTGCCGCGTGTCACCCGGACATCACGCGGGTTTTCGGTTGTCAACCGATAGCCCGAAGGCAGGGTTCTTTCGTCCACCTTCATCACGAAGTTGGAACCGCGATCAGCGTTCGGGATTGCCGCGCAAGCCACGTGGAAGCGTCCATCATGGTCGCTGGTAACCAGCAACCCGCGCGCAGTTGCAATGCGGACATTCGCGATGCCCGGCTCCCCCTCGTCCTGGTAACCATTGGCGTTCTTGTCGTCAAAGACCTTGCCGATGATGTCGGAGCAATCGAAGGTGGGATCGGGGACCACACGCACCGTCGCTGTGGCCGTGTTGGACACCTGGGCGTTGACCAGCGCATTGCGGGCTGCGACCTGATTAACGTAAGTACCTTCCGACACACCGCTGCCGACCACCAGCAGCATGCGCAGTGTTTTGCGCTCACCTGCGGTAAACGTCTGGCCGGCCCAGGTGAGGTTGCGTCCGCTCACCGTGGGCTCAAGTGCCACGCCATTGAGCGATGCCGAGCCGGTGCGATACCTGAAGCCCGCCGGAATCACATCCACGATGTTGATGTTGCCGAGCACCGCATTCAGCGTGTTGGTCGCCGTGATGTTGTACGGCACCAGGTCGCCACGGACCACGTTGACCAGCGGTGTGCTCTTTGTCATCACAATCGCGCCACCCAACACCGGGTCCAGCGGGATATGGTTGTTCAACACGTTGGCAGAGCCTGGAACTGCGGCGAAGGTGAACGTGTAGAAGTACTGGGTCGTGGCCGCACCGCCCGCAAGGGCCAGGGTGTTGTTGGGGCAAGCTGCGGGGTTGTGCAGCGGCACGCCCGCTGTGGGTGCGAAGTTGCTGTTCTGCACCAATGCCGGGTCTGGGCTCGGAGGCGCCAGGCCCACGCCCAGGGTCGCGGTACAGGCCGGAATAATCGCCGACGGACCGGGCAGGTAGCCCGGTGGCGACGTCACCGTCAGCGTGTACAAGGTCGCGCCTGCCGGAGCGCCGCCCAGCAACAGGAACTGGTAAGAACCATCAGCACCGGTGGTCTGCGTCAGGCTGCCGCCAATCACGTCGGCTGCGGTGAGGCCTGGGGCCGAGAGTGTGACGATGGCGTTGGGTACAGGCTGACGGCTGACCGCGTCATAAATCACCCCGCTCGGATCCAGCGGCAGGCTCTGGGCCAAGGTCGTGGTGCCAGCGGTTAGCGTAAGGCCTCTTAACGTTCCGTCGGTATTGTTCGCACCGGCCGGGTTGGAGGTCGAATTCACCTGTCCATTCGTATAGGGCAATCCGGTCTCATTGGGCACTGGGCGTCCATAGATGCGCCCGCTTGTGGGCTCCCGAAAGCGGATCTGGTAACCCGAGCCCGGCGCCACGCTGGGAAAGCTGTAAGCGCCGTTTGCGTCGGAGGTGGTGGTACCCACCACCACGCCGCCGAGTGTCAGCTCGACGATCCAGCCCGGGACCAATGGTTCACCTGGGTCCTTGATGCGGTCATGGTTGAGGTCGCGCCACACGCTGCCCTGTACCGCCGCCACATCGGAGATCGCCGTGGGGTCGGTTGCCGTGTTGTTGCCGGAAAAGCCGCTGGGCTCATTGCCGCCGGAAACCACCGCCGTGTTCACCAGGACCTGTCCGGACAAACCGGCAGCCACCGCAACACGCACCGTGATAACGGGCGCCGTCGCCCCGGATGCGATCACGCTGTTGGTGTTGCAGGTGACGGTTGTGGCGGTGTTGGAGCAAGACCACGTTGCGCCGCCATTGACGGCAGCTACAGTCATACCCACGGGCAAGGTGTCGACCACCGTCACGGTGGCGGACGTCGCCGCTGCACCGACGTTGGAGACGGTGATGGTGTAGAAGCCCGTGCTGGATCCCTGGGCGAAGCTGACCGGCGCGTGCGTTTTGGCGATCGCAAGATCAGGCGCATTGCCCGGGATTTCAGCGAAATTGTTGTCAGCCGACACGGCGTTAGCGGTGGCGAGCGGAATGTTCGAGATCGAGGACACCGGATTGGCTGGCAAGGTCGCCGTTCCACCCGTGCTACCGGCAATGGTCTGGCCATTGGTCGTGCCCGTCGCCTGGGGCAACGGCTGTGTCACGGTATAGGTACCCTGGGCCAACCCGGTGAAGCTATAGGTTCCGTCGGCCAGCGTGACTGTTGACCTGGAGACAGCGAGCCCATTGATGTCGGTGCCCGTCAGATTGATCGTCTGTCCGCCGATGCCGTGATCGCTTCCATTCATCAGGCCGCTGTTGTCATAGTCCAGGAAGACCTTGCCGGAAATCGTGCCGCCATTGGACACCTCGGCGAAGTTGTTGCCGCTCGAAACCGTATTGGGCGGCAGCACGATGCTGCTGATCCGGCTCGGTGTGACGGCCGGTGTGGTCGCCGTTCCGGGTGTTCCGCCATTCGGAACAGCACCCGCGGTGGTAATGCCGTTGGAGGTGCCGGCGGGTTGTGCGGGCTCCACCACGCTGTAAGTTCCAGGCAAAAGATTGCCGAACGAATAGTTGCCCGTCGCGTCGGTGACCGTGGTCGCGATCAGTGCATTGCCTGCGTCCCTGAGCTCGATGGTGACGCCTGCGAGCGGATCGTCTGCGCCGTCCTGTGCGCCGTTGTTGTTCAGGTCCTTGAACACTTTGCCTGAAATGGTCGAAGGAACGACTTCGGCAAAGTTGTTGTTGGCGGAGCCCGAAATTTCGGCGGCTGCGCCGTCACCATTGAGAACCACGTTGGTGATCTGGCTGGTGGTAGCCGTGGGGTTGGATGCCGCACCGGCTGAACCCGTGCTGCCATTGATGCCACTGATGGGGCCGGCGGTCGTGATGCCGTTGGTGGTTGCCGCGGGCTGCGCTGGCTGGCAAACGGAGTAGCTGCCGGCTGCCAGTGAGGAGAACAGGTAGTTGCCGAGCGCATCGGTGGTTCCTGTCGTCAGCAGTGCGCCACTGCAGTTTGCGCCGCTGCGCAGTTCAATGCCGACCCCGGCGATCCCCGTGTCGGTGCCGTTCTGAAAGGTGCCGTTGGGCGTGACGTTGTTGTCTCTGAAAACCTTGCCGGAGATGTAGCCAAGGGTGCTGATCGTCAACGTCGCATTGGCAGGCGCCTGGTTGTTGCCCAGATTCGTTTGCAGGGCACCGGCGGGAATGTTGTTGGTGTGTACGCCAGCCGTCAGCCCCGTCACATTGACATCAATCGTACAGCCACCTGCGGGGACCGTGCCGCCGCTATTGAGCCTCACGCTGGTGGCGTTGGCGGCAGCCACGACAGTTCCACCGCAGGAGGTCGTCATGCCCGGAGCTGCCGTCAAACGGATCTGGCCGGGTGCCGTCGGCAGGACGTCGTCAAAATCCGCGCTCAAGGTCATTGCTGCGGCGTTCGTGTTGCCGATGACGATGCTCAGGCGCGATACGCCGCTCGGTGGGATCACCGCAGGGGTGAACTGCTTGCCGACGGTCGGCGGGGTGGAGGTAATGAGCTGTGCGCTGGTGGGCTCCTGGTTGGTGACGCCCTCGGTGGTAGTAATGCTCCCGGTCGGGATGGTGTTGGTGTACACGCCCGAAATGTTGCTCAGAACATTCACCGTGACGGTACAGAACCCATTGGCTGCGAGTGTGGCCCCGGTCAGGCGAACGCTGGTGGCGGACGCTGCGGCAACAACAGTGCCGCCTGCACAGGTCGTGGCCGCAGCTGGCGTAGGCGCGACGACAAGTCCGGCGGGCAATGCGTCCGTCAAGGTCATGCCGTTGAGCTGTGTGTTGTTGGGATTGTCGAAACGAATCGTCATCACCGACACCGCGCCAGGCGCCTTGGTGTCGGACCCGGTTGTGAACCCGACAGGATTGCCTGCATCCAGTGTGCGGGCGCTGAAGGCCTTGTGCACCACTACCGGTGACTTCGCGCGCAGCGTATCGCTCGTAGGCTGGGTGTTCGCCAGGGCATTGCCGCCCGCGCTTGCCGTCAGTGCGTTGGCTGGAATGGTGTTGACATAGTCGCCTTGCGCCGCCACAAAGACGTCGATTTCCACCTGGCAGGTTGCTGGCACATTTCCGGCCGCGGCGACGATGATGCCGCCCGAAAGTTGCACCGTGTTGGCCGTCGAAGAGACCGTCGCACCCTGACATGTCGTCGTCGGATTCGCGCCACTGGGAACAGTCACGCCGGCCGGCAAGGTGTCGGTGACCGCCAGGTCGCTGACGGGCTGTGAAAGCGGGTTATAGAAAGTGATGCGCAAGCGGGACCGGGTACCCGGCGCCACCACGTTGGGCGTGAACTGCTTGACGATGCCAATGTTCGTGCTGATCGCCAGGCTGGTCGTTGCCGGGTTGGCATTGGTCAGGTTCTGGTCGGTGATGATGGCACCGGGCGGAATGGTGTTCGTGTTGCCACCGGTTACGGCAGACGTCACGTTGACCGATATCTGGCAGGTCGCGTTTACCGCCAGGTTTGCCCCTGACAGACGGACCGATCGCGCGCCCGCCGCAGCGGTCACAACCCCGCCCGGGCACGTCGTTGCGGTTGCCGGGGTAGGTGTCACCACCCACCCATTGTTGGTGCCGCCTGCAACACCGCCGACCGTGAAGTAGTCGGTGATGTCCAGGTTGGTAACCGCCTGGGACCCGTTGGATAGGTTGATCGTCAGCCGGCTCACCTGGCCGGGGAAGGCCAGGGAACTGATGGAAGTCGTTTTGCTGACGGCCAGGCCGGTGGGGGCATTGAAAAGCAGCGTGCCGACAACGGCGGTGACATTACGCACGCCGCCGTCCGCGAGGATGCCGTTGGGAGGGATGCTGTTGACCCAGTTCGCGGCACCTGTTGCCACCACATCAAACAGGAAGGCGCAATTTCCGCCGCCCGCCACATTGGCACCGGTCAGGGTTGCGCTGCCTGCCCCTGCAACAGCCGTGATGGATGTGCTTCCCGCGCAGGTCGTCTGCGCATTGGGCGGGGTGGCCAGCACCATGCCCGCCGGGAGTGGGTCGGTCACACTGACGTTTGTCAGTGCAAGCGCGCTCGAATTCAGGAGCTGAACCGTGACCGTTGATTTGCCGCCCGAGGACACGCTGGGTGGATTGAAGCTCTTGTTCGCGGTCAGCGCGGAGGTGTAGGTCAGCTGGGGGGTGTTGGTTGATACCGTACCCAGTGTGTGTGTCGTGCCGTTCCCGTAGGTTTCGGTGCCGTCGACCGTCGCGGTGTTGTTATAAACGCCGGCCGGCCCTACGACATCCACCTGCAAGTTACAGCTGCCGTCCGCACCCGTGCCGTTGTTGGCGCGAGCCGGAACGGTGCCGCCAGTGATGCCGATCGAAGTGGAACCGGCAACCGCCGTGATGGCGGGGGCGCCGCAGGTGCTTGCCGCGTTGGCCGGATTGGCGATGCGAAGCTGCCCCCCACCGCTGGTTGCCAATTGCAGAGTATCCGAGACCGCAACGTTGGTCAGTGGGTTCGCCGACTTGTTCGTCAGCGTGATGGTCATGCGGACAATGGTTCCCTCGGCAAACGTGCTGGCGCCGGGAGAGGACTGGGCAAACGCCTTCGTTGCAGCGAGCACGGGCGGGTTGGTGCCTACGCTGGTGGAGTTGGAAGCACCCCCGTTGCAAGTGGCGCCGCCGTTGTAGCAAACCCCACCGGCAGCGATGACGTTGTTCGAGGTGGCCACCGCAACAGTGGACGCCATGGCCCACATGGTGATGGTGCAGGCACCCGGTACGCTGACACTGGTGCGGGCCGGGACGGTGTCAATGGTAAAGACCGGCGCATTGCTGCCCAGTGCGCTCGCAGAGTTGACGTTGCCGCAGCCCGCGCTGACAGTCGGCGTGTAATTCAAGCCGTTGATCGTGCCGGTGAGGAATGTCTGGCCGTTGGTGAAGTTGTCCGTCACCGATACGGTATTGATCGCACCAGCGCCGAAGTTTTGCACGGTGATCTGGTACTGGATCGGGTTGCCCGGCGCCACAGGTGTCGTGGGTTGTACCGATTTGAGAACACGGAGGTCGTCGGCAACCAGGATGGTGGCCGATACCGCCTGGCTCTTGATGGCGGGATCGCCCACATCCACGGCGCCTTGGGGGATGCTGTTGGTGTAGGTCACCGGCACGCCGTTCACCTGAACAGCTGCGGTGAAGTTCACTGTCACCGTGCAGCTGCCATTGGCGGGAATGGTCCCGCCGGTCAGCCTGACGCCTTTGTTGCTGTTGATCGCGGCAGCGGCGCCGCCCGCACAGCTGGTCACCGCCGATGTGACGTTTAACCCTTTTGTCGGGTCGACGCCACCAATCCCGTCGATCGGCGTGTCATCAAAGGTGGTGACAGTCAGTGGCGTATTGCCGCTATTGCTCAAGGTGAGGGTAAGAAAGCCCGTGGCACCGCTTGAAAGGGAGGTGCTGGGCGTAAAGCCCTTGGACACACCGAGCGGAGACCGGACCGTCACGCTGGCCTGCGCATTGGCCTGGGCGGGCAGTCCAAGCACATTGGTGAAGTCGGTGCTCCGGTTGATGATGTTGTTCTGGGCACCGGTCGAGAACTGGCCGTTGGTCTGGTTCGCCTCCACATTCACAACGAAGGTGCAACTCCCGTTTGCCGGCAGATCTCCGGTGCCGGTCACACTGGTTGCGCCCGCTGCCGGTGCGGGATTGAAGGCCGGTACCGGACCGCTGGTGCAGGTTGCATTCGCGCCGGGCGTTGCCGCGACCTTCATGATGGCGCTGCCACCGAGCTGGGGAAAGTTATCGGTGATGCTGAACCCGGAAATTGCCACCGGGTTCGGGTTGACCAGCGTGATGGTCAGAGGTGTCGAAGCGCCTCCCAGTACCAGCGTCGAGCTGGTGAATGCCTTCGAAATTTGCGGTTGCTGCAGCGCCCGCACCGTAAAGGTCTGCGACACGTCTCCAACGTTGCTTCCGCCGGTACTGGTGACCGCGCCATTGAGGATTTGATACGCATAGGAGGTTGCGTTGCCGGTCGAGGTGCCGACCGTCACCGGAATATCGATGACACACTGGCCGTCAATCCCGCCGGCGGCGGCAGGTATGGTGCCGCCAGCCAGGGCAAGCGCCTGAGTTCCCGGGTTGGCGGTCAAAGCCCCACCGCAACCATTTATGGCCGCAGACGCAACGCTGAGGCCGTTGGGCAGAAGGCCAGGCAGGCTGTTGCTGAAGTCCACGTTGGTGGCGGGCACCGGATCGCTGTTGGACAAGGTAATCCGCAAGGTTGCCGTCTCGCCGGGATACATCCCTTGCGCCGGAATGATCGCGGTCACCGAAGCCGTCAAGGCTTGGGCCGCAACGGGCATCAATCCAATGGCCAATCCGAGAGCCGCAGCACGAAGCAAGGAGCCGGCAGAGGCTTTCGCCAGAAATTTCGAGGACAACATAGGCAGTTCGACTCTTTGAATGCTTGGGAACCGTGCCGGTAGGCAGTCCGCAGGAGCACCGAGTCAACGCTGGCAGAGGACGTACAGCGTTCACTCGGCATGTCTCATGTCAGACAACATACTGGTAACAAACAGTACGAAGATTAACTATGTTGCGATTTTTCTAATACTAAATTTACTACTTTGTTAGTCTGATGTGACAGAAGTGGAACTTTTTAACAACCCTATTAGTTGTATATGTTTCCTTATGTAATTTTTCGTTGTGCCGATGCAAACCAAGTGGACATTTTTGGCAGCAGGCGGAAATACCCGAAGAAACCGCTGTTGAGCCAGGCATGACTGCGGCTTTGTGAACGGAATCCCTCACAACGGACAGAGGGCGGTATCTACGGCCCATGCAGCTCCCGCAAGCGGGAATGGCCAATAGCACCAGTGCGACACGCGCCGTACATGCACCGGCTGTCGAACGCAGACAGGTTGCCTGCAGCAAGGGCTGCGCCTTTGAGGTTCGTCAGCCCTGATGCTTTTTCCTTTTGGATGGGTGTCGCCGGACCCTGGAACGGCCACTAAATCCGGACTTCGGGAGTCCGACCTTCACACAGCGCAGGTCAACCTTCTCGCTGAGCTTTCAAGGGATTTTTTTTGCGCGCTGACGTTGGGGCCGGCGCGTCTTCCACCAGCGCGCAAGGTGCACCCTCAAGTCCTGATGCGGGTGGGTGATGCGCCGGATCGCGCCGGCATAATCCAGCGCCAACCCGGGTGTCCACGCGATCGATTCGGCACGCACCCGAACGCTTCCGGCCAGCCACATGTCTGGGTGAAAGGCCAGGCGCAGCAGGGTTCGCCAGAAAGGTTTGTCGGCAAATACACCTTCCATCGCGGCGTCGATAGCCTCGGTCACGACCACCGAGCAGTTGCGATGCGTCAGGTTATAGGTGTCGTCCTGACGGTACGCTTCCCAGAATGACTGCAGGTGGCCGCGGTTAAACAGGCGAAAGCGGATGCGAAAGGTTGAAGGGCGCGTCGCACCGGCTTCCTGCTCATAAGAAGGAAGCCACATGCCTGGATGGTCGTTGCTTTGTGTGGCGCGCACCTGGTCGACAATGTTGCGCTGCGTGATGGTCAGGCGCACGCGTGGATGGTGGCTGATATACAGCTGCGGCCCGCACTCCAGCGCGACATGGCCGGTAGTAACGCTGCCCTTGCGGGAGAGGGCCGCGATGTACCGGTCGACCAGCGGAAGCCGGATGCGTTCTTCGCTTTGATCCACGGCGGTCCAGATGTGAATCACCATCTGTTCGCCGGACATGCTGGCACCTGCGTGCGGGGGGGATAGCGGCGTACTGGCACCCATCTCCCTTTTCCTTTTATAGAGCTCGATGGCCGCAAGCCGTGACCCCGGCGGCAAGCGTTGCAGGCGCCAGGCGCCGCGCATCACGACGTAGCCGCCCGCCATCAGTGCAAGGCCGGTGCAAAAAGACACGTTCATCGCGGAAGGCAGGGGCCAGTCGGTCACCAGCAATATCGCCATGACCAGATAACCCCAACCGATGATGTTGGAGATGCGCCAGTTCGGATACCGGATCAAAAGACTTGACGCAATGCGGACCAGTCCATTGAAGGTAAATGCGGCGGCGAAAAGAACGGCTGCAGCAATCGAATTGTCCCAGGGGAAGTCCAGCAGCAGACAGGCAAACACCACCATGGCCGCGCCGCGCAACATTTCAAAGCGCCGCCGCGCACGTGTGTGTGTGGTGCCTATCACCAGTTCCACCAGCCCTTGCAACAGCAACACGGCGCCGAACACCCAGCCGGCCATGTCGGTCACACCATCGACCAGGTCTATCAGCACCACGACACCCAGCAACACCGCGAGCAGGCCCGCCACCAGAAAGATCTTCCAGCGCTTCACGAGCGCATCGCCGCCAAAAAGGGTTAGTGCAAGTCTGAACATGTTGGTACGGTGGCCGCCGGGGCCGTGCCACGCGTCAAGGGAATGCGTAGCTCGCAGCGCCCAAGCTTCACTTCAAAGAGGGGAAATCAACCACGTAGCCATTCATGGGCAGGGTGGCGCGCTGAATGGCCTGCTGCTGCGGCAATGCCGTCCACACCACTTTGCCCTGATCGGTCACGTCCGTAGCAACCCCCCTGGCCGTAAACGCGTCGATCACGTAGGGCACCCCTTGCGATGACAAGGGGCCGATGCCGTCCGACACATGGAAATGCAGGTGCGGTGCAGTGGTGTTGCCGGAATTTCCCAGCAGCGCCAGCACCTGGCCGCGCTTGACGCGGTCGCCGACACCCACCTTCAGCGAGCCCGGCTGCAGATGTGCATAAAACGCGTAGTAGCCACGTCCCAGGTCCAGGATCACATGGTTGCCCGTCACGTTTTGCATGGTCGTGTCGGGCGGCAAGGCGTTAGGCACCCGCTCAGGCAGCCCGTCGAGCACGGAAACCACTTTGGCATCCGCTACGGCAATCGCTTTTTGCCCATAGGTCGGCCAGTTTTCGTTCTTGTTGCTGTCGCCGTTGCTTTGCTGCGAGTTCGCGTCTATCTTGATCCAGTCGATTGCAAACCGCTGGCTGACGTAGAGAACGCCGTTCACCGGGATGCCGGCACGCCGGTGCGGAACCTCCCTGCAGCAGCCATTGAACGCAACCCAGCCGGAGCCCTCAAGCGGAGGGCCGATCAACGGCGCGGGCCGAGTGCTGACAGACACGGTGCCACCGGTTTGCGACGTCTGGACAAGGCCTTCACTCGCAGGTTTGACGGCGGCCGTGAGCCTGACTTCAGGTGCGGAGGTCACCACGCGATGCGACAGGGCTTTGGGGAGAGCCTGGCCGGCCTCCAGCACTACGTCAATCCAGAACAAACCGGCCTGTGCCGCGCCGATGCTGTCACCGCCCGCGCCGTCCAGCAACGAAAAACTGCCCGCAACATCCGCCCCGGCGACGGTGGTCAACACCTTGCCGGAAGCGGCATCCAATACCTCCAGCGATACCAGCTTGACCGGCGCGGCCCGCGCATTGGTGACCTGCAGCTCGTAGTCGATGTGCACACGCCCATCAGCGCCGCGAAAAGGCACGGGGCGTGAGGCAGCGCTCAGCAGTACGGGCGTGTTCTGGTCGTGCGCACCGGCAAATTCCAGGTTGTTCAGTCCGGGTTTGGGTCCTGCCGCAAAGGCGTGCAGACTTCCGGCAAGTACCAGCACGGCCACAAAAAAACGACGCATGCGATCCTCCTTGTGATGGCGGGGCCATCATAGCGCCAAGCATCGCACCGTCGAAGCATAAAAGGGAGCGTGCCGCGCGAAGGAATCCCGCGCGGCATCAGAAGGGAGACTCAACGGGGCAAGCGCCCACACAAGCAGGCGCACTAAAGCTTGCGCCTTCCGGTCTCTGACTAGATCAGCGGTTGCTGTAGCCGGGAGACTGCTGCTGCGTGACCACGGGGGCCGGCGGCGGTTTGGGGCCGTAACTGGCGCCGTCCTGGGTCCGCAAGGTCGCCCCTTCCACCGTCACGCGGCTGCCAACACTGGGAGCTTGGGCAACTTCTACCAGGCGGTGAGAACCGTCTTCCATGCGCACGCCGACCTGGTAAACCGTTTCCTTGCGAACATGCCCTTCGATGGCGTTGCCGGCGAAACCGCCACCCACCGCACCCAGGATGGTGGCTGCCGTACGCCCACCGCCATGGCCGACCTGGTTACCGAGCACGGCGCCCAGCACGCCACCCGCCACAGCACCTACGCCAGGGCCGGCCGGCTTGGTGGAGCGCTCAACCGGCGTCACCGATTCCACCGCGCCGCACACATGGCACACAGGCGCCGGCGCTACGGCGACCGGTGCAGGGTAAGGGGCCGGCGCGGGCGAAATGCCCGCATAACTCGGGGCGGGTGCCGGTTTTGGTGTCGGCTTGACCACTTTCTTGGTCGGCACGGGCGCGGGCTTGGCGGGTGCGGCAACCGGCTTTTCAGCCATGTCGTCCGCCGCATTGCTGGCCGCGGCCATGGGCGGCGCCACTAGCGGCGCGGCTTGCGGTGCTGCGAGTGCCACCGGCGTCGCCGTGACCGGGTTGCGCATCTGGTAAATCATGGTGCCGCCCATGGCCAGAACGGCCACTCCCAGTATGCCGACGGCGGCCCACAAGGGCTTGCTGGCCGACGGGGCCTGCTGGCCCGGCTGAAGAGTTTCGGTGGATGTGTTCATGGCAATTCCCTCTGGTGAAATCAATCGGTCCCGTGGCGGGAGTTCATCTATGGTTGTTCAACGTTTCCCATGCCGCGAAGGTAAACACGCTTTGGCAGGCGGCTGTGTATTTATGTAAACGCAGGTTATTTTCCGGCAAAGTCGCCGTAAACGCGAATTGCAACGGCAGCCCTGAAAACTGTTCACGGTTTGCACCGCACCGTGAACGGCTTTTCAGAGATTCGGTGCCAGCAGGCGCTGCAACTCGCCGGCCTTCAGGCCGCGCCGCTTGGCCAGGTCCTGCAGCTGGTCGTCGCCGATCTTGCCGACGTTGAAGTAGGCGCTTTGCGGGTGGCTCAGATAAAAGCCGCTCACACTGGCCGCCGGTGTCATGGCCAGGCTTTCGGTCAGCGCCATGCCGACCTCTTCGGCCTTGAGCAACTCGAACATTTCTTTCTTGACGCTGTGGTCCGGGCAGGCCGGATAACCTGGCGCCGGGCGTATGCCCTGGTATTTTTCGGCGATCAAGGCTTCGCTGTCCAGTGACTCGGCCGGCACATAGCCCCACAAATCCTTGCGTACGCGCTGGTGCAGGCTTTCGGCAAACGCTTCGGCCAGGCGGTCAGCCAGCGCCTTGAGCATGATGGACGAATAATCGTCGTGGTCATCCAGGAAGTACTTTTCCTTTTTCTCGGCGCCAATGCCTGCCGTGACGGCAAAAAGACCGATGTAGTCCGGAATTTTTGAGATGTTTTTGCCCGCAGCGCCCGCATATTCAGCGCGAGCAGCTATCAATTCAGGAGCAAGTACCTTGGGTGCGACAAAATCAGCCAGGCAACGGCTGGGGCGCATCACGCCGTCAATTGCGGTTTTTTCGGTTTGCTGGCGCAGGCCGTACCAGGTCATGGCCACTTCGCTGCGCGACTCGTCGGTGTAGATCTCGATGTCGTCGCCCACGCTGTTGGCGGGGTACAGCGCCATCACGCCGTTGGCGGTGAGCCAGCGGCCTTCGATCAGGCGCTTGAGCATGCGCTGCGCGTCGGCGTACACGCGCACAGCCTCGGTGCCCACCACCTCGTCTTTCAAAATGGCCGGGAAGGCTCCGGCCAGGTCCCAGGTCTGGAAGAAAGGACCCCAGTCGATGTACTGGGCCAGCTCCGACAGGTCGAAGTTCTTGAACACGCGGCGGCCAATGAACTTGGGCACGGGCGGTGTGTAGTGGGCCCAGTCCATTGACGTGGGATTGGCGCGGGCCTTGGCCAGCGGCCACATCGGTACCTGCTTTTTGTTGGCGTGCTGGGTGCGCACCTTGTCGTAGTCGGTATACAGCTCTTCGATGTATCTGGCGGCCTGGTCGGACAGCAGGCTTTGCGCCACGCTCACGCTTCGTGACGCATCGGGCACATACACCACCGGGCCTTCGTAGTGCGGGGAGATCTTGACGGCCGTGTGCACGCGGCTGGTGGTGGCGCCGCCTATCAGCAGCGGAATCTTCTTGATGCGGAAATGATCGTCCTTTTGCATCTCGGCGGCCACATACTGCATTTCTTCCAGGCTGGGGGTGATGAGACCCGACAGCCCGACGATGTCGGCGCCTTCAACCTTGGCGCGCGCCAATATTTCATGGCAGGGCACCATCACGCCCATGTTGACGACTTCAAAGTTGTTGCACTGCAAGACCACCGTCACGATGTTCTTGCCAATGTCGTGCACATCACCCTTGACCGTGGCGATGATGATCTTGCCTTTGGTCTTGACGTCACCGCCGGCGGCTTCGAGCAGCAGCTTTTCGGCTTCGATGTAGGGCAGCAGGTGCGCCACGGCCTGCTTCATCACACGGGCGCTTTTGACGACCTGGGGCAAAAACATCTTGCCCTGGCCGAACAGGTCACCGACGATGTTCATGCCGTCCATCAGCGGGCCTTCGATGACGTGCAGCGGCCGGCCGCCCTCCGCAAGGATCTCCTGGTAGACCTCTTCGGTGTCAGTCACGATGTGCTCGTTCATGCCGTGGACCAGCGCATGCGACAGGCGCTGGCGCACCGGCAGGGCACGCCATTCATTCTTCTTGCTGTCGTCCTTGGCGCCGCTCCTGGCAGTCTCGGCCACTTCAATCAGGCGTTCGCTGGGCGTGAGCTCAGGCTCGCCCGGCTTGTAGACCGGTGTGCGGTTGAGCACCACGTCTTCGACGCGCTCGCGCAGCACAGGGTCCAGGTCGTCGTACACGCCGACCATGCCGGCGTTGACGATGCCCATGTCCATGCCCGCCTGGATCGCGTGGTACAGGAACACGGTGTGGATGGCTTCACGCACCGGGTCGTTGCCGCGAAAGCTGAAGGACACGTTGGACACGCCGCCAGAGACCTTGGCGCCCGGCAGGTTCTGCTTGATCCAGCGCGTGGCGTTGATGAAATCGACCGCGTAGTTGTTGTGCTCTTCGATGCCGGTGGCGATCGCGAAAATGTTCGGGTCGAAGATGATGTCTTCGGGCGGAAAGTCCAGCTCGTCGACCAGCACGCGGTAGGCGCGCTCGCAGATTTCGACTTTGCGCTCATAGGTGTCGGCCTGGCCTTTTTCATCAAAAGCCATCACCACCGCTGCCGCGCCGTAGCGCTTGAGCAGCTTGGCCTGCTGCCTGAAGGGCTCCAGACCCTCTTTCATCGAGATCGAGTTGACGATTCCCTTGCCCTGGATGCAGCGCAGGCCGGCTTCGATGACGCTCCACTTGGAGCTGTCGATCATGATGGGCACACGCGCGATGTCGGGCTCACTGGCGATCAGGTTCAGGAAGCGCACCATGGCGGCCTGGCTGTCCAGCATGGCCTCGTCCATGTTGATATCGATGATCTGGGCGCCGTTTTCGACCTGCTGGCGGGCCACGGCCAGCGCCTGCTCGTATTCACCGTTGAGGATCATGCGGGCGAAGGCCTTGGAGCCGGTGACGTTGGTGCGTTCGCCAATATTGACAAACAGCGTGCCCGCGCCGATGGCGACCGGCTCCAGGCCGGACAGCTTCATGGGGGGAACATTGGGCAAAGATTCAGTTTCAGACACGGACTCACCTTGAGGCAAAGGTGAGCGTCGTTGCCGCAGGGGCCGCCGGAAGCCGCCGCCTGTAACCCAAGCCTGACGAACGCTTGTGTTCGCTGCAACGCTCCTTGGGTTACCATCATTTTAAGGGCTGAACGCCGCCCGCGCCATATCCTTGCACCAATGGCAAGAGATACCAACAAAAGTCCAGGGGATAGCCGGAGCCACCATGTTTGAAAACCTGTTCGGCAGAAAACAGCGGGGAACGCCCGATGCGCCCGAGTCCATGCGTCCCAAAGACCGCATGCGGGCCATTGAGGGCTCCAGCACGGCCGAGCTTGCCGCCAGGCTGCTGATTGCACCAACCGCCCTGATGCAGCTCACGCCCGAAGAGGCTTTCACTGTCGTCAGCTACATGACGCCGCGCAGGATTTCCGAGGGAACGACCTTCATCCGCGAAGGCGACAAGAGCGATACCGGTTATATGGTGCTGCTGCTCGAAGGCGAAGTCACTGTCGAAAGCATTGTGGTCAGCCGCCGCACGCCGGTCACCATCACGGTGCTGGGCCCCGGCAGCCTGATCGGCGAAATGGGCCTGGTCGACGGCCAGGCGCGGCTGGCGTCATGCACTGCCAGCAGCGACGTGAGCTGCGCCGTGCTGTCGCGCGCAGCGCTTGAAAAAATGGGGGAAGAGCAACCGGTGACTGCGGCCAAACTGATGTTTGCCGTTTCGCTGCGCATCGCCGAACGGCTGCGCGACACCAGCGAAAAACTCAAGATGTACAGCCAGCTGGTACAAGCCATGCAGCAGGAAATCGACCGGCTGATGCCGGGCTGATTTCCGTCTGGCAGAAAAGCGGGGAAGGCGCCAGGCTAGCCGCCCTTTCCGCCCTTTCGATTTAGTCGAGCTTGATTTTGGCGACCTTGATCAGGCGTCCATAATCGGCGTGCTCTTTCATCACCATGTAGGCAAAGTCGGCAGAGCTCATGGGGCTGGGGGTCGCGCTCATGCGTGCAAACTTTTCTGCGGTATCGGGCGTGTTGAGCGCGTCGGCGAATGCCCTCTGCAGCTGGTCTGCCGTGGCTTTGGGGAGGTTGGCCGGGCCAAAGATGCCGAACCAGGTGCTGATGTGAAAGCCGGGCAACACGTCATTGATGGTCGGAATTTCCGTGAAGCTGCTGGAGCGGTTGATGGTGGTCACGCCAAAAGCGACCAGCTTGCCCGACTTGATGTTGGCGCTGGCAGAGGCCAGGTTGTCGAACATCAGGTCGGTCTGGCCGGACAGCAGGCCAGCCTGCGCCTGGGCCGAGCCGCTGGAAGGCAGGTGCACCACGCTGATCTTGGCCAGGCTTTTAAACAGCTCGCCCGCGAGGTGGCCGGCGCTTCCATTGCCGCCGGAGGCATAGTTCAGCCGGCCGGGATTCTTGCGTGCGTAGGCAATCAGGTCCTTGGTGTCCTTGATTTTCAGCCGCCTGGCCGTCTCGGCATTCATGACCAGCACGTTCGGCACCCGCGCCACCAACGTGATGGGCGTGAAGTCCTTCAATGCGTCGTAGGGCATGTTTGGGTAGAGCCATGGGTTGATGGCATGGGTGGCCACCGCCCCCATCACCAGCGTATGGCCGTCTGCAGGTGCCTTGGCGACGAGGGCCGCACCCACGTTTCCGCCGGACCCCGGCCGGTTGTCAACCGTGACTTCGGTTTTGAGCAGGGGACGCAGCTTCTCGGCCAGGATGCGCGCAGCGTTGTCCAGCGGGCCGCCGGCTGGATAGGGCACGACGATCGTCACCGGTTTTTGGGGCGACAGTTGTGCATGGCCTGCGAAAGCCGTCATCGCCAACGTGAATGCCGCTGCGGCCTTGATGAATAAACCCACCTTCATGATTTCCTTGGTTGTGTTGTGTTGCGTTGTTTTGCCGAACCATCAACGCTGCAGGGCGCAGCGCCGGAGAATGAAAACAGGGTTCGGCAAAGGGGCCTGACTATAGCCGCGAAATATGACTTTTCGGGACATCGCCGGGCACGTCATCTCATATGTATACTTATTAAGTACACACGCATCAGAGAACCGGCTTTTTCGGCCACCCGACGGGCATCACCCGGAAGTGATGCGGGGCAGCGCTGGCCTCAGGCGGCCTCTTTGTAGAAGGCACCGCGCTGCAAGGAGCGGCTGGCAACCGGCGCAACCGCATGGGCGATGGCACCTATGTGATCCGGCGTGGTGCCGCAGCAGCCGCCCACGATGTTGACAAGGCCTTCCTCGGCAAACTCGCGCAGCAGGCGGGACGTCACGTCGGGCGTTTCGTCAAAGCCGGTATCGCTCATGGGGTTGGGCAGGCCGGCATTGGGGTAGCAGCTGATGAAGGTGTCGCCGGCCACGCGGGCCAGCTCCTGGATGTAGGGGCGCATCAGGGTGGCGCCCAGTGCGCAGTTGAGGCCGACTGCCAGTGGTGCGGCATGGCGCACACTGTGCCAGAAGGCCGTCACGGTTTGCCCGCTCAGGATGCGGCCCGAAGCGTCGGTCACGGTGCCGCTGATGATCAGGGGCAGGCGCTCGCCGGAGTTGTCGAAGTATTCGTCAATGGCAAACAGCGCCGCCTTGGCATTGAGCGTGTCGAAGATGGTCTCGACCAGCAGCACGTCGCTGCCGCCCTTGACCAGCGCCTCCGTCTGTTCGTAATACGCCTTGCGCAGCTCCTCGAAACTGGTGTTGCGCGCGCCCGGGTCGTTCACGTCGGGGCTGATGCTGGCCGTCTTGGGCGTGGGGCCGAGGGCGCCGACGACAAAACGCGGCTTGTCGGGTGTTGAAAACTTGTCGCACGCGGCACGGGCGATGCGGGCCGACTCGTAATTCATCTCGACGGCCAGGTCGGCCATGTCGTAGTCGGCCTGCGCCACGGTAGTCGCGCCGAAGGTATTGGTTTCAATCATGTCGGCGCCCGCAGCCAGGTAGCCCTCATGGATGTCCTGGATCACGTCGGGGCGCGTCAGGCTCAACAACTCGTTGTTGCCCTTCACGTCCTTGTGGAAGTCCTTGAAGCGTTCGCCGCGGTACTGGGCCTCGTTGAGCTTGAAGCGCTGGATCATGGTGCCCATCGCACCGTCGAGGATGGCGATACGCTGTTCCAGGATGGCCGGCAGTTGTTGGCCGCGGGTATAGATGATTGGCTTCATGCCCCGATTTTAAGGCGCTGCGTCATTTCCAGCGGACCCGCGGATAGCGCCCCTGTTTTCAGCCGGGCATTCTGCGTTCGATAAGGCTCCAAGCCAGCATAAGCCGTGGAACCGGCTTTGCCGGGCCACAGGCGGGCGGCCCCCTCGGGGGCAGGGAGCCACACGAAGTGAGCGACCGTGGGGGCTTAGACTATCAGCCCCGACTATGAAAAACTTTCAACCCAAAGAAGCCTGGACCTGGCTGCAGGCACACCCTGACGCGCTGTTTGTGGACGTGCGCATGGAGATCGAGTCGCTGTACGTCGGCCGCCCCCCAGGCGTGGTCAACGTGCCGTGGTACGAATACCCCGACCTGCAGCCAGACCCGCAAAAGTTCGCCGACGCCGTGACGCGCGAAGCTGCCGGCAAGGCGCAGCCGGTGCTGCTGATCTGCCGCTCCGGCAAGCGCACGCTGGACGCCGGCAAGGCCCTGGAAGCAGCCGGCTTTTCTGATGTGCAGCATGTGGTGCACGGCTTTGAAGGTGAGCTCGACGAACAGTTCCAGCGCTCCACCCTTTCCGGCTGGCGCTTTGACGGCCTGCCCTGGGAGCAGATGTAGCCGGTTTTCCCCGCTATTTATGTATCAAACAGGCCTCCAGCCCTTATGGATCTTGCGCAAGCAGCTCCTATTTTCATAGCACTCATTTTCACCACACCGACTTTCCGGCTTAACACCTTGTCTTCACTGCCCATTTCTGCGCCTTTGCCGACACCCCTGGACGTGCTCAGCCGGGTTTTTGGCTACGACAGCTTCCGCGGCCCGCAGGAGGCCATCGTGGACCATGTAGTTCGCGGCGGCGATGCCCTGGTACTGATGCCCACCGGCGGAGGCAAATCACTGTGCTACCAGATCCCGGCCATCGTGCGGCAAAACGCCGGCCACGGGGTCACGGTGGTGATCTCGCCGCTGATTGCGCTGATGCATGACCAGGTGGGCGCCCTGCATGAGGCCGGCGTGTCCGCCGCATTTTTAAACTCGACACAAAGCTTTGAAGAAAGCAGCCAGCTTGAAAAGCAATTGCTGCGCAACGAGCTGACGCTGCTTTATGCCGCACCCGAGCGCATCAACACCCCGCGCATGAAGGGACTGCTCGGCTCGCTGCATGAACGCGGCCTGCTCAGCCTGTTTGCGATTGACGAAGCGCATTGCGTGAGCCAGTGGGGCCACGACTTCCGGCCCGAATACCGGTCCTTGAGCCTGCTGCACGAAACCTTCCCGAACGTGCCGCGTATCGCGCTGACGGCGACCGCGGATGCGCTGACACGGCAGGACATGATCGAGCGGCTCAAGCTGGAAGACGCACGCGCATTCGTCAGCAGCTTTGACCGGCCGAACATCCGCTACACCATCGTCGAAAAAACCGACGCCACACGCCAGCTGCTGCGATTCATTGAAAGCGAACACGCCGGAGAAGCCGGCATTGTGTATTGCCAGTCACGCAAACGCGTGGAGGAAATTGCCGAAGCCCTGCAGGATGCCGGCCTCAAGGCCATGGCCTACCACGCGGGCCTGGACAGTGCCCTGCGCCAGCAGCGGCAAGACCGCTTCCTGCGCGAGGAAGGCACAGTGATGGTCGCAACGATTGCCTTCGGCATGGGCATCGACAAACCTGACGTGCGTTTTGTCGCGCACCTGGACATGCCGAAAAACATCGAAGGCTATTACCAGGAAACAGGCCGTGCCGGCCGCGACGGCCTCCCCGCCAACGCCTGGATGACGTACGGCCTGCAGGACGTGGTGAACCAGCGCCGCATGATAGACACCAGCGAAGCCGCCAGCGAAGAGTTCAAGCAGGTCATGCGCGGCAAGCTCGATGCCTTGTTGACGCTGGCTGAAGACACGCGTTGCCGGCGTGTCAGCCTGCTGCATTACTTCGGCGAAGACAGTCAGCCTTGCGGTAACTGCGACAACTGCCTGCAGCCGCCGGTGGTATGGGACGCGACCGAAGCCGCACGCAAGATGCTCAGTTGCATTTACCGCGTGCAGCAGGCCAGCGGCATCAGCTTTGGTGCAGGCCACCTGATGGACATCCTGCGCGGCAAGGCGACCGAAAAAGTATTGCAGTACGGCCACGACAAGCTCAGCACCTTCGGCATTGGCGCCGACCTGTCCGAAGTGCAGTGGCGTGGCGTGTTACGCCAATTGATCGCCAAGGGCATGGTGCGGGTCGACCCCGATGCGTTCAACACGTTGCAGCTGTTGCCTGATGCACGCCAGGTGCTCAAAGGCGAAGTCAGCGTGATGCTGCGCGAGCAGTCGGCCGGCGCCGGTGAACGGCGCAAAGGCAGTTCCAAAAAAGGCACCAAAACCTCCGCCAAAGGCATGGCCGAAGCCTCGCTCAATGCCGGTGCACTGGAGCGCCTGGCCCGCCTGAAAGCCTGGCGCGCCGAAGTCGCCCGCGAACACAACCTGCCGGCCTTCGTGATCTTTCATGATGCAACCTTGCGTGCCATTGCGGAACGCGCGCCGCAAGGCATTGCCGATCTCGAAGGCATCAGTGGTATCGGCGTCAAAAAACTCGAGGCCTACGGGGCCGAAGTGCTGCGCGTCTGCGCCGGGGCGGATTAGGCCCTCGCTTCCGATGGCCGATTCCCGTGCGGCGCCGGCAGCCCGGCCGCTTAAGTTGCGCCAGACGTATTGCGGATTTCGACGCTGTCTATGGCAGCCCGCGCAGGGCGCTGCGGTGTCAACAACCCGCGTACCAGGCCAGCGGCGTTAAAGCACCACGACACGACCGAGAACACGGCTTTGGTGGCGCTGCGTTTTCGCCATGCCATCAACAGGACGGGTGCTGCTGCAATGCCGGAGAAGGCTCCGATGCGCGCTGTCCACGGCATGGGAACCACCAGAACGGCAAGCAACACTGCCCACCACGCAAGCACGGCGACATACAGCCGCAACTCGCGCACCCGCGTTAGCACCAGCCCCAGGTGCGACTCACCCCAGGCCGCGCGCAGCACTTCGCCCAGGCCGCAGATGTAGCGGCTGCGCCAGCGGCGCACCAGCAATTGATAGGGAGGCGCATCGTGGCCATGGTGCCGCACGGAATCGGTGCCCAGGCGCCACAGCTTCCAGCCCCGGGCATGCAGGCGCATGGCCAGATCAAACTCTTCATAGCTGTGCAGGTTGCGGTCTGAAAAATACCCGGCCTGCTCCACCGCAGCTCTGCGATACAGGCCGCCCATGTCCAGCCGGTCCACCATGCCCGCCTGCATATGACCCAAACCGCGCTCCACGCGCGCCACGTATTCCAGGCTGCTGGTGTTCATTTCAACGACCTGCCCTCCCACGCCGGCCACGTCGGGGTGGGCCTGCATGAAGGCCAGCGCCTGCGGCAAAAACCCGGGCAGCATTTCCATGTCGCCATCCAGGATGTACACAAATTCGCCTGCCGAATGCTGGTAACCCAGCTGCGGGCCGATGCCGCAGCAGCGCTCATTGGCACGTGCCAGCTGCACGATACGGATGGGATAGGCAGACGCCAGCGCCACGGTGCGGTCGCTGGAACAGGAATCGGCCAGCACGACCTCGCCACCGACCATCCGGACGGCCGCCAGTGCACTTTCCACCGCGGCCACGATGCGCTTTTCTTCATTCAGGGCCTTGATGACGATGCTGACCGTGCAAGGCGTTTCGCTGGCTTCAGGAAGCATCGTCACGGCTCCTCAAAATAATGCGGGCCGGCACACCCACGGCAAGGGCTCCGGCGGGGACGTCGGTGATCACCACGGCATTGGCGCCAATGTCGACGTCGTCCCCGATCCGTACAGCCCCCAGGATCTTCGCGCCGGCGCCGATATTGACGCGGTTGCCGATGTGCGGCGCCTCGAGCGGCCTGTCGATACGCTGGTTGCCGATGGTGACGCCCTGGCGGATGATGCAGTCGTCCCCGATCACGGCCCGGCCATGCACCACAATCGCACCGGAATGCTCAATCACCAGGCGCCGCCCAATTTGGGCCGAGACGCCAATCGTGACGCCGCAAAACATTTCAGCCAGTTTGGCCAGCACCAAGTGCACGGCACCCAGCGGATAACGCACCAACCTGGACTGAAACCGGTAGCGCAGGTGCCCCAACCGGTACACCTGCAATGCCCAGAAGCCCAGGGACAAGACGCCTTCCTGCGCCACCCGCAAGTCTTCAAGAAAAGCCATTGTTATTGAGCTTTCGTAACATGCATCAAGACGTGAAACCCCTCCCCCGGCCGCAGGCTCCAACGGGGACCGCTCGGGTTTGGGGGATGAAGTCCGCGGCAAGTCCATCAGAACCCGACAAAAGCCGGAGCAGAAAATTCAGCCCTTGCGGAAATGCGGCGCAAGATTCGTACCAATGGACTCACCCGGAACTTGCCTGGCTGCGGTACCACCGGCGCAAGCAAGCTGTCGGAAGGCCATTGTGCCGGGGATGATTGGGGTTCCCTGTCAGCCGGATTCCCGCATAAGGTTATGCATCTTTCGCCGTGGTTAGCCTTTGCCTAGTAAGGGCTTGCCCTGAGAGGTACCCGCCATAGTTGGGCTAGCATCCGCCATTGGCATGGTTCGTGCTGATGTCGACCTACTTATTGACTGGAGAATCCTCGTGATCAAACTCGTAAAGAAACATGGACTTGTTGCCCTTGCAGCGGCCGGCCTCACTGTTGCGGCCATGGCACCTGCCCATGCCGGCAAGACACTGGACGCCATCAAGGCACGGGGCCAGGTCATCTGCGGCGTGAACGTCGGGCTGGCGGGGTTTTCCTCTGCCGACAGCAACGGCGCCTGGACCGGGCTCGACGTGGATGTCTGCAAAGCAGTCGCCGCCAGCGTGCTGGGCGACGCCAGCAAGATCAAGTGGGTTCCCCTGAACGCCCAGCAGCGCTTTACCGCCCTGCAGTCCGGCGAGGTTGATGTCCTGTCGCGCAACACCACGTTCTCGCTGACGCGAGATGCTTCGCTCGGCCTGCACATGACCGCCGTCACCTACTACGACGGCCAGGGCTTCATGGTCCCGGTAAAAAGCAAGATCAAAAGCGCCAAGCAGCTGAAAAACGCCACCGTCTGCGTACAGTCCGGAACCACCACGGAAAAAAACCTGACGGACTTCTCCAAGGCCAACAACCTCAATATGAAACCCGTCGTGTTTGAAAAGCAGGAAGCCGTCAACGCCGCCTACTTCTCCGGCCGTTGCCAGGCCTACACCACGGATGCATCCGGCCTGGCCTCGGTGCGCAACAAGGAGGCCAAAGTCCCGGCCGACCACCTGATCCTGCCGGAGCTGATCTCCAAGGAGCCGCTGGGCCCCATGGTGCGCCGCGGTGACGATGAATGGTTCGCCATTGTCAAATGGGTGATCTACGGCATGATCGAAGCGGAAGAATATGGCGTGACCCAGGCCAATGTCGATGCCATGACCAAGGAAAGCAAAGACCCGGTGGTCATGCGCCTGACCGGTAGTGGCGAAGACACCGGCAAGCTGCTGGGCCTGGACAAGGAATGGCTGGTTCGCGCCGTCAAGGCCGTCGGCAACTACGGTGAAATCTTCGACCGTAACGTCGGCCCCAAAACGCCCCTGGCACTGCCGCGCGGCCAAAACAATCAATGGAATAAAGGCGGCCAGATGTACGCCATGCCGGTGCGCTGAACGACTCCTTCCGATGCGCTGAACGCAACGGGCCGCTCGCAACCATCCGTTGACGAGCGGCCCGTTTTACTTGGGTAACCGCCTTATGTCCGAGCACTCCCTGATTCCCGCGCGGCCGGCGCCGGCGCTGCGGCGCAGAGTTTTTTCCTGGCGCAGCAAGCAGGCGCGCGCCGTTGTCTACCAGATCCTGGCCGTCAGCCTGATCGTCTTCCTCGTGTGGCTGCTCGTGAGCAACACCATGAGCAACATGAAGACGCGCGGCATCCAGAGCGGCTTTGATTTTCTGTTTCAGCCCGCCGGTTTTGACATTGGGGAAGGCTGGCTGAATTACGACTCGATTGATCCCTACTGGAAAGCCTTCCTCGTGGGGCTGGTGAACACGCTGCGCGTGGCCGTGGTGGGCATTGTGCTCACGTCCGTGCTGGGAACCCTGCTGGGCGTGGGACGCTTTTCGCGAAACGCCCTGATCCGCGGCCTGTGCTATGGCTATATCGAGATGTTCCGCAACATTCCGGTGCTGCTGCAGCTGTTGATGTGGTACCTGCTGTTCACGGAATACCTGCCGGCCATTGACCAGGCCCTGCATATCGGCAGCCTGGTGTATATCAGCAAGAACGGCCTGTCTTACCCCTTTCCGGTGTGGCATCTCGGGCAGACGCTGGCCCTCGTCGGCATGGCGGCCGGTGGTGTGGCGGGGTTTGTTTATGCGCGCCGGGCACGCCACCACTTTGACCAGACCGGCCATGCGCGCCCCGTGTTGTGGGTGGTGCTGGGACTGGTCGCGGCCGGTGCGCTGCTGGGCTGGCTGGCCGGTGGTGCACCTTCCGAATGGAACCTGCCGAAACTGACGGAAACCCAGGTGGAGGGCGGTGGCGCGCTGTCGCCTGAATACCTGGCGGTGCTGCTCGGGCTGGTGCTCTACACCTCGGCCTTTGTGGCGGAGGTGGTCCGCGCCGGAATTGCCTCGGTCTCGCTGGGCCAGCACGAGGCCAGCGCATCGCTGGGACTCTCGCGCGGCCACTCCATGCGCCTGGTGGTGCTGCCCCAGGCGCTGAGGGTCATCATCCCGCCGCTGACCAACCAGTACCTGAACCTCACCAAAAATTCGTCACTGGCCGTTGCCGTGGGCTACCCCGACCTGGTGTCGATTGCCAACACCTCGCTCAACCAGACCGGCCGCGCCGTCGAATGCATTGCCATCATCATGCTGATCTACCTCACCACATCGCTGGCCACCTCTGCGCTGATGAACTGGTTCAACAGCCGCGCCGCCATCAAGGAACGCTGACATGAACCAGACCTTTGTTCCCGTCGCGCCGCGCCCGGCCCCCATCAAGATGGAGGGCCCGGGCCCCTGGCTGCGCAACAACCTGTTTTCCAGCGTCGGCAATGCGCTGGTGTCAGTCGGGGTCATCGCCCTGTTGCTGTGGGCCGCCTCGTCGGCCCTTCGCTGGGCGGTGTTCAATGCCGTGACCGCGGCCGACGCGGATGCCTGCCAGGCCGCACGCGGCATAGGCGCATGCTGGGGCGTGATCAACGAAAAAGCCCGCATCATCCTGCTGGGCCGCTACCCCCTGACAGAGCACTGGCGGCCGGAGCTGGCAACCTTTTTGCTGCTGGGCCTGGTGGTTGCAAGCTGCAGCCGCTGGTTCTGGAAACCCTGGCTGGGATTGATCTGGGTCGTGGTCCTGACGGCGTTCTTCACGCTCATGAGCGGCGGCATGTTCGGGCTATCCAAAGTGTCGACCGACCAGTGGGGCGGCCTGCCGCTGACCGTCATGCTGACCGTGATCTCCATGACGATTGCCTTCCCGATTGCGGTGGCAGTGGCGCTGGGGCGGCGCTCCAACATGCCCGCCATCAAGACGCTGTGCGTCATTTACGTCGAGCTGATTCGTGGTGTACCGCTGATCTCCGTGCTGTTCATGGCCAGCTTCATGTTTCCGCTGTTCATGCCCATCGGCAAATCGCCCGACGTGCTGATCCGGGTGATCGTCGGCATCACGCTGTTTGCCGCGGCCTATATGGCGGAGATTGTCCGGGGTGGTTTGCAGTCCCTCTCGAAAGGCCAGACCGAAGCAGCCGCCAGCCTGGGCCTGGGCTACTGGCAGACGCAGATCAAGATCGTTTTGCCGCAAGCCCTCGGCGCTGTGGTGCCCAGCATCATGAACAACTTCATTTCGCTGTTCAAGGACACCTCCCTCGTGACCATCGTGTCGCTGTATGAACTCACCGGGGCCCTGTCGCTGGCTGTCGGGTCCGATCCGAACTGGCGGCCGTTCAAGATTGAGGCTTACCTCTTTATCGCCGCGATTTACTTTACCTGCTGCTTCGCCATGTCCCGCTACAGCCTCTGGATAGAGCGGCGGCTGGCTGTGGGCAAGGCCCGCTGACAAAAACCAAGGATCCCCATGAGCGACCCCATCATCCGCTTTGACAAAGTCAACAAATGGTATGGCAACAATTTCCATGTGCTGCGCGACCTGCAGCTGGACGTGCAGCAGGGCGAGCGCCTGGTGATCTGCGGGCCGTCCGGTTCGGGCAAATCCACGATGATCCGCTGCATCAATGCCCTGGAGGACTACCAGGAAGGCAAGCTCACCGTGGCCGGCTCCGTCCTCGGCGACGACATCAAGGCCATTGATGCCGTGCGCCGGCAGGTCGGCATGGTGTTCCAGCAGTTCAACCTGTTTCCGCACCTGACCGTGCTTGAAAACCTGACCCTGTCGCCCACCTGGGTCGCGGGCCTGTCCAAAAAGGAAGCGACCGAGCGGGCCATGCATCAGCTCGAACGCGTGCGCATCGCGGAGCAGGCGCAAAAGTACCCCCTGCAGCTGTCGGGCGGCCAGCAGCAGCGCGTTGCGATAGCGCGCGCGTTGTGCCTCACGCCGAAAATCATGCTGTTTGACGAGCCGACATCCGCGCTGGATCCTGAAATGATCAAGGAAGTGCTGGACGTGATGATCTCGCTGGCCGAGCAGGGGATGACCATGCTTTGCGTGACGCATGAAATGGGCTTTGCCAAGGCAGCAGCCGACCGCGTGATCTTCATGGACCAGGGCCAGATTGTTGAACAGAACACGCCCACGGACTTCTTCAACCACCCGCAGACCGACCGGGCGAAGGATTTCCTCTCCAAGATTCTGGGACACTAGCGGAATGTGCCAACTCCTCGGAATGAATGCCGCCAAACCCGCAGACCTTCGCTTTTCATTCACGGGTTTTGCCGCACGCGGCGGTCTGACGGACCATCATGGCGACGGCTTCGGCATCGGTTTTTTTGAAGACAAGGCCTGCCGCATTTTTATGGACAGCCAGCCGGCCGCCACCTCACCCGTGGCCGAGCTGCTCAAAAGCTACGCCATCAAGTCCTGCAATGTCGTGTCCCATATCCGCAAGGCCACGCAGGGCGACCCGCAACGCCTGGAGAACTGCCATCCGTTCACCCGTGAGCTCTGGGGCCGCCACTGGTTGTTTGCCCACAACGGCGACCTGATCGATTACTTTCCGGCCCTGGGCGGCAACTACCAGTCCGTCGGCACCACCGACAGCGAACGCGCCTTTTGCGCCCTGATGGAAAAACTCAAGGCCATCAGCCCGCGCGAACCCTGCTCGCTGGACACGGTGTTTGAAACCCTCTGCAGCATGAGCGAAGGCACGGGCGAGTATGGCGTATTCAACTACCTGCTCTCCAACGGGCAAGCCCTGTTCGCGCACTGCTCCACACGGCTGTATTACCTGGTGCGGGAATGGCCGTTTTCACACGCCAAGCTCGTTGACGCCGACCTGAGCATCGACTTTGCCCAAACCAACGTCCAGGAAGACCGGTTGTGTGTCGTCGCCACCCAGCCGCTGACGCTCAATGAAAACTGGCAGCAGCTGCAGCCCGGGCAATTGCTGTGGATTGAAGGCGGCCGTATCGTGCGGCAGGCGCAGCTGAAGGTCAGCGAGAATGTGCGGCGTAAAAACGAAGCCAACCTGGCTTGCGTATAAAAATCAGGCCTCAGACCAATAGTGACGGGCGCAAGCAGCTATTCTTTTGATAGCAATCCGGCCCTGACGGAGCGTCTGTAATAGCGCCTGTTCCTATTGCATGAACCCCATGGCCCGCCCTTCGCGTACCTCGGGCTTGATGCGGTGCTCTGCCTCCAGCTGGGCCAAAAATTCCTCGCTGGAAAACTCTGCCGCGAGAATATCCACCTGCCGCTTCACGGCCGCGAAATCACCCGGGCACAGCTGCACCAGTTTGCCGAGCCTCTCCCGCAGCGGGGCCGCAAGCCGGTCGGCGTCGCCTGCGAGTGCTTCGGTGACAAACATCTGCTCACGCTGGGCATGAGTCAGCGGCATGAATTTGATTTTGAAGGTAAAACGCCGTAGCGCCGCCTGGTCCAGGCTTTCAAGCAGGTTGGTGGTGCAGATGAAGATGCCCGCATGGCGCTCCATGCCCTGCAGCATTTCGTTGACCTCGGTCACCTCGTAGGTCCGCTGGGCGCCGCGCCTGTCCTGCAGGAAGCTGTCCGCTTCATCCAGCAGCAATACGGCTTTTTCCGCTTCGGCTTCGCGGAACATCGCTGCCATATTCTGCTCGGTTTCACCGACATACTTGCTCATCAGGTCGCTGGCCTGCTTGATGATGAGCGGCAAATCCAGTGCTTTGGCGATGTGTTCGGCCAATGCCGTCTTTCCCGTGCCCGGCGGGCCGTAAAAGCACAGGCTGCCGTGGCTTCGGCTTTTCAGTGCCTCGACGATACGCGGTACCTCGAACCGGGATTCGACATTGAGCATGGAAAGGTCGTAGGTGGTTGCGTTGCGCCGGCCGGAAGTTTCCGCCCTGTTGCCCAGCGCCACATCGGCATTCTTGAGCTGGCGCTCGATCAGCGACTCCATCAACAGCGGCCTGCCGCCCGACAGGATGGCCTGCATGCCTTCTGCGTCCACCTGTGCGTCTACCGCGTCTTCAGGCGCGCTGGCCAGCCGGGCAAACCGGACAGCCGTGCGTATTTGCGCGGGCGTCAGGCCCTTGCGGGCCGTCAGCTTGGCCACAAAGGCATCGCTGACATGAACACCTTCCAGTGTTTTGCGCACCAGGCCTTCACGAGCACCCGGCGGCGGCGACCTGAGTTCCAGGTGGTAGGCAAAGCGCCGGCGAAAAGCAGGGTCGATCTGCTCGATGCGGTTGGTGACCCACAGGGTGGGCACGGTGTTGGATTCAAGGATCTGATTGACCCAGGCCTTGCCGCTGACCGACCCGCTGGCAGGTACGGGCAATTGTTCGGAGCGTGCCATCAGCTGCGCGGCTTCGCTGGAAATCGGGGGAAACACATCTTCGACTTCGTCAAACAGCAAGGCGGAGTGCGTGCTGCCCTTCAGGAAGACCTGGGCGATTTGCAGCGAACGGTAGCGGTCGCGGCCACTGAGCGAGTTGCCGTCACGGTCGGCATATTCGACTTCGAACAGGTCCAGGCCGGCGGCCTGCGCCACCACCTTGGCCAGTTCTGTCTTGCCGGTGCCGGGCGGGCCGTAAAGCAGCACATTCACGCCTTGCTCCTTGCCGGCCACCGCATTGCGCAACAGCGACACCAGCACCTGGGCATCGTCGTGCACAAAAGCGAAGTCCGCCAGGCCCAGGCTGCTGTGCGCGGCCGGCCGTGTGAAGACCGCCATCAGCTCATTCTGGTCGCGGTATTCGCGCATCAGCACGGGCGGCAGTTTTTCACTCACCTTCATCAGGTCGGCAAGGTCGGTGATGTTGTGCTCGGAAATCAGGTTTTCAACCATGCCGATGCGCTCCAGGCGCGAGCCGGCGCGCAGCGCTTCGGCAACCTCGGGCGCCTTCACGCCGGCCACGTCGGCGATGGCGGCATACGCTTCGGGGGCATTGTTGACCTTGAACTCCACCAGCAGGGAGCGCAGGTCGCGCTGGTAGCGCGCCAGGGTGCCGTAGAGCAACAGCGCACGCTCGGCCCGGTTGAGCTGCAACAGGTTGGCCAGCGCGTCGATGTTTTTCTCGACCAGCGTGGATTGTTTCTTGAGCGCCTGGGTCAGCCATTCGCCGGTGGCGGCCAGCACGGAGAGCAGGTCCTTGGGCTGGTCCTTCGCATGCTCGTCTAGGTAGAAGAACAGCGTGCCTTCTTCATAAGGGCCGCGCCAGGCGCCGTGGCGCGCCATGAACTCGGTGTCGGTCAGGCTTTCATGGCCGCGCCAGAACTCGTTGTCCTTGCAGCGGCGGCCAAGAAACTCGCGCAACCGCTGCACCGCTGGCAGGGGCCACACGAGATGCCGGCCCGAAAGCGAGAGCAGGCTGTTGAGGTCGCGGCGCACATTGAACTTCGCGCCTTGCCTTGCCGCCAGCGTCAGCACGAAATGCGAGCACATCAGGTCCAGCACCGGCGCTTCTTTCAGCCCGGGGGACAGCAGCCACTGCTGCTCGCTAACGGAACGCTTGCTCATGGACAAACCTCCCTTTGCAACTACACGGTTGGTAGACATGCCTGTGAGATACCCTGCTTCGAGACCGTCGCCTCACTGGCTATGAGCACCGCAGATGCGACCTGGTTCAATGAGACTCCACCATAACGCAGCTTGAAGCATCATGGAAGACGCTACTTGTACCCCCACGTGTGAAATGCACCACAGAAACTCCTGCGAAGATGCGCAAAGATGATCCCGCACAATCCCACCATAGCCCCGCAGAGGAATTCCCATGCTTAGTCTCAAAGATATAGAAACAGCCGCCCAGCGCCTGCAGGGCCACCTGCTCGATACGCCCTGCGTGGAGTCCAGGACGCTTTCCCAGTTGACGGGCGCGCAGATTTACCTGAAGTTCGAGAACCTGCAGTACACGGCGTCCTTCAAGGAGCGCGGCGCCTGTAACAAGTTGGCCCAGCTCTCAGCCGATGAACGGCGCCGCGGCGTGATCGCGATGAGTGCGGGTAACCACGCCCAGGGCGTCGCGTACCACGCACAGCGCCTGGGCATACGGGCCGTGATCGTGATGCCGCGCTTCACGCCGGGCGTCAAAATCGAACGCACCCGGGGTTTTGGCGCCGAAGTGGTGCTGCACGGCGATACGCTGGACGAATCACGCACCCACGCGCTGACGCTGGCTGAGCGGGAGGGCCTGGTCTTCGTGCACCCTTACGACGACGAAGCCATCGTCGCGGGCCAGGGTACGGTGGTGCTGGAGATGCTGCACGCGCAACCCGACCTCGAAACGCTGGTTATCGCCGTCGGCGGTGGCGGCCTGATTGCCGGCATGGCCACGGCGGCCAAGGCGATCAAGCCCGGCATTGAAATCATCGGTGTGCAGACCTCGCGTTTCCCGGGCATGGTCAATGCGATCAAGGGCACCCGGCACCCCCAGGGCACCAGCACCATCGCCGAGGGCATTGCGGTGGGGACGCCGGGCGTCATCCCGCAGGCCATCATCGCGAAGCTGGTTGACGACCTGGTGCTGGTAGACGAGGGCGATATCGAGCAAGCCATGGTCATGCTGCTCGAGATCGAGAAAACCCTGGTTGAAGGCGCCGGCGCGGCCGGGCTGGCAGCGCTGCTGAAGTACCCGGAGCGTTTTGCAGGTAAAAAGATCGGCCTGGTGCTGTGCGGCGGCAACATCGATCCGCTGCTGCTGGCAGCCATCATTGAGCGCGGCATGGTGCGCGCCGGGCGCCTGGCCCGCATCAAGGTCAGTGTGCGTGACATTCCCGGCTCATTGGCAAAGATCACCGCCACTGTGGCCGACGCCGGGGCCAATATCGACGAGGTGCATCACCAGCGCGCCTTCACCATGCTCTCGGTCCAGAACGTGGAGATCGAGCTGGTGATCCAGACACGCGGGCGCGACCATATCCAGCAAGTGCTGGCGGCGCTGAATGCGGCCGGCTTCGAGGCGTCAGAGCAGCACTGAGCGCTGCGAGGGACCCGTCAATTCCAGCCAATCACCTCAAAACCCTTTTCACTCAAGCAACGCTGCACAAAGCTGCGGTAGGTGCTGTTGGGTTTGTCGTTGTGAAACGCGCCTGACACCGCACCCGCAGAGCCGCCCACGGCGGCGCCCGCGGCGCCGGAACGCAGTACGCCTTCGCCGCCGCGCCCGGTGATCAGCGCACCCACCGCCGAAGCCACACCCCCGACGGCTGCGCCTTCACCGGCACGCCGGCCGACTTCGTTGGTGCTTTGCGACGGGCTGAGCCCGGCGGCCGAGGCCCGTGACATGCAGGCGCTGGCCTCCGCCTGGCCTTGCGCGTCACCTACCCGGTTAAGGGTGGCGTTGGGATAGAGCACGGGCTTTGCCGAGGCGCTGTTGGGACCGCCGGAAGCACATGCCGACAACAGGGCCACGGCGGACAAAACAGCACCGGCTGAAAAAAAACGGAACCGCCGCTGAGGCGCGAAATGGGCTGGGGATTTCATGTATTCCTTCCACAAATAAGCATGGCAAAGGGTACCGCAAGCCAGGCGCCGGGCATCTTTGTCGCCCGCATCTTCATGTAACCATCTTCATGCAGGTAAAATCTGCCAAGACTCTCAAGCATTTCAGGAATCAACCCCATGTCCAGTCCAGCCAGCCACACCACCAATGCAGCCCACGACAGCGCCACTCCCGCCCAGGAGCAGGATGCCGTCGACGCGATCGTTCCGTTGATCCCCATTGTTCTGCCCGTGGTGGGCGGCGTGCTGATGTTCCTGCTGGCGTTTATCGCCATCTACATGGCCTGAAAGCCCCCGCTCTCACCCCGAAAGTCCGCATCTTGCGGACTTTTTTGTTTCCGGGGCTCCGCGCCCTCTTCTCCACTCTCTTCCCCGCCCACTTCCCGACCCCTTCAGCCTGTTCACCGAGGAACCGGCCTGAAACTGCGGGCCGAAACGGCCGTCCAGGCATTCTTCACCCCGATGTCATGACTGCCGGAACCCCGGCGCAGTCTATGCATAACCTCATGCCGGTTATGCATAACTTTTGCCTGTAACTTACAGGTAACTCGCGCTGATCTTCTTAAAATGAATTGGACTGGCCGATCCGTGGAAGATGAAAAGCAGCCTCACGCTGCCGCTTTTTGTCATTGCGCCGCAGCACTTTTGAAGCTTGCGCAACGCCCGCCGACCGGGACCTGTTTGTTGTGCAAAGGGAAGCTTCCAAGCCTTATTTCGATAAACGTCTCCGTGTCGCAACCATCCAGGTTGCCGCGCGACGTTTCCCGAAATAACGCTTTTTAACTTTGGAGTTTTTTCGATGAACCACCCCGCGATGCAAGGGCTTAACCTCAACACGCCCCCCTACGTCAAGAATGCCAAACTGATTGCCTGGGTTGCCGACATGGTGGCCTTGTGCAAGCCCGACAACATTTATTGGTGCGACGGCAGCGACGCCGAATACCAGCGCCTGTGCCAGCAACTGGTCGGCGCCGGCACCTTCAAAAAGCTTAACGAAGCCAAGCGCCCGAACAGCTTCCTGGCCTGCTCCGACCCGACCGACGTGGCGCGCGTGGAAGACCGTACCTTCATTTGCTCGGCCAAAAAGGAAGACGCCGGCCCGACCAACAACTGGATGGCCCCCGCTGAAATGCGCACCACACTGCAGCCCCTGTTTGATGGCTGCATGAAGGGCCGCACCATGTACGTGGTGCCTTTCAGCATGGGCCCGCTTGGCTCGCCCATCGCGCACATCGGCATTGAACTGTCCGACAGCCCTTACGTGGCCGTCAACATGAAGATCATGACGCGCATGGGCAAAGCCGTGTTTGACGTGCTCGGCCTCGACGGCGAATTCGTCCCCTGCGTGCACACCGTGGGTGCGCCGCTGGCCGAAGGCCAGCAAGATGTGAAATGGCCTTGCAACAAAACCAAGTACATCGTGCATTACCCCGAAACGCGCGAGATCTGGTCTTACGGCTCCGGCTATGGCGGCAACGCCTTGCTGGGCAAGAAGTGTTTTGCGCTGCGCATCGCCTCCAACATGGGCCGCGCGGCTTCGCAAGACGGCTCCGGCAACCCTGGCTGGCTGGCCGAACATATGCTGATCCTGGGCGTGACCTCGCCCGAAGGCAAGAAGTATCACGTCGCGGCGGCCTTCCCTTCGGCCTGCGGCAAGACCAATTTCTCGATGCTGGTGCCGCCGGCAGGCTTTGAAGGCTGGAAGGTCACCACCATCGGCGACGACATCGCCTGGATCAAGCCGGGTGCGGACGGTCGCCTTTACGCCATCAACCCGGAAGCCGGCTACTTCGGCGTGGCACCGGGCACCAACATGCTGACCAACCCCAACTGCCTGCGCAGCCTGGACAAAAACGTGATCTTCACCAACGTCGGCCTGACCGACGACGGCGACGTCTGGTGGGAAGGCATGGAGCAGGACGCCCCCGGCAAGGCATTGCCGGCGCACCTGATCGACTGGCAAGGCAAGGACTGGACGCCACAAATCGCCAAGGAAACCGGCGCCAAGGCCGCCCACCCCAATTCACGCTTTACCGTGGCCGCCACCAACAACCCGGCGCTGGACCCGGCCTGGAACGACCCTGCCGGCGTGCCGATTGACGCCTTCATCTTTGGCGGCCGCCGTTCGAACACCGTGCCGCTGATCACCGAAGGCCGCAACTGGGTGGAAGGCGTGTACATGGCCGCCACCATGGGCTCCGAAACCACGGCCGCCATCACCGGCCAGGTTGGCGTGGTGCGCCGCGACCCGTTCGCGATGATCGCTTTTGCCGGCTACAACATGGCCGACTACTTCCAGCATTGGCTCAACGTGGGCCAGAAACTCGAAGCCTCGGGCGCGAAGCTGCCGAAAATCTTCACCGCCAACTGGTTCCGCAAAGGCGAAGACGGCAAGTTTGTCTGGCCCGGCTACGGCGAAAACATGCGCGTGCTGAAGTGGATGATCGACCGCATCGAAGGCAAGGGCCAGGGCGTCGAGCACATCACCGGCGTCAGCCCCCGCTATGAAGACATGAACTGGACCGGCCTGGACTTCAGCGCCGAGCAGTTCAAGACCGTGACCAGCATCGACAAGGCCGCCTGGCTCAAGGAGCTGGAACTGCACGCCGAACTGTTCAAGCAACTCGAACATCACCTGCCGCAAGAGCTGGAGGAGACCAAAGCCGCGATCGAGCGCCGCCTGGCCGTCTGACCGGCACACCACGCGCGGGGCGTTTCGCACAACCTGCGGTACGCCTCATTCCTGGTGCAATGACTGCGCCAAGGCAAAAAAAAGCCACCGTTCCGGTGGCTTTTTTTGTGGGCCGCTGCAAAGAGCGGCGCGGCGTAGAGGCGCCTGGCGCTTAGATGTAGCTGCGGTGGTAAGCCCGCAGTTCCGCACCACCGAGGCGGCGGGCGCGCTGTGACAGTCCGGCTGGAGCAGATGCCTCATCAACCACAGCTTCGGCAGCGGCAACTTTCGTGTCGGCCTGGCTGCGCAGGAAAGCCTTCAGTTCTGCACCACCCAGGCGCAGGGCGCGCTGTGTCAGGCCGGCCGGAGCGGACACCACGGCTGCGGGGGCAGCAACAGCCTCTTCAACGGCGGCTTGCTGACGGGCCATTGCAACTTGCAGGTCGGCCATCACGCGGGGATCGTTCTTGGCGGCTTGCCACAGGCGCTGGTCGGCGCGGGCTTCGGCCAGGCTACGCGACCAGGCGTCCAGGCCGACCTTGAGGCTGACGGCTGCATTGCGCGCAGCGCCGGCGAAAATCGCCAGGACAGCAAAGGCGACAGCCCAGATGCCGATCCACATGACCAGCAGGTGGCCTTCGGCGACGCTGTCCATCACCTGGTAAGCCACCACCATCACGGCGGCCGCAACAGCGGACAAGAGCAGAGTGGCCAGGCCGCGGGTGCCGGAGAAAGCACCGCCCAGCTGGCGTACGGCACCAAAGGCCGACTCAGCGCGGACAACGCCGGGGTGCTGTGTGGAATATTTGATATTGACGAAGCTGGTCATGGTGAACTCCCTTTGGGTTAACTCCGCTGAACCAAAATTGCAGCGGGTAGGAGGATATTAGGGTTATCACTGATGTTATTCAACTTTATCTTTATGATGTAATTCATTCACATTGGTGATAATTTGAGCTTTTCCACCCTCTTTTCACCCTCTTTTTCGCCCTTCAACACCCGCCCCAAGCCGTGACCCCGCTCAATTTCCGGACCCTGGACCTCAACCTGCTTCGCGTGTTTGACGAAGTGATGGCCGAGCGCAGCCTGACCCGGGCGGCGCGCAACCTGTCGCTGACGCAGCCGGCTGTCAGCAATGCCCTGCGCCGGCTGCGTGAGACCCTGGGCGACGAGCTCGTACAGCGCAGCGGCCAGGGCATGGCGCCCACCCCGCGCGCCGTGGCGATCTGGCCGGCCGTGCGCGAGGCCCTGCAGCAATTGCAGGAGTCGCTGGTGCCCAACGAATTCGTGCCCGGCGAAGCCACCACCATCTTCGTGCTGGCCATGGCCGACGCCACCGCAGCCGAATTGATTCCCGGCCTGGTGGAGACACTGGACCAGGAAGCCCCAGGCGTGTCGATCCGCGTGATTCCACTGACCACACGCGACCCGCGGCGCCTGCTGGACGAGGAGCTGTGCGACCTGGCGGTCGGCTACTTTCCCTCGGTGCTGGCCGATCTGACGGCCGGCGCGCAAAGTGGCGAGCCCCTGCCCTTTTTGCACCAGCGGCTGTATGACGGCGAATACGTCTGCGTCATGCGCAAAGACCACCCGCTGGCTACCGGCCCCTTCACACTGAGCAAGTTCTGTGCGGCGCGCCACATGCTGGTGAGTTTTTCGGGCCGTCCCTATGGTTTCGTCGACGAAGCCCTCGCCTCGCTGGGCCGGGAGCGGCATGTGGTGCTGACGGTCAACCAGTTCTTCACTGCCGGGCGCGTCGTGGCGAACTCGAACCTGCTCACCGTGCTGCCGCGGCATTTCGTCGGGGTGACGGGCATTGCCGACCAGCTGGTGCTGCGCCCCCTGCCGTTTGACGTGTCACCGGTGCACGTGGATACCCTGTGGCACCGGCGTTCGCAACAACGCAGCGCGCATGCGTGGTTGCGGCAGGTGCTGGTGCGTGCGGCCGACAGGGCATTTTTGGCCTGAAGCCCCTGACCCACCCAAAGGACTGGCCAGCCTGGCTATCCGGAGAGACGTCTACACAGCGCTATAAAAATCATAGCTGCTCGCGCAAGTCAGTATTGGGCGAGGGTCATTTTTGATGCCAAACCAGGCAGTTTTGGGCGCGGAAATCGTCGCCGGGAGCCATCGCTACTGCGGCGCGCTTCTCCAGCACACTTTTTTCCCATCATATTGGTGTTTTAGCCAACAAAGACGAGCGCAAGTCGCTAGCTATTTGATAGCAGCCGTGGCAAGCGGATCAAACCACTGCAGTTCCCGGCTGCGGTGTGGCCAGCACGCAACGCAGACACCAAAACAGCGCACTGAATGACCCGGATCCGGTGCCCTGCGGTGCGATTTTCAGCGTGTGGCGCCGCTTTTTCTGGCTACAGGCCAGCCTCCGGCCACTCTTAGTCAACGCCACAAGATCAAATTAATTCTTTAGTTCTCCCATTTGACGCTCTGGGCGTTATAAGTTGTCAAACGACCTACTTGCAAAAAAATGTAACGTGAAGCAAAGTCAAAACATGGACATCACACCCGTACGGAGCTCTTTCCGGAGGCCATAGTTACTGCGAGGCATACGTTAAGAAATGTTAGCTAAATTATTAACTGCGCCTGCAGCCGAAATCGCGATGTCCTCTGGCAAGGCAATCGTCTTTGGGTTCTGCTGACCGGCACGGCTTGAAGCCTCACCCCAAAACCGGCCCGCATGAATTCCCGCCCGCACTTTCCCCTCAAGCCGCTTGGCCTGGCGCTGGCATTCGCCGGCCTGGCCATGGCACCGCATGCCGGCCATGCCCAGGTCACCAACGATTTCTCGGCCGCAGGCACTCAGGACTGGAACGACGCGGCCAACTGGAGTGGCGGCACGCCTACAGCCGCCAGCTTGGCAAGGGTCCCGACGAACCAGCAGGTGGACATTATTAGTGGACCAGCCGCCCAGGTGGGCACGCTGCAAGTGGAGGAAAACGGCCAGGTGGTCGTCCATGCGGGCCGCACCCTGGCCGCTGGCACGCTCCTGCTGGGCACCACGCCGACGCCGGGTAACGCGGGATCAATGCTGATTAATGGGAGCGTCACGGCCACGCGGCTGAGCGTGGGCGACACGGTGACCGGAGGGCAGATCCTCATGGACGGCGCCGGCGCCAGCCTGAACGTGTCCCCCCTCAGCCTGGCTCCGGGCGACCAGTTCATTGTTGGCAACAATGGAGACGGGCTCCTGGGCATCCGCACCGGCGCCACCGTGACGGTGGGCGGCACCCGCACCCTGCACCTGGGCAATGTGGGCACCGGGACGCTGGTCATCGGCAACATCGGGCCCAGCGGCACCCTGAATGCTGACGCCGTGGTTTTCGGCAATGCCAGCTCCAGCATCAAGTTCAACCAAAACGACGCCACGCCCTACACCTTCTCCGCGGCGATCAGCGGCGCCGGATGGGTAGAAGTGTTCCGCCACCCCGGGGGCTCCTCCACCATACTGACGGGCGCCAACAGCTACACCGGCGGCACTTTCATCAGAACCAATGCCCGCCTGACCGGCAGCACCACCAGCCTGCAGGGAGCCATCAGCAACGACGGCGTGCTGACCTTCGACCAGACCACCAATGGCACCTATGCAGGGTCCGTCAGCGGCGGCGGCGCACTGGTCAAGGAAGGCAGCGGCACGGTGATTCTTTCTGGCACCAACACCTACACCGGCGGCACCACCATCAATGGCGGCACCTTGCGCGGTACTACCGCCAACCTGCAGGGCTTGATTACCACCAACGCCAACCTGGAGTTCTTGCAAGCAGGCAACGGAACGTTTGGCGGCGTCATCAGCGGCACCGGCAACGTGGTCAAAAGCGGCACCGGCAATGTCACCTTTTCCGGCACCCACACTTACAGCGGGACTACCGTCGTCAGCGGCGGCACGCTGTCGGTCAACGGCAGCCTGACCAACTCTGCCGTGCAGGTGCAGAACGGCGGCACGCTGGGCGGCACCGGTTCCGTGCGCAACACCACCATCCAGTCGGGCGGCACGCTGGCGCCCGGCAATTCCATCGGCACGCTCACCGTCGTCGGCAATCTGACTTTCAATGCGGGCTCCAATTACAGCGTGGAGGTCGATGCAGCCGGCAGCAACGACCGCACCAACGCCACCGGCACGCTGACCATCAACGGCGGCACGGTCAACGTGCTGGCCAGCGCCGGCACCTACTCGCCGACCACGCAGTACACCATCCTCAATGCCACAGGCGGGCGCACCGGCGTCTTTAGCGGGCTCACGACCAACCTGGCGTTTCTGACGCCGTCGCTCACCTACGACCCCAACAATGTGTACCTGACCCTGGCGCGCAACAGCACCGGCTACAACACCCTGCCCGGCATGACGCCCAACCAGCAGTCAGCCTCGAATGCGCTGCAAAATGCCTCCGGCAGCGCGAGCGGCGACATGAGCACGGTGCTCAGCGCCCTCAACAGCCTTTCAGTGCCGCAGGCCCTCGCCGCCTTCGATGCCATAGGCGGTGCCAACCTGGTCGCCTTGCGCCGTGCCGGCCCCAGCTTTGCCGCCGCATTCGGCGAACAGCTGCAGGCACGCGTGGGCCGAAGCAGCCTGGGCTCAGTCTGCGGCAGCGACGACGTTGCGGGCCGCGAAGCCCTGAGGGCGCTTTTCCCGGCCATCGAAGACGGCTGCGGTTTCTGGCTGCGCGGTTACGGCAGCCACCAAATCACCGACAGCGACGGCAATGCCATGGCCAGCCGCCTGAACAGCACCGGCCTGAGCGCGGGTTACGACGCCGAAGTGTCGCCAGGCTTGATGCTGGGCGGCGCCGTGACGATGGGCACATCAAGGGTCAGTTTTGATTCAGGTGACCAGGGCAGGGCTCGCAGCGCGGCGCTGGCGATGTACGCCGGCTACACCGACGGGGCCTGGCGCCTGAATGGCGTGACCAGCGTGGCGTTTCACGGCAACCACATGGACCGCGGCATCGTGGTCGGGCCGATCGCCCGCCTGGCCTCGTCGAATTTCGACAGCAGCACCGCCACGGCCTACGGCGAGTTGACCTACGACCTGGACATGACCGGCTGGACGCTGCAACCGATGGCCGCGCTGGCCTTCAGCCGCAACCAGACCAACGGTTTCGCCGAGCAGGGCGCCGGTGCGCTCAACCTGCAGGTTGCCGCGCAAACCGTGTACTCGACCAAATCGATGTTGGGGCTGAAAGCCGGCTTTGACGTGGGCCGGCTGCGGATCGAACCGCGGGTGGTGTGGGCACATGAGTTTGGCAAATACAACACCCCGATGACGGCGCAGCTGCAGGGCGCCGGCACGCCCTACCAGTTCCAGATCGCGGGCGTGGCCCTCAATGCCAACACGGTGGTCCTGGGCGTGGGCGTTTCGGGCCGCATCCACGACAACTTCAACCTCTTCGCCGACCTCCAGACCGAACAGAACGCACGCCAGCGCAACCTGGCCCTGCTGATGGGGGTGCGCGGCAAATGGTGAGCCGGGCATCTCAAGGCATGTTGCCCCCTGACCGACCTGATTCACAACACATTTAATCCAGCCACACCCGCGTCATATCTCATGGCTTACAAAAGCATGCCCCCCATCCCGCCATCCCTGCCGCCTCTCCCGCCGCGCCAACCCAAACCGAAACCCGGCAAGGACGCCGGCGCCCACCGATACGACACCATCGTTTTTTTGCTGATCATCGGCCTGGCGATTGTGGTGGCCGGCAGCGCAGCGCGTTACACCCTGGTAGACCGGCCTGCGGCCAAGGCACAGAAGGAAGCCCAGCTGCTGATGCAGCAGCTGATGGCCGCGAACCAGAAGAACCAGCAGCAGCTTGAACAAAAGCTCGCCGAAGCCAAGGCCCAGACCGAGGCATTGCGCGCCAACATGGAGCAGATGAAGGCCGAGATCCAGCAGCCCAAGGCCGCAGCGGAACCGGTTGCGGAGCCGGTGCAGAAACCGGTGCCCGACGCCCAGGCCGCGGAACGCAAGCGGCTGGAGCGCATCAAGGTGGTCGATGAACTGGTGGACTCCCTGACGCCTAACCTGCAGGTCAAGTTCCAGCAAAAGGTCACCTGGCTGGACCGCAGCGTCTCCTTCGGTTTTAGCCTGACCAACGCAAGCCGCCGCGCCGTCCGCGTGACCCCGCCGCGCATCGCCCTGACCCTCAACCCTCTTCCCAACACAAAGCTGGCACTGAAAGCCAGCGATGTGCAGGCTGACATCTGCCCTGGCGGCTTGATCGGGCCGGGAGAGACCATTAACTGCAATGTGGTGCTGCGTTCAGAAGCCACCTTCACCGGCGTCGGCCACATTCCGTTTCGCGCCGTCATCTCGGCACGCACGGAACTCCCGGCAACCAGCGAAACCTGGAAAACCGTGCGTTCCGCCTACAAGGAAGCCTACCTGGAGGAACACATGGTCAAAAGCGTCTCCTTTAACGGGGAGCTGTGGCGGTAGCCGCGGGCCGGCAGCAGGATCACGCACGCACCCTATCGAGGCGACTGAAGCCGGCGGCAGATTGCCATGCCATTCGCTATCAAATAGATAGCTGCTTGCGCCCGTTTGTATTGGGCTTTAGCCATCTTTGGCACTTGAAATCAGTGGTTTTCTCGGGGTTTCCGGCGTCGCCAAGGCTTTTGCGGCACCCCAGGGGCAGGCTGGAGGATAAAAAGCCCCCTGAATCGCTTTTTACCCACTCAATCGGGCTGCAACCCAATGAGAACAGGCGCTAGCCGCTATTAATTCAGTAGCATCTCGCCGACGCCGAACGCCCACGGGCAACCCCATTCAAGCGGCTCGCGGCGAGGGGCATGGTTTTTGCACACACTTTTGCACACAAACTGTACGCAGGAGCCGCGCATGCCAGACCACCCACACACCCCAACGCCCTCCCACCCACTTGCGCGCCGCACCGCGCTGAAGATCCTCGCCAGCGGCGCCGCGTCCATGGCGCTGCCGGCCCTGGCTGCCTGGCCGGACAAGCCGATCAAGATCGTGGTGACCTTTCCGGCCGGCGGCGCCAGCGACATCGTCGCGCGGGTGATGGCCGAGCAGCTGGGCAAAAAGCTGGGGCAGGCGGTGGTGGTCGACAACCGGCCGGGCGCGGGCGGCAGCGTGGGAGGCCTGGTGGTGGCGCAGGCGCCGGCGGACGGCTACACGCTGATGCTGAGCAACTCGACACCGGTTTCCATCGGCCCGTTCGCGCTGGAAAAGCAGCCCTATGACCCGGTGGAAGGCTTCACCCACATCGCGCTGATCGGCAATGCGCCCTGCGTGGTGATGGCCAACCCGCACGCGCCCATCAAGACGATTACCGATGTGGAAGCGCAGGCCCGCAAGGCGGGCCGGCTCGACTTCGGCTCGGGCGGCCCGGCTTCGATCGGCCACATCTACGGCGAGCTGATGAAAAAGTCCATGGGCGTGAACCTGGTGCACATCCCGTACCGCGGCGGTGCGCCCATGACGACAGACCTGATCGGGGGCGTGATCCCCGTGGGCATCGACGTGCTGACGGCGTTTGTGCCTTACTTCAAAAGCGGGCAGCTGGTGCCGCTGGCCGTAACGTCGGCCAGCCGCTCACCGCTGGTGCCGGATGTGCCCAGCGTGGTGGAGTTTGGCTACCGCAAGCTGGTGCTGGACAACTTCTTTGGTTTGAGCGGCCCGGCGCACATGCCGGCCGACGTCGTGGCACGGCTGAGCAGCGCCTGCAACGAAATACTGGCAACGGCAGAGATCAAAAAGAAGATGCTGGAGCTGGGCATCACCACCCAGCCCATGAGCCCGGCGGCGTTCACCGGCTTCGTCAAGGAGCAGGTAGCCGTACTGTCGCCCGCCGTCAAAGGAGCAGGGGTCAAGCTCTGACCGCATCCGCCCCGAGCAAGACCCCGTCTTTACCAGCTGAAGCCGCGGTCTGGCTTTGCCAGCCGCAAGGCGGGCAGCCCCGTACGTGAGAAAAGGGGCAGCGCGCCGCAGGCTCGAAGTGGGGAAGCGTGGGGGCTCAGCGAACCACGCTGAGGTAAGCGTAGGCGGCGCTGCGCAGTTCCTGGGCCTGCAGCGGATTGCGGCCGGCGCGTGCTTCGGCGCGTTCCATCAGGTTGTGGGCCACACCGTTTACAGGGGCCACGCGGGTTGCGGCGGGCAGGAAACGGGCGATCTGGGAAATCAGGCTGTACATGTCAGGGTCACCTTCATGGGGTGAAAAAGTTGCGGTGAATGAAGAATAAGGGTTTTCCCTAGGGTTTCAAGCCTAACCGAGGCCCAAACCCATGCAAAAAATGCATGTGATGCCCCGCGGCGACACATGCGGGTGATTTCTACGTGATTTCCGGGAAAAATTTCACGGAGCCGGCGGCTATGCTTGGGCTGTGGCCCATCCCCCAAATCCCTCCTCTTCCCTGCCCACGGCTGAGACCCCTGCTTCATCGCCGGACGGGGCGCTGGCGCTGCTGCGGCAGATCGCCTCAAATATTGACGCCATGCTCTGGTCCTGGGACCCGCAAACTGGCCGCATCACCTATACCAACCCGGCGTTCGAGGCGTTCTGGGGCCTGTCGGCCGACACCCTGGCAGACCGGCCCTGGCAATGGCTGGAGCATGTGGACCCGATAGACCGCGAGCGGGTGCTGAGCCTGCAGACCAGCCCCCTCAAGCGCAGCGAAGAGTACAGGGTCATACGGCCGCAGGGCGGCAACGCCCGGCTGAGCCAGCGCGCACTGCCCATGCACAGCCCTTCGGGGCAGTTGCTGCGCGTCATCCACCTGGCCAACAACATCACCTGGCAGCTCGACACCTCCAAGCAGCTGCGTGTGGAGATCGGCCGGCGCAACGACTCCGAGGCCAAGTACCGCGCGGTGGTGGAAAACGTCAGCGAGGGCATTCTTGTCACGGCGGCCGGGCGCATCCTGTATGCCAACCCCAAGGCGCTGGAGCTGACCTCGCTGGACGAGGAAACCGCCAAGTCCCGGCCCTTCATCGAATTCATCCACCCCGACGACCGCGAGAAGGTGCTGAGCAACCACATGAAGCGCCTGCGCGGCGAGCCGGTGGAGAACTACTACCAGTTTCGCGTGCAACACAGCCGCAGCGCCATACGCTGGCTGGAGATCAGCGCGGTGATGTTTGAATGGCAGGGCGCGCCCGCCACGCTCAACTTCCTGACCGATGTCACGCGCAAGCGCCAGGCAGAGGAAGACATGCGCAAGGCGCTGGCGCACGAGCGCGAGCTGTCGGAGCTGAAGTCACGGTTTGTCGCCGTGACATCGCACGAGTTCCGCACACCGCTGGCCGCCATCCTGTCGTCCGTGGAGCTGCTGGACGCCTACGGGGCCAGCTTTCCGGCCAGCGAACGCCGGGAGCTTCTGGGGCAAATCAAGACGGCGGTGGCCCGCATGAACAGCATGGTCGAGCAGGTGCTGTTGACCAGCCGCCTGGAGCTGGGCAAGTTCCAGTTCGAAGCCGCACCGCTGGCAGTGCCCGACTGGCTGGTGCAGGTGATGGGTGAGCTGGAGCGCGGCAACCCGCAGGCCGCGCGCGTGTCGCTGACCTGCGACGGCCTGGACGCGCCGCGCACGGCGGACCAGCAGTTGCTGCGGCACATCGTGGTCAACCTGCTGGGCAATGCACTGAAATATTCGGACCCGGACACGCCGGTGCAGTTTGCCGTTCGCGGCGTGGGCGACCAGATCCACCTGCGCATCACCGACCACGGCATCGGCATCCCGGAAGCCGACCTGCCGCGGCTTTTCGGCAGCTTTCACCGCGGCACCAATGTCGGCAATATTTCCGGCACCGGCATCGGCCTGCACATCGTGAAGGAATGCGTTGACCTGCACCAGGGGCAGATTGAAGTCACCAGCCGGCCCGGACAGGGCACGACATTCACCGTGCGCCTGCTGGCGCCGCTGGCCTGACGCACCCCGCCCGGCGCCGGCGGTTTTGCCGTTTCAGGGGCCTTTTTTCCGGTGGTAGGTCAGCGCCGCCTGAATGCAGAACGACAAGGCATCCCGCGGCAGTGGATCGGCCGCATCGAGCACGATGGCCCGGTTGCCCTCATAACGCAGCTCGCCCGGAAACAAGGTGCGGAAGGTGTCCACCAGCGTGGTGTTGCAATTGAAGTACAGGGCGTACTGCGACGGGCTGGACTTGACCGGCCCCAGGCGGACGGTGCTGCCGCTTTTGCTGACTGACGTGAGGTAGGCCGGCTCGCCCCACTTGAGGGTTTCCTCCAGCTCGCCCACGCCGGGTGTGGCCGATGCCGTGTCCAGGATCAGCGTGCGCAGGGCCAGCAGCTTGCGCCGCAGCGCCGGTGGGTAGGCCGCGAAGGTCTGCGCGACGGCTGCGTTTTCGATCTGCTTCACAAGCGGCTCCGGTTCATCTGCTGATGCCATGCGCAATCTAGCGCATGGGCGCAAGGTCGCGCAAGCTAAAACTCCAGCAAGGAAGAGATCGAAACATCTTCCCGCACAATGGGCGGGTGAACATCCAGCTCCTTTCCGATCTGCACCTTGAATCCAATCCCCACTTCACAGCGCAGCCCGTGCCCGGTGCCGACCTGCTGGTGCTGGCGGGCGACATCGGCTCCTACCAGAAGGGCTCGTTGCTGGACGAATTGAATATCGGCGACTTTGGCCTGGCGCGGTTTTCACCGTTGCCGGCAGAGCGCGGCGGCGCCGGCTGGCCGACGCCGGTGCTGTTTGTCCCGGGCAACCACGAATACGACGGCCTGGACTTTGATGAAACCCATGTGCGGCTGCGCGAAACCTGCGAGCGCCTGGGCATGGTCTGGCTTGAGCGTGAAACCGTGGTGCTGCAGGGTGTGCGTTTTGTGGGCAGCACGCTGTGGACCGACTTTGACGCCCTGAGCGCAGGCCAGGCCCAGGCATCGGACATTACGCCGGGCGAGCAATTGAAAGCTCGCGAAAAAGCATTCCGCGCCGCCAACTTTTACCTCCAAAAAAACCATTCCTTTCGCGATGGCCAGCCACTGCTGGCGGCCGATGTGCGCGAAGAGGGCCTCAAAAGCCAGGCCTGGTTGCGGCAGGCACTGGCCGTACCCTTTGAAGGGCCTACCGTGGCCGTGACGCATTTCGCCCCCAGCTTGCTGAGCGCCGACCCGCGCTATGGCCTGGTGCCGGGTACAGCGGGCTTTTGTAATGCGCTGGATGACCTGCTGCCGCTGGCCGACCTGTGGCTGCATGGGCATCTGCATTGCGTAATTAATTACATCAGCCGCGGCTGCCGCGTAGTGGCGAACCCGCTGGGTTATGCACGCAAGCATGAACAGGACGGGTTTTTACCCGACTTGCTGATCCGCGTCGGCCAATAGCACTCAAGCACTCAGTCGTCCTCTTATGTGCGTGGTGCCGGCGTGCCGCTGGTGACTAAAGTCGTAGCGCCGCAGCGCACACGGCGGCGGCATTTTTTTGAACTTCCTGCGCATCGCGTAACCCAACCACGACCGGCAACGCGGAACCCAAGGGTCAGCACGAAGGTGATAACACTTTGTTCCAATTGTTGGTTTGCGCACTGTTCGGCTTGCATGTATCTTGCATGAAGGGTTCATGCAGGACTTCCTGTACCGCACCCGCATTGGGGAGAGCACCATGAAAAGCAACGTGTCCTATCTTGGCGCCTGGCTGGTTGCCGTCGGCCTTGCGTTTGCGTTTGCGTTCGCGTCGCCCAATGAGGCCAGCGTGATGGGGCACATGCCGGCCTTCATGGCGCAAACACTGCTGCGCCAGCCGGTCAACGTACCGGATGGCTTGCCCTCTGACCGCACCCTTGCACTGATCACCTTCCAGCGCGGCCAGCACGTCCAGGCCGAGAGCTGGATCCAGGGGCTGAACCTGCGTAACGACTCGTCCATCGCGTGGATGCGCATGCCGATCGTCAATGACCCCGGCACACCGACGGGGCGCAGCGCCGTCGAAAACAGGTTGCTCAAGCACTACACGGCCGACACCGAGCGCGCCAGGCTGGTGCCGGTGTTCACCGACCGGGCCAGTTTTGTGCGCGCGGCCGGCCTCAACGGCACGGACCAGGTCTACGCCGTGGTGGTCAACCGCCAGGGTGAAGTGCTGGCGCGGGTTGAAGGTCAGTTCGACGCAGATAAAGCGCAGACGCTGCGCGAAACTCTGCGCTCGCAGAGTTTCTAGACTAGCCCCCACGGTCGCTCACTTCGTGTAGCTCCCTGCCCCCCGAGGGGGCCGCCCGCCTGCGGCCCGGCAAAGCCGGTTCCGCGGCTCATGCTGGCTTGAAGATTCGGTGAATACGGCCAGTGATGGAGGTATTTCACCAATGGGGGCCGAGGGCCCGGCTTCGCCGGCCCCAGGCGCCGCCCCCTTGAGGGGGGAACAGGCTACACGCAGTGAGCCTGGACGGGGGTACTACAAAGTCCTCTCACCCAACGTGAAATAGAACGTGGCGCCCTGCCCCAGTGCTGACTGGGCCCAGACCTTCCCGCCATGCCGTGCCACGATGCGGTGCACCGTGGCCAGCCCAATGCCGGTGCCGGCGAACTCCGACAGCGAATGCAGGCGCTGGAACGCGCCAAACAGCTTCTCCGCATAGGCCATGTCAAAGCCGGCGCCCTTGTCCTGGACAAAATAAACCGTCTCTCCGTCTTCCCCGATCTCATGGCCGAAGGTGATTTCGGTGCGCTCCTGGTTGGCGCTGAATTTCCAGGCGTTGCCCAGCAGGTTGTCCAGCAACTGCATGAGCAGGCGCGGGTCACCCTGCCCCGTCAAACCCGCTTCAACATGGAGATCCACCGGCCTTTCGGGCTCGCGTTCACGGTAGCCATCAAGGATGCCCTGGACCAGCGCGCTGAGGTCGACCGGCTCCCAGCGCAGGCTTGAGCGCGACACCTGTGCCAGCGTCAACATCGCATCGATCAACTCCCCCATTTGCCCCACCCCGGCCCGTATGCGCGCCAGGTAATGCCGGCTGCGCTCCGACAGCGGTGTGCTGTCGGACTTGTTCATGGCACGCTGCAACAGGTCGCTGAATCCGTCGATGGCACTCAGCGGGCTGCGCAGGTCATGGGACACGGAATAGGAAAACGCTTCCAGTTGTTTGTTGGCAAATTCGAGCTGCGCGGTGCGCTGCTGCACGCGCTCTTCCAGGCTGGCGTTGAGCCGCAAAATTTCTTCACGCGCACGCCGGCGTTCTCGGATATCGGTGTTGATGCCGAGCACCCCGTTGACCTTGCCTTCTTCGTCGCGCACCACCGTCCAGCGTGCTTCGATGGCCACCGTTGAACCATCTCTGGCGTGCTGCTCCAGTTCACCGGTCCAGTCCCCTTCATTGGCCAGCGTGCGGGCCATGGCGTCCACAAGCACCTGGGGATCCTCGTACATGAACTCTTCCATCGATTTTCCCAGCACTTCTTCGGCCGTCCAGCCGTAAAGGCGTTCGGCACTCTTGTTCCAGAAACGTATGGTCCGGTCCAGGTTGCGGACCATGATGGCATCCTGGGCCCTGTCCAGCAGCGAGGCCTGTTCGCGCAGTTTGACTGCGGCCTGGCGCGCCGCCTCCTGGCTGCGCTGGCGCTCCAGCCGTTCTCTCAAGCTGACGATGCCGAATGCCAGGTTGTCGGCAAGCTCCTGCAGAAGCTTGATTTCTTCAGGGGTGAAGTGCTGCGCTTCGGCCGAATAAAGGCACAGCACACCAAAACTGCGGCCCCCTTCGCGCAAGGGCAGGCAGACCGCGCTCCGGTAGCCTCGCTTCATCGCGTCGGCATGCCAGTAGAAGTGATTTTCAGCCTGACCGATGTCGCCACTTTGCTGGGGCAGCCCCGTGCGAATGGCCTGGCCCGCGGGGCCCTGGCCCGTGACCTGGTCATCGCGCCAGGTCAAGCGGATCACCGTCAGGTAGCCACCCTCGTTACCGGCGTGCACCATGGGCTGTATGGTGCGCGCTTCGTCGTTCTGCGCATACCCGACCCATGCCATGCGGTAGCTGCCCACGTCGACGGCGACACGGCAGACTTCGGCCAACAGGGCCTCCTCGTCTTCGATCCGGTTGATGGCGATGCTGGACTGGCTCAGCATCTGCAGGGCCCGGTTGGTGTTTGCGAGCGCCAGGTCGGCAAGCTTGCGGTCGGTAATGTCGCGCGCGGTGCCCACCACACGTTCGAGCACGCCCGACGCATCGAGCACCGGATAGGAGTGGTCGTGTATCCACCGGAGCTTGCCGTCCGTGGACAGGATGCGGTATTCGATGTCGGAGGATTCGCCGGTTCGGTTGCGCTTCCTGGCGAGCTTCAGCAAAGGCTGATCCTCCGGCAGCGCCGCGTCGGCATATGACAGGGGGTTGGCATACAGGCTCTCGCGGCTGCGCCCCCACACCTTCTCATAGCCGGGGCTGATATAGAGAAGCTGGCCCGAGCGGGGATCCACGTTGTAAAAAACGTCGTTGATGTTTTCTGCAAGCTCACGAAAGCGCGCTTCGCTGCTGACCAGCGCCGCCTCGGCGCGGGCACGTACCAGCGCAATGCCGGCCAGCCGCGCCGCGGTGGCGATCAGCTCCAGGTCGTGCGCCTGGGGGGCACACGGATAGCGGTGGTAGATGGCAAACGTCGCCAGCGGCTCGCCAGTGGTAGACACCACGGGATGCGACCAACAGGCGCGCAGGTTGTGCGTGGCCAGGAGTTCGCGATAGTCTTTCATCAACGGATCCAGCTGGGTGTCTTCCACCACGACCATCTCGTTGCGAAACGCCGCGGTACCGCAGGCGCCCACCCCTTCACCAACCGGCAAGCCTTCAATGGCCTGGTTGTAGCTGTCCGGCAGGCTGGGCGCTGCACCCAGGCGCAGGTGCTGGCCATCCAGCAGCAGGATCGAGCACAGGCTGTCCGGGGAACTCGTCTCAATTAATTGCACCACGGCTTCGAGCGAGCGCTGCAGGGGCGCGCTCCCGGCAATCAGTGCCAGCACCTGTTCCTGTGCCTTCGCGAATTCTTCGGCGGCCTTGGCTTTGGTGATGTCGTTGAACACCGCGACGCCACCCACCAGCGTGCCGTCGTCACCGCGTAAGGGCCGGGTGCTCATGCGGAGCACCCGGTCTTCGGCGCCGGGCCTGCGAAATAGCAGGTCCCAGTTGTCGGTACTGACGCCGCGGGCAGCGCGTGTCAGCGGCCGTTCAGCTTCCGGCAAGTGGGTTTTGCCGTCAAGCATCAGTAGCTCATGGCTGCGCCGCCATTCCTCGACCCGCATGCCAGGGCCCGGTGTAGCCGCATTGAAGAGCTTGCGGGCCGTCGCGTTGAACACCAGGAAGCGGCCTTCGGTGTCCGCTGCGATTACACCCTCACTCATGCTGTTGAGAATGAGGTCGAGCAGGGAGCGCTCCTTGTCCACACGGCTGAGCGCGGCATCAAGCTCTTCCTGCCGCGCCTGAAGCGAGCCGGCCATGCGATTGAAAGTCTGCCCGATATCGCCAAGCTCCCCTTGGTACAACGGACCCAGCCTGACACGCGCCCCGAGATTGCCCTCTGCAACCTCATTAGCTTCTTTCAGAATCGCCTTGGCCGGGTTGACGATCAGGCGGTTGCCCATCCACCACGCACAGGCTGCGCTTGCCACGGCCACGGCGAGCAAGGCCGCCAGCTCCGAAAGCAGGTTGTCGCGGCTTTCCGCGCCGATGATTTCCTGCGGGACACTGACCGCCACAAATAGCCCATCGCGGCCTTCGACGGGAACCGGCGCAAAAGCGTAGACCCGCTGGCTTCCCTGCGCATCAGGCGCATGCAGTACGCCCAAGTGGCGAGTTTGCACTCCCTGGCGTACGGCGGAATCCGGGTGCTGCCGGCCCAGCCAGGAAGGCGCCTGCGGGGAAACAGCCAGAACCACGCCATCCCGGTCAAGCACCGTCAGCCTTGCACCCGGCATCATGGACGCGGTGGTCAAGGGTTCTGCGAGCGCCTTCAGGCCCAGGGAGGCAAAGGCCACGCCGCCCATGGCGCCGGAATCGGTGTGGACCGGTATGGCGAAGATCAGGCCCGGCAGGCCACTGCTGCGGCCAATGCCGTAAGTCCCGATGGCAAAACGCTGCCCGGCCATGATTTGCAGGAAAAATGGCCGGTCGTCTTCCTGGATACTGCCGGGAAGAAGGCCCAGTGAGCTGCAGACCAGCCGGCCGTCCGGCGCAGCAACGCCCACATGGGTGAACTCGGGGTGCTCCCGATGGATATTTTTAAGCTGTTGCCCGCACAGTCCGGGCTCGCGGCTTTTGATATGAGGCGCACTGGCCAGGCCGTTGAGAAGCTCATGGACCTTGTCCACCGTGCGCTGCTGGTGTGTGGCGAGCAGCGCGACCTGGGCCTGCAGGTCAACCTGCGCATGTTCCAGCGCAGTCCGGTGACCTTGTTCGGCGTAATACGCGAGCAAGCCGAACAGCGGGAGCAGCGCGAGCAGCACCAGCAAAACCAGACGGGTACGCAGCCCCAGCCATCCCAGCATTCGTTACCTCGTGCCTTTCACTGCAATGCAGCGCCAAGCGCGCATCAGGTCACAGTGTGCGGAAGCCGCTGCCTTTTGTAAATGGGATTACTCCCCTGCCTGTCTTTGTCAGCGAGTGAAACAGCGACACCGTACGGCCGCCCTGATGTCCCCGTCGGCCAGTCATGCGCGGCCATCACGCAATGCTCGCCTCGTGTGATCAGGTCACCAACGACTGCGCTGCAGACTGCTTGAGTGCGGCGGTGAGCGCGTCCAGCACTTCAGACTCGAGGTTCCAGCAATGCCAGTAGAGCTGGATGGGCAAGGTGTAGCTGGACGCCACGTTGACGAGCTGGCCTGTATCAATCAGTCCTTGCGCCAGCAGGCGCGGCACCACGCTGACGCCCCAGCCCGCCAGCACCGCCCTGACCATGCCTTCCGATGACGGCACAAAGAGCTGGTTGAGGGTGACGCGCTTGAGCCCGAAAGCTTTGCCGACGAAATCGACCGGCAGTTCGTCTTTGCGGTTGAACGCGATAAAAGGCACATCGCGAAAGTTGTACTGCGTCAGGGCGGCTGCATCCTGCTTCCCGCCCAGGCCAAGCCGCCTTTGCGCAAACTCCGGCGTGGCCACCGCGATGTACTGCATCGCGCCCAGCGGTTCCACCTTGCAGCCGCGCAGCGCCTGCTTGAGCGTGGTGACGCAGCCCAGCACCTGGCCTTCACGCAGCCACTCGTGGGTGAAGTTCTGGTCGTCATGGATGATCTCCATGGGCAGGCCCTGCTGCGCCAGGTCGGTCAGCGCCGGCAGGGCCCAAGTGGCAATGCTGTCGGCATTGATGGCGATGGAAATGCGCTCTTCCTCACGCGCACCACCAAGCGAGCTGGGCGCCAGCTCTTTCAGGTCGCGCTCAAGGTCGGCACGCAACAGGCGCAGCATCTTGGTGTGTTTCAGCAGCAGCTGACCGGCTGAAGTAGGTTTGAGCGGCCTGCTGCGCACGATCAGCACGGTGCCGACCTGGGCCTCCAGTGCACGCAGGCGCTGCGACACCGCCGACTGCGTGATCGACAGGCGCTGGGCCGCCCGCTCAAAGCCGCCCTCTTCCACGATGGCTGCCAGGCATTCGAGCGCATCCGGATCAAAAGTGCTCATGCAGAGCCTCCTTTGTATTAGTTGTTCTGATGTTTTCACTGATAGTTTAATTTTTCTATTAATTGAAAGCAACATCCTTCACACTTGAAAGCTGTAAAGGGGCTTGTATGAAAGTAGTGGTTTTGGGAGCGGGAATCATCGGCGTCAGCACTGCCTGGCACCTGCTGGAGCGCGGCCATGAGGTAACTGTGGTGGACCGGCAGCCCGGAGCCGCCCTGGAAACCAGTTTTGGCAATGCCGCACAGATTTCGGTCAGCTATTGCGAACCCTGGGCCAACAAGGACGCCCCCCTGAAGGCCCTGAAATGGATGTTTCGCAACGATGCGCCCCTGCTGTTCCGGCCGCAATTGCCCTTCGGCGATGGCTGGCAGCAATGGCGCTGGGGCCTGCAGTTTCTGTCGCAATGCAACGACGCCGCGTTTGAGCGCAACGTGCAGCAGCTGGTGGCCCTCGGCGCTTACAGCCATATCGCGCTCAAGGAGGTGGTCAGGGCCACCGGCATTGAATACAACCGGCTGGAGCGCGGCATCGCGCACTACTACACCGACCAGAAGTCGTTCGATACCGCCGGTGAAGCGGCGGCGCTGATGCAGAAGTACGGCGTGGCGCGCCGCGTGGTGAGCACGGCCGAGTTGCTGGGCATAGAGCCGGCCTTCAAGGCATTTGCGCACCGCATCGTGGGAGGCACTTATACCGCCAGCGACGAAAGCGGCGACGCGCGCGTCTTCACCCAGGCGCTGGCACAGCGCTGCGCCGACAAGGGCGTACGCTTTCTCTACGAACACAACATCGAAGGACTGGAAAAGTCCGGTGGAGCGGTCCAGTCGGTCGCCGTCCGGGCACGCACCGTGCCGGGCAGCAGTGAGAGTCCCGTCATGAAACTCAAGGCCGACGAGATCGTGGTGGCTTGCGGTTCGTACACGGCGCCGCTGTTGCGCTCGGTGGGCGTTGACCTGCCGATCTATCCGGGCAAAGGCTACAGCGCCACCTTCAAGCTGCTCAAGCCGGAACTTGCGCCCTTCGTCAGCACCATTGACGACGAGGTCAAATGCGCCATGAGCCGCCTCGGCGATCACTTGCGCGTGGCCGGCACCATCGAAGTCGGCGGCTACGACCTTTCGCTGGACACACCGCTGGCCAGGGCGCGCTGCAAAATGCTGGCCGACCGCATCGAAGAAGTGCTGCCGGGCGTGTGCGACACCCGCCTTGAAGAACAGGGCGGTACGCCGAATTTCTGGACCGGCCTGCGTCCCGCCACGCCCACCAACATTCCCTACATCGGCAAGACCAAAGTCGGCCGCCTGTGGGTGAATGCCGGACATGGCACACTGGGCTGGACGCACGGCGCCGGGTCGGGCAAGGCCATGGCCGAGCTGATCTGCGGGGAGGTTCCGGCCATGGATTTCGGTTTTTATGGGCTGGCCCGAGCGCGCGGCAGCCTGGAACCTGAAACCGCCTGATCCGCACCTGCCTGTTCAGGCCGCATGCTGGTCCAGCGTGCGTTGTGCGTGGTCGCGCAGCGCGGTGCGCAGCGCAGGTGGCTCCTGGATTTCGAAAGCAAATGGCAACCGCGAAAGCTGTCTGGCGAACCACGGGATGTGGTCGGTCTGGCTGTGCAGCAGCACGCCTTCGTCACTGGGCTGGAACACGCCAATGCTGTCGGGGAGTTCCATTTGCGCCGTCTGCAAATCGGTGTGCAGCAACAGGCGCACGGTGTTTGTGCGCGGCATGGTGGCCAGCCCCAGGACGAGATGCTGCGCGGCGTTGAAATCTGCCGGCGGCGTAAACACCACATTGAGCGGCCGGACTTCCTGCACACGGTCCAGGCGGAATGAGCGCAGCGCCCCGCGCAGATGGCACCAGCCCACCACGTACCAGCGGCCGCGGCGAAATGCCAGGCCGTAGGCGTCAAAGTCTCGCTCGGTGACATCGTCGTCGGCTGAACGGTACGCCATGTGCACACGCTGCCAGCCATGCGCTGCGGTGCTCAAGGCCAGCAACGCCGTGTTGTCGCCGGGGGCCACCGCATGGCGCATGTCCAGCGTCACGGTTTCACCAAGCGCACGGACGCGGTTTTTCAGCTGGTACGGCATCACGCGTTCCAGCTTGGCCTGCGCGCTTTCCGCGGCAGGCGCTGCCTCAGCCAGCCCCAGGCCGCGCGCGGCGAGCAGGCCCAGCGACAGGGCCAGCGCTTCGTCGTCGGTGAACATCATCGGCGGCAGCTTGAAGCCGGCGATCAGGCTGTAGCACCCGTAGCGGCCACGCTCAGCCACCACCGGGATGCCCAGGTCTTCCAGCTTGGCGATGTAGCGGCGCAGGGTACGGCCATCCACCTGCAGCCGCCGCGCCAGCTCGGCACCGCTCAGCCGGCCGTGGGACTGCAGCAGTTCCAGGACGGTGAGCACGCGCGTGGTGGGGGAATACATGGTGAAAAGTCTACCGCTTAATTAGGGCCGAAACAGCCCTATTACCTTTTTAGACTGGTTTTCACATATCCACTGCGGTGCCACAAGCACTTCAAGCCATGACCACCACCCTGACTCATACACCGGACCTTGCCGAGCTCGCCGACGGGCGCCACGATTTCAATTTCATCACCGGGCGCTGGCTGGTCAGCAACAAGCGTCTGCGCCGGCGACTGGAGGGCTGTACCGACTGGGAAAGTTTCGAAGCCGTGCAGGACGGCGCGCTGCTGCTGGGCGGGCTCGGCAACATGAACGACCTTGTCACCGAAAACAAGGAAACCATCGGCATGGCCTTGCGGTTTTTCAATCCGCAAACGCGGTTGTGGAGCATTTACTGGGTCAGCCACAACAACGGCCTGCTGCAGCCGCCGGTGACCGGTTCGTTTGCCGACGGCGTAGGCCGGTTTGAGGGAAACGACAGCCATGAAGGCCGGCCCGTGCGGGTTCGCTTCACCTGGTCCGGCATCACACCTACCCACGCCCGCTGGGAACAGGCCTTTTCGGAAGACGGCGGCCGCCACTGGGAAACCAATTGGGTGATGAGCCTGTCACGCCCCGCTTACCACGCGGTACACCGCTAGAAACAAACAGGCTCATTGATGGACCACTTCGCACACCTCTGGCTGTTTTTCCTCATGGTGCTGGGCATCATCATCCTGCCCGGCATGGACATGGCGTTCGTCATGGCCAGCTCATTGACCGGCGGGCGCAGGGCCGGCCTCTTCGCCGTCGCGGGCATTGTGGCGGGCGGTATTTGCCACGTCGTGGCAGGCGCGCTGGGGCTGGGCATTCTGCTGCAACTGGTTCCGGGCATGGTCAATGTCATGCTGGTGGCGGGCAGCCTGTATATCGCCTGGATCGGGTGGTCACTGATGCGCAGCACGTCTGTTTTCGGCGCTTTGCCCGACATCGAGCCGCCGTCCCCGTGGCGCACCTTCCGGCAAGCCGCACTCACCTGCCTGCTCAACCCGAAAGCCTACCTTTTCATGCTGGCCATCTTTCCGCAGTTTTTGCGGCTGGAATACGGCTCGCTCTGGGTTCAGGCTGTGGCGCTTGGATTGATCATCGCCATTACCCAAAGCGGCGTATACGGTTCGCTGGCGCTGGCTGCCGCGGGTACCCGGCGATGGCTGGCGCAGCGGCCGGGCGCCAGTGTTGCCATGGCGCGCGCCGTGGGTGCCGTGCTGATCGCCGGCGCATGCTTCACGGCGTGGCAGGGCTGGCGGCAGTTTTAGGGTTGGCGCCCTCGGGCCATGCCGGCCCCTTGAGTTCCACAGTGTTGCCTTCGGGGTCGTTGAGATAAATCGAAGGCCCTTCGCCCTCGGCGCCATAGCGCGACTCCACCTTGCCTGCCTCAACGCCGTGGGCCGCCAGGTGGCGGCGAATGGCCTCCGCGTCGAAGGGCTCGACACGAAAGCACACATGGTCGACGTTGCGGCCCTCCTTGCCTGGAGCCGCGCCGCCGGCCCGGCCCAGCGTGCCATCCACCGGCACCAGATCCACCAGCGAACGCCCGGCACGCAGTTGCACCAGGCCGATTTCGTCCTGCCGGCGTTCCAGGCTGCAGCCCAGCACCTGCTGGTAAAAGCGCAGCATGCCCTGCAGATCTGTGACCCGAAGGACGATGTGGTCGATGTCGCGAATATGGATCATGGCGAGGAAGGCTCCAGTGAGGCTGCGTTTTATCGCTTTATTCTGGCACGCGGTACCCAGACCCTGTACAAGCAAAGGCCTGCATCAGCCAGTACCATGGCCGCCATGAATCCGAACCCCCGATTTCTTTTTCTTGCCACCTCCACACGCGAGCCCGGTGCGTTGGGCAACACCGAGTGGCTGGCGCAGCAAGCCGCCGCCGCACTGCCGGCCGGCACGCCCCAGGCCTGGCATCACCTGTCCCGCATGCGGATGCCGCTGTTTGTCGATCAGCGCCACACCACGGGTCAGTACGCCATGCCGGAAGGCGACATGAAGATGCTGCTGGACGCCACGATGGACGCCACCGACATTGTGTTTGTGGCCCCGGTGTACTGGTACAGCATTCCGGCGCCGCTGAAGATTTACCTCGACCACTGGAGCGCCTGGATGCGCGTGCCCGGCCTGCCCTTCAAGGACGAGATGGCGAAAAAAACCTTGTGGCTGATTACCACCAGCGGCGACCGCGCCAAAGCGCAGCCCATGGTGGACTCAATCAGGCTCTGCGCGCAGTTCATGGCCATGAACTACGGCGGCGAACTGTGGGGCAAAGGCGGGCCACCCGACGCCGTCAAAGCCGATGCCGCCGCCACGGCACAAGCCGCGACGTTCCTGGCCGCTTGAGCCGCGCGGGCTTCGCGCAGGCAAGGTGGCCGTTTCCTACAAACGCTGCCTTTTCGGGCTGACAGCCCTGCCGGGGGGCGGGGCCGACAGTAGGTGCCATGACATCTTCCAAATCCGCTGCCGCACGGCAAAACACCCTGGAGCAACCCGTCTCGGGCAAGGGCATGCCGGCGAAAACTCCGCGCGTCCAGAGCTCACGTCCTGAGCAGGCGGGTTCGCCCAAAGACACCTCCGTCGAGGCCAGCCTGGGACTGCCTCACGAGCGCGACCAGTCCGTTGACATGACGGGCGGGCAATCCAGTGCCGAAGTCGAACAAGCAGGGCGCGATCTGCGGCGGGGGTTGAAAGACACCAGCAAGGGCCCTGAAATGGGCCGCGCCTACAAGAAGCTCAAGTCCTAGCGCAAGCCCAGATGGCCCTCCCGGTGGCGGCCCTCACCCGGGCGCATCGCTGCTTGCCAACTCACAGTCACCCTTTAGTGCTATTGTTTTAATAGCTGCTTGCGCATGACCCATGGGCGCCGCAAGCCCTATTGACTTAAACAATGACGTACTGAACCGCATCAGCCTTCCGGCGCCGAAGCCTGAAACCCCGCGCCACGACACGGCCCTCATCGCCCCCCTACAACGCATCACAGTGCCTGAATTTGATTTGAAATGATCAAAAATTTCGTTATCATGAATTGTTTTGTAAATTTATATACATCCAGTTTTACTTCCAATCCTGATGGCGACATTCCCTGGCAACCCTTCAATGGCACAGCGTATTGGGCGTTTGTTGCCAACGCTGACCCGCTCGCACCGGCAAATGGCCGACTATGTGCTGGCCCACCCTTTGCAAGCGGCCACCATGCCCATCGACGAGCTGGCCGCCACGCTGGGGGTTTCGGTGGCCACCGCCAACCGGTTCGCCCGGGCGCTGGAATTTGACGGCTATCCGCAGTTCCGCGCCGCGCTGGTGCTGGGCTTCGAAGCCACGCTGGCCCCGGTGGAGAAGCTGCGCAACAAGCTGGAGCATTCCGCCACGGTGGCCGACGTGTTTTCATCCGCCCTGGCGCAAAGCCTGCACAACATCGACCTGACACGGCAGTCGCTGGATGCCCAGAGCTGCGAGCAGGCGGTGGCGGCGATCCTGAAGGCACGGCGCATTTACATTGCCGGCTTTGGCAGCAGCAGCTGGCTGGGCGGGCTGCTGCAGCGCTCGCTGGACCCTTACTGCGACAACGTCCAGCTCCTGGCCAGCATCGAGAGCTCGTCCTACGGCGCGCGCGTGCTGGCGCGCCTCAAGCCCGAGGACCTGCTGATCGCCATTGCCTACCCGCGCTATTTCGGCGACACCATCTTGCTGGCGCGCCGCGCACGCGATGCCGGTGTGCCGGTGCTGGCGCTGACGGACCGCGTAACGTCGCCGCTGGCGCCGCTGGCCACCGTCGCGCTGTACGCCCATACCGAGAGCCAGTATTTTGCGAACTCCGAAGCCACCGTCCTGGCCTTGATCGAAGCTTTGTGCAGCGCGGTCGCCCACAGCGCCAAAGGCTCGCTCAAGGCGGCAACGCAACTGGCCGAGTCGGTACTGCCCTGGCTGCACGGCAACCATGCCGAACGGCTGCGCCCTGATGCCGATGCTGCAGCGCCCGCCCTCCGCAAGGCCCGCACCCCACCGAAATTGCCAAAGGCTTCCAAGTGACACTGTCCAGGCCTCTTCCCCTTATTGCCATCCACGGCGGCGCCGGCACGATGAGCCGCAGCCACATCAGTGCAGAGCAAAACGCGGCTTATCACGCTGCCCTGCAGGGCATCCTGCGGCCCGCGCAGCAATTGCTGGCCGGCGGCGGCAGCGCACTGGATGCGGTCAGCCTCGCGGTGGAGCTCCTCGAAGACTGCCCGCTCTTCAATGCCGGGCATGGCGCTGTCTTCACCCACGACGAGACCCATGAGCTGGACGCGGCAGTGATGGACGGCGCCACTTTGCGCGCCGGTGCGGTGGCCTGCGTGAGCCGTGTACGCAGGCCGGTGCGCGCAGCGCGTGCCGTGATGGAGCGCAGCGAGCATGTGCTGCTGGTTGCGGCCGGCGCCGAAGCCTTTGCCGAAGAGCAGGGGCTGGAGATGGTTTCACCCGATTATTTTTCTACCGATGCACGCCGCGAGCAGCTGCGGCGCGCGCTCGCCACCGATAAAGCGGTGCTGGATCACGATGGTGCGGCGCTCGTGTTCCGCTCGCCCGCAGCCGGCGCTGCGCCCCTGGACGAAGGCCGAAAATTCGGCACTGTGGGCGCCGTGGCCCTGGATGCGCTTGGCAACCTGGCCGCCGCCACCTCCACCGGCGGCATGACCAACAAACGCGCCGGCCGGGTGGGCGACACGCCCCTGATAGGTGCCGGCACCTATGCCGACAACCGCACGGCCGCCATTTCCTGCACCGGCGCGGGCGAAATGTTCATACGCACTGCAGCGGCCTATGACATCTGCGCGCGCATGGCTTATGCCGGCATGCCGCTGGATGCGGCCGCCCGGGAGGTGGTCATGAACGTGCTGCCGGCCCTAGGCGGGCGGGGTGGCCTGATTGCCGTCGATGCACAGGGCAACCTGAGCCTTCCCTTCAACACCGAAGGCATGTACCGCGGCTGGGCCCGCGTGGGCGAAGCGCCGGTGAGCGCCATTTACGCAGGCGAAGCCGACGAAAGCGCCGCATGACCGCTTTGCCCGGACTCCTGGATGACATGACGCGCGCCGGTACGGTGCCCTGCGCACAGGGCACGCCCACTGCCGGCCGCCAGCGCGTGATCGAGGTCAATGACCTCAGCGTGAGCTTTGCCAGCGAACAGCGCACCGTGCATGCGGTGCGGCGCCTCAGCTTTCACGTCGACGCCGGGGAAACGCTCGCCATCGTGGGTGAATCAGGCTCCGGCAAATCGGTGTCATCGCTAGCCCTCATGCGCCTGGTGGAGCAAGGCGGTGGCCGCCTGGGCAACGGCAGCATGTGGCTGACGCGCCGCAACGGCGAGCGCCTTGACCTGGCGCAGGCCTCGCAATCGCAGATGCGCAGCCTGCGCGGCGCCGACCTCGCCATGGTGTTCCAGGAGCCCATGACCTCGCTCAACCCGGTGTTCACGGTGGGCGAGCAGATCGCCGAATCGATACGCCTGCACCAGGGGCTTTCACGCAAGGCAGCGCTGGCCGAAGCGCTGCGCATGCTTGACCTGGTTCGCATTCCGGAAGCCAAAAACGTGCTGGGACGCCATCCGCACCAGCTGTCGGGCGGCATGCGCCAGCGCGTGGTGATTGCGATGGCGCTGGCCTGCAAGCCCACGCTGCTGATCGCCGACGAACCCACCACGGCGCTGGACGTGACCATCCAGGCGCAGATCCTCGCGCTGATCCAGCAGCTGCAGCGTGAGCTGGCGATGGCGGTGATCTTCATCACCCACGACATGGGCGTGGTGGCCGAAATTGCCGACCGCGTGCTCGTGATGTACCGCGGCGACAAGGTCGAAGAAGGCGACTGCGCCGGCCTCTTTGCCAGGCCGCAACAACCCTACACCCAGGCCCTGCTGGCAGCGGTGCCCCGGCTGGGCGCTATGCACGGGCAGGACCTGCCGGCGCGCTTTGCGGTGCCGGGTGCGCCGCAGCGCAAAGATGACGAAGGCGGCCAACCCTTCAGCGCCGCAAGCACCGTGCGCCATGACTTGCCGCCTGTCCTCAAGGTGCAGGACCTGGTCACGCGTTTTCCGCTGGCGGGCGGCCTGCTCGGGCGCGTGCGCCGGCAGGTATATGCAGTGGAGCAGCTCAGCTTCGAACTCAAGGCCGGTGAAACGCTGTCGCTGGTGGGCGAATCAGGTTGCGGAAAGTCCACCACGGGCCGCTCGCTGGCGCGGTTGCTGGAATTCAACAGCGGGCAGGTTGAGGTCGCGGGGCGCGACATCTCGGCGCTCAAGGGCCGGGCCCTGCAGGCGCTGCGCCGTGATATCCAGTTCGTGTTCCAGGACCCCTTTGCATCGCTTGACCCCCGGCTGACGGTCGGCTATTCGGTCATGGAACCCATGCTGATACACAAGCTCGCATCACCCCAGGAGGCGCAGGAACGCGTGCGCTGGCTGCTGGGCAAGGTGGGCTTGCCGGCCGAAGCGGCCCATCGCTATCCGCACGAATTCTCCGGCGGGCAACGCCAGCGCGTGGCGATTGCGCGGGCACTGGCGCTCAACCCCAAGGTGGTGATCGCCGACGAAGCGGTGTCGGCGCTGGACGTGTCGATCCGCGCGCAGATCATCAACCTGATGCTGGACCTGCAGCAGGAATTCGGCGTCGCCTTCCTGTTCATCTCGCACGACATGGCGGTGGTCGAGCGTATCAGCCACCGCGTGGCCGTGATGTACCTGGGCCAGATCGTGGAAATCGGCCCGCGCCGCGCCGTTTTCGAGAACCCGCAACACGCCTACACCCGGCGCCTGCTGGCCGCCGTGCCGGTTGCCGACCCGGCCCGCCGCAGCGCCGTGCGCGAACTCATGGCCGACGAGATTCCCAGCCCCATACGCGCCGTGGGCGACGCGCCGCAAGTGGCGCCGCTGCACCAGGTGGCGCCGGGGCATTTCGTGGCTCGGCATTCGGTGGGAGGCCCCTATTGACCCCACCCGTTGCACCGCCGCCTCTCCGTTTTGTCTTCTCGTCCCTCTTGCTTACCCCTCGTTTCCTTTCAAGGAGTTTTTCATGAACAAGCGTCTTTCCACCCTCACTGCCGCGCTGGCCGGTCTGATCGGCCTGGCAGGTCTTGCCGCCGCGCCGGCCCATGCCGCCAAAGACGTGGTCGTGGCCGTCCAGTCCAATTTCACGAGCACCGATCCGTATGACTCCAACGACACGCTGTCGCAGGCCGTGGCCAAATCTTTCTATCAGGGCCTCTACGGCTTCGACAAGGACATGAAGATGGTGCCGGTGCTGGCCGACAGCCACACGGTGAGCAAGGACGGGCTGGTCTACACCTTCAAGCTCAAGTCCGGCATCAAGTTTCATGACGGCACGCCTTTCAATGCAGAGGCCGTGAAAGTCACTTTCGAACGCGTGACCAATCCCGACAACAAGCTCAAACGCTACAACCTCTACAAGAACATTGCCAAGGTCGAGGCCGTGGACTCCACCACCGCGCGCTTTACCCTCAGGGAGCCGTTCTCGCCCTTCATCAATACGCTGGCCCACCCCTCAGGCGTGATCATTTCGCCCGCGGCATTGGCCAAGTACGGCAGCAAGGGCATTGCGCAGAACCCCGTGGGCACAGGCCCCTTCAAGTTCGTCGAATGGAAGGCCACCGACTACCTGAAAGTTGCCAAGTGGGAAGGCTACTGGAAAAAGGGCTACCCCAAGGTGGACAGCATCACCTGGCGCCCTGTGGTCGACAACAACACGCGTGCGGCCATGATGCAGACCAACGAAGCGCACTTCGCCTTCCCGATGCCGCCCGAAACGGTGGAAAGCCTGTCGAAGAAGCCGAGCCTGGAGGTGACGAGCGCGCCGTCCATCATCCATCGCTACCTCTCGATGAACACGCAGCAAAAGCCTTTCGACAACCCGAAGGTGCGTGAAGCCATCAACTACGCCATCAACAAGGAGGCGCTGGTCAAGGTGGTGTTCTCGGGCTATGCGATTCCCGCCGAAGGCGTGGTACCCCACGGTGTGGAATACGCCGCCAAGCTGGGCCCCTGGCCTTACAACCCGGCCAAGGCGCGCGAGCTGCTGAAGGAAGCCGGCTACCCCAACGGTTTCGAAAGCACCCTGTGGTCAGCCTACAACTACACCACCGCGCAGAAGGTGATCCAGTTCGTGCAGCAGCAGCTGGCCCAGGTCGGCGTCAAGGTACAGGTGCAGGCGCTGGAAGCCGGTCAGCGCGTGGAGCGCGTGGAGAGCGCGCAGGACCCCGCAACGGCTCCGGTGCGCATGTACTACGTGGGCTGGTCGTCATCCACCGGCGAAGCCGATTGGGCACTGCGCCCACTGCTGGCCTCCGAGTCCCTGCCGCCCAAGATGTTCAACACCGCCTACTACAAGAACCCTGAAGTAGACGCCGACATCGCCAGGGCGCTGGTCACCACCAGCGGCGCTGAAAAGGCGAAGCTGTACACCGACGCCCAGCAGCGCATCTGGAAAGACGCACCCTGGGCCTTCCTGGTGACGGAGAAACTGCTGTCAGTGCGTGCGCGCAACCTGGCCGGCTTTTATGTGATTCCGGACGGCAGCTTCAACTTCGACGACGTGGAACTGAAGTAACCCCGGCCGCAGCAACAGCAATCTGAAGAAACCCGCTCCTGCATGACCCTCTATCTCCTCAAGCGCCTGCTGGGCCTGCTGCCGACGCTGCTGATCGTGGCCGTGCTGGTGTTCCTGTTCGTGCACCTGCTGCCCGGCGACCCGGCACGCCTGGCCGCCGGACCCGATGCCGGCCCCGAAACCGTGGAGCTGGTAAGGCGCGACCTGGGGCTGGACCTGCCGATGCCGCAGCAGTTTGTGCGCTTTTTCAGCCACGCGCTGCAGGGTGACTTCGGTCTGTCCATCCGCACCAAGCGGCCCGTGGCCACCGAGATCTCCGAGCGTTTCGCACCCACCTTCTGGCTCACCATTGCGGCCATGAGCTGGTCGGTGCTGCTGGGGTTGGTGCTGGGCATGGTATCGGCCGTGTGGCGCAACCGCTGGCCCGACCGGCTGGGCATGTCGCTGGCGGTCTCGGGCATCTCGTTTCCGTCGTTCGCGCTGGGCATGTTGCTCATGCAACTCTTTTCGGTGCAGCTGGGCTGGCTGCCCACCGTCGGGGCCGACTCGTGGCGGCACTACATCCTGCCGTCCCTCACGCTGGGCGCGGGTGTGGCGGCCGTGATGGCGCGCTTCACGCGCAGTTCCTTCATCGACATCCTCAAGGAAGACTATGTGCGCACGGCACGCGCCAAGGGCCTGTCCGAAACCGTGGTGGTGGTCAAGCACGCGCTGCGCAATGCGCTGATCCCGGTGGTCACCATGATGGGCCTGCAGTTCGGTTTCCTGCTGGGCGGTTCCATCGTCGTCGAGGTCGTGTTCAACTGGCCCGGCATGGGCCGGCTGTTGGTGGACGCGGTAGAGATGCGGGACTACCCCGTGATCCAGGCGCTGGTGCTGTTGTTCTCGCTCGAATTCATCCTGATCAACCTGGTGGTGGACCTGCTCTACGCCATCATCAACCCGACCATCCGCTTCAAGTGACTACCACCGAACACCCACACGCTGCCATCGCAAGTGAACCTCTGCCTCCGGAAAGCGCACCTCTCGCCATGGAGCGACCCGGCGCAGAAACCGGCGTACCCATGGCCGCCCTTGCCGTGCGCACGCCTGCCTCCGAGTTCTGGCGGAAATTCAAGAACCAGCGCGTTGCCCTGGTGGCCGGCGGTTTCGTGCTGCTGCTGGTGCTGGTAGCCGTGTTCGCACCCTGGCTGACGCCTTTTGATGCGGAGAACTTCTTCGACTACGACGCGCTGAACACGCCGCCATCAGCCAAGCACTGGTTCGGCGTGGATGCGCTGGGGCGCGACATCTTCAGCCGCATCCTGATGGGCGCGCGCATCTCCCTGGCCGCGGGCCTGGTCTCGGTGGCCGTAGGCGCCGTGATCGGCACGCTGCTGGGCTTGCTGGCCGGTTACTACGAAGGCTGGTGGGACCGCATCGTCATGCGCATGTCCGACGTGCTGTTTGCCTTTCCCGGCATCTTGCTGGCCATCGGGATCGTCGCGATCCTGGGCAACGGCATGATCAACGTGATCATGGCTGTGGCTGTGTTCAGCGTGCCGGCGTTTGCGCGCCTGGTGCGCGGCAATGTGCTCTCGCTCAAGCACCAGACCTACATCGAGGCGGTGCGCTCCATAGGCGCGCCCGACTCGGTCATCATGCTGCGCCATCTGCTGCCGGGCACGGTGTCTTCGGTAGTGGTGTATCTCACCATGCGCATCGGCACCTCCATCATCACGGCGGCCAGCCTGTCTTTCCTGGGCCTGGGCGCGCAGCCGCCCACGCCGGAATGGGGCGCCATGCTCAATGAGGCGCGCGCCGACATGCTCAATGCGCCGCATATCGCGCTGTTTCCCAGCCTGGCCATTTTCCTGACCGTGCTGGCCTTCAACCTGCTGGGCGACGGCCTGCGCGATGCGCTGGACCCCAAACTTGACCGCCAGTAACCGGGGCAAGGCCGCGTCGTGACACCCCGCCATCTGCTGCCCCACATCGGCAGCCTGCCGCACGGGCAGCGCAACGCCATCACCGACGTCGCCGGTGTCACCGTGGGCCATTGCACGCTGGATGCGAATGAGGTGCAAACGGGCGTGACGGTTGTGCGCCCCCATGCAGGCGACCTGTTCCGTGACCGGGTCCCGGCAGCGGCTGTCGTGCTCAACGGTTTCGGCAAGAGCGTGGGCCTGATGCAGGTCGAGGAGCTCGGCGTGCTGGAAACGCCGATTGCGCTCACCAATACCTTTTCGGCCGCCGCCGTGGCCACGGCGCAAATCCACCAGTGCGTTGCTGCCAACCCCGAAACGGGGCGCAGCCTGCCAACGGTCAACCCGCTGGTGTTTGAATGCAACGACGGCTTTCTCAACGACATCCAGCGCATGGCTGTCACCGGGCAGCACTACCTGCAGGCCTGCGAACAGGCAGGTGTGGAGGTGGAGGAAGGTTCGGTCGGCGCCGGTCGCGGCATGTCGAGCTTCGGTCTCAAGGGCGGCATAGGCACGGCTTCGCGCCGCGTAGCGGCCCTTGGGGGCGGCGAGCACACCGTCGGCGCGCTGGTGCTGGCCAACTACGGCCAGCTGCCGCAACTGATTCTGGCGGGCCAGACCCTTGGCGCCCGGCTGGTGGCACATCAGGCGCAAGCGGCAGAGCCCGAAAAAGGCTCCATCATCCTGCTGATTGCTACCGACGCACCGCTTGACGCGCGCCAGCTGCGCCGGCTGGCGTTGCGCGCCGGCGCCGGGCTGGCCCGCACCGGCTCGGTGTTCGGCCACGGCAGCGGCGACATCGCCCTGGCGTTTTCCACTGCCTACACCGTGCCGCAGCAAACCGCCAGGCCCATGCCGGGCGTGGCGATGCTGCATGACGGCCTGATTGACCCGCTGTTTCAGGCCGTTGCCGACAGCACCGAGCAGGCCATCATCCATGCCCTGTGGCAGGCCCGCGCCGTGACCGGCCGCAACGGCCACCACCGGAGCGCGCTGGCCGACCTGCTGCCCGGCTGGCCCGCTTCATCCTCATTTTCATTTCCACCTTCAGCGGATCCCCCATGAAAGTCCTGATCTCCACCGACATCGAAGGCGTTGCCGGCGTTTTTCACCACGAACAGGTGCGCGCCGGCAACCCCGAGTACGAACGCGCCCGCCTGCTGATGACGCACGAGGCCAACGCCGCCATCGCCGGCGCCTTCGATGCAGGCGCCACCGAGGTGCTGGTCAACGATTCACACGGAAGTTTTCGCAACATGCCGCCCGACCTGCTGGACGCACGCGCCCAGGCCGTCATGGGCAAGCCGCGCTACCTGAGCATGATGGCCGGCGTCGAGGACGGCGTGAACGCCGTCTGCATGATCGGCTACCACTCGCGCGCGCAAGGCCGCGGCATTCTGGCGCACACCATCAACAGCTTTGCCTTTGCACGCGTGTACTTCAACGGCCTTGAACTGGGCGAAGCCGGAATTTACGGCGCGCTGGCCGGCGAGTACGGCGTGCCGGTGGTGATGGCCAGCGGCGACGATGTGTTCATCGAAGAACACCGCCCATTGTTTCCGCACGCCACCTTCGTGCAAACCAAGCGGGCAACCGGCCAGACCAGCGGCATCAGCCTTTCCCCGGCCCAGGCCTGCAGCGCCATCCGCGTTGGCGTTGCCACGGCCTTGGCGCAATACGGCTCAGCCCGCCCTTATGTGCTGAAAGGCCCTGTCGCTGTACGCATCCAGACCCAGTCGCCGGCGCTGGCGGACCTGTTTTGCCAGTGGCCGGCGCTGCAGCGGCTGGACGGGGATGAAGTCGGCTTTGACGCGCCCACGGTGGAGACCGCGGTGCGCATGGTCAACAGCCTGTCGGCCATGTCGAGCATGCTGCGCTAGGAAGCTGTTCGCGGCCCAAACGGGTTCTAAGGCACGCGCGGCGCGTGTTCCGCGCCCTGCCCCACGGCCCGCTCACTCATCCAGCGCAGCAGGTCCAGCCACATCTGGCGCATCTCGGCATCCAGCGGCGTGCGGGTGGAATTGGGCAGTTCGATGGTGACCACCGGCACGCCCTTGTGCACACCGCCATAGTTGCCCAGTGAGCCGGGAAAGATGCCCACCTGGTCAAGGTACAGGCGCCCCAGCCTGGAGGGCGGTACGGAGGGGCCGTCAAAGTCGAGCACGCCGTAAGGCGCATGAATGCTGACGATCAGGTTGGGTTTGAAGCTTTGCATCTGCTCATGCAAAAACCGCGACTCGGGCTCGGACAGCGGCTTGGGCCCAGGCCAGCGGCGCGGGTCCTTGCCGGTGCGCTTTTCCCAGTAAACCTTCGCGTCGCGCTCCCAATTGGGGGTGGGAAAGTTGCGGTTCAAATCCACACCATGTGCGTTGGTACGGCGAGGCGGCCTGGAAAGCACGCCGTCCGGATTGAGGACAGGAACGAACCGCCAGTGGATCGCCTGGGGCGAGTCCAGCGGCGGCTGGGAAGCCAGCCTGATCCAGTGCAGCGCCACGGCCCCTGAGGACAACTCGTCGCCGTGAATCGCACCGACGACCAGCACACGCAAGCCGGGCTGCTCGGGCTTGACGTCACGCACCCAGAGCACCCGGCCGTCAACCGAACGCGTCCCCGAAGCTTGCAGTTGTGCCGCCTCACACAGCTCACGCTTCACATTCGGGAGTTTGGAAGAGTAATCGGCGCAAGGTGAATCTGCACGAGCGCCAGCAGCTATTAAATAGATAGCAAAAAAACAGGCTGCAGAACGAAAAAATGGCATGGCACCCAGTTTAACTGCCGGGCCGCCAGTCCCTCGCAAGATGCGGCCTAAACCCTGACGCGGGTACGCCTGTACCGCTTCGGTTAAATTACCCTTCTATGCTGACCCCTGCCATCCCCCGCAAAGCGAGCAGCCCCAGCTTCTCCCAGCGGGAGTTCCGGGCTTCGCTGGCCATGTTTGCCACCGGGGTCACCATCGTCACCGCACGGACGCCGCAAGGCGCCTTGGTCGGGCTGACCGCCAACTCCTTCAACTCGGTATCGCTGCAGCCGCCGCTGGTGCTCTGGAGCCTGGCGCAGGCGGCCGGATCGATGGCCGCGCTCAGCACCGGATCACACTACGCCATCAGCATCCTCGCGGCTGACCAGAAAGAGCTGGCCGAGCGCTTTGCCAGCCGGCGCGAAGACCGCTGGAAAGGCGTGCTGTTTACGGAGGGTGTCGGCGGCGCGCCGTTGCTGACAGGCGCAGCCGCCACTTTCGAGTGCTTCAACCGCAGCCGGTACGAAGAAGGGGACCACGTGATCTTCGTGGGCGAAGTGGAGCGCTGCACCCACCGCGCGGGAGCCGCGCCGTTGCTGTTTCACGGCGGCAAGTTTTATACCGAGCATCCGCTGTAAACCGCACCTGCGCAGGCCGTGTTCAGCCCAGCCGGCCCAGCCGCACGGTCGTCACACCGGGCCGCAACTGCCGCACCGACGGCATGACCAGCACACAGTCGTCGTAGGGTGTCACCACCGGTTCGCCCGCATCATGCGCAATCGGCGTGCCGGCATGGCGTATGGTTTCGCCGCCGCAAAAGTCCTGCACAAAGGCAAAGTCCATTGATCGCGCAACCACGCGATGCGTCACCGTCACGGGCGGCGGCGGCGGCGCATCGGGCAGCAACCAGCCAGGCGGCACATCGCCGCGGTCAATCACACCCGCACACACCAGAAACCGCATGAGCACGTTGCGCGCCGCCTGCAGCGACGCCAGTTCCCAGTGCTGGCCGGCCTCCAGCAGCAGGGCAATGCGGTCGCCGTTTTCGTCGCCAAGCGGGCCGTAGTCCCGCATACGGACACCATCGGCGTGACCGGCATCAACGACCACCTGGCCCGAGGTACCCAGGCTTTGCGCAAAAGCAATATTGCGCGGCAGCATGCCCGTCACCAGCAAAGCGCCACCGGGCTCATGCATGGAATGCAGATCCAGCAGATGGGTGGCCCGGTCCACAAACGGCCGGATTTCGCGCGCGCGCAGCAGCTCGGTACTGCGCCGGGGGCCATCCAGAAGATCAGCGGACCACACGCGGTTGAAATCCTCGTCAACAAAACGGGAGGCGTCGGGCTTACGGGTGTCAAACCGCATGAAGGCCTCGGTGTTGCAGAACACGGCGGTGATGCGCCCCCGCCGCGGTTGCAGCCCGCTGAGAAGGAACGCGTCCAGCGCCCAGGCGCCCGAATATTCGTTGCCATGCACCAGCGCCGTCACCAGCACTTCCGGGCCGGCTTCGGTTGAAGTGCGCTCCTGCACATGCGCCACCCCTGTGGAAGAGGCCGCCCAGAATGACAACCCGGGCGGCTGAAGCTGCACCGCATGGGCTTTCCTGATCACTTCGCCAGACTTCGCTTGATCGCTTCCTGATCGTTTCATGTGTCAGTACCGCCAGAAGATTTTCTGCAACTCTTTGGTGTCCCTTGTCTTCGTCAAGGCCAAGGCCAGAAGAATTCGGGCCTTCTGGGGATTCTGGTCGTCAACAACGAGCCAGTCATTGACGTCATCCTTCACCGAATTGTTCCGAATCACTACACCGCTGCCGGTGCGGGTTGCCCGAACGACAAACACCCCCTTGGCGCGAATCTCGTTAAGCGGGCCAGCTATGTACTCAGGAACGCTTCCCGCGCCGACACCCGCATGAATGATGCCCTTGGCCCCGGATGCGACCAACGCGTCGTATGCCGCACGGTTCATGTTCTGATAGCCATAAGCAATGTCGACCTGCGGCAGAGTCTGTATCTTGTCAATGTCGAATTCACTCTGCACCGTATGAGGGCGAATCAGCGCACGGTAGAACCTGGCCTGACCTTCGATCACGAGACCGAGCGGACCGTAGGGAGATTTAAAGGTGTCAACCCGGGTGGCATTGGTTTTAGTGACATCGCGAGCGCTGTGAATCTCGTCATTCATGACCACCAAAGTCCCTTTTCCCACCGCTTCTTTACTCCCGGCGACCGCCACCGCGTTGTAGAGGTTAAGCGGCCCATCTGCGCTGAGCGCCGTGCCGGGCCGCATGGACCCGAGCATCACGACCGGCTTGCTGCTTTTGACGGTGAGGTTGAGAAAGTACGAGGTCTCTTCCAGGGTATCGGTGCCATGGGTGATCACGATGCCATCAACCTCGTCCGACCGAAGGAGTTCAGACACCCGCCGGGCCAGTTGGAGCAGGCGGTCGTTGGTGAGGTTGTGTGAGCCGACCTGAAAGATCTGCTCGCCCTTGACGTTGGCAATAGTCTGGATTTCCGGCACGGCGGCCATGATCTTGTCGACAGCAACCACAGCGGCCTGATAGGCGCCGATGTTGGTGCTCGATGCTCCGACGCCGGCAATCGTGCCGCCGGTGGCGATGAGCACCACGTTAGGTTTCTTCACTTCCTGGGCCAGCGCCGAAGCCGAAACAGCAAGCGGCAATAGCAGACCGCAGGCGAGCCCGCGCAACATTGATATGACAGATAAGTGCATGACAATTCCCTCCGTGTCGGGCTAAAAATATTGCTCGGCGTGCAGAGCCCCGCCAGTGCTCCGGAGGGGCCTGGCCAGCACGCTTCGCGATTAACAAATACAGATCATGGCGAGCCAGGGTCTTCTGTGGGCCTGCCGCCGTTGTCCCGGCCCGGCCCCCGCGGCTTCAGCTTCAACGGCACCGCATGGGTTTGGGTGAATTCCCGCTTACGACTTACGAGGTAGCGCCGGTCGCCACTGCCTTGTTGACCACGTTGCGCACGCGCTGGGTTTCAGCCCGGATAAAGGCCGTGAGCGCCTGTGGCGTGCCGCCGTCATTGGAGATGCCGGCTTTCTGGAGCTTTTGCCAAACGGCTTCTTCGCGCAGGATTTCGTTGAGCTCCTTGTTCAGGCGCGCCACCATGGGCGCCGGCAGCTTGGCGGGCCCGAAGAGGCCGAACCAGACGTTCATGTCGTAACCCTTGAGCTTGGGGTTCTCGCCGAGTGCAGGGATTTGTGGTGCAGCCCGCGAACGCGTCGGCGTGGTGACGCCCAAGGGGATCATCTTGCCGGACTCGATGTGTGGCAGCGCGGAGGAAAGCACAGAGACACTGAACTCGATATTGCCGCCCAGCAAGTCCTGCAGCTGCTGTCCTGCGCCGCGATACGGCACATGGCGGAAGGTGGTGCCAGCCATCAGGTTGATCAGCTCTCCCGACACATGCAGCGGCGTGCCTATGCCCGAAGAGGCAAAGCTCAGCTGGTTGCGTTCGCGTTTGGATTTGGCAATCGCTTCCTCCATGGTTTTGACGCCGGTCTTGGTGTTGGTCACAAAGACCATGGGCGTGACGCCTATCAGCCCGACCGGGCTCAAGTCGGTTTCACCGTTGTACTTGACCGCAGCGTTGAACAGTTTGGCAATCGAGATTTCGCTGCCCGAACCCAGCAGTAGCGTATAGCCGTCGGGCGCGGCACTGACCACTTTTTGGGCGCCTATGGTTCCACCGGCGCCGCCGATATTCTCGATCACCACGGGTGTGCCCAGGCGCTTGGCCAGCGGTTCGGCGATGATGCGCGCCACCAGGTCCACGCTTCCGCCGGCAGGGTAGCCCACCACCAGCGAAATGGGCTTGCCGGCAGGCCAGGCCTGGCCCCAGGCAGCCGGCAAACCCAACAGCCCTGCGGCGGCAAGGCAAAGTGTGCGGCTCACGCCGCGGCGATTGAGGGTAAACATTCCTGGCATGGCGCGCTCCTTGTTGATGGCGCCAGTCTAGGAGCCGCCCCTGCGCGGCCCATGCGTATCACGCATGGGCGCATGCGACCTGGATTCAGGAAGCAGCCGGCGTGCTGGCGGACCAGATGCGCTGCACCAATTCATTGCGCGGGCTGCGCGGCCGGTACAGGCGGATCTCAAACCGGACCGTCACGCCCTTGCCGTCCGCCTCGACCAGCCTTCCGCTGCGCAGGTCGCCTTCGACCAGTCCGCGCGGCAGCCAGGCCAGGCCCACGCCCTGCAAGGCCTGCTCATGCAGCGACTCGGCAAAGTCAGACTCGGTCACGGTATGCAGATGCAGCTCGCGCGCATTGCGGTTGAGCCCGTCCTGAAGGATCTGGCCGAGGGCGAGCGTGGGCGCATAGCCCAGCACCGGCACCGGCTTGCGGGCCGTACCGGGCAGGGCGTGCTGCGGCTGGCCATCGGCACGCGGTGCGCTGACGGCCACAAGTTCGTCCGTGCCCAGCGCGAGTCCTTCGAACGTCTGTTCGTCCAGCAACAGCGGCAGCCGCGGATGCGTGAACGACAGCAAGAAATCAGCAGCCCCCTGTTCCAGGGCCGTGGCCCCTTCATGGATGGAGCCTGTGAGAATGCGCAAGCGAAACTCCCCGGCCCCGCGCTTGGCGCGCGCGAGCCAGTCAGGCACGGCGCTGCGTGAAAGCGTGCGGCCTGTTGCCAACGTGACCCAGTCCAGCCCGCCCCGTGCATGGCGGATGCGGGAGCGCGCATCGTTAAGGCTCGCCGCCGCGCGGCGCGCCACCGGCAGCAGCTCTTCACCAGCGGCCGTCAGCGCAAGAGGCATCACCGCGCGATTGATCAGGTCCGCGCCCACCCACAGCTCCAGCGCGCGTATGCGGCGCGAAAACTGCGGCTGCGTCACATGGCGAAGCTCTGCCGCACGCGAAAAGCTGCGCTCACGTGCCAGCGCGATGAAGTCTTCCAGCCATTTATGGTCCACGGCAGCACCTCGTTCAGGAAATGAAGCGATGGTATCGCCTGCAGCCTGCGCCCAGTCCCGCTACCATCACTCCCAATGACTGTACGCAAGACCCATCTCGACGCCCTCGCCATGTCCCTCTTGCTGGGCTGCTGCCTGTTCTGGGGCCTGCAACAGGTCTTGATCAAGGCCACAATCAGCGAGATTCCGCCCATGTTCCAGGCCTCGCTGCGCCTGGTGGGCGCCACCGTGCTGCTGTGGCTTTGGTGCCTGTGGCGCAAGATCCCGCTGTTCAGCCGCGACGGCTCGCTGAAAGCCGGCCTGCTGGCCGGCGCCCTGTTCGGCGCGGAGTTCACCTGCATCTATGTGGGCCTGCAATACACCAGCGCCTCGCGCCTCACGGTGTTCTTGTACACCTCGCCCTTCTGGGTTGCGGCGCTGGTACCGCTGTGGGTCAAGTCCGAACGGCTGCGCGGCCTGCAGTGGCTGGGCTTGCTGTGCGCGTTTGCCGCCGTGGTGTTCGCGCTGCGCGAAGGCTTTACCGGAGGCCATGCCTCGACGGCGCGCGGCGACCTCCTGGCGCTGGCCGCCGGCATGCTGTGGGGCCTGACCACCGTGGTGATACGCGCCACCAAACTCGTCAGCATCTCCGCTGAAAAGCTGCTGTTCTACCAGCTGGCCGTCAGCGCCGCCGCGTTCCCCTTCCTGTCGCTCTACCTGGGCGAGCAATGGTCGTGGCATTTCAGCCCCTTCGCCATCACCTCCCTGCTGCTGCAGACCGTGATAGGCGCCTTCGCCAGCTATCTGGCCTGGATGTGGATGCTGGGGCGCTACCCGGCCACCAAAATTTCGGTGTTTGTGTTTTTCACGCCGCTGTTCGCGCTGCTGTTCGGCGCGCTGTGGCTGAAAGAAAGCGTCACCACCGGCCTGCTGGTGGCGCTGGCCACCGTGGCGGCCGGCATCGTGCTCGTCAACCGCAAGCCGTCAGGCGCATAATTTTTCGACATGACGTCCCACCCACGCATCCCCGGCCATCGATTCCTCCACTCACCCGGGCCCACACGGGTGCCCGACGAGGTGATGGATGCGATGCGAAGGCAGCCCATGGATCTGGCCGACCCGCGGCTCGATCGTGTGATCAAGGCCTGCGAGACCGGGCTCAAGGCACTGCTGCAAACCGCCGCCGACGTCTTCATGTATGCCTGCAACGGCCACGGCGCCTGGGAAGCCGTGATCGCCAACCTGCTCGCGCCTGGGCAGCAGGTGCTGATCGCCGGCACCGGGCATTTCTCCGAGTCCTGGGCCGTGCAGGCCGAGGCCATGGGCGCAAAAGTGCTGCGCACGCCGTGGCGCGAAGGCTACCCGATTGACGTGCCGGCGATGGAAGCCGTGCTGCGCGCCGACACCGCGCACGCCATCGTGGCCGTGTTTGTAGTCCACACCGACACCGCCAGCGGCATGACCAGCGACCTCACCCGAATCCGTCAGGCGCTGGACGCCGCGGCCCATCCCGCGCTGCTGGTGGTGGACGTGGTGGCCTCGCTGGGCGCCGCGCCTTTTGCCATGGACGCGCTGCGCGCCAACGTCGTGCTGGGCGCCTCGCAAAAAGGCCTGATGGTGCCGCCCGGCCTGGCCTTTGTGGCGGCGGACAGCGCCGCGATGAAGGTGGCCGCAGCCAACCCCTCGCCACGCTTCTACTGGGACTGGGCGCGGCGGCAAAGCCCGCTGAGCTACCGCAAGTTCTGCGGCACGCCGCCGCAAAGCCTGCTCTTCGGCCTGGAGGCCGCGCTGGGCTTGATTTTTCACGAGGGTGTTGAGCACGTCATCGCCCGCCACCAGATGATCGCCGGCGCCGTGCATGCCGCCGTCGAGGCCTGGAGCGAAGGCGGCGCACTCAGCCTGTTTGTGCGCGAACCGGCCGCGCGCTCGGTCTCCGTCACCACCGTGTCCGTGGCCGCCGGCATTGACCCCGAGGCCTTGCGCTCAGTCGCGCGCGAGCAGTTCCAGGTCGCCATCGCGGGCGGCCTGGGGCCGCTGGCGGGGCGCACGTTTCGCATAGGCCACCTGGGCGACATGAACCCGGCGATGATCCTCGGTTGCCTGGCCGGCGTGGAAGCCGCCATGCGGGTGCAGGGCATTTCCATCGGCAGCGGCGGCGTGCAACATGCCGTCGCGGCTTTGGCGGGCCAGCGCTGAGTTCTGAAGCAGGGTCATGTGCCAATCTATGGCTATGCGCTTCGGCCGGGGAAAGCGCTTGCAGAGGGGGGATGAGAAATTGAAACGCGAAACTGAAAAATACACACGATCTCTCGTTGGTAATACCGATAGATTTTGGCTTTGGTCGGGCCTCTTCTGTACCGCCATATCTATGTGGTGTTCCGTTGCCATGGGCCAAACCGCCACGGACGCGCCTACTTGCGATGCACTTTCTATTCGCTGGGATGAGAGCCCTGGGCTGGGTAGCCGTCTTGGGCGCGCCAAGGCATTGGAAGATCAAGGCAAGTCCTGTATTGGCCAAGGTTTTTACGACCCAAGACTTGCCATTCTTTACATGGATGCCGGAGATCTCGCCAGTGCAGACCGCATAGCAAAACAAGGCATACAGAAGGGCAGTCCTTACCAAGCCAATTTGCACCAGGTATTGGCGGAGACTACTTTGCGCAGAGGCAATGTAGAGACGGCTTACAAGATGGCGGAGGACATAGCGAAGAAGAATCCGACGTATGTACCGATACTGGGATTTTTGGGTGAGATAGATTTCAAAAATCACAACTGGGCTATGGCTCTGGCGCGATCACAGAAGTGGAATTCTATTGACCATAGTGCTCTGTCTTTGCTGGCTATGGCCTCGGCACTTCATCAGCTTGATCGTCATGAAGAATGCGTGACTACGGTTTACAAAGCACTTGGGATTGATCCCGCCCGTATTGCAAAAATAGGCGGTATTAAAGAAGCCGTTTTCTCATTGGGCATTTTGAAACGCAACGAAGAAGCGGCGGAATTGCTCAAGCGCCATATCCGGGCCAACCCAGATTGGGCAAAAGATCCATCCATGGTGAATGCGGCCAAGGCACTTGGATTGGCGAAGTAAGGCTGTAGCTTGTCAGGGCTTATTGCGAAGCGGTAATACCGCCGTCGAGATAAAGCACTTGCCCAGTGACAAAGCGCGATGCAGGCGCCGCGAAAAACACCGCCGCACCGGCCACGTCCTGCGGGTCGGCAACACGGCCCAGCGGAATGCGCGCCAGCACCTGTTCCCGCGTCTCGGGATTTTCCAGCCAGTGGCGCGCCATTTCGGTCTGCACCACCGTGGGCGCAATGCCGTTGACGGTGATGCCGTGCGGCGCGAGTTCGCTGGCGTGCTGGCGTATCAGCATGACCAGGCCGCCCTTGCTGCTGCTGTAGGCCGAATAACCGCGGCCGCGCAAGCCAAGCTGCGCGCGCACCGAGAGCAGGTGCACCTGCGCGCCGCCCTTGCCGCCTGCAATCTGGTGTTTGGCCGCGCCCTGCGCCAGGAACATCGCGGCCTTGAGGTTGACCTGCAGCACCTCGTCAAAGGCTTCTTCGGTGACCTCGAGCAAGGGCTGCTCGCGTTGCATGCCCACGCAGTTCACCAGGATGTCGAGGCCGCCCCACCGCGCGGCCACCACGTCGACGGAAGCCTGCATCTGCGGCACCGAATGTGCATCCATGGCCAGGCCGATGGCCTCGTGCCCTGCCCCCCGTAGGGCCGAGGCCACGGCCTGCGCCTTGGCCTCGTCACGGCCCGACACCGCGACGCGCGCCCCGGCCATGGCCAGGCCCCACGCAATCGCCTCGCCAATGCCGCCGTAGCCGCCGGGCACATAAGCGGTTTTGCCGCGCAGGTCGAACAAGCCTGTCAGTGCGGCGCTGAAATCGACGGAAGGTGTGATGCTGCTCATGGATGGCGAAATTGTGGGCGCAAAGCGCGCGGGCGGCGAAAGGGTTTTCCTCAGTCCATCAAGAGGCCGCCATTGAGGTCGATGATCTCGCCGGTGATAAAGCCCGACAGCGGCGAGGCCAGGAAGCGCACCACGTGGGCGAACTCCTCGGGCTCGCAAAAGCGGCCGACCGGGATGTCCTTGAGCAGCTTCTGGCGCTGCTCTTCATTGAGCTGTTCGGTGATCATGGGCGTCTTGACGTAAGCCGGCGCGACGGCGTTGGCTGTGACGCCGAAGGGCGCGAGTTCGCGTGCCAGTGAAAAGGTCAGCGAACTCATCGCGCCCTTGGACACCGAGTACGCCGTGCCCGCCGTCAGGCCGCCGGTCTTGGCCGCCAGGGAACTGGTGTTGATGATGCGGCCGAAACGCCGCGCCTTCATCGCCGGCACCACCTGCTGCGCGAGGTAGAACGCGCCGTCGAGGTTGGCGCCCATCACGCGCCGCCATTCACCCGCTTCGGTGGCTTCGACCTTGTTGTTGGACAGGATGCCCGCGTTGTTGACCAGGATGTCGACGGGCCCGAAGGCCTTGACGATGAGTGCATGGCCGTCGCTCACGGCGGCCGCATCGCTGATGTCAAACGAGAAGGACAAGGCACGCGAACCCAGCTCATCGGCCAGCGCGCGGTTGCGCTCCTGGCTCACATCGACCATCGCGACCTTGCAGCCGTCTTCGAGCAAGGCCTTGACAACGGCCAGGCCCATGGTGCCGGCCGCGCCGGTGACCAGCGCGACTTTTTCTTGAAGCGGTTTCATCAATTAACCTTCATACATTAAAGAACTTTCTGTGCCAGAACACCGCGGAACCGGCTTCGCCGGGCCGCTGGTGTTGCCCCTTGGGGGGTTCCGGCTACACGAAGTGAGACGAGACAGGGGGTCTCACTGATCCAGGACGCTTTTCTTGCCGAAGAGGCCGCGCGAACGAAACGTCACCACGGCAATGAACAACAGGTACATGGACATCAGCGACCACTCGGACGCATACGAACCCGTGAGCCCGACGACCATGCCGACCATCAGCCCGGCAATCACTGCACCCCAGAGCGAACCGACACCGCCCAGCACAATGATCAGAAACGCCGGCACTACGGCGTCCACCCCCACATGCGGGCGTATGCCCCAGATGGGCGCCATGACCACCCCGGCGATCGCCGCCAGCGCCACGCCCAGGCCAAACACGAAGAGGCGCAGGCGCGAGAGGTTGATGCCCAGCGCTCGCACCATTTCGCTGTCGTGCGCGCCGGCCTTGATGATGGCGCCGTAGGGCGTCTTCTGCAAGAACGTCCAGAGCAGCACGATCATGAGGATGGCGAATCCGCTGGCAAAGAAGCGGTACTTGGAATAAACCAGGTCACCCATCAGGAAGGCGCCGGAGATGCCCTCGGGCAGCATCAACTGCTTTTCCGACGAGCCCCACACCAGGCGGATAACCTCTTCAATCACCAGCGCCGCGCCGAAGGTCAGCAGCAGGCCGTAGAGCGGGTCGCGGCCATAGGTGCGCCGCATGCACAGCTCCAGCAACATGCCGAAAATACCCACCAGGATGGGCGCAAGAATGAGTGCCGCCAGGTAACGCGTTCCAAGCGGCAAACTCATGTACCAGGCCTGCAGATTCGGAAACATGCCCAGCTGCGGTGCGATCAGGAAAAGCGCGAAGTACATGCCCAGCGCAAACAGCGAGCCGTGCGCCAGGTTGATGGTTTCCATCACCCCCACGATGAGCATGAAGCCCAGCGCGATGAGCGCGAACAACAAGCCCAGCGAGATGCCGTTGACGAGGTGCGGAATAAGCTGAAGCAAGAAGTCCATTGCGGTCTTTGGAGCTTGAAGTCAATCAGACTTCGTAGCTAGGTGTCGAGTCGTAGCTCTCAAGCTTGCAGGCGCCGCTGGCATCCTTGTCCGCTACGTCCTTGGGATCGGCCTGTGTGAGGATCTTGAAGATGTCGTCTTTCTCGGTGGGCTGGTCGTTGTAGGTCGCCATGTAAATCGTCTGCTGGCACTGGTGGGTGACGGGATCCATCCACGCGTCGTAGTGCTGCAGGCGGTCGGCCGCGCTCATCTTGCGGCCTTCGAGTTTTTTGATCACGGCAATGTTGTTGGTGGTGCCGGCCTCTTCCACGCATCGCAGAAGTTCGCGCGTGGCCATATAACCGTTGTGATACACATTGCCCGGCACGCGAATCGCCATGCCCGGGAACTGCTTCTGGTAGGCCGCAACGAATTCTTTCACGCCGGGCAGGCCGAGGCGCCAGTACCAGGTGGTGCCGAAGACGCCGAAGATGGCCTCGGGGCCCAGACCGTAGACATCTGGCCAGTCCTGCTGGTTGTTGATCCACGCCATGGACTGGTTCATCTTGAGCTGCACCACCTGCTGGCGCAGCGCCTTGATGTCGTCGCCGCCCACCGCCGTGGCCACCACATTGGGCTTGAGCTGCTGCAGCTTGAGCAGGTAGGACGAGAAGTCGCGGGTGTTTTGCGGCACCAGCAGTTCCTCAACGATGCGCCCGCCGTTGGCTTCCACGATCGCGCGTGTCGCCTTGGAGGTGGTGTGGCCCCACACATAGTCGTTGGTCAGCAGCACCCAGTTCTTGCCGCTGGCCTTGATGGCGTTCTTGACGATGGCGTTGGAAAAGTTGGTGCCGTTGCCGTCCCAGACGAACTTGGTGCGGTGGCAGTCCTTGCCGGCTTCGGTCGGGCTGCTGGAATTGGTGTTAAAAAATACCGTGCCGTATTTCTGCGCAACCTGCGAGATGGCATTGGAGACGCCTGAGTGCACTGCACCGATCAGGAAGGAAGCCTCATTGCGCGTGATCATGCGTTCGGCCACGCGCGAGCCGGTGGCCGGCGTCGTTTCCGTATCGATATGGATGGCCTCAATGCGTCGGCCCAGCACACCGCCCTTGTCGTTAAATTCCTTGATGGCCATCATGGCGCCCAGGCGCTCTTCGGCGCCCGAGGCTGCGTACAGGCCCGAAGCGTCCATGGTCAGGCCAATGGTCAGCGGCTTCTTCTGGCCGGTCTGCGCCCAGGCGTGGTTGTGCTTCCACGGCCCCATGAAGGGCGCCGCGCCGTACAGACCCGCGCCCACAAGCGCCAGGCTTGAGTGCTTGAGCAGCGCGCGGCGCGAGGTGGCCTTGCTGTCGGATTGGGATTCAGGTGTTGCGTGGTTGTTCTTGATGTCGCTCATGGTTTTGTCTCCTGCGTGTAAATGGGTCAAACGGGTTGGCTTAACGGGGAACGATCTTGACGTCGTTGAGTTTTTCCTGTGCTTCGAAAAGGGAGGCGATCAGCTTGTCGCCGTAACCGGCGTTGCTGGCCTGGATCAGGCTTTGGTGCGTGGCTTCACCCATGAAGCTGGTGACGGGCAGCATCTCGGCCAGGTGGGTGTAATAGCGCAAATCTTTTTGCGCATTGGCGATGCCGAACTTGAAGCCGGTGACGTCGCCTTCCTTGAGCGTTTTCGTTGCCATCATCTGAAAGATGCCGCAGTTCACGCCGCCGGCCGAGATCACGTCATAGAGGCGGTTGAGGTCCAGCCCGCTTTTGGCCGCCACCGCAAAGGCCTCGGCAATCGAGGCCGCAAAGCTCATGGCCATCATGTTGTTGACCAGCTTGAGCACGTGGCCGTGGCCGGGCGGGCCGACATGAAAGATGTTTTCGCAAAAAGCCTTGAGCACGGGCTCCAGTGTTGCGAAGTCTTCGGGCTCCGCGCCCACCATGGTGTTGAGCCGGCCTTCCTCGGCTTCCTTGGGCGTGCGGGCCAGCGGCGCATCGACCAGCTTGATGCCTTTGGCCGCAAGGTCGTTGCGGATACGGGTGCTGGAGGCAGGCTCGGCCGTGGAGGTGTCAACCACGATGAGGCCTTTACGGCCGCTGTCCAGCAGGCCATCCTTGCCGTAAACGATGTCTTCGACCTGAGGCGAGCCCGTGACGCAGACGAAGACGATGTCGCTGGCCTGCGCGCACTCGGCGTTGGTCTTGGCCTCCCTGGCTCCGGCGGCTATCAGGTCGGCCAGGTTGTCGCGGTTGCGGTTGATCTTGAAAGTCAGGCCGAAGCCTTTGGCCAGCAGGTTCTTGGCCATGCCGTGGCCCATCATGCCGATGCCGATAAATCCGATTTTTGGTGTCATGTTTGTCTCCGTCTTCTTTCTCGTTGTGTGTTGTGTGTTGTGTGTTGTGTGTTGTGTGTTGTGTTTGGCGGCTCAGTTCACGACTTCAGCGGCGCCTGCTGAAACAGCGGTCCCCTGGCCTGTTCTGGCCTGGTCCCACAGCGTTATCAGCCGCGCATAACGCTCGGCAATGTCCTTGACCACTGCCGCATCGTCCATGGCGCCGGAGAACCAGCCGTTCGCAGCATCGGCAAAGATCGAACGCCCCACCGCGAAGCCGCGGCAGACGGCGTGCGGTGCCGCGATGCGAAAGCTCTGGTCGAGTTTTTCCTCGCTGGCTTCCAGGCCCAGCATCAGCACGCCACGGCAATGCGGGTCATGCTGGTGAATGACCGCAGCGATCTTTTGCCAGGCAGCCGTGTTGGCGGCGGGCGGCAGCTTCCACCAGTCGGGGAAAATGCCGGCCTGGTAAATCTGCTCCAGCGCCAGCGGCACGGTGTCGTCATCCGTTGGCATGTCTTTGGGCGGAATGACTTCGATGAGAAATTCGTGAAAGCTGTCCACGCTGGCGCGCTGCAGGTCGGCCAGTCTGGCGAGCTGGCTTTCACGCAGGGCCGGCGTGTCCTGCGGGTGGTAATACACCAGGCACTTGGCGACGTGCTCGCCGGGCCAGGTCCGCATGGCGGCGCCCAGGCCTGCACCGGCCTCGAACTGCAGCGGGCGCGAGCCCGGCAGTTCAACCGGCCTTGCGACCCACCAGCCCTTGCCGGTCACCGTGGGAAGCACCTCTTCGCCGAAGCGGCCGTCCACGATCACGCCCACGCCACCGCGCGCACCCGCTCCGAGCCGCGCACCTTCAGCGATCAGGGATTTGAAGAGGGGAATGCGTTCGTTGCCCGCTCCATGGCGCGCTGCGATATCTTCCAGCTGCATGCGGTGGTCGAACGCGAGGATGACCAGCTCCTCCCAGCGACGCGTACGCGTGCTGACGCGGTGCAGGCGTTCAAGTTGCGCGTCTTCGCGCAGGCGCCGGGTAGGCGAGCCATGCACCAGAAAGAACTGCAGTTCTTCCCAGCTGGCCATGGCAGGGGCACACCCGTGACGTGACACCACGAGTGCGCCACAGGCATTTGCATAAGCACAGCAACGCGCGAGCGGTTCGCCCGGAATCCAGCCGCGCAGGAAACCCGACATGAAAGCGTCGCCGGCGCCGAGCACGTTGTATACGTCCACCGGAAAACCGGGGCCTTGCAATCCCTTTTCCAGCGAGTCGGGAATCGCGCCGTCGAACACGACACAACCCATGGGCCCGCGCTTGACGACCAGCGTTGCGGCCGTCAGGTCGCGCAAGCGGCGTAACGCAGCGAGCGTGTCGGTGCTGCCGCCGGCGATATGAACTTCTTCTTCGGTACCCACTATGAGGTCGCAGTGGCCGACGACGGTTTGCAAATGCGCGCTGACTTCACCGGAAGGTACAAAGCGTTGCTCGCCCATACCCGGGCTGGTCAGGCCCCACAGCACGGGGCGGTAATCGATGTCGAGCACCACGCGAGTGCCTGCGGCTTTTGCCATCGTCATCGCCCGGAGGCAGCTTTCATACGTTTGCGGCTGTGACAGGTGCGTGCCCGAAATCAGCAGCGCCTTGGCCGAAGCGATGAAGGCCGCGTCAAAGTCGTCCGGGCTGATCGCCATGTCGGCGCAGTTGTCGCGGTAGAACACCAGCGGAAAGGTGTCGCGGTCCTGAATTCCCAGGAATACCAGCGCTGTCAGTCGCTTGGCGTCGGTGGCTACATGGCTCACGTCCACGCCCTCGGCCGCCAGGGTTTCGCGGACAAAGCGGCCGTTGTGTTCGTCACCCACACGGGTCAGCATCGCGGGCTTCAGGCCCAGACGCGCGACGCCCACCGCGGCGTTGGCCGGCGAGCCGCCCAGATACTTGGTGAAGCTCTGCATGTCTTCAAGACGACCGCCGATTTGCTCACCGTACAAATCCACGGCGGCGCGGCCCACGCAGATCAGGTCCAGCGGGCGGCTCATACGGCCCCCTTGCGCGCGGGTTTCGCCGCAGCTTTGCCGCCGCCTTTGGTTTTAGCCTTCGCTGCGCCCTGCTCGGCCAGCTGATGACCCGTGCTGACCACCAGCGCCTGCGCCAGGCACAGCGGCGCGACCAGCGAGCGGAAGGGTTTCGACGAATCGTCAGCCAGTTCCAGGCAAACCCTGGCATGCGCCTTGAGCGGCGAGAGCGGGCCGTCGGTGATGGCGATCACCACCGCGCCCAGCTTGGCGGCCTCAGAAGCAGCCGCGATGACTTCAGGGGAATAGTTGCGAAAGCTCGCGGCGATCAGCACGTCGCCGGGCGCGATGGAGCGCAGGCTTTCGCGCAGCATGCCGCCCGTGCCATCGAGCAAATGGGTACGCAGTTCCAACTGGCTCAGCGCATAAGCCAGGTAGCCCGCCACCGGAAAGGCGCGGCGCTGGGCCAGCACATGGATGCGCGGTGCCGACGCCATGAGTTTGACAGCGGCCTTCAGGTCAGCCTGGGCGATGCTTTCTTCCAGATGGCCAAGCTCGGCCACCGACTCGCTCACCAGCTGGTGCAACACACCGGCCGGCGCGCGCTCGCCGTTGAGCTGCTTGCGGCGCATCTGGTCAATGCGTTCGCGATAGCTGTCGGAACGCTCCAGCAGGTGGCCGCGAAACACCTGCTGCATTTCGGAAAAACCGCCAAAGCCCAACGCATTGGCAAAGCGGATCATGGCCGAAGGCTGCACCTCGGTCGCTTCGGCCACCGTCGCCACGGTGCCCAGTGCCAGGTCGTTGGGTTGCTCAAGGGCGAAGCGCGCGATGCGCTGCAGCTGCTTGGACATGTCCGGATAAGCCCGGCCAATCAGCGCCTTGAGTTCTTCGTAAGTCGTTGCAGAGTCCATATGTCGTTTGCCGCCTCGGGGAAGGCGATGAGCCGGTTGGCTGCATCGCGTCAATTTAGAATAAATGTTCTTGCGTATTTAAATAATAGAACGTACATTCTGTTCTGTCCAGCCCTTCTTCAACTTTTCTTTCAGCATTGATTTCCAGCGCTTTATTCCTTCACCCAGAACCATCGAAGAGACAAGGTCCCCATGCAACTCGCTTCCGGTCGCGCGCCGCTCATTCCTTTACCCATGCTCATCACCCTGTTGGTGCTACTGTCCACCCCGCTATGGGTGGGCCACGTCGGGCTCTACCAGTACCTGGCGCTGGAAATCATGATCTGGGTGTTGTTTGCGATGGGCTACAACCTGCTCCTGGGTTTCACCGGACTGCCCTCCTTCGGGCACGGCGCGTTCTTTGGCACGGGCGCCTACGCCTTCGGCCTGCTGCAACTCAAGGTCTGGCCCAACCTGTGGTTCGACCTGGCCGGCGCGGTGCTGGTCACAGCGGCGCTCGGCGCGCTGGTGGCGCTGTTCATCTCGCACAGGCGCGGCATTTATTACGCATTGCTCACCATCGCATTCGGGCAGGTGTTCTGGTTCATCGCCAACAAATGGCATACCGTCACGGGCGGTGAAGACGGGCTGCTGAACATCAAGCGCCTGCCGGCCGATTTTGGTTTTGTGTCTTTCAATCTCTCCGGCAACAACGCCCTCTTCTTCTTTTGCCTCGTGCTGTTCGGGTTGGTGCTGCTGGCGCTGTGGCGGCTGATCCATTCGCCATTGGGTCGCATCTTCAGTGCCATCAAGCAGAACGAGACCCGCGCCGCCTTTGTGGGCTACAACGTGTGGCTTTACAAGTGGCTGGCCTTCACGATCTCCACCGCGGTGGCGGGCCTGGCCGGTGCGCTGTTCGCCATGGCGCAGCAGTCGGCCTACCCCAACGTCATGAGCCTGCACAACTCGGGATTCGTCGTGATGATGGTGCTGATAGGCGGCGGCCTCGTAAGCTTTTGGGGCCCCATCATCGGCGCCACTTTCTTTATTCTGGCGCGTGACCTGTTGGGCGCCTACACCGAGACCTGGCTGCTCTGGTATGGCCTCGTCTTCATGGCGATGGTGCTGTTCAAGCCCGAAGGCATTGCCGGCGCGTGGCAGGCCTGGAAGGCACGGCCGCGGCGCACTGTGGTGGCCAAACCCGTGACAACCCCCGCCGGAGGTGCACTGTGAAGCTCTTCGAGGCCAGCGGCCTGTCCAAACGCTTTGGTGCCCAGGTGGTGCTGCAAGATATCACCCTCAGCTTCAGGGAAGGTGAGCTCAATGGCATCATGGGCCCCAACGGCGCGGGCAAAACCACCTGCTTCAATGTGCTGACCGGCCGCTACAAGCCCGACCGCGGCCGTGTGACCTTTGCCGGCGAGGACATCACCGGCCTCTCGCCGCGGGAGATTGCCCGCAAGGGCGTGTCGCGCTCCTTTCAGATCATGAACCTCTTCGACAGCTACACCGCGCTTGACAACGTGCTGGTGGCCACGCCGCACGTGCGCAGACAGGGCTTCAACCCCTGGCGCGATCTGGGCGCCGACAGCACGGCGCAACAACTGGCCGCGGCCATCCTCGAGCGCGTCGGCCTCAAGGGCAAGGAGCACGTGCTGGCCAGCAGCCTGTCTTACGGCGAGCGCCGCGCGCTGGAGATCGGTGTGGCACTCGCAGCCGAGCCACGCATGCTCTTCCTCGACGAACCCACCGCCGGCCTGGGCGCCGAAGGCACGGCGCGCCTGATGGAGCTGGTGAAAGAACTCAAGCGTCAGCTCACGATTGTGATCATCGAACACGACATGAATTTCCTTTTCAAGCTCGCCGACCAGATCTCCGTTATCCACTGGGGCCAGGTCATCAGCCAGGGCACACCTGACCAGTTGCGTGAAAACGAATGGGTGCGCCGGTCCAACCTGGGGGCGCTGGCATGAGCGCGGTCCTGAAGTCCGTCATCAAAACCGTGTCGCCGCAGGCCGACATGCTGGCGGTGAACCGCATAGACACCTACTACGGCGAAACGCAGGTGCTGTTCGACGTGTCGCTGAAAGTCGGCGCCGGCGAAGTGGTGGCACTGCTGGGCCCCAACGGCGCAGGCAAGACCACGCTGCTTCGCTCCGTGCTCGGCCTCACGCCGCCACGCAAGGGCAGCATTGCCTTCGACGCGTGCGACATCACCCGTATGCCCACGCACGAGATCGCCAAGGCCGGCATGGGCTGGGTGCCGGATGACCGCCGCATCTTCCCGACGCTGACGGTAGCGCGCAATCTGGCTATCGCCCGCAAGACCACGCGCTTTCGCCCCTGGCAGGAGAAGGAGTGTTTTGAAATCTTCAGCGCGCTCGAATACCTGATGCACCGCGAGTGCGAAAACCTCTCGGGCGGCGAAATGCAGATGGTCGCAATCTCGCGCGCGCTGCTGGGCTCGCCCGGCCTGGTGCTCTTCGACGAACCCAGCCAGGGCCTGGCGCCCAAGGTGGTGCAGGACGTGATGAAAACCATCAGCCGGCTCAAGGCCGAGGGCATTGCGGTGCTGGTGGTCGAGCAAAACGTGCAGAGCGCGCTGCAGGTGGCCGACCGCGCCTATGTGATGAACCAGGGCGTGATCGTCCACGAGGGCCCTGCGGCCGATCTGCGCAACGATGCCGCCTTGTGCCGGCAACTTTTGGGAGTCTGACCCGCATGAGCCATCCACTCCATCCACTGCTACGCGTCGAGAACGTCGCCAAGCAATACCAGCGCGGCGTCTTCCGCAAGACCACGACCTTTTCATTGACCGCCGATTTCGAAGTGCACAAGCCCTGCGTGGTCGGTGTCATGGGCCCTAACGGCTCGGGCAAGACCACGCTGTTCGAGTTGATCACCGGCAGCAACCTGCCGAGCGCGGGCCGTGTGCTGGTCAACGGCCAGGACATCCACCAGGTACGCACGCGCGAGCGGGATCGCCTCGCCATTCACTACCACCAGTCCTACCAGGTGCGGTCTTTCCAGAAAACCAAACCCGACTTCATGTTGGAACACGCACAGAACGACTCGCCGCTGGTGCATCTGTTCGACGAACCGCAGTTCAATACGCAGGACGGCTACATCGGCTTCATGCTGGACTTCTTCGCCAAACTCAGGGCCAACGGCCGCCTGGTGTTTTTATGCCTGCATCCCAACGAGCCCTACCACGTCGACATCCTGCGGCAATGCTGCGAGCGTTTCATCTTTGTACAAAAAGGTGCGGTCAGCGAAGCGCCTGACTTCGACACGCTGGCGCACGACGAGAAGGTCAGGGCCTACCTGGGGGCGCTGGCGCCGGCAGCTTGATCCACGGCGCCGCACGCGGTTCAAATCAGGCTGTGTTTTCTGGCGCGGTAAGCCAGCTTCGCCCGCGTGGTGTTGAGCCGCCGCGCCGCCGCTGAGAGATTGCCCTGGCAGGCCGAGATGGCGCGTTCCAGCATGTCGCGCTCGGTTTGCTCCAGGGACCGCTGCGAAGCGGCGGTCCCTGCCGGCACGGGATGCGCGCCGGCCGGCGCCCCGTCGAAGTTCAAGGTGCCTGAACTGCCCTGCATCCGCAAGGTCATGACCTCGGTGCTCAAGGTCTCGCCGCCGGTGAACAGGTGGTGCACGTCGATCAAGCCGTCGGCATCGGCCATGATCACGGCGCGCTCGATCAGGTTTTGCAGTTCGCGGATGTTGCCGGGGAAGTCGTAGTTCAGCAGCGTGCGCACCGAGGCCTGCGTGAAGCCGCCGGTGTTGCAACCGTGTTTGCGCCGGTAGTGGTTCAGAAAATGGTTCATCAGCAGGGGAATGTCGTCGCGCCGCTCGCGCAGCGGCGGCAGGTGGATGGGGAACACATTGAGCCGGAAGAACAGGTCTTCGCGGAATCGGCCTTCACGCACGGCCTGGCGCAAGTCTTCATTGGTGGCGGCCACCACGCGCACGTCGACCGCGATGCCGCGCGTGCCGCCCACGCGTTCGACCTCGCCCTCCTGCAGGGCGCGCAGCAGCTTGCCCTGGGCCACAAAACTCAGCATGCCGATTTCGTCCAGGAACAGGGTGCCGCCGCTGGCCCGCTCAAAGCGGCCTGGCCGCGAATGGCTGGCCCCGGTGTAGGCGCCGCGCTCCACCCCGAACAGCTCGGACTCGATCAGGGTTTCCGGGATGGCCGCGCAGTTCACCGCGATAAACGGCAGCTCTTTGCGCGGGCTGATCCTGTGCAACATGCTGGCAAACTTTTCTTTGCCCACGCCCGACTCGCCCGTGAACAGCACGGTGGCTGTCGTGCGCGCCACCCGGCTCAATTGATGGCAGGCCGCGTTAAAGGCCGATGAGGCCCCCACCATCGCGTCGCCGGCCGGCACGTCGCCGGTCGCCAGGTCGGCCGGGCCCGCTTCGCTGCGCGCATAGGCCGCGGTGTCGACAAACTCCCTGGCGTTCAGGTAGCGCATGTCTTCTTCGATGTTGTCCCACTTGTCGGCGGACTTGCCGACCACGCGGCATTGCGCCTGGCCCATGGACCGGCACATGGTTTCCCGGAAAACGATGAGGCGGCCGAACAGCGTGCTGACATAGCCCGTGGCGTAACCCACCTGCATCCAGCAGGCCGGGGAGCCGCCTATGCCGTAGGCGGCGATGTGTTCATCGTCTTCGCTGGAGTTGTGCCAGATGAATTCGCCTTCATAGCCGCTGGTGTCCGGGTCGTAGGTCACGCTGACCAGTTCGACCTTCACCACGCCCTCCAGCGCGTGCAGGCGCGTGCCGGCCATGGCTGCAGCCGGCGGGTCGGCGTCGGGCCAGTGCTTGCGCACCAGCTGGGCATCGCGGGCGCCGCTGACATAACCGGCGCGGGTGAACAGGCCGCGGGCTTTTTCGATGCCCAGGCTGTCAATCATTTCGCGGCGCATGGAGCCCAGCGCCTCGGTGTGCAGCAGCACCATGCGCTGGTCCTGCAGCCAGATGCGCCCGTCGCCCGGCGAGAAGAACAGGCATTCGCTGATGTCAGCGATCGTCGGGTGCGTGTCACCGCCGATGTGCGTGCTGGCAAACCCGCCCATGGCTTTGGCCACCGACGCGCTGTCGAAGCTGCCCAGCGCGACACCGGTGGCCCGGGCCACCTCGGCCAGGGAAATGCGATCGGATACGCGCATGGCTTGCTCCTCAATTTGATCAATTGGTGAAATTTGATTCAACTTTATAACCATTTGATCAGAAAAGTATGGGTGATTTCCATGTGCTGCACCGCAGCAAACATACCTAGGGTATGTCCCGGGTTTCCCAGTGAAAAAACTTTGGGTGCAGCGCAGCAAGCGGACTCTTTCGCGCGGCGCTGGTACATGCATTGCGATACAGGAGCACGACGCGCCGATGTGGCGAGCTGATCAAACAACCGTAAGGACAAAAGCAAATGGGTGTATCCGACGCGATGGCATTTCTGGATTTTTCCGCGCTGACGCAAGCGCCGCTAGGCGGCGGGAAGCGCGACGTGGTCGAGCCGGCGACCGGGAAAGTGATGTGCACGGTGGGCATCGCCAATGCGGCGGACGTGGCCGCGGCCACGCGGGCGGCGGCCAACGTGCAAAAGCCCTGGGCCGCCCTGCCCCCGCGCGAGAGGGCCGACGTCTTCCGCCGCGCCGGCGCGCTGTTCCAGCAGCACTTTGATGAACTCGCTCTGTATGCCACGCGTGAGACGGGCGGCATCCTGCCCAAGGGGCAGCATGAGATTCGCGAAGCCATCACCATCTGCCACCTGGCCGCCGCCATGCCGCTGCAGCCCCAGGGCCATGTGCTGCCCAGCGTACCGGGGCGCACCAGCATCGCCCGCCGCGTGCCGCACGGCGTGGTGGGTGTCATCTCGCCCTTCAACTTTCCGCTGATCCTGACGCTGCGCGCGGTGGCCCCGGCGCTGGCCGCGGGCAACGCCGTGGTGATCAAGCCCGACACCCGCACGCCGGTGACCGGCGGCCTGATGATCGCGCGCATTTTTGCGGAGGCCGGCCTGCCCAGGGATTTGCTGCATGTGCTGCCCGGCGACGCCGAAGCCGGCGAAGCTTTGGTCACCGACCCGCTGGTGCCCATGATCGCCTTCACCGGCTCGCCCGCGGTGGGCCGGCGCATCGGCGAGCTCGCGGGCAAGCACCTGAAGAAAGTGTCGCTGGAACTCGGCGGCGCGAACTCGCTGATCATCCTGGACGACGCCGACCTGGACATCGCCGCGAGCAACGCCGCCTGGGCCGCCTACCTGCACCAGGGCCAGATCTGTATGGCCGCCAACCGCATCCTCGTTCACCAGAGCATCGCGGCCCCGCTGCTGCAGCGCCTGGTCGCCAAGGCCACGCACCTGCCGGTCGGCGACGGCGCCACAGGCCAGGTTGCGCTCGGGCCGCTGATCGATGCGCGCCAGCGCGATCGCGTGCATGCCATCGTGCAGGACAGCATCAAGGCCGGCGCGAAGCTGGAAGCCGGCGGAAGCTACGACGGCCTGTTCTACAAGCCGACGGTGCTGTCCGGCGTCAAGCCCGGCATGCGCGTGTTCGATGAAGAGACCTTCGGCCCGGTGGCCAACATCGTCACTTTCGGCAGTGACGAGGAAGCGGTCGCGCTGGCCAACAACAACAGCGGCAGCCTGGCCTGCGCCGTCATCTCCCGCTCCGTGGGCCGCGCCATGGCCGTGGGGCAGCAGCTCAAGGCCGGCATGGTTCACATCAACGACCAGACCGTCAACGACGACTGCGTCAACCCTTTCGGCGGCCCCGGCATCGCGGGCAACGGCACCAGCGTGGGCGGCCCGTCCGACTGGGAGGAATACACGCAGTGGCAGTGGATGACCGTCAAGGACACCGCGCCCATGTTCCCGTTCTAACGGAACGCTTCGACTTTTCGGCTTTTTCGATTTTTTTGGCTCACCACATCAAGGAGACCTTCATGAATCCGCATACCCGGGAGGCTTTATGAGCCTGCAAGGCAAAACCATTGTCATCACCGGCACCTCGTCCGGCATCGGCGCCGAGGTGGCCAGGCTGGCGCGCTTCCAGGGCGCCACGGTCATCGGCATGGACCGCAACGATCCCAGCCTGACGCTGGGCGGCTTCATCAAGGCCGACCTCGGCACCGCCGCGGCCATCGATGCCGCCGTGGCCCAGTTGCCGGCGCAGGTTGACGCGCTGTGCAACATCGCCGGCGTACCCGGCACGGCTGACGGCGAGCTGGTGGCCCGCGTGAACTACCTGGGCCTGCGGCATCTGACGGAAAAGGTGCTGGCGCGCATGCCGCGCGGCGGCAGCATCGTCAACGTGGCGTCCATCCTGGGCGCCGAATGGCCGCAGCGGCTGGCCCTGCACAAGGAGCTGGCGGCAGCCAAAGGATTTGAAGCCGGCGCCGCATGGCTGCGCGGCCACCCGGTGCCGCAGGCGACCTGCTACCAGTACTTCAAGGAAGCCCTGATCGTCTGGAACGCCACGCAGTCGCAGGAGTGGTTCCTGGGCAAAGGCGTGCGCATGAACTGCGTGGCGCCCGGCCCGGTGTTCACACCCATCCTGGGCGACTTCGTGGCAATGCTGGGCCAGGAGCGCGTTCAAGCCGATGCGCATCGCATGCTGCGCCCTGGCTTTGCCGACGAAATCGCACCCGTCATCGCCTGGTTATGCAGCGACGCCGCGCGCTGGGTCAGCGGCGCCAACATTCCCGTTGATGGCGGCCTGGCCTCTACCTATATCTAACTACATCTAACGCTGACACGCCACGGGTGCGAGGGCACCCATCCCCCATTCACGTAACAACGACACATAACGAGGAGACATTCGATGAACAAGGTATTCACCCCCTTCAGGCCAGCCACGCTGGCCTTGGCCTGCGGCCTGGCTTGCGCACTGCCGGTCCACGCCCTGGAATTGGACAACGGCGACCCCGACACCAAAATCCGGCTGGACTTCACACCCAAGTACAGCCTGGCCTGGCGGCTGAAGGACCCGTCCGCACTGCTCACCTCGCCGGCCGCCCGCGGCGATGGCGGTGTGACCAATGAAAACGACGGCGACCTCAACTTCAAGAAGGGCCTGATCTCCAACCGCGCCGACCTGTTGACCGAATTTGACTACAGCCGCAGCAACTGGGGCCTGCGCATCAGTCACTCCGCCTGGTACGACTCGCAGTACCTTCGCGCCAATGCCAATGACGGCACGGCCGGCGTCAGCAACTTCGCCGGCCAGGCCGCCAACCAGTTCGTCCCGGCAACCCGGGAGCAGCATGGCCGTGGAGACGAATTCCTCGACGCCTTCGTCTGGGGCAAGGGATCCATCGGCAGCATGCCAGCCTCGATCCGCGTCGGCAAGCACGCGCTGCAGTATGGCGAGAGCGTGTTCTTCGGCCAGAACGGCATTGCCAACGCGCAAGGCCCGGTGGACATCGCAAAAATCGTCTCGGTGCCGAACTGGCAATTCAAGGAAGTACTGCTGCCGGTGGAGCAGATTTCCGGCACGCTGCAGGTGGCCGATGGCGTGACGCTGGGCGGCTACTACCAGCTCAAGTGGCGGCCCAGCAAGATTCCCGGGGTCGGCAGCTATTTTTCGAACCAGGACTACATAGGCGGCGGCCGTGTCTATCTCGGCGGGCCGGTGCTGCCCACCGACACCAGCCGCGACCAGAAGCCGGGCGACAGCGGCCAGTTCGGCGCCCAGTTGCGTTGGGCGCCGGCCGGCGGCAACTATGAGTTCGGCGTGTACGCGGCACGCTACAACGACAAGACCCCGGCCGTTCCGGTGTTCGACCTGATCAACGGCAATGTGCACAACGTCTACGCCAAGGGCATCAAGACTTTTGGTGCCAGCGTCACTTCGTCGATAGGACAGCTCAACTGGGCGTTGGAGGGCTCGGTGCGCACCGACGCGCCATTGGCCAGCGATCCCGCCGTGCTGGGCGGCGCACCCTTCATGCCACCAGTCAACTGCGACGGCTCGCCCTCCAACCCGTGCTATGCAACCGGCAAGACGGCGCACCTGAATCTGTCGGGCATTTACGTACTCAACAAGTCCAGCCTGTGGGACGGCGGCGCCCTGGTGGCCGAACTGGCCTGGAACCGGCTCATGAGCGTGACAAAAAACCCCAGCGCCGTTGGCTTTGGCGGGCTGGACCCGAACGCAACGCGGAACGCCGCGGCGTTCCGCATGATCTTTGAGCCGCAGTACTTCCAGGTGCTGCCGGGCCTGGACCTGTCCATCCCGCTGGGCCTGGGCTACAACTTCGGCGGCCGTTCCGCAGCCGTTATCAACTTTGCTGGCGGGGCCAGCCAAGCGGGCGACGTGAGCATAGGCATCAAGGGCAAATACCAGAACGTCTGGAACTTCGCCCTGAACTACACCGCCTTCTTCGGCAAGGAAAACACCCTGACCGTCACGGACCCCAGAACCCCCACCCGCATGCTGTCTTATGGGCAAACACTGAAAGACCGCAACTACGTTTCCTTCACCGCTTCCCGCACTTTCTGAAAAACATTACAGAGACAACCATCATGATGCAGACCGCAAAACTTTCATTGCTCGTGGCCGCCCTGCTGGCCGGCGCCATGTCCGCCCAGGCCGCTGTCACCGCCGAAGAGGCCGCCAAACTCAAATCCTCGCTGACGCCCATGGGCGCCGAGAAAGCCGGCAACAAGGAAGGCACCATTCCGCCGTGGGAAGGGGGCCTCGCCAAGGCCACCCCGGGCTACAAGAACGGCGACGCGCGGCCCGACCTCTACCCCAACGAAAAACCCATCCTGTCGATCAACGCCAAAAACATGGCGCAGCACGCCGACAAGCTGACCGACGGCGTGCAGGCCCTGATGAAGAAGTACCCCGACTTCCGCGTCGACGTGTACCCCACGCACCGCACCGCGGCGGCGCCGCAGTCGGTGTACGACAACACCTTCAGGAACGCCACCCGGGCCAAGACCATTGAAGGTGGCTACGGCATGGAAGGCGCTTTTGGCGGCACACCATTTCCGATTCCCAAAGACGGCTATGAAGCCATGTGGAACCAGCGCACAGCCTGGCGCGGCGGCAACTTTTCCATGCCGATGCGCGTGTGGGTGGTGACGTCCGATGGCAAGCGCACCATGGCCTCCGGCGGCACGCAAACCATACGCCAGGCCTTCTACGACAAGGACGGCACCGCCGAGAAGTTCGACGGCTATTACCAGTACGGCAAGCTGGTGGTCAACGCGCCGGGCTCCAAGGCGGGCGAAGCCATTCTCGCGCTCGACGGTGTTTCGGATGCCGCGCCGCGCGGCCTGTGGCAGTACCTGGTGGGCCAGCGCCGCGTGCGCAAAGCGCCTTCCGTGGCCTACGACACACCCGACTCGGTGACCTCCGGCATCGGTCTGTTCGACGAGGCCTTCACGCTGTTTGGCCCGATCGACAAGCACGAATTCAAGCTGGTGGGCAAGAAGGAAATCTACATTCCCTATAACAACAACCGCGCCGCCTCGGCCAAGATCGAAGACCTGGTGACGCCCAACACGCTGAACCCTGCGCAGGTACGCTGGGAGCTGCACCGGGTATGGGAAGTGGAAGCCACACTGGCTGCCGGCAAGCGCCACGTGGTGCCCAAGCGCAAGTACTACATCGACGAAGACTCCTGGCAGATCGCGCTGTTCGACGGCTGGGACGCCAAAGGCCAGCTCTGGCGCACCAACTACGCACTGATGCTGACGGCACCGGACATTCCGGCCGTGACCAACGTCGTGCTGTGGGGCGGCTATGACATGCAGACCGGCGCCTATTACCTGAACATGGCTTCCAACGAGCTGCCCAAGCAGTACGAAGTGCAGCCGCCGATTCCGCGCTCCTTCTTCAGCGCTGAATCGCTCGCCAGCGAAGGCGCTCGCTGATGACCGGAAGTGCCCAGCCTCGCGCTGCGCGGCGGGCAGCCCTGATGGGGCTGCTCGGCTGGGTGGCCTCCGCTGCACTCCCCGCGTGGGCTGCCAACGGGCCCGCCGTGTTGTCACAGCCGGCGCTGGTCACGCCCAAGGCGTCAGGCGCGGCCACATTGGCCGTGACACGGGCCGGCACCCGGCTCGTGGCGGTGGGAGAGCGCGGCACGGTGTTGCTGTCGGATGACCATGGCGCCACCTGGCGACAGGCGCAGGTGCCTGTGCAAGCCACCTTGACGGCCGTGTGTTTCGCCGATGAACGCACCGGCTGGGCCGCAGGACACCTGGGCGTGATTTTGCGCAGCGTCGACGGCGGGGCCACCTGGGAAAAGCAGCTCGATGGCATCCAGGCGGCCGAGCTGGTGAAGCAGGCTGCGCAGCGCAGTGGCGACAGCCAGGCCATGGCGCAGGCAGAGCATCTGGTTGAAGAAGGTGCAGACAAACCATTTTTTGACCTGGAATTTGTGGATGCCCGGCGCGGCTTTGCCGTCGGTGCTTACAACCTGATTTTTGCTACCGAAGACGGCGGCAAGACATGGACCGCGTGGGGGCCGCGGCTGCCCAACCCGAAAGCCCTGCATCTGTACGGCGTGCGCGCCCACGGCCGCACGCTGGTGATCGCCGGTGAGCAGGGCTTGCTGCTGCGCTCAAGTGACGGCGGGGCCAGCTTTACCGCGTTGCAGTCACCGTACAAGGGCAGCTTTTTCGGCCTGCTGCGCACCGGAGGCGGCGCGCTGGTGGCCTACGGCCTGCGCGGCTCAGCCTATCGCTCGACAGACGAGGGCGTGCACTGGGACAAGCTCGACACCGGCGTGCCCATGGCGGTGGGAGCCGGCATGGCTTTGCCGGACGGCGGTTTTGTGCTGATGAGCCAGGCGGGCGACGCCCTGATGGGCACCGCAGGCGGGCCCGGCCTGCGGCGCATCCCGGCACGCGAGCCGGTTCCGGTTTCCGGCGTTGCCCTGGCGGCCGACGGCAGCCTGGTGCTGGCAAGCCTGCGTGGCATGCGGCACTTGCCCGCACTGCCGGCTAACTGAAAACAACGAAGAGACATACGCCGCCAACAGCGAAACTTTATGCACGCCGATTCCTCCTCCTCCGCTTCCTCTTCAGATACCCAGCCCGTCGTCGCGCGGCTTGAAGACTTTGACACGCGTTCGGGCACGCTGCTTGAGCGCGCTTTTTTCAATCACCGGCCCTGGGTCATGGCGGTGTGCCTGCTGCTGACCCTCGTGCTGGGCTGGCAGGCCACCAAGCTGCAGCTCAACGCCAGTTTTGAAAAAACCATTCCGACGGGCCACCCCTACATCGTCAACTACCTGGCCCACAAGGCCGATCTCGGCGGCCAGGCCAATGCGCTGCGGCTGGTGGTGGAGGCCCGGCAGGGCACGATCTTCGACAAGGCCTACCTCGATGCGCTGCAGAAGATCAACGACGAAATCTTCCTGCTGCCCGGCGTGGACCGGCCTTTCATGAAGTCGCTGTGGACATCCAACACCCGCTGGGTGGCCGTGACCGAAGAAGGCCTGGACGGCGGGCCGGTGATCCCCGATGCCTACGACGGCTCGCCTGCCAGCCTGGCCGGGCTGCGCGCCAACGTCGAGCGCTCGGGGGAAATCGGCCAGCTGGTGGCGGGCGACTTCAAGTCCAGCATCGTGTTTGTTCCCTTGCTGGACCGCAACCCGGACACCGGCAAGGCACTGGACTATGGCGATTTGTCACGCCAGATCGAAGTCCTGCGCGCCAAGCACGGCAGCGATGCGCTGCAGATCCGCGTCACCGGTTTCGCCAAGGTGGCTGGTGACCTGATCGAGGGCCTGCATCAGGTGTTGCTATTCTTCCTGCTGGCACTTACCATCACCACCGCGGTTCTTTTTGCCTACACCCGCTGCGCCCGCAGCACCGCGCTGGTGGTGGCGTGTTCGGTGGTGGCGGTAGTCTGGCAGTTCGGCTTGCTGGCATTGCTGGGCTATGAGCTTGACCCCTATTCGGTTCTGGTGCCCTTCCTGGTGTTTGCCATCGGCATGAGCCACGGCGCACAAAAGATGAATGGCATCATGCAGGACATAGGCCGCGGCACGCACCGTGTGGTGGCGGCCCGCTATACCTTCCGGCGCCTGTTCGTCGCAGGCCTGACCGCCCTGCTCTGCGATGCTGTGGGCTTCGCGGTGCTGGTCATCATCCAGATCAAGGTCATCCAGGACCTGGCCCTGATTGCCAGCATCGGCGTGGCGGTTCTGATCTTCACCAACCTCGTGCTGCTGCCCATCCTGTTGTCTTATGCGGGTGTGGCCCCTGCTGCGGCGGCGCGCAGCCTGCGCCAGGAAGCATCACAGGGGGCGCAACGTTCATGGCTATGGGCCTTGCTGGACCATTTCACGCAAAAGCGCTGGGCCACGGCAGCAGTGGTCGTTGCGGCGCTCATGGCCGCAGGCGGCTATGCCATCAGCCTGCACTTGAAAATCGGCGACCTCGACCCCGGCGCGTCCGAGCTGCGGCCCGGCTCGCGCTACAACCAGGACAACGCCTACCAGATCGCCCACTACGCGGCCAGCGCCGACATCCTGACTGTGATGGTGACCACACCCGCGGATAAATGCACGGCCTACGGCACGCTGGCCAAGGTGGACGCCCTGGCCTGGCAGCTTGAACAATTGCCCGGGGTGGAGTCCACCAACTCGATGGCCGCGCTGTCCAAGCTGGCCATGGTGGGCTACAACGAAGGCAACTTCAAGTGGTTTGAGCTGCTCCCCAATGAAGGCGCCCTGGGCGGGGTGCAGACGCGCGCGCCGCGCGAACTCTTTAACCAGAGCTGCTCATTCCTCGCGCTGTACGTCTACCTGAAGGACCACAAGGCCGAAACCCTGGCGCGCGTGGTGGCCGATGTGGACCGCTTCGCTGCGATCAACAACACGCAGGACGTCACCTTCAAGCTGGCCGCGGGCAGCGCCGGCATTGATGCGGCGACCAATATCGTGGTGGGCAAGGCCATGCGCGAGATGCTGCTGTGGGTGTATGCAGCGGTGGTGATTTTGTGCTGGATCACTTTCCGCTCCTGGCGTGCCGTGGTGGTGGCCGTGCTGCCGCTGGTGCTGACCTCGATTTTGTGCGAGGCACTGATGGTGGGCCTGGGCATGGGGGTGAAGGTCGCCACGCTGCCGGTGATTGCGCTGGGCGTAGGCATCGGCGTGGACTATGCCCTCTATGTGCTCAGCATCACGCTGGCCCGCATGCGTGAAGGCGCCAGCCTGTCCGAGGCCTACCACCACGCGCTGCAGTTCACCGGCCGCGTGGTCCTGCTCACCGGCATCACGCTGGCGCTGGCCGTCGGCACCTGGGCTTTTTCACCGATCAAGTTCCAGGCCGACATGGGCATTTTGCTGGCCTTCATGTTTGTCTGGAACATGGTGGGGGCGCTGGTCCTGCTGCCCGCGCTGGGCTACTTCCTGCTGCGGCCGGCGGTGGCCCTGCCCATGCCGGTCAATGCACGAGTGCCGGTATGAGCCGGCGTAGCGACACACTGACCCGCCGCACGCGCAGGCTTCTTGGCACGGCGATGCTGCTGGGCGCGGCCGCGGCAAGCCATGCCGCGCCCGACACCCTGGTCGTCGGCCAGTCTCTGCCGCTCACCGGTGCGGGCTTTCCGGTCGCCAACCGCGTGCTGGCCGGCGCCCGCGCGCATGTGGAGCGCGTCAACGCGTCGGGCGGAATTGCCGGGCGACGCGTTGAACTGGTGACGCTGGATGACGGCGGTGACCCACGGCGTGTGGCGGCCAACCTGCGCATCCTGGTGGGCCAGCACAAGGCGGTGCTGATTGCCAATTGCCTCGGTGAACGGGCCTGCCTTGAGGCTGCCCAGGCCACGCGCGAACTTCGCGTGCCGCTGGTCGGCCCGATGTCGGGCGCGTCGGCTTTGCGTTCCCCCGATGTCCGCCATGTTTTCAGCCTGCGACCGGATGATGCGCGCGAGGCCGATGCACTGGTGCGCCAGCTGGCATCCATCGGCGTCACCCGGGTGGCGGTGCTGGCCGACGGTTCCGAACCGGCGCGCACCGAGGCGCTGGTGGCAGCCTTGCAACGCGACGGCCGGCAGGTCACACGCATCACCGCCGACGCGCGGCTGGCGTCCATCGAAGCGGCATTCCGCGACGTGGCCAAGGCCGCGCCGCAGGCCCTGGTCCTCAACCTGGGCAACGAGGCGCTGGATGCGCTGGGGCGGCTTCCGGCCTCAGCCTATGACAGCGTGCCGTCCACCGTCGCCACTTTGTCGACGGCGGGGCTGACGCAGCTGACACGGCTGTTCCGCAACCGGCTGGTGGGCTACACCAGCGTGGTGCCGAATCCCGAGGTGGCCCGCCTGCCCATCGTGCGCGAGCTCGAGCGCGATGCAGACGATTTCATCGGCCCCGAAGCTATGACCTTCGAAGGCCTGGAGTCCTACCTGAATCTGCGTGTCTGCACGGAGGCACTGCGCCGCGCCGGGCCCCGCGCCGACGGGCTGCGCCTCGGCGAGGCGATTGAAAGCCTTGGAGCACTGGACCTGGGCGGCTTCAGGCTCTCGTTCGGCCGGGAGCGGCACCACGCCTCGGACCATGTCGAGATCGGCATGCGCGCCCGCGACGGCAAATTGTTGCGATGAACACGTTACCCACCCATGAGGAGACTCTCGAATGAATGCTGTTGTGAAGCCGGTGCTGGAGACGGCCGATATGGACCCTGGCCTGGCCGGCTTTCTGGCCCAGGCCGCCGCGCAAGGCAATCCGCCGCTGGAAAGCCTGCCACCTGCCATCGCACGGCAGGTTTACCGCGAGCTGGCCGACACATTGGGTTTGCCGGCCCCGGCCATCGGGAAAGTGGATGACACCAGCTTTCCCGGTCCGGGCGGCCCCGTGCGCCTGCGCGTGTACAGCCCCGACACCATCGGCCCCTGGCCTGTGCTGCTGTATGCGCATGGCGGTGGTTTTGTAATCGGCGACCTGGAGACCCATGACAAGGTCTGCCGCACGCTGTGCCACCACACCGGCATGCTGGTCGTGGCGGTGGATTACCGGCTGGCGCCGGAGCACCCCTTCCCCGCCGCACCTGACGACGTCGAGGCCGCCTTGCGCTGGGTACTGGCAAATGCCTCTGCGTTGGGCGGCGACGCAAACCGTATCGCGGTGGCCGGCGACAGCGCCGGCGCACAGCTGGCACTGGTGGCATCACGGCGCGTGAACGCAAAAGCCGTTCGCGCGCTCGGCCTGATCTATCCGGTGGCACAACACCCCAGCCAGCCCAGTGCCTCCTACCCGGAGAACGAAGGCAAATTTCTCAGCATGGGCGTGATGCAGTGGTTTATGGCCAGCTATCTCGGCAAGCAGGCCGGTGCGGACAAGCATCCTGACTTTGCCTTGCTGGACTCAGGGGGCCTGGCGAACCTTCCCGCCACCTGGGTGGCCACCATGGGCCACGACCCGTTGCGTGACGAAGGCCATGCCCTCGCACTGCGCGTGGCCTCGACCGGGGTGGAGGTGGCGCACCGGCACTACCCGGAGGCGATTCATGCCTGTATCCATTTCACTGCCGTATCGCCTGTCGGTTTGCGGGTCATGACGGACCTGGCGCAGTGGTTGCGCGCGCGGGTGTGAACCGCCTGCTCAATCCCGCCGATCACCTGCGGCACGCTTTTGCGCGAAAGCCACGTACCAGTCCAGGCAACCGGGGTTGGCCATCGCGTCGCGGTTCACCACCTTCTCCAGCGGCTGGCCCAGCAGCAGTTTCTTGATCGGCAATTCCTGCTTCTTGCCCGAGAGCGTGCGCGGAATTTCCGGCACGGCGAAGATGTCGTTGGGCACAAAGCGCGGCGACAGCGCGGTCTTGACGGCCTGGTTGAGTTTGGCTTTCATCGCGTCATCCAGCTCGTGGCCGGGACGCAGTACAACGAAGAGCGGCATGTAACTTTCACGGCCCAGGTATTCAAGGTCGACCACCATGGAGTCCAGCACTTCGGGCAGCGCCTCAATCGCGCTGTAAAGCTCGCTGGTGCCCATGCGCAGGCCGTGGCGGTTGATAGTGGCATCGCTGCGGCCATAGATGATGCAGCTGCCCGAGGGCGTAACCTTGAGCCAGTCGCCATGCCGCCACACGCCGGGGTAGGTGTCGAAGTAGCTCGCGAGGTAGCGTTGGTTGTCCTTGTCGCCAACGAAGTAAAGCGGCATGGACGGCAGCGGCTGCGTGCAGACCAGCTCACCGACTTCATCGACAACGGACTCGCCCTTGTCGTTCCAGGCCTCGACCGCGCAGCCGAGGATGCGGCATTGCATTTCGCCGGGAACCACGGGCAGTTCGCGGTTGCCGCCTATAAACGCACCGGCGAAATCAGTCCCGCCGGAAATATTGCACCACCAGATCGGTGCCCCCACGCTTTTCACTTCGTGTAATACGCTGCCCCTCGAGGGGGCTGCCTGGCCTTGGGGCGGCCCGGCGGTCAGGCGTCTTCGGTTTTCCCGATCACGTAGCTTCTCGAACTGCGCGGTTCCCCATCGCTGCGTGTCCTCACTCAGCGGTGATCCCGTCGTGCCCAGCGTGCGCAGCCGGCTCAGGTCTCCGCACTGCGCGAGGTCAATGCCCGCCTTCATGCAGTTGGCAAAGAAGGCCGCGCCCGCTCCGAAGAAGGTAGCGCGGGTGTTGGCGACAAAGCGCCACAGTGTGGTCCAGTCAGGTGCGTCCTTGTTCGTGCCCGCCGGGTTGCCGTCGTAGATGCAACAGGTCGTGCCGTTAAGCAGGCTGGCGGCCTGCACGTTCCACATGATCCAGCCGGTGGAGCTGTACCAGTGAAATCGTTCCGGATTGGCCGGGTCGGCATAACTGGGTGCCAGGTCGTTGTGCAGGCGCAGCAGCGCCAGCCCCACCAAGGCCACGCCACCATGGCCGTGGACGATGGGTTTGGGCAAGCCGGTGGTGCCGCTGGAATAGACGATCCACAATGGGTGGTCAAACGGCAGCCAGAGTGGCTCGAAGGCCGCTGTTTGTGCATCGTTTCGGGCTGTGGCGCTTTGCAGGTATGCGCAACCAGCTATCAAATCAATAGCATTTGAATTGCCGGGCAGCACCTCGTGAAGGATCACGTGCGTGACGCTGGGCAACGCCGCAACCAGCTCCGCCACCACGCTGCGGCGGTCGATGTCCTTTCCGCCGTAGTGCACGCCGTTACAGGCAATCAGCACCTTGGGCTCAATCTGGCGAAAACGGTCCAGCACAGCGGGCGTGCCCATGTCGGGCGCGCACACGCTCCACACGGCGCCTATGCTGACCGTCGCGAGGAAGGCGACCATGGTCTCGGGCGTGTTGGGCAAGTAGGCGGCCACGCGGTCGCCGGGCTGTACGCCCTGCGCCTTCAGGTGCAAGGCCAGCGACGCCGACTGCCGGCGCATCTCGGCCCAACCCAGTTCCCGCGCTGCTTCGCCGTTCGCCAGGCTGGCTTCACCGTGACTGACGATGGCAGGCACGCCCGCCGCGTCGGCCGCGGCCGTGTGGCGGAACACCTGCTGCGCGTAGTTGCCCTGCGCACCGGGAAACCACTCAGCCCCCGGCATGCTGCGCCGGCCCAGCACGGCCGTGTGCGCGGTGGGCGACTGCAGTTCGAAGTAATCCCAGATGCTTTGCCAGAAGGCGTCGAGGTCGGTGACCGACCAGCGCCACAGCGCGTCATAGTTGTCGAATGACAGGCCGCGTGTGGCCTGCAGCCAGTTTTGGTACTTGCGTATCTGGAACATGGCCGTAACCATAAACCAGGACGAGGCGGATGCGACCCGGTGGTATCCCCGCCATGGCCTATATTGGCTGACTCCGCATGAAAGAAGTGCTCATTGAATAGCGCCCCCTGGATCATCTACTGCGACGGCAGCGCCGTGCCGAACCCTGGCCGTATGGGCCTGGGTGCAGTCGTTACCGGGCCGGACGGCAGCCGGCATCCGCTGTCTATCACCGCGGAAGGCCGAGGCTGCAACAACGAAGCGGAGTTGCGTGCGCTGATGGCGGCCATGCAGTACGCCGGGCAGCAGGGTGCAACGGCGCTGCTTGTTCACTGCGACAACAGCGTGGTGGTCCAGCAGCTGGCGGGAACTGCCACGGAGCCATTCCTGCGCCTGGCTCCGCTGTTCGAAGAGGTGCGCGCCGTGCTGCACTCCTTCGCGAGCGCGCGGCTGGTGTGGATACCTCGCCACCGCAACCGGGAGGCCGATACGCTGGCCCGGGCGGCGGTGGGGCTGATGCCCAAAGGCCCGACGCCAACGATCAGGCGTCGCCGTTAGCCGCAGGTGTGAATGCTTCGTTCCCGCGCGAAGCAAAGAAGTGCCGTAGCCGCGTACAAATGTGGATGTACCCGCATCACCCCGCACACCCTGCCCAGGAGCAACGCATGGCCAAAGAGATTATTCGCGTCGAGCCCCTTTCAACCTGGCTCGAGCGGTGGAAGGCGCCCACTTCGGTCATGACGCGCCATGGCGATACGGTCTATGTCTCTGGCCTTCCGCCGTTTGATCCCGCCACGGGTGAGGTCATCAATGCAAGCCTCGAACGCCAGACCGAGCTGGTGCTGGAGCAGATGAAGCTCTGCCTGGAAACAGCGGGTTCGTCGCTGGACCAGGTGCTGAAGTGCAACATCTATTGCACATCGGTCGAGAAATTTGCAACGGTCAATGCTATTTACGCCCGCTACTTTCCCCAGGATCCACCGGCCCGGATTTTCATCTGCGTGCCGGCATGGCCAGGGCACTTTGACATCGAGATCGATTGCGTCGCCGCCTGCTAGCCCTGCGCGGAAGATCCGAAACCCGTGACGCGGTGAGGGGATTGCACTTTCGCACAATCGTGCTAATATTCGCCGCATGGACGCCAAAACCCAGAAAAGCGAAATGACCCGCGCCGCCATCATCGGCGCAGGCATTGACCTGGCTGCGGCGGAAGGTCTGGAAGCCATCACCTTGCAGGCTGTGGCCGACCGCATCAGTATTTCCAAGAGCGGCGTGTTTTCACGCATCGGCTCGCGCGAGGCTTTGCAGAAGGCCGTGATCGAAGAGTTCGGCCGGCGCTTCATTGCCGACGTGTTCGTGCCCGCCATGCAGCAGCCCAAGGGCCTGCCGCGGCTGGAAGCCATCGTGCAGCGCTGGATTGTGCGCACGCGCGATGTGGAAGCCAAGTCAGGCTGTATTTACACGGCGGGCGCCTTTGAGCTGGACGACCGCGAAGGCGAGCTGCGCGACCTGCTGTTCAGCGAGGTCACCCGCTGGCGCGCCACGTTGCGGCGCACCGTGCTGCAGGCCATGGAGGCCGGTCAACTGAAGGCCGACACCGATGCGGAACAGCTGGTCATGGAAATCAGCAGCATTGCCATGGGGATGTTTCACGATGCCCGTTTTCTACGCGATGCACGCGCGGCTGAACGGGCCCAGGCAGCCTGGGAGCGCCTGATCAAGAGCTACCAGACCGAGACAGTCACCAAAAAGTAAGAGACAAACTGGGCGGAAAGGGCAGCCATGCCATTTTCGATGTGTTGGCAAGTTTTAATTTCGCACGACTGTGCGGAGAAATGAGGAAATCATGTTGATCCTGATCATTGGCTTTGGCATTTATTTTGGCGTTCGCGCCGTGATGGCGGTGCAGGCTTCGCTGCGCACACTGCCGCGCAGCAATGAAGACTGGGTCTGGTACTGAAAACCGCGGAGACAGCAGACCATGACACGCACATCGCTCCAGGCCACCGCGGCCTTTTATAACGCCAGCCCCCTGACACGCATTTTCCGCTGGGGGCTGGGCGCTTCGCAGCAGCTCTGGCCGGCGCTGGCTGTGCGGGCGGCTTACCGCCTGTTCGGCACACCGCTGCCGCCCAAGTGGGTGAGTCGCCGCAGAAAGTGGAGCCCCGACTGGCACATTGAGCAATGGCCTTTTGAAGACGCCAGCGTGACGATGTACAGCCGCCCCGTCGCGCCTGCCGGCCCGGTGGTGCTGTTGGTGCACGGCTGGGGCGGACACGCCGGGCAGATGCTGGCGCTGGCGGAGGTCTTGAGCGCGCAAGGCTTGCGGCCCGTGATTGTTGAGATGCCGGCGCATGGCCGCAGCAGCGGCTCGGTCACCAACCTGCCGCAGTTTGCGCGCGTGCTCGAGTACGTGACCGCACGGCTGCAGCAACAGGGCCATACGCTGCGCGCGGTGGTGGCGCATTCGCTGTCGGCGAACGCCGGCGCTTATGCCGCCAGCCGCGGGCTGGCGGCCGGCCGGCTGGTGTTGCTGGCGCCGCCTGCCTCGCCGCTCGAATACACGCGGCTGTTCGCCCACGTATTCGGCCTGCGCGAATCCACGCGCGCGGCCATGCAGCGGCGCATCGAGGCGCGCGAAGGCATTTTGATGCCGCAGTTCGAGCCGGCGATGGTCGGCCCGCGCATCGCCCTGCCCACGCTGGTGGTGCATGACCGGCAGGACAGCATCAACCGCTTTGCCGACGGCGTGGCCTATAGCGAGGCGATCGCCGGCGCACGCCTGGTGGCCACCGAAGGCCTGGGCCATCGCAAAATCCTCAAGGATGATGAGGTGCTGCGCGAGGTGGCCGCCTTCCTGGCCTGAGAACCTGTTTATCTCCATACGGCACCGCTCTTGTGCGGCGCGCGCATTCCCCCTAGCATTGCCTCACTTTTATAACAAGGAGACATGATGGGAATGCTGGACTGGACAGAAAAAAGCAGCGCGGTATTGCAGCAGGGCGGCGTCATCGGGCCCGACGAGCGCCTGCCGTGGCCGCAGACCGCGGTGATGGGCGTGCAGCACGTGATCGCGATGTTCGGCGCCACGGTGCTCGCACCCATCCTCATGGGCTTTGACCCCAACATCGCCATCCTGATGAGCGGCATCGGCACGCTGATTTTCTTCGTCATCACCGGCGGAAAGGTGCCCAGCTACCTGGGTTCGAGTTTTGCCTTCATCGGTGTGGTGATTGCCGCCACGGCCTACGCCGGCAAGGGGCCGAATGCCAACCTGGGCGTGGCCCTGGGCGGCATCATTGCCTGCGGCGTGGTGTATACGCTGATCGGCTTCATCGTGCAGTCCATCGGCACCGGCTGGATAGAACGTTTCATGCCGCCCGTGGTCACCGGCGCCGTGGTGGCGGTGATCGGCCTGAACCTGGCCAGCATTCCCATCAAGAATATGGCGGCCGGCAATTTCGATTCATGGATGCAGGTGGTGACGTTTGTGAGCGTCGCCCTGGTGGCCGTGATGACACGCGGCATGGTGCAGCGGCTGCTGATCCTGGTCGGCCTGATCGTGGCGAGCGTGATTTATGCAGTGCTGACCAACGGACTGGGTCTGGGCAAGCCGATGGACCTGTCGGGCATTGCCAATGCCGCCTGGGTCGGCCTGCCGGGCTTCACAGCACCGGTGTTCAGCGCCAATGCCATGCTGCTGATTGCGCCCGTCGCCATCATCCTGGTGGCGGAAAACCTCGGCCACATCAAGGCGGTGACGGCCATGACGGGCAAGAACCTCGATGTCTACATGGGCCGCGCCTTCATCGGCGACGGCGTGGCGACCATCGTCTCGGGCAGCGCGGGCGGCACCGGCGTGACGACTTACGCCGAGAACATCGGCGTGATGGCGGCGACCAAGATCTATTCCACCGCCGTCTTCGTGGTGGCGGCGCTGATCGCCGTGGTGCTGGGCTTCAGCCCCAAGTTCGGCGCGCTGATCCAAGCGATTCCGCTGCCGGTGATGGGCGGCGTGAGCATCGTGGTGTTCGGCCTCATCGCCGTGGCCGGCGCCAAGATCTGGGTCGACAACAAGGTGGACTTTTCGGACAACCGCAATTTGATTGTTGCCGCCATCACGCTGGTGCTCGGCACCGGTGACTTCACGCTGAAGTTCGGCCAGTTCGCACTGGGTGGCATCGGCACCGCGACCTTCGGCGCCATCCTGTTGTACGCCTTGCTGAGCCGCAAACCCTGATCAACGAATCGCTATCTATTTGATAGCTGCTAGCGCAAGTGCTGATTGGGCTTCAGCTTCTTTTTAATGCCAAGAGCCCCGGTTGACCCAACAACCGGGGCTTTTTTCTGGCTGGCGGCAACAGGCGCTGCCAGCCAGGATCAATGGTCCATCAGCCCAGGAAACGTCCACCTGCGCCGAGAACACCCAGTTCGACAAATTTCGAACCCGCGAACGGCGGCGCGGCATAGTCGACACTGAAACCGCCGAGGTCGAACTTCTGCAGGCCGGCCAGTGCGGTGCGCAGCTTGGCGCGCGTCAGGTCGCGGCCGGCGCGCTCCAGACCCGCGGCCATCACGTGGGTGTTGATGTAACTCTCCAGGCTGCCGAGCGAGAACTCCTGCTGGCCGATGGCGCGCATGGCGGCCTGGTACTCACGCACCACCTCGAGCCTGGCGCGATACGGGTCGGGGAACACCATGGTCAGCGCCAGGCCGGAACCGGCCGCGCCCAGCGCCTTGATGCCTTCGCCTGACAGCGTGACACTCAGGCCCGCGATGGGCAGCATGGGCGAAACTTTCTTCAGCGCGGCAATCACGCCGACCGAAGCCGAGCCGGCGGTCCCCAGCAGCACGGCGCCGGGCTTGCCCGCGACGACCTGGCTGACGACGTCGTTGAGGTTCTTGCCGTCGACGGCGAGCGCCACCTGCGCAGCGGCCTTCGCGCCCTGCGCCTGGAGTGCGCGATTGACGTCGGCCAGCACTTCCTTGCCGTAGTCGTTGTCCAGATAAACGACGGTAAGGTCCTTCATGCCCATGCTCACGAGCCGCTGCACCAGACGCTGGGTTTCGTCGGTGAAGCTGGCGCGCACGTGGAACACGTTGCGCATTCCGGGCTTGCGCAGCGACGAGGCGCCCGAGCGCGGCCCGACGTAAGGCAGGTTGGACTCTTCAATCACCGGCATGATGGCGGCGTTGTTGGGCGTGCCGACGCAGGACATCAGCGCAAAAATGCTGCCGTCACCGATCATCTTCTTGACGTTGTCGGCGCTGCGCTGCGGCACATAGGCGTCGTCCATCATCTGGAACTGCAGCATGCGGCCATTCACGCCGCCCTTGGCGTTGATCTCGCCCATGGCGGCATCGACGCCCTGCTTCAACTCGGCGCCCACACCGGCCAGCGGGCCGCTGGTCGCGCCCGTGCTGCCGATGGTGATGGCCTTGGCCGTCAGGCCTTCCTGGGCGTAGGCGTTGCGGATGAAGGCAGGGGCGGCGGCAAGGGCAGCCATTTGAGGGGCAAACGAAAGGAAGCGGCGGCGAAGCATCGCAAATCTCCAAAAGGTGGGGTAGCCGTGAAGGCCAAAAGACAAGGCCGAGTGACCTTGCAGGGTAAAAACCGCTCGCCAACCGGCGCACAGCAGCGCGCCAGAAGGGCAAAGCAAATCATTTAGGATTAAATGATTCTAGGGGTAAACCCTTACCAATTGATGACAAAGCGCAGGCAGCTGTGAAATTGCCGGGGCATGGCCCGGCTTATCGCCGGCAAAGCCGGTTTAGCCGGTTTAGCCGGGATTACTTGGCCTGGGGTTGGCCGGTAGCCCTGGCAAGGGCCGCCTTGGTTCTGGCGAGTTCGCGTTCCAGGTCGGCACGCTCGCCGATTTCCTGTTCCAGGGTTTCATTGACCTGCGCGAGGTCTTCAGCGGATTCCTGGATGCGGGTTTCGAGGGCGTCGGTTTTCTGCAGGGCCTGAGCCACTTCGCCGGCTTGCACATGCGGCGGGAGTTCCTGCTTGAGCACCGTATTGATCACCAGCAGCTCGGCGGCCGATTGCTCCACGGTGTCCTTGACGGCTTCGTTTTGCCCGAGCGCGCGCTCCAGGGGAGTCGATGCGGTGGTGGAAGCGGCAGACTGCTGCTGTGGCATATCGATGGCCTTATGGTCGGTTGATGCGGGTCGTTGAAACGTGGGTATCCGCAAAAAATGATGGTGTTGGCTTGCGCTGCTTCAGCGGGATTTTAACCACCTGCGGCAAATTCAGAGGGCCAGAAGCTCAGCATCGGATGTGGGTATTGACGGCAACCGGACCCGCCGGGCGCAGTTGATGGATCGGACCCTCAGCGCGATTTGGGCGGTGCGGCGGGTGCCTTGCCGCTGCGCGCCGCGCTGGCAGGCTGCGCCGGGCCCGGGCTGAAAATCTTGCCCAGTGTGGAGCCGATGCGGGCCCCAATGGCCGTGCCAACACCCGGCAGTACCGCAGTGCCCACCACGGCGCCCGCAATGGCGCCGCCCGACACGGAGAATTTGACGTTGTCGAGCGGGCCGCTGACCGTCAGCGGGATGCCCACTATGCCGTCCACCAGGTCAACGGCAAACTCGCCCGCGATCTGCCGGTTGGCAATTTTGGCGTCACCCGAGGCGGTGAGCGCACCGGAGCTGGCCCTCACGCCGGTGTAGGTCACCACCATACCCTCGGGCGTGTTCTGCGTGTCGAGCTGACCCGTGATGGTGTCCAGCGGTGTCTGGCCGGCGTGTTCCTTGCCGGCCGTGCGCACGGCTTTTTCCAGGTCAAAGCGCAGCAGCATGGACTTGCCCACCGTAAAGGGGGTTTTGGTGTGCAACGACTGCGCCAGCTCGGCCACCGTGTCGCCGTTGGCCGACAGTGTGGTTTCGCCGGAGGCCCGGCCTGCAACGACAGACCGGCGATTGAAAGCAGCCAATGCACTTTCAACTTCGATATCGCGGGGCTGCAGGGTGCCTTCGAGATGCATGCGCCCGTTGGCGCGAAACTCGAGCCGGACTTCCCCATCGGCCGTGCCGCCGCCCACCCGAATGCGTGTATCCCAGCGGTCTTCCTGGCCCTGGCGTGTCAGGCTCAGCTGGGTGGTGGGCTCGACATTGGGACGCCTCAGCGCGGCCTTGCGCGGACGCCAGCCGGGGTCAAAATCAACCTCGCCGTCATACACCACAGAGATGCCGCGGCGCGAGATCCAGGTCACGTCGTGAAACACAAAGCGCGCCAGCGGCAGTTCATCGCCGGCCATCTCGTCTTTTTTTTCACGCTGTTTCCCCAATCCGCGCAGCGACAGCTGGGGCACCACGGCACCTTCCAGATCGGCGCGGTCAATTTTCACGCGGCGTTGCCACAGGGCGAAGAGGTCCGGATAGACGGTGAGTTTTTTAATCAGGATCGGCTGGGGCTGTTCCGTGCTGGCCTCTTCAATCACCACCGCCGGCGAAGGCAGCAAACGCCAGTGCAATGCACCGACACGGACCTTGACGCCCAATTGCGCCTCAAGCTCGGTGGCAGCACGCTGCGCGAGTTCCTCGTCACTCGGCAACAGCCGGAGTGCGGCGAACCACAGCAAGCCGAGGGCCAGTGCGACACCCAGCAGCCCTGCCAGCCATTTGTGCGAACGTGTCATCGGCCCGATGGAGCCGGGCAGCCCCGGTCCCGGTAATCCAGGTTCATGTATTCCGTGTGTCTCATACGGCCAGCTTAAGCCCGGCCGCCGCTGCAGCCTACGCGACAAGGTGCCCAAGCGCTGTAGGCCGCAACCTTATAGTGAGGGGGTATCAGCCCTGTGAGAACCCTCATGCGCATCTGGAAACAGCCCATCTCCGTCGAACTGCTCACGCACCACAATGCCGACAGTGCGGTCACCCATCTGGGCATCGAATTCCTGGAGGTGGGTGACGACTTCATCCGTGCCCGCGTGCCGGTGGACCGCCGCACGGTGCAACCCTATGGCTTGCTGCATGGCGGCGTATCGGTGGTGCTGGCGGAGACCCTGGGCTCTTGCGGCGCGGCCTATGCGGCACCCGAAGGGCACCGCGCTGTCGGGCTGGACATCAATGCCAACCACCTCAAGGGCGTCACCAGCGGCTGGGTCACCGGCACCACGCGGCCCGTGCACATAGGGCGCAGTACGCAGGTTTGGCAAATCGAGCTCACCAATGACGCGGGCGAACTGACCTGTGTCTCGCGCATCACGATGGCGATGCTGCGGCCGGGGTGAGGCGATTCGAAGGGTGATAGGTGTAATGGCGCACCCACCCTTGATGGCTACGCACAAGCTGCATATTTACAAATAGCAACAATTCTCCCGCGCCAGATATCCACCCTGCACTTTGCCTGGCCAGGCGCACATTCACGGCCACGGTTATCGGTGTTTTCAGGGGCTGTGATGAGGCCTTCCCTCCGAAAGCCGCGCCAGAGGCCAAATCTGCTCATAACGACAGGGGTCAGCTCCATATTTTTTTCGTCTCAAGAGATGGTTTGAATCGTATTTGATCTTATAGATGCGCATTTGTATCGTTCGCCGACAAGAAGACAAAAGGTAACAAATGGACACAAAAACTGTAAGTCGATGGGCCACAGCGCTGCTGGCAGCCGTCCTGTGCGGCGCGGGACACGCACAGATTTTGATCGGCCAGACAGCCGGTTTCACGGGTCCCGTGGCCGCGGGCGTCAAGGAAAACACCGACGGCGCACGACTGTGGCTGGACGCGGTGAACGCGCGGGGCGGGATCGCGGGCCGGCAGCTGGAGCTGGTGTCACTGGACGACAAGTTCGACCCCAAGCTCGCCGGCGAGAACGCGCAAAAGCTGGCCGAGCGCGGCGCCGTCGCCTTGTTCCTGACGCGCGGCACGCCCCCCACCGAAGCCGTGTTGCCCGTACTGCTAGCCAACCACATGCCGCTGGTCGGCCCCTCCACGGGCGCGATGATCCTGCACCAGCCGGTCAACCGCTATGTCTTCAACGTGCGCGCAACCTACCAGCGCGAGGCCGAGAAGGCCATCGAGCACCTGCACACGCTGGGCATCCAGCGTATCGCTGTGGTGCATGCGGACGACTCCTTTGGCCGTGACGGGCTGGAAGGGGCCAACAAGGGCTTTACGCAGGCGAAGCTGAAGCCCACCAATATCCTGAAAGCGGACCGCAGCAAGCCCGACTACAACCAGCTTGTTCCACCCATTCTGGCAAGCGATGCACAAGCCGTGCTCTGGATCGGCTCGAGCAACGCCGTGGCGGAAGGGGTGCGGGCCCTGCGCGCCACCAAGTCGTCCGTGCGCGTGGTCACCTTGTCCAACAATGCATCGACGGGCTTTATCAAGGCGCTGGGGGAGTATTCACGCGGCGTCATCGTCACGCAGGTCTACCCGGCGGAGCGCTCCTACGCCTACACGATGGTGCAGGAAGCCAACGACCTGGCCAAAGCCAAGGGGATAGCGCTGTCGCCGGCGATGCTGGAAGGCTATGCCGCTGCCAAGGTGCTGGTGGAGGGCCTGCGGCGCGCGGGCAAGAACCCGACGCGGGAGACGCTGCAGGCGGCCCTGGAAGGCATGAAACGCTTCGACCTGGGCGGGCTGGAAGTGAGCTTCAGCCCCGACGACCACACGGGCCTGGACTTCGCGGACCTCTCCATCGTGAGCCTCGAGGGCCGCTTTGTGCGCTGACGCCCAGCTGTATCGAGGCCCTCCACATGAGAAGACCGCCATGGCATGGATGAAGTCGCTGCACAGCCGGCCGCATGAAAGTGCCCTGGAGCCATCGACGCTGGACCTGGACCAGCTGCGCCATCAGCTCCACGATACGCTGCAACGATGCGAAGGGCCCATGTGCGAACGCATGCACTGGCGCATCGACGAGGCGCACACCGCACAGCACCTTTGGCAGCTGCGGGGAGAGATCTTCCAGCTGGTCGCCCGCCAGTTCTATCAGGAGGAGGCAGCGCGGCGCATCAATGCGCTGCTGCCCGCCTTCTCCGGCTGGCTGCCGGCGCACATGCTGACGCGGGTCTAGAAGCGCCATTTTTTTGGCCAGAACCCGACGGCAACTTGAGATCAAGATGTTTTAGTGCTGCAACGCTTGATGATCGCGCGCAATACGCTATCTTATTGATAGCAGAACCGCCAGCTCCAACCGCACCCGAACGGGACCTGTTTACAGACAACGGCTGGCAGGCATGGCTGCAGTTCACGCGGAGAACACCGCGCAGGCCGTTGTTGTTATTTCGTACCGGCGGCCTGTGCCATGCGTTCGCTCTTCCAGTACACGTCGTCACCGCCGTTCATGCGGTTGAGTACGCGCGACAGAACGAAGAGCAGATCGCTCAGGCGGTTAAGGTAGTGGCGCGGCGACTCCTTGACCGGTTCGGCCGCACCCAGCGCGACCACCGATCGTTCGGCACGGCGCGCCACCGTGCGGCACACATGCGCAAGCGACGCGGCACGCGAGCCCGCCGGCAAGATAAATTCCGCCAGGCGCGGCAGCTTCGCATTGTGTTCGGCCAGCGCGTCGTCCAGCAGCGCCACGGCTTCGGGCTTAAGCAGTTCAAAGCCGGGAATGGAGAGTTCGCCGCCCAGGTTGAAGAGCTGGTGCTGCACCTCCACCAGCAATTCGCGCACGCCCGGCGGCAGCTCTTCGCACAACAACACGCCAATGTGCGAATTCAGTTCATCGACATCGCCCATGGCATGCACACGCAGGCTGTCCTTGGACACACGCGTGTTGTCGCCCAAGCCGGTGGTGCCGTTATCGCCGGTGCGCGTTGCGATCTGTGAGAGTCTGTTGGCCATGGTCTGAGACGCGGTGAAGCGCGGTGAAAGTGCATGAAGCTCCAAGCGTTACGCCGGGCAAGAAAATGTGTCGTCGTACGCCATCATGTGAGTGAGGAAACACCCTGCAAAACTGCTGGCCGCAACGGACAGGCTGGGTTGCAATGGTTGCTTGTTCACTCCTTGAAAGACTCTTCGCATGACCATGCACACGACAGCAACACAGCATACAAAACATTCTATTCCCGGCTTCGAGTTGCGCAGCGTGCTCCTGGTGGCCGCACTGGCCGTGGGTGCAGCCGGCGCCGCACGGGCGCAAACTGCAACGCCCTCGCCCGCCAGCCCCAACAGCCCTCCTGCGCAGGTGGCGCCTTCATCCCCGGGTACGGGCGGCGCAGCCGGCGCCGTGCCGCAAAACCGTGTGACCAGCAAAGACATTGAAGCGGCTTTCAACCGTGCGGACGCCAACAAGGACGGCAAGCTGGACCGCCAGGAAGCCGAGCACTTTCCCGCCGTGGCACAGCGCTTCGAGCAAATCGACACCAACCACGACACCTTTATCTCGCTGGGCGAGCTGATCAAGGCAGCAAGTTCCTGACCGGCGCCGCGCCGTCACCAAGGGGGTTTTCACCGGGTCAATGGCTGGCAGGAACGACGGACACGTCGTAAACTGTGCCACCGACCCGGAGACACCATGAACGCCCCCCTGCCCACGCACCTGCTTCCCGAAATCTGCCAGCGCGAAACCCCTGCCGCGCTGATCGATGCGCTGAAAGCCCGCTTTGCCGAGCGCTGCTCCACCGCCCTGGTGGTGCGCGAGCAGCATGGCCGCGATGAGTCCTCCTTCGCCGCGCCGCCGCCTTCGGCCGTGGTGTTTGCCGAAAGCACGCAAGACGTGGCAGATGCGGTGAAGCTGGCCGCCCGGCACAACGTACCGGTGATTCCTTTCGGCGTGGGCACATCGCTGGAAGGCCACCTGCTGGCCGTGCAGGGCGGCATCAGCATCGACGTGAGCCGCATGAACAAGGTGCTGTCCATCAATGCCGAAGACCTGACCGTTACCGTGCAGGCGGGCGTGACGCGCAAGCAGCTCAATGAAGAGGTCAAAAGCACCGGCCTCTTCTTCCCCATCGACCCGGGCGCCGATGCGACCCTGGGCGGCATGAGCGCCACGCGCGCCAGCGGCACGAATGCGGTGCGCTACGGCACCATGCGCGAGAACGCGCTGGCACTGGAGGTCGTCACCGCAGACGGCAGCGTCATCCGCACCGGCACTCGCGCCAAGAAATCATCGGCGGGCTACGACCTCACGCGCCTGATGGTGGGTAGCGAAGGCACGCTGGGCGTGATCACCGAAGTCACCGTCAGGCTGTACCCCCTGCCTGAAGCCATCTCCGCTGCAGTGTGCTCCTTTCCGAGTATCGAAGCCGCCGTGCGCACCACCATCGAAATCATCCAGCTGGGTGTTCCGATTGCGCGCGTGGAGCTGATCGACCACAACACGGTGCGCATGGTGAATGCGCACTCCAAGCTCACGCTGCGCGAAGAGCCCATGCTGCTGATGGAGTTTCACGGCTCACCCGCCAGCGTGAAAGAGCAGGCCGAGCTGGTGCAGGAGCTCGCCAGCGGCCACGGCGGCAACGCGTTTGAATGGGCCAGCACACCGGAAGAGCGCACGCGCCTGTGGACGGCACGGCACAACGCCTACTTCGCGGCCATCCAGTCGCGTCCCGGCTGCCGCGCGATTTCCACCGACACCTGCGTGCCGATTTCGCGCCTGGCCGATTGCCTGCTGGAGTCGGTGGCCGAAGTCGATGCCAGCGGCATTCCCTACTTCCTCGTCGGCCATGTCGGCGACGGCAACTTCCACTTCGGCTATTTGATCGACCCGACGATTCCCAAGGAGCGCGAAGTGGCCGAAGCGCTGAACCACAAGCTGGTCACCCGCGCGCTGGCGCTCGAAGGCACCTGCACCGGCGAGCACGGCGTGGGCCTGCACAAGATGGACTTTCTGGTAACCGAAGCCGGTGACGGCGCAGTCAACATGATGCGCACCATCAAGCGCGCGCTCGACCCGAAGAACATCATGAACCCGGGCAAGATTTTCTCGCTGTGAAGCGAGCTCTACCGCGCGTTTGCTGTGCGATCTATAACCACCCCCGTCCGGGCTCACTTCGTGTAGCCCGTTCCCCCCTCGAGGGGGCGGCGCCTTGGGCCGGCGAAGCCGGTCCCTCGGCCCCCACTGGTGAATACCCCCACTGAATACGCCCTGAATCTTCGAGCCAGCATGAGCCGCGGAACCGGCTTTGCCGGGCCGCAGGCACAGTCCCCTGCAAGGGGAAAAGGGCTACACGCAGTGAGCCCGATAGGGGTGTGTCAGTTTTCGGCTTTGCCGGGCCGGAGGGCGGGCGGCCCCCGAGGGGCTGGAGCCCGCGGCTCCAAGCCTGCCTGCGCAGGCTTGGACGGGCGACAGAGGCGAAGCGTCTCGCGAGCCGCGGCCTGCAAGGCCTCGGAAGCTACACGAAGTGAGCGACCGTGGGGGCTCAATTATTTCTGGATATCACTCATCTTGCAGCCCTTGGCCAGGAACACGCCAGTGAGATGTTCCTTGCGGCCCTGCGCCTGCTGGCCCTGCAGGGCGACGGCCTGTTGCTGCGCGGTTGCGGCCTGCTGCTGGGCGACGCCACTGTTGGCGGCCTGTTGGGCCGTATTGCCTGCCAGCTGCTGCACGATGCCGCCAAACATGCCGCCCAGGCCGCCGCCGAATCCGCCAAAGCCGCCGGCGTTTTGCGCCGCCGTATTGGCCGCTGCGGTGGCCAGCGCAGTTTGCACCACCGCTCCGGCAACCTGACTACCTGCATCTGTGGGATCCGCAGTGGCCGGTGCCGCGGTGTACTGGGCGGCGCGCGTGACCACGCTGTCCATCTGTCCGATCTCGCCATAGATCTGCTGGCACGTGAGGTCGTTGTCCGTCATCTTTACGCGCTCGATGGTTTGCGCAGATGCGGTGGCAGCCACCAGGGAAAGCGCCAGCGCGGCGGCAAGGGAGTGTTGTTTCATGACCGGTCCTGCAGTAGGTAAGGTTGATGGAGGTTGGGGGAAACGGGGGTAAAAAATTGGGGGCTACTTCTGCATTTCCGAGAGCTTGCAGCCCCTGGACAGGAACAAGCCAGTCAGGTGATCCTTGCGCGCCCTGGCCTGGGCCCCCAGACCAGCACCAGCCGCCTGAACTGGCGCCGGTACGGTGGCGGTGGCGGCAGCTGCGGCACCGGTGCGCGCCAGCAAGGAGCCCAACATCCCTGCGCCCAGCGCACCGGCCAGGCCGCTGGGCTGCGCGGGCGATGGCGCAGCGGAATTGCGCCCGTTTTGCTGGGCCGCCGCCATGTTGTTGGCGATTTGTTGCTGGTACTGGGTCGAAAGCCCCTGCTGCGTGGCCAGCGCGGCGGTCGGCGCATGCATTTGCGCCAGCGTGAGCGCGCCACCGGGCACGACGGCAACGGGCACGACGGCAACGGGCGTGGCAGTGGCCGCGGGCGCTGCGCTGACAACCGCCAGGGCCATGGTGGTGTCCATCTGCTGCGCCTCGGCGTACATCTGCTGGCAGCTGAGGTCGTTGTCCGTGAGCTTGACGCGCTCAATGGTTTGCTGCGCCTTTGCGGCCTGAGGCGCCAAGGCCATCACCACCGCAAGGGTGGCGCAGGCGCCAAGGCCGGCAAACCCTTCTCGCCAGTCTGGCTTGATCCAGTCTGTCATGTCGGAGACGGTGGTGACGCCGAACCGGGCCAGGTGAGCGCTACGGAAAGAACGATTCGCCAGGTAATTCATACGCAAACACACAAATAATTACATGTAGTAACAATAAGCATGTAGGCGCCAGCCGTCACCCGCTTTCTGGAGAAAGCCTTGTAAGAGTCACAAAAGTCGTGAATTAGTTCACATTTTGACTATCGCCACCCGATTCATCGGCGAAAAATAACCCAAACAGTCTATTTATTGCCGCGCAAGCGTTCGATCAGGCCGTTGAGTTCGTCCATCGATGAGAACTGGATCGCCACCTCGCCCATGTCTTCGCGCCGGCCGTTGCGCTTGACCTGTTTTTTGATGCGCACTTCCACATTGGCCATCAGCAGGTCGGCGAGTTCTTCCTCCACGCGGCGGGTGTCGCGGGACTTTTCCTTGGTGGCTTTTTGCGGCTTCAGTGAAAACTCAGCGCTGAGTTTTTTGACCAGGCTTTCGGCCTCGCGCACCGACATTTTTTTGGCCGATATCTGGTTGGCCGCGGTGATCTGTGCCGCACGGTCCAGGCCCAGCAAGGCGCGCGCGTGACCCATGTCCAGGTCGCCCGCCATCAGCATCGTTTGCACCGGATCAGCCAAATTCAAAAGCCGCAGCAGGTTGGAAGCAGCACTGCGCGAGCGGCCGACGGCCTGCGCGGCGAGCTCGTGCGTGAGGCCGAATTCCTTGACCAGGCGCTGCAGGCCGTGGGCCTCTTCGAGCGGGTTCAGGTCTTCGCGCTGGATGTTTTCGATCAGCGACATCGCGGCGGCCGACTCGTCGGGCACGTCGCGCACCAGCACCGGCACCTCGTCCAGCCCGGCCAGCCTGGCCGCGCGAAAGCGCCGCTCGCCGGCGATGATTTCGTACTTGCCGTCGTTGGCGCCGCTGGTCAGCCGGCGAACCAGGATGGGCTGCATGATGCCCTGCACCTTGATGGACTCGGCCAGCTCATAGAGCGCGCCTTCATCCATGCGGGTGCGCGGCTGGTACTGGCCCGGGACCATATCGGACAGGCGCAGCGACGCCGGCAAGCCGGGGCTGTTGGCCGTGCTGCTGGCGTTTTCCGCGTCGGTGGCGGTCTCGCTGACCTTGGGGCCGAGCAGTGCTTCGAGCCCGCGGCCCAGGCCCTTGGGTTTTTTGGTGACCATGGTTTTTTTCTTTCTTTCAATTCGTCATTGCGAGCCGGGCGTGAGGTCCCCGCCCAGTGATTGCAGCACGCCGCGCCAAAGGGCGTCGCGCTCTTCATAAGGTTGCGCATCCTGTTTGCCGCCGGCCTGTTCCCACACCGAGGTGAGCACCATCACAATGCCGGTGGACGGCTGCACATATACCGTCTGGCCGTGGATGCCCTGCATGGCAAAAGTGCGTGCCCGCAGCGGCATGAGCCAGAACTGGTAGCCATAACCAAAGTAAGGCGTGGCCTTGCGCGGCTTGAACGCGGGCGGCTGGCGCGCCGGATCCGTGGCGTCCAGCAGGTAGTCCAGCGGCAAGACCTGCAATGCGCCGGGTTTGCCGGTGGCCTTGTCGATGGCACGGCCGTCATTGGCCAGCAACTGGCCCAGCCGCGCCCAGTCGCGCAGGGTGGCGTTGAAGGCTCCGTAGGATTGCTCCTGCCCGTCGGCGGAGACACGCCAGAAGGCATCATGTTCGGCGCCCATGGGCTTCCACAGCCACTCCGTGGTGAGCTCGGACATGTTCCTGCCGGTGGCGGCCACCACCACGCGGCCCAGCACGTCGGTCTCGGAGCCGGCGTAGACAAACTTTTCGCCGGGGGGTGAATGCCGGTCGGTGATGGACTTGAGCACATCCAGCGGCATGCCCGCACCAGGCGTCCCGAACGAGGCGCGCGACAGGCGCGCGATGTCGTCCTTGCCATCGTAACGTTCGGTAAACGTCAGCCCTGAACTCATGCGAAGCAGCTGGCGAATCGTAGTGGCGCCATAGGGGCTGCCGGCAAGGTCTCTTGCGTATTTTTCGGTGGGGTCGTCGAGCGAGGCAATCAACCCGAGCGAGAGTGCCTTGCCGACCAGCAGCGAGGTCACGCTCTTGGCCATGGAAAAAGATAAAAACCGCGCGTCGTCCTTACGGCCGTAGCGGTAGTGCTCGGCGACGATCTCGCCGTTTTTCAGGATCAGCAGGCCAGTGGCGCGCTGGCGGTCCAGGTAGTCGGCCAGCGTGTAGTTCGTGTTCTTGTAGCGGTAGCTGACCGCCGCCGGGCTGGCTGCGCGCGGCAAGGGGCTGGCCTCGGCCGGGTGCCCGACCACGCGGATCCGCACCCCGGGCACTTTGTCGAGCGCCGACCAGGAGCCAACGCGAAAAGGGTTGAGCTGCCAGTTGTTCACGTTGCCCAGCGGATAATTTTGCGATTTTCCAAGCAACTCTTCATCAGGCTCGGCATGCAGAGAGGCACTCGCCCCTGTCGCCAGCACTATCAGGGCGAGTTGCAGGTAGCGCGCGCGCGTGCGTTGATAAAAAAATGAGGTCATAGGCCAGGGGTGATGCCGGGTGAAGGTTCAATGGCCGGCGAGGTCAGGTCCTTGAGCTGCAGCAGCCGCAGGTACGCTTCGGGCCAGCCGCCCAGGCCGCTCTCGGCATTCAGGTGCCCGCAAGGTCCGGTGTCCACAAAGGTAGAGCCCCACGCGGCCGCGAATTGCCGCGCCCGCTGGATCGCGCAGAAAGGATCGTCAATGCTGGCAAACAGCGCGCTCTCAAACGGCAGTTTGTTCAGCGGCACTGGCGACCAGCTGGGCAGCAGCTCACGCACGTCTTCGCGGTCGACGTCAGGCGGGGCCACCAGCAGCGCACCTTTGACGCGGTGAATGTTCCTGGAGTGGCTGGCCCAGGCCGCCACCAGCATGCAGCCCAGGCTGTGCGCCACCAGCACCGCAGGTTCGTCGCAGGACAACAGCACCTCTTCCAGGCGCGCCGTCCAGTCGCCGCGCAGTGGGTGCATCCAGCTGTGCTGCTCCACGCGGGTGTAGCCGTCGACCTCCTCCCACAGCGTTTGCCAATGGCCGGGGCCGCTGTTTTTCCAGCCGGGAAGAATGAGGACGTTGTCGGGTTTCATGAAAAGAAGAATCAGCTTGCTATGATTTTAATAGCTGCTTGCGCCCGTGCTTATTGGTCTGCAGGCATTTTTGCTTACAGAACAGCACTTGTGCGGTTCACATCGCCTTGATGCGCCCCACCATTTCTTCGGCAAACGTGACGAAAGCCTGCGCGCCCCTGGAGGCCGGGTCAAACACGACGCCCGGCAAGCCGTAGCTGGGCGCTTCGGCCAGGCGCACGTTGCGCGGGATCACGGTGTTGAACACCTTGTCGGCAAAGTGTTCCTTGAGCTGGTCGCTCACCTGCTGCTGCAATGTGATGCGCGGGTCGAACATCACGCGCAAGAGCCCAATGATCTGCAGGTCCTTGTTGAGGTTGGCGTGCACCTGCTTGATGGTGTTGACCAGGTCGGTCAGGCCTTCGAGCGCAAAGTATTCACACTGCATGGGCACGATCACGCCGTGCGCGCAGCACAGGCCGTTGAGCGTCAGCATGCTGAGCGACGGCGGGCAGTCGATCAGCACGAAGTCGTACTGGCTGTCGACCTCGGCCAGCGCCAGCTTGAGGCGCTTTTCGCGGCGCTCGACATCGACCAGTTCGACCTCTGCGCCGGCCAGTTCGCGATTCGCGCCCAACACGTCGTAGCCGCACTTCTCGCTGTGCACGCGTGCCTCGGCCACCGAGGCCGATTCCAGCAGCACGTCGTACACCGTCATTTCCAGCTTGCGTTTGTCGACGCCTGAACCCATGGTGGCATTGCCCTGCGGATCCAGGTCAATCATCAGCACACGCTGGCCGACTTTGGCCAGGCCTGCGGCCAGGTTCACCGTCGTTGTTGTCTTCCCTACCCCACCCTTTTGGTTGGCTATGCAGAATATTTTGGCCATGTGTGCTTTTAGTTTTTGTTCGAGAGAGGACGCGAAATGCGATGGCGGCTTATTTGGATACCGCGAGCTTGAGGCCGAAGCCGATCAGGAAAACGCCGGCCAGCTTGTTGAGGGCCGCCGTGATTTTCGGGTTGGCGCGTATGCGCTCAGCCAGGTGGTAGGTGATCATGACCGAGGTCAGGCCATACAGGAAAGTCAGGCCCGCAATCGTGGCCGCCATCACGGCAAAAGTCTTCAGCCCCTGGTGCAGGGCCGGGTCGACAAACAGCGGGAAAAAAGCCATATAGAACACAATGGCCTTGGGGTTCAGCAAGGTGATCATCATCGCCTGCTGAAAGTAGTGGCGCGGCTTGATATTGAGCAAGGGCGCGTCACCGGGCTTGGCCATCAACATCTTGATGCCCAGCCAGGCCAGGTAAATGGCACCCGTCCACTGGACGATATGAAAAGCCGTCGGGTAGGCCGCCATGATGGCCGACACCCCCGCGACCGCCGCCCAGAGCAAAACCTGGTCGCCAGCAATCACGCCAAAGGTTGCACCCAGGCCGCCCGCGATGCCACCCTTGCTGGTCGAGGTGATCAGCGCCAGGTTGCCCGGACCGGGAATCAGCAAAAAGACAATGATGGCGACGACAAAAGCGCCGTAGTCGGCCACACCAGTAGTAGCGACGAATGAGCCCAACATGGAGGTTCTCCAGAAAGTAGAGAGAAGTGAGGCTGTGAGTTTACGACAGGGGTGTGCCGCAGAAATGCCAAACCAGCCCGATCAGGGCTGATTCAGTGTCCGCAGAGGTTTCTTTTTGTGCCCGAACAACGGGCTGAGGCGCTCGGCCCCGGTTTTCAGGCCGGGCTGGCGGCGGCTTTCGCCTGCATCCAGACAATGCAGCGCTCGGCGTCCAGCCCCGGAACTTGCAGTTGTTCCACGTGAAACACTTCAGCGCCGGCTGGCAGGGCGGCAATTTCGTCGGCCGGGTGTTTGCCCTTCATGGCCATCCACACACCTTGCGGTGCCAGCGCGTCGGTCGACCAGTTGGTGAAATCGACCAAGGACGCAAAGGCCCGGGAGCAAATCACGTCAAAAGGGGCGGTGATGGTTTCGACCCGGGCGTGCAGGCCGGAGAGGTTGGGTAGCTTCAAAGCCAGCGCCGCTTGCTTGATAAACGCGGCTTTTTTGGCCACCGTATCCACGCAAGTCACCGCTACATTGGAGCAGCAAATCGCAATAACGACACCCGGAAGGCCGGCGCCGGAACCCACATCCAGCAAGCGAGCACCCTGCTCCAGCCCGGCTTTTTTCAGTTGCCGGCGCAGCGGAAGCACCGCCGCCAGGCTGTCCAGCAAATGGTGGGTCAGCATTTCAGCCGGGTCGCGCACGGCGGTCAGGTTGTACACCTTGGTCCATTTGCCGATCAGGTCTTGGTAATCCAGCAACTGGCCGACTTGTGCATCGCTCAAGTCCAGCTGCAGCGCCTTGAGGCCGGCGCGCAAATCCTGTTCACCGCCCCGCATCAGGCTTGGGCTTTTTCGGTGGAAGCCCCGGCCGCCTGGAGCGGCGTCGTGTTTTTCCAGAGGTTTTTCTTCAGGTGCACCAGTAGCAGGGAAATGGTGGCGGGCGTGATGCCGGAAATCCGGGAGGCCAAACCCAGGGTTTCGGGCCGGTGTTTGGCCAGGGTCTGGCGCGCCTCAAAGCTCAGGGCGGGCACCTGCAGGTAATCCAGATCCGTCGGGAGTTTCAGGTTTTCGTAGTGCGCGGCCCGCTCGACCTCGGTCTTTTGCAGGTCGATATAGCCGGCGTACTTGGCCGTGATCTCGATCTGCTCGATCACGCTTTTGGCCATGTCGTCGCTGGCCGCTGCTTCGGCGGCCAGTTCGGGGTTGGCGTACTTGCCCTCCTCCAGTGACATCAGTCCGGCGTAGTTCACATCCGGGCGGCGCAGCAGGTCCAGCAGGTTGTACTCCCGCTCGATGGACTTGCCCAGAACCCGCTCAGCTTCGGCCACCGGCAGGTTGTTGGGGTTGACCCAGATTGCCCGAAGCCGGGCTGTTTCACGTGAAACAGTGTCGCGCTTGCGGTTGAAAGCATCCCAGCGGGCGTCGTCTACCAGACCCAGTTCCCGGCCCTTTTCGGTCAGGCGCATGTCGGCGTTGTCTTCGCGCAGCATCAGGCGGAACTCGGCCCGGCTGGTGAACATGCGGTAAGGCTCGGTCACGCCCTTGGTGATCAGGTCGTCGACCAGTACGCCCAGGTAGGCTTCGTCGCGCCGCGGCAACCAGGCTTCTTTCTCCTGGCATTGCAGTGCGGCGTTGATACCGGCGAACATGCCCTGGGCCGCCGCCTCTTCATAACCGGTGGTGCCATTGATCTGGCCGGCAAAAAACAGCCCGCCAATGGCGCGCGTTTCAAAGCTGGATTTCAGCGCCCGCGGGTCAAAGTAGTCGTACTCGATGGCGTAGCCGGGTCGCAGGATATGGGCGTTTTCCATCCCCGCCATGGAACGGACCAGGTCGTACTGGATGTCAAAAGGCAGGCTGGTCGAAATACCGTTGGGGTAGATCTCGTGCGTGGTCAGGCCTTCCGGCTCCAGGAAAATCTGGTGGCTGTCCTTGTCGGCGAAGCGGTTGATCTTGTCTTCCACACTCGGGCAATAGCGCGGGCCGACGCCGTCGATCTTGCCGGTGAACATGGGGCTGCGGTCAAAACCGGAGCGGATGATCTCGTGGGTGCGCTCGTTGGTATGGGTAATCCAGCACGGCATCTGCCGCGGATGAGCAATTCCGCCTCCCATAAAGCTGAACACCGGCACCGGCCCTTCAGTGCCGCCCGGCATGCCGTCACCGGGTTGTTCGGTGCATTTGCTGAAGTCGATGGTACGGCCGTCGATGCGCGGGGGTGTGCCGGTTTTGAGCCGGCCTTGCGGCAGCTTGAGTTCCTTGAGCCGGGCCGAAAGCGATACCGCCGGCGGGTCGCCCGCCCTGCCCGCCGAATAGTTATTGAGCCCAACATGGATCTTGCCGTCCAGGAAAGTGCCGGCCGTCAGCACCACGGTGCGCGAACGAAAGCGAATGCCGACCTGCGTCACCGCCCCGACAACCCGGTCGCCCTCGACCATCAGGTCGTCGACCGCCTGCTGGAAGAGCCACAGGTTGGGCTGGTTCTCAAGCTTGCGGCGAATCGCCGCCTTGTACAGAATGCGGTCGGCCTGCGCGCGGGTGGCCCGCACGGCCGGGCCCTTGGAGCTGTTCAGGATGCGGAACTGGATGCCGCCTTCGTCGGTGGCCAGTGCCATCGCGCCGCCCATGGCGTCCACCTCCTTGACCAGGTGGCCCTTGCCGATCCCGCCGATGGACGGGTTGCAGCTCATCTGGCCCAGGGTCTCGATGTTGTGGGTCAGCAGCAAAGTCTTGCAGCCCATGCGTGCGGAAGCCAGCGCGGCCTCGGTGCCGGCATGGCCGCCACCGACCACGATCACGTCAAATTCTTGCGGGTAAACATAAGGCGAGTGCATCACGCCTCCTTCGGGTAAAGCGGCTTTCAGGCTGGGGCGCCTGCATGCCATGGAGCGGTCCGGTGTCGATGGTGGCCAGGCCTGCCGCAGCCGCACGGCACGCCATGCGGTGCCCTGGCCCATCGGTCCCCACAGGACGAAGGCGTGATTTTATCAGGCGAGGCCTGATTTGTGCGGCCCGCCGGAGGGCATGGCCTTGCTTGGCCTCAGGGTTTAGCTATCAAATTAATAGCTGCCCGCGCTTTCCCTGCTTGGGCTGCAGACCCAAAAGACTTCTAAAAGACGATTGTGTGCGGCAGAGGGCCCAAAGCCTGCACCCTAACGGCCACAATAGCGGGCATGAAACTACTCGTCTTTGCTGGCAGCATCCGCCAAAACTCCTTCAACCGCAAACTCGCCCAGGTGACCGCCACACTGGCGCGCGCCAGCGGCGCCGAAGTCACCCACATCGAGCTGGCCGACTTCGACATCCCCATGTACAACGCCGACCTGGAGGCGCAGGGCACGCCGCCCGACGTGATGAAACTCAAGCAGCTCATGTTTGAACACCCGGCGTGGATCATCTGCTCGCCCGAGTACAACGGCAGCTACACCGCGCTGCTCAAGAACACCATCGACTGGGTCTCCAGCCCCGTCAAGAGCGACCCGGCCTGGCACGAAGGCTTCAAGTCTTTCACTGGCAAAGTCGTGGGCGTTCTCAGCGCCTCGCCCGGTGCGCTGGGCGGCCTGCGTTCGCAAAGCCATCTGGTGCCGTTGCTGCTCAACGCGCAGTGCTGGGTCGCGCCCAAGGCTTTTGCCCTGGGCCGCGCCGGCACCGCTTTTGACGCGGACGGCAAGCTGCTCGATGATGCGCACCTCAAAAATGTGCAGGCGGTGATCGACCAGGTGCTGTTTGCCAGCGCCCGGCTGGCGACATAACTTAACGGGTTGAGGCCAAGGTGCGGGCGCGTTCCATCGCACCGGCCCTGGTCGCCGCCAGTTCTTCGGGCGGCACCAGCGTCGGTGCGGCGCTGATTTCCGCCGTCACCGCAATGTCCAGGAAACGCAGCCAGCGCCGCATGTATGGTTTCTGGAAATCGGATTCATCTTCCTCGGGCCGCAGCAGATACGCGCCTGCGCTTGAATACACCAGCGTCGCACTCTTGCCTGGCAGCAGCGCCTTATAACCGGCCTCTCTTGACCAGCTCCAGTTCTGCCCCGGCAAGGTCACTACATCGATGAAATGCTTGAGCCGATAGGGAATGCCGAAATTCCACATCGGCAGGCTGAAGAGATACCGGTCCGCCGCATTGAAGCGCTGCGACACCTCCACTGCCCGCGCCCACAGCGCCTGCTGCGGCGCTGTCGCATTCTGCGCGCGCAACACGGCAAACTTGGCTGCGATCATGTCGGCGTCAAAAGGCGGCAGGTCGATGTCCCACACGTTGATCGTGTCCACGGTGACGTCTGGATGCGCCTGGCGATAGACGTCCAGCCAGGCGGTGGCGACGGAAGTTGAAGTGGATGCCGCCTGCATCGGCGAGGCTTCGATATAAACCAGATGGGTCATGCGTTTCTCCGTGCGATGGGTTGATCAAACAGTGCCATCCAGCAAGCGCAGGCCCACCATGCCGGCCACGACCAACGCCACGCAGGTCAGGCGCAGTGCCGAGGCGCTTTCGCCCATCCAGAGAATGCCAATCAGCGTCACGCCGACCGAGCCGATGCCCGTCCAGATCGCGTAGGCCGTACCCACCGGCAAGGTCTTGACGGCATGCGTCAAAAAGAAAATGCTGGCGCCGGCCGCGGCCACCCCCAGCACGCTGGGCCACAGGCGCGTCCAGCCTTCGGAAGATTTCAGGAACAAAGCCATTGCGATTTCGACAATGCTTGCAGCGAGTAAATAGAGCCAGGCCATCAGGGGACTTCTTTCAGGAACAGGGTTAATCGGTTGAAGAGCCACCAGCTTAGGTTTACGATTACCCATAGGCAAGTACGCACCTTCTGGTAACCATGACAATTCCCGGCGACCCACCCACCGACGCTTCAAATGTGTTTAGCCAGGCCTGCCCGTCGCGGCAAGCGCTGGAGCTGGTGGCCAGCAAGTGGGCTTTGCTGGTGATCCCGGCGCTGGCTGACGGCCCGGTGCGCAACAACGAACTGATGCGCCGCATCGAAGGCATCTCGCAAAAGATGCTGACGCAGACACTCAAGGAGCTGGTGCGCAATGGCCTGGTGCTGCGCTTTGACCGCCAGACCGTGCCGCCCCATGTGGAATACCAGCTCAGCGCGCTGGGCCAGTCGCTCAGCGAAACATTGATCCCGCTGGACAACTGGGCCGAGCGCAACCACCAGAACCTGAAGGCCGCGCGCGAACGTTTCGACGCATCCTTCATCTAGCGCATGGGGGTTAGCCTCATTAGCGGAATCACGTAGCGCCGCACCTCATGTTCGGTCCTATATTGGACCGACACGCCGGCGATGAAAACGGCGGCGACCACAACATGGAGACACATCAGATGAAACACCTCAACACGCGCCGCGGCGCATTGCAGTTTGGCCTCAAGGCCGGCAGCGCCGCAGCCGCTGTCTCGGCCTTCCCCGGCCTTCTTCTCGGCAGCGCGCACGCGCAAAGCACCTGGCCCAGCAAACCCATACGCCTGCTCGTACCCTTCGCGCCCGGCGGCAGCTCGGAAATCGTTGCGCGCTCAGCGGCCAACGAACTCACCAAGAGCCTGGGCCAAACCGTGTTTGTGGAAAACAAGCCCGGCGCCAGCGGCAACATCGCCATGCAGGAGTGCGCAGCCTCCACCGACGGCCACACCATCATCCTGGGCCACATCGGGACCATGGCGGTCAACCCCTTCATCTTCGACAAGCTGCCCTTCGACACCAACAAGGACTTCAAGCCCATCTCGCTGCTGGCCAAGGTGCCCAGCCTGTATGTCGTCAATTCCAGCGTGCCTGCGAACAACCTGAAAGAATTCATCGCGCTGGCCAAGGCCAAGCCCGGCCAGCTCAACTACGGCTCGGCCGGCAACGGCAGTGCCGGCCATCTGGCGTTTGAATATTTGAAGATGGCCACCGGCATTTTTGTGCTGCACGTGCCCTACCGCGGCACCGGCCCGCAGCTGACCGACCTGCTGGCCGGGCGGCTCGAAGCGGCGAGCGTAGGTGCGCCAGCCATATTGGCGCACATCAAGTCAGGCAAGCTGCGCTGCATTGCCACCGGCACCAAGGAGCGCCTGCCCCAGCTGCCCGACGTGCCTACCGTGGCGGAAAGCGGCTACCCCGGTTTTGAAATGACGCAGTGGTATGGCCTCAATGCGCCGGCCAACATGCCGCAGGCCAACATCGACCGCATCGCCGAAGCCTGCAACAAGGCCATGCGCAATCCGCAGGCCACCGAACGCCTGCGCGGCGACACCGCCCAGCCGATCGGCGACACCCCGGCGCAGTACGGCGCTTTCATCAAGACCGAGCAGGTGCGCTGGAAGGAAGTGGCGGCACGGGCAAAAATCAAACCCGACTGATTTTTGCCCCACAAACGGCCCCACAGGCCTTTTTTGAGCATCAAATACGGCTCCAGCCCAATAGAAATCTGCGCGAGCAGCTATATTTTTCATAGCAAACCACCAGCCATGAACTGCCGTCCCGGCTGCGGCGCCTGCTGCATCGCGCCCTCCATCAGCTCCGCCATACCCGGCATGCCGCACGGCAAGCCGGCCGGCGTGCGCTGCGCGCAGCTGGACGATGCCAACCGCTGCCTGATTTTCGGCCAGCCCGAACGGCCTGCGGTGTGCGGGCAGCTCATGGCGTCTGCCGAGATGTGTGGCGCCGACGCGGGAAGCGCGATGGTCTGGCTGACCCGGCTGGAAAACGACACGCGGCCCGGCCGGCATTGAACCCGCCCTAGCGCGATACGTTGCCCAACGCCTCCAGCCGCGCAGGCGAAACAATTTCAATGCAGCGGTAACCGAGCGCGATGGCGCCACGCTGCACCATCACCTTGAGTTCCACCGACAGCGTCTGCCGCGAGATGCCCAGCATCATGGCCAGCGCCTCCTGCGAAACCCGCACCACCGGCCGCGCCTTCAATGCCATCGTGGCATCGCCGCGCGCCAGCAACAGCAGGCGGCGCGCCACCCGGGCGCGCGTCGAACGCAGCGCGGCGTCTTCCACCATGCCGTAGAGCGAACGCACGCGCGCGGCCAGCAGCCCCGCGATCGCACGCGCAAACGGCGCGCCCTCCATCAGCGCGGCAAACGCCGGCTGCGGCACCACCAGCACCTCCACCGCCGACTGGGCCGTGGCATCGTGCGTGCGCGGCTCGCCGTCCATCAGCGAGATCTCGCCGATCCAGTTGCCCGCCTCCAGCACCACCAGAATCGCCTCGCGCCCATCCTCCCGCAGCGAGGAGATCTTCAGCAGGCCGCCGAGCAGGCCATAAAAGCCGCCGGGTGCATCCCCCTGGCGAAACAGCATTTCGCCGGGCCGCAGGCGCAGCACCTCGGACGACGCCAGCAGCGCCTGACGGTCCGCCGCCGGCAGCGCACCGAACCACGGGTTGGCCGACATGCGGGCAAGCAAGGATGGCGGTGAGAGCGGTGAAAGGGGCGAAGGTGTCTTCGGAACGACAGGCATGCGGTCAATTGTCAAATTTTTGACAGTTCCCCGTCAAGCACCCACGTATCGTGGGCAGTTCATGCCGCAGAGCACCTTTATTCATACACACCACGGAGACAACCCTCATGCACATCCCCTCCCTCAAGGAAGTCGTCAGCGCCGAAGAATGGCAACTGCGCTGCGACCTCGCCGCCTGTTATCGCCTCGTCGCGCTCTACGGCTGGAGCGACCTCGTCTTCACCCACATCAGCGCCAAGCTGCCTGAGACCATTTCCGGCGCCGGCAATCACCATTTCCTGATCAACCCCTACGGCCTGATGTTCGACGAGATCACGGCCTCCAGCCTGGTCAAGATCGACGGCCAGTGCAACAAGATCATTGATACGCCCTTCCCGGTAAACCCGGCCGGTTTTGTGATCCACAGTGCGGTCCACGACGCGCGCGCCGACGCCGGCTGCGTGCTGCACACCCACACGCGTGCCGGCGTGGCCGTGAGCGCGCAAAAGTGCGGCGTGCTGCCCATCAGCCAGCAGTCCACCTTCGTGCTGGCGTCCCTCGCGTACCACGCGTACGAAGGCGTGGCCTTCCGCGACGATGAAAAACCGCGCCTGCAGGCCGACCTGGGGCAAGCCAACTTCCTGATGCTGCGCAACCACGGCCTGCTAGTCGTCGGCAAAACGATTGCCGACGCTTTCCTCAGCATGTACACCTTCGAGAACACCTGCCGCATCCAGCTGGACGCGCAGGCCGGTGGCGAACTCACCGAGGTCAACCCGTTGATCGTCAAGGGTGTGGCCGAGGCCATGCGTGTACAGACCGGCGGCCTGGGTGGTGCTTTTGTCTGGCCCTCGCTGATCCGCAAGCTCGACAAACTCGATGAAAGCTACAAGTCATGAGCGGCGGCTCACCTGTCGTCGCGCAGCTGCTGATCGCGGCGCTCGCGCTGGTCATGCTCGGCCTGGGCATGACCCTGAAGGTCGAGGACTTCACCCGCCTGCTCAAATACCCCAAGGCCGTGGCGGTGGCACTGGTGCTGCAGGTCATCGTGCTGCCCGTTGCCTGCTACGCGATCATCGTCCTGCTGAATGTGCCGCCGCTCTTTGCGGTGGGGCTGATGCTGCTGGCCGCTTCGCCCGGTGGTATCTCGGCCAACCTGTTCAGCCACCTCTTCGACGGCAACGTGGCCATGAACATCTCGCTGACCGCCATCAACACGCTGCTGTCCATCGTCACCATGCCGGTGATCGCCAACTGGGCGATCGAGACCTTCGCCAAAACCGGCCAGGTCGTGCCGCTGCAGTTCGGCAAGGTGGTGGAGGTGATCGTCATCGTGCTGGTGCCGGTGGCCATCGGCATGTGGCTGCGCACGCGCAAACCCGCCTGGGCCGCGCGCAGCGAAAACCCGACCAAGATTTTCAGCATCATCGTGCTGGCCGTGGTGGCCATTGGCGCAGTCGTCAAGGAGTGGCAGGCGCTTGCCAGCACCTTTGCGGCTGTCGGCCCTGCGGTGCTGGCCTTCAACCTCGTGAGCCTGCTGGCCGGCTACTACGTCTCGCGGGCCACGGGCCTGGACAAACCCATCTCGACCGCCATCAGCTACGAGATCGGCATTCACAACGCGACGCTGGCCATCTTCATCGCGCTGGCCGTGCTGAACAACTTCCAGCTGGCCCTGCCGGCGGCGATTTATTCCTTCAGCATGTACATCACGGCCACACTGTTCGGGCTGCTGGTGCTGAAGCGCCGCAACGCGGCAGCCATGGCAGCGCCTGCGGGCTAAACCGTGACCACGGTCAGCGCGGGCGAATGCACGCCTGTTGAAACGCCGGGCAGGATGTCTCCCTCGGTGATCGAGAGTTCCTTGCGCAGCATCTGCACACCGCCAAAAATGGTTGCAAAGGCCACGTCCTTGGCGTCGCGGCCTGTGCCCACGCGCACCAGGCGGTCGATAGGCGCCATGCGTGTCGGGTCAAAAATTACCCATCGCCCCTCCAGCCAGGCTTCAAACACGGCATGGAAATCTTCCGGCGGCTCGTCAAAATGCACATACCCCACCACCAGCCGCGCCGGAATGTTCAAGGCCCGGCACAGCGTGATGCCCAGGTGTGCAAAGTCACGGCAGACACCCGCGCGCTGCACAAACACCTCCTGCGCGGTCGTCGTGGAGTTGCTGAAACCCGGCAGGTAGCCAATCGAGTCGTGAATCCAGGCCTCGATGGCACGCACCCTGCCAATGCCCGGCGGCAAGTGGCCAAACAGCTGCTGCGCGGCCCGGCTCATAACGTCGGATTCGCAATAGCGGCTGGGCATCAGGTAGCGCAGCACTTCATCCGGCACCGCCGTCACGGGGGTTTCGTCCAGGTGCAGGGGAACCGGGGCCGGGTGCAGCTCCACGCGCGCATGGTAGTTCACCGAAAGCACGCCCTTGGGAGCATCCAGCCGAATAAAGCGGTTGCCGCTGCGCTCATCCGAAAAATTCCGCACCTTCATGCTGGGCGTGATGGTCAGGCGCTCTTCCACAACGTGGTGGCCTTCGTGAAAAGCCGCCTCGATGTGAAACAGGAAATGGGCAGGATGAGTGACCTCGTATTCCAGCAGCAGGTCAATAAGGGTAGTGTGCATAAGCCTGAACCGGTGAAAAGAAACCTTGTGGATGCGTGACGTGCAGTAGCGGCACGGTTTGCAGGAATGTGCGTCAGGCGGCCGCGCAGTCAGAGACGTGTGCGGTGGCTGACTTCCCGGTTCTCGGCCGGTGCAAACCAGTTTTTGCAGGTCACAAACACAATGCGGGCCGCGCGCTCCAGCACATCGGCAGACGGTGCAGCCGGCCGGCGCGCACGCAGGCGGTTGATCAGTAAAAACTCGGCAATGCTGGCCTGGAAACCCAGCGGCCGTTTGGGCGCCACACCGGCAGGCGACGCAGGCAAGCGCGCAGCCTCATTGCCCGGCTGTCGCCACGGGTGGAACAGCCGCTGCCGGAACCGCGCGGCCATGGTGCTGGCCGGCATGTCGGTGCTCGCAGCCATCTACTTCAGCGCTTTCTTTGCAGCGCCTACACCCAGCGCAGCCAGCACGATGAAGATAACCGCGAGGATCAGGAACAGGCCGAACAGGATTTTGGCAATGCCTGCTGCGCCCGCTGCCACACCACCGAAACCGAGGGCAGCGGCAACCAATGAAATCAGCGCAAAAATAATCGCGTACTTGAGCATGATGGCCTCCAGAAAGTGGCCTCTTGCGCGAATGCGCAGGATGAGGCGTTACGGCGTTACGCACGTCATGGGCATCAAAGTGTGAAGTCAAGGTGAGTCAACGCAGCCCATGACCCATAAGCCCATGCTAAAAGCAGGCGACGATTTTCCGAATCAGCAGCGCCCGCATGGCCCTGTAGGACAAGGACGCAGCTCAGCGCAACTTCAGAACAGCCAAGGCTTTAGGGGCAAGTAAGCGCTCATTGACGCATCAACCGGGAAGGCGTCCGGCTTATTTGCCAAAGATGCCGCGCAAGCTTTTACCGACCTTTTCGCCCACACCAGCGCCGGCCCCGGTACCCACGCCAGGCAGCAACACCGTGCCGATGGCGGCCCCCAGCAGCGCCGCACGCGACAGCGTGACTTCCGGGTTGTCCAGCGTGCCGCCCACCACCAGCGGCACCCCCACGGCGCCACCAATGGCACTGCCGATCTTGCTGTCGCCGGCCAGGGTCACGCTGACCTGCCCGCTCAGGGCCTTGGCGGACGAGACCGCCACATTGCCGGTGGCGCTCAATGCTCCGGAGCTCGCCACCAGATTGGTCAGCTGCGCCGACCGCCCCAGGGTGCTGACCTGCCCGGCCAAGGTATCCAGCCGGGTCTGGCCACCACGGCTCAGCCCCACCGTTTTGACCGCCTTGGCCAGGTCCAGCCCGTTCACCACTGCATCGCGCACCGTGAAGGTGGTGTGGCTCTGCAGCGCATCCACCAGCGCAGCCGTGGTGGCGGCGCGCGCATTGAGCGTGGTCGTGGCGTCAAGCTGGCCGGTCAGGGCCTTGGCGGGCGCCGTCAGTGCGGACACCTCGACACCGCTGGTTTTCAGCTGGCCCTGCAGCACCAGTTCTTCCGCCGAACGCGCCACCGGCGGCGCCTTGGCGCCCGGCTTGGCGGCGGCCGTTGCTGCTGCGGCCGCCACAAAACCGCGCTGCAGGCCCAGGCGGCCTTCCAGCTTGCCGCCGCCCACCTTCACAAGCAAGTCCCACTGTGCGGCACCGCCGGCCTCGCCGGCTTGCGCTTCCACGCGTTGCAGCGTTGCCTCCAGACCCTGGAGGTTGCCTTCTGTCAATTTGATCGAAGCGTTCTCCGGCAGGCCATCGGCCCCCAGGCTGGCCTCGCCCTTGACCGTGGTGCGTGCGCCGGTGGTGTTCACCCAGGTAACCTCGTCCAGCACCGTGCGGCGCGGCAACCAGTCAAGCCGGTTCATTTCCGGGCCCGTGTTGGCTGCAGACGCCGGTGCGCCCGGTTTGACAGGCACCGCCTGCTTCTTCTTTTGCAGCAGCAGGAGCAGCGCGTCAATGCCCTGCTGCGGCAACACCGCCCGGCGCACCCGCAGGGTGGCCACTTCCAGGCGCCCCTGCAACAGCGGGCGCCATTCGGGCCGCACTTCCACGCGCTCCAGCGTCAGCGGTGGCTTGCTTTGCACGGAAATACCGCTCAGCGCCACAGCGGGCAAAGGCCAGATGTCCACCGCCACCCTGTCCAGGGTCAGGGGAACGCCCAGCGCGGCCGACGCCTCCCGCTCAACGCGCTGGCGGAAGTCGTCCGTGCTGACCCAGCGGTGCAAGGTGTAGGCCACCACGGCCAGAAGCACCATCAAGCCGAGGGCCAGGAACACCAGCCATTTGAAAAGTTTTGCCATGCGGCTATTGTGGCGCGCCCGGCCAGCAATAATCCGCTGTTCCGGCTAGCATGAGGGGCTGTGCGACATTCCCGCCACACTCCCACCGCACTCCGCTACCCCACAAAGGACAAGACACCATGAAACTTTACTACTCCCCCGGCGCCTGCTCCCTGTCACCCCACATCACGCTGCACGAGTCGGGCCTGAAGTTCGAGCATGTGCTGGCGCCCACCAAAACCCACCAGCTGGAAGACGGCACCGACTACTACACCATCAACCCGCTGGGTTATGTCCCGCTGCTGGAGCTGGACGACGGCACACGCATCGCCGAAGGCCCGGCCATCGTGCAGTACATCGCCGACCAGGTGCCGGAGAAGAAACTCGCACCCGCCAACGGCACGCTGGAGCGCTACAAGCTGCAGTCCTGGCTGACTTTTGTCGGCACCGAACTGCACAAGGGCTTCAGCCCGCTGTTCAATGCCGCCACACCGGCCGACTACAAGACCATCGTCATCGACAAGCTGCTGTCGCGCCTCAAGTGGGTGGACAGCCAGCTCGCCGGCAAGCAGTACCTGATGGGCGATGCCTTCAGCGTGGCCGACCCCTACCTCTTCACTGTGACCAACTGGGCGCCGCGGGTCGGGGTGGATATTTCGGGGTTTGCGAACATTGCTGCGTTTCGGGAGCGTGTTGCGGCTCGGCCAGCTGTGCAGGCGGCCATGAAGCACGAGGGTCTGCTTAAATAAGTTAAGTGGCATGCCGGACGCTGATGTTGATTTGCGGTCCGGGGCCGGGGGTTGCCCGGCGGCAACTCACTTTTCTTTTGCTTCGCCAAAAGCAAAGTAAGCAAAAGAAAAGGCGACCCTGCTGTCTGCGTCCCTGCGCTTCGCTACGGGCAACCTGCGGTGCTCGGTCCAGCCGGGGTCAAAAACAACTCGCCTGCGGCTCAAACAAGTTTTTGCCCTGATCCGTCTGGCCCTCCGCTCCTCGGCGCATACAGAAGGGGGTGGGGAAGGAATACCGAACAGCCAAGCAGCCGAAGACAAACTCGAATGCACAAAGACCAAGGACACGCCATGGCGTGTCCTTATGGGTCGGTCAATAGCATGAAACGAGCAACCCGTGTTGGGCGGGCCAATCCAAACAGGGCCAAACTGGCCCTGTTTTCATTTCCGCAGCTTTTGACTTTCAGGACCAACCATGCCCACCCTATTCGACTCCAACAAAGCCGGTGACCTGGCCCTTGCCAACCGCATCGTGATGGCGCCGCTCACGCGCAACCGCTCACCCAACGCCATCCCGACCGACATCGCGCAGATTTATTACGGCCAGCGTGCCAGCGCCGGGCTGCTGATCACCGAGGCCACCGCCGTCAGCCATCAGGGCCAGGGCTATGCCGACGTCCCAGGGTTGTACGGCAGCGAGCAGCTCGACGCCTGGAAGGAAGTGACCCGTGCTGTACATGCCAAGGGCGGCAAGATCGTCGTGCAACTCTGGCATGTCGGCCGGGTTTCACACACCAAACTCCAACCTGACGGTGGCAAGCCGGTCGCGCCTTCGGCCATCACCGCCAAGACCAAGACCGTGCTGATCGAGGACGGCGTGCCGACCTTTGTTGAAACCTCTGAACCGCGCGCGCTCACGGCAGCTGAAATCCCTGGCATCGTGCACACCTTTGCGGCAGCGGCGCGTAACGCCGTCGAGACGGCCGGTTTTGACGGCGTCGAAATCCACGGCGCCAACGGCTACCTGCTCGACCAGTTCCTCAAAGACGGCAGCAACAAGCGCACCGACGACTACGGCGGCAGCATCGAAAACCGCGCCCGCCTGCTGCTGGAAATCACCCGGGCCGTGACGGATGCCGTGGGCGGCGGCCGCACCGGCATTCGCCTGTCACCCGTCACGCCCGCCAACGATGTGCACGACACCGACCCACAGCCCTTGTTTGACTACGTGGTCAAGCAGCTTGCCACACTCAATCTCGCCTACATCCACATCATCGAAGGCGCCACCGGCGGCCCGCGCGAAATCGACGACCGTCCGTTCGACTACAAGGCACTCAAGGCCGCCTACCGTCAGGCCGGCGGCAAGGGCGCATGGATGGTCAACAACGGCTACGACCAGGTGCTGGCTGAAAAAGCGGTCGCCAACGGCGCCGACCTGGTCGCCTTCGGCAAGCCCTATATCGCCAACCCGGACCTGGTGGAGCGGCTGCGCGCTGGCGCGCCGCTCAACACGCCGGACAAGGCCACCTTCTACGGCGGCCGCGAAAAGGGCTACACAGACTACCCGACGCTATCAAATTAATAGCTGCTTGCGCCCGTTCAGATTGCCTGAGCGGGCCTTTTCATCCATGAACCCGATCTAGGCCCGGTTCGGTGCCGCCAGGCGCAGGCCGTGCAGCGCGGCTTCCTGCGGGTCGACTGCCAGCGTCACGGCGCTCACCACAGCCACGCCGCCCACGCCACACGCCATCACGCCGGCGATGCGGTCCAGCGAGATGCCGCCTATCGCCACCACCGGGTAGGGCGACGCCCGCAAGGCCCAGTCGCGCAGCTGCTCCAGCCCCACCGGCTCATAAGGCATGACCTTGAGCGTCGTCGGGTAAACAGGGCCAATGGCCAGGTAAGACGGCTGCACCGCATGCGCGCGCGCAAGTTCAGCCGGCGTGTGGGTGCTCAGGCCCAGCCGCACACCGCCCTTGCGCAGCGCATCCAGGTTGGCCGTGTCCAGGTCTTCCTGGCCCAGGTGCACCCCATACGCGCCGAAATCCAGCGCCAGCTTCCAGTGGTCGTTGATAAAAACCTGCGCGCCCTTGATGCCGCGCCCTGCTTCAATCGCCGCCTGTACTTCGGCGGAAATCTCCGCAGACGTGTGGTCCGCCGCCTTGATGCGCAGCTGGATCGTGCGCACGCCCCAGCCCAGCAGGCGTTTGACCCAGGCTGCGTCGGGCACCACGGGGTAAAAACCAATTGGGCCGGTCAATGGGGCAAAGGCGGGGGTTTTCATCGGAAGTCCAGTCAGGGTGCGTGCCAGAAGGGTACGCCAACGGTCGGCGTGGAAGCCTGCGCGGCAGCCCGCTCCGGCATGGGTGTCGACTCATAAGCGGCGCGGCCGGCGGCCACGCCGTCGGCAAAAGCGCGCGCCATGCGCACCGGGTCGCCGGCCTGCGCCACCGCGGTGTTCAGCAGCACCGCATCAAAGCCCAGCTCCATCACCGCCGCCGCATGCGAAGGCCGGCCGATGCCGGCATCAACCACCAGCACCGCATCGGGCAGGCGGCGGCGCATGGTTTCCAGCGCATAAGGGTTCAGCGGCCCGCGGCCCGTGCCAATGGGCGCTGCCCAGGGCATCACGGCCGCGCAGCCCGCATCACGCAGGCGCTGGGCTATCACCAGGTCATCCGTCGTGTAGGCAAACACGGCAAACCCGTCTTTGGCCAGCACCGTTGCGGCGTGCAGGGTGGCGTGTGTGTCGGGCTGCAAGGTGTAGTCGTCGCCGATCACCTCCAGCTTGATCCAGGTCGTGCCGAAAATCTCGCGCGCCATCTGCGCCAGCGTGATCGCCTCTTCCGCGCTGTGGCAGCCCGCCGTGTTGGGCAGGATGTGGCAGCCCAGCGCCTGGATACGTTGCCAGAAACTGTTGCCGCCGCCACTTTCCGGCTGCAGGCGGCGCAGGCCCACCGTCAGCACTTCGCACCCGCTGGCACGCACCGCATCGCTCATGACTTGCGGCGAGGGGTAATGCGAGGTGCCAAGGAAGAAGCGGCTGGACAAAGTCTTGCCACCGACCTTCAGGGGCTGGCCGTGGGCGATAGAAGGTAATGCAGGTGTTGTCATATCAAGCGTTCCGCAAAAGTATCGCGATGCCAGCAGACGCCGCGGAACTGGCTCCGCCAGGCCGCCAGCGTCGCCCCCTGCAAGGGGGGAAGGTGCTACACGCAGTGAGCATCCGACAGGGGTGTGTCATGTCTATCCCCCTGTAATCGGGGTCACCACATCGATGCGATCACCATCCTGTAGCGCGCGCTCCGGCCACTGCGGCCGCGGCACAAACCCATTGTTGATGGCGCAGGCAAAGGCGCTCTTGAAGTCGTAGCCCCGCGCCTGCAGCAATGCCTGCAGTGTCGGCGCATCGGTTTCCATGCGTTCACCGTTCAACGATATTTCCAATGTTGTCGTCGTCATGTCATTCATTCTCCGTACTCAGGAGTTTATGGACAAGCCCATCCACCAGCGCGGGCGCGCACAGATACCCATGACGGTACAGGCCATTGATGTGCCAGACACCGTTGCGCAGCGCAATCGCCGGCCGGTGGTCGTCCAGCGCAGGCCGCAGTGCAGCCGCCAGGCGCAGCACCCTGGCCTCGCCAAAAGCCGGGTGCAGGCTGTGCAGCGCGCTGGCGAGCTCGAGTGTGGAGCGCAAGGTCACCGGCCCGCTGTCTTCCGATTCCAGCTCGGTCGCGCCCACCACAAAACGGTGGCCGGGCCGCGGCGCCACATACAGCTGGTAGCGCGGATGCATCAGGCGCACCGGGCGCTGCAACGTCACGCCGGCGCATTCCACCGTCAGCACCTCGCCGCGCACGCCGCGCAGCTGCGGCCAGCCTTCCTTCGCACCCACACCGCGTGCGTCCACCGCAACATCCACGCCATGGGTTTGTCCGGCGCAGACAATGCGGCCCTCTTCCACAGCGTTGACTGCCTGGCCTTCGAGCCAGGTGCCGCCCAGCCTGTCGATCTCCACCGCCAGCGCGGCCATCCACTGGTCATTGGCCAGCTGGCCTTCGCCTTCCAGCAGCAAGCCGCCGCCAAAGCGCCCGGCAAGCGCGGGCTCGGCCCGGCCCAGCGCAGCGGCATCAAGCGCCTGCACCTGCGCACGTGACGCATCAGGCAGCTTGTGCATCAGCAGGCGGGTGAAATGTTCCAGCGAACTCTGGTCGGGTGCATGGGCCACCACCAGCGTACCTTCGCGCCGGAAATACACCGGCAAGCCTGCAACCTCCAGCTCGGCAATCCATTGCGGCCATAGCTGCATCGAGCGCTGGCCCAGGGCAAACACGGCCTCGTCAGCCACCGCCAGCTCCGCCAGCGGCGAGAGCATCGCCGCCGCCGTCATCGAGGCCGTGGCCAGATCGTCACGCGCCCGCGCATCGAACAGGCTGACGCGGCAGCCGGCGCGCAGCAGGCGCCAGGCCAGCGTGCGTCCGGCCAGGCCTGCGCCCGCGATGCCGATGTGCAAAGTGCTCATGTCAGGGACGGCTCCGAAACAACTCAGGAATAAATCTCGCTCCCGCCTTCGCGGAACTCCTTGGCCTTTTCCTCAAAGCCGGTGGCGATCTGCTTGATGGGAATTGTCGTGGTGGCCGACGCCAGCGTGGTGGTGGCCGGGTTGAGCCGCGCAAACTCGCGCACCTCCTGCGAGATTTTCATCGAACAGAACTTCGGCCCGCACATCGAGCAGAAATGCGCCACCTTGGCGTTCTCTTTGGGCAGCGTTTCGTCGTGATACGCCATCGCCGTGTCAGGGTCGATCGCCAGGCGGAACTGGTCTTCCCAGCGGAACTCAAAGCGTGCTTTCGACACCGCGTTGTCCCACATCTGCGCGCCAGGGTAGCCCTTGGCCAGGTCGCCCGCATGCGCGGCGATCTTGTAGGCGATCAGGCCCTGCTTCACATCGTCGCGGTTGGGCAGGCCCAAATGCTCTTTCGGCGTCACGTAGCAGAGCATGGCCGTGCCGTACCAGCCGATGTTGGCCGCGCCCATGGCCGAAGAGATGTGGTCATAGCCCGGCGAGATGTCGGTGATCAGCGGGCCCAGCGTATAGAAAGGCGCTTCAAAGCAGGCTTCGAGCTGCTTGTCGACGTTTTCCTTCACCAGCTGCAGCGGTACATGGCCGGGGCCTTCGATCATCACCTGCACATCATGCTTCCAGGCGATCTGCGTGAGCTCGCCCAGCGTGTGCAGCTCGGCAAACTGCGCTTCGTCGTTCGCATCGGCAATCGAGCCGGGGCGCAGGCCGTCGCCCAGCGAGAAGCACACGTCATACGCCTTCATGATCTCGCAGATCTCGTCGAAGCGCTCGTACAAGAAGCTTTCCTTGTGGTGCGACAGGCACCACTTGGCCATGATGGAGCCGCCGCGCGAGACGATGCCCGTCAGGCGGTTGGCCGTGAGCGGCACATAGGCCAGGCGCACACCGGCGTGGATGGTGAAGTAGTCAACGCCCTGCTCCGCCTGCTCGATCAGCGTGTCGCGGAAGATTTCCCAGGTCAGGTCTTCGGCCTTGCCGTTGACTTTTTCCAGCGCCTGGTAAATCGGCACCGTGCCGATGGGTACCGGCGAGTTGCGCAAGATCCATTCGCGTGTTTCATGGATGTTCTCGCCCGTCGAGAGATCCATCACGGTGTCTGCGCCCCATCGGATCGACCAGACCAGCTTGTCGACTTCTTCTTCGATGCTCGAGGTGACCGCCGAGTTGCCGATGTTGGCATTCACCTTGATCAGGAAGTTGCGGCCGATGATCATCGGCTCGCTCTCAGGGTGGTTGATGTTGTTCGGAATGACGGCGCGGCCGCGCGCCACTTCGTCGCGCACAAACTCGGCCGTGATCTGCTCCGGAATCGCGGCGTTGAAGGAGTGCCCTTTTTTCGGCATGCGTTCAGTGGCCAGGCGCTCAGCCAGCTGCGCGCGCACCAGGTTTTCGCGCACCGCGATGTATTCCATCTCGGGGGTGATGATGCCTTTGCGCGCGTAATGCATCTGCGACACATTGGCGCCGGCCTTGGCGCGTCGCGGCACGGGCGCATGCGCCATGCGTAGCGCGGCCAGGGCCGGATCGTTCAGGCGCTCACGGCCGTAGGCGCTGCTGATGCCGGGCAGGGCTTCGGTGTCCTGGCGCTCGTTGATCCAGGCGCCGCGCAGCGGCGGCAGGCCGCGCGTAATGTCGATGGGCGAGGCCGGGTCGGTGTAGACACCCGAAGCGTCATACAAACGCAGCGGCGGGTTGGCCTCGCGGCGCGGCTCGCCGGCGCCTTCGTGCACCAGCGTGTCGGTCAGCGTGACTTCACGGAACGGAACGCGAATGTCGGGGCGCGAGCCTTCAATATAGATTTTTGCGGAGCCCGGAAAAGGCGCGCGCGTGATGCGACTGGTGAGGTCTTGGGTGTCAACGGTGAGTCGGGTTTTGGCCATGTGGTTCTCCAGAAGGTGGGGTGCCTGCTGGGGAGCCGGGGGTCCATCGGTGGCATGTGGGATGCCGCTGCGGAGTTCCGGAGCCAATTGCGTTGTTCCCTACGCGGGGATAATCCCGATCAGGTTCAGCGGGTCTCGCATACTGCGATCTCAGCCTCGAAAGCCTCCTCACGGAAACATCCTTGGCACCCCGACAAGCTGAGGCCATTGTAGGCAGGCCGGACGGTAATGGCAATTGACCGTGGTCAATAGCACCTTAACCGGCGAGGGAGACAAAAACCAGGGGCCAGTTACCCAAAGCGGCTCGCCTGCCCAACCAGTTTTTTGGCCAATTCGTCCATCAGGCCCGGCGTAACCTGTGCCGCGGGGTAGGTCGTGTTTTCCACACCAAAGCCGCCCACATTGCTGATCCGGAAGGCAATTTCGCCGCGGTCGTGGTCCGGCGTGACCGTGATAAAACCCCGTGTCTGCGTTTCATACTCGAACACATAGGCCAACAGTTTGTTGGTTTCCGGATGACGCTGCTCCTTGCGCTCATGCGGTACCTTGCCGACAGACAGGCGGCTCGTCACCCGTTCAAGATCCGGCGGGAAGTTCACTGTCACGCTATGGACGGCCACACTTCCCTTGGCCGGAAGCAGATCCCATCCCATCCCGATGTAGTCAATCGCTTCTGCGTTTCTCAGCATCTTGGTACGGGCGTCGCACCGAAGGTTTGCCAGCGCAAGCGGCGGGAACGGCTGTTTCCCATTCAGGCTGTAGTCGCCGGGCGCCGGCGGTCTGATCACATTGAGCTGCGCGCACAGTTCCTGCAGGTATTTGCGCGCCATCTTGCATGCGAATTCGCAGTTTTGCGTGTTGGTGCTCAGGTCTTGCTGCACACCGAGTTGCCGGCTTTGCAGTTCCGTGGCGTGCTTCTTCAGTTCAGACAAAAAACTCATTTGGTCGGCGGACGGGTAAGACGTTGAGGCACACAGCATACCCGCAAGCCCTGGGCGTGAGGCACGGCCGTCCGCAAAACGGCCTCCGGCAATATTTACGTCCTTGCCCCGTGGCCACCACCAGGCTTTCACCAAACTTTACATACCGTCATCGCCCGGCAACGCCAGGGAAACAGACGGCCCGCACACTTGCTTTCAACCTGAAGCCAAAAGCCGTATGTCACGACTCAATGGAACTCAGGCATCTTCTCCTGAAAGGAAGTTCCCCATGAAATTCGCATTCAACCGCCCTGCTTCCCTCAACAGCCTCGTACTGGCCGGCCTGCTGGCAACCGTTGGCGCCGGTGCCATGGCACAAACGCCTCCTGCACCACCCGCCGGATCGCCGCCCGCCGCAGGCAAGCCTGCCGGCCCCCACGAAGGCCGCATGGGCCGCCACGACCCCGCCAAGATGCAGGCCATGATCGCCAAGCACCAGGCCGAACTGAAGGCCAAGCTCAAGCTCACGCCTGCCCAGGAAGGCGCATGGACCAGCTACACCGCCTCCATGCAGCCGCCCGCACACGGAGCACGCCCCACGCCGGAGCAACGCGCCGAGTTCGACAAGCTGACCACGCCCCAGCGCATCGACAAGATGAAGGAAATGCGCACCCAGCGCATGGCCGAAATGAACGCGGCGATGGACAAGCGCGGTGAAGCCACCAAGACCTTCTACGCGGGGCTCACACCCGAGCAGCAAAAAACCTTTGATGCCGAGCACAAAAAGCATGGCATGCGCCATGGCGGTCCTCGCGGCCACGGCCCGGCCCCACAAAAAGGTTGAGCCATAACTGCGACACGCTGAACTGAAGCGGTGTCAGGCCCGCACGGCAGCCCCAACGGCTGCGTGCGGGCTTTTTTGTGGCCAGTTCACATTTCTCATTAGCTATTATTTTGATAGCTGTCTGCGCTGCTTACATAAGGATTACAGGCCATTTTTACCAAAAACCGCAGCTCGCCAGACGGCGCCGAAAGCCCGCGTAGGACGGCATCGAAACCCCCGGTTCAAGCCCTGCAGGGTCACTAGACTCGGCAGATGACCACGGTACGCAAAGGCCAGGCACCGGCCGTCCTTTCACGCGACGCGTTCCACGAACGCTTCATGCAATCTTTTGTCGACCCGGCATTCCGGCAGGAAGACGAAGCCCTGGCCCGGCTTGAAAGCGTGGCCTGGGATGCCTACCAGGAGGGCCGCAAGGCGCCCCACACGCGCAAGGCCGGGGAAGAATTTTCCGACCCCGACTACGACCTGTCCGTCGAATGGCTGGAAACCCGCGAACGCCTGGCCAAAGCGCAGGCGGCCTGGAAAGACCCGGCCACGCCTTCCCGCGTGCTGCTGGTGTGCGGCTCCGCCCGCAACGACGGCACCTGCCCCGGCGAAATCTCCAAGACCTGGCGCCTGCTCAACAGCGCGAAGACCACGCTCCAAGAGGCAGGCATGAATCCCGATGTGCTGGACCTCAGCCTGCTCACCTCCAGCTACCGCCTCAACATCCACCCCTGCAAAGGCTGCGTGTCGACCGCCATGCCGCTGTGCCACTGGCCTTGCAGCTGCTACCCCAACCATGCATTGGGGCAAACCAGCGACTGGATGGCCGAGATCTACGAACGCTGGACGGCTGCGCATGCCGTCATCATCCTCACGCCCGTGTACTGGTACCAGTCACCCAGCCCGCTCAAACTCATGATCGACCGCCTGGTGTGTGCCGACGGCGGCAACCCCGACCCCACCACCACCCACGGCAAAAAGCCGGAGGAAGCCAAGGCGCTGGAGATGAAAGGCTGGGACTATCCCAAGCACCTGGCCGGCCGCGCGTACGGTGTCGTGGTGCATGGCGACGTGGCCGGGATCGAGGGCGCGCGCCGAAGCCTGTGCGACTGGCTGGACTGGATGGGCCTGATCGACGCCGGCAGCCAGGCCCGCCTGGACCGCTACATCGGCTACTACGAACCCTATGCCACCAGCCACGACACGCTGGACGCAGACAAAGCCCTGATGGAAGAAGTCCGCAACGTGGCCAGGGCGGTTGCCACCGCTGTCACCGAACTCCGGGCCGGGAAGCTACCCCAGCCCGGCAAGGGCTTGCAGCAGCCCCGGCCCAAATAACGCAGGCGCGAAAAAAGCCGGGCAGGTAGAACCCCGTGCCCGGCTTTGTGGCGGTGCAACTACCTTGCGGCGATTACACCCGCACCTTGCCTGCCCTTACTTCGAAGTGCCGCCGACGGCCGCATCACCCTGAACACTGCCCTGGACACGGGCACTGCCCGCAGCGCTATCCAGCTTGTTGTAGGTGCGCTTGGCGCCGCTCTTCACGGCGTTGCCGGTGCGGGCTACAGCCCGGCCGGTGCTGCGGGCAGTGTTGTCCACCGCGGCCGCGGCCCTGCTGCCTGCGGAGGTGTCCCCCTGGGCTGAGCCGGAGACATTGGCGCCGGCACCGAGCCTGCCGCTGGAAGATCCCGAGGAGGGTCCGCTGGAGTCCGAGGTAGCGCCTGCCGCGGCATTCGCGCGAACACCGGCGTCGATATTGGTGTTCTGGCCGGCCGAGACGCCGACCCCTACACCGGTGCCGACACCCACACCGAGGCCCTGTGCAAAGGCGCCGGCAGAGCCGAACAACGTGACTGCGGTCAACGCAGCGGCCGCAGGAATGGAACGCATAAAGTACTTGGACATATCAAACTCCTTCAAAAAGGGTGATGGCAACGCGTCAGCGCACCTTCAACCTGAAACTGTCATGGCGCCAAGGCAGCGCCTGGCCTTACTTGCTGGTACCGCCCGAATCCGTGGGGGCAGCGCCTGCAGTGGCGGCTTTACTCTTGCGTGCAGCGCGTTTGGCGGCCTTGACCTGCTTCTTGTCGGATTTCGCTGCCTGTTTTTCGGACTTGGCGGCGTCACGCTGCTCAGGCGTCTTGGCCGTTGCACCGGTGGAGACCGAACCCGAGCTGTCGCCTGGTTTGCCCGCAGGATCGGTCTGCGCGTGTGCAGCTGCGCCAAACATCAGTGCGGCCGTCATGGCAGCTGCAAGGGAAAGGGTCTTCATGGAAGAGGGGGTTTTGAACATGGGAGTAGTTCCTTGGGTTGTGCTCGTAGGCTGGGTTGAAAAAACACGCCTGCCACTTCATCGGGGCTAACGTTGAATTCAATCTAGCGGGCCGGGCCCGCCGGCCTTATCGGAGAGGCCCTCCGCGCCATGTAGGACACTGCGCCCGCGGGCTGTGGCCAAAGGCACGTCCCAGGCGCTTGCGTACGCCGCGCCCTGCCGCAAATAAGTTACTGTCCTACAGTCACTCCCCGGGCGCAGAATAACAATGGGTGCCAAGGCCTGTCCTGCGCCCTTTCCGCCTGCCTGTCTGGGCCTACTCGCTTATCTTTCCTATGCCGACTTCCACACCCGAATCCCCTTCGCCATCGCCATCGCCTTCTTCAGCTTCGCGCCGCGGGCCGGATGCCCTGTCTGTCGCCGTGCCCACCCGCTCTCCTGAAGCCGCCACGCTGATCGACATGGAGGCCGTCGAGGCCGACACGCAGACTGCACTTGCAGCGGTCAGCCCCGAATCTTCGTTCTCGTTCAAGGTACTCACGGTCAACATCCACAAGGGCTTTACCTTTTTCAACCGCAAATTCATCCTGCCCGAGCTGCGCGAAGCCGTTCGCGGCGTCGGGGCGGACGTGGTGTTCCTGCAGGAAGTGACGGGCAACCACGTCAAGCACCAGGACAAGTTCGACAACTACCCGGAAACGCCGCACTACGAATTCCTGGCCGACACCATCTGGCCGCAGTTCGCCTACGGCCGCAACGCGGTCTACACCAACGGGCACCACGGCAATGCCGTGCTGTCCAAGTTCCCCATCGTGCGTTTTGAAAACCTCGACGTGTCCATCAGCGGGCCCGAGCGCCGCGGGCTGCTGCATTGCGAACTGCAGATACCCGGCCGCAGCGTGAACGTGCACGCCGTCTGCGTGCACCTGGGCCTCATGGAAGCGCACCGCGAGCAGCAAATGGACATGCTGTGCGAACTGGTGCGCAACAACATTCCGCCGCACGCGCCCGTCGTGGTGGCCGGGGACTTCAACGACTGGCGGCACCGCGCCCATGCCCGGCTGGAAAAAGGCGCCGAGCTGCATGAGGTGTTTGTGCAGGCCAACGGCAAGGCGGCGCGCACCTTTCCCGCACGCCTGCCCCTGCTGCGGCTGGACCGCATCTATGTGCGCAACGCCATCGGCCACGCACCGGTGGTGCTGCCTCTGCGGCCCTGGTCACACCTGTCAGATCACGCGCCCCTTGCGGCAGAAATCGAGCTCTGAACATGAGTCGTTGGGTAAGCGGCAACCAGTTCCAGCTGCTTGAAAACGGCGAGGAGTTTTTCCCGCGCGTCTTTGAGTGCATTGCCGCGGCCAAACGCGAGGTGGTGGTGGAAACCTTCATCCTGTTTGAAGACAAGGTCGGTGAAGAGCTGCACGCGGCCCTGCACCAGGCGGCGCGGCGCGGCGTGCAGATCGACCTGACGATCGACGGCTACGGCTCGCCGGACCTGTCACCTGAATTCATTTCCACCCTGACGCGGGCCGGCGTGCGCGTGCATGTGTTTGACCCGGGGCCCAGGCTGTGGGGCTGGCGCACCAACCTGTTTCGCCGTATGCACCGCAAGATTGTGGTCGTCGATGGCGAACGTGCTTTCGTCGGCGGCATCAACTATTCGGCGGACCACCTGGCCGACTTCGGCCCGCAGGCCAAGCAGGACTATGCCGTCGAGATTGAAGGCCCCCTTGTCGCCGACATCCACAGCTTTGTGCGCAGGGCCCTGGCGGCGGGGCAGCGCAATGCCGGCGCCGAGCCGCCCACGGGCTTGCGTGAACGTTTTTCCGAACGCGCCCGTTCCGTGGCCGGCACCTGGCGCAGGGACGACGTGCCCGCGCCGGCGGGCGACGCCGCGGCGCTTTTTGTCACGCGCGACAACCGCAAACACACCAACGACATCGAGCGCCACTACCGCGCCGCCATCCGCACGGCGCGCCAGCGTGTCGTGATCGCCAACGCGTATTTCTTTCCCGGTTACCGGCTGCTCAGGGAAATGCGCCACGCCGCGCGGCGCGGTGTGGACGTACACCTCATCCTGCAGGGCGAGCCCGACATGGCGATCGTCAAGACCGCCGCCAGCATGCTCTACCACCACCTGCTGGACGCGGGTGTGCGCATTTACGAATACTGCGACCGCCCCTTGCACGGCAAGGTGGCCGTGATCGACGACGAATGGGCCACCGTGGGCTCCAGCAACCTGGACCCGCTGAGCCTGGCGCTCAACCTCGAGGCCAACGTCATGATCCGCGACCGCACCTTCAACAACGACCTGGGCACGCGGCTGGACCACCTGATGCAGCACAGCTGCAAAGAGATAGGCCGCCAGGACCTGGTGAAGCCCACGTGGTGGCGCACGCTGCGCAGCTACTTTGTCTTTCACCTGCTGCGCCGCTACCCCGCCTGGGCCGGCTGGCTGCCGGCGCACGCGCCACGCATCACGCCCGCCGAAGTGGCCACGCCCGATCAGCGCGAGCCCCAACAGCACCAGGCCAGACCCATTTGAGCGCGTGATGGCCGAAAGCCGCACCTTGCCCACGCCCCATCCTCCCCGCCCGCCCGGGCGGCACGGCAAGCCCCAGCCCGCCGTGCCGAAAAAAAAAGCCTGGTGGCCATGGCTCAGGCACGGCGCCACCGCCGCGTTCTTTCTGCTCATCGCCAGCCTGCTGTTCTCGCAGGCTCGCAAGATTGAATGGTCCCAGGTCCTCACCGCGCTGGAGGACTACCCCCTCACCGCCGCCTGGGGCGCCGTGCTTTTAGCCGTGGCCAGCTTCACGCTTTACAGCACCTTCGACCTGCTGGGCCGCCACTACACCCGCCACCCGTTGCGCGCCCCCACCGTGATGGCAGTGACCTTCGTCAGCTACGCCTTCAACCTCAACCTCGGCTCCCTCGTGGGCGGTGTGGCTTTTCGCTACCGCCTCTATTCACGCCTGGGCCTGGGCAACGGCGCCATCACCCGCATCATGTCGCTGAGCATGTTGACCAACTGGATGGGGTACCTGCTGCTCGCCGGCGCGGTGTTTGCCTTGCAGCCGCCCACCCTGCCCCTGGACTGGCCTGTCACCACCAACTCCCTGCGTCTGATCGGTGCGGTGCTGCTGGCGGTTGTTGCGGGTTATCTCGGCATTTGCGCGTTTTCCCGCCGGCGCATGCTGCGGCTGCGCGGCCATGAGGTGGTGTTGCCCTCCGTGCGGCTGGCCGGCCTGCAGCTGCTGATGGGCGCCGGCAACTGGCTCATCATGTCGGGCATTATTTTCATCCTGCTGCAGCACCGCATCGAGTTTTCCGCCGTCGTCAGCGTGCTGCTGCTGGCGGCCATTGCCGGCGTGATCACCCATGTGCCGGCCGGCCTCGGCGTGCTGGAGGCCGTGTTCGTCGCCCTGCTGTCGCACGAGATGCCGCAGTACGAACTGCTGGCCGCGCTGGTGGCTTACCGCGTGATCTATTACCTGGTGCCGCTGACCGCGGCCGTTGTGGCGTATCTCGCCATGGAAACCCACGCCAAAAAGCTGCGGCGGGCCCACAAAAAGCGCTGACGCCACCCCCGTCCAGGTCAAAAAGCGCACGCTGCAGCACGTTTGGCACCGTTGCCGCCAGCCAGACCCTTTTGGGCTGGGTTCAGGCTGATTTAGGCGACAAAGCCACAAAAGGCCCGGGATTTTTGCCTCACTTTCACACCTGAATCACCAAAACACTGTATATTAATACAGTGAATTCGGGCTTTCTGTCCTGGCAATGCGCCGCCCGCACCCAGGAAGACGGCTCTTTTGCCTACACCCGCCACGGTGGCCGCCGCCGCACCATGGGTGCTTGAACCGTGAAGAAAGGATGTGTCCATGGGCGTGATGAATGACCTGCTGACGAACGACCTCTTTCCACAAGCCATGCTGCCTGTCACGCTGCAGGGGCAGACGGACCTCGAGGGCTTTCGCCGTGCCGCACGCGGCCTGCTGGCACAGAACATCCTGCCTGGGCAAGTCATCTGGCATTGCAGCACCACGCCCGCTGAAGGCGTGCCGCCCACCGGCACGGCGCAGAGCCCCGCACTCAGCGACGCACCCACCGTCACTGTCCCACCCGAATTTCTCACCCTGTGCCAGGCCGTCATCCTGCACAACAACCCGCAGCGCTTCAGCCTGCTCTACCGCCTGCTGTGGCGTCTGGTGCATGAGCCCGAACTGCGGCACAACCAGCTCGACACCGACATGGCGCAGGCCCGGCAAATGGCCGAAGAAGTGCGCCACGACATGCAGAAAATGAAGGCCCAGCTGCGCTTTCACTCGGTGCAGGACGACACCTTCAAAACCCGCCCGCAAGGCGGCCCGCTGCACGTGGCCTGGTTCGAGCCGGAACACCACATCGTTGAAGCCGTGGCGCCGCTGTTTGCCCGCCGCTTTGCCCACATGCGCTGGGCCATCCTCACGCCCCAATGCAGCGTCGAGTCCGACTACCTGGGCCCGCAGGCTTCCGGCCACGGCCGGCACGCTGCGCCGGTGCTGCCCCCGGAAGAAACACGACCAGGCCACAAGCCGGCCGACGCCCCGGCTTCACTGCGCTTCGGCCCCGCCGCCGACAGGCAGACCGCCCCCTCACCCGACGCCAGCGAACAGCGCTGGCTCACGCAGTACGAACAGGTCTTTCACCCCGCGCGCCTGCGCCGCCGGATGATGCAGAAAGATTCGCCGCAGCGTTACTACCGGAAGAACCGCAGCTCGGCCGGCGCCCGCAAGGCGCGCACACCGAAGGCTGCCGCCGGTCAGCCACTATCAATTTAATAGCTGCTTGCGCTTGTCCCTGTTGGGCCAGGGCGTCATTTGGCATTCATCCCTGATGCCACGCCATACCGCTCACGGGCTATAAACAGGCAGCAAATCCGCCTCAGGGCTTGGCAAGAGGCGGCCGCGTTGGCGCAGCACCAGGCGCAGGTGTCGCATTCGGCGAGGGCGATACCGCGTCACGGCCGTCGTTGCCGGGCGGCGCCACCGGACGGATGGTCGAGTCACGCGGATCCGGCGGCGGGGGCGGCGCTTCGGGTTCAGACGCCCGGCGCGCCGGGTTGCGGTTCATCGGATTCCTCAAGGGAGCCGTCGGCACTGCGGTATCGGGTGCCGCGGCCGGCTGTGTGGTTTGCGATGTCTGGGCTACCGCCTGTGGTCCTGTGAAAAGCGTCAGGGCCATTGCCAACACAACGCCCGGCAGGGCGACGGAAGCGACGGAAAAGGGTGATTGTTTCAACATGAACATGCCTCCTTGATACTGGGTGCTGGTAGGTTGCGTGCGTGGTAATGCGCTAACACCACTCTACGCCTGTCCTCCACGCCCGCCATGGCCATGACGCCAGCACGGCTGTCAGGGCCGGCCTACAGACGCGGTCTACTTTCAAGACCAGGGCGTTGCCGGCTTCGCCACCAGTTCCTTGAACCCGGTACGCGCGTCATGCTCACGCGCAAACACCCAACCCTGCAACGACACCAGCACAATTTCAGCGGTCGTCCGCACCACACAACCCGGCATCACATGGCCGCCACACATCTCTCCCCGCGCATTGGCCACGCTGGCATGCAGGTGCGCACCGTCCGGGCTCAACGTGCCCGACAGCGTGATCAGTTCCAGCGGTTCCACCAGCACCGTCCCCTGCGGCTCGGCCGCATAGCGCAGCACGGCGCGAGACAGGCTTCCCACCGCAGAGATGACGCAAGCCGCGCGGGTGTTCTGCTCGGCCTGCAGCTGGGCGAATGCTGCATCCAGGGCTGTTCGCAGGTCGTCGCCTGGGTTCAGGCGGAGGGTTAGGGTTTGGGGCATGGGTGGAGGGTAGACGATGTTGCTGTTGTTGTTCAAGCTGTGTGCTCTTGCTGAGGGCTGCTGGCCGGGGGTTGCCCGGCAGCTACTCACTTTTCTTTTGGGTCGCCAAAAGAAAAGTAAGCAAAAGAAAAGGCGACCCTGCTGTCTGCGTCCCTACGCTTCGCTACGGGCAACCTGCGGTGCTCGGTTCAGGCGGGGTCTCGCTCGAACTCGCTACGTTGCACTTCGCTCAGACAATCGCGATCCCTGATCCGCCTGAACCTGTGCTCCTCGGCGCATACAGAAGGGCTAATCGGGAACGGGGACTGAAGACAAATACCAACTCCAATACCAACAAGGACACGCCATGGCGTGTCCTTGTTTCTTCAGGTGTTCGGGTTCTGGTATTCGGTTGTTGGCTGTTCGGTATTCCTCTCCCACCCCCCTTGTGGATGCGCCGAGGAGCGGAGGTCCAGACGGATCAGGGCAAAAACTTGTTTGAGCGAAGCGAGTTGTTTTTGACCCCGGCTGGACCGAGCACCGCAGGTTGCCCCGGAGCGAAGCGCAGGGGACGCAGGAACCAGGGTCGCCTTTTCTTTGCTTACTTTCTTTTGGCGAAGCAAAAGAAAGTGAGTTGCATGCCGGGCAACCCCCGGCCAGCAACACTCTGCAAAGAGCACGCCCACAAAACCAACAACAACCCCAAAAGAGGCCGCTATCAATTCAATAGCTGCTTGCGCTCGTTCCCATTACTCAGAACCACCAATCAACACAACCTTACCCCACCACCAACCTCAAAAAAGTAATCTCCGAAGGCGCCCCAAACCGTTTGGGCGGCCCCCAGTACCCCGTCCCGCGGCTCGTATAAACCCACAGGTTCTGCAGCTTGTGCAAGCCCGCCGTAAACGGCTGCTGAAACCGCACAAACAAATTCCACGGATAAAACTGCCCGCCATGCGTATGGCCCGACAGCTGCAGGTCAAAGCCGGCTTTGGCCGCCGCCGCCGCACTGCGCGGCTGGTGCGCCAGCAACACGCGCACGGCCTCCAGCGGCGCACCACGCAGAGCCGCCTCCGGGTCACTGCGATGGGTTGGGTCAAAATGCCCGCCGCTGTAGTCCGTCACACCCGCCAGCACCAGCGGCGTGGCGTCCTGGCCCGCAGCAAGAAGTGGCGGTCGAATCACCACATGCTGGTTCAGCAGCACCGTCAGGCCCAGCCGGCGCAGCTCGTCAATCCAGGCATGCGCGCCCGAGTAGTACTCATGGTTGCCCGTCACAAAATACGTGCCGTGGCGCGACTGCAGCTCCGCCAGCGGCGCCACGTGCGAGGCCAGCTCGCTCACCTTGCCGTCCACCAGGTCGCCGGTGATGGCTACCACATCGGCATCCAGCGCATTGACCTTGTCGACAATGCGGCGCAAATACGCCTGCTTGATGGTCGGCCCCACATGGATGTCGCTGATCTGCGCCACGGTAAACCCCTGCAGTGCGGCGGGCAGGCCCTTGATGGGCACATCCACCTTCACCACGGCGGCTGTGCGGCGCGCATTCAGAAAACCCAGCACGGTGATCAGCCCGCCCAGCAGCGGCACCGCCTCGGCCGACACCGTGCGCAGCCACGCCAGCGGCAGGTGGCCGGGCGCCACGGCATCGGCCAGCCACAGCACCAGCAGTGCCGCATCACGCGCCACCGTCAACACCAGCAGCGACGAAAACAGGCCCATGAAAAGCAGGCCCGCCCAGGTCAGCACATCGGCCAAAGGCTGTTTGGCTACACGGCCGGCCATCAGCCCCAGCGGCATGACAAAGGCCGACACCACAAGGACCGCGGCAAACAGCCATTGCCCCGCGGGATACGCCCCCAACCCGGGGAGAAGGCGTGCACCAATGTAAACATGGAGCAGCGCGGTTACAAGCGCCAGCGGCAGGAAGTTCATGAAATGTCCAGGGTAATGACGAGCTGATGAGCCTTGCACATGGGTACGGGCCGCGCGCATTCAATGCCGGCGCCGCGTTAAAGCGGGGCTGCCGCGCTGCGCAAACACCGCCACCAGCACGCCACAAGCTACCGGCCAGCGTTTCATACGCTCACAAGTGCGACAAAGCGTGCGTGCGAATCCGCCCCTTCGCACGCTACCCTCGGCCATCTTTCTTCGCCCTCATTTTCCGCACCGGTCGCCCGTTGTCCTTCTGCCCATGACTTTCCACCCATGACTGTTGCCATACAGGCCACCACCCCCGCCACCTTCGAAATCAAAAGCGCCAACCTGCCCCTGGTGGCTTTGCTGCTCAAGTCCACCGACCTTGTCGCGCTCGCGCAAGAGTTGCAGGCCCGCTTTGGCGACATTCCCGACTTTTTCGACCAGGACGCGCTGATGATCGACCTCTCGCCCCTGCAGTCCGCCGCCGCGCGCAGCGGACGGGCGGTGGGCGACATCGACTTCCCCGCCCTCATCACCCTGCTGGGCAGCTACCAGCTGGTGCCGCTTTCCGTGAAGGGCGGCAACCCCGCGCAAATGGCGGCAGCGCTGCAGGCCGGGCTGCTGCCCGTGCCCGACGCCCACCTGCTGCCCGACCGCCCCACTGCGGCAGCACCCGCACAGCAGCAACAGCCAGCACCCCCCGTGGTGGTGGCCGCGCCCGCCGCCGCCCCGCTGGGCGCCCTCGTGGTCGACAAACCCCTGCGCTCGGGCCAGCAGGTGTATGCACGCGGCCGCGACCTGGTGGTGCTGGCCATGGTCAACGCCGGCGCAGAAGTCATTGCCGACGGCCACATCCATGTGTATGCGCCGCTGCGCGGCAAGGCCATGGCCGGCGCACGCGGCAACACCGAGGCACGCATTTTTTCGCTGGCGCTGGAAGCCGAGCTGATTTCGATCGCCGGCGTGTACCGCACCGCAGAGCACCCGCTGCCCGAAGGCCTGGCAGGCCAGCCCACGCAGGTGCGGCTGGTGCCCGCCGAGGAAGGGCAGGAAGGCGACAGGCTCGTCATGAATGTACTGACCGCTTGAGCACGAGGCCTTCAACCCACGTCATGTTTCCGCGCCTTCATGCCGCCCATGCGTAAACCCGGCATACCCGTTCCCGTTTTCAAAAGGACTTTTATCTGATGGCAAAAATCATTGTGGTCACCTCCGGCAAGGGCGGCGTGGGCAAAACCACCACCAGTGCCAGCTTTGCAACCGGCCTCGCCTTGCGCGGGCACAAAACCGCGGTCATCGACTTCGACGTCGGCCTGCGCAACCTCGACCTCATCATGGGCTGCGAGCGCCGCGTGGTGTACGACCTCATCAACGTCATACAGGGTGAAGCCACGCTCAACCAGGCGCTCATCAAAGACAAGCAGTGCCACAACCTCTTTGTGCTGGCCGCCTCGCAAACGCGCGACAAAGACGCGCTGACAAAAGCCGGCGTGGAAAAAGTGCTGAAAGACCTGGGCGAGATGGACTTCGAGTACATCGTCTGCGACTCCCCCGCCGGCATTGAAACCGGCGCGCTCATGGCCATGCACTTTGCCGACGAAGCCCTCATCGTCACCAACCCCGAGGTTTCCTCGGTGCGCGACTCCGACCGTATCCTCGGCATGCTTTCAAGCAAAACCAAACGCGCCATCGACGGCGGTGACGCCATCAAGGAACACCTGCTCATCACCCGCTACAACCCCGGCCGCGTCGACCAGGGGCAGATGCTCTCGCTGGAAGACATCCAGGACATCCTGCGCATCAAGCTCATCGGCGTCATCCCCGAATCCGAGTCCGTGCTGCAAGCCTCCAACCAGGGCGTGCCGGCCGTGCACATGAACGGCAGCGATGTGTCCGAAGCCTACAAGGACGTGGTCGACCGTTTCCTCGGCGACAAGGACAAGCCCATGCGTTTCATCGACGCGCAAAAACCCGGCCTCTTCAAGCGCTGGTTCGGGGGGAAGTAAAACGATGGCGTCCTTCCTGTCCTTTTTTCTCGGCGAAAAGAAAAAAACTGCCAACGTCGCCAAGGAGCGGCTGCAGATCATCCTGGCGCACGAGCGCACAGGGCGCGGCCATGAGCCCGACTACCTGCCCGCGCTGCAGCGCGACCTCATCGCCGTGATCGCCAAATACATCCGCATCGACCCACACGACATCAAGCTGCACCTGGAGCGGCAGGACAACCTGGATGTGCTGGAAGTGAAGATCGAGCTGCCCGACAAGAAGGAAAAAACCGGCGCTTCCGCCGCAGCAGCCCGCAAATAGCACCCGCCAGAAAACCCGCCGCACTTGCCCCGCAATTGACAAAAGGCAAGCCCGGCAACACAACTCAGGGCTATCATCATTCGATGTTGATCGAGACCTTCGGTGCCGCGCGCGACATGGCACGCCTGGCGGAAATCGCCGGTGTGCTGATTCGCCACGGCTTTGGCGACAGCGTGCGGCGGCTCGGCCTGGCCGACAAGCTCGAGCGTGCCGGCCATGCGCTGCACTGGGGCCATGTGGCAGACCTTGCCCGCATCAGCCCGCCCGAGCAGGTGCGCCTGGCGCTTGAAGAGCTGGGCCCCACTTTCGTCAAGCTCGGGCAGGTACTTGCCGGCCGCGCCGACCTGTTCGGCCCCGAATGGATCACCGAGTTCGAAAAACTCCACAGCCATGTTCCGCCCGTGCCGCTGGCGCTGTTGCTGCCGCAGCTGCGCGAAGACCTGGGTGGCGAGCCTGAGGCTGTCTTTGCCCGCTTTGACACCACGCCGCTGGCCGCCGCCTCGATTGCGCAGGTGCACCGTGCGCAGCTGCATGACGGCACTGAAGTCATCGTCAAGATCCGCCGCCCCGGCATCACTGAAGTCATCGACGCCGACCTGCGCCTGATGGACCGGCTGGCCTCGCTGGCCGAAGCCGAGCTGTCCGCGCTCAAGCCCTACCACCCGCGGCAGCTGGTGCGCGAGCTCGCCAAGTCGCTGCGCCGCGAGCTCGATTTAGCCGCCGAATGCCGCCATGCCGAGCGCATCGCCCTCAACATGGCGTCGCTGCCCTACATCGTGATCCCGCGCGTGCACTGGGCCCACACTGGCCTGCGCATCAATGTGCAGGACCTGGTCGACGGAGTGCCCGGCAGTGCGCTGGACCAGCTCACGCCCGAAGCCGGCTTTGACCGCAGCGAACTTGCCCGCCGCGGCGCCCACGCCGTGCTGAAGATGATTCTGGAAGACGGCCTTTTCCACGCAGATCCGCACCCCGGCAACGTGTTTTACCTGCCCGGCAACGGCATCGCCTTTATCGACTTCGGCATGATCGGCCACCTGACCGAGCGGCGGCGCGAAGAGCTGCTGCAACTGCTGCTGGGCCTGGTCGAACGCCAGCCGCAGGCCGTGGCCGACGTGCTGCTCGACTGGACGAGTGACGAGCACGGCACCAACCTCTCCCAGCTGGAGGGCGAGATTGAAGCCTTTGTCGACCAGTACCACAGCACGCCGCTGGCCCAGCTCAGCCTGGGGCAAATGCTGTCCGACGTCACCGCCATCCTGCGCGACCACCACCTGGGCCTGCCGCCCGACCTGGCGCTGCTGATCAAGGCCTTCATCTCGCTCGAAGGCATGGGCCGCGGGCTGGACCCGGGCTTTCACATGGCCACCGAAGCCACGCCGCTGCTGCAGCAAATGGTGCGCGCGCGTTACGAACCCGCGGCACTTGCCAGCCGCGGCTGGCAAACGCTGAGCCGCGCGATGGCGCTGGCCGGCCAGCTGCCGCATGACTTGACGCGCCTGCTGCGCAACGCGCGCCGCGGCCGCGTGCAGGTGGGCATCGAGCTGGCCCACCTTAAACGCGTGGGCGACCAGCTCGACCGCGCCGCCAACCGGCTGGCCATGGCCCTGGTGATTTCGGCGCTCATCATCGGCTCGTCCATCGTGATGACCGTCAAGGGCGGCCCCACGCTGTTTGGTTTGCCGGCGTTCGGGTTTGTCGGTTTTATGGGCGCCATGGCCGGCGGCCTGTGGCTGGTGCGGGCCATCTGGCGCAGCAGCCGCGGCCGCAACAGCGACGACGAGAACTGAGCAGCGCTATCTTTTCAGGAGCTGCTTGCGCACATTCCTAAAGGCTTACAGGCCTTTTTTCCTTGAGAAAAAGCGGTTTTACCGCCTTCGGAACGGCTACAGCTTGAGCTGCGCCGGCAGGTACTTCGCCATCAAATCGTCGTAATACGGTTTGAGCTCGGCCAGCACCGGCGGCCTGTCGTTCTTCGAATAGAGGTCGTAGGGGTTGAACTTCTGCACCCATTCCATATGCGCCGCATCCTGCGCATCCGTCAGGTGGCCGTACTGGCCCTCACGGTGCCAGGCGTAGAACGAGTGGTAGCGAATCATGTACAGCGCCGGCAGCGGCAGGTGCGCTTTCAGCAGCTGGTACAGGTATTCGTCATGGCCCCAGGACATATGCACCGCGTCCAGCCCGCAGCCGGGGGCATACACGCCGTACTCGCTGTTGTAGCGCGCGTCCGTGCTGTCGGGGTTCAGGTCAAAGTATTCGGGGTAGACGATGCGGTCTGAAAATTTGCAACCCACCGGAAAGGTGTCGCCCACCACGGCCCACTGCGGCTCGCCGAACAGGCACAGCACCTTGCCCAGGTCGTGAATGAAACCCGTCAGCACAAACCAGTCGGGGTGGCCGTCGGCGCGAATCGCTTCGGCGGTTTGCAGCAGGTGGCTGATTTGCGGCAGCTCGATATCCGGGTCCGACTCATCGACCAGCGTGTTGAGGAATTCCAGCGCGGCCCAAGGCGTCATCTCGCGCTGCGAAAACGCCAGCCACTCGGCTTTTTTGCGCTGCACAAAATCGTAGGTCTGGTTCTGGTGGTTGTTGCGGTAGAAGGTCCGCACGCGGTCCAGCCCGGGCTGTGCGTAGTCGCGGTAGGCCGCACGGGCAGGTTCACTGGCCAGCAAGGGCGTTGCCGGGGCGTTGGGGGTGGTTTGCGGCATGACGGCGTTCATCGTGCCATTGTAGGAAGCCCGGCCCCTGCGTGCAAACCCGGCTGTCGCAACGGTTTGCCGCGGGTATATTGGGCCCGACCTCGATCCAACCCGCCCCACCCGCCACCGCCCGCCACCGCCCGCCACCGCCCGCCACCGCCCGAAAGGCTTTATGCACCGCAGACCGTTCCACCGCCTGATGGCCATCGGCCTTCTTTTTGCGTCAGCCCTGCTGGCCGGCGCCGTCCACGCACAAGACGGCAACCCCAAAATCGGCGTGCTGATGCTGCACGGCAAAAACCCCGGCAGCAACAACGACCCCAACATGAGCCGCATCAAGCCGGTGCTGGAAGGCGCAGGCATGGTGGTGCTTTTCCCCGACATGCCCTGGTCGCGCACCCGCTACCTGGACGGCAACTGGGATAAGGCCATGGCCGAGATGGCCACGCATGTCAAAGCCCTGCGCAGCCAGGGCGCAACGAAGATCGTGATTGCCGGCCACAGCATTGGCGTGCCCGCCGCCATGAGCTTTGCCGCGCGTGGCGGCGACGTGCAGGCCCTGGTGCTGCTGGCGCCCGGCCACGTGCCCGTGAGCTACTACCGCGTCCTGCAAAACACCACAGTGCGCGAAAGCGTCGACGAAGCCCGCAAGCTGGTGGCCGACGGCAAGGGCGATTCGCGCGAACGCTTTACCGACATCAACCAGGGCAAGCAGCTGCCCGTGGCGGCCACCGCCAAAGACTATTTGAGCTACTTCGACCCCGCCTCTGACGCCGAAATGGGCGTGACCGCGCCCCGCATCCCGCCCGGCACGCCGGTGCTCACGGTGGTGGGCGACGAAGACTGGATCAGCAAATTCGCCAAGACCTACTTTGCCGACAAGCTGCCCGCCAATCCCAAAAGCCAGTACCTCGAAGTCAAGGCCAACCACCTCACCACACCGGTCGTGGCCAGCGAAGCCGTGGTGCAGTGGATCAAAACCGCGACGGCGCCATGAAGCGCCGGCACGCCAGCAGCGCCCACCGTCAACGCTATTATTTTGATAGCCGCTCGCGCACGACCTGATTGGGTTTCAGCCCTGTTTTCTTTAAAAAAATCCCGGAACGTCCTTACAGGAACCCCACCATGACACCGCATTCACCCGCACGGTACCTGTGGCTGCGCCACGCACTGCCCGCTTTCCTGCTGGTGTGCATGGCCGTGGCCGGGAACGCGCAAGCGCAAAGCACCCCGCGCGTGGTCGACATTCCCACCCGCCCGGGTGTGACCCAGCGCTTTGTCTACATCGCGCCCACCGCGTCCACCACCCCAAACGCCACGCCCAAGGCCTCCGTCATCCTGTTCGCCGGCGGCCATGGCGGTTTGCAGATCAATGACAACGGTGGTTTCGCCCGAGGTGGCAACTTCCTTGTGCGCACGCGCCAGCAGTTTGCCGACGCCGGTTTTGCGGTCGCGGTGATTGATGCGCCGTCAGACAAACAGTCGCCGCCCTTCCTGGCTGGCAACAGGCAAACTCCCGAACACACGGCCGACGTGCTGGCCGTCATCGCCTGGCTCAGGCAGCAATCGCCAGTGCCCGTGTGGCTGGTGGGCACCAGCCGCGGCACGCAGTCAGCCGCCTACATCGCCACCGAGGCTGCGCCGGCGCAAGGCGGGCCCGACGGCATCGTGCTCACGTCCACCATGCTGACCGACAACAGCGGCCGCGCCGTGCCCAAGATGCCGGTGGAGAAACTGAGGATTCCCGTGCTGGTGGTGCACCACGAACAAGACGGCTGCAAGCTCTGCGCCTTCAGTGACATGCCGCAGCTGATGAACAAGCTCGCCAAAACACCCAAGGCCGAGCTGCTGACCTTCACCGGCGGCCAAAGCCGGGGCGACCCCTGCGAGGCCATGGCGTACCACGGCTATAACGGCATCGAGGCCGAAGTGGTCGGCAAGATCAGCCACTGGATGGCCGCGGCCAAGCCCTAGGGCGTTACGACCGCTTGGGCCGCATTCAAGCCTGTTCGGGCTTGTCCAGCAGCTTGCCGTTCGGGCTGTTGCCCGCGGCCGTGTGGTTGAGCGACAAGCTCACGCCCGCCCGCTTCTGCACGGTGTCTACCGCATCCGGGTCCGGCGCCACGCTCCAGGCCATGGCGGTGGTCAGCACCACCAGCGAAGGAATGGCCCGCAAATAGCGCGGGTGAAACAGGAAGTCGGCGATCTTTTTCATGGCGGGCCTTTCCGGGCGATGTCTGCAGGTGGTTGCCCCGCAGAAAAAAACAAGCATTCATCCTGCGCCGCCAAACTTAGGGCCATGCGTCTGCCACGTTGCGGTTTGTAAGGAAATGCCTCAACGGCAGGTAAAGACGCGCACAGCGCCGGCACTGAGCGCGCCAAGCGCTATGGTATTGATAGCTGTTCGCGCAAGCACCGCTTGGGCTACAGCCACTTTTAGTTATGAAAATGGCTGTTATTTCATTCCAGAAACCGGTTGACGCACGCCATCACCTGGTCGGCCTGGTCCTTGTGCGCCTCATGGCCAGCAAACGGAATGTTCAGCAGCTTCGCGCCGGGCACTTGCTCCACCAGCTCAAACACACTGGCGCGCGACACCAGGTGGTCTTCATCGCCGCGAATCGCCAGCAAGGGGCAACGGATCTGCTTGACGCACTCGCCCGGGTAGCCGCTGGGGCCGTCGTCCAGCCACATCGGCACGACGGCATCAATCAGCGCCGCAAAGTCGGGCTGCGGGTTGACCGCGTTGTATAGCGCTACTGATTCAGGGAATTTTTGGGTCCAGCTTTGCGCCGTAACGCCGCCCAGCAGCTTGCGCACCGGGTCGTCTGCCTTGAGCATTTTGTCGGTGCCAATGGCAACCAGCTTGTCGATCAGTGACGCAGTCTGCGCGGCCATGCGCAACGCCGTGATGCCGCCGTCGCTGAAACCCACCACGCTGCAGCGCTGAACGCCCAGGTGCTGCAGCACAGCGGCAGCGTCAAGCGCCAGCCGCTGGTAAGTCACGCCCGCCGTGCCCAGGGTTGACTTGCCGTGGCCCCGGCTGTCGATGCCGATCACGCGGAAGCGCTTCTGCAGCAGCGGCAAGACGCCGTTGAAGTCCTTCATCGTGCCCAGCCCGCCGTGCAAAAACAGCAGCGGCGGGTCGGCGTCATCACCGTGAACTTCAAAGTAAATCTTCGCGCTGTCCAGCGTCAGGTGGTCGCCGCTGTGGTGGTCAAACTGGCCCGCCTTCACCCTCGCCCCGCGGCTGAACGTGTCCGCAGCCACGTCAACGCCCCGTGCTGCCGCGGCGCGACTGCAGCTGGTTGCTGCCGCCCACATGCGACTCCCGGTCGCTGCGGCTGTTGGCCGTGCGCTGGCCTTCGTTCTTCTGGGTTGGTTTCTGCTCACCCATCTGGTTGAAGTCGTTTTCCACCTTGCCGCCGTGGCCGGATGCTTTGGGTGTGCCGTCTTGCTCCATCGCGCCGCCGGCCTGGTTGCGGGCATCCTCGGGCGCGAGTTGTTTGTTCTGCTTGTTTTTGGCGTTCTGTTTGTTCGGCATGGTCTGTCTCCAGATAAAGGTGTTGAACAAGGGCCAGCGTGCAAACAAGGCAACACCAACCCGCGTAACAACCATTCTGAAAACCCCGAATGCCCGCCCATGTCAGACAGCGCCCCGTACCCAAGCGCGACAAGGCGCAGGGAAAGCAAGCCGGCTTGCTATGAATTAAATAGCTGCTCGCGCAGGTCCCATCTGGCCCAACGGCCCATTCGGCTTAAGACCCGCGTTACATCAACCCGCAGATGTATCCGAAAACTGCGCCTCAATCTTGTGCCCATCCAGGTCCCGCACAAAGCAGCCGTAATACTGCGGCCCATACAAAGGCCGCGGGCCCGGCGCGCCATCGCCCTGCCCGCCCATCTCCAGCGCCTTGGCATAAAACGCATCCACCTGCGCTTTGGAGACGGCCAGAAAACCAAAGTGCGAACCATTGCCCACATGCGCCTTGCCGCCATCGTGCGGCACACCCACCCAGAACTCTGGATAGGCCCGCCCGAAAGCGATTGCCCCGGGGTGCTCCATGATCACCTTGATCTCCATCGCACCCAACACAGCCGTATAGAACGCCTTGGCACGCGGAAAGTCGTTGGTGCCGATGGACACGTGGGACATGATGCTTTCGGGGAGGGACGGGGTGTTTGCCATGGGCTGTTTCTTTGTGGGTTGAAAAAGGAAAAGCTTAGCGAGCGGCCAAACCATTTGCAATATTGCCTGCGGTTCGACGGGCTTTAGCAGGTTTCACGACTTGTCAACAAGTCTCCTGGGCACACTTCTTCAGCCGAAGCTAGCGCGATAAGAAACTGGATCAAGAATGCAATGGGCGGCCGGATTGCCTTGAAGCGAAAAAACTCTCGGCTTCAATCGGAACTCAAACACACGGTAAATGTGGAACCGGCCTTCATTTAGTCGTGCAAATGCAAGCTCTGAATTGGTAATGAAGAACGGAGTCGCTACACCAAATGCCGTGGTCTTCACTTCTATGAACTTGTCTTCGCCACTCGCGTTAAATGAGTGGATGTCGTAGCCAAGGCCATCGCCTTTGGTCGTAGATACCCAATCAACCTTTGCAGCAAGCCGCGCTTCTCCGAATTGGCGTAATCGCCAGCGCTCATACTCTAAGACAAACTCCTCACCAGCCCGGCCAAGAGATCGATTTCTAGCCTCGCGTTCAAGGTAGTCCCTACGGATCGGCGTAAAAGCGTAGTCTGACTCCCTCACACGCGGAGCTAGTTTTGGAGCGTCACTTATTACGTTAACGAAGTCAGTTGGTATTTGGGGCAGTGCTGGCAACTGAACTGCTGCTAGTGCGGCTTCATCAAGCCATGGTGCTGCTCCTATCTGTTCGGCTACGACGGAATCAAGGAGTCTTTGGTAGTTCCACAATGGCTTATAGCCCGGCAAATAATGGAACCCTAATTTTTCAACAACGGCACTAATATTCGCGCGCTTTCTTTCGACTGACGCATCGTTACGTCCAGCAAGCCTTGGCAGTAACTCACGCCGTCGCTGGGCCTTGTTGACCTGTTGTCCCGAAAAGTGGGCGGCTAACATCGCCAAGTAATCAGCGACAACAATTTCGACTTCCTCTCGGGACCAATCCATCGACTACCTCTTTTTTGGAACACACCCTCGCCTTTAAAGCGCTCATCGCCCCAATCTAAATCGTCAGCTACTGCTGCGCGGTTGGGGCATAGTAATCCATACCCTTTGGTCACAGGCGATTGCAAGCCCGCATGCGCCACCACACGTCAACGCACATCATTGAGACCTACTAGGTAGTTACCCCAGCGCAACTGACGATGGAAACTTGGGGACAAGATGATCAGTGGAGTGCCATGTGATCAATAGGGCTAAAGGTAATTTATTCACAAATATTGGTTTTGAATTAAGGCAGTAACTGCCCCCACGTACCCTTATTGCGCCTGTTGGCTCTCGTCATCGACGCAGCCAGACTTTGGGGTCTACGCGCTTGATCTATGTCAGATATCTAAACAGCCTTCCCATTGGTAACGAGATGTAGTACTGTCTGAAACCATGGCTGCCTCATCAGCAATACGGACCGTCTACGCCGAGCTTCACCGTATGTTGGGTGGCTCAACGCCACGTGCCGACCTTTTAAATTTCGCAGCCGAGGCGATTCGCTTTCACCTCGCTACTAAAAGAAAGCTCAATGAAGGCTTCTACCTCGGTCCACCCCAGTACTCCTTAGAGCGCCAGGCTTTTGAGACATGGCCCCTCGACGCAGCCATGGCCGATGGGGGTTGGATGATATTGGAGTACGAGTTAGATCAGATACAGCCTGAGATCAACATAGGAAGACAGCATATGTATCAAATGGATTTTGCGTCTGAATCAAGGGTATATGCCGCAGAAAGCGATTCAACATTAGCCGAGAGTGATCGCGTGTTTCGATCTCTTGACTGGCTTTCGGCCAGTCAGCGCAACGATCAGATGCGTCGGACGACACGCGGTCGCGAACAAAATGACTATTACGACATGGAGTAAGCACTATGACAAAAATCGCGCAAAGTTTTGTCGATGCGGCAAAAGATCATTTGCTTCAAGGACACCCCATTACCCGCTTAGAGGCACTTATCTTCTTCGGCGTTTCCAACTTGCCTGAGGTTGTTTATGAGCTCAAAAAACAAGGCTTCATTATTCAAAAGAAATCCGTTCCATTCGCAAAAGCGGTTGCTCGGGTAAATCTCCAAGCAAAGTTAGAGCCACCAGCAAATCTACCAATAAAAGACATTCAACTTACGGAGTACTGGGTCAGTAAGTGAGAAGACTCTTCTCTCCGCTTCAACGGCTGGTCCTACTATTTACCGCCGGTGGGCAATGTGCAATGTGCGGCATCAAGTTGAGCGGGAAATTCCATGCAGATCACAGAATTCCCTTTGTTCGCGCCGGAAAGACGATCACAAGCAACGGTCAAGCGTTATGTGCAAATTGCAATACTAAAAAAGGGGCAATGATCATGAGTACAAAACTAAGGCCGTGGCAGTCGCAAGCCATTAACCAAGCGCTCACATGGTTGGTCAAGGAAAGAAAGGACCGACATTTCCTCATCAATGCCGCGCCCGGCGCGGGTAAAACCATTGCCTCTTGCGAACTTGCTCGAAATCTCATTGAGCTTGGAGAAGTTGAGCGGGTCATCGTTATCGCACCGCGCCGTGAAGTCGTCAAACAATGGGCCGCCGACTTTCTCGATGTCACGGGACGGTACATGAGCAAAGTTACTGGAGCCGCTGACGACATCCAGGATTTGGGTGTCGATGTTTGTGCTACCTGGTCAGCTATCCAGGGGCTACAAATTCCATTCCAAGCCATCTGTCGTAATTCAAAGACTCTTGTTATTTGCGATGAACATCATCACGCGGCAGTGAGAGCGGCTTGGGGCGAAGGTGCAACATCAGCATTCCCCGATGCAAAGTTTGTATTAATCCTCTCCGGTACACCCATGCGCAGCGACGGCGCGTCAACGGCATGGCTCGCCTACGACGATCAAGGAGCGATAAATCATCCGGAAGAAGGTACCTATACGCTCACCTACGGGCAGGCTGTGGACTTCGGCTATTGTCGTCCCGTAACTTTCCATAGGCACGAAGGACTCTTCACCGTTGATATTGACGGCGAAGCTGTTGCTGTCTCCGGCAATCAGCCTGCGAAACTGAGCAGCGAACTAAATCGAATTCCAGCACTGCAAAGAGCGCTCGCCTTCTATAGATTGGCTTGCACCCCTCTATTTGAAAGTGATGGTGTCACGCCACAAAGGGATGGCTATCAAGGAACGATGGTTCAGTGGGCCATAGAAAAGCTCATGGATCTTCGAAACCGAATGCCGGATGCGGGCGGATTGATCATCGCGCATTCGATTGAAATGGCCGAATACTTCGCCAAGTTAATCGAGCTTATCGATGGTGAAAAGCCATTGCTAGTTCATAGCGGACTGACCGATGCTGAATCAAAGATTGCTGCATTCAGAGGCACTCAACGGAGGTGGCTCGTATCCGTAGCGATGATCTCCGAAGGTGTGGATATCAAACGGCTACGCATCCTCATTTATCTTCCAACCGCCACTACGGAGCTAGCGTTTCGCCAGGCAATCGGCCGCGTCGTCAGATCAAACGGCCCAGAGGACGATACTCGGGCCTATGTTGTTATGCCAAGCTGGGAAGTTTTCGACCGATATGCTCGAAGGGTCGAGGATGAAATGCCTGTTCATGCCCGAAAAGAACCGACCCACACAACAAAACGATGCCCGGTTTGTGCAACCGAAAACCCGCTAACCGCGACTACTTGCTCTTCTTGCGAACATACTTTTCCGCCACGGGTGCAACCGACAAAATCGTGCACTGTTTGCGGAGCGTTAAACACCGTATCTGCAAAGACGTGCCACTCGTGTGGTGGAAAATTTGCAAGTCAACACCAATTCCGTCTCACGCTAGACGAGGCACTTCGCGACGGAGCGATTGTCAGGGGAATGGACTTGTCAGAAGACGCCGTTCAAGAGTCCGAGGAAATTGCCGCCGACTTTCGCGCTGAGATTCTTAAATCGGGTGACGAGAAACTAGTAAAAATTCTTCGCTTACTCCCGGAAGAAGGCTATTCACGCCTCTTTGAAATCATCAACAACGTTCGCAAGTAGCAGAATAAAGCTCCGTTCTCATCGTTCCATTAACGGCGAGCAATGCTGAAAGATCTTGACAGGTCTAGGTCGCTGGGTTTCAATTTGTACGATGACAAAATCAACAAAAAAAATTCGTGCTATTGATCTTTACTCCGGCGCTGGCGGATGGTCATTGGGGCTTCGACTTGCGGAGGTAGAAATTGTTTGTTCATATGAATGGTGGGGGCCGGCAAATGAAACGAATTTCAAGAACAACAGCCACCAAGCACAAACCATCGACATACGGCGCCTAGATTTAGCGGATTTGCCTAAAGACATAGACCTAATAGTAGGAAGCCCACCTTGTACCCAGTTTTCATTCTCGAACAGAGGGGGAAACGGCGATATCAACGATGGTCTGCAGGACGTTATTAAGTTTCTTACCATCGTTGACTATTTGCGCCCTAAATACTGGGCAATGGAAAACGTGCCGAGGATCGCAGAAATCCTAAAGGAGGAGCTTCAGCCCGGTGGCAGGCTTGCACGCTTCAAACATCTGGGCATCCAAAGTACCGTGGTGAACATGTCCAATTATGGAGTTCCCCAACGTCGCGTGCGCTGCATTGCAGGGAACATAGACTTTGACCTACTAAGGTCATATGCCAATCAGGACCAAAAACTAACCCTCGGTGACGTGGTTCGCTCTCTTAATCGCAAGCAGATCGTTGATCCCATCTACAGCTTCAGCATTTCGCGTCAGCGACTTACCGACCATGTGACGGAGGAGTTTTTTACCGAGGAGGAGGTGCGTATTAATCGAGCCTCGAAGTGTATGCACCCCGTCTACAACTCGATGCTATTCCCCGATCCCTTGACTCGGACGGTTCGAACAATCACCGCTACCTGCACACGCGTGTCAAGAGAAAGTGTTGTCATCGAGTCGCCTGAAATGACGGGACGCTATCGTAGGTTATCAATCCGCGAAAAGGCTTCTCTTCAGGGTTTTCCGGTTGACTATCAGTTCTATTCGGCGTCATACAGCGAGAAAGCGCGATTAGTTGGAAATGCAATTCCGCCGCCGTTTGCATACTATGTCGCCGAAGCCGTCAAAGGAGTCCCCTCCGAGCGCGTTCCAAGCTTGAGCGAGGCATCGAAACATTGGAAGCCTCCCACAACGCTGGCGATTGTTCACAAGCCGCCGCGGCCACATTTTTCGTACCCTCTAACAAGAAACTTTCGATTTGCAATTCCCAGTCTGCGCCTCAAGAGCGGCGTTCGATTTGATCTGACCAACGCTATAACTGACAGTGGTGAAGCTTCTTGGAGGGTCGCCTTCTACTTTGGGACCTCTAAATCTATACATGAACTGGAGATGACGCCGCAGGTCTATAAGGAACTGGTCTGTGGACTACCGATTGCAGCAAGAAAAGCAGCTGTAACTAATCTTGAAAATCTACGAAAGTATGTTCTTCATGCAGATGTTGAAAATATGCAGAAGATATGGGCTCATCGCGGGGTGGGAAGAACTGCTCCATTCATGCTCTTGGATCAAATCGACGAAACCGGAGAGCAGTTGATCTCGTTGCTAACGCCACATCTACTTGTCGCTCAAGGTTGTGTCGGCGAGGCGATCCTCAAACAATACGGGAAAAATGCTGCTCGTCTGCCGGGGTTGGCGAAGCTCGCCAGAAATGCCTCTCTAATCTATGCCGGTCTGCTGATCGGGTGTTGCGTCAACCTAGAGTTGATAGCTCACGCACGCAACTCAACCTCCAGATTGACATTAAAAAATGGATGATCGAAGTTAGGCTCTTTGTGATTCAGTCGTCGCGTCGTGGCAAACATGACTTCAGCTGTTACTGTGCAGGGAGTCGTTCAGCGTACTTCGACATTAGCGCTGACACGGCAGGCTTGGCGCAACGCTGCAGCGCCAGCAACAAGGCATGGTCAGGCCGAGTCACACGATGGCGGCTACGCAGATCATCCTGAATCTGGCCCAGCAAGGACGCCGCCATCTCCGCATCAGCCATCGCCCTGTGAGCACGGCCGGCTTTGGGCAGGCGGTGGTAGTCAATCAGTACGCCGAGCTTGTGGCTGGGTGCCTGGGGATAAAGCCTTCTAGCGACGAGCATGGTGCAGGCGAAGGGCTGGGTAGCAGTCTCCCCTGCGCGGCTTAGTTCAGCCTCCCAGAACCTGCGGTCAAAAGAAGCGTTGTGCGCCACCATGGGCGCGTTGCCGACAAAGCGGTTGGCCTCAGCCATGACCTTCTCAGCTGCCGGCGCGGCGGCGATCATGGCGTTGCTGATGCCCGTCAGGCTTTCGATGAAGGACGGGATGTAGCGGCCTGCGTTCATGAGGCTTTGGAACCTGTCCACCACCTGGCCGTGTTCGACCAGCACGATGGCTACTTCCGTCGCGCGGTCGCCCATCGCGGGGGAGAGGCCCGTGGTTTCAAAGTCGATGACGGCTATGCGGCTCATGGCTCAGGTAATGTGATCACCAAAATAAAAACACCATGAAATCGACCTGCAGAGGTTCAAACTTCATGGTGTTAGTCAATGTCCGGTTAGTCAATGCGTCGACCCGGAACACGGCAGCTTACTTGTAGAACGACTCTACCTTGCCCTTCAACTTGATCATCAGCGGGTTGCCCTTGCGGTCGACCTTGTTGCCCACGGGCACCTTGATCCAGCCTTCGCTGATGCAGTATTCGGCGACGTCGTTGCGCTCTTTGTCGTTGAAGCGGATGCCGATGTCGTGCTCAAAGATCGCCCTGACGAAGTGCGGGCTGCGCTCGTCGGTCGAAAGGTGGTCGGGCAGCGCTGGGCGTTCTGCCGTTTTGGTTTCTTCGGTCATGGTGTCAGGTAAGAGCTGAGTGGTCGCTTAGACGTCGATGTTGGCGGCGCGCAGGGCGTTCTGTTCAATGAACTCGCGGCGTGGTTCCACTTCATCGCCCATCAGCATGGTGAAGACGTGATCGGCTTCGATGGCGTCGTCGATCTGCACGCGCAGCAGGCGGCGCACGGTCGGGTCCATGGTGGTTTCCCACAGCTGGGCGGGGTTCATCTCGCCCAGGCCTTTGTAGCGCTGGCGTGCGGTGGCGTTTTCTGCCTGGCCAATCAACCAGGCCATGGCCTGGCGGAAGTCGCCAATCTTTTCTTCCTTCTGGCGCTCGCCTTCGCCGCGCATGACTTTTGCGCCTTCGCTGATCAAACCGCGGAAGGTGGCGGCTGCATCGGCCAGGGTGGCATAGTCGGCGCCGTGCACAAAGTCTTGCGTGAGCACGCTGCTCTTCACGTTGCCGTGGTGGCGGCGGCTGATGCGCAAAATGGGTTTGTCGGTGCGGGTGTCAAACTCGCCGGCCACTTCGGCAGGGGCGCCGGTGGTGTTGAGCTCGCGCAGCTTGGCCTGCAGCGTCACGGCTGACACTTCAGCGTCGGCCACGGTGTCGAGGTTCAGGCTCACGCCGTCAGCAATGGCGCGCAGGGCTTCTGCGTCCATGAAGCCGCGCAGGCGCGCAATCACGGATTCGGCCAGCTGGTGCTTGCGGGCTAGTTCGGCCAGCGTCTCGCCCGTCAATACCGTGCTGCCTTCAGCGCCGGTTTGCACAGACGCATCTTTCAGCGCAATGCGCAGCAGGAAGCCGTCAAGCGCTGCGGTGTCTTTGAGGTACTGCTCTTCCTTGCCGGCCTTGACCTTGTACAGCGGTGGCTGCGCAATGTAGATGTGGCCGCGCTCAACAAGCTCGGGCATCTGGCGGTAGAAGAAGGTCAGCAGCAGCGTACGGATGTGGGCGCCGTCAACGTCGGCGTCGGTCATGATGATGATGCGGTGGTAGCGCAGCTTGGCGACGTTGAAGTCGTCAGTGCCTGGCGTGCCGCCAATGCCGCCGGCCTTGCCGATGCCAGTGCCCAGCGCGGTGATCAGCGTCAAGATTTCGTTGCTGGTCAAGAGCTTTTCGTAGCGGGCTTTTTCGACGTTCAGAATCTTGCCGCGCAGGGGCAGGATGGCCTGAAATTTACGGTCGCGGCCTTGCTTGGCAGAGCCGCCGGCGGAGTCACCCTCGACCAGGTAGATCTCGCACATGGCGGGGTCTTTTTCCTGGCAGTCGGCCAACTTGCCGGGCAGACCCATGCCGTCGAGCACGCCTTTGCGGCGCGTCATGTCGCGTGCCTTGCGCGCGGCTTCACGGGCGCGGGCGGCTTCGATGATCTTGCCGACAATGATTTTTGCGTCATTGGGGCGCTCTTGCAGGTAGTCGTGCAGCAGGCGGCTCACAATGTCTTCGACCGGGCCGCGCACTTCGCTGGAAACCAGCTTGTCTTTGGTCTGGCTGGAGAATTTTGGCTCAGGCACCTTCACGCTCAGCACGCAGCACAAGCCTTCGCGCATGTCGTCGCCGGTGACTTCAACCTTGGCTTTCTTGGCCAGTTCACTATCGTCGATGTATTTGTTGATGACGCGGGTCATGGCGGCGCGCAGGCCCGTCAGGTGGGTACCGCCGTCACGCTGGGGAATGTTGTTGGTGAAACAGAGAACTTGTTCGCTGTAGCCGCTGTTCCACTGCATGGCGACTTCAACACCGATGTTGGTGCCCTGGTCGCTCTGGCGGTCACCCATGGCGTTAAACACGTTGGGGTGCAGAACCGTCTTGCCTTTGTTGATGAATTCAACAAAGCCCTTGACACCGCCGGCGCCGGCAAAGTCGTCTTCCTTGCCGCTGCGCTCGTCTTTGAGGCGAATGCGCACACCGTTGTTCAGGAAGCTCAGCTCGCGCAGCCGCTTGCTTAAGATTTCGTAGTGGAAATCGTTGTTCTCTTTGAAGATGTCGGTGTCGGGCAGGAAGTGGACTTCAGTACCGCGCTTGTCGGTGTCGTCCATGACTTTCATGGGCGACACATCAACACCGTTGACTTGTTCGATGATGCGGTTTTGCACAAAGCCGCGCGAAAATTCCATGACGTGCACTTTGCCGTCACGGCGAATCGTCAGGCGCAGCATCTTGCTGAGTGCATTCACGCAGCTCACGCCCACACCGTGCAGGCCGCCTGACACCTTGTAGCTGTTCTGGTTGAACTTGCCGCCGGCGTGCAGCTCGGTCAGGGCGATTTCAGCGGCCGAGCGCTTGGGCTCGTGCTTGTCGTCCATCTTGATGCCGGTCGGGATACCGCGGCCGTTGTCGGTGACGCTGACAGAGTTGTCGGTGTGGATGGTGACAACGATGTCGTCGCAATGGCCGGCCAGTGCTTCGTCAATCGAGTTGTCGACCACCTCAAACACCAGGTGGTGCAGGCCGGTGCCGTCGGACGTGTCGCCGATGTACATGCCGGGGCGCTTGCGCACGGCCTCCAGGCCTTCCAGGATCTGGATGGAGCCTTCGCCATAGGCTTCGGACGCGCCGGCCTGGTTGGTGTCGATCTTGGGCTGGAAATTGGAGCTTCCCTCGCCTGCGGCGCCGTCGTTGACGTTTACCTGATCGGCTTCGTTCGGTTTGTTTTCTTCAGTCATAGCCAGCTTTATTTCCGATCTTTTCTCGAATTGCTTCGATTTCTTCAATCTCTTGAATGACCAAACCCGCGGAGAGTCGCGGGTCTGGTTGTTGGTTAGCGTGTGGTCAGCGCGTTAAATGCGCATCGGCATCACCACGTATTTAAAGGCTGCGTCGTCGGGGATGGTCAGCAGCGCGGAGCTGTTGGAATCAGCCAGTTCGATCTTCACCATGTCCTGGTCCATATTGGCCAGCGCGTCGATCAGGTAGGTGACGTTGAACCCGATTTCGATGGCGTCGCCGCCGTAGTCGATGTCGAGCTCGTCGACGGCTTCTTCCTGCTCGGCATTGTTGGAAGCCACTCGCAGGGTGCCGGGTTCGATGTTCAGGCGCACGCCCTTGAACTTCTCGCTGGTCAAAATGGCGGTGCGCTGCAGGCTGGCCAGCAGGGGCACACGGCCCAGGGTGATGATGTTTTTGTGGTTCTTGGGAATCACGCGGTTGTAGTCGGGGAACTTGCCTTCGACCAGCTTGGTGACAAATTCCATGCCTTCAAAGCTGAATTTGGCCTGGTTGCCGGCGAACTGCATTTCGATGGCGCCTTCTTTGTCGCTGAGCAGGCGCTGCATTTCCAGAACTGTCTTGCGCGGAAGGATCACTTCCTGCTTGGGCACTTCAACGTCGAGCGTGGCTGAGGAGAAGGCCAGACGGTGGCCGTCGGTAGCGACCAGGCTCAACTGCTTGCCTTCGGCGACGAAGAGGATGCCGTTGAGGTAGTAGCGGATGTCATGCACCGCCATGGCAAACGAGACCTGGTTGAGCAGCTCTTTCAAAACCTTTTGCGGCACCGAGAAGCTGGGGCCGAAATTGGCAGCTTCCTGCACCAGGGGGAAGTCTTCGGCCGGCAGGGTTTGCAGCGTGAAGCGGCTTTTGCCGCCCTTGAGGATCAGCTTGTTCTGCGACGACTCGAGCGAGACGGTCTGGTCGCTGGGCATGGAACGCAGGATGTCGATGAGCTTGCGGGCACCCACGGTGGTGGTGAAGTTGCCGGCATCGCCGTCGAGCTCGGCAGTGGTGCGGATCTGGATTTCAAGATCGCTCGTGGTGAGCTGCAGCTGGGCGCCAGTTTTGCGGATCAGCACGTTGGCAAGGATGGGCAAGGTGTGCCTGCGCTCAACGATGCCGGCCACCGACTGCAGTACCGACAAAACTTTATCCTGGGTTGCTTTCAGAACGATCATGACTTCCTCTGTATATATCTTTAATTCTTTAATTCAAATTAGTAGTAGTAGATAAGGGTGGCGCCCATCTGTGGATAGTGCCATTTTCCCCTTTTTGATCAACCACTTGGCGTTTGTTTAACCATGTGTTCAGACGCCCCTGAACTGCACTGCTGAATATGAACAACTTTCGATTGTCATCTGCTTCTGTGGATAAGCCATGGGTTGTTCAAAAGTTGTCCCCAAAGTTATTGTGAGGGTGGTTGGGCTCTGTAAAACACCGTGAAAACCGGGCGCAAGAGGGTTCGTGGGGTTCATGGGGCACATGTAGGCTGTTCCTCAGCCTTTCAGGGTCTGTTCAAGCACATGCAGCTGCTGGTTGAGCTCAGTCATTTGCTGGCGCTCGGCAGACATCTTGCGCACGGCGTGCAGCACGGTGGTGTGGTCACGCCCGCCAAAGAGCTCACCGATCTCCGGGAGGCTCTTTTGCGTGAGTTCCTTGGCCAGGTACATGGCAATCTGCCGCGGCCGCGCAATGCTGGCAGGCCGCTTCTTGGAATACATGTCGGCGACCTTGATCTTGTAATAGTCGGCGACGGTCTTCTGGATGTTCTCGACGCTGATCTGCCGGTTCTGTATGGAAAGCAGGTCACGCAGGGCCTCACGGGCCAGCTGGATGGAGATTTCCTTGAGATTGAAGCGAGAGTACGCCAGGATCTTGCGCAAGGCGCCTTCGAGCTCACGCACGTTGGAGCGGACGTTCTTGGCGACGAAGAAGGCGACCTCTTCGGGCATGGAGGCGCCTTCGGCTTCGGCCTTGCGGATCAGGATGGCGACGCGCATTTCGAGCTCAGGCGGCTCGATGGCGACGGTGAGGCCGGAATCAAAGCGCGACACCAGGCGTTCGTGGATATCCGTCAAACCCTTGGGATAAGTGTCGCTGGTCATCACGATGTGCGACTTTTTGGTCAGCAAGGCCTCGAAAGCGTTGAAAAACTCTTCCTGGGTGCGGTCCTTGTTGGCAAAGAACTGGACGTCGTCAATCAGCAATAAATCCAGGGAGTGATAACGCTCCTTGAATTCATCAAAAGTCTTGCGCTGGTAAGCTTTAACCACATCTGAAACAAATTGTTCAGCGTGGATGTAGAGAACTTTGGCGGCGGGGTTGTCCGACAGCAATTTATTGCCGATGGCGTGCATTAAATGGGTCTTGCCCAAACCGACGCCGCCGTAGATAAAAAGCGGGTTGTAAAGCTGGCCCAGGCTGCTGGAAACATGCAGCGCCGCGGCCCGGCCCATGCGGTTGGCCGTGCCTTCAATCAGGGTGTCGAAGGTCAGCGCGCTGTTGAGCCGATTCTTGAACGGCGCGCCGGCGGCTTCTTCGGGAACGCCCAGGCCGACGGGTTCAGGAACGCCGGAGCCTTCAAAGCTGCGAACCAGAGATGAAGATTTGGCGGGCGCTTCGCGCGGAGCAAGTGCTAACTCAAGGGGGATGCTTTGCCCGGAAATTTTCTCAAGCAGGGCCGAAATACGGCCGGCATATTGGGCGCGAACCCAGTCCAGTTTGAACCGGTTGCCTACTAAAACGGTGACTTTGGTGAGGTCGGGAGCGACCTCGACAAGCAGGGGTCGGATCCAGGTATTGAACTGTTGTTCAGGTAATTCCTGGGCCAGGTGGTCGACGCAGCTCTGCCACAAGTCCTGGTTCAGATTTTGGACGGATGCCTCACTCATGGCTGGTTTTGGCTGGGTTGCTGGCCTGGCAAGAGGCGCCCGGCAGCGGTGAGCTGCTTGTGGATATTGTTAATTTTGAGCACCGGCAATTGTAGTCCGGACGGGGAGTTATCCACAAAATAATTGATCCGGGTTTCAACCTATTTTCGGCACTGGTTTGGGGTATGTAGCGACCCGGTTCGCCGCATCTCAGCCTTTACCCCAAATGGGCAGGCTAACTTGTTGCCAGCGTTAGGAAATCTGCGATAATCATGGGTTTCCCTGATTCGCGGCGGGTTTTGCCTGCCTTGAAGACTTGCAGAGATGGCTGTGTTGTACGGCCACCAAGATCATTCGAATCGCCCAAAGCAGTGTGTCTTATAACTAAGGCAAGGTAACGGCAAAGGGGAAAGCTTTGTAGCTGACCGGCTAGTAGGACTCAATCATGAAACGCACATACCAACCATCCAAAGTCAAACGCGCTCGTACGCACGGCTTCCTGACCCGCATGAAAACGCGTGGCGGCCGCGCAGTGATTGCTGCACGCCGCGCCAAAGGCCGCAAGCGCCTGGCCGTATAAGCCTGTTTTCTGCTGGCCATTCGCAGTTTTTTAAACTGACGCCTGGCGCTCGTGCAACGGCTTCAAACCCGACCCCAGTTCCAGGCAGTTCTTGCCGGCGCCATTGTTGCAAAGACAACGCACTTCGCATTGCACCGCAATGCGCTGGACGCAAAGCCCGTGCAAGCTGAGCCAGGCAAGCTGGCGGACGTGCTCGCGGCAAAGCCGCTGTTTCCCGTACAGGATGTCTGGCTTGGGGCCATGGTTCCCAAACGCTGGGCCAAACGCGCCGTCACACGTAACGCCATCAAACGACAGATCTACACCGTGAGCGCTGATTTTTCGCATCAGTATCCTCAGGCTGCTTTTGTGGTCCGCTTGCGGCGTGATTTTTCGCGCAAGGAATTCATCAGCGCGACGTCCGAGCAGCTCAAGCTGGCGGTACGCACCGAAGTGCTGGCGCTGATGCAGGCAGGAGCCAAGGCGCCATGAGCCCTGTTTTTGCCGCGCTGGCACCTCTTTTCCGTTTGCCGCAAACCCTGCTGATCGGCCTGGTCAAAGGCTACCGCTTGTTGCTCAGCCCGTGGCTGGGCTCAGCCTGCCGGTTTGAGCCGACGTGTTCCGCCTATTCACTGCAGGCCCTGCAGCAGCACGGCGCAACAGTCGGCAGCTACCTCACTTTGCGCCGGCTGGTACGCTGCCATCCCTGGTGCGATGGCGGGTACGACCCGGTGCCGCCTGTTCCCCTCTTTTCCCGCCTGGCCACCCCCGTGGCCTCCACCCCTTCTAAAAAGACGCCGTCATGAACGACATCCGCCGCACCATTCTGTGGGTGATTTTTGGTTTTTCCATGGTCCTTTTGTGGGACCAATGGCAGGTTTATAACGGCCACAAGGCGACCTTTTTCCCGTCAGCCACGCAAAGCGCCAAGGCGCCGGCCGCTGGGTCTGCCGCTTCTGCACCCGCTACCGGTGCAGCAGCTTCTTCGGTACCGGCGCCTCAGGCCGTCGGTGCAACAGCCACCCCAGGCGCCGTGCCTGGCGGCGCACCATCCACCGCAACTTCGGCGACCAAAGAGCGCGTGCTGGTGAACACCGACGTGCTCGCGCTGACCTTTGACAGCGAAGGCGGCACCCTGGTGCATTCGGCCTTCAGTAAGCTCAAGGACATGGCGAACAAGGAAGAGGGCTTTGTACTCCTGGATGAAAGCGCCAAACGTGTTTACGTCGCGCAAACCGGCCTTATCGCCGGCGCCACGGGCGGCAGCAGCTTCCCGACCCACAAGACCCCGATGAAGGCAGTTCCTGGTGAGCGTTCGCTCAAGGAAGGCGTGAACGAGTTGGAAGTGAAGTTCGAATCGGCCGACGTCGGCGGCGTCAAGCTGGTCAAGACCTACACGCTCAAGCGCGGCGTCTACGACATTGCCGTGCGCCACGAGATCGTCAATACCGGCACAGCCGCGGTCGCTCCGCAGCTTTACCTGCAGCTCGTGCGTGATGGCAACCCACCACCCGGCGAGTCGTCGTTCTACTCGACCTTCACCGGCCCGGCTGTCTACACCGAAGCACAGAAATTCCAGAAGGTCGAATTCAAGGACATCGAAAAAGGCAAGGTTGATGTTGAAAAACAGGCGACCAACGGTTTTGTGGCCATGGTGCAGCACTATTTCGCCACAGCCTGGATTCTGGGTGACGGTATCAAGCGCGACCTGTTCTTCCGCAAGGTGGACACCAATCTGTATGCCGTGGGCATGATTACGCCACTGGATAGCATTGCCCCTGGCGCAACCAAGACGGTTGACTCGATCTTTTTTATCGGTCCGCAGGAAGAAAAGTCGCTGGAAGCCTTGGCGCCCGGGCTGGAGCTGGTCAAGGACTATGGCTACTTGAAGATCCTGGCCAAGCCCTTGTATTGGCTACTCGACAAGTTGCACGGTTTTATCCAGAACTGGGGCTGGTCCATCGTGGCGCTCGTGCTGCTGCTCAAGATTGCGTTCTACTGGCTCAACGCCAAGGCGTATGCCAGCATGGCCAAGATGAAGGCGATCAATCCCAAGATCATGGAAATGCGTGAACGCCTGAAAGACAAGCCGCAGGAAATGCAGCAGGCGATGATGAAAATCTACCGTGAGGAAAAAGTCAACCCAATGGGTGGCTGCTTCCCCATCATGATCCAGATCCCAGTGTTCATCGCGCTGTACTGGGTGCTGCTGTCCAGCGTTGAAATGCGCGGTGCGCCCTGGATTTTGTGGATTCATGACCTCTCGGCGCCGGATCCGTTCTTCATCCTGCCGGTGGTGATGACCCTGACCACCATGCTGCAAACGGCGCTCAATCCCGCCCCGCCGGATCCGATGCAAGCCAAGCTGATGTGGTTCATGCCGCTGATCTTCAGCGTGATGTTCTTCTTCTTCCCGGCTGGCCTGGTGCTGTACTGGATTACCAACAATATTCTGTCCATCGCGCAGCAGTGGGTGATCAACACGCGCATGGGCGTGCCGCCGCAGTTCAACCTGCCGAAATTCAAATAAGGCGGACACGGAATAAAAAATTGGGCCGCTTCGCGGCCCTTTTTCTTGGGAAACCGACTTTCGCGGCTGCGCTCCTTACCCTGGCGCCAAGATCTGGTTTGCCCCTTAACATCTACCACCATGCTGGCCCGACACCACGACCCCATCGTTGCAATCGCCACTGCGCCCGGGCGCGGTGCGGTGGGCATTGTGCGGGTGTCCGGCAAGCACATCGCGCCCGTCATCGAAGCGATTTGCGGCCGCCAGCTTCAACCGCGCCAGGCGACCTACCTTCCCTTCAGGGATGCACATGGCGTAGCCATCGACCAGGGACTCGCGCTGCATTTCCCGGCGCCTCATTCCTATACCGGCGAAGACGTGCTGGAGCTGCAAGCGCACGGCGGCCCTGTTGTGCTGCAACTGTTGCTGGCGCGATGCCTCGAGGCCGGTGCTACACCCGACCCGGTGACAGGCTCGGCGGCCGTGCCGGGGCTGCGCGTGGCGCAACCGGGCGAGTTCACCGAACGTGCCTTCCTCAACGACAAGATCGACCTGGCGCAGGCCGAGGCGATTGCCGACCTGATCGACGCGAGCACTGAAACCGCGGCACGATCAGCCGCGCGTTCAATGTCGGGTGAATTCTCTCTGGCGGTCAACACGCTGCTGGAGCAGCTGATCCATCTGCGCATGCTGGTCGAAGCCACGCTGGACTTCCCGGAGGAAGACATCGACTTCCTGCAGAAGGCAGACGCACAGGGCCAGCTTGAGCGCTTGCAGGTGACGCTCGCCGGCGTGATGCAGCGCGCGGTGCAGGGCGCCTTGCTGCGCGAAGGCATCAAGGTGGTGATCGCTGGCCAGCCGAACGCCGGCAAAAGTTCGCTGCTCAATGCGCTGGCCGGCGCCGAACTCGCCATCGTCACGCCGATTGCCGGCACCACACGCGACAAGGTTTCGCAGCTGATCCAGATTGAAGGCGTGCCGCTGCACGTGGTGGACACAGCCGGCCTGCGGGACGCGCTCGACGAAGTGGAAAAAATCGGCGTTGAACGCGCGTGGGCTGAAATCGCCAGCGCCGACGCGGTGCTCTTCCTGCATGACCTGACCCGGCGTGCCGCCGATTACCTGGCCGCTGACGCACACATCGCAGAAGTACTGAGCCGCGAGCTGCCACGCAACACGCCCATCATCGATGTCTGGAACAAGTCGGACGCGGCTGACGCGGATGTGCTGGGCACAATCAGCGGCGGTGTTCTGATCTCCGCCAAAACCGGCGACGGCCTGCAGGCGCTGCGCAAGCAACTGCTGCACGTCGTGGGCTGGCAGGCCGCCCCTGAAGGTGTGTTCATGGCCCGCGAACGCCACGTGCATGCCCTGCAGCAGGTCGCCGAACAACTCGGGCGTGCCCATGCGCAGATTCGCGCGGGGCACCCTGCCCTGGACCTGCTTGCCGAGGATTTGCGCCAGGCGCAACTGCACCTCGGCGAGATCACCGGTGCGTTCACACCGGATGACTTGTTGGGCGAAATTTTTTCCAGATTCTGTATTGGAAAGTAGTAAACCGGCGACAGGCGGGCCTTGTCTGGGGACAAGCGGTTCCATGCCGCGAAAAATGCCCCAAAACAGTCAAAAATGGGGCTCTGTCGAGGGGAAATTACAACTCCGGATTTCCTGTATCAGGTGTAAGGGGCCGTTAACGTCTCTTGCGGGCTATGTAGTGCGAAGGTATCTTCCGTCCCACTATGAACGCTCCACTACCTGCCGCCATCCGTTTTGACATTCAGGGCCTTGCCCAGGCCATTCTTCACTGCCACGCCAGTGACGCATTGCGCTGTCAATTCAACCAGCCGCATTGGGACATCCTGGCCAGCTACATGCAGCCTTTCGCGCTCAACAGTGGTCAGGTGCTGATGGAACAGGGCGCGCTGGACCGCACGCTGTACTTTGTGGAGAGCGGCACGCTCAGCGTTCATTACGAAGATGAAAAGGCCCGCGTGCGAATGGCACTGGTGGGTGCGGGTACCGTGCTTGGTGAAGGCGCATTTTTCTCGCACATGCCGCGCAGTGCCACGGTCCATGCGTCGACGCCCTGCAAGCTTTGGTGCCTCACCCCGATGCGGTTCCTCGAACTGGCAAACCGCCACAGCCCCATTGCATTGGAGCTGACCATGGCAATGGGGTCGGTCATGGCCAAGCGACTCTATAACCGTCCCAAGCGCGTCGCCGTGACCTGAGCGTCGCCCCTCTCTCGGGTGTACTGGCATCATCAGACAACTGACTCCTTGCCGTAATACTTTTGGGCGTCACAGGCGTTCTCAAAAACGTGACGGGCGTGATTTTTTACCAGACAGTTGCATGGGTGATTCGATAAAGTCGGCAACAGGATTTGCTGCTAAACAACAGCTGAACCGTTTGCGATATTGCTTACAGATTCACTCCGTGCATTGACGGAAAATCAACATTCATCACGAGAACATTGCCCATGTCTTTCTTAAACTGGTTTTCCGACAAACCGCAGCAAGCCAGCGCGGCTGCGAATGACGAACAAAAACGCGCGTCCGTCGGACGCGACAAATTTGCTACGTCCGTACCCCAGCGACTCTCCCCCGAACACCCTGCTCCCGCGGATTCCGGCAAGCTCAAGCGTCACGCCCGCCGCGAGCAGCTGTACGTAGCAATTCGTGAGGCCATGACCCGCTCCGGCGTGCTTTCGGCCAGCTACAAATTCAAAGTTCTTTCGCTCGACCAGAGCGGCAATGAATTCCTGGTCATGATGGACCTGGCAAAAGCATTTGGCGGCACGTCCGAGCAATTGAGTGGAATTGAGGCATCGATCACACAGCACGCCAAAGCGCGCTTTGAGATCACGGTACCCGCTGTGTACTGGCGTCTGGAGGAAATGGCGGTCGTGGTCAAACAGGCCCCGACGCCACCGCAGGCCGTGCAAGCACCTGTTGTACCAGCACCCGTAGTAGCACACGCTGAAGCCAATGTAGAAACCCGCGCGCCCGCGCCCGTCAAACCCGCAACACCACGGTATGAGCCTATCCAGGCCGACGAGGTTGCCGCCTTCAAACAAGCTTTGGTTGCTGCGTCTGCACAAGGCCCCGCAGTCGCGCCGGAAAAAGGGGTCAAAGTGCAAAGCGGCCCGCGCTCACGTTCATACACGCTGCTGACGGGCTTTGAAGACACCGAAATGCCGCCGGAATTCAGCACGTCACCAGCGCTGAGCAGCACGCAGTATGGCGATTTGAATTAGGCCGAGCCGGCTTTAAATTTAAAACAAATAGGCTTCAAACCCAATAGCGGCGGGCGCAAGCAGCTATAAAAGTTATAGCTGAACCCGTTCTCTCTCCGGGCAGTTTCCAGAACTGCATCCCGCGGCTCAATGCCCCGAAAAGTCGATCAAGGTGAACAGCGGCAGCCCTGCTGCCCGCAGTTTTTCTGAACCACTGAGTTCCGGCAGGTCAACAATCGCCGCACCTTCGGTGACAGTGGCGCCCAACTTCTCCAGCAGTTTCTTGCCGGCCATCATGGTGCCGCCTGTGGCGATCAGGTCGTCGATCAGCAGCACCCGGTCGCCGGGTTTGACCGCATCGGTGTGCAGCTCCACGGTGGCGCTTCCATATTCGAGCTCATAGGTTTCCTGCACGGTCGTGAAGGGCAGTTTGCCTTTTTTGCGTATCGGCACAAAGCCAACATTCAACTCATAGGCGATGACGGCGCCAAGGATGAACCCGCGCGCATCCAGCCCTGCCACGATGTCGGGGCGGAGCTTGCCGTCCATGTAGCGGTGCACAAAAGCGTCGATCAGCACGCGAAAGACCTTGGGGTTCTGCAGCAGCGGTGTGATGTCGCGAAACTGCACACCGGGGGCCGGCCAGTCGGGCACGGTGCGGATATGGTTCTTCAGGTACTGGCCGACGGTCTGGTGAGTGAGGCTGTGCAGATCAGGCATGGCGTGTCCAAGGTGGGTGGCGCCCATATTGTGCCGTCAGTGCCAACGAACAACGACCTGCTGCAGGCGCGAACAAAGCGGTGAGATGTTTCCCCGGAAGCCCCTCTTTGCGACGGGCGGCCCGCTGCTCAGTTGATACGGCCGCGCAGGAGCTTCTCTTCGGCCATGGCCAATGCCTCGGGCTTGCCTGACAGCACGAGCGTGTCCCCGCCCTCCAGCAATGTTTCGTCATGCGCGGCCACTGCCTTGCCATTGCTGCGGCGCAGGCTGACCACACGCACGCCGCCGGCGCCCAGTGCCACCGCACCCAAAGGTTTTCCGGCAGACCTGGTGCCCAGCGGCAATGTGACGTTTGACAGGCGCTCCTGCTCGAGCTCGTTGACGGTGTCGTCGTCGGCACCGCGAAAGTAACCTCGCAGCAGGTTGTACCGGGCGTCACGTTGATCCTGCACGACGCGGATCACGCGGCGCATGGGCACCCCTACCAGCGCCAACGCATGGCTGGCCAGCATCAGGCTGCCTTCGATGGCCTCTGGCACGACCTCTGTAGCGCCGGCTGCCTGGAGTTTTTCCAGGTCGTGGTCGTCTACCGTCCGCACAATCACCGGCACGGTCGGCGCGTGGGCGCGCGTGTTGGCCAGCACCTTGAGGGCGCTGGCTGTGTCGAGATAAGTTACCACCACGGCGCTGGCCCGGGCCAGCCCGGCTGCCATCAGGGCCTGGAGCCGCACCGCATCACCGAACACCACCGAATCGCCTGCGGCTGCGGCCTGCCGTACCCGGTCAGGGTCGAGGTCAAGCGCCATGTACTGGATGCCTTCGCGCTCCAGCATGTGACCCAGGTTCTGGCCGCAGCGGCCATAGCCGCAAATGATCACGTGTTTGTTGGCGTTGATGGACTTGCGTGCAATGGTGGTCATTTGCAGCGATTGCTGCAGCCACTCGCTGGAAACGAGCTTCATCACAATGCGGTTGCTGTACATGATGATGAAGGGCGTCGCCAGCATGGACAGCACCATGCTGGCCAAAATGGGATTTAACAGTGCGGGTGGCACCAGCTTGCTTTGCTGGGCCAGCGTCAGCAGCACAAAGCCGAATTCGCCCGCCTGGGCAAGATACAGGCCGGTGCGCAGCGATACGCCGGCTGTTGCACCCAGCGAACGCGCCAGCGCGGTAACCAGCACCAGCTTGAAGAGAACAGGCAACGTCGTCAGCAACAGCACCAGCGGCCATCGTTCCAGCACCAGCCGCCAGTCCAGCAGCATGCCGATGCTGATGAAGAAAAGACCCAGCAAAACATCGTGGAAGGGCCGTATGTCGGTTTCGACCTGGTGTTTGTATTCCGTCTCGGAGATCAGCATGCCGGCAATAAAGGCGCCCAGCGCCAGGCTCAGCCCGGCGCGCTCGGTCAGCCAGGCCAGCGCCAGCGTGACCAGCAGCAGGTTGAGCACGAACAGTTCTTCGCTTTTGCGCCGTGCCACGATGGTGAGCCACCAGCGCATGATGCGTTGCCCGCCGGTGAGCAGCAGCCCCACCAGCACGGCCGCCTTCAGCCCCGCGATCGCCAGCGCCATCAGGAGCGCATCGGCGGGCGCGCCCAGTGCCGGAATCAACACGAGCAACGGCACAACGGCCAAGTCCTGGAACAACAGCACGCCCATGACACGCTTGCCGTGTTCGGATTCGAGTTCAAGTCGCTCCGACAGCAGTTTGACCACAATAGCGGTGCTGCTCATGGCGATGGCACCGGACAGCGCCAGCGCGGTCTGCCAGCCCATCTTCCAGAGACCGGGGGCCATGCTGGCAAGGAACAGCGAGCCCACCGTGGCCAGCACGATGGTCAGCGTGACTTGCAGCAGGCCCAGGCCAAAGACGTGACGCCGCATGGAGCGCAGCTTGGGCAGGTTGAACTCAAGCCCGATCACGAACATCAGAAACACCACGCCGAACTCGCCCAAATGCCTGACGCCGTCGGAATTTTGCGCCAGCGCCAGTGCGTTGGGCCCGATGACCACGCCGACCGCCAGGTAACCCAGCATGGGCGGCAGCTTGAGCGAACGGCATGCCACCACACCCAGCACAGCAGCCAGCAGGTACAGCAGGGTCAGTTCAAGCGCGCTCATGCGTTGATGGTAGCCGAGGATATTGCATGGCCTTGACGATTTGCAGGCGGCAAAGGCCCATTCACGCGGCGGCAGGCCGGCAGGATGGGGCCTGCCCGCCTCTATAGAATGCAGCCATGAGCCTTGACGCCGTGAATTTTGATGCCGAACAGGTGCTGAGCCTAGCCAGGAAGACTTTTGAAATAGAAGCCGCCGCTGTGCTGGGCCTGGTGGGACGGCTGGGCGATGAGTTTGCCCGGGCCGTGGAGTTGATGCTGCAGTGCCGCGGCCGAGTGGTTGTCATGGGCATGGGAAAAAGCGGCCATATAGGCCGCAAGATTGCCGCCACACTCGCCTCCACCGGAACACCTGCCATGTTTGTGCATCCGGCTGAAGCCAGCCACGGCGACCTGGGCATGATCAAGGCCATCGACGTAGTACTCGCAATTTCCAACAGCGGCGAGAGTGCCGAGTTGACGATGATCCTGCCGGTGTTAAGCCGTCAGGGCGTACCGATGGTGGCAATTACCGGGGGCGCACAGTCCACGCTTGCCCGGCATGCACGGGTGACGCTCGACAGCAGCGTGGCGCAGGAAGCCTGTCCGCTCAACCTGGCGCCGACGGCCAGCACGACCGCGCAGCTCGCCCTGGGTGACGCGCTGGCCGTCGCCCTGCTGGATGCGCGCGGTTTCAAGGAAGAAGACTTTGCCCGCTCCCACCCGGGCGGTGCGCTCGGCCGCAAGCTGCTCACGCATGTCAGTGACGTGATGCGCAGTGGCGATGCGGTGCCGCAAGTGCTGGCTGACACCAGCTTCACCGATCTCATGCGTGAAATGAGCGCCAAGGGACTTGGGGCTTCTGCGGTGGTGGACGGCAGCCGGCGGGTGCTCGGTATATTTACCGACGGCGATTTACGCCGGCTGGTCGAAAAAGGCGTGGACCTGCGCAGCAGCAAGGCGGGCGATGTGATGCGCGCCAATCCGCGCACGATACAGCCGGATTCGCTGGCTGTCGAGGCTGTGGCATTGATGGAGCAGCACCGCATCACCAGCGTGCTGGTTGTGGACGACGCAGGGGTGTTATGCGGGGCGCTGAATACCAACGACCTGATGCGCGCAAAAGTGATATGACACTTGCACCCGTTATTTGGCTTGCGGTGAAACGATAGATGCTTACTCCAACACTGAGCTTTCCGCCTGAACTGCTGCTGCGCGCGCAAGGCATCAAGGTGGCATTTTTTGACGTTGACGGCGTACTCACGGACGGTGGCCTGTATTTTTCCGAATACCCCGACGGCCATGAACTGGCTGTGGCGTCAGGTGGTTATCGCGCTTCGGGTGAGATCGTCAAACGGTTCAACACGCTGGACGGCCATGGCCTCAAGTTGCTCCAGAGGGCCGGCATTACTCCCGCCGTCATCACCGGGCGCGATAGCCACGTGCTGCGCGCACGTTTGCAGGCACTCGGCATCACCCATGCCCATTTCGGTACGGAGGACAAACGCCCGGCCGCCGAGCTCACGCTGCAGGCCCTGGGGCTGGACTGGAGCGCTGCCGCAGCCATGGGTGACGACTGGCCCGACCTGCCTGTTCTGTCCCGTGTGGCATTGAGCTGCGCGCCGATCAACGCGCACGCGGAGGTTCGTGCGATGGTCCATCATGTGACACAAGCACCTGGTGGCCATGGCGCCGCACGCGAGTTCTGTGATGTGCTGCTGGTTGCCAGCGGACGCTATGCCGGGCTCCTTCAGGAGTACAGCCAGTGAGCACCGCGGCGAAGAACCGCGGCGCCCTGCTGCACCTGAAAAATGTGTGGCGACGCTTTCTGCGCGTCTGGGACAGCATGGCCATTTACATGCCGCTGGTGATGATGGGGGTGCTGGCGCTGGGTACCTACTGGCTTGTGCGCAACACCCCGATCTTCAGCACGCCGGAAGTGGCCAGGGAGGCGAGCCACGATGTGGACTATTTCATGCGCAAGTTCACCGTCAAGACGTTTGACGACGGGGGCCAGCTCAAGAGCGAAATTTATGGGACAGAGGCCCGGCATTTCGCCGACACCGACATCCTGGAAATTGACCAGGTGCGCATCCGCAGCATTAATGTGGAAAAGCGCATCACGACGGCTACGGCCAACCGGGCCTACACCAACGGTGATGGATCGGAAGTGCAGTTGACGGGCAATGCGGTAGTGGTCAGGGAGGCGAGCCAGGATGCGAACGGGAAGGAAACGCCGCGCATGGAATTTCGCGGTGAGTTTCTTCATGCCTTCCTGAATGACGAGCGCGTGAAGTCGCACAAACCGGTGCTGCTGATTCGCGGCACCGACCAGTTCACCGGTGACACTTTTGCCTACGACAACCTGGACCAGGTGGCCGATCTCAAGGGACGTGTCCGCGGCATTCTCGTCCCGCGTTCCGCGGCCAGCGCTGCAGGTGCTGGTACCTTGCCCACTCTCACGCCTGCACCACCCGTCAATCCGGCAAGCAACGCACCAGCGACCCGCTAACGCGACACTCTCTAATCAACGACTGCCCACCATGTCCAGACTCGTATTTATCACCGGCGCTTCCAGCGGTATCGGTCAGGCATTGGCACTGCGTTTTTATTCTGCAGGCTATCGGCTGGCGCTGGCTGCTCGCAGAACCGCCGAGGTCCAGGCCTGGGCCGAGACCCATGCCATCAGTGCGAGCCGCTACCAGGTCTACGGCGCAGACGTATCCGACATCGACAGCATTGTGTCCGCCGGCGAGGCTTGCATCGCCGCGCAGGGCGTGCCCGATGTGGTGATTGCCAATGCCGGTATCAGCATCGGCATGGACTCCGCGGTGCGTGCTGACCTTGAGGTCATGGCCCGGACTTTTGCGACCAACAATATCGGTGTCGCAGCCACCTTTCACCCGTTCATCGCCGGCATGGTTTCGCGAGGCACAGGAACACTGGTTGGTATTGGCAGCGTGGCCGGCATACGGGGCCTTCCCGGCCATGGCGCCTATTGCGCGAGCAAGGCTGCAGTCATCGCCTATTGCGAAAGCCTGCGCGGGGAACTGCGCCCCAGTGGCGTGAAGGTGGTGACGATTTGCCCAGGTTACATCGACACGCCGCTGACCCGCGAAAACCGCTATGCCATGCCGTTTCTGATGAAGGCCGAGGTATTTGCCGAAAAAGCGTTTGCCACCATCCAGGCGGGGTGCAGCTACCGGGTGATCCCCTGGCAAATGGGTGTGGTGGCCAAGCTGTTGCGTCTGCTGCCCAATGCGGTGTTCGACAAGGCTTTGTCTGGCCGCGCACGCAAGCATCGCCAGGGCGAGAGCTGAGAGCCGGGCGCCTTTGCGCGCTGCGCTATCAAAACAGGAGCTGCTCGCGCCCATTTATTGGGCACTACAAAGCAAAAAGGCTTCAAAACCGAAGTCTTGAAGCCTTTTAAGCGCTCTTCAACCAGAGGCTGAAGAGGGGGTTCTGCAGGGCTTAGTAGCCGCCGCGTCCACCACCGCCGCCACCACCGGAACGGCCACCGCCGCTACCGCCGCCGCCGTAGGGGCTGCGGAAACCGCCGTCGCCACCGCCGCCGCCGGAGCGACCACCGCCGCCACCGCCGTAGCCACCACCGCCGGAACGGTCGCCGCCACCACCACCGTAGCCGCCACCACCGCCGCCGCCGAAGCCGCCGCTACGTGGAGGACGTGCCTCCATGGGACGTGCTTCGTTCACGACAACGCTACGGCCGCCCAGAGGCTGGCCGTTCATGCCGTTGATAGCTGCCTGGGCTTCTGCATCGCTGCCCATTTCGACAAAGCCAAAGCCTTTGGAGCGACCGGTGTCGCGTTCCATCATGACTTTAGCGCTGGTGACAGCGCCAAATTGGCCAAAAGATTGTTGCAGGTCTTCGTCGCGGACCGAGTACGGCAGGTTGCCGACGTAAAGTTTGTTGCCCATGAAGGGACTCCTCTAAAACACAAAAACAAAAGCGATGGGGTCCCGAAAGCACAACAAATCTTGATACGTACCGCTGTAGCGCGCGAAACTGACCGATCACCTAACGTGTGCGAATAGTGACACTCGCACCGGCATATTATGCGTCAGTTATCAAAAAGACAACCAGCTGGCGTTACTGCCTGGGCCTCGCAAGCCCGCATAAACAGGGGCTTCCCGGGTTTGTTTACGATTTTTGTATCGACCTGCCCGCTGACTTGAAGGCCGCGGAGGGTAACCCAAAGCACTTCTATTGAAGATGGCACAACAAAAAGCCCGGGATGAGGTTTTCGCACCAGCTACGCGGGTGTTTAACAATAAAGCGCTATTAGTGGCCCGAATTTACGGCCCTGCTTAATAAGTTAGCGCCTACTGTTTATGGACTTACCAATGAATAGAGGCTACCGGCGCGAAGAAATCAGAGTCGTAAGTTCTCTCTGGACAGCCCTGATGCTGGAAGCGAGGATGTGTCCGTTAAAAGCCATAAGCAGGACAGTTGACGCGCGCGCGGAAGGAAAATAGTTACAAAAAATTGCAATGATTCAATCCGAATCCATATTTATTCGATGAGATGGCGACCGCCTTCGCTCGTTCGGCGGCGCGTTATTTGGGACGAATATCGGGCGGCAATTCGGTGGAGCCAGCCTCGGCAAGATCCGAATAGTTGCGCCACTGCTTCATCGCGGCGCGCATGGTCAGAATCTGGTTCTCAAACTTCGGGCAGGCATCGCAGGCCAGAAGATGCAGCTTGAGCGCAATGTGGTCGGGCAAACGGAGTGCGCGGTCTTCCCGCGCGATCAGCAATGCCGCAGCCTCCCGGCAGGTGCGTCTTAACAGGGTAATGTTGGGTTTCACGTTAAGGGCCGGCCGTGTCAGGTGCTGAGTTTGCCAAACCAGTGGATATTCAGGCACTCCTGCAGGCGCAGGCGTGCCCGATGCAACTGGACATACAGGTTGGTCGGTGTCAGTGAGAGTTCCTTACAGACTTCCTGCGAGGAAAGCTCCAGCCACTCACGCATCAGGAACAGCCGCCCCAGTGCAGGTGGCAGGCGTTCCATGCATGCGTCCAGTACCTGGAAGAACTGAACCTGCTGCAGGGTCTGGTCCGGATTGCCCCAGTCGTTGGGCGGCTCGGTGAAATGCCCGTCAGCCTGGAAAGAGAGCCGGTCGAGCTCGTCACCCTCTTCGTCGCCGTGGGCGTCCGGCACCGCCACCATGCGCGCATTGCTGCGGATCAGGTCAATGACCTTGTGCTTGAGAATGCCGACAAGCCACGTCTTGAGCTGGGAGCGGTTGCCGAAAGACTGCGGCTTGGACAAAGCCGCCAGCAACGTTTCCGACACGGCGTCCTCGGCCCATTCATCGTTGCGCAGCTGCAGGTGCGCAAAACGAAGGAGATAGACGCGGTGTTCAACCAGCTGCTCTTCAAAAGTAGGCATGGCCGAAAGTCTAGCGGCAGGTGTGGCGCTTGTGCGCCGGAACTCGACGAAATTTATGCCCAAGGCGCCAGAAGCCCATGGCCCCAGGCGCGATTTTTAAAAGAAACGGCCCCAAGCCCAATAAGGACGGGCGCAAGCAGCTATCAAATAGGTAGCAGAGGCGCCGCCTGCGTCGCCGCTACCAGTTGACTTCGCGGTCGGGCGTGGCGCCAATGCGGTGGACAGACAAGTCAGCGCCTTCAAATTCTTCTTCCTGACTCAGCCTGAGGCCCATCGTGGACTTGAGGACACCATAGACAGCAAAGCCCGCCAGCAGCGCCCAGGCCACGCCCATGGCGCTGCCCAGCAGCTGGGCGCCAAAGCTCACACCGCCCAGCCCCCCCAGGGTCTGGTTGCCGAAGATGCCGGCCGCGATGCCACCCCACAGGCCGCACAAGCCATGCAGCGGCCAGACGCCCAGTACGTCGTCAATCTTCCATTTGTTCTGCGTCAGCGTGAACATCACGACGAACACGCCGCCGGCGACGCCGCCCGTCACCAGCGCGCCCAGCGGATGCATCAGGTCTGAGCCTGCGCATACCGCCACCAGACCGGCCAGCGGCCCGTTGTGCACAAACCCCGGGTCATTCTTGCCAAACACCAGGGCGGCGAGTGTGCCGCCGACCATGGCCATCAGGGAGTTGACGGCGACCAGGCCGGAGATTTTGTCGATGGTCTGTGCGCTCATCACGTTAAAGCCGAACCAGCCCACAGTGAGGATCCAGGCACCCAGGGCCAGAAAAGGAATGTTCGAAGGCGGATGGGCCGACACTGCGCCGTCCTTGCGGTAGCGGTTGCTGCGCGCGCCCAGCAAAATCACCGCCGGCAAGGCCAGCCAGCCGCCCACGGCGTGAACCACGATGGAGCCCGCGAAATCATGAAACTCCGCACCGGTCAGCGATTTGATCCAGGCCTGCACCCCGAAGTGCTGGTTCCAGACGATGCCTTCGAAGAAGGGATAGACGAAACCGACGATGACGGCGGTCGCGATGAGCTGCGGATAAAAGCGCGCCCGCTCGGCGATGCCGCCCGAAATAATCGCCGGAATAGCTGCGGCAAAGGTCAGCAGGAAAAAGAACTTGACCAGCTCATAGCCGTTTTTGGCCGCCAATTGCTCTGCGCCAACGAAAAAATGGGTGCCGTAGGCTACGCCATAGCCCACCATGAAATACACCACGGTGGATACCGAGAAGTCCACCAGGATCTTGACCAGGGCATTGACCTGGTTCTTTTTGCGAACCGTACCCAGTTCCAGAAAGGCAAAACCGGCGTGCATGGCGAGCACCATGATGCCGCCCAGCAGGATGAACAAGGCATCTGAGCCCTGTTTTAGTGCTTCCATAAGTCCCTCCTCAAATGAAATTGCTATTTATTGGTGCGATTTCAGAGAAATTCCCATAATCGCACCAAATACAAGCAAGAAATGCGCCTCAAGTGTGCGAGCGAACAACTCTGCGCACCATTTCAGCCTGAAAGCGCTTGGACGCCCGCCGATATAATGAAAGCTGTCATTGGGGAGTAGCCAGCCTTTCAATCCTGAAAGGGGCTTGCGTCAACAGACTTGTCCTTGGAACCTGTTCTTCTGGACATGGCGCAAGCGGTCTTCGGATCACGCGAGACCTTTGACTGCACAGCCTCCGCTTCAGGCCGGGGATGCCGTGCAGTCATGGGTTTTCGGCCGGAGTTTTTTTGAATGGAAGCTTTCTTCGTCTCAACGGGCATCGTCGCCCTCGCCGAAATGGGCGACAAGACGCAACTCCTCGCGCTTATCCTCGCTGCCCGCTTCAAGAAGCCCTGGCCCATCGTCTCCGGTATCTTTGTCGCGACCCTGGCCAACCACGCATTGGCCGGCGCCGCCGGCGCCTGGGTCACCACACTGATCGGCCCTCAAATGCTGCGCTGGATCCTGGGCGCCTCGTTTCTGGCAATGGCGGCGTGGATGCTGGTGCCCGACAAGCTGGACGCGGACGAGGAGGAAAAGCCGCCGCGCTACGGCGTGTTCTTCACCACCGTGCTGGTCTTCTTCCTGGCGGAAATGGGCGACAAGACACAGATCGCCACCGTGATGCTGGCCGCGCGCTACGACGCCATCGTCAGCGTGGTCGCGGGCACCACCCTGGGCATGATGCTGGCGAACGCGCCGGTGGTCTGGCTCGGTGAGCGCGTCACGCGCCTGGTGCCGCTGCGCGCTGTGCACATTGTGTCGGCGATCATCTTTGCGGGCCTGGGCCTGGCTGCGCTTTTGATGTGACCCCGGCTTGCTATACTGTCCACAGCGCCGATTTGCTCAGCTTGCGGGCGCTTAAAAAGTACAGCTAAAGACGACATCCAAAAACCCGGACTCGCTTTAGCGATGCCGGGTTTTTTGTTTTCAGCAGGTGATTTTTTGACACTTATTGCCACCCCGCTCAGCATGCATTTCGTTGAGGCGCTACCGCTGCAGAGCGGCGCGTCAATACGCGCCTACGACCTGAGCTATGAGACCTACGGCGAGCTCAACGCCGACAAATCCAACGCCGTGCTGATCTGCCACGCGCTCAATGCCTCGCACCATGTGGCGGGCGTGTACCTCGATGCGCAGGGCCAGCCGATAGCCAAATCCGAAGGCTGGTGGGACACCATGATCGGCCCCGGCAAGCCGGTCGACACTGACCGCTTCTTCGTCATTGGCGTCAACAATTTAGGCTCCTGCTTCGGCTCCACCGGGCCCATGCAGCCCAACCCCGACACGCAGGAGCTCTACGGCGCCGACTTCCCCGTCGTCACAGTGCAGGACTGGGTCAGCGCCCAGGCCCGCCTGCTGGACCGCCTGGGCATCCAGACCCTGGCCGCCGTGATGGGCGGCAGCCTGGGCGGCATGCAGGCACTGGCCTGGACGCTGCAATACCCCGACCGCGTGCGCCACGCCGTGGTGGTGGCCAGCGCGCCCAACCTCACCGCCGAGAACATCGCCTTCAACGAAGTCGCCCGCCGCGCCATCGTGACCGATCCCGATTTTCACGGCGGCCATTTCTACCGTCACGGCGTGCTGCCCAAACGCGGCTTGCGCATCGCCCGCATGATCGGCCACATCACTTACCTGAGCGACGACGTGATGAACGAGAAGTTCGGCCGTCAGTTACGGCAAGCGGTAGCCGAGACGGTGAATGCCGATGCCCCCTATAAATACACGACGCAAGACATCGAGTTCGAAATCGAAAGCTACCTGCGCTACCAGGGCGACAAATTCAGCGAGTACTTTGACGCCAACACCTATTTGCTGATTACCCGCGCGCTCGACTACTTCGACCCAGCCCGGGTGTATGGCGGCAACCTCACCCAGGCGCTGGCCCATGTGACGGCCAAGTTCCTGCTCGTGAGTTTCACCACCGACTGGCGCTTTTCCCCCGCGCGCAGCCGCGAAATCGTTAAGGCGCTGCTCGACAACCAGCGCGACGTGAGCTACGCAGAAATCGACGCGCCGCACGGCCATGATGCTTTTTTGCTGGAGGATGATCGCTACCTGGGCGTGGTGCGCTCCTATTTTCAGAGCAAGGTGGCCGCTGTATGAACCTGCCTGTCGAACTCAATGTTCAGCCCTCGGCTGATTTGCTGTCCATCGCGCGGCTGGTGCCGCACGGCTCCCGTGTGCTTGACCTGGGCTGCGGCACCGGCGAGCTGCTGGACTACCTGATCCGTGAACGCGGCTGCTCGGGCTACGGCGTCGAGATCAACGACGCCAACGTCCAGGCCTGCGTGGCGCGCGGCGTCAACGTGATCCAGCTCAACCTGGAAGCGGGCCTGGCGCTGTTTGGCGACCGCTCGTTTGACGTGGTGCTGCAGATCGACACGCTGCAACACCTGCACAACGCCGAAACCATGCTGCGTGAAACCGCGCGTGTAGGCCGCGCCGGCATCGTCGTGTTTCCCAACTTCGGCCACTGGCCCAACCGCCTGGCTGTTGCGCGCGGCCGCATGCCGGTAACGAAGGTGTTGCCTTACCAGTGGTATGACACGCCCAACATCCGTGTCGGCACGCTGCAGGATTTTGAAGCGCTTGCGCTGCAAAACCAGTTGCAGATCCTGGATTCCTTCGGCTTGCAGGATGGCCGCGAAGTCCGCTTTTGGCCGAATGCCCGTGCCAGCCGGGCGGTTTTCAAGTTCCAGCGGAGTTAGGATTGGCGCAAGGACGCGCTCTGGTGTTAGTATTCGCGCATCGGGATTTCAGCCTCCCGAATCTTCACAGATAGACGGTGTCCCGTCCAAGCGCTGGCAACTCATTGGAGTACTCCGTGGACACCTCTACCCTTTCCGTTCCCTCCATTTCCCCCCAGGAACTCGCCGCCCGCATGGGCCGTGCCGATGCACCTTTGCTGCTCGATGTGAGGCGCAAAGGAAAATTCCTTGAAAGCTCCCGTCTAATTGCAGGTGCCCAGCGCTGCGCACCGGAAAATGTGGCGGCCTTTGCCGCGTCACAGCCACCGCGCGAAGTCGTTGTGTATTGCGTCTATGGACACAACGTCAGCGCGGATGCTGTCGCCGAGCTGCGCGCCGCGGGCTGGAATGCTTACGCGCTGGCCGGCGGTATCGAAGGTGGTGAAGACGGCGTTGATACGCCGCAAGACATCGCCCAATGGCGCGCGCAGCGCCCCGCCACCGTCTTCAAGCGGCCCGAATGGGGCGTCACCGGCGAGCAGCCCTCGCGCTGGATCACGCGTGAGCGGCCCAAAATCGACCGCATCGCCTGCCCTTGGCTGGTACGGCGCTTCATCGATGAGCGCGCGGAATTCTTCTACGTGCCGACTCTGCAGGTGCTGAGTGAAGCAAAACGGCTGGGTGCCGTGGCCTACGACATTCCTGGCGCGCCGGTCTCGCATGAAGGCGAGCTGTGCAGCTTTGACACTCTGATGCGGGCCTTTGGATTGACAGATCCCGCGCTGGCCACCCTGGCGCGCATCGTGCGTGGCGCCGATACAGACCGCCTCGAACTCGCGCCGCAATCGGCCGGCCTGCTGGCGTTCTCGTTGGGCCTGTCGCGCCTGCACGCGGACGACGACCACGCCATGCTGGAGGCTGCCATGCCGCTATACGACGCGCTCTACGCATGGTGCCGCAGTGCGCAAGGCGAGCCGCACAACTGGAAACCAGAAGCCATGACCGGAGCCGCCAAGTGACCACCGCCTTGCCCTCTTCCCTCCCTTTGCCCCATGAACGGCCGTCGGCCGTGTCTTTTGCCGACGCGCTCAAGTTCTGGCTCAAGCTCGGCTTCATCAGCTTTGGCGGGCCCGCCGGGCAGATTGCCATCATGCATCGCGAACTGGTCGAGCAAAGACGCTGGATCAGCGAGCGGCGCTTTCTGCATGCGCTGAACTACTGCATGCTGCTGCCCGGCCCCGAGGCACAGCAGCTGGCCACCTACATCGGCTGGCTCATGCACCGCACTTGGGGCGGCATCGTGGCAGGCGCGCTGTTTGTGCTGCCTTCACTGTTTATCCTGATCGCGCTCAGCTGGGTTTATGTGGCCTTTGGTGATGTGCCGCTGGTCGCCGGCCTGTTTTACGGCATCAAGCCGGCGGTCGCCGCCATTGTGCTGCAGGCGGTGCATCGCATCGGCTCACGCTCATTAAGAAAACCGGCCCAGGCCCCCGTTCTATGGGCGATAGCAGCTATCAGTTTTATAGCAATCTATGCGTTGAACCTGCCGTTTCCGCTGATCGTACTTGGCGCGGCGGTGGTGGGGTGGCTGGGGGCCCGCTTCTCGCCGGCACAGTTTTCCGGTGGCGCGGGGCATGGCGAGGCCAGGCTTGGATATGGGCCGGCGCTGATCGACGACGACACGCCGACACCGGAGCACGCCCGCTTCAAGCCTTCGCGCCTGGCCGCCGTACTGGGCGTGGGCGCGGTGTTGTGGCTATTGCCCATAGGGGCATTGATGGCGACACGGGGCTGGGATGCCACGCTGACGCAGATGGGCTGGTTCTTCACCAAGGCTGCGCTGCTCACCTTCGGCGGCGCTTATGCGGTCCTGCCCTATGTCTACCAGGGAGCGGTGGAGCAGTTCCACTGGCTGACCGGCCCGCAGATGATCGACGGGCTTGCGCTGGGTGAAACCACGCCCGGCCCGCTGATCATGGTGGTGGCCTTCGTCGGCTTTATGGGCGGCTGGGCCAAGCAGGTGTTGGGCCCGGACATGCTGTTTCTGGGCGCGGCGCTGGCAGCCAGCGTGGTGACCTGGTTCACCTTCCTGCCCTCCTTTCTGTTCATTCTGGCAGGTGGGCCGCTGGTGGAGTCCACGCACGGCAAGCTGCATTTCACTGCGCCGCTCACGGCCATCACGGCCGCGGTGGTCGGCGTGATCGCCAGCCTGGCGCTGTTTTTCCTGGCGCACATTGCCCTGCGCGCGAACACCGGTGGCCCCTGGCTGGCCCGGGTGGACTTTTATGCGCTGGCCATTACTTTGGGTGCCGCCGTGGCGCTGCTGCGCTACAAGCGCGGCGTGATTCAGGTGATTGCGGCGTCGGCGCTCGCCGGCCTGCTGCTGCGCTTGTCCGGCCTGGCCTGATCGCGGCGCTGGATGACCGGGGGCTGGGCGCGGTATGCTCAGGCCCTCGTGATGGAACCCTCAGCCCCCAGCGCATCCCGGCCGTCGATCCCGCTCCTGGAACGCCTTTTTGGCGACTGGGTGCGCGAGGTGTCGCCTGCTACTGTGCGGGCCGATGCGATGGCGGGTCTCTTGGGCGCAGTGCTGGTGCTGCCGCAAGGCATTGCCTTCGCAACGCTGGCTGGCCTGCCGCCGGCCTACGGCCTTTACACCGCTGTGATTCCCTGCATCATCGCCGCGCTTTTCGGTTCCAGCCGGCATGTCATGTCGGGGCCCACCAACGCCAACTCGCTGGCGCTGTTCGCCATGCTCTCGCCGCTGGCCATGGCCTTTAGCCCGCTCTACATTCAGCTGGCGCTGGCCGTCACCGTGATGGTGGGCGTCATGCAGTGGCTGATTGGCGCGTTGCGCCTGGGTGTGCTGGCCAACTTCATTTCACCGGCGGTGCTGTTTGGTTTTACTTCGGGCGCGGCGCTGCTGATCGCCGTGCATGCGTTGCCCGACCTGCTGGGCCTGCCGGCCGCGCCTGAGCACAGCGCGGCCGCGGTTCTTGGACATGTTCTCACGCAGATCACTTCCGCCCAGCCCATGGCGCTGGGTGTTGCGGCCATCACCCTGGGCGTCGCGCTGCTGCTGCGCCACCTGCGCCGCAACTGGCCGTACATGTTGATCGGATTGGCGGTGGCCACTGCGCTGGCCTGGGTGTGGAGCGGCCTTCTTCATCCCGGTGCCGCACCCTCCGCCTCGTTGCGTACTGTGGGCCAGATCCCCATACCCTGGCCGAGGTTCGAAGTGCCGCGCATCAGCTGGGCGCAGGCCGCCGACCTTATCGGCCTGGCGTTTGCGCTAACCATCGTCGCGCTGGGCCAGGCGATCTCGATCGCCAAGACGGTGGCGCTGCGCTCGGGCCAACGCATAGACGCCAACCGCGAGTTCCGCGGCCAGGGCCTGTCCAACATCGTTGGCGGGTTTTTCTCAAGCTACGTTTCCTGCGGCTCGATGAACCGCTCCATGCCCAACCTGGAGGCCGGTGCGCGCACGCCGCTGGCCTCGGTGTTTTCGGCTTTGTTGCTGCTGGCGCTGGTGGCGGTGAGCGCGCCGCTACTCGCGCAAATCCCCATGGCCGCGCTGGCGGCGCTGCTGGTGCTGGTGGCGTTCGCGCTGCTGGACTTCGCGCGCTGGCGCCAGCTGTTCACCTTGAGCCGCAGCGACTTCGGTGTGGCGCTGGCCACCATGGTGGCCACCGTCACGATACGGCTGGAGATCGCGATCTTGCTGGGCATGATTTTGTCGCTGATGTCTTTTCTCTACCGCACGTCAAAGCCCGCCATGCGCACCATGGGCTTTGACAGCCGCGGCCTGGACCGGCAGTTCGTGGTCGTTGACAACAGCGTTGACGCAGGGGTTGACGTCGTTCCCGCGCAGAAGGCCGACGCGTCGGTGGAAGCGACGCCCCAGGCCTTGCCAGAATGCCCGCAGCTCAAATTGCTGCGCATGGAAGGCGAGGTCTATTTCGGCGCGACCCAGCACGTGGCCGACATCCTGCACGCATTGCGCACCCAGTCCCAGCCGCAAAAACACCTGCTGGTCATGGGCAAGAGCATGAACTTCATTGACCTGGCTGGGGCCGAGCTCTGGGAGGCTGAACTCGCCGCACGCCGCGCCATGGGCGGCGATCTGTACTTTCACCGGCCGCGGCCCGAGGTGATCCGCATGTGGCGCAAGACCGGCTTTACCAGCGTGCTCGGGCCAGAGCACCAGTTCCCCGACAAGTTCACCGCCATCGCCACCATCTTCAACAAGCTGGATCCGGAGATTTGCCGCCACTGCACCGCGCGGATATTCTGGGAATGCCAGTCCGCGCCTGGCCCCGACACACCTAGCCCCTGAAACCCATGCCCCAATTTGCCGCCAACCTCAGCTGGATGTACACCGAGCTACCCATGGCCGAACGCTTTGCCGCCGCTGCGCGTGACGGCTTCACGGCTGTGGAGATCCTCTCGCCGTATGCATGGGAACCAGCGGCGCTCAAAGCCATCCTGCAGCAGCACGGCCAGCAGCTGGTGCTGTTCAACGCTCCGCCCGGCGGCGTGGATGTGGCCAGTATTGAAAAGGCCTGGGCCTCCTCGCAAAAAGGCACGGCCTGCCTGCCGGGCCATGAGACCGAGTTCCGCGCCGGCATCGCCATTGCGCTCGACTATGCGCAAGCGCTGGGCTGCCCGCGCATCCACGTGATGGCGGGTGTGTTGCCGGAGGGGATGGAGCGGGAAGCAGTGCAGCCCACCTATGTGAACAACCTGCGTGAGGCCGCCACGCTGGCGGCCAAGGTGAGTGTGGATCTTCTGATCGAACCCATCAACACGCGTGACATTCCGCGTTTCTTTCTGAACCGGCAAGACCACGCGCATGAAATCATCCGTGAAGTGGGCGCGCTCAACGTCAAGGTGCAGATGGACCTCTACCACTGCCAGGTTGTTGAAGGCGACCTGGCCATGAAGCTGCGCAAATACTTGCCCACGGGCCATGTGGGCCATCTGCAGATCGCCGGTGCGCCTGGCCGCAATGAGCCGGATGTTGGCGAGATCAACTATCCCTATCTGTTTGCGTTGCTGGATGAGCTGGGCTACAGCGGCTGGGTGGGGTGCGAGTACAAACCGCTGCGCGGCGCAGAAGCCGGTGCTACGCCGGCCGGTCTGGGTTGGTTGAAAAAATTTCGCGAACGCGCCTGAGCGCGTTCGGCCTGTTCAGCGCGCGCAGCGAAACGTCAGATTGATGCGCTGCCGGCCCAGGCGCGCATGCTCACCCTCGGCCAGCGGCGCCACGCCGTGATAGGCCAGCCGCGATGGGCCGCCCCACACCGCGACGTCGCCATGCACCAGGCGGTATCGCGCGGGGCGACCGCTGCGGTTCAAGCCGCCGAACAGGAACACGGCAGGCAGGCCCAGCGACACCGACACAATCGGTGCGTCCATGTTGCCTTCGTCTTTGTCCTGGTGCAGCGACAGCCGCGCGCCGGGTTCATAGCGATTGATCAGGCAGGCGTCCGGGCGGAAGTGGTCAAAGCCCGCTTCCGCTGCGGCGCGCAGAGCGAGTTCGGAGAAGCTGCCTGGCATCGTAGGCCAGGGCTTGCCAGAGAGCGGGTCTTTGGTGTCGTAGCGGTAACCGCTGCGGTCGGACACCCAACCCAGCGCGCCGCAGTTGCTCATCGCGACCGACATGGTGTAGCCGCCCGGTGTGACCAGATGGCGCAGTGGCGCGGCCGCGACCACGTCTTCCACGGCTTGTAGCAAGGCTTCATCCACCTCGCGGGCAAAGCCGCGCAGCAACACGGCGCCCGGCGCGATCAGCTCGGGCACCGCATAAGGTGTCGGCACTTCATCGAAAAGCCCCAAGGTCAAATCATTTCCTTTACTGCGCGTCATGAAAAATAATGCCCAGCGTATGCCGGTGCCCGCTGCGCACCGTGCTCACGCCGTGCCGCATATTGACCCGGTAAAACCCCCGGCTGCCTTGTACCGGGCGATGGTGCACGGCAAACACAACGGCATCGCCTTGCCGCAGCGGCACCACCTCGGGCCGCGACTGCATGCGCGGGCGTTGCTCGGTCAGCACAAATTCGCCGCCCGTGAAATCTTCGCCCGGGCGCGACAGCAGCACCGCGACCTGGATCGGGAACACGTGCTCGCCATACAGGTCCTGGTGCAGGCAGTTGTAGTCGCCGGGGCCATATTGCAAGAGCAGCGGCGTAGGCCGCTCCTGGCCGGCTTTGTGGCAGCGCGCGAGGAAGTCAGCATGGGCAACCGGGTAACGTACATCGACTCCCATGGCCTGGTTCCAGGCGTTGGCTACGCCGACCAACTGCGGGTAAAGCATGGTGCGCAGCCGCGCCACGATGTCCGGCAGCGGGTAATTGAAGTACTGATATTCGCCCTGGCCAAAGCCGTGGCGCTGCATCACCACGCGACTGCGGAAATGGCATGCATCGGCATACAGCCCGGCCACGGTTTTGCATTCCTGCGCGCTCAGCAGCTGTGGCAGCACAGCGCTGCCGTGGCGGTTCAGTGTGGCTGTGATGTGCGCCCAGTCATCCGGGCCAGCGCCGGCTTCAGTTGGGTCGGGCAACAGGATAGGTGTTTCAGAAACAAGTGGCATGCTGCAATTCGTCAGGGCGATGGAGCGTCCATCAACAGCTCAGGATAAATCCGACGGCTCGCTGACGCTCGCCAGAACCGGACATTTCATTCAGCCGCGATCAAGCCGCCAACTCGGTCAGGATAGGGCAGTCGGGCCGGCTGTTGCCCTGGCAACAATGCGCCAGGTGCCCCAGGGTCTGCTTCATCGCCTCCATCTCCGCGATGCGGCGCTCCAGATCGGCCACATGGGCCAGTGCGATGCGTTTGACGTCCGCGCTGGCGCGGCGCTTGTTCTGCCACAGCTTGAGCAGCTCGGTGATCTCGGCCATGCTGAAGCCCAAGGTACGGGCGCGGCGTATGAAGCGCAGCGTGTGCACTTCCTTTTCGCCGTATTGGCGGTAGCCCGCGTCGGTGCGGTGCACCGTGGGCAGCAGGCCCAGCGACTCGTAGTGGCGAATCATCTTGGCGGACACGCCCGAGTGCGCAGCGGCCTGGCCGATGTTGAGCGGGCCTGTATCAATGGTGTCAGTCATGGGTGCTTCCTTTCCAGCGGCGCAACAGCAAGGCGTTCATCACCACGCTGGCGCTGCTCAGCGCCATGGCGGCGCCGGCGATGACGGGGCTGAGCAGCCCCAGTGCAGCCAGCGGGATGCCGACCACGTTGTAGATAAAGGCCCAGAACAGGTTCTGGCGGATCTTGGCGTAGGTGCGGCGCGAAATATCGATGGCGTCCGCCACCAGAGCCGGGTTGCCGCGCATCAGCGTAATGCCGGCTGCGTGCATGGCCACGTCGGTACCAGTGGACATCGCGATGCCCACATCGGCCGCGGCGAGGGCCGGCGCATCGTTGATGCCGTCGCCCACCATGGCCACACGCCCGCCTTGCGCTTGCACGCCAGCCTTGAGCTGGCCGATGATGGCGGCTTTGTCTTGCGGCAACACCTGGCTATGTACAAGGTCTATTCCGAGTTGCTGCGCCGCGGCTTCGGCGCTGCCGGGGTTGTCGCCGGTCACCAAAGCAGTTTGAATGCCCAATGCGTGGAGGCGGGCAATCGCCGGCGCCGCGCTGCTTTTGAGCGTGTCGCCAAACGCCATCAGCCCGAGAAGCCGCGGTGTTCCGGTGACTTCGGCCAGCCATGACACCGTGCGGCCTTCGGCTTCGAGTTCTTTTGCGCGAGCGTTCAGTGCGGCGAGGTTGTTCAAGTCCAGACCCAGCTCCTGCATGAAGCGCGGGCTTCCGAGTCGCAGTTCGCGGCCTGCCACCACGGCGGCCATGCCGCGGCCGGCGACAGCGCGCAACTCTGTCGCCGCGGGAATCTCAAGCTGCTGCTCCGCCGCGCGCCGTGTGACCGCGCGGGCGAGCGGGTGTTCGCTGCCCGACTGGATGGCGGCCGACCAGGCCAGCAGCTCATCGGCAGCGATGGCGCTGGGCTCCAGCGCCACCAGTTCGGGCTTACCCTCGGTCAGCGTGCCGGTTTTGTCAAAAGCCACTACCTTGACGCTGTGCGCCACTTCCAGCGCCTCCGCGTCCTTGATCAGGATGCCCTGGCGTGCGGCGGCGCCGGTGCCCACCATGATGGCGGTAGGCGTGGCCAGACCGAGTGCGCAGGGGCAGGCAATCACCAGCACAGCGACCGCATTGAGGATGGCCGCCTCCCAGTCGTGCGTGGCCAGGCCCCAGCCCAGCAACGTCACCAGGGCAATGGTGATCACCACTGGCACAAACACCGCGCTGACCTGATCCACCAGCCGCTGTATCGGTGCTTTTTTGGCTTGGGCCGATTCGACCATGCGCACGATGCGGGCCAGCGTGGACTCCGCGCCTATGGCCGTGGTGCGCACCACGATCAGGCCTTCGGCATTGACCGCGCCGCCAGTCACGTGGTCGCCCGCATGCTTGGCAACAGGCAGGCTTTCGCCGGTGATCAGCGATTCGTCCACCTGCGTGGAGCCCTCGACGATCTCGCCGTCGACCGCGATGCGTTCGCCAGGGCGCACCACCACCAGGTCGCCGAGCTGTATGTCTTGCAAGGCTACGTCTTCGTCCCTTCCATCGCGCCGACGGCGCGCGGTGCCGGGGCGCAGCGCCTGCAACGCGCGGATGGCGGCGGTCGTCTGGTGTTTGGCGCGCGCTTCCATCCATTTGCCCAACAACACCAGTGTGATGACGACTGCCGAGGCTTCAAAATACAGGTGAGCCATGCCATGGCCGCCATGCCGCAGCAATTGATAGATGCTCAGGCCGTAGGCGGCTGAGGTGCCCAACGCGACCAGCAAATCCATGTTGCCGGTGCGGGCGCGCAAGGCGCTCCAGCCGGCGCGGTAAAAGCGTGCGCCCAGCCAGAACTGCACCGGCGTGGCCAGCAGCCATTGCCACCAGCCGCCCAGCATCCAGTCCTTGCCGAACAGCGTCCCGACCATGGGCAGCGCCAGCGGCGCAGACAGGACAGCCGCCAGCACGATGGGCCACCAGGCGGCGGCGGGTTTGTCCACGGGAGTGCCGGAAGCGGGGATTTCACGCGCGTGGTAGCCCGCTTTGGCCACTGCCGCCATCAGCGCAGGCAATAAGGCGCCGTCGCCGGCCACGCTGACTTCCGCGGTTTCAATGGCCAGGTTGACACTGGCCGACAGCACCCCGGGTACCTGCTTGAGCGCCTTCTCGACGCGCGACACGCAGGAGGCGCAGGTCATGCCGTCTATTTTGAGCCGCAAGGATTGTTCGGCCACGCTATAGCCGGCTTTGGCGACGGCGGTCTTCAGGGCGTCCATGCCGACACCGGCGCGCACCTTGACGCTGGCCTGTTCGGTCGCGAAATTGACGCTCACGTCCTCAACGCCCGGGACGTTGGCCAGCGAACGTTCCACACGCGCCACGCAGGACGCGCAGCTCATGCCCTGGACGGGAAACTGCCACTCGGTCAGCGCCGGCATGACGGGAGATGTTTTTAACGTGGATGGGGTGTTCATGCCTGTAGTCTCAACCTTACCACCATGGGAGGGTCAAGCGCCTTGGTGTAATAGCCCTGAATCGAGGCAGGACTTGCCGGGCTACGCTTGACCCTGCCCCCATGGGAAGGTTCAGACTTCTGGGTAATCCCTGTACCAATCTCTCAGACAGCTTCCAAGGAGTCTTTATGGAATTTAATATCCCCGCCATGAGCTGCGGCCACTGCGTTGGTGCCGTCACCCAGGCCATCAAATCGCTGGATGCAGCGGCGCAGGTCAGTGTGGACTTGCCCGGCAAAAAGGTTGTGGTGCAATCTTCGCAAGGCCGGCAAGCCGTGGCGGCTGCGCTGGCCGAGGCGGGTTATCCCGCACAGTAGCACGCCGATATCCGGCGGAAAAGACGTTTCGGCGTCGATAGAATGGCCCTTCCTCCCTCCATTCAAGCCGCCTAGTGTCCGACCGATTCGCCGTCCTCCCCCAATACCTGTTTCCCAAGCAGGCGCTGACCAACTTTGCCGGTTTTGTAGCTTCGCGCGAGCGTGGCTGGGTCACCACCGAAATCATCCGCCGCTTTGTCGCCAAGTACCAGGTCAACATGGACGAGGCGCTCAACTCCGACATTGCGAGCTATCTCACCTTCAACGACTTCTTCACGCGTGCGCTCAAGCCCGGCGCGCGGCCGCTGGCCAATGCCGAGCTGATTTCGCCGGTGGACGGTGCGATCAGCCAGTTCGGTGCGATCGAGAAGGACCAGATCTTTCAGGCCAAGGGGCACAGTTATTCGACCACTGCGTTGGTGGGCGGGGATGCGGCGCTGGCGGCGCATTACCAGGACGGCCATTTCGCTACGCTCTATCTGAGCCCCCGGGACTACCACCGCATCCACATGCCTGCAGGCGGTCGGCTGACGCGCATGATTTATGTGCCGGGCGACCTGTTTTCCGTCAATCCCGTTACCGCACGCGGCGTGCCGGGGCTGTTCGCGCGCAATGAGCGCGTGGTCTGCGTTTTCGAATCGGCGCGCGGGCCCTTTGTGCTGGTGCTGGTCGGCGCGACCATCGTTGGCAGCATGGCCACGGTGTGGCACGGCGTGGTGAACCCGCCGCGCGGCAAGGTGGTGCGGCAATGGGATTACCCCGACGAGCCAGCCTCCGCCATTCGCCTCAAGCAGGGCGAGGAAATGGGCCGCTTCCTGCTGGGCTCCACAGTCGTCATGCTGTTTCCCAAAGGGCCGCTGCAGTTCAATGCCGAGTGGGCGCCCGGCCGCGAAATACGGCTCGGCGAAGCCATGGCGGTCTATGGTTAGGCAGAAGGCGTGAAGCCCAGGCGGTTTAAAAGTGCCATGGCCGCCGCCGGCGCCCTTTCCTTGGCACCGTTGATGAAATACACAAACACGTCGCGCGCCTTGCCCTGTGCCGGGGCTTCTTCCAGCGTCGGCAGGTCGGCCGGCGCGGAGCCGTCAGCCCATTGCCGCGCGCGCTCAGCCCAGGCGTTCAGCGCGCTTTCCTCGTAGCCGGTCTCCAGCCCTGCTTCGCTCATCATGAGGCGGGCATAGGCGAAGTCACCCGTGAGGTCGGCGAAAGACGGAAATTTGTCAGAGTCGGTAAATACAGTGGCGACCTTGTAACGGCGCGCCAAGGCCAGGTAATCGGGCGACATAAAGCTCTCGTGGCGAACGTCGACGACATGGCGCAGCGCCCGGCCGTCCACCTGTTTGGGCAGCAGCGACAGAAACGCCTCGAAATCCCCTGCTTCAAACACCTTGCCGGGCATGAATTGCCAGACGACGGGGCCCAGCTTGTCGCCCAGCTCGCTGATGCCGCTTTCAGTGAAGCGCCGGATGGACTCGCCTGCCTCGGCCAGCACCCGGCGGTGGGTCGCGTAGCGCGAGGCCTTGAGGGAAAACATGAAGTTGTCCGGCGTCTCGTCGTGCCATTTCCTGAAGCTGGCCGGCTTGAGTGTGCCGTAGTAGGTGCCGTTGACCTCGATGGCGCTCAGCCGGCGGCTTGCGTATTCGAGTTCGCGGCTGTGCGCCAGGCCGGCTGGGAAAAAGTTGTCGCGCCAGGGCTCAAAGGTCCAGCCGCCCACGCCAGCGCGGATGCGGGAATCGGCTGCCGTGGAAGGCGTGGCGGCGGAAGATGGCGCGTGTGCGCGGCTTGCTGGTGTCATGGCGGCTCCGTGGCGTACTTGTCTGCTTTCTCGTCCAATTAGAGGAGTTATCTTTGCCCACGCCGCCTGCGAGGCGCTGTAGGTTGAGTTCTCCAATTGCGGGTCTTCCCTTGGCCGGTGGCACGGTCTGTGTCGGAAGCGTACAGTAGCAGGTGCGGCAGCAAAACGCTGTCCTAAAAAAGCCGATACCCTTGTTCCCGGAGCCTTTCCAATGAACGCCCCACTGCACCGCGAAATCCCCGCCAGCATCCTTAACGCCGCCCAGGCCTTGTCCCAGGTCACGGCCCAATGGGACGGCGACATCGTCAAACAGATCACCGACTACATCTCCATCCCAGCCAAGTCCCCCACGTTTGACAGCGACTGGGCGCAGCACGGCTTCATCGACACCGTCATGCGCAATGCGGCGGCCTGGGTCGAGGCGCAGAAGGTCGAAGGCCTCAAGCTGGAGATCGTGCGCCTCGAAGGCCGCACCCCGGTGCTGTTCTTTGAGATCCCGGCCACGCGCGCCGATTCGACGCAAACCGTGTTGATGTACGGCCACCTCGACAAGCAGCCCGAGTTCACCGGTTGGCGCAATGATTTGAGCCCCTGGATGGCCAAGTACGAAGATGGAAAGCTTTATGGCCGTGGCGCCGCCGACGATGGGTATGCGGTCTACGCCAGCATTGCCGCGGTGCAGGCGCTCAAAGCGCAGAACGTGCCGCACCCGCGCATCGTTGGCCTGATCGAAACCTGCGAGGAAAGCGGCTCCTATGATTTGCTGCCTTACGTCAATGCGCTGCGTGAGCGCCTGGGCGACGTCGCGCTGGTGGTGTGCCTGGATTCCGGCGCGGGCAACTACGACCAGCTGTGGCTGACCACCAGCCTGCGCGGCAACGCGGCGGGCGTGCTCAAGGTGGAAATCCTCACCGAAGGCGTGCACTCCGGCGACGCCAGCGGCTTGGTGCCGTCGAGCTTTCGCATCATGCGCCAGGTGCTGGACCGCCTGGAAGACAGCAAGACCGGTCGTCTGCTGCCGCAGAGCTTTCACTGTGAGGTTCCGGCCGACCGGCTGGTGCAGGCGCAGGCCACCGCCAAAATCCTCGGCGAAGAAATCTACAAGCGCTTTCCCTGGGCGCACTACGACTGTGAAGGCTCCAGCGCATTTGCCTTGCCCACCACGACCGACCCGGTGGAAGCCCTGCTCAACCGCACCTGGCGGCCGACGCTGAGCGTGACGGGTGCCGAAGGCTTTCCGGCCCTCAAGGATGCAGGCAATGTGCTGCGCCCCTACACCGCTTTCAAGCTCTCGCTGCGTTTTCCGCCGCTGATCGACGCCGGCGCCGCGGTGCAGGAACTCAAGACACTGCTGGAAGACAATGCGCCTTACCAGGCCAAAGTCACGTTTGAAAGCAACGGCGGCGCCACCGGCTGGAATGCGCCCAGCACCGTACCCTGGTTTGAGAACGCGCTCAACGATGCGTCGCAAAGCTTCTTCGGCGCGCCCTGCGGCACCATAGGCCAGGGCGGAACCATTCCGCTGATGAACATGCTGAGCAAGGGCTTCCCCAAGGCGCAGATGATGGTTTGCGGTGTGCTCGGCCCCAAGAGCAATGCGCACGGCCCTAACGAGTTCCTGAACGTGCCCTATGCGAAGAAGCTGACCGCCGCGGTCGCGCATGTGATGGCCCGTGTTCCCGGTTGATGCGGGTGAGCTACCCTTCTTTGCGCCGCGGTTTGCCGGCAGCGCTTGTTTCAAGCCAGGCTTTTGCTGCCGCATGCATTCCACCGTCCTAGCGCCTTTCACCGCCCGCGACGGCGAGAACCTGGCTCTCTATGAGTGGCCACTGGATGCTTTGGCCATCGAAGGGGGTCAACATGCGTTGCCGCCGCGCGCCATGGTGCTGCTGGTCCATGGCTTGGGCGAGCACGCCAGCCGCTACGACCATGTCGCCAGCCAATTGCTCGACTGGGGTTTTGCCGTGCGTGCCTACGACCAGCGCGGCCATGGCGAATCGGGCGGGGTCCGTGGTGTGCTGCCCAATGAGACTGCACTGCTGGACGACCTGGCCGAAATAGTCGACGACACGCGCCTGCGTTGCGTGCGCCTTCTGGAGGAGGTCAACGCGGACGGACGAAGCCCGCAGCCGCCTGCGCATCTTCCCCTGGTTCTGCTTGGCCACAGCATGGGCGGTCTGGTGGTGAGCCGGTTTGTCGCACTGGGCATTCGCCCCGTGGATGGCCTCGTGATGTCTTCTCCCGCGCTGGAGCCGGGGCTCAACGTCTTGCAAAAGCTGCTGCTGGCCTTTATGCCGAGGCTGGCACCCGACCTGTGTGTGGGCAACGGCCTGGACGCGCGCTACATCTCGCACGATGAAGAGGTGGTCAAAAAATACTTCACCGACCGGCTGGTGCACGACAGAATCTCGCCACGCCTGGGCAAATTCATCGCAACAGCGGGTCCCGCGACGGTGGCGGCCGCCGCCCAATGGCGCACGCCTACGCTGCTGATGTATGCGGGTGCGGACCGGCTTGTCAATCCGGCCGGCAGCCGCGCTTTCTCGGAAAACGCGGCCCACTCACCGGCCGTGACCGCCGGTACGGTGACGTCGCGGTGCTTTGAGGGCCTCTATCACGAGATATTCAATGAAGTCGAGTCGGAGCCGGTGTTTGACACGCTCAAGGCCTGGCTGGACGCCCGCTTCTAGCGGTTAAGAAAATCTCAAGAGAAATTCGGCTTCAGCCCAATAAGAACGGGCGCAAACAGCTATAAAAACAATAGCAGTAACTGGCGACATCACCGGGTTCCATGCCCAGCCTGACCGCAATGTCGGACACGGTGCGAGGCGTAACCAGGTTCTCAGGCCTTCTGTCCCTTGCGTTGGCCGAGTGCAAGCCAGGCCAGCGCGGCGGCGGTGAGCCCCAGCGGCAGCAGTGACCCCAGGTTCAACAGCGCCCAGCCTTGGGTGGTCACCAGCACGCCGGAGGCCAGCGAGGAAACCGCCAGCACGGCAAAAATACAGAAATTGAGCGCGCCCTGCGCCTTGTCTTTTTCTTCCGGCCGATAGGTCTCAAGCGCCAGGGTGGTGCTGCCGGTGAAAAGAAAATTCCAGCCCAGACCCAGCAAAAAGAGCGCCGCCAGAAATTCCTTGAGCTCCACGCCCGAGAGCGCGATCAGCACGCACACCACGTTGAGCGCCAGACCCACCGCCATGATGGGCAAAGTGCCGAAGCGCCGGATCAGGTGACCGGTGAAAAAACCGGGTGCGAACATGCCGATCACGTGCCACTCCAGCACCAGCGCGACGCTGGAAAACGGCAGGCCGCAAACCTGCATGGCAATTGGCGTGGCCGCCATCAGCAGGTTCATCACGCCAAAGCCCAGGGCACCGGCTGCGGCGGCCACGATGAAGATCGGCTGCCGCATGATTTCGCGAAGTGGCCGGCCACCGCGGCTGGCATGCGCCTCGGGCGGCGGCGGAAACCGGATGAATGCCAGCAGCGCCATCGACAGCAGCGCCACGCCGGCCAGCGCCAGGTAGGCGCCTGCAAAGGGCACGTCGGTCAGCCCCCGCGTAGAGGCCGCCAGGTTGGGCCCGGCGACGGCGCCCAGCAGGCCGCCTGCCATGACCAGGGAAATGGCCTTCTCGCGAAAGGCCGGCAGGGCGAGCTCGGCCGCGGCAAAGCGGTAGAGCTGGGCATTGGCGCTGTAGTAGCCCGCCACCACTGTGGCGGCCACCAGAAGCCAGAAATTTTTGCTGTAAGCCGCATAGCAGCACAGCAGGGCCGAGGCGGCGGCCACCAGCAGGCCCAGCTGGAAGGAAATCTTGCGCCCGAAGCGCATTTGCGTGCGCGCCACCACGGACGTGGACAGCGCGCCACCCACCACATAGCCCATGACGGGCAGTGTCGCCATCCAGCCCAGCGGTGCCAGGTTCAGGCCGACCAGGCCGTTGATGGCGATGAAGGTGACGTTGTTGGTGAGAAAGAGGCCCTGGCAGACGGCCAGCAGCCAGAGATTGCGGTTCATGGCGTGCCGCTTGTCACTGCGAGAAACGACAGGCAGGCGAGCGGTGCGGTTTCGGCCCGAAGCACGCGCGGGCCGAGGGTGACGGCCGCAAAGCCGCAAGCCATGGCCGCAGCCTCTTCAGCCGCGCTGAGGCCGCCCTCGGGACCGCTCAGGAAGGTCAGTGCGCCGGCACCAGCTGCGGCCACCGCTTCGGCCAGCGGCCGGCTGCCGTCTTGTAATGAGAGTAGCAGCCGGGTGCCGCCAGCTGCGCCCTGCCCCGCGCCTTTGAGCCAGTCAGACAGGTTAGCGACGTCGTGAACGGGTGGTATGCGGCTGCGGCCGCATTGCTCGCAGGCCGCGACGGCGACGCCCCGCCAGTGCGCGATTTTTTTGTCGGCTCGCTCACCCTTGATGCGCAGCACGCTGCGCTCACTCATCAAGGGCTGGATGCTGGCCACGCCCAATTCGGCGGCTTTTTCAATCAGCCAGTCCATGCGGTCATTGGCGGGCATGCCGACGGCCAGGTGAATGGAACGGCTGGCTTCGCGTGCCGTGGCGGTGTAGCCGCCGATAAGGACCTCCACATCGCTGCGGCCCATGCGCTCGACGGTGGCTGCAAATTCCCCTTCGCTGCCGGGCTGGCCGTTGCCTTGGCCGTTGAATATTGTCAGGGCGTCGCCGGGCTGCATCCGCAAGACCTGGACGTGGCGCGCAGTGGATGGCGGCAGGCTGACGATGCTGCCAGACGCCAGCGCGATGTCAGCGAAAAACCGGGCGGTCATGGTGCTGGTGCAGGAAGATGCATTGTTAGGTGCTTGCTGTGAATGCTATAAAAATAATAGCTGCTTGCGCAGAGCCAGTGGGCGCTATGGCCTGATTGTGCATCAGAAGGTGTAGCCCACACGGGTTTCATTGCCCTCAATCTCGTCGAGCAGCACCATCAGCGGCCCGAGCTGCCGGTAGCGCGCAGCGGTGTTGCGGGCGTATTTGATGAAGCGGGGCGTGTCGGCCAGGTATTTGGGCTTGCCGTCACGCAGCGTGAGGCGCGCAAAGATGCCCAGAATCTTGAGGTGGCGCTGCAGGCCCATCCATTCCACGGCCCGGTAAAACTCGCCAAAATCGTCACCGACCGGCAGGCCGGCCTTGCGGGCTTTTTGCCAATAGCGCACGGTGATGTCCAGTACGAAATCTTCTTCCCAGCTCAGGAAGGCGTCGCGCATCAGGCTGGCGATGTCGTAGGTGATGGGGCCGTAGACCGCGTCCTGAAAGTCCAGCACGCCCAAAGGTGGAGCCCCCACGCTTGTCGCTTCGCGTACTGCGCTGCCCCCCGAGGGGGTTAATTTTCCTAGGGGCGGCCCGTCGGAAAATTGCATGCCCCCTGCGTTGCTGGGCCGGGTGATCATCAGGTTGCGGGGCATGAAGTCGCGGTGCACAAACACCCGTGCGCCATTGAGCGAATTCAGGTTGCTGGCCTTGATCTGTTCGAAGATGACGTTCAGCTTGTCCTGAAGGCCGGTGTCCAGCGCCAGCCCGCGATGTCTGGCGACATACCAGTCTGGAAAGAGCGACAGCTCGCGCGACAGGAGTGCATCGTCGTAGGGCGGAAGCACGCCGGGCGTGGAGGCGAGTTGCCAGCGCACCAAGGCCTCCACCGCATCTACATACAGGTCGTAGTGCGCCGGAGTGGGGCTGGCGATAGCATCAACCTCGGCGGGCGGTCTGATCGCTTCCATCATGGTCTGCGCACCCAGGTCGCTTAGCAGCATGAAGCCCATTGGCTCATCCCAGGCCAGTACGCGCGGGGCAATCAAGCCGGCGCCGCTCATCAGGCCGGCGACTTTGACGAAAGGTCTGCAATCTTCCTGCGCAGGTGGTGCGTCCATGACGATGTAACTGCCATCGCCTGTTGCTGCGTCCACCCGGAAGTAGCGGCGAAAACTTGCGTCAGCTGATGCCGGCCTGATGGTGTCGACCCGCAGATTGTGCTGGCGGGCAGCGGCAGTCAGCCAGGCTTCGAAGGTCATGGCACGTGCCGGGTCGGCCCAGGCAATGGAAGGGGTGGTCATGTTTCTGGAGTCCCTGCCAGCCCTGCAATTGGGCGCTGGTTCGACATTGTGGGGACGGGGTGGAGGGTCATGGATAATCAGGCCTGATTTTACAAACGGGTTTATCTCACATAAACGATGCGCCGCGCATCCCCTTCGCCCTTTATTCTTTCCCCGATAGCTCAAGCTGTCTCCACGCTGGTGGTTTGCGCAGCACTGGGGATGACGGGTGCCGGGACGGCGCACGCCCAAACTCCGGCTGCGTCACCTGTTCCTTTTCAGGCCCCTTCCGCTGTTCCCCCCGCGGACCGGCCCGCAGGCGACACCCCGAAACTCAAGTCTTCGCCCCAGCTGGCCGAGCAGGTTTCCAGCGATCCCCAGGACAAGGGCCCCACATTTGTTTTTGGCGACCGGATTTCCGGCCGCCCCGATCTTGAAACCGTGATTGACGGCAATGCGGAATTGCGCCGCGGGTCTACCGCCATCCGCGCGGACCGCATTGAGTACTACCAGCCCGAAGACCAACTTAAAAGCCGCGGCAATGTTCGCATCAACCGGGCGGGCAACAGGTTTGAGGGTCCCGAGCTGGAGATCAAGCTGGACCGGTTTGAAGGCTTTTTCACGACGCCGGCCTACCGCTTCCTCAGCAACAGCGGCAACGGCCAGGCGGAGCGGATCGATTTCATCGATGAAGGCCATTTGACGGCCCAGCGCGCCAGCTACACCACCTGCGAGCGCAATGACGAGGCCAGCTGGGAGCCCTCATGGGTATTGCGCGCCAGAAGCTTCGAGTTTGACCTGGACCGCGAAGTTGGCGTTGCCAATGGAGCCGTTGTGCGTTTCAAGGATGTGCCTATCCTGGCTTTTCCCCGGGTGAGTTTTCCGTTGAGCGACAAGCGCAAGTCGGGTCTTCTGCCGCCCTCCATCGGCATGGGCTCAATCAACGGGTTTGAGTATCGGCAACCTTATTACTTTGATATTGCGCCCAATCGGGACGCGACATTTTCACCGGCGATCATGACCAAACGCGGGGTGGACCTCGCCGGCGAATTCCGCTACCTGGAGCCGAAGTACACAGGCGAACTGCAGGGAAACTTCCTGCCCGGCGACAAGTTGCGCAATCGTGACCGCTGGTCCTACAGTTATCAGCACGTTGGTGCCATCAGCAGCGGCCTGTCATCCGTCGGCGACCTGGGCATCAACCTCAACCTGAACCGGGTGAGTGACAACGATTATTGGCGTGACTTTCCAGCTCTCAAGGGGGCGACCACCCAGCGCCTTCTGCCCCAGGACGCGAGTTTGTCGTGGACCCGCGGGTTCTTTTCTTCGTCCATGCGAACGCTCAAATGGCAGACATTGCAGGATGTCACTTCGCCCATCGTTCCGCCTTACGACCGCCTGCCCCAGTTTGCAGCGGCGTACACCCGTGTGGATGCGCCGGTGGTGGGATTGGGCAATGGCTTTGACTGGTCGGTGGAGGGCGACTTCACCCGTTTTTCCGCAGATCGCCAGCTCACCAACCAGCCCAATAGTGACCGGGCATTCACGCGGCTGCAACTGAGCCGCCCCTGGCTGCTGCCTGCGGGGTACATCACCCCCAAAGTGCAGCTGCATGCCACGAGTTACAAATTTGATTCAGCGTTGCCCAATGGTGCGACAACGGCGTCGCGTGTTGTGCCTACCTTCAGCCTGGACAGCGGCGTGCAGTTTGAACGTAATGCCGGGTTCCTGGGCCGGAACTTTACCCAGACACTGGAGCCCCGGGCCTTTTATGTGCGTACTCCCTATCGCGACCAGAGCCTGCTGCCCAACTACGACTCCGGGTCCAACGACTTCAACTTCGCCACGGTCTTTACCGAAAACGCATTTGTCGGTAATGACCGTATTTCAGACGCTAACCTGCTGACCCTGGGCGTTACCTCGCGTCTGCTGGATCCTGCGACCGGTGCTGAAGCTGTGCGTGTCGGCATTGCGCAGCGCTTTCGTTTTGAGGATCAGAAGGTGACCCTGCCGGGTGTATTGCCGGTCACCGACCGCATCAGCGACTTGCTGGTCGGGGCTTCCGTCAATTGGGTGCCGCAGTGGTCTTTCGACAGTACGGTTCAGTACAACCCGAAGACCAAGCAATCTGAGCGTGCGTCGATTGGCGTGCGCTACAACCCCAGCAATTACCGCGTCATCAGTGCCGCATTCCGGCGCCAGCGCAATGTCAGCGAGCAAATTGACGTGGGCTGGCAGTGGCCCATCAATGATTTGTGGGGCGACAAGGGAAAAGATCTGGGCGCTGGGCAGGGCCAGGGAGGCGGCCGCTACTATGCCGTTGGGCGCCTGAATTACAGCGTGCTGGACAAAAAACTGGTCGACTCGATCATCGGTGTTGAATACGATGGTTGCTGCTGGATAGGGCGCGTGGTTCTGCAGCGCTCTCAAACCGGGACCGGAAGCTCGGATACGAAAATCCTGTTTCAGCTTGAACTTGTGGGGTTTTCGCGCCTCGGTTCCAACCCCCTGGAAACCCTGAAGTCGAATGTTCCACGTTACCAATATCTGCGTGAGAATACCAGCACGCCAAGCCGCTTTACTACTTATGACTAATAACCGCGCCGTCCCAAGATTTTTTTTGAACTCCACTCAAGCCGCCACAACGGCCATGGCATTGTCGATTGTGCTGATGGTGGGTGCTCAGGCGCAGGGGTTGCGGCCATCGGGTACATTGCGCCTGCCCGACGCGGCCACGGGCTCCCGGACTGCGTCGGCGCAAGGAAGCGCGCAGCGGCAGGCTGACTTCATTGTTGCCGTGGTCAACTCCGAACCCATTACCAACAACGAGGTTCGAAGCAAGTTGATTCGGACCGAGCAACAAATGCTTCAGATGGGCGCGACAGTGCCGCCGCGCAGTGAAATGGTCGGACAAATTCTGGAACGCCTGATCAGCGACAAGGCGCAGCTGCAAATGGCGCGCAATTCGGGTCTGCGGGTCGATGACAATGCCGTCGAAGCTGCGGTCCAGACCGTCGCCAGCCAAAACCAGATCACGGTCGACGAGCTGCGCAATCGCCTGAAAGCGGACAGGATTGACTATGCCCAATTCCGCTCGGAATTGAGGGACGAGCTTTTGGTCAGCCGTTTGCGCCAACGCGAGCTGGAGACTCGTGCAACGGTCACGGAGCAGGAAGTCGACCAATTTCTGCGTGACCAGGATGGCGGCACCCCATCGTCTTCGCTGGCGCTCAACCTCGCGGAAATTCTGGTGGCCGTGCCGGAAAATGCCACGCCCGATCAAGTCGCAGCGCTGCAGGCCAAGGCCCAGCAGGTGATGGACCGTGCCCGCAACGGTGCAGACTTCACGGCACTGGCCGCCGAAGTTTCGGCGTCTCCCACGCGCGCTTCGGGGGGCCTGATGGGGTTGCGGACTGCAGACCGCTATCCGGATCTCTTTGTTGAGGCGACAAGCAAATTGCAGGCGGGGGGCCTGGCGGGGCCGGTTCGGAGCGGGGCGGGATTTCACATCCTCAAAGTCATCGAAAAACGGCAAGGCGGCATGCCCAGCATGATGGTGGCACAAACCCATGCCAGGCATATCCTGCTCCGGTTGACGCCACAGCTCAGTGAAGCCGCCGCAGTGGAGAAGCTGGCGGGTTTTAAAAGACGCATCCAGGCCGGGCAGGCTGATTTCGCAGCACTCGCACGTGAGAACAGCGACGATGCCTCCGCAAAGGAAGGCGGTGACCTCGGCTGGGCAAGCACCGGCATGTTTGTGCCTGAGTTCGAGAAAGTCATGAACGGCCTGGCGCCCAATCAGGTCTCGGATCCCTTGGTTTCCCGTTTTGGCGTCCATCTTATTCAGGTGCTTGAACGCCGCGAGACCCAGCTATCGCAACGTGAACAGCGGGAGATGGCGCGCGGTGTGCTGCGCGAGAAAAAGCAAAACGAAGCCTATGCACTGTGGATCCAGGAGATTCGGGGCCGCGCCTATGTGGAGTACCGTGACGCACCGCAGCTGTGAAGATCGCCTCAGGCCTTCCTTAAGGTTCCATTCGCGCTGCGTGGGCGGGTCAACTTTCCGGCTGACTTCTCCAAAAAACGGCAGTCTTGTTTGTATGCCAGTCTGGCGGCTTTAGGTCGCCCCCAATGTGAAACATATTCCGCGCAAGCGTTTTGGCCAGCATTTCCTGACGGACCAAGGCGTCATTGAGGGGATTGTGCAGGCGATTGCTCCACGTCCAGGACAGGCCATGGTGGAGATCGGGCCTGGATTGGCTGCGCTGACCCAACCCTTGGTTGAACGGGTGGGGCACTTGACGGTCATTGAGCTGGACCGCGATCTTGCCCGCCAGTTGCGATTGCACCCCCAGCTTGCCGTGGTTGAGTCCGACGTGTTGAAAGTGGATGTCCGCCAGCTGGCGCGAACGGCCTGTGCCGAAGGGCAAAAACTTCGGGTGGTCGGCAATCTCCCCTACAACATTTCCACACCCATCCTGTTTCATTTGCTGGATGCCGTGGAGGTCATAGAAGACCAGCACTTCATGTTGCAAAAAGAAGTGATAGACCGGATGGTGGCGGTGCCAGCTACCAGCGATTACAGCCGGCTCAGCGTGATGCTGCAGTGGCGCTACGCGATGGAAAACGTGCTGTTCGTGCCGCCGCACAGTTTTGATCCGCCGCCGCGGGTCGATAGCGCCGTGGTGCGCATGGTGCCGCATGCAGCGCCTGTGGCGCTGGACGTCAAACTCCTGAGTGAGCTGGTGCAGGTCGCCTTTAGCCAGCGTCGCAAGTTGCTGCGCCACACCTTGGGAAAGTGGCTGGACAGCCACGGTTTTGGCGGGCAGTTTGATGTCCAGCGGCGCGCTGAAGAAGTCGGGGTGACCGAGTATGTGGCCCTGGCGCGGAGCGTAGCGCAACTGCGCAATTAGCTGTTCGGTACACCTGATATGAAGATATTTGTCATCTCACTTCCCGAGGCGACCACCAGGCGAGCGACTATTGACCGGCAAATGATGGCGCTGGGGCTGCGCTATAGCCTGATTGATGGTGTGCGAGTCGACCCAGAACGGCTGGCCGAGGTAGGCTACAGCGAAAGTGCGCGTCGGATTCGTTATGGTTACAGCATGTCGCCCGGGGAGGTCGGCTGTTTTCTGGCGCATCAGGATGCCTGGAGAGCAGTGCTGGCCGAGGGCGAAAAATGCCTCGTGCTGGAAGATGACGTATTAATTCCAACGCTAAGTACGGCGTTGCTCGCCCAGCTTGAATTGGCACCGTATCCCATGGTCAGGCTCGCAGGCGTCTTTGAGAAACGGCACAAATTCATCGGCGACACACCCTACGCAAAGTACTGGGGTGACCCTTCCGGCGCGGCGGCTTATGTGCTGGGACCGCGAGAGGCCGCGGAGCTGATACGGCGATCAACGCGGTTTTACATGGCCGTTGACGACTTTATGGAGGCGAGGCATTTACACGGTATCAACACCTATGCCTTGTTGCCCTATCCGGTCCGCCAGGCGGGAACCGACACGCAAATCGGCCATCGGGTTCGACCGCGATTGTCCGGCATCGCGCGTCTTCAGCTGATGCTGGTGCGCATCCCGATTGATATCAGCAAATATTTTCACCGCATTCTTTACTACATGTTTTAAGTCGCGGCGCGGTGCTGTCGGATGCGGCCGTTGTCTTAACTTCCGGCCTGGCGAAAAAAAGCCCGCAACAAGCGGGCCTTTTGTGAACCGGACAGCGCGCCTTTTTTCAGGCAGCTGCCAGCCAGTAACCCGCATTAAACGGGCTGCTCATGCGCAACGCCAGTGGCGACACGTCTACCAATTTGTCGGTCGGCATGATTTCTTCGCCTTCCGCGGTTGCTTGCTGGGCCTCATTCGCCCGATCCCCTTGGCCAATGTCTGGGGAGCGGGCTACAGAAAAGAATAGAAACATCTGAACGGTATCTTGCGATCCGCCCAGTAATCAGAGGCATCCCGGAAGATGTCGAGCAACTGCTCGCGCGCTTCCTTGTCAAATTTGGCGTTGGCCGGAATTTGCTCGAGCACGACAATAAAGCCGGGTTGCGGGCCTGACTTGTGAACCAGGTCCGTCATGCAGTCGTACAGTGCGTCGAAGTTTTTGCCGAAATGCGCCGGAAAGGTGTACTGCGCCGCAATCATGTCCAGCACGTCCTGCTTGCTCTGGGCGTTGCCCAGGTTGGCGTACAGGAAATGCTGGTTTAAATGTGTCGCGGCATCCTGCAGGTCTTGCACCCGGAAGGCCCGTATGGATTGAACGATATTGGGACGTACGCCGCGCAAGGGCGTTTCACCGTCCTTGCGCAAAGGCGTTTCGTTGTCCCGACGAAGTGGTGTATCCATCTCCGCTACTCTTTCTCTTAAGTCAAAAACTCAAAATAACGATCACAGTTCAATTTATTGAACGATTTTGCGAAAACTCGCATAGTGATCGTCGGTGTAATAACAGGCATCAGGTGCGACAGGTTTCAAGCCACCACAAACGATGCGCCGGGCTCCCCGGCTGCGCTCACCGGGCGTTCTGACGGTGTATTCGCGGTAGTAACCGCGACTTTGAGCCGGTAGAAGTCGTTCCCGGTTCCCAAACACCACGCCGTCCTTTTCATGCTTGAAAGGCCCGCCCTGGTAGATCAGCACCATCATGTCGCGTCCCTGGGGGGGCAATTGGACGGTCGCTATGGTCCCGATCGGAACCGGGCCCTTTGCCTGCACCATGCTGGGGATTGACCCGGCCAGACCGGTTGCCAAAACCAGCAACATGGCCGTTTTGGCCGCCCACCCATTGCGCAACATGAAAAAAACCTTTTTCTCGAATTCAGAGTTACCCACCGATTTTTCGGGTTAACCCTTAAATTTCAAGAGAGGTAGTTTGCCGCATGTGGCTAAAAAACGCAAGTGGATGCTGAAAATTTAGGCAGTAAAGAGAGAGGTCATTGATGCACTAAGTTAGTGCTAGCTATCTAATTTTGGCTCATCGACTCGCATTGGCATCCGCTACCGTCAGTGCGGTCATGTTGACAATACGGCGCACCGTTGCCGTAGCGGTCAGGATGTGCATGGGCTTGTTTGCTCCCAGCAAAACCGGGCCGATGGCGATATTGCCACCCGCCGCTGTTTTCAGCAGGTTGTAGGAAATGTTCGCTGCATCAATATTGGGCAGTACCAGGAGGTTGGCCTCACCCGTCAGGGTGCTGTTCGGCATGATGAGGGCGCGCGCATCGGCGTCCAATGCCATGTCGCCATGCATCTCCCCATCAACCTCAAGCCATGGCGCTTTCTCGCGCAGCAACTCCAGCGTGCGGCGCATTTTCAGGGCGCTGGGCAGGTTGGAAGAGCCAAAATTCGAATGCGACAGCAGAGCCGCCTTGGGCTTGATGCCAAAGCGCATCATTTCCTCGGCCGCCATGGTGGTGATCTCCGCGAGCTGTTCCGCAGTCGGATCGCAGTTGACGTGCGTATCGAGCAGGAACACCTGGCGCCCCGGAAGCAACAAGCCGTTCATGCAGGCATAGGTGTTGACGCCTTCGCGCTTGCCGATGACCTGATCCAGATAGTCCAGATGATGGGCCGTCGTGCCCCAGGTGCCGCAAATCAGCCCGTCCACGTCGCCTTTGTGCAGCAACATGCCGGCGATCAATGTGAGGCGGCGGCGCATTTCGATTTTGGCGATCTGCACCGTCACACCACGGCGTTCCATGAGGCGGTGATAGGTTTGCCAGAAGTCGCGGTAGCGATGATCCTGCTCGACATTGACGACGTCGTAGTCGAGCTCCTCCTTAAGGCGCAGGCCGAATTTTTCGATGCGTTGGGCAATGATGGCGGGCCGGCCGATCAGTGTCGGGCGTGCGAGTCCTTCATCCACCACGATCTGGCAGGCACGCAGCACGCGTTCTTCCTCACCCTCGGCATAGGCCACACGCTTGCGGCTGGCGGCCTTGGCGGCCGCGAAAATCGGTTTCATCACCGTGCCCGAGGCGTAGACAAAGCTTTGCAGCCGCTCGCGGTAAGCGTTCATGTCCTGAATGGGCCGCAGGGCCACCCCGCTGTCGGCCGCCGCCTGCGCGACGGCGGGCGCGATCTTCATCATGAGGCGCGGATCGAAAGGCTTGGGAATCAGGTATTCGGGCCCGAACGCCAGCTTTTCACCCACGTAGGCGGCTGCCACGACTTCACTTTGCTCGGCCTGCGCCAGCTCGGCTATGGCGTGTACAGCCGCGATTTCCATCTCGATGGTGATGGTGGAGGCCCCGGCATCCAGTGCGCCGCGGAAGATGTAGGGAAAGCACAGGACGTTGTTGACCTGATTCGGGTAGTCGGTGCGGCCGGTCGCCATGATGGCGTCGTCGCGCACGGTCCGGACGTCCTCCGGCGTGATCTCGGGATTGGGATTGGCCAGCGCCAGGATGATGGGCTTGGCGGCCATTTTGGCGACCATGTCTTTCTTGAGCACGCCACCGGCGGAAAGGCCCAGGAAGATGTCCGCGCCAGCGATGACGTCGGCAAGCGTGCGTGCATCGGTCTTCTGCGCGAACTGGATCTTGTCTTCGTCCATCAGCTCGGTGCGGCCTTCATAGACCACGCCGGCCAGATCGGTCACGAACACGTTTTCGCGCTGGATGCCCAGCTTGAGCAACAGGTTCAGGCAAGCCAGGGCGGCCGCGCCCGCGCCGGACGTCACGAGCTTGACTTGCCCCGGACCTTTGCCGACAACCTTGAGCGCATTCAGGACGGCCGCACCTACGGTGATGGCGGTACCGTGCTGGTCATCATGGAAGACCGGGATCTTCATGCGCTTGCGCAGCTCACGCTCGATATAAAAACAGTCGGGCGCCTTGATGTCTTCAAGGTTGATGGCGCCGAAGGTCGGCTCCAGCGAAGCAATGATGTCGACCAGCTTGGCCGGGTCTTTTTCGTCGATCTCAATGTCGAACACATCCACGCCGGCGAACTTCTTGAACAGCACGCCCTTGCCTTCCATGACCGGCTTGGAGGCCAAAGGGCCGATGTCGCCCAGGCCCAGCACGGCGGTGCCGTTGGTCACGACAGCCACAAGGTTGCCGCGGCTGGTGTACTTAAAGGCGTTATTCGGGTCCTTGACAATTTCTTCGCAAGGTGCGGCGACGCCTGGCGAATAAGCCAGGGCCAGGTCGCGCTGGTTGGTCAGCTGTTTGGTCGCTGCAATGGCGATCTTGCCCGGGGTCGGAAACTCGTGGTATTCAAGTGCGGCGAGGCGCAATTCGGCGCGTTTTTCTTCGCGATTGGCTTCAGTGCTATTGGGCGTCGCGGTGGGGGGTGTCGGCATCAGCAAGGTCTCCAGCGGAAACGGTCGGGTCGACCGTCAATTTCTTGTAAGGTCTGCGATTGTAGGCCGTCGGAGGGGAAAACCCTAGTAAGTGAATCTACGCAAAAAGGTGTATTGCTTTTGACTTTTCAGCACAGAAAGCCGCTTTGCCGCGGAGCTCATTCACGATGGCGGCGCGTAGCCGTTTTTTGAGCGCTTTAAGCGCGAAATAAAAAAAGCCAGGTTGGCGGGCCTGCGCCGCTCAGCGCGCAACACCCAGCAAATGGTCCAGGCGCTCGGGCTGCTCGCGCAACGCCTGGGCCGTTCCGGTGTGGACTACCATGCCGCGGTCCAGCACCACGGCGCTGTCGGAAATCGCCAGAATGGCTTGCGGGTGTTGCTCCACGATGATGGCGCTCAGGCCCTCTTCGCGCGTGATGCGGCGTATGGCGCGCAGCAGCTCCTCCACGATGATGGGCGCCAGGCCCTCCAGCGGTTCGTCGAGCAGCAGCAGCTTCGGGTTGAGTACCAGCGCCCGGCCCACAGCCAGCATCTGCTGCTCGCCGCCCGACAGCTGCGTGCCCAGGTTGCCCTTTCGCTCGGCCAGGCGCGGGAACATGGCGTACACGCCTTCGGGGTTCCATTTGCCCGGGCGCGCCACCGCCGTCAGGTTCTCGTGCACCGTCAGCGACTTGAAGATATTGCGCTCCTGCGGCACCCAGCCTATGCCGGCCGCCGCGCGTTCGTGCGAGGGCAAATGGTGCAACGCGACCATGGATGTGCCCGCCCCGAACGAGATGGCGCCGCCGTGCTGCCGCGTCGCGCCTGCCAGTGTGTTGATCAGCGTGGTTTTGCCGGTGCCGTTACGGCCCAGCAGCGCGAGCGTCTGTCCCTCGCCCAGTGCGAACGACACCTCGTGCAGCACCACTGCCTCACCGTAGCCGGCGCGCAGTTTGTCGACCTTGAGCAGTTCAGCCATGAGCCACCTCTTCGCCATGGCCCAGATAGACCGCCTTGACCTGAGGGTCGGCCGCGATTTCCTCAGGCGTGCCCTCGGTCAGCAGCGTGCCGTTGACCAGTACCGTCATGGTGGTGGCGAAGCTGAACACCAGGTCCATGTCGTGCTCGATCAGCAGTACCGACACGTCAGCGGGCAGTGCGGCCACGGTCTGCAGCAGTTCTTCGCGCTCGCCGGCCGGCACACCCGCCACGGGTTCGTCGAGCAGCAGCACACGCGGCTCGCAGGCCAGCGCCACGGCGATTTCCAGCAAGCGGCGCTTTCCGTAGGCCAGCATGCGTGTCGGTTGATCCATCACTCCGGTCAGGTGAAACTGCTCCAGCAACTGTTCGCAGCGCTCGGCCACGCGCCGGTTGCGCCCCAGCGCCTGCCACCATTTCGCGCCGAGCCCCGCTTGTTGCGATACGGTCAGTGCCAGCGTTTCCAGCGGCGTGAGCGAATCGAAGAGCTGGTTGATCTGGAAGGTACGCACCATCCCGCGCTTGACGCGCTGGTGCGGCGCCAGCCGCGTGATATCTTCGCCGTCGAGGAGGATGCGGCCCTCGGTCGGCTGCAGAACGCCCGTCAGCAGGTTGACCAGCGTGGTCTTGCCCGCACCGTTCGGCCCTATCAGCGCATGGCGCGCGCCGCGACGCAGGTTCAGGCTCACGTTGTTGGTGGCGGCAATGCCACCGAAGCGCATCACCAGCCCTTGCGCGGACAGCACCGCGTCGCTGTGCGGCGCCGCGCTCATGACTGGCCTCCGTGCTTAGGCAACCATGCCCAGGGCCGGACCAGGCGCTCGCGCCCCACCAGCACCAGCACCACCAGGAAGAGGCCTATCCAGAAGGTCCAGTACTGCGGCGTGATGGACGACAGCGCGTCCTGCATCAGCTTGAACACGATGGCCCCGGCTACGCCGCCATACAGCCAGCCAGCGCCGCCGACCACCAGGATCAGCAGCACATCGGCCGAACGATGAAACTCAAACAAATCCAGCGAGGCAAAGCCGGTGGTTTGCGTCATCAACGCTCCCGCGGCGCCCGCGACGCCGGCTGCCACCGTGTAGACCACGGTCAGCCGCGAAGCGACCGGAATGCCGATGGCCATGGCGCGCAGGCGGTTGTCGCGTATCGCCTTGAGTGTCGCGCCCAGCGGCGAATGCACGAGGCGACGCATCAGCACAAACAAAATGAGCAGCACGGCCAGCGAGTAATAGGCGGCGGTGCGGCCCGACAGGTCAAACTCGAAGCGGCCCAGCAGCGGGCCCATCACCACGCCTTGCAGGCCGTCGGCGCCGCCGGTCAGCCAGTCAAGCTTGTTGGCCAGCTCCAGCAGGATCAGCGCCACCCCCAGTGTCACCATGAGCCGTGTCAGGTCGCTGCCGCGCTGGATGGTGAGTGAACACACGGCACCCAGCAGTGTGGCGGTGGCGATGCCCACCGCCAGGCCCACCAGCGGGTCCGGCATGACCAGCTTGGCGAACAGCGCCGCCGCATAGCCGCCTATGCCGAAGAAGGCTGCATGGCCCAGCGAGACGATGCCGGTGTAACCCAGCACCAGATCCAGCGACACCGCGAACAGCGCGACGATGGCGATCTCATTGATGATGGACGCGTGGCTGGGCATCAGCACTGGCGCGGCGAAGGCGGCGAGCCAGAGCACCGGTTCCCAGAGCTTCCAGCGGCTGTTTTTAAGCAGGGACGTTTGAGTGTTCATTTATCTGCCGCCCTTGCGCACAAAGAGGCCCTGCGGCCGCCAGATCAAAATCACGATCATCAGGCTGTAAACGATGAAGGCCCCCAGCTTGGGGATGTAGTACTTGCCCGCCACGTCGGCAATGCCCAGCAGCAGCGCGGCCAGCAGCGGCCCGGTGATCGACGTGGTGCCGCCCACGGCCACCACGATCAGGAAGTAAATCATGAACTTGAGCGGAAAGCTCGGATCCAGCCCCAGCACTTCGGCGCCCAGCGCGCCGCCCAGGCCGGCCAGTCCCGAGCCGACGGCGAAGGTCGAAAGGAACACGATGTTGACGTTGATGCCCAGGCCGGCCGCCACGCGCTGGTCGTCCACCGAGGCACGCAAGCGGCTGCCGAAGCGCGTGCGAGTCAGCACGTATTGCAGGCCCAGCGTGAGCGCGGCGCACACCGCAATGATGAACAGCCGGTAGTGGCCCATGCCCAGCATCCAGGCGCCGCTGCCGATCTCGGTGCGGCCCTTGAGCCATTGGGGCAGCTGCACGATCTGCTGCGTCGAGCCGACGAAGTAGTCCACGCTGGCCACCGCCATGAACACCAGGCCGATCGAAAACAGCACCTGGTCCAGGTGCGGCTTGTTGTACAGCGGCCGGTACAGCGTGCGCTCCAGCACAGCGCCTAGCAGCGCTGAGCCGGCGAAGGCCAGCGGCAGGCACAGCAAAAAAGGCACGCCGAAGTGCTGCATCAGCAACACGGTGATGTAGCCGCCGGCCATCGCGAAAGCGCCATGCGCGAGGTTGATGAAATTCATCAGGCCCATGGTCACCGCCAGGCCCACCGCCAGGATGAACAGCAGCATGCCGTAGGCGATTCCGTCAAAAAGAAGGGTCAGCATGCTTTGGCCAGAGGATCAGTGTTTGCTTGAGAGAGGTCCGTGCCAGGAATACCGCGGAACCGGCTTCGCCGGGCCGCTGGTGTTGCCCCCAGCAGGGGGAAGGCGACGCGAAGCGGCGCTTCGGGGGGTTACTTGTTCTTCCCGGGATCCTTGACGTCCTTGATCACATCAAACTCCACGTTGTAGAGTTGCCCGTCCTTCTTCTCGACCTTGCGCAGATAGACATCCTGCACGATGTCGCGCGTCTGTGCGTCGATGAAAATCTTGCCGCGCGGGCTTTCAAACAGCTGGCCCTTCATGGCTTCGAGCAGCGCGTCGCCGCCACCCTGGCCCTTGCTGGTTTTGAGCGCCTCGTAAATTACCCGCATGCCGTCATAGCCACCCACCGCCATGAAGTTGGGGCGCAGGCCCTTGTTGGCTTTGGCAAACGCTTCCACGAATTTTTTGTTCATCGCCGAGGGGTGCGCCGCCGAGTAGTGGTGCGAAGTAACGACGCCAATCGCGCCGTCACCCATGTCGTTGAGCTGGTCGTCGTCCGTCACATCGCCGGTGGCGATCAGCCGAATGCCGGCCTTGTCCAGGCCGCGCTCAAGAAACTGCTTCATCACCGCGGCGCCTGCGCCCGAAGGCACGAAGACGAAGAGCGCATCGGGCTTGTTGTCCCGCACTTTTTGCAGGAAGGGCGCGAAGTCGGGATTGCGCAGCGGCACGCGCAGCGCGTCGGTCACCTGGCCGCCATTAAAGGTCAGGCGGTCCTTGAAGAATTTCTCCGCGTCGATGCCGGGGCCGTAGTCGGACACCAGCGTGACCACCGTCTTGATGCCGTTCTTGGGCGCCCAGTCGGCCAGGGCGACCGAAACCTGCGGCAGCGTGAAGCTGCTGCGCACGATGTAGGGGGAAGCCTGCGTGATGCTGGATGTTGCCGCCGCCATCACCACCATGGGCGTCTTGGATTGCGTCGCAATGGGCGCGGTGGCCAGGGCCGAGGGCGTGATGCCGAAGCCTGCCAGCACGTTGACCTTGTCGTTGACCACCAGCTCTTGCGCCAGGCGCCGTGTGGTGTCCGGCAGTGAGGTGTCGTCCTTCACGATCAGCTGGATTTTCTTGCCCGCCACGCTGTCGCCGTTCTGCGCCATGTAAAGGCGCACGGCCGCCTCGATCTGCCGGCCGGTGGTGGCCTGCTGGCCCGTCATCGGCAGGATCAGGCCGATCTTGAAGGTGTTGTCCTGGGCCAGTGCCGGGGCGGCGGCAAGTGCCGCGGCCGACAGCGCGGCGGCGGTGAGGAAGGTACGTTTTTTCATGCTTGTCTCCTGGGTGGTTTTCAGTTCTTGCTGCTGCGTCAAACGCGGCGGAGTTCAGGTCGCCGGCATCCGGCCGTAAAACGGTGCGAGTCTAGTATGAGTGCGGTATCAGCACAAATGTTCGATATGTGAACACATCGGCCATGCCCTCCATGGCTTCATTGTGTGGGTTGCCGCTCACGGGGTTGCTGTTGGTTCGCGGTCGGTTGCGCGATCATCGCGCGCATGACCCGGTGATCGCACACAAGTTGTCCCCTCACGCGTCGGGCCGGTAGGAAGAATCCAGCGTCACCGAACCGACCACGCGCGAGACACAGGCGCACAAGCGCGTGTTTTGTTGTTTCTCGTGCTCGCTCAGAAAGACGTCGCGGTGGTCGATCTCGCCGTCGACCGCCAGCACGTCCAGTGTGCACAGGCCGCATTCGCCGCGCTTGCAGTCGAAGACGGCCTGCACCCCAGCCTGCTCCAGCGCATCCAGCAGGCTGCAGTCGGCCGGCACAGTGATGTCCAGCGCGTGGCGGGGGATTTGCACCCGAAAAGCCTGCGGTGCGAAGCGCCCGCTGTTGCCGAAGGTTTCATAACGCAGGTCGGCCGCTGGCCGGCCCGAGGCTTCCCAGGCATGGCGCGCCGCGTCCAGCATGGGCACCGGGCCGCAGACATACATTTGCGCGCCGGCCGGTAGCGCTGCGATCTCGCCGGCGAAATCGATGCGCGCGTCGACGGCCGCCTGCAGCCGCTCGCCCAGGCAAGCCCGCAGCATTTCGCCGTAAGCCAGTTCAGATTCACTGCGCACGCCATACAGCATGCGCAGCGGCCGGCCCGACTGCGCACAGCGGTCGGCCAGCGCCTGGGCCATGCCCACCAGCGGCGTGATGCCTATGCCGCCGGCCACCAGCAGGTAAGCCGGGGCATTGAAGTCCAGCGGGAAATGGTTGCGCGGCCCGCTCACCTGCAACCGGTCGCCAGCGGCCAGCTGCCACATCGCGCGCGAACCGCCGCGGCCGTCGTCCAGCCGCTTCACCGCGATGCGATACGTTTGGCCATCGGTCTCGCTGACCAGTGAGTAAGAACGAAGCTGCGGCTTGCCGTCCACCAGCAGCTGTACCTGCAGGTGGCTGCCAGGTTCGTGGCGCTGCACGGTGGCTGCGTCACCCATGGGCCGGATGCGGAACTCGCGCACGGTGGGCGTGAGTTCGTCAAAAGATTCAATGACCGCATCGGTCCAGCTGGAGGTGGCTTTCATTCAGTTTTCCGTGATCTCTTAAATTCGAGGGCCGCCGTGGAACCGGCTTTGCCGGGCCACTGGTGGCGCCCCTTGGGGGGAGGCGGCCGCAGGCCGCTTTGGGGGGACGTCATTTCTTCCGTATGAGCCGCACGCCGGGCATCTGGTCCAGGTTGTGGCTGGCCACGGCAGCGCGCAGGTTGCGCTGGGCCAGGCGTGAGTGCTCGCGCATGATCGCTTCGGCGCGCGAGCCCTCGCGCTGCTCAATGGCGTCGAGCACCTGTCGGTGCTGGTCCTGCGCCACGACCAGCATGTCGCGAGCGCCCGGGGAATTGGCCTGCACCACTACAAAACCCGAAGGCGACGCAAACGGCAGGCTGAACACGCGTTCGAGCTCCTTGGCAATGACGCTGCTACCGGCCATTTCACCCAGCAGTTCATGAAACCGCTCGTTCAGCGCGACGTAGGAAGAGAAAGCCTCATCGTCCAGCGCAGGCTGGCTGAGCACCGCATCGATCTTGCCCAGGCATTCGCGGGCTTCGTTCAGCACCACGGTGGGTGCGCCGCGCTCGGCGGCCAGCCGCGCCGACAGCCCTTCAATGGTGCCGCGCAGTTCGATCGCTTCGGACACATCGCGTTCGGAAAACGTGCGCACGGCGTAGCCGCCGTTGGGCAGCGACTCCAGCAGGCCTTCCTGCTCCAGCCGCATCAATGCCGCGCGGATGGGTGTGCGTGAGAAGCCGAGTTTTTCAACGATGGACAGCTCGGCAATGCGTGCTCCGCCGGGCAACTCGCCGGCCAGGATCATCTCGCGAAGCTGAAGCTGCGCCCGCACCTGCGCGCTTTCAAGGCTATTTTGGCCTGTAGCCCTTTCGGAATCTGCGCTGGAAGCTACTGAATTGATAGCATTGATTGTGGTTCGCATAAAAAATGATCCCCGCCTCAGGCCGCCAGCCGGATAGTGATGACAGGCGCCGGTGGTTTTTCTTTCGCGATCAGTCCGTCTATCAGGCGCCGGGCCCACATCGAGCCGGCATCGATGTTGAGGTTGTAGAACTGGTGGTCCGGGTGTTCGTCGATGGCGATTTGCTGGGCCTCCAGCACATGTTCGTCCTCGCGGAAGATGCCGGCCACGCCCTCGCGCAGCTGGTGCGTCAGGCGCTGTTCACCCAGGCAGTAATTGCGTGCGAAAGCCCAGAAGTAGTGGCAGCTGCCGTCTGTTTCCGGCGTCACCGTATTCAGCACAAAACCATTGACGCCCTTGCTGCGGTCGCCCGGCTGGCCGTCTTTGGGTGGCGCACCCGATCCGGCTTCGGCCACGCCGACGTCGATGTTCACAGTGCAGGGCGCTTCGAATTTGATGATTTGCCAGCGGTCCACCTTGCCCCTGTAGCCGCGCGCGTGCTCAATCTGCCCGGCCCAGAACGGCGGTGCGTCGATGTTTTCCATCCAGCGCGTGACGGTGGCCGTACGGTCGCCATGCGTGGCGACAAAGGGCGCCTCGGCCACGGCGCGCTGGCCGATGCTGGAGCCGTGCACAAAGGTTTCGTGGGTCAGGTCCATCAGGTTGTCGACGACCAGGCGGTAGTCGCACTTCACCGTGATCAGCTTGCCGTCGCCGGCCCAGTCTGCGTCGTCGTTCCAATGCATGTCGGGCACCAGCGCCGGGTCGGCCTTGGCCGGGTCGCCGGGCCAGATCCAGACAAAGCGATGCTTTTCCAGTACCGGGAAGGCACGCACGCAGGCCGAAGGGTTCAGCGTTTCCTGGCTGGGCATGTGGGTGCAGCGGCCCTGGGCGTTATAGACCAGGCCGTGGTAACCGCAGGTCACCTCGTCGCCGTTCAGCGTGCCCATGGACAGCGGCAGCAGCCGGTGCCAGCAGGCGTCTTCCAGTACGGCGACCTGGCCGTCGGTGCGGCGGAACATCACCACCTTCTGCTTGCAAATCGTGCGCGCCAGCAGCGTGCGGCCCACCTCCACGTCATAAGCGGCGGCATACCAGGCGTTCAGGGGGAAAGTCGATTTCTGAGCATTCATGGATACTCAATGTATACATAAATTGCCAAAAAGCCAAGAAAAATAGGGAAATTCAGGGTAAATACGGAATTTCTGTATTCAATGAGAGGTGATTTTGCTGGAATACCATGGGGGTTTGTGCCTGCAACCGATGGAGACTTTCCCATGACCGCCAAGCTACCCGCCCGTTATGACCATGTCGGCAGCTTTCTGCGCCCGCAGTACCTGCTGGAAGCCCGCGAGCAAAAAGCCAAGGGCCAGATCACGCCTGAACAACTGCGCAAGGTCGAAGACCAGGCCATCACCGAAATCGTGAAGTTCCAGGAAGACGTGGGCCTCAAAAGCATCACTGACGGCGAATTCCGCCGCACCTACTTCCACATCGACTTCCTCGAGCAGATCGGCGGCGTGAAGACCGATATCCCGGTCACCATCCAGCGGCCCGACGGCAGCATGGAACTGGCGCCGCCGGTGATGCGGGTGATCGACAAGGTGCGCCACGTCAAGGACATCCAGCTCGCCGACTTCCAGTACCTCAAAAGCCAGGTCAGTGCGGGCAACACGCCCAAGGTCACCATTCCCTCGCCCACGATGCTGCACTTTCGCGGCGGCCGCGCCGGCATCAGCAAGGAGGCCTATCCCGAACTCGATCCGGCTTTTTACGACGACGTAGCCAAGGCCTATGGCGACGAACTGCGCAGCCTGGCCGCGGCCGGCTGTACCTATGTGCAGATGGACGACACCAACCTGGCCTACCTGTGCGACGAGAAAATGCGTGAAGCGGCGCGCCAGCGCGGAGACGATCCCAACGAGCTGCCGCACCGCTACGCCAAATTCATCAACAAGGTGGTCGCGCAAAAGCCCGCCGGCATGACGCTGGCCATGCATTTGTGCCGCGGCAACTTCAAGAGCACCCACGCCGCGGCCGGCAACTACGAGCCGGTGGCCGAGGCGCTGCTCAAGGAGATGGACCTGGACGCCTATTTCCTCGAGTACGACGACAGCCGCAGCGGCGACTTCAAACCCCTGCGCTACCTGCCCAAGGGCAAGACCGTGGTGCTGGGCCTGGTCACTACCAAGTTCGGTGAAATGGAAAGCAAGGACGACCTGAAGCGCCGCATTGAAGACGCTGCGAAATACGCGCCGCTGGAGCAGCTCGCGCTGTCACCGCAGTGCGGCTTCAGCAGCACCGTACACGGCAACAACATCGCCGTGGAAGCGCAACGCAACAAGCTGCGCCTGGTGGTCGAAACCGCACGCGAGGTGTGGGGCACAGCCTGAGCTGACCCCGGGACTGGCACTCATCCTCCCCTTCTCGTATCCCCTTCTCGTATCTTTAGCGAGGGGGCCTGGCTGACTCCAGCCTGTTTTTTTGGGGGCCGTTAACCGGCGCCTTCTGCTGCGTCGGTAGTTTCGCTGTGGCTTGGTGGCTCCCGGTTGGCGGCGATCCCGTGGGCAACCCCGGCCAACGGGTCGGTGCCACGATTGGGCATCAAACGGCTCACCATTCCCACTGGACGTGCGCAAGCAGCTCTCAAAAAGATAGCAAGCATGGCCTGGGCATGCCGCCCGCAGGCTTCTGGCGCAGCTCTCGCCAGTACGGGCGCTGCCGGCCGGCGCGTACCCCATGAGTGCCGCCCCTCTTCTTTGCCTCCTCTTCTTATCCCTATTGACCGGTGCTCCTTCGTGCGGACGACGACCACTTCTGTCTGCCTGTCGGTGGGAATAGGGCAATAAACATTTACTTACATTTGGCAAAGAGCCATCGGCGTGCCGGCTTATTTTTCCAGGATCTTTAAATAACTGTGCAAAAACAAACACTTACAGCGAAAATAGGAGGTGTTTTAACAAAAAATATTGGACAGCGTAAGAGCAAAGCGCTACAACCGATAAAACATTTTGTTGCATTTGTACACCGAAAGGGTCGCTTCTTGAGCAGTTCAGTCTTTCTGGCATCCAGGCTTGTCGCCTGGGGGGTTCTGGGCGTATGCATCGCCCTGGACGTCCCTGCGCTGGCGCAGGTCCGGGCAGACGTGCGGCCCGATGCCGGAACGCTGCTGGAGCCGCAAGGTTCGTTACCGTTGCTGCCCTTGCGTAGCGGGCCACTGCCCGAACTGGCACCGCCCCGGGTTGCGGAGCCAGCGGCGGGAACTGCGCGCATTACGCCAGCGGCGTTCAGCTTTTCCGGCAACAGCGTTTTCTCCAGTGAAGCACTTGCGGCTTTGCTGTCGAGCCGGCTCCACCGGCCCACGGATCTGGCCGGCCTCACAGATGCCGCCAATGCCATCAGCGCGCTTTACCGGCAGAACGGCTATCTGCTCACGCAGGCGTACCTGCCCGAGCAGGCGTTTCCCGCAGAAGGCGGGACTGTCGCCATCACCATCATTGAAGCGCGGGTCGGCCGCGTCTCTGTGCGTGTCGACGGCGCCGGCATCTCAAAGGCGTTCGCGGAAGAACTGGTGGGCAGCCAGCTGCGGTCCGGTGACGCCGTTACCGAATACGCACTCGACAAGCCCGTGTTGCTGTTGCGCGACCTGGCGGGATATGACGCCGGCGCTACGGTTGAGCCTGGAGATCGCCTGGGCCTGGCGGATGTCCTGATCACCGTGCAGGGCAAAGGGCCGCGCGCCGACGGCTCGGTCAGCGTAGACAACCATGGCGCGCGCGCCGCTGGTGCCGCGCGTGTCACGTTAAGTGCCAATCTCAACAACCTGCTGGGGCGCGGTGACGTGCTGGCCTTGAGCGCCCAGCAAAGCGACCAGGCTGGCTCGACCCTGTACCGCGCCGGCTACACCGTGCCGGTCGGCGCTTACGGCACGCGGGTGGGTGTCAGCGCGGTGCGCCTGGACTACGCGCTGGGCAAGCAATTCGAGCCGCTGGGGGCCAGCGGCCGGGCCGACATTCTCGGCCTCACCCTGTCCCACCCCCTGCTGCGCGGGCGCGCCAACAATTTGTACGGCCTCATCAGTGCAGAGCAAAAAAAGCTCGTTGACGAAACGCGCACACCCGCACTCAAAAGCGAGCGCGACATCGCCGCGCTCAGGCTGGGGCTGGCGGGTAACTTCATCGACGAACTGGCGGGCGGCAGCAGCCTGAACAACTATGCCGTGAACGCCACCTTCGGCCGCCTCACGCTGAATGCGGCCGATCAGGCGCTTGACGATGGCCTCGGCGGCCTGCGCACAGCGGGCGGTTTCAGCAAGCTGAACCTGGAATTCCAGCGCTCCCAGTTTTTTGATGCCGCTTACAGCTTTCACGTCGCGGCACAGGCCCAGCTGGCGTCGAAAAACCTCAGCTCGGCCGAAAAAATGGTTCTGGGCGGGCCCAATGGCGTGCGCGGCTACCCGGTGGGGGAAGGCGTCGGCGACGCCGGTTTCCTGTTGAACCTGGAGTCGCGTTACCAGCTCGCCCCAACGGTCTGGGGTGAGCCTTTGACTCTGCTGGCTTTCTATGACCATGGGCGCATTCGCTTCAACCAGAACGGCCCCACTGTGCCGGGCAATGCCAACACGCTGAGCCTCGGTTCCGTCGGTGTGGGCGCCACGCTGGGCCAGCCCGGCAAATTCCTGGTCAAGACCTACCTGGCATGGCGCACGACGACGGCGCCGCCGTCCACCGGCGACCCGGACCGTGCGCCGCGCGCCTGGCTGTCGGTCCAAGCCTGGTTCTAGCCCGGCCCCACTCCCTGCTCTGCATACCCATCATGACCGCCCCCACTTCTTCCGCTCACGCCCCCTACCGCCCCTGGTCCGTGCGTACGGTGGTGGTCCGCCTGTCGCGCAAGCTCTCGGCCACTTACCGCATCCGCAGCGACCGCAGGCTGTCGCGCCTGCTTGCAACACTGCTGGCGGCTGTCTCGCCTTGGGCCATCGCCTTGCCTGAAGGCGCGCAGGTGGTGGGAGGCCAGGCCAGCGTCAGCACGCCGTCGGCCAACGCCATGGTGGTCAACCAGACCAGCGACAAGGCGGTGCTGAACTGGCAAAGCTTCAACATCGGCGTGGGGCAATCGATGCAGTTCGTGCAGCCCGGCGCCTCGTCCGTCGCGCTGAACCGCGTCATCGGCAACGGTGCCTCATCCATCTTCGGTTCGCTGAGCGCCAACGGCCAGGTCTTCCTGATCAATCCGTCCGGCGTGATGTTCGCCCCGGGGGCGCAGGTCAATGTGGGTGGGCTCGTCGCCTCCAGTCTCGACATCGGCAACGGCGACTTCATGGCCGGCCGCTACAGCTTCAGCTTCAGCGGCAGCGGCGCGGGCGCCGTCAGCAACCACGGCAGCATCACCGCCGCGCGCGGCGGTTACGTGCTGCTGGCTGCGCCGCAGGTCACCAACACCGGCGCCATCAGCGCCGAAGCCGGCTCCGTCGGCCTGCTCGCGGGCTCGCGTGTGTCGGTCGACACCTCGGGTGTGGGCCTGGTGCGCTTCTCGGTGGACGCCGCGGCTGCGCAGGCCGCGATCACCAACAGCGGCAGTATCACGGCCACGGGCGGCCGGGTTGCCGTGCTGGCCAGTGCCATGGGCGATGCCATGGCGACCGTCATCAACCAGTCCGGCGTCATCCGCGCCAACTCCGCCGTGGAGCGCAACGGCACGATTGTGCTGAGCGGCGGTGGCACGGGCGTGGTCCATGTCTCGGGCACGCTCGACGCCAGCGGCACGGTGGCCGGCCAGAGCGGCGGCACGGTGCAGGTGCTGGGCGACAAGGTGGCGCTGGACACCGGTGCTGCCATTGACGTCTCCGGCGCAGCCGGCGGCGGCACCGCGCTGGTGGGCGGCGATTACCAGGGCGGCAATGCGGCCGTCCAGAATGCTTCACGCACTTATGTGGCCGCAGGCGCATCGATACGGGCCGACGCGACAGACAGCGGCAAAGGCGGAAAAGTGGTGGTCTGGGCCGACGGTGACACGCGCCACAGCGGCGCCATCAGCGCGCGCGGCGGCGCCAACGGTGGTGACGGCGGCTTTGTCGAGGTTTCGGGCAAGCAGCAGCTGGACCTGCGCGGCAGTATCGACGTGACCGCGCCGGCCGGCACTGGCGGAAGGGTGCTGCTGGATCCGCAGGACATCGACATCAACACCACCATACAGTCCTCACCGCCCAACAATGCCGATGGCACGCCCGACGTGGCCCTCTTCGATCCACCGAGCCCGACGGGCACGTACACCATCCAGATCGCCGACATTACCGGCTATAGCGAGCTGTACCTCCAGGCCTCGCGCAACATCACGCTGGCCAGCGCACTGGCCATGACGGCGGGCAACAAGGTCCGCTTTGAAGCTGGCAACACGATTGCCCTCAATGCCGCACTAACGGCTTCCGGCGGCGTGAATCTTTCGGCGGCCAATATCACCAGCACCGCGGCCGGTAGCATCACCACCACAGGCGCCGGCAATACCAATGCCGGCAACGTCACCCTCAACGCTACGGGCACTGTCAACCTGCTCGGGGCCATCAACGCCATCGGAGGCCCTGCCACAACCGGCAACCCAGGCCGTAGCGGCGGGGCCGTCAGCATCTCGGGCGCCGGTGTCACCACCGCCGCCATCACCGCCAGCGGTTCCGCCGGGCTGGGGGCTGGACAGGCCGGTGGTACGGGCGGCAGTATCAACATTACCTCCACCGGCGGCATCTCCAGCACAGGCACCCTCACGGCCAGCGGCGGTGCCGCTGGCACGACGGGCATCGCGGCCGGGGGCAACGCGGGCAGCATCATCCTGGCTAACAGCGGCACCGGTAACGTCGCTGTGAGCGGGTTGACCGCCAGCACCGGCAATGCGGTCACCACCGGCGCCGGCGGCACGGCCGGCAGCATCTCCGTGACCAACAGCGTGGCCAGCGCCAGCCTGGGCACCGGCAACATCACCACCCAGGGCGGCAACAACGGCGACGGCGGCGCCATCACGCTCAATTCCGCCGGTGCACTGAGCGCGGGCACCGTCACCAGCACCGGCGGCACGGCACTGGCCAACACTGCAGGCCGCAATGCCGGTGCAATCAACATCACGGCGGCCGGCGCCATCACCGCGCTGGGCGCTGTAACGGCCAGCGGCACGGCCGGCAACACGGCCGGCAACGGCGGCAACGCGGGCGCAGTCTCCATAGTCGCCGCGGGCGGCATCGCAGGCGCAGCCATGACCGCCAGTGGCGGGGCCGGTGTGGGCGCCAATGCGTCGGGCGGCAATGCAGGAACCATCACGGTTACCAACAGCGGTACCGGCAACATCACTGCCGCCGCGCTGGCCGCACAGACCGGCACGGCCACGGGCACCGGTACCGGCGGTGCGGCCGGCAGCATTTCGGTGACGAATACGGCTGCCGCGGGCAACCTGACGACCGCGGGAGTCACCACGACGGGCGGAGCCAAAGGCGACGGCGGCGCCGTGAACCTGAGTGCGCTGGGCGCTTTGTCCACCGGCGCTGCTGGCACCATCAACACGGCCGGTGGCGTCACGCTGGCAGGCTATGCCGGCCGCAATGCTGGCGCCGTCACACTCTCGGGTGCAAGCGTAAGCACCGGCACGGGCAACATCACCGCCAACGGCACGCCGGGTATAGGCGCTGGCCAAAATGGCGGCAATGGCGCCAATGTGCAAGTCACGGCCACGGGCGCCATCACAGCCGGTGCCATCAATACAACGGGCGGTGCGGGCATTGCCACCCTGGCCAGCGGCGGCAATGCGGGCACGATCACCGTCGTCAACAACTCGGCGACGGTGGGCGCCATCTCACTGGGAGGGCTGAGCTCCAGCAGCGGAGCGGCCTTCGGGACCGGCGCTGGCGGCACGGCCGGTGCCGTGCAGGTGACCAACAATGCGGCCGGGCAAGGCCTCACCACGGGGGCCATCACGGCCAACGGCGGCACCAACAGCGCCGGTGCCGATGTCACCCTGAGCTCACAAGGTGCCCTTACCGTCAGCGGGCTGATCACCACCAGCGGCGGCGCGTTGGGTACCGGTATGACCGCAGCAGGCAAGAACGCCGGCAACGTCACGATCACGGGCGTCAACCGCGCCGTCACCGGTGCCATCACCGCCAGCGGCGGTGCAGGGATGGGTACCAACCAGGCCGGTGGCAATGCCGGCGTGGTGAGCATCACCGGCAGCGGCAGCCTGGGCACGAACAACATCGCAGCACAAACCGGTGCAGCGACGGGCACCGGCGCGGGCGGCACAGCAGGCAGCATCATGTTGGACGGCACGGCAGTGACCACTGGTACCCTGACGACCACGGGCGGTGCCAACGGCAACGGCGGCACTGTCAGCGCCACCTCGACGGCCGGCGTTTTGACGACAGGCGCGATCGTTTCCAGCGGCGGCACAGCCAATGCGGGAACGGCCGGGCGCAATGCCGGAACGGTGACGCTGCAGGCCACGGGTGGTCTGTTGACCGGCGCCACCATGACCGCCAGCGGCACGAACGGCACTCTGGCGGGCGACCAGGCCGGCGGCAACGGTGCGGTGATCTCCATTACCGGCAACAGTGGCATCAGCGTCACCAATCTCGCGGCCAGCGGCGGCGCGGGTGTGGGCACCAATGCTGCCGGCGGAAATGCCGGCAGTATCACGGTCAACAACAGCGGCAGCGGAAACATCACCACCGGAACCCTGGCGGCCCAAACCGGCAATGCAATCGGCACGGGCGCAGGGGGCACCGCGGCCAGCGTCGCCGTCACGAATACGGCAGCGGCCGGCAATGTCACGACGGCAGGCATCACCACCACCGGCGGCACCAAAGGCGACGGCGGTGCCGTCACCCTGAGTGCCCAGGGTGCGCTGTCCACTGGTGCTGCAGGCGCGATCAATACGGCCGGCGGCGTCACCTTGACGGGCAATGCAGGCCGCAATGCCGGCACCGTCACGCTCTCAGGCGCAAGCGTGAGCACCGGTACCGGAAACATCACGGCCAACGGCACGCCAGGCATAGGCGCCGGCCAAAGCGGCGGCAACGGCGCCAATGTGCAAATCACGGCTGCCGCGGGCGGCATCACCGCCGGCGCCATCAACACCACGGGCGGTGCGGGCATTGCCACGCCGGCCAACGGCGGCAGCGCGGGCAGCATCACCGTCATCAACAATTCGGCCACCACTGGCGCCATCTCGCTGGGAGCACTGAGCTCCAACAGCGGGGCTGCTTTCGGCGCCGGCACGGGCGGCACCGCCGGCGCTGTGCAGGTGACCAACAGCGCGGCCGGGCAAGCCCTCTCCATCGCAGGGGCTGTGACGGCCAATGGCGGCACCAACGGCGCCGGCGCCGACGTCGTCCTGAGTTCGCAGGGCGCTCTCACGGTCGGCGGAACGATCAACACCAGCGGCGGTGCTATCGGCGCTGGGGTGACCGCCGCAGGAAAAAATGCCGGCAACATTACCCTGAGCGGCGTCAACCGCTCGGTCACGGGCCTGATCACCGCCAGCGGCGGCGCGGGGCTGGGTGCCAACCAGGCGGGTGGCAACGCCGGCGCGGTGAGCATCACCGGCAGCGGCACACTTGGCGCGGTCGGCATCACGTCCCAAACAGGTGCCGCAACAGGAACGGGCGCCGGCGGCAACGCCGGCAGCATCACGCTGACGGGCAGCGCCGTCACAGCTGGCGCGCTGACGACCACAGGCACCGCCAACGGCGACGGCGGCGCCGTCAGTGTCACGTCCACGGCGGGCGTTTTGACGGCCGGCGTCATCAATACCAGCGGTGGCGTGGCCAATGCCGGTACGGCGGGTCGCAACGCAGCAGCGGTCACCTTGCAGGCCACGGGCGGCCTGCTCACCGGCACGACCATTACGGCCAGCGGTACCAACGGCGCACTGGCGGGCGACCAGGCCGGCGGCAATGGCGCGGCGATTTCCCTTGCCGGCACCGGCGGCATCACGGTGACCAACCTCACGGCCAGCGGCGGCGCAGGCGTGGGTACCAATGCGGCCGGCGGCAATGCCGGCAGCATCACGGTCAACAACAGCGGCAGCGGCAATATCGCCACTGGAACGCTGACGGCGCAAACCGGCAATGCGGTGGGCACAGGTGCAGGCGGCACGTCCGGCAGCGTCAGCGTGGCCAACGCGGCGGCCGGCGGTACCTTGTCCACCGCGGCCATTCTCACCAGCGGCGGTGTCAAGGGCAACGGCGGCAATGTCAATCTGTCGGCACTGGGCCAGGTGTCCATCATCAACAACAACATCACCACCAGCGGCGGCACTGCGGTCAGCGGCCAGGCCGGCCGTAACGCCGGCACCGTCACCATCAGCGGCGGCGGCCTCAATATGGGAACGGGCACCATCACGGCCAGCGGTGGCGCGGCAGCTGCCACGTCGAACCTGAAAGGCGGCAGCGGCGCGGCCGTCAGCATCACGACCACCGATGCCGTGACCGCCGGCGCTCTCACCGCCAACGGCGGCGCGGGTGGCACCACCAACGGTGACGGTGGTGATGCCGGCAGCATCACCGTGCAGAACAATTCCACAACGGCAGGCGCGATTGCGTTGGGTGGGCTCGCGGCACGTACGGGCGCGGCAGTGGGTACCGGCGCCGGTGGCGCGGCCGGCAGCATCAGCGTGACCAACAACGCGGCAGGCGCCAACATCGGGACCGGTGCGATAGACAGCAGCGGCGCGGCAGGCGGCAACGGCGGCTCGGTCGCACTGGCCTCGCAGGGCGGCGTGACGGTCACCGGCACGCTGAACACCAGCGGCACGGCGCTGGCCGGTGGCACCGGCGCTGGCCGCAATGCGGGCAATATCACGGTGACGGGCGTCAACCGCTCGGTCACGGGTCTGGTCAGCGCCAGTGGCAGCGCGGGCCTGGGCACCAACCAGGCCGGCGGCAATGCCGGTGTGGTGAGCATCACGGGCAGCGGCACGTTGGGCACCGCGGCAGTGACGGCCTCAACGGGTGGCGCCACCGGAACGGGCGCCGGCGGCACGGCCGGCAGTATCACGCTGAACGGAACGGCGCTGACAGTCGGTGCGCTTACCACCACGGGTGGCGCCAACGGCAACGGCGGCAACATCAGCGTCACCTCGACGGCCGGCGTTTTGACGACAGGCGCGGTTGTTTCCAGCGGCGGCACCGCCAACGCGGGCACGGCGGGACGCAACGCAGGTTCCGTCACGCTGCAGGCCACAGGAGGCCTGCTGACCGGCACCACCGTGACCGCCAGCGGCACGAATGGCACGCTGACGGGTGACCAGGCCGGCGGTAACGGTGCGGCGATTTCCATTACCGGCAACAACGGCCTCACGCTCACCAATCTCACGGCGAGCGGCGGCGCAGCGGTCGGCACCAATGCGGCCGGTGGCAATGCCGGCAGCATCACGGTCAACAACAGCGGCAGCGGCAATATCACCACCGGAACGCTGACGGCGCAAACCGGTAACGCGCTGGGCGCCGGCGCGGGCGGCACGGCCGGCGGTGTTTCCGTGAGCAACACCGCCGCAGCGGGAACGTTGTCCACCGGGGCCGTCACCACCACCGGTGGTGTCAAGGGCAACGGCGGCAACGTCAGCCTTTCTGCTGCCGGCCAGGTGTCAGTGCTCAACAACAACATCATCGCCAGCGGCGGCACCACGGTCAGCGGTCTGGCAGGCCGTGATGCCGGCACGGTCACCATCAGCGGCGCCGGCCTCAACATGGGCACCGGCACCATCACCGCTAGCGGCGGCGCGGCGGCGGCCACGTCCAGTCAAAAGGGCGGCAGCGGCGGCGCCGTCAGCATCACCTCCACGGGGGCGGTCACTACCGCAGGCATGACGGCCAGCGGGGGTGCGGGCGGAACCACCAACGGCGACGGCGGCAATGCGGGCAGCATCGGCGTGGCTAACACCGTTGCGGGTGCTGTCACGGTGGGTGCACTGGCTGCGCAAAGCGGCAATGCAGCCGGCACGGGCGCAGGCGGCTCGGCAGGCAGCATTACCCTAAGCAACACGGCTGGCAACCTCACGGCAGGTACGCTGACCACTACGGGCGGCACTTCGGGCCATGGCGGCAACATCAGCGTTAGCGGATCCGGCGGCGCAGTGGCGGTTGGCGCCATAGTCACCAGCGGCGGCACGACTGCCGGCCCGGCCAACGGGCGCAATGCCGGCACGGTAGACATTTCCGGCGCGGGCGTCACCACGGCGGCCATCACGGCCAACGGCACCAACGGCAGCACCGTCGGCTCGGGTGGCAATGGTGGCGCGGTCACCGTCAATTCCACGGGGGCCATCAGCAGCACCGGTGCAATCAGCGCCGTTGGCGGCAACGGTGCGGGCGGCAACCAGGCCGGCGGTCAGGGCGCCGCGGTGTCGATGGCTTCCACCGGCGGCAATGTATCGGTCGCCGCCATCACCACCACCGGCGGCAACGGCGGCACAGGCGTGGCGGCGGGCGGTAACGCAGGCGCCATCACACTCGACGCAGCGGGCGCCACGCCCACCATCACCCTTGCCGGCGGGCTTACTGCGCTGGGTGGCAACCAGGTCGGCGGCGCGGTCTCCGGTGCTGGCGGCGTTGTCCGTATCAAGGATGACGCACTGCTCAATACGGCCAGCATCACTGTGGACTCACGCGGCGGCAATGCCGGCGCGGGTGCCGGCGCCAATATCCAGTTCGACGGAGCGGTCAACAGCCAGGCCTCGGGCCGTACGCTGATCCTGCAGGCAGGCAACGGCGACGTGAGCATTGCCGGCACCACGGGCGCCAGCCTGGCCTTGTCGGCGCTGGCCGTGACCGCCAACGACATCGCCGTGGGCGCCATGGGCGGTGCCTCGGTGGGCGTTACCGGTTCCACCTCGCTGACGGCCACCACCGCCGGCGCCGACACTGGCGACATCAGTCTCAATGGCGCGCTCAACGTCAGTGCGTTGGCCCTGACGGCCGGAAGCGCACTCACGCAAACCAGCGCCATCAAGGCGACCACCGCCACCCTGGCGGCCGGCGCCGGCAACAACATCACGCTGACCAATGCCGGCAACGATTTCACGGGGGCGGTGGCTGTCACCACGGGCAATAACGTCAGCATCACCGACAGCAATGCGCTGGTGATGGGGACCTCAGTGGTGTCGGGTTCTCTGGCGCTGAATACGGCCGGCGCCATCACACAGACCGGCGCGGTGACGGTCACAGGCGCCACCACGCTGGCCGCCGGCGCAGCCAACGACATCACGCTGGCCAATGCGGCCAACAACTTCTCCAGCGTGGCCGTCACCAGCGGCAACAACGTCTCGCTGCGCGATGCCAATGCCGTGGTGCTGGGTACCTCCGTTGCCAATAGCAGCCTGACAGTGGTGGCCGGCGCGACCATCACCCAGACGGGTGCCATCACCGCGCCCACGCTGGTGGCCAAAACGCTGTCCGCCGGCACGGCGAACATCACATTGAACAATGCCGGCAACGAGGTCGCCACGGTCGATCTACGGGCCCGCAATGCCGCCGACACGGCCAATGCCAATGGGGCAGTCAGCTATCGCGACGCCACCGGCTTCGACGTGGCCGCTGTCAACACCACAGGGGCATTGACGCTGCAATCCGGCGGCAACATCACGCAGTCGGGCGCTGTGACGGCGGCCTCACTGGCAGTGGCCGGCACGGGTGCAGGCTCGCTGAACCTCGGCACCCAGGCCAACAACATCGCCACCCTCAATGCCATCACGGCGGCGGGCGGCTTCACGCTGAATAACGGCAACAACAGCACAACGGTGGCTGGCAATATCAGCACCGTCAACAACGCTGTCGCCATAGACACCGGCACCGGCACGTACACGCAGAACAACGTCGACGTGGTTGCCGGCAGCGGGCCCATCACGATCACGGCCGACACGGTCGCCATCGCCGCGAACACAGGCAACAACGCGCTGGCGACCAGTGGCGCATTGACGCTCAAGGCCAAAACCGCGAGCCGCACCATGTCCCTGTCGGGCGCTTCGGGCTTTGACCTCACGGCCGCGGAAGTCAGCGCCTTCGCCACGGGCGCCACCGGCCCCATCGTCATCGGCGATACGGCCAGCACTGGCGCCATGACCATAGGCGGCGCGGTCGGCCTGGCCGGCAAGACCCTGACGCTCAATGCCGGCTCCATCACCGATGTGGGCGTGCAAACCATCACCGCGCAGAACCTCACCCTCAATGCCAACGGCCAGATCGGCACCGACGCCAGCAACGGCATCGACGTGGGGGCCGGCAACCTGAGCGTCAACACCACCGGCAATGCCAACGCCTTCGTGCGCAGCGCGGGCGCCGTCAACCTGGGTGTGGGCAGCACGGCCTCAAACCTCGGCAGCGGCACACTGAACCTGACAGCACTGGGCGCGGTCACCCAGACGGCCGGTACCGGCAACATCACGGCCGGCACGCTGCAGGTCAAAACGCTGGTCAACGCCGGCGGTGGCATCACGCTCAACAACAGCGGCAACACCAGCACCGCCATCAACCTGCAGGCCCGCAATGCCGCAGACACGGCCAATGCGGCGGGGGCCATCCAGTACAGCAGCGCGGCCGGATTCGACGTGGCTGCCGTTGCGACAACCGGCAATGCCACCCTGTCTGCAGGCGGGGCTGTCAGCCAGTCTGGCGCCATCCTGGCTTCAGGGCTCGCGCTGACGGGGGGAACGGGTGCTTATACCCTGGCAAACGCGGGCAATGCCGTCACCACGCTCGCCGCCAGCACCGGCAGCGTGGACTACAGGCAGGCCGGCGCACTGGTTGTGGGCACGGTCGGCGCGACAGCAGGCGTAACGGCCACCGGCGCGGTCAAAATTGAAACCACCGGCGCGGCGTCAAATCTCACGTTGAACAATGCCGTGAATTCTTCCGCCACCGGCGATGCCGTCGTCCTCAAGGCCGGCAGCGCCAATGCGGCCGGCGTCAGCACCGGCGGCCAGCTCGTCAACAATGTGGGCGCGGGCGGCATCGTGGCCGCATCTGGCCGCTACCTGGTCTACAGCGGCGACCCCGGCACCACGCTTGAGGGCGTTGCCGGCTACAGCAAGCGCTACAACAGCGACGCCAGCTATGTACCGGCCGGCAGCGCAAATACTTTCCTCTACCGCGTCGCGCCGACCCTGACGGTTACGGCCGACAACAAGACCAAGGTGTATGGCGACACCAACCCGCTGCTGACCGGGGTGGTAAGCGGGCTGATCGACGGCGACACCATCGCCAGCCTGGGTGTGAACTACACCACCACAGCCGTTGACCGGACAGCTGTGGTGGCCGGACCGGTGGCTATCACTGCCGGCGTAGGTACCAACAGCGAAAACTACACCCTGGCCTTGACCAATGGCGCGCTGACCATCACGCAGCGCGCGTTGACGGTCAGCGCCGCCGGCCAGAACCGTGTCTATGACGGCGGCGTTGCGGCCACCGTCGCGCTGACCGACAACCGCCTCAGCGGCGATGTGCTGACCGCCACGAATACCGCCGCGAGCTTTATCGACAAGAACGTCGGCACCGGCAAGACCGTGAACGTCAGCGGCATTGCCCTCACCGGCGCCGATGCGGGCAACTACAGCGCCAACACCACGGCAGCCACCACTGCCAACATCACGCAGCGCGCGCTCACGGTCGGCGCAACCGGCCAGAACCGTGTGTATGACGGCGGAACCGTTGCCACCGTGACGCTTGCCGACAACCGGATCGCCGGCGATGTGCTCACGGCTACCAACACGGCTGCCAGCTTTGGCGACAAGAATGTGGGTACAGGCAAGGCGGTGAGCGTCAGCGGCATTGCCGTGACCGGCTCCGACGCCGGGAACTACACGTACAACACCACGGCCGCCACCACGGCCGACATCACGCAGCGAGCCCTCACGGTCAGCGCCACAGGCCAAAACCGTGTCTATGACGGCGGAACCGCCGCCACCGTGACGCTTGCCGACAACCGTGTTGCCGGCGACGTGCTCGCCACCACCAACACGGCTGCCAGCTTTGGCGACAAGAATGTGGGCACCGGCAAGACGGTGAACGTCAGCGGCATAGCCGTCACCGGCACCGACGCCGGAAACTACACGTTTAACACCACGGCCGCCACCACCGCCAACATCACGCAACGCGCCCTGACGGTGGGTGCCACGGCCCAAAACAAGGTGTACGACGGCGGCACTGCCGCAACCGTGACACTGGCCGACAACCGGGTCGCCGGCGATGTACTCGCGGCCAGCAACACCTCGGCCAGCTTTGCCGACAAGAATGCGGGCGTGGGTAAAACCGTCAACGTCGGCGGTATTGCCATCACCGGCACCGATGCGGTCAACTACAGCGTCAACAGCACGGCCGCCACCACGGCCAATATCACGCCGGCTTCGATTGCGAATGTCAGCGGCATCACCGCCGCGAACAAGGTGCAGGACGGCACCACATCAGCTACGCTGGCAACGGGCGGTGCTGCGTTTACCGGGCGCATAGGCGCGGACGTTCTCACCGTGGGGGCGGCTACCGGAAACTTCGATTCGCCTGCCGTCGGCAATGGCAAGCCCGTCAGCATTACCGGCATCACCCTGTCAGGTGCCGACGCCGGCAATTACACCTTGCAGAATGCGACGGCCGCCACGACAGCCAATATCACGCCGGCCCCTGCCAGTACCGCGGAGCGTACCGGTGACGCGCGCATTGTGAACGGTACGGCGCTGCCAGTCCTGGAAGGCGATGAGCGCCGTCAGCAGTCCCTGCGCGCCGCCGGCATCAAGGATGCCGAAGGCGGCGTTGCGGCCGATGTGCCGACTTTCCGCCTGGCTGGGTTCCCTGATCCGCGCAGTGCCGGGCTGGTCCTGCAGGACTGCGCGGAGCAGGGCCGCGGCCTGAACTGCGCTGGAGGCGGTCAGGGCCAGTAAATAACGTAAAAACGTCGTTATCGGCGGGTATCATGTGGCCGACAACCACTCAAGGGAGCGCGCTATGGCCTTAATGGACTTCATCAAGAAACAGTTCATCGACATCATCCAGTGGACCGAGGACGACGACGGCACACTGGCCTGGCGTTTCCCGATGGCCGACATGGAGATCCAGTACGGCGCCTCGCTCACCGTGCGCGAATCGCAAATGGCGGTCTTCGTCAACGAGGGCAAGATCGCCGATGTGTTCGGTCCCGGCATGTACAAGCTGACGACGCAGACCATTCCGGTGCTGACCTACCTCAAGAACTGGGACAAGCTGTTTGAGTCTCCCTTCAAGAGCGACGTCTACTTCTTCAGCACCCGCCAGCAGATCGACCAGAAGTGGGGCACGCCCCAGCCCATCACCATTCGCGACAAGGACTTCGGTGCTGTCCGGCTGCGCGCCTTCGGCAACTACAACTTCCGTGTTGCCGACCCCAAGCTTTTCCATACCGAAATTTCAGGCACACGCGACCGCTACACCACGGCCGACCTTGACGGGCAGCTGCGGGGTCTGGTGCTGCAGAACATTTCCGCCGCCATTGCAGCCAGCGACATTGCCTTCCTCGATCTGGCCGCGAACCAGCTCGTGTTTGCACAGGCGCTGGCGGCGCAGCTCGTGCCCGAATTTGCCAAGATCGGCCTGAAGCTCGAGGGCATGACGGTGCAGAACCTCTCGCTGCCCGAAGAGCTGCAAAAAATCCTCGACCAGAAAATCGGCATGGGCATGGTCGGCAACGACATGGGCAAGTTCATGCAGTACCAGACGGCGCAGGCCATCCCGAAGTTCGCCGAAGGCGGCGGGGGCGGCAGCGGTATTGCCGGTGACGCCATGGGCCTGGGTGCCGGTGTGGCGCTGGGCCAGGTGCTGGCGCAAAACCTGCAGCAGGGCCTGCAGGGCAACACAGCCCAGGCGGCTTCGGCCGCAGCGGCTGCGGCGGTCAAGCCAGACGATGTCATGGCCACGCTCGAGAAGCTCGGAGAACTCAAGGCCAAGGGCATCCTCACACAGGAAGAGTTCGACGCCAAGAAGGCCGAGCTGCTAAAAAAACTGGTCTAAGTATGTGGCCCCCACGCTTGTCACTTCGTGTACTACGCTGCCCCCCGGGGGGGCCGTCGCTTGCTCGGGGCGGCCCTTCGCTGCGCGTGCCTTCTGTCCGGCACTGAGCTTCATCTGCTGTGACTGACGTCACCCAGCAACGCGCCTACCGCGCGCCGTGTCCCGGCTGCGGTGCGCCTGTTGAATTCCGCAGCGCGCAGTCCACCCATGCGGTGTGCGGCTACTGCCAGAGCACTGTCGTGCGCGATGGTGACACGCTGTCGCGCATCGGCAAAATGGCTGAACTGTTCAACGACTTCAGCCCCCTGCAGCTGCAGGCCTCCGGGGTCTGGCAGGGCCGCAATTTCACACTGGTCGGCCGGCTGCAATACAAGTACGCCCAGGGAACCTGGACCGAGTGGTACGCCATCCTGGACGACGGCGGCGCGGCCTTCCTGAGCGAGGACAACGGCGCTTATGTTTTCAGCCGGCCCACCAGCCTGCAGCGCGCCGTACCGCCCGCAGAAAACTTTCGCATCGGCGCCACCACGGCGATCAATGCCAAGCCCTTCAGTGTGGCCTCCAACGAGAGCGTTGTGCTGCTGTCGGCACAGGGCGAGCTGCCGCGCCTGCCGGCGCTGGGCATGCCTTTTGCCGTGGTTGAATTGCGCAGCACGGATGGCGATGTACTCAGCGTCGACTACGGCACGGCATCCGGTGGCGGCGCGCCGGCGCTGTCGGTGGGCCGCTCGGTACTGCTTGACGAGTTGAAGCTGGCTGGCCTGAAGGACGAGTCTGCCAAGGAAGAAAGCGGCAGGCAATTCAGCTGCCCCAACTGCGGAGCGACGGTGGCGGTTACGCTGGCTGCCAGCAAAAGCATCACCTGCAGTTCCTGCAACAGCCTCATCGACCTGAGCCAAGGCACAGGCGCCGCGCTTCAGCATGCGATCCAGGACGAACCGGTGGCCCCGCTGATCGCGCTGGGAAGCACGGGCCAGTTGCTGGGCACGCAATGGCAGGTCGTCGGGTTCCAGCACCGCATGGGGTACGAGCCCGACGACCCGGACGAGCACTTCGGCTGGGATGAATACCTGCTCTACAACCGCAAGCGCGGCTTTACCTTTCTGGTGGACGCCACCGACGGCTGGAGCGTGGTCAAGCCCCTGACCGGCGCGCCCACCTTCAAGACGGGTGGCGACAGCGCCACCTACCTCAAGACCACCTACCGCCTGCAAAGCAGCTACCGCGCCGAGACGACGTATGCTGCCGGCGAGTTCTACTGGCAGGTTCAGCGCGGGCAAAAAACCTTTAACCGCGATTTCGCCAGCGGCAGCGCGCTGCTGTCCCAGGAAGAGGCGCCGAACGAAGTCACCTGGTCCAGCGGCAGCAAGCTGGACGGCGAACTGATCGCCAGGGCCTTCAAGCTTGAAGGCAAGAAAGACCTCTTCAAGCGCGCGGATGCCAAGCCCCTGAGCAGTGCGTCGGGCATGGGTTGCGGCACCATTGTTGTGGTGGTGCTGGTGATACTGGTGGTTCTGTTGCTGGTCACACGCTGCTCGCGCTGCGACCCGAATGTCGAGAACTGTTCTTCGTCCAGCAGCTCGCGCAGTTCAGGCGGCTCATTCGGTGGATTTTCCGGCGGAGGCGGCCATAAATGAAGCCGGCCCCTTTCTATTCAACCTGGCAGATTTTTTCTGGAGAACATCATGGGACTTGAATGGCTTAAACCCGCCGCATTCCTCGGCTCGATTTTGTTCGCGCTGATCGGCGTGATCATCTTCTGGCTGAGCTTTGTGATCATTGACAAAATGACACCGTACGACCTGTGGCTGGAGATTGTCGAGAAGCAGAACGTGGCGCTGGCGCTGGTGGTTGCTGCCATGGCGTTAGGCATCTGCGTAATAGTAGCCGCCGCCATCCACGGATAGTTCCCGGCTACTGCGCGAACTGGGGGCGGCGTTGGCCGGTGCTCGGAATCCTCATGTACCCGCAGGTACATTCCGGTTCCTGTGCGCCGTCCGCCTTGCCCGCAGCTCGCTCGCTACGCCCTTGACGCCGTCGTGATACCGGCTCGCTTCGCATCGCAGTTCTGCATATCCCATCCATCGGCACCCTCGTTTTGAACACTAAGCCCCCCTCCACCGTTGCCACACCGCGCCCTCTTGAGGTCGCGCTGCTGGCCAGCGTCTTTGTGGTGGCGGCGTGCGGACTGGTGTATGAATTGGCCGCGGGCGCCCTGGCGTCTTACCTGCTCGGCGATTCGGTGTTGCAGTTTTCCACCATCATCGGAAGCTACCTGTTCGCCATGGGCATTGGTTCGTGGCTGTCGCGGTTTTTCGAGCGGCAGTTGCCGGCCCATTTTTTGCGCATTGAATTGATGGTGGCGCTGGTGGGCGGTGCGTTGCCTGCCACGCTATTTCTGGCGAATGCCTATGTGCCCGGCGCTTTCCGTTTTCTGCTGTACGCCATGGTGCTGCTGGTGGGCACGCTGGTGGGGCTGGAGATTCCGCTGGTCATGCGCATCCTGCGGCGCAACGTTGCACTCAAGGAGCTGGTGTCGCAGGTGCTCACCTTCGACTACCTGGGCGCGTTGGCCGTGTCGCTGGCATTTCCGCTGGTGCTGGTGCCGCATCTGGGCCTGATCCGCACCGGCCTGCTGTTTGGCCTCATGAACGCGGCTGTCGCGGTGTGGGCGCTGTGGCTGTTCCGCCATGAGCTGCGGCACGTCAAGTCGCATGCCCTGGCTTGCCTGGGGGTCTTGAGCGTGCTGGGCGCCGGCTTTGTGGGTGCGAACCAGATCACCACACTGGCCGAAGACCATTTCTACCAGGACCGTGTGATCTTCACCGCCACCACGCCCTACCAGCGCATCGTGGTGACGAACGGCCGCGCCGGCCACCGCCTGTTCCTCAACGGCAACCTGCAGTTTGCCGAGCGTGACGAATACCGCTATCACGAAGCGCTGGTGCACCCCGTGATGAGCGCACACGGTGCGCCGAAGACGGTAGCGGTTTTGGGCGGCGGCGACGGCATGGCGGTGCGCGAAGTCCTGAAATACCCCAGTGTGGAAAGCGTCACGCTGGTAGAGCTGGACCCGGCCATGACGCAGCTCTTCAGCCAGCAGCCCGCCTTAAAGCGCCTGAACGGCGACGCGCTGCTGTCACCCAAGGTGCGCGTCGTGAATGCCGACGCCTTCCAGTGGCTGGACAAAAACGCCGGCATGTTCGACATCATCATTGTGGACTTCCCCGACCCGACCAATTTTTCCATCGGCAAGCTCTACACCAACTCGTTTTATGCGCTGCTCGACCAGCACCTTTCGGCCAGCGGGTATGCCGTCATCCAGACCACGTCTCCCCTGGTGGCGCGGCGCAGCTACTGGACGGTGGTGAGTACGCTGGAGTCCGTCGGGCTCAAGGCCGCCCCCTACCACGCCAATGTGCCCAGTTTTGGCGAATGGGGTTTTGTGGTCGCCAGCCGGCGGCCTTTTAGCCCCACGACGCAAATGGGCACCCTGCCTGCCGGCCTGCGTTTTCTGGACCCGCAGACCCTGCCCTTGCTGTTTGATTTCCCTGTGGACATGGCACGCGTGCCGGCGCCCGTGAACCGGCTCTCCAGCCAGGAACTGGTGCACAGCTACGAGCAGGAATGGGGCAAGGTGCTGCATTGAAGCGCCGGGATTTCCTGGCCGCCTCTGCACTCCCGCTGCTGGGCTGCAAGGAGGCCACGCACGTTGAAGGCGTTTTTGTGGGTGCGAACCATGAGCGCGGCCATCTGCTTCGGCCTGACGAGACCGGCAGGGCCCGTGCCTGGCCGGCCCCGTCCGTCACCCGGCGCACCCGCGTATTGATTGCCGGTGGCGGTGTTGCCGGCCTGGCGGCGGCGCGTGCGCTGCGCCTGCGCGGCATGCAGGACTTCGCGCTGCTGGAGCTGGAAGACCAGGCCGGCGGCAACAGCCGCGCGGGCCTGGTCAACGGCGTACCCTGCCCGCTGGGCGCGCATTACCTGCCGGTGCCCGGGGATGCGGCGCGTGACGTGCAGGATTTACTCGAAGAACTTTCACTGCGCCAGCGTGTGGCCGGCCGCTGGGTGTACGACGAACGCCATCTGTGCCACAGCCCGCAGGAGCGGCTGTTCATCAACGGCCAGTGGCAGGAAGGGCTGCTGCCGCTGCAGGATGTGGACGCTGGCGTGTTGGCTGAATACCGGCGTTTTGCGGCGCTGGTGCAGCAGGCCTCGTCTGTGGCCGCATTCCAGATTCCTGTTGCCGGAGTACCCCTGGCACCGCAACACCGGGCGCTGGATGCCGTGACGTTCAAGGCATGGCTGGACCAGCAGCAACTCACCAGTACGCCACTGCGCTGGTACCTCGACTATTGCTGCCGCGACGATTACGGCGCGGGCCTGGACACCGTATCGGCCTGGGCCGGCATCCATTACTTCGCCAGCCGGCATGGCTTTCAGGCGCCCGGCGACGCAGCTTCTGCGGAGCGCGAAGCGGGTGTGCTCACCTGGCCCGAGGGCAATGGCTGGCTCACCCGCCAATTGGCTGCACCACTCGGTGAACGCCTGTACGCCGGCCGCACCGTGGTTCGCGTGGCTGCGGGCCGGCATGGTGTGGAGGTTGACGCCTTCAATGCCGCGACCCAGGTCATTGAGCGCTGGCAGGCCGACCAGTGCATCCTGGCCATGCCCCTGTTTGTGGCGGCGCGTGTGGTGGAAAGCCCGCCGCCCGCATTGCGCGAAGCCGCCGGCCAGCTGCGTCACGCACCCTGGCTGGTCGCCAACCTGCACATCCAGGCCGCGCTGCACGACCGGCCCGGTGCCGCACCCAGCTGGGACAACGTCATCTACGGCGGGGACGCATCAGACAGCGCCGCGCAGGCAGGCCTGGGTTACGTCGACGCCATGCATCAGAGCCTGCAGGCCGTGCCCGGCGCCACGGTACTCACGTATTACCGCGCCTTCGGCATTGAACCGGCAGGCCGCAAAGCCTTGTACGAGAAGCCCTGGACGCACTGGCGCGACAGCGTGCTGGCCGAGCTGTCGGTGCCGCATCCTGATTTGCCCGGCAAGGTCACGCGCATGGACGTTATGCGCTATGGTCACGCGATGAGCACGCCGGTGTCGGGTGTGCGCAGCAGTGCGGCTCTGCGGGCGCTGCAGGGGCGTTTGCAGGCGCCCTGGCAGCGGCTGCATTTTGCGCACAGTGATTTATCGGGGTATTCGGTGTTTGAGGAGGCTTTTACGCAGGGGCATCGGCGGGGGTCGGGTTTGGTTTGAGTATTGTTTTTGGCTGGGGGTTGCTCCGGCGGTGTGTTCTTTGCTGAGGGTTGCTGGCCGGGGGTTGCCCGGCATGCAACTCACTTTCTTTTGCTTCGCCAAAAGAAAGTAAGCAAAGAAAAGGCGACCCTGGTTCCTGCGTCCCCTGCGCTTCGCTCCGGGGCAACCTGCGGTGCTCGGTCCAGCCGGGGTCAAAAACAACTCGCTTCGCTCAAACAAGTTTTTGCCCTGATCCGTCTGGTCCTCCGCTCCTCGGCGCATCCACAAGGGGGTGGAGACAGGAATACCAAACAGCCAAAGACAAAACCCCGAATACCTGAAGAAACAAGGACACGCCATGGCGTGTCCTTGTTGGTATTGGTTTCCTGATATTTCGGTATTCGGTTCCCGCACCCGGTTGCCCCTTCTGTCTGCGCCGAGGAGCGCAGGTTCAGGCGGATCAGGGATCGCGATTGTCTGAGCCGAAGGCGAGTTCGAGCGAGACCCCGCCTGAACCGAGCACCGCAGGTTGCCCCGGAGCGAAGCGCAGGGGTCGCAGACAGCAGGGTCGCCTTTTCTTTGGTGACTTTCTTTTGGCGACGCAAAAGAAAGTTACTTGCCGCCGGGCAACCCCCGGCCAGCAGTCCTCAGCAGAGTGAGCCCAAGCTGGAACAAGAACCACCTTTAAGCGAGTTCAATTCGAACACAACAAGAAACACGGCGCTATCAATTAAATAGCTGCTTGCGCTCGTCCCTATTGGATCCAACGCGCTTTCGATGCCTGAAACAAGGCCTGCTGACCCCCCCAAAATGCGCTCGGAGGCAGTTTTTGACGCCCCAAAATGAAAATGGGCCTGTTTCTGGCCCATTTTCAGGAGATATTTGGCCTCTAGCCCAATGGGCATATGCGCCAGCAGCTATCAAATACATAGCATCGAGGCGCCCGTCCGGCCCTGCGGCAAACCGCAGCGTCCCCATCACCCCTTCATCAACGCCTCAATCTCATCCCCATCCACCGGCACCCCCCGCGTCATCAACTCACACCCCTTGGCCGTCACCAGCGCATCGTCCTCAATCCGGATGCCGATGTTCCAGAACTCCTTGGGCACGTTCTTGCCGGGCCGCACATAAATGCCGGGCTCGATGGTCAGCACCATGCCGGGCCGCAGGATGCGTGAGGGCTTGCGCATCACGGTCTGGCCCAGGGCGTCTTTTTCTTCGCGCGGCTTGCTGCCAGGCTCGGTGTAGTCGCCGCAGTCATGCACGTCCATGCCCATCCAGTGGCCGGTGCGGTGCATGTAGAACTGGCGGTAGGCGCCGGATTCGAGCACGTCGTCGACCTTGCCGTGCTTCTTTTTGTCGAGCAGGCCGGTGTCCAGCATGCCTTCCACCAGTACGCGCGTCGCCGCGTCATGCGGGTCCAGAAAGCGTTTGCCGGGCTTGGTTACTTTCACCGCGGCGTCTTGCGCGGCCAGCACGATGTCGTACAGCGTGCGCTGGGCCGACGTGAATTTGCCGTCTGCCGGGAAGGTGCGGGTGATGTCGCTGGCGTAGCCGTCCAGCTCGCAACCGGCGTCAATCAGGCACAGCTGGCCGGGCTTGAGTTCGGTGTCGCCCGCGCGGTAGTGCAGGATGCAGGCGTTGGCGCCGGCCGCGACGATGCTGCCATAAGCCGGGAACTGCGAACCATGGCGGCGGAACTCGTGCAGCAGCTCGGCTTCGAGGTGGTATTCACGCAGGCCGCCCTTTAGTTTCCCGTTGGCACCGTCACGCAACATGGCGGCCGAGGTCTGCATGGCGCGCACGTGGGCACCGGCCGAAATCTTGCCGGCGCGCTTGAGGATCGCGACTTCATGGCTGTCCTTCACCAGCCGCATTTCGTCAAGCAGCTTGCACAAGTCGTGCTGGCTTTGCGGGCATTCGGCGCCGTAACGCACGCGGGCGCGCACCTTGTTCAGCCAGTCGTCCACCTGTGTTTCCAGGCCTTTGTGCGTGGCAAACGGAAACCACACGGCGCTCTGGTTGGCCAGCAGCTGCGGCATTTTTTCGTCCAGCGCTTCCACGCTGAAGGCAGCGTCCACACCCAGCGCGGCGGGCGCGGCCTTGGGGCCCAAACGAATGCCGTCCCAGATCTCGCGCTCCAGGTCCTTGGGCCGGCAAAACAGCGTGGTCTTGCCGCTGGCCTCAATCACCAGCCAGCTGTCGGGTTCGCTGAAGCCGGTCAGGTAATAAAAGTAGCTGTCGTGGCGATAGGGGAAGTCGCTGTCGCGGTTGCGCGGGTATTCGGGCGCGGTGGGCAGCAGGGCGATGCCGCCGCCGGCCGCCTTCAGGGCGCGGGCAATGGCGGCGCGGCGTTTTTCGTAGATCGTGGTGGTGCTCATGTGTTCTGCTTCAAGTCGTGGTGGTTTGGTTCAGCTCATCCAGCCGCGCCGGTGTGCCAACGTCGGTCCAGGCGCCTTCATACAGCTCGGCGCTCACGGCCTGATTGTCCATCGCCGTACGCAAAAGCGGTGCCAGTGGGGCTTTCAGGCCTTGCGGGTTGCCGAAGGGCAGGCTGTCGAACAGTTCGCGCCGGTACAGGCCGATGGTGCTGTAGGTGAATTTGGGCTGCGGGTTGTCCTTGGGCAGGTTCAATGCCAGGCCGTCGGGGCTGAGGCCAAAGTCGCCTTTCGGGTTGTGCGCGGGGTTGGGCACCAGCCAGAGGTGGGCCAGCTTGTTGCCAGCGGCAAACCGGGCAACGGCGGCCTGGGTGAACTCAAAGCCGGGCACAAACACATCGCCCGCCAGCACCCAGAAAATGTCACCCAGCAGCGGCAGCGCACGCGCAATGCCCCCGGCGGTTTCCAGTGCGCCGCCAAAATCCACGCCTTCGTGTGAGTATGAAATTGATAGCTGCTCGCGCCCGTCCTGATTGGGATGCAGCCCGAAATGGTTTGAAGAAAGCACCGAAAAATGAGCCGGAACCTGCTCACCCAGCCAGGCCGTGTTGATGACCAGGCCGGTAAAACCACCGCGCACCAGCGCAGCAACCTGCCAGTCAATCAGCGGCTTGCCGCGCACCGGCAGCAGGGGCTTGGGCGTGGTGTCGGTCAGCGGGCGCATGCGCTCGCCGCGGCCGGCGGCCATGATCATGGCTTTGATGGGTGCAGAGGGCATGACGGCAGTTTAACGGGGCCGCTCATGCAGAATGGATGAACCGAAATCCGAAAGCCTGCCGATGATTCCTCCCGAGATCCACGCTGAAATCATGAGCCGCCTCGCGGCCACCGAACGGGAGCACGGTGTGCGCATCCTGATGGCGATCGAGTCCGGCAGCCGGGCCTGGGGGTTTGCGTCTCCCAACAGTGATTTCGACGTGCGCTTTATTTACGCGCGGCCGGCCGACGACTACCTCTCGCTTGATCTTGAGGACCGCCGTGACGTCATCGAGTACCCCATCGTCGACGACATCGACCTCAACGGTTGGGACCTGCGCAAAGCGTTGCGCCTGTTCTGGAAGTCGAATCCGGGATTTGTCGAGTGGATCCAGTCGCCGATCAAATATATGGAAAACGGTCCATTTGCCGAAGAGGCGCGGCGGTTGTTGCCACTGGTCTACTCATGCGAGCGGGGCATACACCATTACCGCAGTTCGGCCAAGGGCAACTACCGCGAACACCTGCAGGGCGAGATGGTGAGGCTCAAGAAGTATTTTTATGTGCTGCGGCCGCTGCTTGCGGTGCGCTGGCTCGAGCGCTACGGCACGGCCGCGCCCATCGAGTTCGCCAGCCTGCTGCATCTGATCGAGGGTGAGACGGACCTGCTCGCCGACATCGCCGAAATGCTGGAGAAAAAACGCGGCGCGCCTGAATTGGGCCTGTCGGCGCCTTTCCCGCGAGTCAATGCCTTTATTGAGGTTGAGCTAGCCAGGCTGGAGGCGGCGATCCCGGAACGCGATGATCTCCGGCCCGTGCTGCCGACCCTCAACGCGTTTTTTTTGACGACCGTGCGCGAGAAGTGGTGAGCCGGCCTACTGCGTGTCCCCCCGGTCCAGCGACCGCTGCTCGGTCCATTCCGGGTTAAAGCGCCGCACCAGCGCGTCCATCAGGCCGCGTGCCCGGGCGGAGTGGTCGCCGCCGAAGTTGCACACATACACATCCAGCGTTACCGTTTTTTGCTCAGGCCAGGTGTGCACGCACACATGTGATTCGGCCAGCAGCACGGTGGCCGTGATGCCCCCGGGGCCGTGCACGGTGTCTGGAAAAGTGTGAAACAGCTGGTTGACGGCCTGCAGGCCGGCCGACTGCACGGCCTGCACGCACCAGTCGCCCAGTCGGGTAGCGTCGGTCAGCCAGGCCGGGTCGCAGCGGCATTTGTAAAGGTCGGCGGTCAGGTGAAGGCCTTGCATGCCCCTGACTTTAGTGCATGGCGGGGTGCTGTCCAGCCAAATCGGGGCCAAACCCCCGCCAAACCGGTGGGGAGGGCCCAAACGGTAAAATACCGGGTTACCCCTGATCTTTCCCCCTCCCGGAGCTGCCTACATGGCCAATACGCAAATGATGGCGAATGCGATACGCGCACTCGCAATGGACGCCGTTCAACAAGCCAATTCCGGACATCCCGGCGCCCCCATGGGCATGGCCGACATGGCAGTCGCCCTCTGGGGCAGCCACCTCAAGCACAGCCCGCACAACCCCAACTGGTTCGACCGCGACCGTTTTGTGCTGTCCAACGGCCACGGCTCCATGCTGATTTATGCCGTGCTGCACCTCACCGGCTACAAACTGCCCATTGGCGAACTCAAGAACTTCCGCCAGCTCCACAGCAAAACCCCCGGCCACCCCGAATACGGCTACACCCCCGGCGTTGAAACCACCACCGGCCCGCTGGGCCAGGGCCTGACCAACGCGGTCGGCATGGCGCTGGCTGAAAAGCTGCTCGCCAAAGAGTTCAATCGCGAAGGCCACACCGTCGTCGACCACAACACCTATGTGTTCATGGGCGACGGCTGCCTGATGGAAGGCATCAGCCACGAAGCGGCCGCGCTCGCCGGCGCGTGGAAGCTCAACAAGCTGGTCGCGCTGTATGACGACAACGGCATCTCGATTGACGGCCAGGTCGCTCCCTGGTTCATCGACAACACCGCCGTGCGTTTCGCCGCTTACGGCTGGAACGTGCTGGGCCCCATCGACGGCCACGACGCCGAGCTGGTCTCGCAGGCCATTGAAGGCGCCAAAAAATCCAGCGACAAGCCCACGCTGATCATTTGCAAGACGCACATCGGCAAAGGCTCGCCGAATCGCGCCAACACCGCCAAGGCCCACGGCGAGCCGCTGGGCGCTGAAGAAATCAAGCTCACGCGCGAAGCCCTCAATTGGCCTTATGCACCATTTGAAGTGCCGAAGGAAACCTACGACGCGTGGGACGCCAAGGCCAAGGGCCTGGCCGCTGAAGCCGCCTGGGACGCGAAATTTGCCGCCTACAAAGCTGCGCACCCCGCGCTCGCCGCCGAACTCACCCGCCGCATGAAGGGCGACCTGCCCAAGAGTTTCTCGCAACTGGCTGTCGACACCGTCATCGGCGCGCACACCAAGGCCGAAACCGTGGCCTCCCGCAAGGCTTCGCAGCTCGCACTCGAAGCCTTCACCGCCGGCCTGCCAGAGTTGCTGGGCGGCTCGGCCGATTTGACCGGCTCCAACCTCACCAACACCAAGTCCACGCCCAACCTGCGTTTTGACATGAACGGCGAAGTCGTGCTGACGGCCAATGCCGAAGGCGTGAGCGCGGGCGGGCGCCACATCAACTACGGCGTGCGCGAATTCGGCATGGCCGCGATCATGAACGGCATCGCGCTGCACGGTGGCTTCATTCCCTACGGCGGCACCTTCCTGACCTTCAGCGACTACAGCCGCAACGCCATCCGCATGGCCGCGCTGATGAAGATCCGCGTCATCCACGTCTTCACGCACGACTCCATCGGCCTCGGCGAAGACGGCCCGACGCACCAGTCCATCGAGCACGCGGCCAGCCTGCGTTTGATTCCCAACCTCGACGTCTGGCGTCCGGGCGACACGGCTGAAACGGCTGTTGCCTGGGCCGTCGCGCTCGAAAACAAGAACAAACCGACGGCATTGCTGCTGAGCCGCCAGAACCTGCCTTACGCACCGAAGAACGACCTCGGTGAAATCAGCAAGGGCGCTTATGTGCTGGCCGAGCCCGCCGAAGTGGGCCTGAACAAAAAGGCCCAAGCCGTCATCATTGCCACCGGCTCTGAAGTGCAACTCGCGCTCAAGGCGCAAGAGCTGCTGGCCGCCCACAAGATCGCCGTGCGTGTGGTCTCCATGCCCAGCAACACGACGTTTGACAAGCAAAAAACGGCGTACAAATCCGAAGTGCTGCCAGAAGGCATCCCCCGCATCGCGGTGGAAATGGGCGTGACGGACGGCTGGTGGAAATACGGCTGCGCCGCCGTGGTGGGCATCGACAGCTACGGTGAATCGGCGCCCGCGCCAGTGCTGTTCAAGCACTTCGGCTTTACCGCCGAGAATGTGGCCGACACCGTGCGCAAGGTGCTGCGCAAGTAAACACGCGGATAACGGACACGGCCGCCCAATTCAACAAGATTTCAACTTCCAGGAGCAACAGCAGATGACTATCAAACTTGGCATTAATGGTTTTGGCCGTATCGGCCGCAACGTGTTTCGCTCGGCCATCAAAAGCTTTGGCGACATTGAAATCGTCGGCATCAATGATTTGCTCGAGCCTGAGTACCTGGCCTACATGCTGAAGTACGACTCGGTGCACGGCCGCTTCGAAGGCGACGTGTCCGTTGAAGGCAACACGCTGATCGTCAACGGCAAGAAGATCCGCCTGACGCAGGAACGTGACCCCGCCAACCTCAAGTGGGGCGATATCGGCGCCACCGTGGTGCTGGAGTCCACGGGCCTTTTCCTCGACAAGGCTTCCGGTGAGAAGCACCTGGCCGCCGGCGCGAAGAAGGTCATCTTCTCGGCACCGTCGAAAGACGACACCCCGATGTTCGTTTTCGGCGTCAACGACAAGACCTACAAGGGCGAGGCCATCATTTCCAACGCCAGTTGCACCACCAACTGCCTGGCGCCTATCGCCAAGGTGCTGAACGACAAGTGGGGCATCAAGCGCGGCCTGATGACGACCGTGCACGCGGCCACCGCCACGCAGAAAACCGTGGACGGCCCGTCGAACAAAGACTGGCGCGGCGGCCGCGGCATCCTGGAAAACATCATTCCCTCCAGCACCGGCGCTGCCAAGGCTGTGGGCGTGGTGATCCCCGAGCTCAACAAGAAGCTGACCGGCATGTCCTTCCGCGTGCCCACCTCCGACGTGTCGGTGGTTGACCTGACCTGCGAGCTCAACAAGGAAGCCACGCTCAAGGAAATCTGCGCCGAAATGAAAGCGCAAAGCGAAGGCGCACTCAAGGGCATCCTGGGCTACACCGAAGACAAGGTCGTTGCCACCGACTTCCGCGGCGAGACCTGCACCAGCGTGTTTGACGCCGATGCGTCCATCGCGCTCGACGGCACCTTCATCAAGGTCGTCGCCTGGTACGACAACGAATGGGGCTACTCCAACAAGTGCCTCGAAATGGTCCGCGTGGTGGCGAAGTAATTCACTTCAACATCGCCAATAAAAAAGCGCCTCCGGGCGCTTTTTTATTGTCAGTGCAATACTCGGCGACCAGTCGCCCTGAAAGGTTCATGCTGATGCCCCTGACGTTCAAAAAACTCAACGAACAAGTGGTGAGTGTTCATCTGAGCAGCGGCGAGCTGGTGGGCCAGCTCAAACTGATTGGCGGCGTGTGGAAGTTCAAGGCCATTGGCTACACCGCAGACGGCCATGTAGTGCCCGGCGGTGGGCCGCTGACGGATCGCCACAACATGACTTTCGCCGCGCTGGACGAGGTGGTGGTCAATGCGGGGCTGATGCCTCCCTGAGTGGCAGGTCAATCAGGCAAGTGCAGGCCGGGCCGTTCATCGTCCCAGGCCATCGCGCTCATCTTCCAGCCTTCAGGCGTTTTGACGAACTGCGTCGAGATCATGCCGCGCGCCTCGAATGCCTCGCCGTTCATCGTGCCGGCCTTGCCGTAAGCGCTGTAGCGATGGGCAATGTTGCCGAAGATTTGTGTGGTTTCCGACAGCTCCCATTCCCTGAAGCGCGTGAGGCCGCCGCTGTCCACCATGGCCTGCCGCGGCGCGATGAATTCGCGCACGCTGGAAATCTCGGGTGCGGTTCCTGTGTTCTTGATCAGGAGGCCTGCGTCGATGAAGAGCGCGTGAATGTCATCGTAAGGCGGCACGCTGCCCGGCTCAAACGAGACGGCGCGAAAGAACGCCTGCGCCAGCGCATTCAGTTCGTTTTTGACCGCTTGGGAGTTGGGCTCCTGGCTCATGGCATCTCCTTGTGTTGGCGGGAGTGTAGGCGTCTGCTGCCGCACCCCACAGGCGGCGTTTGCGAAACCCGATATTGCCTGGGGGTACTGCGGGGAGGTTGACTGGTAATGCCGGAGTTATGCGAAAAGTGCCCCGGAGCAGCTAAGAACAAGCGCGGACAGCTATTAAAAATATAGCAGCGAGGCGCTGCTCGGCCGTCAGTCGCCCGTCGGCCGCTCTTCGCGTCCGCCCGGGTGCCGCGCAAAGCGCGCCGGCTCCCGCCCATGCACCGGCGCGTCATCGCCAAACGACCAGCCACCAAACTGCGTGCGCTGGTAGTCCGCCATGGTCTGTGCAATTTCGGCTTGCGTGTTCATGACAAACGGGCCGTACTGCACCACCGGCTCACCAATGGGCTTGCCTTGCAGCATCAGGAATTCGGCTTCCTCGCCGCCGTTGATGATCTCCGCATCCACGCCGGCCCGCAGCTCGATGGCGCTGTCCACGTTCACCGCCTGGCCGCCCAGCGTCGCAGACTGCCCCTTGAAAAAATACAGGTGGCGGCGCGTGCCTTCGCTCGTTGCGGCGGGCAGCGTCCAGCGGGCGCCGGGCACCATGCGAATCGTCCAGATCGCCACGTCGGCCTCGGCTTGCGAAGCCCACGAATCCGGCGGCGGCGCCAGCGGCGCGGCCTGGGTATTTTGAATACGGCCGGCAATCACGGCCACTTCGGTGCCGCGCCCTTCGGCATCCTTGATGTCCAGGCGCGGAATGTCCTGCGACCAGAACATGGTGAAGTGCGGCTCGCTCATCTTGCCGGCCGCCGGCAGGTTCAGCCAGATCTGGAACAGCTCCAGTGGATTGGGATTTTGCGGGTCCAGCAACGGGAACATCTCGGAATGGACCACGCCCTTGCCGGCCGTCAGCCACTGCACGTCGCCGCGGCCAAAGCGCGCTGTCGCGCCCAGGGAGTCGGAATGGTCGATCAGGCCCTTGCGCACGATGGTCACGGTTTCAAAGCCGCGGTGCGGGTGCGCGGGAAAGCCCGGCACCGTGCTGCCGTGGTACATGTTCCAGCCGTCCTTGCGGGCAAAGTCCTGGCCGATATTGCGCCCCGCGAGCGAGGCATCCGGGCCCATCTGCGCATTGCCGCGAGGGTAGGCGTCGTCGTGGTACACGCAAAAGAGGAACGGGTCGAGCGTTGCCCACGGAAAGCCGAGTGGCTTGACCTGGAGGACTGGATGGGCGGCGGAGTGAGCGACAGAACTTGCGGTGGGGTCGGCAGGCATGAAGAGGCCTTTCTGGCGTGAAACTTTCAAAGAACACATATAAGGTTGGCCGCTGTCCTTTCAAGCTGCATCGCCAGCCCACCTGGCCGGCCCGGCCTTGGCGGTTTAAGGGAAATATGCTTGTGGACCTTATGTAGAAAGCGCAAGCAGCTATAAAATCAATAGCATCTATAGGGCGTTGTCATCAATCGCCTGTCCCTTCCTCAGGCCTTCAGCTTCCAGCCCGTACGGAAGATCCACCACACCGCGCCGAGGCACAGCCCCAGAAAGCCCATGATGGCCGCCACGCTGATGCCTACGTTGACATCGGCCACGCCGTAAAAACTCCAGCGGAATCCGCTGATCAGGTAGACCACCGGGTTGAACAGGGCGACCTTCTGCCACAACGGCGGCAGCATGTTGATCGAGTAAAACGCGCCACCGAGGAAAGTCAGCGGCGTCACCACCATCAGCGGCACAATCTGCAGCTTCTGGAAGTTGTCGGCCCATAGCCCGATGATGAAACCGAACAGGCTGAAGGTCAGCGCGGTCAGCAGCAGGAAGCACAGCATCCAGAAAGGGTGCGCGATCTCATAGGGCACGAAGAGGCGCGCCGTTGCCAGGATCAGGAGTCCCAGCATGACGGACTTGCTCGCCGCAGCGCCCACGTAGCCCATCACCACTTCCATGGACGACACCGGCGCCGACAGCAGTTCGTAAATTGTCCCCGACCATTTCGGCATGTAGATGCCGAAGGCGGCGTTCGAGATGCTCTCGTTGAGCAGCGACAGCATGACGAGGCCGGGGATGATGAAGGCACCGTAGCGGATGCCGTCGATGTCACCCATGCGTGAGCCGATGGCCGCGCCGAAGACCACGAAGTACAGCGAGGTCGAGATCACCGGCGAGGCGATGGATTGCATCAGCGTGCGGAAGGTGCGCGCCATTTCAAAGCGGTAAATAGCGCGGATGGCGTGCCAGTTCATGCGGCCTCCTTCTGGGCGCCCGGTTTGTCGGCATGCACCAGGCTCACGAAGATGTCTTCGAGCGAACTCTCGCTTGAATGCAGGTCCTTGAAGTCAATGCCGAGTTCGGCCAGCTGCTTGAGCAACGCCGCGATACCCGTCTCCTCGGTTTGTGTGTCGAAGGTGTAGACCAGGGTGTGGCCCTCTTTCGTCAGCTCAAGCGGCAGCCCTGCCAACGCACCCGGAATGGTTTGCAGCGGCGTTTGCAGTTGCAGGCTCAGTTGCTTCTTGCCCAGCTTGCGCATCAGCACCGTTTTGTCTTCGACAAGAATCAGCTCGCCCTTGTTGATGACGCCAATGCGGTCGGCCATTTCTTCGGCTTCCTCAATGTAGTGCGTGGTCAGGATGATGGTGACGCCGTTGTCGCGCAGCTCCCGCACCATTTGCCACATGCCCTTGCGCAGCTCGACGTCGACGCCCGCGCTGGGCTCATCGAGGAACAGGATGGTGGGTTCGTGCGACAACGCCTTGGCAATCAATACCCGGCGCTTCATGCCACCGGAGAGCGCCATGATCTTGCTGTCCTTCTTGTCCCACAGCGAAAGGTCGCGCAGCACTTTCTCAATGTAGGCCGGGTTGGGCGGCTTGCCGAACAGGCCCCGGCTGAAGCTCACGGTGGACCAGACGGTTTCAAACGCATCGGTCGAAAGCTCCTGAGGCACCAGCCCGATTTTGGCGCGAGCGGCGCGGTAATCCCGAACGACGTCATGTCCATCAGCCGTCACGCTGCCCGAGCTCGGATTGACAATGCCGCAGACGATGCTGATCAAGGTGGTCTTGCCTGCGCCGTTGGGGCCGAGCAGGGCGAAGATTTCGCCGCGCTGGATGTCCAGGTCCACCGACTTGAGTGCATGAAAGCCCGAAGCGTAAGTTTTGCTGAGTTTCTGAAGGGAAATAATGGGTTGCACGCGGCATCCTGACAAGAAAGCGGCGCCAGAATGTGACGCCAGAAGAGACCCGAATCATTCTATAGAGCAAGGCTGAAAATGCCGGGACCAGGGTTTTCAAGACGGCGTGCTCAGGCCGCCTGGTTTTTTCTCAGCGTCGGCAAGCCGACACCGGCAGACTCAAAGCCACCGTCTACAGCCAGCACCTGGCCATTGACATAGCTGGCTGCCGGGCTGCACAAAAAGCCCACGGCCGATGCGATTTCTTCCACGGTGCCGTAACGCCCCAGCGGAATCACGTCGTGGTAGTCCGAGCGGATCGCCACGCTGTGAACCAGCTTGGCCATTTCCGTGTCCACCGGCCCGGGCGCGATCACGTTGGCCCGGATGCCGATGGTGCCCAATTCAACCGCCTGCTGTTTGGTCAGCTGGATAAGCGCGGCCTTGCTGGTGCCGTACGCCACGCGAAGCGTGCTCGCGCGCAGGCCCGAGATCGACGCGATGTTGACAATGCTGCCGCCGCCCGTGCGCTTCATGATGGCCGCGCAGGCCTGGCTGCACAAAAATGCGCCGTCCAGGTTGACGCCCAAAACCCGGCGCCATTCTTCAAAGGTTGTCTCACCGATAGGCTTGAACACCGCGATGCCGGCGTTGTTGACCAGCGCATCAATACGGCCGAAGCGGGCATCCACCTTCGCCATGGCCGATTTCACCTGCGCCGGGTCGGCCACGTCGCAATGCACCGCCAGTATGCGGCCTGCATCCTGAATGGCGGCAGCGGCGGGGAGCAGCGTGTCGCTGTCGATATCCAGAAGTGCCACACGGTAACCATTGGCCAGAAACCATTGCCCGATGGCAAGGCCAATACCGCGTGCACCCCCTGTTACGACGGCCACGGGGCTGGTTAAAGAAGTTGCAGTCATGGATGTCCTTGCCTTGTTGTCTGGTGTGAATGAAGAAAGGGCTTTGGCGGTGTGGGCGAAAGTTCAGGTTGAAGTTTGCACTATTGGAGGTGGTTACGCGCGTTTGCGATGCTGCCGATTCGGGACACGCTGTCGTGGGCCCGTCCTACAGCATGCGCGCTTGCCAATGGGTACCTTGAGCACTCATCCTGTTGTCTGCATCAGAAATGATTCTTTCAAGATGGCCAGGCATGCGACAACCGCTTGCGGTTCTCGAATGTGTGTCTCTCGGCAAAGTGTTGTGGCTGGTATCGGTTTCATGCACATGATCCGTAAAAAAAACAGTTCACGGTCAAGGCAGGAACGAACTGTTGGCGCACATTTTTCCGTGCGAATTTTCTCACCAGAGGATCTCTATGAAATACCCACTGCTTTTAGCCGCACTTGCCGGCACCCTGGCCCTGAGCGCTTGTGAAAGAACGGTTGTCGCGCCGCCTGCGGCTGTGGTCACGGTTCCCGGTCCCGCCGGCCCTGCTGGCGCCACGGGTGCCCCCGGCACCGACGGCGCCAAAGGAGCCACAGGCGCGGGAGTCGGCATTCCCGGCCCGACCGGCGCCACCGGTGCTACGGGAGCAACAGGCTCCACCGGCTACGAAGGCGCTGCGGGTGCTACCGGCGCCACAGGCGACACCGGAAAGACCGGCAGAACCGGTGCCACAGGCGATACGGTCGTGATCGTTCCCGCGCCCGCACGGTAAGGTCTTCGGTTGCACCGGCCGGCGAACGCGTGAGTGCTCGCCGGCCTTTTTGTTTTCAGCGGCGGGTACAAGGCATTTAACCGCCCTGTAATTCCGGAAAGGGCTCACGCCAGGCGGCCAACTGATTGAGGCGGTCGTGCCAGCGCCGGATTTCCGGGAAATTGTCCAGCGGCAAGCGGGCCTTTTCGGCGTACGGCAAGGGGATAGCTGCCGCGAAGTCGGCCACAGTCAGCGCGTCGCCGACGAGGTATTCGCGCCCCTTGAGGTGCGCTTCGAGCACCCCGGCGTAACGCTCGAAGACCGGCGTCACTCGCGCAATCTCGGCCGGGTCGGCCTGGCTTTGACGGAAGCGCGGCTTGATGATGTGTTCGAAATAGAAGGTTCTGGCGGTTGGCGCGAACTCGGTGGCATCCCACATCAGCCAGCGGATCACCTCGGTCTGGCGCTTGTCGCGCGGCCACAGGTCGGAGCCGGCTTTCTCCGCCAGGTGGCACATGATGGCATTCGACTCCCACAAGGTCGTGGTGCCGTCCACCAGCACGGGCACCTTGGCATTGGGATTCATTGCGCGGAACTGTGGCGTACGGTGCTCGCCCTTTTCCAGCGCCACGTAGATGAACTCCACCGGCAGCTTCAAGTGCCTGGCGACGGCGCAGGCTTTTCGCGGGTTCAGCGTGTCCGAGTAATAAAGCTTCATGCTGACTCATTTCATCGGTGATTTTCAGGCCGCCATGCGCGGCAGGTCGGACCACACCGGCCTGACCTCTATGGTTGCGGCCCTGGCCATGGGATGGCCGGCTGCGATGTCGATCGCCTCCTGCATGCCGGCGCATTCAATCAGCCCATAGGCCGCCATTTTTTCCGCGCTATCGGTGAAGGGGCCACTGGTTACCCCGCGCTTGCCGCTGCGCACCCGCACCGTCATCGCGTCGTCGGGGGGGCGCAGCGGGTTGCCGTGCTTGAGGATGCCGCGGCTCCCCATGTCCTTTACCCAGGCGCCAATGTCGGCCACCAGCGTCGGCGTGGGCGCGAAGGCCGCGTCGTGGCAAATGATCAGCAGGAATTGCATATGCTTTCCCCATCAGGGCATGGGCAGCGGCTTGATGACCATCCACGACACGCCGAAGCGATCTTCCACCATGCCGAAAGACGAAGCGTAAAAGGTCTTCATGATGGGCATCTCTACCTTGCCGCCGTCGCTCAATGCCTTGAACAGGCGCTGCGCTTCGGCATCGCTGGCCGCAGTCAACGAGAGCGAGAAGCCCTTGAATTCCGGCTTGCCGTTGCCCATGCCGTCAGAGGCCATCACTTCCGTTTCGCCGATCCTGAAGCTGGCATGCATGATGTTCTCACCCGGGATGGCACCGCCGTCCGGCCCGCAGCCTTCGGTCATGGGTTCCGGGTTCTCCTTGAAGCGCATCATCATCTTCACTTCGGCGCCAAGCGCCTTGCGGTAAAACTCGATGGCCTCTTCGCAGCGGCCGTTAAAAAAGAGGTAAGACTGGATCAGCATGATTGACTCCTTCGTGGGTTGATAAGGCTGGGGGATTTTTCAGGCACTCATTTGCGCAGCGTGGGCTTCAACGTTCATCCAGGCGAGCTCCCAGAGATGACCATCCAGGTCTTCGAAGCCGTGCTGGTACATGAATCCGTGGTCTTGTGGCTTGTTGGGCGTGGTCGCGCCGCCAGCCACAGCCTTGCTGACCATCTCGTCGACTTCCTGGCGGCTGTCACAGGAAAGGCAGATCAGCACCTCGGTGCTTTTGCGTGCGTCGCTCACCGGCTTGGGGGTGAAGGTCTTGAAATAGTTCTCGACCAGCAGCATGACGAAGCTTTCCTCGCTCACGATCATGCAGGTGGCGTTTTCATCGGTGAATTGCGGGTTGAATTTGAAGCCCAGCGCGGTGAAAAACTTCACCGATTGGTTCAGGTTTTTCACGGGCAGGTTCACAAACATCTTGGTCGTCACGGGTCTCTCCTTGAATAAATTGAATGAGGAGGTGCTTCCTCAGGCCCTGTCATAGGCTTCCTGGAGGTCCTTGATATTGATCTTGCGCATCTTCAGCATGGCGCTCATGGCGGCGCCGGCCTTGGCCGGGTTCTTGTCGCCCAGCATGTCGCCGAGTGCGGTGGGGATGATCTGCCATGACAGGCCGAATTTGTCCTGGACCCAGCCGCACTGGTTGGGTGCCCCGCCCGCCGAGAGCTTGTCCCAGAGCTCGTCTACTTCCTCCTGCGTCTTGCAGTCCACGAACAGCGAAATCGCCGGCGTGAAGCTGAAATGCGGGCCGCCGTTAAGCGCCATGAAGTCCTGGCCTTCGAGCTGGAAGCTGCCAGTCATGACCGAGCCCTCGGGTCCCGGGCCTTCCTTGCCGTAGCGCCGCAGCATGGTGATCTTCGAATTCTTGAAGATCGAAACATAAAAATTCATGGCTTCCTCGGCCTGGTCGTTGAACCACAGGAAGGGGGTGATTTTCTGCATGGTCTGGTTCCTTGAAAGAAGAGCGTCTGAAGAGTCGTTAAAAGGGTTGCAGGTCTTGTGCGGTGGCCAAAACAGCAGTATTGTGTACACCGTCCACAAAAGAATAGCAAAGATAATGAACACTGTCCACATAAATAAGTAACAAGCCATGTCGAGCGCGCCCCCTTCCCTGCCAATCCCGCCACCCCGCAGCACTTACCGCCACGGCGACCTGCGGCGTGCCCTGCTGGACGCTGGTGTGGAGCTGGCCCGGGCCGGCGGGCCCGAGGCCGTGGTGCTGCGCGAAGCCACGCGCCGCGCGGGTGTGGCGCCTAATGCGGCCTACCGGCATTTCGAAAACCGCCAGGCCTTGCTGTATGCGGTTCGTTCAGCCGCGCTGGCGGCCGTGGCCCGCGCCATGGAAGCCGAACTGGCCACGTTGCCCCAGGATTTACCGCCTGCCGAATTCGCCCGCGCCAACGTGCGCGCGGTCGGTGCCGCCTATTTGCGTTTTGCGCAGGCGGAGAGCGGGTTGTTCCGCACGGCCTTTGGCCCCTCGGATGATTTGAAACAAAGAGCCCAGGGCGCGCCGGGGGATAGCGAGCGCAAAGGGCAAAGCGGCCTGGACCCCTTCGAGCTGCTGGGCGCCGCGCTCGACAAACTCGTGAGCGCCGGCGTGCTGTCGCCGGAGCGCCGCCCCGGGGCCGAGTTCCTCGCCTGGTCGGCAGTGCATGGCCTGGCCATGCTGGTGATTGACGGCCCGTTAGGCCCCCTCATCGGCCCGCAAATGCAGCAGATCGGCCAGCACCTGCTGGACATGGTTGAAAAGGGCCTGTGCGGGAAGTAGTGCGTCAGACCGATCTTCGGGGCCTCAGAAGTTGTGCTGAATGCCAACCCCGTACACGCGGATGACGTCATTGGCGACACGGTTGTTGGGGTCGTTTCGGTCATAGAAGGCGTACAGCGAAGTGCGGTTGCTCATCTTGTAGGAGTAACCCGCCTGGAAGCGCTTGAGCTTGGCCGCCGGATCGCTCTGGACATCCTTGCGGATGTAGTTGGCCATGACCTTGCTGCTGGGCGTGATGTCCCAGGAGGCACCAATCATCTGCGCATCCACCTTGCTGCGCGACAGCGCATTGCCCTGGAAGTTGTCGCGGTTGTAAACCGCCCAGGCCCGGATATCCCCGAAGTCGTAGGAGCCCACCAGCATCCACTTGTTCCTGAAATCATTGAGCAAGGCGCCGCCACGTTTGCTGTCCCTTCCGTAGC
>NZ_JBFUGF010000004.1:0-199570 GCF_056403055.1 Polaromonas sp. P3_A5
CAGTCGACAGTCGACGTGGGCGTAGTGGCGGTTGGCCGTTTCGTACTCGACGTGGGCGGTGTTGATCGTGATGCCGCGCGCTTTTTCTTCGGGCGCCGCGTCAATTTGGTCGTAGCCCTTGGCTTCGCCGCCGAACTTGGATGCCAGAACGGTCGTGATCGCCGCCGTCAGCGTCGTCTTGCCATGGTCCACGTGGCCAATCGTGCCTACGTTGACGTGCGGCTTGGTCCGCTCAAATTTGCCTTTTGCCATTTTTTCAACTCCAGAAATTTATAAAGAGTTACAAAACCAGTTACCACTACAGCCAGCAACAGCGCCTCGTACGCCACACCGACTCAAAATTTGGTGCCCTTTGCGGGAATCGGACCCGCGACCTCTCCCTTACCAAGGGAGTGCTCTACCACTGAGCCAAAAGGGCTGAACTCAAAACCACAATTGCAACCTGGCGCAAGATTCAAAAGCAGAACCATAAAGCAGCTTTATGGAGCGGGAGACGGGAATCGAACCCGCGTCATTAGCTTGGAAGGCTAGGGTTCTACCATTGAACTACTCCCGCGCAGCTCTGCCAAATTCAACTCACACCAAAATCACTTACGACCCAAAACACGCTTTACGCGACACACTTTTACGTGATTACTTTGCGCCGCCCGCTTGCCAAAATCAAAACAAAATCTGGTGGATGAGGCTGGATTCGAACCAGCGTAGGCGTTAGCCAACAGATTTACAGTCTGCCCCCTTTAGCCACTCGGGCACCCATCCTTCAAGCGAACCTCGGATTATGCCACGGTTTTATGTCGGACGAAATGCCAAGGCATGGCAAAAAGCATTAAAAAAAGCTGCCGCATGCCTCGCCAGCGCATCTCCCGACCAAACCTTCACCCCGGGATGCCCGTAGGTACCGCGGAAAGCCCCCCAAAACGCGGCATAACCCGGTCCGGCCCTAATCCCCAGACCCTGCCGCACTCCCGTGGCGGTTGCGGCCAGGCTTCGGGCATGATGTGGCAGCCTTTCATCAATGCCAGAGTGAGTCGCATGGATATTGCCGTCCCGGGCACCCTCCTGCGCCACCGGCCAACCTGGATAACGAGAGACCGTCTACGCATGAGCACTGTCACCGTACCCGCACTGCCTTCCTCCCCCGCTGAGCCGTCTTCCCTGCGCCGGGTCAATCTTGCTTTGCAGGGCGGCGGATCGCACGGTGCATTCACCTGGGGCGTGCTGGATGCCCTGCTGGCGGACGAGCGCATCGAGTTTGACGGCATCAGCGGTGCCAGCGCCGGGGCGGTCAACGCCGTAGCGCTGGCACACGGATTCGCTACCGCCCAAAAAGACAATTCCCCCGAAAAAACCAACCCGCGGGAGGCGGCACGTGCGTCGCTCAGCCGGGTCTGGCAGGGCGTTGCCGCCATGGGCAGCCTCGGCTCCATGGCTGACAGCATCAGCAAGATGCTCATTGGGGGCTGGGCCGCTAACAAAGTGAGTGCAAACTTAATGAATAGTGCAATGACACAGTGGATGTCACCCTACCAGTCTAATCCGCTGGACATCAACCCTTTGCGCAAACTGCTGGAGGCAGAAATCGACTTTCACGCCATTGCGGCCATGCACACAACCAAGGCTTTCGTATCGGCAACCCACGTCACCACCGGCCGGGCAGAAATCTTTGCCGGCAAACGCCTGACTTTGCAGGCGGTGATGGCGTCCACCTGCCTGCCCACGCTGTTTCAGGCGGTTGAAATTGACGACCAGCACTATTGGGATGGCGGGTTTTCGAGCAATCCCTCGCTGCTGCCGCTCATCAGTGATTGCAGCAGCCGCGACATCATCGTTGTCCAGATCAACCCCTTGCGGCGCCCCGAGATTCCCCACACGCCTCACGACATCGCAGACCGGGTGAACGAGCTGACCTTCAACGCCAGCCTGCTGTCCCAGATGCGGACCATCGATTTCATCAACCGCCTGCTGGCCGATGGCCGCTTGCAGGAGGGCGAGAAATACAAGAGCCTGCTGCTGCACCGCATCGACGGCGGCGAGGCGCTGGAAAGCCTGCCCTCATCCAGCAAGATGTCGGCCGATACGGCCATGATCGAAAAGCTGTTTGAAATGGGCCAGGGCGCGGCCAAGCGCTGGCTGCGCCGTCACTTTGAGGCGCTGGGCCTGCAAAGCACGGTCAATATCCGGCGCGACTACGTGGGCAGCCTTCCGGCGGAGTTTTAGCCAGCCCTCAAAATTCAAGGATTTTTGGCCTTTTAGCAAGGCAGGACGAGCGCGAACAGCTATCAAAACAATAGCAAATCAGGCCTTCGGGTGTGCGTCACGCCATTCACGCGCCTGTGAGAAATGGCCGCAGCCAATAAAGGGCAAGGGTGGCCGCATGGCCGACAGCGGCGACGGGTGGTTGGCCACCAGCACCTTGTGACGCTTCGCATCAATCAACGACCGTTTGCTCTGGGCATGTGCACCCCACAGCATGAACACCACCGGGTGGTCGCCTTCCGCCACCTGGCGGATCAGGGTATCGGTCAATACCTCCCAGCCCTTGCCGGCGTGGCTGGCCGGCAGCCCTTCCTCGACCGTCAGGCAGGTGTTGAGCAACAGCACCCCATGTGTCGCCCACTTCACCAGGCTGCCGCCGGGCACCGGAAACTGGGGCGGCGGCGTCCCGAGGTCGCGCTGCAACTCCTTGAAGATGTTGCGCAGCGAGGGCGGCAGGGCCACACCGGGTGCTACGGAAAACGCCAGCCCCTCGGCCTGGCCCAACCCATGGTACGGGTCCTGACCGAGGATGACAACACGCACTTCTTCGGGCGGCGTAAGCTCCAGCGCGCGCAACGGCTGCGGCGGAAAGATCGTCACACCTTCCTCCAGGCGGCCTCGCAGAAAACCCAACAACTTCTGGCCGGTCGGACTGCCAAAAAATGCATCGGTGGTCGGCCGCCAGCCGGGCGCCACCGGCCAGGCGGCGGGGTCAGCAGTGGTAAGCCGGTTGGGCAAAGGCGCCTTCATGGCGTCAAGCAGCTGGTTCATGGCTTTACAGCCTATCTTTTACCGAACAATTGAGCCAGTGCAAGGCCGGGTTCTTCCGCGCGCATGAAGGCCTCGCCGACCAGGAATGCATTCACACCTGCCTGACGCATGCGCTGCACGTCCGCCGGCGTGGCAATGCCCGACTCGGTAATCAGCAGGCGGTCCGCCGGCACCCTGGCCAGCATGCCCAGCGTGGTGTCCAGCGAGACCTCGAAAGTTTTGAGGTTGCGGTTGTTGATGCCGATCAGCGGCGTCTTGAGCTTGAGCGCACGCTCCAGTTCGGCTTCGTCGTGTACCTCGACCAGCACCGCCATGTCCAGCGACATCGCCAGCGCTTCGAGCGATTGCATCTGCGCGTCGTCCAGGCAGGCAGCAATCAGCAAAATGCAGTCAGCGCCCATGACGCGCGCTTCATACACCTGGTAAGGATCCACCATGAAGTCCTTGCGCAGCACCGGCAGGCTGCAGGAGGCCCGCGCCTGCTTCAGGTAATCAATGCTGCCCTGGAAGAACTGCTTGTCGGTCAGCACCGAAAGGCAGGCCGCGCTGATCTCGCCGTCACCTTCGGCATAGCTTTGCGCGATGTCGGCTGGAATGAAGTCGGCGCGCAGCACGCCTTTGGACGGGCTGGCCTTCTTGATTTCGGCAATCACCGCGGGCTGACCCGCTGCGATCTTGGCGCGCAGCGCACCCACAAAGTCACGCGTCAGGACACGCGATTCGGCATCTTCGCGCATCACGTCCAGCGGTTTGCGGCGGATGGCATCGGCAATTTCTTGACGCTTGACGGCAATGATTTGGTTCAGGATATCGGACATGCCCCGATTTTGGCAGATGCGGCCGGGCGACTCGCAGGGCCAGGTTTCGCGGCGTCTTAGCGCAAACCCGCTACAGCCGGATACGCCCCGGCACTAACATTTCGTTTTACCCGCTTTGGGTGCCACGCCTGACCCGGCTCGCACACAAGGCGACCTCCATCGGATATCCCCTACACCCTTCCCATGACCGCACTCACTGACGCCATTGAAGAAATTGTCCGTTCGGCCGGCGCCATGATGCGCGACGCCTTCAACGCGCCAGACAAGCCCGCCTACTCGCTCAAGGGCCGGCAGGACTACCTGACCGTCACCGACGGTGCGGTAGAACAGTATGTGCGCGCGGAGATCGAACGGCGCTTTCCGGGAGACGCCGTGCTGGGGGAGGAAGCAGGAGGAGAAACCGGCGGCACAGCTCGCCTCTGGATTGTCGACCCGGTGGATGGAACGGCGAATTTCGCCCGGGCCATCCCGCATTTCTGCATCTCCCTGGGCCTGATGGTCAACGGCGAGCTCGAAGCCGGCGCCATCTATGAGCCCATGCACGACGAGCTCTTCATCGCGCAAAACGGCCATGGCGCATGGTGCAACGGCGTTCGGCTTCAGGTCAGCGAGCTGGCCGAGCTGGCCGCCTCCACGGTCGAAATTGGCTGGTCTTCGCGCCTGTCGCCAGACCCCTACCTCGCGCTGGTCAGCCAGTGCATGCATGCGGGCTGTTCGGTGCGCCGCGCGGGTTCCGGCGCGCTGGGGCTGGCCTATGTGGCCGCCGGGCGCTGCGAAGCCTACGCCGAAGCGCATATCAATTCATGGGACGTCGCGGCTGGCCTGCTGCTGGTGCGCGAGGCAGGCGGCCGCGTTAACGATTTCTGGGCCGAAGGCGGACTGACCCAAGGTAGCGCGGTGCTGGCCACCAACGCCAGGCTGGCCTCCGAACTAAGCGTTTTAACGGGTATACCGCTGCGCTGACGGCTGCTAAGGTGGCCTCAACGCCGCACCCCCAGGCGCTATTGACGACATAAAGAAGGAGACATAGATGAGACAGTTCACATTCAAATCACTCGTTCCGGGATTGCTTCTGGCGGCCATGGCGTGCGCGATATCGCCTTCGGTCCGCGCAGCCGAAGAACTGGTGGTTTACTGCAACGTCCAGGAAGAATGGTGCCGGCCCATGGTGACCGCCTTCGAAAAGGCCACCGGCATCAAGGTGTCAATGACACGCAAGAGCTCGGGCGAAACTTATGCCCAGATCAAGGCCGAGGCAGCCAACCCGCGCGGTGACGTGTGGTGGGGTGGCACGGGCGACCCTCATCTTCAGGCCGCTGAAGAAGGTCTGACCGAGCCCTACAAATCGCCCAAACTGGCCGACCTGCACCCTTGGGCAGTACGGCAAGCCGAGGCCTCCAAGTACCGCACGGTCGGCGTTTATGCCGGCGCCCTGGGGTTCAGCTTCAATACCGTCGAGCTGGCCAAACGCAAATTGCCCGAACCCAAATGCTGGGCAGATCTCATCAAGCCGGAGTTCAAGGGGGAAGTCCAGGTCGCCAACCCCAACTCCTCGGGCACTTCCTACACGCTGCTCGCCACACTCGTGCAGATCATGGGAGAAGACAAGGCGTTCGACTACCTGAAGGCCCTTCATCGCAACATCAACCAATACACCAAGTCGGGCGCTGCGCCGGCCCGTGCGGCAGCCACCGGCGAAAGCATGATCGGCATCACCTTCCTGCACGACGCCGTCACGCACGCCGTGGCAGGCGCGCCCCTGAAGGTGGTCGCACCGTGCGAGGGTACGGGCTACGAGATCGGCAGCATGAGCATCATCAAGGGTGCCAAAAATCTGGCCAACGCCAAAAAATGGTACGACTGGGCCCTGACACCTGAAGCGCAGGACATTGCCACGGTCGCGCATTCGTACCAGAACCCCTCCAATAAAAAAGCATCCTTGCCGCCGCAGGCGCCCAAGCTGGCCGACGTCAAACTGATCGACTACAACTTCGCCAAGTACGGCGCTTCGGCCGAACGCTCGCGCCTGCTGGGCAAATGGGACAAGGACATCGGGGCACTGCCCAAGTGAGCGCTGAGCACATCCCGCAATTCCATTGCTCACTGATGAATCACGTCGCACCTTGACTACACCCATTGCAGTGATGGCAGCCGCCCCACGCGTGCGGGCTGATCCGCTGAGCTGGCTGCTGGCAGCACTGGGCATTGCAGCGGGCGTGCTGCTGATGCCGTGGACCCAGAGCTCAGCTTATGTTGCCGGCGGGTGCGTGCTGGCCGCCGTCGCAAGCCTACTGGCAACACGCGCCGGCGCTTTCAAGAGTGATGCCGCCATTTCCGGCATTGTCTGCATCCTGTCCCTGCTGCTGGCCATTTTTGTCATCTACCCAATCGGGCGCATGCTGCTGGCGGCTTTTGTGGACGAGCGGGGGAACTGGCTGATCCAGACTGCCGCCGCCCGGTTTTTCAGCGAGGACATCTGGGGCGCGGGTTGCATCGCCGGCAACGTCCGTTGCGGCGTGGCCATCAACTCCATCGTGCTGGCCACCCTTGCAGGCATCGGAAGCACGCTTTTCGGTTTTGCGCTGGCCCTGCTGGCCGAGCGCGGCGGTCAGCGTTTTCGCGGCAGCCTGCGCGTGCTGTCCATCCTGCCGGTGGTCACGCCGCCTTTCGTCATCGGCCTGGCCATCATCATTCTCTTCGGCCGCACCGGCATGGTGACGCAGCTGATGAGCGACTGGTTCGGCATTGCAAGGTCGCGCTGGATCTACGGCCTGCCGGGCGTACTGCTGGCGCAGGTGATTTGCTTTACGCCTTTGGCCTTCCTGCTGATCAGCGGCGCCTTGCGATTGGTCAGCCCGACGCTGGAAGAAGCCGGCCAGGTGCTGAGGGGTTCGCCGTGGCATGTATTTCGCACCGTGACCTGGCCCCTGGTGCGCCCCGCCATTGCCAATGCCTTCCTGCTGGGCTTTGTGGAAAGCCTGGCGGACTTTGCCAACCCGTTGGTGCTCTCCGGAAATTTCGAGGTGCTGTCGACGAAGATTTTCTTCGCCATCGCCGGGGCGCAGCACGACGCTTCGCGCGCCGCCATCCTCGCCGTCACCCTGCTGCTGCTGACGGTCGGCATCTTTGCACTGCAGCAGCGCTGGATCGGCAAAGCTTCCTATACATCCGTGAGCGGAAAAGGCGATAGCGGCCTGCCCGCCGCACTGCCCACCGGCGTCAAGTGGGGGGCGCTGGCGCTGGTTCTGCCCTGGGTCGCGCTGACCGTGCTGTCATACGGCATCATCCTGATCGGCGGCGTGGTCAAGGACATCGGAAGGTTTGACCTGACGCCCTCGCTGCAGCACTTTCAGACCGGGTTTGGGCTGAGTTGGGGCGCCGGGGGCCTGGTGTTTTCGGGCTCGGCGTGGAACAGCCTGTTCACCACGCTCGGCGTTGCCGCTGTTGCCGCACCCCTGACCACCGCGCTGGGCCTGCTGGGAGGTTATGTCGTGAGCCGACATGCATTCAAGGGTCGGCGGGCCTTCGAGTTCCTGACCATGGTGAACTTCGCCGTGCCGGGCACCGTCATCGGCGTGGCCTATATCGTCGCCTTCAACGTGCCGCCCCTTGAATTCACCGGCACCTTCGCCATCATCGTGCTGTGCCTGGTGTTTCGCAACATGCCGGTGGGCGTGAGGGCCACGGTATCAGCCCTGTCGCAGCTTGACCGGTCGCTGGACGAAGCATCCGCCACATTGCGCGCCAGCACATCACGCACGTTCGCGCGGGTCATCCTGCCGCTCTTGCGCCCGGCCATCATTGCCAGCCTGGTGTTCAGTTTTACGCATGCCATCACAGCCGTCAGCGCGGTGATTTTCCTGGCGACCGCCCAGCACAACCTTGCGACGGTTTACATCGCGGGCCGTGTCGAAGTCGGCGAATACGCATTGGCCATTGCCTATTCGTCCGTGCTCATCGTGATCATGCTGGCCTGTGTCCTGCTGATCCAGCGCTTCATTGGCAATGCGGAGCTGGGGCGGCGCGCGGTGTCGACCGCTTGAGCCTCTGCGCCATCGTCACATCTTTTTCGTTTCACTTATTTTTTAACAGGCCCTGCCATGACCCCGTCCCCCGCCGCTGTGGAGTTTCAAGGCGTCGTCAAGCGTTTCGGCAAGGTGGTTGCGCTGCATCCGCTTGATCTCACCATCGACAAGGCAGAGCTGGTGACCTTGCTGGGGCCTTCCGGCTGCGGCAAGACAACACTGCTGCGGCTGATCGCCGGCCTGGAGCTACCTTCCGAGGGCGTGATCCGCATCGATGGACGGGACGTGACCGGCAGGTCGGCCAATCAACGCGACGTGAGCCTGGTTTTCCAGTCCTACGCGTTATTCCCGCACATGAGTGCGCTGGAGAACGTGTGTTACGGCCTGCTCGCATCCGGCATGAAGAAACCGCAGGCCGTGGCGTTGGCAAAAGCCAAGATGGATCTGCTCGGCATTGCCGACTACGCCGACCGGCTCTCGTCGGAGCTGTCCGGCGGGCAGCAGCAACGTGTGGCAGTGGCACGGTCACTGGTGCTGGAGCCGGCCGTGCTGATGTTTGACGAGCCCTTGTCGAACCTGGATGCCAAGCTGCGCCGCAAGGTGCGCCAGGACATCCGCGACCTTCAGCAGAACCTCAAGCTCACCGTGGTCTACGTGACGCACGACCAGGAAGAAGCGCTGGCGGTGTCGGACCGCATTGTGGTCATGCAAAAGGGACGCATTGCAACGATGGGCGCGCCGCGCGATTTGTACGAAGCGCCCGTCTCAAGTTTTGTGGCTGACTTCATCGGCGACGCCAACCTGATCAACGGCGAACTGGTCACACTGCAGGGCCAGCATTTCTTCCGCGCCGACCAGGTTGATGTGCGGGTGGTGCCGCCGCCAGGCATGCCGGACGGCGCTGTGGCGCTGGCCATACGCCCACACCGCATCCGTATCGGCGAACTGGAAGCAAGCACGCTGACAGGAAAAGTCCTGCGGCAGGCTTATCTGGGTAGCCGGATCGAAAGCGTGGTGCTCACGCCGCTGGGTGAATTGCTGGTGTTCAGTGACGCCCTGCTGAGCGTGGCCGAACCAGGCAGCACGGTCGGCCTGCATTTCGCCGCAACCGACGCGCGCGTGACCGCACGGGAATAGATAGCTGCGCAGCCATGCGCCGCCGGCAAGCTGTCAGGCGAGCTTCTTGCTGTGGCTGACCAGCTGATCGAGCTTGGCTCTGGCCGCGCCCGACTCCAGCGCCGCACGCGCCAGTACGATGCCAGCCTTCATGGAGTCGGCCACATTGGCGGCATACAGCGCCGCCCCGGCGTTCAGGACCACGATGTCGCGCGCCGCGCCCGGCTGGTTGTCCAGCACGCCCAGCAGCATGGCCTTGGACTGCTCGGGGGTGTCTACGCGCAATGCGCGGTTGCTGGCCATGGGCATGTCGAAGTCTTCGGGGTGGATTTCGTACTCGGTGATTTCACCGTTCTTGAGCTCGCCAACCACGGTGGCCGCGCCCAGGCTGACCTCGTCCATGCCGTCCTTGCCGTAGACCACCAGCGCGTGCTCGGCGCCCAGGCGCTGCAAAGCGCGAACCTGGATACCGACCAGGTCCGAATGGAACACGCCCATCAGGATGTTGGGCGCGCTGGCCGGGTTGGTCAGGGGGCCCAGGATGTTGAAGATGGTGCGCACGCCGAGTTCCTTGCGGATGGGCGCAACGTTCTTCATGGCCGGATGGTGGTTGGGCGCAAACATGAAGCCCACACCGACCTCGTCGATGCATTTCGCAATGGCTTCGGGCGACAGGCCGATATGGATGCCCAACGACTCGATCACATCAGCGCTGCCCGACTTGCTGCTGACGCTGCGCCCGCCGTGCTTGCTGACCTTGGCGCCAGCCGCCGCCGCGACGAACATGGAGCAGGTCGAGATGTTGAAGGTGTGCGAGCCATCGCCGCCGGTGCCTACGATATCGACCAGATGCGTCTTGTCGGCCACATTGACTTTCGTCGAAAACTCGCGCATCACCTGCGCGGCGGCCGTGATCTCGCCGATGGTTTCCTTCTTGACGCGCAAGCCGGTGATGAGCGCGGCCATCATCACGGGCGACATCTCACCGCTCATGATCAGCCGCATGATGTGCAGCATTTCGTCGTGGAAGATTTCGCGGTGTTCGATGGTGCGCTGCAGGGCTTCCTGCGGAGTGATCTTGTGGGTGTTGGGCATGGCGTGTCTCGTTTCTTTATTCTGGGCTGGAAGAAAATGACTCAGCTCGCTGGATGGTCGGTCAAGGCGAGCTTGAGGCCGAAGGCAATGAACATGGCACCGGCTGCACGGTCCAGCCAGTGCATCCCGCGCTGCACGGCATCGCGCCGGGCCATCCAGGCCGCGGCCAGGGCCCAGCCCGAATTGACCGGAATGGCGTTCAGGTTGAACAGCACCCCCAACAAAACAAAGGCCAGGGCCTTGTTGTCGGTGCCGGGGGCGATGAACTGCGGCACGAAGGCCAGGAAAAAAATCGCCACCTTGGGGTTCAGCACGTTGGTCCAGAAGCCGCCCATGAACACCGCTTTCAGGCGCCGCTCCGGCTGGGCGGCAGCCGCCGCGGCGAGGTCGGTGGTGGCCTGCGGTGCCCTGGAAAACAAAATTTTCGCACCTATCCACAGCAGGTACGCCGCGCCTATCCACTTGAGCACGGTGAATGCCGTGGCCGAAGTGGCAAGCAAGGCACCGACGCCCACGGCCGCCGCGAAGATGTGGACGAAGCAGCCAGCCGTGATGCCGAGGCCGGCAACAATGCCGGCGCGCGCGCCCGAGCGCAGTGAATTGGTCACGATGTAAAGCACATCAGGGCCCGGCGTCAGGTTCAGCAGCCAGCCAGCCGCGATGAAAAGCAACAGGTGTTGAAAGTCAGGCATGGCTAAGTCCTTTCAGTTAAAAAACTGCCGGATGGCAGCGATGGCACGGTCCACGCCGGCAGTGTCCACGTCCAGATGGGTGACAAAACGCAGGCGGTACAGCCCCGTGGCCTCAATGCCCTGGCCGGCCAGGTGCTTGAGCAAGGCAGCGGACCGGTCCCGCGCCGCGCCGGTCAGGTCGACAAACACAATGTTGGTCTGTGGTGCCTCTACCTGCAGGCCGTCAATGCCCGTCAGGCCGTCGGCCAGGTATTTGGCCAGGGCGTGGTCTTGCGCGAGACGTCCGACATGGTGGTCCAGTGCATGCGACGCTGCTGCAGCCAGCATGCCCGCCTGCCGCATGCCGCCGCCGGCCATCTTGCGGATGCGGTGCGCCCGCGCGATGAATTCGCGCGAGCCGCACAGGGCCGAACCTACCGGCGCGCCCAGGCCTTTGCTGAAGCAAACCGATACGCTGTCAAAACAATCCGCAATGCGGCGCGCCTCCGCCAGCGGGTTGCTGCCCGTTTGCGCAGCCTGCGCCACAGCGGCGTTAAAGAGCCGCGCACCGTCCAGGTGGCGGGCCAGGCCGTGATTCTTCGCGAGCACGGTCGCCTGCTGCACATACGCAAACGGCAGCAGCTTGCCGCCCAGGGTGTTCTCGAGCGCCAGCATCCGGGTGCGCGCGAAGTGCGCGTCGTCGGGCTTGATCGCTGCCTCGATCTCGGCAAGCGCCAGCGTGCCATCAGTGTGGTGGTTCAGCGGCTGCGGCTGCACGCTGCCGAACACCGCCGCGCCGCCGCCTTCCCAGCGGTAGCAGTGCGCCATCTGGCCGACGATGTATTCGTCACCGCGCTGGCAGTGGGAGAGGATCGCGCAAAGATTGCTCTGCGTCCCGGTGGGCACGAAGAGCGCGGCCTCAAAGCCCAGCAATCCGGCAATCTTTTCCTGCAGCGCATTGACGGCCGGGTCGTCGCCGAAAACGTCGTCACCCAGCGGTGCAGCCAGCATGGCCTCACGCATGGCGGCCGTGGGCCGGGTGACGGTATCGCTGCGCAGGTCAACGACTCTTTTATCAGTCATTTTTGCCCCCAGGGCAATATGAATAAGCGCGACCAGCTATCAAAGTAATAGCATCTTGGGTCATGCCGTCTGCTCCAGGAAGTTTTTCAGCATGGCGTGCCCGTGCTCGGTGAGGATGGATTCCGGATGGAACTGCACACCCTGGATCGGCAACTCCGTGTGGCGCACACCCATGATCTCGCCATCGTCGGTTCGCGCCGTGACGGCCAGTACGTCGGGACACGATTCTTTTTCGATCGCCAGCGAGTGGTAGCGGTTCACCACAAACTGCTCAGGCAACCCGGCGAACACGCCCTGCTGTGTGGTGGTGATGACACTGGTCTTGCCGTGCATGAGCTGCTGGGCGCGCACGATCTTGCCGCCAAAAGCGGCGCCTATGGCCTGGTGGCCCAGGCAGACGCCCAGAATCGGCAGCTTGCCGGCGAAATGCTGGATCGCCGCCACCGAAATACCGGCCTCGGCCGGTGAGCACGGACCGGGCGACACCACCAGCACGTCAGGAGCGCGCGCGGCGATTTCGGCCACCGTGATCTCGTCATTGCGAAACACTTCGACTTCGGCACCGAGCTCGCCAAAATACTGGACGATGTTATAGGTGAAGCTGTCGTAGTTGTCGATCATCAGGAGTTTGGTGCGCTTCATGGTTCAGTCTCCCTGGCGCAGGCGTGTGAACTCGCCGCGCTCAAAATCAATGGATGCGGCAATCATGGCGCGGTAGGTCGCTTCCATGATGGCCTCGGGGGCGCCGGCCGCACGGGCCTGTGCACGCACACGATCAACGATGAACTCGATGCGTGCGTTGTCGACAATCTGGCTGGCGCTTTGCTTGATGCGCGCGGCCTGCGCCACATAAGCGCTGCGCTCGGCGATCAGCGGCGCGATGCGGTCGTCCAGCGCATCGATGTGGCGGCGCACATCGGCCATGGTGTCGCAATGCTCAATGACGGGATGGGACAGCGTGCTCATTCCAGGCCCTCCTCCACCAGCTCGGACGCCCGCAGCAGCGCGCGCGCCTTGGCTTCGGTTTCCATCCATTCGAGTTCGGCCACGGAATCGGCCACCACACCGGCAGCCGCCTGCACATACAGCGTCTGGTCCTTGATGATGCCCGTGCGGATGGCGATCGCCACATCCATGTCGCCGGCATAGCTGAGGTAGCCGCAGGCGCCGCCGTAGAGGCCCCGCTTGGTCGGCTCGAGCTGGTCGATCAGCTCCATGGCATGGACCTTGGGCGCGCCGGTGAGCGTGCCCGCCGGGAAGGTGGCCTTGAGCACGTCCATGCTCGACATGCCGTCCAGCAGCGTGCCCTCGACATTGCTGACGATGTGCATCACGTGGCTGTAGCGCTCGACCGCGAAGGCTTCGGTGACCTTCACTGTGCCGGTTTTGGCGATGCGGCCGATGTCGTTGCGGGCGAGGTCGATCAACATCACGTGTTCAGCGCGCTCTTTGGGGTCGTTCACCAGTTCGTGTTCCACGGCCTTGTCGGCCTCAGGCGAAGAGGCACGGGGCCGCGTGCCGGCCAGCGGCCTGATCGTGATCTTCTGCCCCTCATCGACCTTTTCCTGCCTGACCAGAATTTCAGGAGACGCCCCCACCACGTGGAAGTCGCCGAAATGGTAGTAATACATGTAGGGCGAGGGGTTCAATGAACGCAGCGCGCGATACAGGCTCAGCGGGGACTCGGTGTAACGCTTCTTGATGCGCTGGCCGACCTGCACCTGCATGAAGTCGCCGGCTTCGATCAACCGCTTCGCGCGTTCCACGGCGGCGATGTAGTCTGCCTTGGCAAAGTCACGCTCAGCGGGATAACTCTGCGACGGTTTCACCACCGGCGCGCTGACGGAATACTTCAGCTGGTCCTTGAGTTCGCGCAGGCGTTTTTTGGCATTCGCGTAGGCCTCCGGCCGCGCCGGGTCGGCATAAACAATCAGGTAAAGCTTGCCCGACAGGTTGTCGATCACGGCGAGCTCTTCACACTGCAGCAACAGGATGTCGGGGCAGCCCAGTGTGTCGGGCGGGCAGGAGGCTTCGAGTTTCTTTTCGACGTAACGCACGGTGTCGTAGCCGAAGTACCCCGCCAGGCCGCCGCAAAAGCGCGGCAGGCCGGGCCGCAGGGCGACCTTGAAACGCTTTTGGTAGTCGCTGATGAAGTCCAGCGGATTGGCTTTGGAGGTTTCCACAACCTTGCCGTCCGTCACCACTTCGGTCAGGGTATCTGGCCCAAAACCGGATGCCCGCACCAGCGTGCGCGCGGGAAGGCCGATAAAACTGTAGCGGCCGAACCGCTCGCCCCCCACTACCGATTCCAGCAGGAAGCTGAACTTGCCGCCGTCTCTGGAATGCGCAAGCTTGAGATAAAGGGAAAGAGGTGTTTCGAGGTCGGCAAACGCCTCGACCATCAAGGGAATGCGGTTGTAGCCCTGGCTGGCCAGGCTTTTAAATTCGAGTTCTGTGATCACGGATGAGTCCTTCGCAAGGAGGCAACGCGCTCAAAGGCGTAGCCACCTGTCATTCAAAATACCCCGAAGCATGGGGCCGGGATGCTCCGGCAGGGCCGGAGCGCATCAAGGGGGGTGTCGCAAAAACCGCGGCAGATACACGGGCAAGTGGCAGTGTGCCAGCCCGCGTGCGCCTCAGGCGTGCGAGAAATGACAGGTACGCCAGGGCCAGGCTCCCCGGTCGCCACAACCTGTCTGAATGATGCGATGAATGAACATGAGAGGCAAAGTGTAGCAAAGACAGCGGTAACCCGGCCCGTCCGTGCCCTGATAAAGCGCCATTTAAAAGCGTTATTGGCGCCAATACTACGGACTGGTACTAATGCTTATCTCGCAAACCCTCTTGCGACAGGCCCTCCTTGGCCTTCAAAATGAGACATAAAAAAAGAACGCTCGTTCTATTTCAACACCCTTGGAGACAACTCATGACTTTGACAACGCGATGCCTTGCGGGCCTGGCCGGCTTGATGCTTTCACTGGGCACCCTCGCCGCACCGATGGAGGTTTCGGGCGTCAAACTCGACGACCCGGTGGAGGTCCACGGCACCAAGCTGCAGCTCAATGGCGCCGGCATTCGCTACAAGGCGGTGTTCAAGGTCTATGTGGCCGCGATGTACCTGCCGAAAAAAGCCGCCACCCCCGAAGAGGTCTACGCCATGCCCGGCCCCAAGCGCATCAGCATCACCCTGCTGCGCGACATTGACTCCAATGAGCTGGGCAAAGGCTTTACCACCGCCTTCACAGAGAACACCCCAAAAGGCGAAATGTCCAAGCTGATCCCCGGCCTCATCAGGATGGGCCAGCTCTTTGCCGACCAGAAAAAGCTGGTAGCCGGCGAAGGCTTCACCATCGACTGGATTCCCGGCACCGGCACCGTGATCTCCGTCAAAGGCAAACCACAAGGCGAGCCCTTCAAGGAGCTTGAATTCTTCAACGCCCTCGTTCGCATCTGGCTGGGCCCACAACCGGCTGACTGGAAACTCAGGGACGCCATGCTGGGCAAGCCTGCCTGAAGCACCGGGCGCAAACCACACCATCAACGGGGCGCAAGCCCCGTTGTCATTTCTGAAACCGCAGCTCCGCCAGCGAGTCAATAAAGCCATCGACGTCCACAGTGCGGACCGGCTCGCCATGGTTATACCCATACGTCACCAGCAACACCGGACAGCCTGCGGCCCGGGCGGCCCGGGCATCGTTGCTGGAGTCGCCAATCATCAGCGTGCGGGCAGGCGAAGTACCGAGGCTCTCGCAGGTTTTCAGCAAGGGCAACGGGTCGGGCTTTTTCCGCTCGAATGAATCCCCGCCAAACACCTCCGCAAAAAAACCGTCGAGGCCTTTGAGCTTGAGCAGCTCACGGGCAAACGCCAGGGGTTTGTTGGTCAGGCAGGCAAGCGGCAATCCCGCCCGCTGCAACACATGCAAGCCCTCCAGGACACCCGGATAAACCGTGGAGTGCCAGCCATTGATGCGGGTGTAGTGCCGCTGGTAAGCGACGTAGGCCGCATCGTAAAGCGCTATTAAATCGATAGCTGTCAGCGCAATACCCATCTTCTCCTGGACATATTTCAGCGTGGTCTTGACGAGATGCTCCGAGCCTTTTCCAACCATGCGCTCCACTGCTGCAGCATCAAGCCCGAACGCCGGCGGGTGGCCCGGCAGCATTTCGGCCAGCATCAGGTTGAGGGCAGCCACAAAGTCGCCAAGGGTATCGACCATGGTGCCATCCAGGTCGATGATGGCAGCGTCAAAACGGTCGTTGTCAAAAATCATTAAGGTTCAATACAAGGCAGTAACGCTCAAAACAGATAGCGGCCCGAACTGATGATACGGGTGGGTCATTCCTGGCACAGGAATTCTCCCCAAGACCAGTCACCGCCAGTACCTCATCGGGTTGATCTTAAAGGCAGATAGCCTGTTGCCTTCTGCCGCCGTGACTCCGGGCCGATCCTGCCATATGGCGGCGGCAGTGGGCCGCGCACAGGCATGCTGGACGGCATGCCGATGATCCAGGGGACTATCGGCAATAAAAAAGCGGCGCACCACTTTCGCGACGCGCCGCTTCGGCTGCTGAACTCAATTCAGCCTGGATCCTTTGGGCAGCCGGGCGGCCAGCCACTCATGGACATCGGCCCGTACATTGCGGCCGCGCAGCAGGAAGTCTTCCCACAGCGACGGAACGTAAGGCAGGTAGACCAGCGGCATTCCAGCCTGCTCGGGGGTGCGGGCGCCTTTTCGGGCATTGCACGAACGGCATGCGCTGACCAGGTTGGTCCAGCTGTAGGCTCCACCCTTGCTGTCGGGAATGATGTGCTCGGCCTCGAGATCTTTTTCGAGGAAGACCTGAGCGCAATAAGCACAGGTGCAACGGTCCCGTCGCAACAGCTTGGGTTTCGATACGGCCGGCGTGACCTCAATCAGGTTGCGCCGCGGCGAACCGCGCAGGGCGATGATGGGCTGGATGACCATCAGCGATTGCCGGCCACGCGCCACATTCCACCCACCGCGAAGCGTGACGAGGGGGCTGTCGCCCTCCTCCCACGCCACAGTACCGGTGGCATAGTGCAACGCCGCATCTTCAGCCGTGATCCAGGCCTGGGGCGTCCCCTGGATGTCGAGCTGCAGAACGTGATGCATCGTGGCCTCCTGTAAGGTGAAAAGAATGAATTTGGTAGCTCTTGAGAGGATCGAACTCCCGACCATCGCCTTGTAAGGGCGCTGCTCTACCTGCTGAGCTAAAGAGCCGAAAAACCGAAGAGCTGAATGACGAGTGGTGCGGGCAGAGAATTTCGAAATCTCGACCTACCGGTTAAAAGCCGGTTGCTCTTCCTCTGAGCTATGCCCGCAGGGGGGTGGGGTGCAAGACCGGACTCGAACCGGTGACCCGCGGGGTCACATCCCGCTGCGCTGCCAACTGCGCCACTTGCACCAGAAAAAAGAAAATTGGTAGCCGCAGCTGGCATCGAACCAGCGACCTGTGCCTTATCAAGGCACTGCTCTACCACTGAGCTACGCGGCTATGAAGAAAAAATTGGCTCCACGACCTGGGGTCGAACCAGGGACGACGCGATTAACAGTCGCGCGCTCTACCAGCTGAGCTATCGTGGACTAACGGGGAGAGGGAACCAGGCGTGCTCACCACTCGCCGCATTCGCGGACGCGCTGATCGAGGTCGCGGTCATCTTGTGCATCTCCGCGCTTCGGCAAGACGTGACGATGCCGCGCGCTGCCGGCGGCGACGATGCTGCGCAGCAAGGCACGAACAATGCGACCGCGGGGTTTGGCCACCCTCCGGGAGGCCGCTGTGATTCTGGTTGTCATGGCAAATCTCCTTGAGGTTGGTTGAACGGGGAATGTGGCGCGCCTGGGCCGATTCGAACGGCCGACAAACCGGGGTAGAAGCCCAGCGCTCTTTCCTGGCTGAGCTACAGGCGCTGAAAGTAATGAGATGGAGGCGGTGGTCAGATTCGAACTGACGCGTGCTGACGCAGGCGGATTTGCAATCCGCTCCCTTCGACCACTGGGGTACACCGCCGGAAATCGCTGGCGGGCGCGAGAAGAATCGAACTTCTAACCTTCGGCTTTGGAGGCCGCTGCTCTGCCTGGTTGAGCTACACACCCATGAAAATCTAAAAAAATGGTGCCCCAGGCCGGCATCGAACCGGCATGCCCGAAAGCGCTGGCTTCTAAAGCCAGTGTGTCTTCCCATTCCACCACCGGGGCTAAAACTGTTCTGGTACTCAAGGGGAGACTCGAACTCCCAAAAGACCTGGTTTTGAAGCAGGCGCGTCTTCCGATTCCGCCACTTGAGCATTTATCTGGTGTCCAGCCCGGATTCGAACCGGCGCATGGGGTTATTGATCCATTGACCGAGGTAGCACGGCATGAATGGTGGCGGCCTGTACGGGAATCGAACCCGTGACCACATCCTGGACAGGGAAGTGCTCTACCAGCTGAGCTAACAGACCAAAAGAATGAAGAAGACCGGAATGAAGATGGTCCGTGTAGCAGGTCTCGAACCTGCGACCTCATGCTCCCAAAGCACGCGCGCTACCAACTGCGCCACACACGGATTGAATCGAGCTGAATGAAAACTGAATGGCCTCGCGTGAAAGATTTGAACTTCCGACCCTCTGCTTCGTAGGCAGATGCTCTGATTCCGGACTGAGCTAACGCGAGAAAAATCTATTGGGTTATTGCTGGTGCACGCAGGCAGACTCGAACTGCCGGCCTCGACCTCCGGAGGGTCGCGCTCTGAGTCCCGCTGAGCCATGCACGCAAATGGCTTGGGTGATGCAGGTGGTGGTTGCAGTTGGGACCGAGCCAACGACCGGCGGGTTATGAGCCCGCTGCTCTACCACTGAGCTATGCAACCCGAAAAAAAATGGCAGGCCGTGATGGATTCGAACCACCGAAATGTCGGGATCAAAACCCGATGCCTTGGACCAGCTTGGCGAACGGCCCATCAAAGAGATGGCGGAAGATAAGGGATTCGAACCCATGAGCCCACTTTCATGGGCTCTCGCTTAGCAAGCGAGTGCCTTGAACCTCTCGGCCAATCTTCCCAAAAATTCCCGGTTACGAGTTCCGGTGCCACCCTATCTTTGAGGCCGGTTTCCGCACTACGCTCTTGCAAGCACTGCGCTTCTTTACTGAACAGCTGCCAGCCAATTACCTGGCTGCCAGCGCTGGAGTTGGCGTCACGTAGGGGATTCGAACCCCTGTCTACAAGGATGAAAACCTTGTGTCCTGAGCCAGCTAGACGAACGTGACAAATACCCTGGCGCCCACGGTCGCGATTTGAACGGCCGACCCGCCGCTTACAAGGCGGCTGCCTTACCGCTCCATCGACTGAGCTGCGCGGGCGAAAAAACTGAATCCATTTCGGCTGTACCTGCATGTGGGCGGACGGCATGACACCGACCGAGGGTCTCCCACTGCACTGCATATCCGGGGCCATGAACCCCGGCTGCCAGCACACACGCCACCAGACCGTCTCCTCGGTCTCGCGCAGGTGACGTGAAACAGGCACACCCGAAATGGAGCGGACAGACGGCTTCGAACCGACGACATTGAGCTTGGAAGGCTCACGCTCTACCTACTGAGCTATGTCCGCAATTTTTGCGGGACTCGCTGCCATCCAGTGTTTGGCTGCTGTCCCGCTGCAAATTTTTAAAGACTCCCGCGCTTGAAGCGCATCGACGGCACGATCACCGTCAGGGAAAAACAAAAAGGCCCGGTTCCTTGCGGATACCGGGCCTCTGGGTGTCAGAGATTTAGAAGGTACGCTCAGGCGTCTCCTTCTCCCGGTTGTGTGGAATCCTCGTGGTTCTGCTTGGGCATGGCGGTCCGCAAAATGGACAACGCAAAAGAACTCAGCCCACGGCATTGGCCCAGATGAACGTCACGGCGACGCACGGCAGCACCGCCCCAGACGGGGGTGTTGTTTCTTGCGTTGGCGGCTATCGGTTTCATGATGAGTGCGTGGAAAGGGTTGATGTCAAAGTAGCGATGAAAGGTAATGTAAAATCTTTTTACACCGTCGTCAACGGGTCGATGCAAAATAATCTGGATTGTTGCAACCACGTCACATGGACTCCGAGAACGTCAATAGAAACCGGCGCAACAACCTGCTGATCATCATTCGGGAGTTCAGTGAGAAGGAGTTGGCCGCCGGCGAATCACCTGTCGGCATGCTGGGCCGTATCGCCAGACAGCTCGGCCTCAGCGCCGGGGGACTGAGCCAGTTCAAGGGTGACGCAAAGGGCACCGCGCGGAACATCGGCGATGCAGCGGCCGCGCAGATCGAGAGCAAGTCCGGAAAGCCAAAAGGCTGGATGGATACGGATCACGGCGGAGACGCAATCAATCCTGCAGAAAACGCTTTTATCGAACTCGCCCGCATTGCGTGGCGGACGACGGATGCCAAGGGCCGGCGGCTGCTGATGCAACTTGCGAAGCGGGGCTTTGGTGGACAGACTGGAGATGATCTATCCCACATGGCCAAGCCCGGTGACAAATGACGAATTTCTGCCGGGCCGGATACTGAGGGGTGAGGACTGCAACAACGCCGGCGGAACCTCATCTCGCAAAATCTGCATTACCCGCTCAAAGCCTCGATTTGGAGATACTTATTTCTTCATTCCAGATCGCGGTCCAGACGGCACAGCGCCGGTGCCATCAAAGAACGCCCCCGCGTTTCCCGTTGGAGCGGCTTTTGATGGCGCGCTTGATGCACTTCAGCAAGCGCTGCTCATCCAGCGGCTTTTCAAGCCACTCCGAGACGCCGAGCGACTGGTTTTCGGCATGCTGCCGGGCCTCTGCAGCGATAACCGACAAGACCAGCACCGGTAGCGTGGCGGTGCGCTTGTTGGCGCGCAGCTCACGAACAACGGTGAGGCCGTTTTCATAAGGCAGCTTGATATCCATCGTCATGGCGGCATACGTCTCCATCTTGAGGTAGTCGCGTGCCTGATCCGCGGTATGCGCCATGTCCGCGTCGTACCCGCCCTTGTCCATGATCATGCCGATAAGCTTGGCGACATCCGGGTCGTCCTCGCACACCAGCACGCGGGGACGTGCATACAGCCCCACCGGTGCGGTGACAGGGGGTGCTTCGCGCCATTCGGGCAAATCAAAGTAAAACGTCGTTCCCGCATTGCTCTCGGTCGTGAAACCGATGTTGCCCTCCATGCGCTCAAGAATGGCTTTGGAAATGCTCAGGCCAAGCCCGGTCCCGCCTTTCTGGCGGGTGTCGGAGGAGTCGGCCTGCGAGAACTTCTGGAAGATGCGCTGCCGGAATTCGTCGGGAATCCCGGGGCCCTTATCGGAGATCTCCACCCGGGCGCGACGGCCACGCTTGCGCACAGTCACATCGACCGTCCCCTCCGGAGGAGAAAACTTGATGGCATTGGACAACAGGTTGGTCACCACCTGGATCAACCGGTCGCTGTCAACGCAGACCTGCAGGGAATTTTCGGCCCTATGCAGGGCCAGCTTGACGCCGTGTTGAGCGGCAAAGCCCTCGTTATCTGCCAGGGCCCGCTCCAGCAATGGCTCAAGCTCCTGCGCCTGCAGCTCGAAACGCATCTTCCCTGATTCGATTTTCTCGCTGTCGAGAATGTCATTGATCAGCCGGATCAGCCGCTCGCAATTGCTTTGGGCAATGCCTACGAGGTTTTTGGCTTTTTCCGGAATTTCGCCGGCCACACCGCCCCATACCAGTCCCAATGACCCGCGTATTGACGTCAGCGGCGTGCGCAGCTCATGGCTGACGGTTGAAACAAATTCGGTTTTCATGCGGTCGATACGCTTGAGCTCGGTGACGTCCGTCCCAAGCGAGGAAAACCCGATGACCATGTCCTGCTCATCACCTTCCCCATATCGGGGAAAGTAGTTCATGACGTATTCGCGGCGGTCACCGCCGGCTGTCACATACTCGAACTCATGACGCACCGAGTAACCGGAAAGTGCTTCGCGTACATGCACCCTGACCTGGTCATACAGTTCGGCCCCCAGCACTTCCTGCATCGGCCGGTTCTCGATTTGTTCGGCTTTCAAACCAAACGCTTCTTCGTAGGCGCGGTTGTGGAATTGAAAGCGCTGCCCTCCGTCGATATAGGCAATCAGGGCCGGAACGGTATCGGTCAGCTGGCGCAATTGTTCCTCGCTGTTGCGAAGAGCCTCGGTAATGCGCACGCTCTCGGAGATGTCGTGAATGATGGCCGTGAAAAGCCGCTTTCCGCTCACATTGACATCGCCAAAGGACACATTGACGGGGAATTCGGTCCCGTCGTGGCGCTGGCCCAGGATCTTGACGTCCCACTCCCGGAAGCCGCGCTGGCGGCCGCCCAGCCCGGAGAAAAAGGCACTAAACCCCATGCGGTACCGCGTCGGCAGCAGCATGGTGACCTCCTGGCCAACCAGATCTTCGAGCCGGTAACCAAAAAGATGACGTGCTGCGCTGTTCGCGTGGACGATCAGGCCTTCGCCCGTTGCCGTGACCAGCCCTTCGGCCATGCTCTCAGTCACGGCCCGGCTCATGGCTTCGCTGTCCAAAAGCTGCGCCTCAGCACGGCGGCGCTTTTCCTGCGTCCGGAGAATCCTCTGGATCGCCCAGCCAAATATGCTGAGCGACAGCAGTCCGCCCATCAAAATCAGCTGCTTGACGGTTTGAGCAGTCTGGCGGGTTTCGGCCTTGGTGCGTTCAAGGGCTGACTCTTCACCCCCCTTGATACGGCCAACCAGGATTTCGATTTCATCGTGGAGCTGGCGGTTCAAGGGGCCACCCACGACGGCAATAGCGGCTTCCAAACCGGATTGCTGGCGTGCCGTAACAGTCTGTTCCATCAAGCCGACCGTTCGCGTGATCGCATCTTTCAGTGCAAGCCAATCTGCAGCGGAGGTGACAACATCCTGGCCGGGCCGCATGCTTTCGAGCGCCTGCTGGATCTGTGCAAGGGACTGCCGGTAGTCAGCCAGGTCGCTGGGGGCATTGGTCAGCAAATAACGCCGCTGCAGGGATTCCGTCGCCTTGAATCCTGAAACCACGCGCTGGAGAACGAGCGCCTTTTCCCGCGCTTCACTTTCACTCTGCGCATCGCTAATCAGCGAATTGATGGTGACATAGGATGCCGCAATACTCAGGGCGATCAGGACCATTCCGGCACACAGGGCCACGTTGATGCTTGAGCGAAAGGGCATTTTCATGGCGCTTGGAGCTTCTTCAGGCCTGTTCGCCGCAAAGGCGTGCTATTGGGTGCCCAGCACGGTGCGGACGGCCTGAATCAGTGATTCCGTCTCTACAGGCTTGGTGACATACCCGTCGGCACCACCCGCCAGGCCCTTCAGCACGGACTCCCGCGTTGCCTTGGCGGTCAGCATGATGACCGGAACGTCCTTGAGCACGGGATGGGAGCGAATCCGCAGCAGGATGTCGAAGCCGTCCGCATCCGGAAGCATCACGTCCAGAAGCACCAGATCGGGAATCGGCTGCTTGCGAAATTCCGCCACGATCTCGGCACGGGAACCGGCCGTGCGAACGTCGAACCCCTCGAACGTCAGATAACTTTGCAGAAATTTGGCGAGGTGCTCCTCGTCGTCCACGATAACAACTGACAGGCGTTCGCCAGCTGCGTGGGCACGGGGTGCTCCGCGTTTGCGCGCAATACGCACGTAATAGTTGGACTTCTTGAGCGTGGCCGCACAGGAGTCGGCTTCCGCGTCCGCCGCTGTCAGGGCCAACGGGCTGAGGTGGAGTTGCAGTGAGGCCGCAAACGGATCGGGCTGAACCATTTCCACGAGCCCCTTGGCATAGAGCAGATCGAGCGTGCCGTCTACTGTGGCACTGCCTGCTTCACCCATGCTCTGCCGGATCTGCGCGACCGTCAGGATGCCATCAAGGCGCACCAGCAATTCAATCTCAGGCTGCGAAATCGACGTGGCGGCACTGCGCAGTTCCTGTTGACCTTTGGGTGTAACCGCATAAATGTTGTTTGGATGCACTGTGGATGTCCTTTCGCGGGTAACGGGTAACAGTCGTGGCATGAGCCTGAATGCATTCTGATTCTAGTGGCTTGCGATGTAAGGAAACGATACACCTGCAGGTCCGGCCCCTCATGGATCGCCTCGCTAAGAGCCTGCGGCGGCCGGATCCGTCGGTGGTAACCCTGACTGCAGCGCAGCAATCAGCTCGCCCAGGGATGACTCCAGTTTCCCCAGTAAATCGTCCAGACTTTGGCGCGGCAGGCCCTCATTGATGGCCTGCTCAAGCGCGGCCGCATCCGCCGGCACGCGAATGGCTCCGATCTGGGCCGAAACGCCCCGCAGGGAATGGCTGAGCAGTTCGGCATTCTTCAGGTCGCCCGCATCCAGCGCTTCGCGAATGTGCCGGGGAGTATCCCGGCGGCCGTCGAGGTAGCGGCGCAGCATCGACAGATAAAACCCCTTCATGCCCATTGCGCGGGTCAGGCCGACGCTGAGATCCAGGCCGGCAATGCTCTCAGGCAACGTGGCGTCTGCGGCATCCGCCATGGGAATTCCCGTACCCGGCGTTTTGACGGTATCCCGCGGCGGCGGCTGCAACGTTGGCGGGGTCGCTGTCGCAACAGCCTGCGGCAAGCGCGCCGGTTTCAGCACGGCATAGACCGGAATGGGCTCCGCAAATCCCTTGGCCGTGACGGCAGGCCGTGCTTCGGCCTGGATTTCCGCCTGGACCAGTGCATGGGTTTCGCGGGAGATCAGCATCTGGCCGGGCTCTGCGGCCTGCTCAAGCCGCGCGGCAAGGTTCACCTCCCGGCCAATAATGGTGTAGTCCATACGCAGCTTGCTGCCGAAATTTCCGACATCGCAAAACCCGGAATGAATGCCGATGCGTATTTCAAAAGCCTTGTCGATACCCATCGTTTTCCACCGCACCTGAAGCTCATCAAGCCGCACCAGCATGGCCACCGCCATCCGGACGCACTGCACGGCATCCTGCTGCCGGCCAAGGGTGTGCGGGTCCCCGAAAAAAATCACGATGGCATCGCCGATGAATTTGTCCAGCGTGGCGCCATAGTCGGCCGCGATTTGCGACATCTCTTCAAAATAGCTGTTCAGCAGGAACGTGACTTCTTCCGGTTGCCATTTACCGGTCGATTCGGTGAAGTTCTTGATGTCCGAAAAAAACACCGTGAGCCATTTGCGCTGCGTCTCGATTTCAGCCTGGCGCGACCCGTCAAAGAGGGACTGGTAGACCTGCGGTGCCAGGTAACGCGACAGTTGTTCTGACAGGGTCTTCAGGCGCTTGGCATTGGCGCTGCGTTCAAGATGCATCCTGACGCGCGCCAACAGGATGGGCGGGCTGACGGGCTTGGTGATGTAGTCGGTGGCCCCCAGGTCCAGCCCATATTGCTCCTCCTCCACACTGGCAAGCGCCGTCAGGAAGATCACCGGGATATCAGCCGTGCGCGGATCGCCCGCCAGTTGCCGCATCACCTCGTAGCCGTCCATGCCGGGCATCATCACATCCAGCAGGATGATCTCGGGGCGCACACCTGAAGTTGCCGCCTGCAGGCCCTCCTCGCCCGACGCAGCGGCAATCACCTCATACCGGTCCTGCAGCAGCGTCGCGAGAAAATAACGTATGTCCTCGGTATCGTCCACCACCAGGATGCGCGCCCTCCGCGCGGAGGGCGTCTCGCTAACCGGCGGCTTCACAGGTTCAGTCATGATGCGGCTCTTCCATGAATGCCGGGCCAGTTGCGGCCCTACCGGTTTTCGGGCAGAGAGATATGGGAGACAGGGGTCTGCATCGTTGCAGTCTGCCTTATTTCACCAGCTCCACCCGCATGGCGTCAATCACCGCCCTGTAGTCGGGTTTCCCGAAAATCGCACTGCCCGCGACAAAGGTATCGGCACCGGCCGATGCCACGCGCGCGATATTGTCGGTCTTGATGCCCCCGTCGACTTCCAGGCGAATGTCTTTTCCCGAAGCATCAATGCGTTTTCTCGCATCTTCTATTTTGCGCAGCGCGGAGTCAATAAAGCTTTGTCCGCCAAAGCCCGGATTGACGCTCATGATCAGGATGAGATCAATATCCTCAATCACCCAGTCCAGCACATCCAGCGGAGAAGCCGGGTTGAACACCAGCCCCGCTTTGCAGCCTTTTGCCTTGATGGCCTGCACGCTGCGGTGCACATGGCCCGACGCCTCGGGGTGAAAACTGATGAAGTCGGCACCTGCATCGGCAAAGGCTGCAGCCAGTGCATCGACGGGCTGCACCATCAGGTGGACATCCACCGGCACGGCAGTGCCATCAGCTTTTTTTGCATGAGGCTTGAGGGCCTGGCAAATCATCGGCCCAAAGGTCAGGTTGGGCACATAGTGATTGTCCATGACGTCGAAGTGGATCCAGTCGGCTCCTGCAGCAATCACGGCTTTGATCTCGTCACCCAACCGGGCAAAGTCGGCAGACAAAATGGAGGGGGCGATCCGGTAAGTGGGTGGCGTGTTTTTAGGCATGGCCGGATTGTCGCAGCAAGCCGCCGCCGCGTCATGCCCGCACGCATGGCAGCCTCCCGGGCAGGCGGTTAACATGGACGCCAACCGTTTACCTGCCATGCCCAAATACCAGTTCTCCTGCGAAGTCGTTCCGCAATACCAGCCTGACCAGTCGGCCCCGGAAGACCACATCTACGGGTTTTCCTATACCGTCACGGTAACCAACACCGGCGACGTGACCGCCCAGCTGATTTCCCGCCACTGGATCATCAGCGACGCCAACGGCCACAACGAGGAAGTCAAAGGGCTTGGCGTTGTGGGTCACCAGCCGCTGCTCAAGCCGGGTGAGTCCTTCCAGTACACCAGCGGATCGCGCCTGCGCACGCCCACCGGCACCATGCACGGCAGCTATTTTTGTGTGGCCGAAGATGGCGAACGTTTTGACGTACCCATTGCCATGTTCGTTCTGGAAGCACACAACGGCAGCGCCCCGCACGGCCGGGTGCTGCACTGAACGGATGGGTTTGATCGGCTGATGAAGGATCTTGCTTCCCTCCTGAAGGCGCTCGACCCCGACGCCGACCTGGCCCAGCGCCACGTCTGGCTGATCAAGCTTTTCGAGTGGATTCGCGGCGACCAGACTTCCGTGCCTGCGGCCGTGTCACGAGTACAGGCGTTGATGGACGCCGTGGAGATGCAACCCGAAGTGCGCACACGGCTGCAAGCCTGGTGGCAAACGCTGATGCAGACCGTTGACATCACCACCTTGCTGGCCGACTTCGGCTTTGCTCCGCGCACGGCGTTTGTCAGCGAGCTGGCCGAACGCCTGCGTCGCAAGCTGCTACCCGGAACGCCCGAAACCACCGATGCTTCGGAGCTTTTCCCACTGGTCGCCCCCACACGTTTCGATGCCCAGTGGATGGGCGCACTGGAAGACGCCCAGATCAGCCGCCTCACGCAGCTGTTGTCGGCCAGCCCAAAGCTGGATGCACTGCACTGGCAATACAGCCTGATGGACGCCCTGACGTATTGCACCGCGCAGATTCGCGCCACCGGTTTTGCGCCGGAGCTGCGTCTGCGCATGAACCGCGCCACGCCACACGCCCGGGCCTTCCATGCCTTGCCCGCTGATATCGACGAGCTGCGCAACGCGTTCTTCAAGCCTGACCGGAACGAAGCCCAACTGCAATCCGCCATCGCACAGTACCGTGAGCGACTGGACGCCTGCCGCCAGGCCGTCAACAGCATTTACGTGCATCTTGAAGACCACGGTATCTCCGTCGGCATGGTGTTTCGCCTGCGCCAGTTGCGCGAACGCATCCTGCGCGTGCGCGAACTGCTGGACGCTCTGCTTTCGGCCAAACCCGGCATGGCTGCGCTGAAACTACTGACGCGCCGCGTCATCACGGCGCAGGAGAGTAAAAGCATAGGCGCGCTGATCAGCGCCAACTCCACGCTGCTGTCGGCCAAGATGGCTGAGCGCAGCGCAGAGACCGGGGAAACCTACATCACCCGTACCCGCGAGGAATACCGCGAAATGCTGGGAAAGGCCATGGGCGGCGGAGCGATCACCGCTTTCACCACGCTCCTGAAATTCATGGTCGTGGCAGTTGGTCTTTCTGCCTTCTGGGGCGGCTTCTGGTCCAGCGTCGTCTATGCCGGCAGCTTTGTTGTCATCCAGCTGCTGCATTTCACATTGGCCACCAAGCAGCCTGCCATGACCGCACCGGCGATGGCGGCCAAGCTCAAGGACATCGGTTCGGTCGATACGACCGGCCCCATTGAAGCGTTTGTCGACGAGGTGACGCACCTGGTGCGTTCGCAAGTTGCGGCGGTGTGCGGCAATGTATTCATGGTCGTTCCGGCCGTGCTGCTCGTCAACACGCTGATCCAGGTCGTTCTGGGCCGGCCCATGATCAGCGTCGCCGACGCGCACCACGTGCTGGAAACCCTCACCGTGATGGGCCCCGCCCTGCTATGGGCCGGGTTCACCGGCGGCATCCTGTTCGCAGCCAGCATGATCGGGGGCTGGACCGAGAACTGGTTTGTACTGCATCATCTTGACTCGGCGATGCGCCACAACCCGCGCATCACTTCCGTGCTGGGGGGCGAGCGCGCTGCGCGCTGGTCCGGCTTCATGCGCGACAACATTTCGGGTTTCGCGTCCAACATCGCACTGGGTTTCATGCTCGGCCTCATACCGGCCTTCACCGGTTTCTTCGGGCTTGAACTCCAGGCCCGCCACGTCACCCTGTCAACCGGACAACTGGCGGCGGCCGGCGCCTCTCTCGGGCTCGAAGCATTCCGGCACTGGCAAATCTGGTCCTGCATTCTTGCCATTCCCCTGATAGGCGCGCTCAACCTCGGCGTGAGTTTTTACCTGGCGTTTCGCCTGGCCCTGCAGGCGCACAACGTGAGCAACCTGGACCGGGCCCGCATACGCATCGCCATCTGGGCACGCCTGCGCAGCCACCCGCGCAGCTTCTTCATGCCCTAAACAAGCAGCACCCCCGTCCAGGCTCACTGCGTGTAGCCTGCTCCCCCCTCGAGGGGGCGGCGCCTGCGGTCTGGCAAAGCCAGTCCCGCGGCACCTCTGGTAGTGCCCACTGAATTCTTCAAGCAAGCAGGGGCCGCGGAACCGGCTTTGCCGGGCCGCAGGCGCCGTCCCCTGCAAGGGGAAAAGGGCTACACGCGGTGAGCCCGATAGGGGTGTGCTTCATGTTCAGGTCTTGTCCTACAGCCCCCGCCGCGAGGCGCCTGTAAATTAATGCAACGTTTCTTTTCAAGAACACCATCGGGCTTCACGCCGCCAAGGCTGGCCACTCAACGCGCAACATGCCGCAGACACAGGCATGCTTGTAGAAGAAGTCCTGACGACAGTGGAGACAACCCCGTATGAACGAAATCCTGGCCATATGGGCTGAGTGGATCAAGCCGTCGGCAGGTTTGCCGACCGTGCAATGGTCCATCCTGCTGGCGGTAGCCGCCGCCGCCGGCCACCTCGCCAACCGCTACACCGGCCTGCCCAAGGTCATCGGCTATTCACTCGTCGGCGGCCTGGCCGGCCTGGCCGGTTTTACCGGCGCCGTGTGGCCATTGCAGGGCACCGGGCTTTTCCTGCTGGAGCTGGGCGTTGCCGTGGTGCTGTTTGAAGCGGGCGGGCGCATTCCGCTGCGCTGGTTTCGCCACAACCCCATGGTGCTGGTGCAAAGCCTGGCTGAATCTGCCCTCACCTATGTTTTTGTCCACTGGGCCCTGAGCAAGCTGGGTGTGCGCGAGATCGTTGCGGAGTCGCTCGCGCTGCTGGCCATGGCCGCTTCACCGGCCGTTCTCTCGCGCGTGGCGATCGACACAGGCGCCGCCGGGCCGGTGACGGAGCGCGCCCTGGTGCTGTCAACGCTGGGCACCCTGTATGCCCTCACACTGTGCAGCGCCCGCGCCGGCCTGATGCCGCGGGGCGAAGCCGCGCTGTCAAGCCCGCTCTATGCAGTGCTGGTGGTGCTGGGCCTGTCTGTCGTGGTCGGCGCTGTGCTCGCCCTCACATTGCGCATCGCCTTGCGGGTGATGAGCCCCACCAGCGAAAACACCGCCATCCTGCTGCTGGCACTGATCGCCACAGGTGCGGCGCTTGCAGCCCACTTCGGCGGCTCGGCGCCGCTGGCGGCCCTGCTGGGCGGCATGCTGCTCAAGCAACTGAACCCGCGCCCCTGGTCATGGCCGCGGCAGATGGGCACGGCCTCGTCGATGCTGACCATGCTGATGTTTGTGCTGGTCTCCGTCGTCGCCGCGCAAGCAGACTGGAGCGGGCCTGTTGCCGGGCTCGTCATCGGCATGGTCGTGGCCCGCATGGTTGCCAAGATTGCCGGTGTCGCCATCGGCAACGTGGGCAGCGGCGCCAGCTGGAAGCAGGCCCTCTGGGTCGGCTGCGCGATGTCGCCGATGTCATCGGTGGCGCTGCTGCTGGTCTCACAGTTTGCAGCGGCCTCAGGCGCGACCGGGCGCCAGATTGCCAGCGTGGCCCTGCCTGCGATCTTGCTGATGGAAGTGCTGGGTGCCGTGCTCGCCACCGTGGCCATCTACCGCTCAGGCGAAAGCTCCAAACCCTGGGCGCCGCTCACACGCAGCCCTTCAACAGGACCTGTTCATGAGTCTTGAACCTTTCCAGAAGTCCGCAGCCCTCTCGCTGGGTGTCGAGCTTGAACTGCAGCTCGTCAATACCCACGACTACGACCTCGCGCCGTATGCCGAAGACATGCTGCGCCTGATGGCCAAAATTCCGCTACCCGGCGCCGTGGTGCCGGAGATGACGTCCAGCATGATCGAGATCTCGACCGGCGTGTGCCATAACGCCTCGGAGGTGCTGGGCCAGCTTTCGCAGATTCGCGACGCGCTCGTCAAGAGCGCCGACAAGCTCAACATTGCGGTGGTGGGCGGCGGCACGCATCCGTTCCAGCAATGGCACGAGCGCCGCATTTACGACAAACCGCGCTTTCGCGAACTGTCGGAGCTGTACGGCTACCTTTCCAAGCAGTTCACGATCTTCGGCCAGCACGTGCACGTGGGCTGCCCCGACGCCGACAGTGCCTTGCTGACGCTGCACCGCATGTCGCGCTATATCCCGCACTTCATTGCCCTGTCGGCGTCTTCGCCTTATGTGCAGGGGCAAGACACAGCGTTTGATTCGGCGCGGCTCAACTCCGTGTTTGCCTTTCCGCTGTCGGGACGTGCACCGTTCGCGTTGACGTGGGACGACTTCACCGTCTACTTCGACAAGATGACGCGCACCGGCGTGGTCAAGAGCATGAAGGATTTTTACTGGGACATCCGGCCCAAGCCGGAGTTCGGCACCATCGAGATCCGCGTGTTCGACACCCCGCTGACCGTGGAGCGTGCCACCGCGCTGGCCGGCTTTGTGCAGTCACTGGCCTCCTGGTTCATGCACGAACAGCCCTTCATGCCGGTCGAAGACGATTACCTGGTCTACACCTACAACCGCTTCCAGGCCTGCCGCTTCGGGCTGGACGCAGTCTATGTCGACCCGGCCACGGGCGGGCACATGCCGCTGCGCGAGCACATCCTGCTGACCATGGCACAGATTGAACGCCATGCCACCGGCATGGGTGCCGGTGCGTCGCTGCACCTGCTGCGCAACAGCGTGGAGCGCGCCGACAATGACGCCCGCTGGCTGCGCGAAAAGCAAGGCGAGGAACACCTGCTGGCCGAAGTCATACGCCAGGCGGCCGACCGTTTCCGCGGTGGCGTCACGCACCAACAACATCCCTGATCCGGCTTTGCCGGATACCCTTGTATGCTCGGCATATGGGTGAATTTGACCTGATCGCACGCTATTTCACGCGCCCCGCCGGCCGGGCCGTCCTGGGTGTCGGTGACGACTGCGCATTGCTGCAGCCCGCGCCCGGCACACAGCTGGCCATCTCCAGCGACATGCTGGTCGAGGGCCGGCATTTCTTTGCGGATGTGGATCCTTTTACGCTGGGCCACAAGGCGCTGGCCGTCAACCTTAGCGACCTGGCCGCCTGCGGCGCCCAGCCCCTGGCATTCACACTGGCCCTGGCCTTGCCCCGTATCGACGAGGCCTGGCTGGCCGCGTTTTCGCAGGGCCTGCTGGCGCTGGCCGACGCGCACGGCTGTGAACTGGTGGGCGGCGACACCACCCAGGGTCCGCTCAACATCTGCATCACGGTGTTTGGCGAAGTGCCTGTGGTCGGCGGCAAGAGCCAGGCATTGCTGCGTTCCGGCGCAAAGCCCGGCGACGACATCTATATCAGCGGCACGCTGGGTGACGCCCGGCTTGCCCTGGAGGCGCTGCGCGGCGCCCTGGCCCTGCCTCCAGGCGTCCTTGCACAGACCCGCCAGCGGCTCGAACAACCCACGCCGCGCGTCGCCCTCGGCCTGGCCCTGCGGGGTGTTGCTTCTGCCGCCATCGACGTGAGCGACGGCCTGCTGGGTGACTTGCAGCACATCCTCAAGGCGTCCGGCGCCGGTGCCACCATCGACAGCTCGGCCACTATCAATTTGATAGCTGCTTGCGCTCATCCTGATTGGCCTGAAGGCACAATTCCCCATGAAAAGCAGTTGGAATGCGTACTGGCCGGCGGGGATGACTATGAGCTCGCCTTCACCGCGCCGCCCTCCGCGCGTGAGGCCGTGCGGGCAGCTTCACGGCTTGCCGCAACGCCCGTCACCCGCATCGGGCAAATCGACTCCCAGCCGGGCCTTCGCCTGATCGACGCACAGGGAAAAGCTGTTTCGCAGCAGTTTTCCTCGTTTGATCACTTTGCCCGGAAGTAAGAAGCGTCGGAAGAAAGCGTCTGCGCCTTTACTTCGCGTCCACCAGGGTGCGAATGTCCAGCAAGGTCAGCTCATTGGCATCCGGCTTGCCGATTTCACGGCCTGACGAATACGGGAAATTGTTGTCGTTGACCAGCACGATGTGCGTGGCGTCAACAATCGCCAGCCCTTCAGGGCCCAGGTGCGGCAATGAAAACACCGCTTCATTGGGCCCCAGCCTGGCCAGCCGCTGCGGATTGGCGATGCGGGTCAGGTCGACATAGGCCACCTTGCGCACAAAGCCGTCCGCATCGCTTGCCGCCAGGTCGATCTTGTAGACACGCTTGAAACGCGCGGGCCGGGTGAAGCAGTCGGTGCGCGCTTCGCCTGGGCACGCCGGCGACTGGCCTTCGGTGCTGTCGTCGCGTTCAATCACCAGACCGGTCGTGGCGTCCAGCAACTGGAAGTCGGCGGCGACGTTGCCCACTTCTTCCAGCAGGTACTTCCACTGCTTGCCGGTGAAACTGCGCGAGGCTGCATCCACCTCATTGATGCGTACATAGGTTTTGTCGCCTGCCTTTTCCACGCTTTTGGCGGCGGTATCGAACAGCGGGCCTTCAAACATCGGGTACAGCTTGCTGCCGTCGGGCGATCGGGCCATGGCTTCAAACCCGTTGGAACGGCGCACCTCAAACAGGGCCTCGCCCGGCAGGTTGGGCAAACGGCCCTGCATGTAGTGATCGGGCGATGCCAGCAGCTTGCCGTTGATGACCGTCTCGGTCACGCCCAGCACGCGGCCCTGAAAGTCCGTGCGCAAGAGGTAGGGACCATACTCGTCGCCGATCCACCATTCGTTGCCCACCACCTGGATGGACTCGGGATCGAAATCGATGCCGGTGAGATAACGGCGCTGCGTGTTTTCGTTCTGGATGTGAAAAGGCACGCGCTTGTCGGGATCGCTCAGGAAGACGGTGCTGCGCCGCCGGACCTGGCCTTTGGCCCAGTCCACCGACAACCGGTGCACCATCAGCAGCGCGTCCTGCGAATTGACCTTGTTGCCAAAGCCGTTGTCGGTCAGCGCCAGGAAGTCGCCTTTGCCCAGGGACACAATACCCGAAAACCCCTGCACCGACTGCCCCTTCATGGGCAGGGTGCCGCCGGAAGCACGCGGGTATTTGGGGTCGCCCACAAAAGTGTTGGCGCTTTCGCTGCCCAGCCGCTCATTGCGCTGACGTTTTGCATTGGCAAATTTCCCGGCCGTGGCGAAAAAAGGACCTGCATCGCGAGGCGCTGCCACGGCCGTGGTGGCACTCAGGGCTGCATGGCCGGCAAGAACCGCCTCCACCGCCGGGGCCGCCTGTGTCTGCGCGCGCCCGGCACCTGAAGCCAGGCACAACGCGCAAGCCGCCGCCAGGGTCAATCCATTCATCTTTGTCAAAACCGACATGCTTATCCTCCGTATTGAAGCGGTGGACTTTGACGCCTTTCTGTGAAGCGGCTGTGACAGGCGGGTGCGCCCGCGTGTTCAGGTCTCGGTGTGTTTGCGCAGCCGGGCATGGCGCGCCAGACTCTGTACAAACCGGGTTGCGGCCCGCAGGGCGGCCGGGGCGGCCCCATTGCCGAAATTCTCCACGGCCTCGCGGCGTAGTTGCCTGGCTCGCTGCCCGGCCAGATCGATCAGGCGATTGTGCTCGTCAAGCGAAAGGGTGCGGTTCATGATGTTTTCCTTTTCTGTCCCCGGGGTTTGCGGGGGGTGAAAGCACTGTAGGAAAAGCACGGCCCGCCGGAAACGGCATGGTCCGCAAATGGGTCTTGCGCTGGCTGCAAAGCCGCCCGCAGGCCTTGTACTGGTTACCATTGACCCATGCGCAACCTTGGCTTCGACGACATGCTCCTCTTTGCCCGCGTGGCCGAGCTGGGCACCCTCTCGGCTGTGGCCCGCGAACGCGACGTGCCGGTCAGCCAGGTTTCGCGCAGCCTGAGCCGCATCGAAAAAGCCTGCGGTACGCGCCTTATCCATCGCTCCACGCACGGGCTGGCGCCCACCGCCGAGGGCGAAACCTTTCTGCAGTACTGCCGCCGCATCGTGGGAACGCTCGACGAGCTGGAAGGCGAATTTGCCAGCCAGTCGCGGCAGGCCACCGGCTGGGTGCGTGTGGCGGCCAGCACGGTGGTCGCCCAGTACCTGCTGGCGCCCAGTTTTGACAGCCTTCACCAGCGCTACCCGAAGCTGTGCGTAGACCTCCAGGTGGAAGACCGCCTGGTGGACATGGCGCGCGATGGCATCGACATCGCGATTCGCACCGGTACACCGGTGACCGACACGGTCGTTGCACGGCAAATCGGTGCGTTGGGCCGGCGGCTGTATGCCGCGCCGGGCTATCTTCAGGCCTACGGAACACCCCGGCACCCCGATGAGCTGCACAGCCACCGGCTGATCACCAACAGCGGCGTGCCCATGCTCAACCACTGGCCCTTCGTGATTGACGGGAAACCCAGCGTGATCGTGCCCAAGGCATCCTGGCGATCCGACAATACCGGCATGACCGCCACGCTGACGCTGCAGGGGCTGGGCATTTCACGCTGCGCCACACTGGTCGCCGAACCGCTGGTGCGCCAGGGTTTGCTCGTCCCGGTGCTTGCGGACTTTGTCGACGACCAGCCCAGCCCGATTTACGCCGTGACGCTTACCAACCGCCACCGCCTGCCCAAAATCAAGGCCTGTATCGACCATTGGGCCGAGTGGCTGGAGAAAACCAGCGCGGCCCCAGCCTCATGATCCCCATGTCCGAACTCACTCCCCCATCAGAAACCCTCAGCCCACCGCGGTTCCGGCCCAACGCCCGGTTCCTGCTGTCGCACCCTGCGCATTTCATCGCCCTCGGTTTCGGCTCGGGCCTGAGCCCGGTGGCGCCCGGCACGGCCGGCACACTCTGGGCCTGGCTGGCTTTTCTGGTGCTGCAGCAATGGCTGTCGCCGGTCGACATGGGCTGGCTGATTGCCGCCTCTACGCTGATTGGCTGGTGGGCCTGCACCGTCACCGCGAAGGCCATGAACGTGCTCGACCCCGGCAACATCGTCTGGGACGAAGTGGTGGCCTTCTGGCTGGTGTTGTGGCTGGTCATGCCGGCGGGCTTCGAAGCACAACTTGCTGCATTTTTGCTGTTCCGCTTTTTTGACGCCGTGAAGCCCGGCCCGGTAGCATGGGCGGACCAGGTTTTCAAGGGCTTTGGCTGGCGCGGCGGCTTCGGGATTTTGTTTGACGACTTCGTGGCGGCGTTCTGCGCCCTGCTGGTGATCGCCTTCTGGAGATTCTGGTGAGCAATGAATTGCTATCAAAAGAGGAGCTACTGGCGCATGATTCTATTGGCTTGGTGGCCGATTTATTGCTCAAAAAGGGCTGGATGCTTGCGACGGCCGAAAGCTGCACCGGCGGCATGATTTCGGCGGTGTGCACCGACCTGGCGGGCTCCAGCACCTGGTTCGAGCGCGGCTTTGTCACCTATTCCAACGAAGCGAAAAACGAACTGCTGGGTGTAGATGCTGCGCTGATTGCCGTGCATGGCGCTGTCAGCGAAGAAGTGGCCCGTGCGATGGCCTCCGGCGCCCTGGGCCACTCCCGTGCGCAAGTGTCGGTGGCCGTCACTGGAGTGGCCGGCCCGACAGGGGGGAGTGCCGCCAAGCCTGTCGGTACGGTATGGTTTGGTTTTGCGCTGCCCGGCTGGCTGGTGTCTGAAGTCCGGCGCTTTGACGGCGACCGTGCCGCGGTGCGCAGCGCCACGGTGCAGCATGCGCTGCAGCGGCTGCTGCAATTGCTGCGCGAAGCCGGCTGACGCGTGAGCGACGCCGGCCCCTACCAAAGCGCTATAGAGTCGCGAAGCCACGAGGCCACCCGAAAACAACCACCCAGGAGACACCATGCACCCCAACCAGGCCACCCTCGAGAAGTTTTACAGCGCTTTTACACGGCTGGATTCCGACACCATGGCGACCTGCTACGCCCCGGACGCCGCTTTCGACGACGCGGCGTTTTCACTGCGGGGGCACCGCGAGGTCACCGGCATGTGGCACATGCTGTGCGACGCCACAAAAGCCAAGGGCATGGATGTCTGGAAACTCACCTACAGCGGGCTGGAAGCCGGCGCGAGCACGGGAAAATCACACTGGGACGCCTATTACCGCTTCAGCGCCACTGGGCGCATGGTGCACAACAGCATTGACGGCGCGTTTGAATTCAATGAACAGGGCCTGATCACGCGGCACCGTGATCACTTTGATTTCTGGACCTGGTCGCGGCAGGCGCTGGGCGCGCCCGGCCTGCTGCTGGGCTGGACGCCTTTCCTGCGCAACAAGGTGCGGGCACAGGCGGCGGCGAATCTGCAAAAATACCTGGTGACGCGACACTAGGCCCGCGCAAGAGTTGATTTGAACGGGAGTTTTCATGTCCTGGTTTGACGGTTTTGAATCACGCAGCTTTGAGGTCAACGGCGCGTCCATCAACGCGCGGTTTTCCCGGGTCGTGCCGGGCGATCCGCTGCGCCCGGCCCTGTTGCTGCTGCATGGTTTTCCGCAGTCGCATGTGATGTGGCACCGCGTGGCGCAGCGCCTGGCAAAACACTATTTCCTGGTCATGCCCGACCTGCGGGGTTACGGAGACTCTTCCAAAACCGCAGGCCTGCCCGACCACAGCAACTACAGCAAACGCAACATGGCGCACGACATGGTCGGGGTGATGGATGCCCTGGGTGTGGACCGCTTTTACCTCTGCGGCCACGACCGCGGCGGGCGTGTGGCGCACCGGCTGGCGCTGGACTATGCGGCACGCGTGCAAAAACTCTGCATCATCGACATCGCCCCCACACTGGACATGTACGAAGGCCGCAGCATGACGGAGCCCTACATGGCGTTTGCGCGTGCCTATTACCACTGGTTCCATATGTTGCAGCCGGCGCCGCTGCCCGAAATCATGATGGGCGCCAACCATCCCGAAACCGCCAAAGCCTACCTGCACGCCAAGCTCGGCGGCTGGGGCAGCGCGGGGCTCAATTACATCGAACCTCAGGCCCTGGCCGAATATGAACGCTGCTTTTGCAACGCCGAAGCGCTGCATGCGGCCTGCGAAGACTACCGGGCAAGCGCCGGGATTGACCTGGACCACGACCGCGAAAGCCGCGCGCAGCACCTGACGGTGGCCTGCGATTTGCTGCTCCTGTGGGGCGAACGCGGTGTGGTGCACCGGATGTTCGACCCGCTGGCGCTGTGGGAGGCGCAATGCAGCGGCGAGGTCTCGGGCCATGCCGTACCGGCGGGCCACTTCATCCCCGAAGAACAGCCCGTGGCGACGGCCACCGCGCTGCACAACTTCTTTCGCTGACTTCAAAGGGCGGCCATGTCGACTTACACGGCGGAGGTTTTGTGGGAAATCAACGGCGGCGATTTCCCGGGAAACCGCTACAGCCGCAGGCACCTGATCCGCTTCGACGGCGGCCTCGAAGTGCCGGGCTCTTCTTCACCGCATGTGGTGCCCTTGCCGATGTCGGACGCATCGGCCATGGACCCGGAAGAGGCATTCGTCGCCTCGCTGTCGAGCTGCCACATGCTGTGGTTTTTGTCGATCGCGGCCAAACGCAAGTTTTCCGTGACACGCTACTTTGATGCGGCCAGTGGCGTGATGGAAAAGAACGCTGAAGGAAAAATCGCCATGACCACCGTCACCTTGCGGCCTGACGTGGCGTTTGCCGGTGAACGCATGCCGACACGCGCCGAGATCGACAAGCTTCACCACGAGGCCCACAACGCCTGCTTCATCGCCAACTCGGTGAAAACCGATGTGCGCTGCGAGCCTGTGTATGGCGACGCATGACTGACCGCAGGCCGCTGCTGATCGCTCTCGGCCTGCTGGTACTGGCCGCGCTGGTGTGGTCGGGTATGGCACCGTATGACCGGGGCACCTGGATGCTCGAGGTGGCGCCCGCCGTCATCGCCGCGCCGGTGCTGCTGGCCACGGGCCGGCGCTACCCGCTGACGACCTTGCTGTATGTGCTGATTGCGCTGCACATGCTGGTGCTGATCGTGGGTGGCGCCTACACCTATGCCAGGGTGCCGCCGGGTTTCTGGCTGCAGGATTTGTTTCACCTGGGCCGCAACCCTTACGACAAGGTCGGCCACTTCATGCAGGGGCTGGTGCCAGCGCTGGTGGCACGCGAGGTATTGCTGCAGCGTGGCTACCTGGGCAGCCGCCGCATGGCAGGGTTTCTGTCGGTGTGCGTGGCCATGGCCATCAGCGCGGTGTATGAGCTGGTGGAGTGGTGGGCGGCCCTGGCGCTGGGTCAGGGCGCGGATGAATTTCTGGGAACCCAGGGGGACCCTTGGGACACGCAGTCGGACATGTTCATGGCCTTGATCGGAGCTGCGGTGGCGATCACGCTGCTGGGCCGGTGGCATGACCGGCAAATGCGCAAGCTGTCGGGTTTGTAGGCATTTGGGCCGCAGGGCAATTGGGTCGGGCGCAAGCCGCTATTGAATTCATAGCAAACGGATGAAATCCATCTGGAAGGCGGTTCTTCCTCTTGCGACCTCATGCCCTGCGTGCCAACCCTGCCAGAATCCCTCCATGCAATTTTTCAAAGACCTCAACCTCGCCGCCTTCACCGCGGGCTTCGTGGCAGTACTGGTCGGCTTCACCAGCTCGGTTGCCATCGTCTTTCAGGCAGCCCTTGCCTTCAACGCCACGCCTGCCGAGATTGCCTCGTGGATGTGGGCGCTCGGCATCGGCATGGGTTTGTGCTCTCTTGTGCCGTCGTTGTGGTTGAAGAAGCCGGTGATGGTGGCCTGGTCCACACCGGGTGCCGCCGTGCTGGCTACTGCAGGGCTGGCTGGCGGTTTCTCGATGGGAGAGGCGGTTGCGGCATTTATGGTCAGCGCGGCGCTGATCACCTTGTTCGGCATCACCGGCTGGTTTGAAAAAGTCATGAACCGTATTCCTGTGGCCATCGCCTCCGCGTTGCTGGCCGGTGTGCTGGCGCGCTTCGGCATCCAGGCCTTTGCGGCAGCGCAAACGGCTTTGCCTTTGGTGCTGCTGATGCTGGCGATCTACTTATTGGGCAAGCGGTTGATGCCGCGCTATGCGGTAGTGCTGACGCTGGTCGGAGCCATTGTGTTTGTCGCTGCGCGCGGGCAACTGGCGTGGTCTGAGGTCGCTTTTTCGTTGGCGATGCCGGTGTTCGTGATGCCGAAGTTCACACTGGCCGCCACTGTCAGCCTGGCCATTCCGCTGTTTGTGGTGACCATGGCTTCGCAGAATCTGCCGGGCGTGGCGGCCATCCATGCGGCGGGCTATGGGCCCGACAGTCCGGACGGCGGCATTCCGGTGTCAAAAATCATCACGCTGAGCGGCCTGGCCACGCTGGTGCTGGCGCCTTTTGGCGCGTTTGCCCTCAACCTGAGCGCCATCACGGCGGCCATCTGCATGGGCCGGGAAGCGCATGAGGACCCCGCCAGGCGCTACACCGCGACCGTTTGCTGCGGCGCCATTTACATCGTGATCGGCATATTCGGCGCAGCGATCACCGGCCTGCTGACAGCTTTTCCGAAGGAGCTGGTCGTCGCCATTGCCGGACTGGCGCTGCTGGGTACCATCGGCAACGGCCTGGCCGCGGCGGTGAAGGAGGAATCGCACCGGGAAGCGGCGCTTATCACTTTTCTCGTCACCTTGTCGGGCGTCGCAATAGCCGGTGTGGGCTCGGCCTTTTGGGGTGTCGTCGCGGGCGCGATTGCACTCTTTGTACAACAATATGGCCAACAGCGCCGCGAAGCCCGCTCCGGGGCGGCGCCAAACCCAGGGACACGTTCCACACCATGAACCTTCTTTTTGTTGCCGATCCGCTCGAGTCATTCAAGATTTACAAGGACACCACCTTTGCCATGATGCGGGAGGCGCAGCGGCGCGGGCACCGCATCAGCGCGTGTGAACCGGCCGACATGAGCTGGCAGACCGGCGCGAAAGTCACGGCCCAGGTGCGCCACATCACGCTGACAGGCGGCGCAGATGTGTGGTTCACGGCCGATGCCGCCCGGCCCGACGGCCGCGAAGCCATTGCGGGTTTTGATGCGGCGGTCATGCGCAAGGACCCGCCTTTTGACAGTGAATACTTTTACAGCACGCACCTGCTGGAGCAGGCCGAGCGCGAAGGGGCCAGGGTTTTCAACAAGCCCGCCGCCTTGCGCGACCATCCTGAAAAGCTCGCCATCCTCGAGTTCGCGCAATTCAGCGGCCCGACGCTGGTCACGCGCAGCGCGGCCGACATCAAGCGCTTTCATGCCGAACACAAGGACATCATCCTCAAGCCGCTGGACGGCATGGGCGGCATGGGCATCTTCCGCGTGAGGGAAGACGGCCTGAATCTGGGTAGCATCACCGAAACACTGAACAGGAACGGCGCCGAAAGCGTGATGGTGCAGAAATTTTTGCCCGAGATCGTCAAGGGCGACAAGCGCGTGCTGGTCATCGGAGGCAAACCGGTTCCTTTCAGCCTGGCGCGCATTCCCCAAGGCAGCGAAGTGCGCGGCAATCTGGCGGCCGGCGGCGTGGGTGTGGCGCAGCCGCTCTCAAAGCGGGATTTTGAAATTGCCGAAGCACTGGGGCCGGTGCTGGCCGCGCGCGGCCTGCTGCTGGCCGGTGTCGACGTGATCGGCGACTATGTGACCGAGATCAACGTCACCAGCCCGACCTGTTTCCAGGAAATCCACGACCAGGCAGGCTTTGACGTGGCGGCCATGTTCATTGATGCACTGGAACAGGCTGTCACGACAGCCGGCGCCTGACAGCCCAGGGCTGCGGCTGTCAGGCGGCGATGAGCGCACCGCCTTCAAACACCTTGAGTTCCCCGGGCGCAAATGACGTCCAGGTTTCGTTGGTGGTGAGCGGCGCCGTGACCACCACAGCGACGCGGTCGGTCGGCCTGGTGTGCTCGGCAAAGTTCACGCTCACGTCCTCGTCGCTCAGCGTGGCATGCGCAAAGGGGTGCTTGCGCTCCACGTAATAGAGGTTGGTGGACGCGTGCGCCCACAAGGCCTGACCGTTGCTGAGCAAAAAGTTGAAAGTGCCGTGGGTGGCGATGTGCGCGGCAAGTTCCCGCAGCGTGATGCTCAGTTCCTGCACGCTGGGAACGCCCGCGTGCGACTTGGCCATCTCTTGCATGATCCAGCAAAAGGCGCGTTCGCTGTCGGTGGTGCCGACGGGCCGGAAGCTGCCGTGCAGGCGGGGTGAAAAATCTTTCAGGTCGCCGTTGTGGGCGAACACCCAGTAGCGGCCCCACAGCTCGCGCACAAAGGGGTGGCAGTTCTCCAGCGCGACACGGCCCTGTGTGGCCTTGCGGATATGTGAGATGACGTTGCGGCTTTTGATCGGATAGCGGCTGATCAGCTCGGCCACCGGTGAACTGCAGGCCGGTTGATGGTCGACAAAGTGGCGCAGGCCGCGGTCGCTGCCACCGGCCACGCTGTCGTCACCTTCAAAAAAAGCGATGCCCCAACCGTCGGCATGGTGGTCGGTGTGGCCGCCCCGCTGCGCGAAGCCCCTGAAACTGAAGGTCACATCCGTTGGGGCATTACAGTTCATGCCGAGAAGTTGGCACATGTCAGTCCGCTTCCTGCTTGTTATTCGGTAAGTTATCAGGTTGGGCGGGGGGCGGCACGCGAAGCTGCCATGCGGCCACCACGGCCAGTACGCACAGGGCGGCCAGCATCAGGAAGGCTTCATTGAAAGCAGCCAGCCGCGCCGGGCTGCTGGTGGCGTTGGCCAGCGAATCGCCATGGGCCGCAAGCCGCCACTCCAGCACGATGCCGCACAGGCTCACACCGATCGCGCCGCCCAGCATGCGCAGGAAGTTGATGGCGCTTGCGCCCTGCGATAACAGATGCTCATGCAGTGGCCGGAGTGACCCGAGGTTGAGCGAAGGCAGGATAAAACCCAGCCCGATACGCCCCAGCGTGGCCCACGCCACCAGCATCCAGAGCCCCGAAGCCAGGTTCACCGTGAGCATCAATGCAAACGAGGCTGCCAGCAAAGCCAGCCCCGTGCTGACCAGCAGCCAGGTCGGGTGTTTGTCCGCCAGCCGGCCCACTCCCGCAATCGTGGCCGCCAACACCAGGCCCGCAGGCAACAGGATGGTGCCGACGTGCGAAGCCGAGAGATTCAAGCCCAGCTGCAGGTACACCGGCAGCAGGTAGGTGGAGCCAAACAGCGCGGTGCCGTAGATGAAAGCCACGATGCTGCCCATGGCAAAAGGCCGGTAGCCAAAGAGCGCCAGGTTCATCAGCGGTGCACCGCCCGAAGCCGCCAGGCGACGTTGCCACCAGATGAATGCTGCCAGCGCCACCAGCGCGGCGCCCAGCAATACAAAGGCATGCGCGCGCCCGGCGCCGTGCAGCTCAACCATGCCGTTGAGCAGGCACAGCGTGCCCACCGCGCCCAGCAACAGGCCGCGCCAGTCGATCATCGCGCCATTGCGGTTGGGCTCCACGCCGCCGGGCGCTGTGTCGGGCACGTAGCGGTAAGCCATCCACAGAGATACCAGGCAAAGCGGCACCACCATGAAAAAAATCGAGCGCCAGCCAAACAGGTCGACCAGGACCCCGCCCACGCTGGGGCCCAGCGCCGGCGCCAGCACCACGCCCATGCCGAAGAGGCCGCTGGCGCGCCCCTGCTCGTGTGGCCCGAAGGCCCGCATGATGATGATCGCGGGAATCGGTTGCACCACACCGGCCGCCAGGCCCTCGGCCACGCGCGAACCCAGCACCAGCCCAAAGCTGTTGGCCAGACCGCCCACAATGCCGCCGGCCATCAGCAGCACCATGGTGCCCACATAGGTGCGGCGATAGCCGTAGCGCGAAAGCAGCCAGGGCGTGGTCAGCATGGAGACCGTCATGGCCACCATAAAGCCCGAGCTCACCCACTGCGCGCGCTCCTGCCCCAGCGTGAAGTAATGGCTCATGTCGGGAATCGCCACGTTCACGATGGTCGACGACATGATGGAAGCCATCGTGCCGATCATGACCGACAGCAGCAGCAACCGCCGGTAACGCGGACCGTGGCGCGCCTGCAGGCCGGCAAGGGATGCGGGCATGGCCCGGGTGTCCGTCGTCAGTCTCTCGGCTCGGACCAGAGTTTGCCGCCGGTCGCCCAGTTTTCGCGCTTGATGTCGGTGATCAGGATGTCCACCGAGTCAGGCTGGCCGCCGAGAATTTCGACGCTGACGCGGGTAATGGCCTCGACGAGCTTTTTCTTCTGCTCGATGGTCCGGCCTTCCATCATTTCGACGTGGTAAGTGGGCATGGTGTCCTCTGGGGTGTGGTGGTTGATGCGGGTTGAACACAGGGTTTTACGGGTGTCCGGTTAACTGGCCCGCAAACATGTCTGATACCCGATGATAAAAGCAAGAGCCCGGCCTTGTTTTGTCGGCCTCCACTGACAGCATGACAGGTGTTGGCGCCGGGCCCCGGAGGCTTCGCCGGGGCTATCCTGTACCCTCGGGTTCTCCTGCCGGGTGTTCTCCTGCCAGGTGCTTTGCGCTTTCGGCCTTGCGGGCCCACCATTCATTCGGGCAAGCCACTTGTTTTTCACCACGCCATCCAGATCCACCGACCAACCCCTGCCTTTGCTGGCCGGGCGCAACTACCGTTGCCATTGCGGGCAGCCCGTCTTTTTTCGCAACAGCAAATGCCTGGCCTGCGGCACGCCGCTGGGTTATGACTGTGAGCGCGGCCTGCTGCTGCCGTTGATGCCTGGGCCGCAAGAGGGCACCTGGCAGGAATGGCAGGCCGCCGGCGCACCGGCCGGCGCGCCGCCCGACGACATCCAGCCGCCTTTGCTCGAGGAAATTCCTGGCCAGGAATCTGCGCCTGCCGCACCCGTTGAGGAAGCCGAGGCGACGCAGGCACCGCCCGCTCAGCCTGCCGAAAACGGCGAACCTCTTTACAGGCGATGCCTCAATCTCTCAACCCCCGCATCGTGCAACTGGCTGGTGCCGGTGGAGGACCCCGCCGACATGTGCCGGGCCTGCCGCCTCAACCGGACCATTCCGGACCTGACGGACCCAGCCCTGCCCGACAACGGTTACCTCTGGGGGCTGGTCGAGCTGGCCAAGCGCCGCCTGGTGTCCGCGCTGATCCTGCTCGGGCTGCCGGTGGCGTCCCGCATGAGCGAAGACACCGAGCGCGGCCTGATGTTCGACTTCCTGCGTTCGCCGGTGAACGGCCCGCACATCATGACGGGCCACAACACCGGCCTCATCACGCTCAACGTGGACGAGGCCGACGACGCCAAGCGCGAGGCGGTGCGCAAGGCCATGCGCGAGCCCTATCGCACGCTGCTTGGGCATTTCCGCCATGAAGTGGGCCACTACTACTGGGACCGCCTGCTGGCCGGCACTGCCTGGATGGACGGCTTTCACGCACTCTTCGGCGACGAAACCCTGGACTACAAGGCCAGCCTGCAGCGCAACTACGACGAGGGCCCGCCCGCGGACTGGCCGCTGCATTACGTGAGCGCCTACGCCAGTACTCACCCCTGGGAGGACTGGGCCGAGTGCTGGGCGCATTACCTGCACATGCGCGATGCGATCGACACCGCTTTAAGTTTCGGCCTGAGCGTCGATCACTTCGACCTGGAGTTCACGCCGTTCACGATAGATGCGCTGTATCAACCGGATCACCCGGATGCCGAACAGTTCCTCACCTTCCTGAACCACTGGACGCGGCTGACCACCATGCTCAACGAGATGTCGCGCAGCATGGGCCAGCCCGATTTCTATCCCTTCATCCTGCCAACGGAGGCGGTCGCCAAGCTGCACTTCATTCACCTGGTGGTGTCGTCGGGCAGCTGGCTGCAGGAGCAGGCCCCGGATGAGACACAGGCACAGACGCAGACCCAGAGCCCAACAGAGGAAGAAAATGGAGAAATGAAGGAATCGCAGCAGCAACAGCAACAGCAAGGCTAGCGCGCGATTTTCAGGCAGAAAGAAGTTGCAGGCCAATAAGGACGCGCGCAAGCAGCTATTTTTTTGATAGCGCCTGAATGGATTGCGATGCGTTAAAGTCGGCACAACGCCCACCCTCCACGCCCGCCCATTCATGCCCACCCGACCCAGAGGCCATCACTACAGCGTCTATGTGATCGAGCTTGGGCCCGAAGTGTGGAACGTGGCACGCTTTCGCCGCGCCAATCCGGACTACCAGCTGGGCAAGCCTTTTGTGTATGTGGGCATGACCGGGCTGGACCCGGATGTGCGTTTTGACAAACACAAGGCCGGCATTCAATCCAACCGTTTCGCCCGTGATTTCGGCGTGCGGCTTTTACCCAAGCTGTACGAGATGTACAACCCCATGCCCTACGACGCGGCGCGCGACATGGAAGTCGAACTGGGTATTGCCCTGCGCGAAGCGGGTTACGGTGTGTGGCAAGCCTGAGCGAGGCCGCACCAGGGCCGGCTATTCGAGTGCACTCACGGCCACGCCGTGCTGCTTCGAAAACGCCTGGAGTGTTGCGGCGACCTGGGGATCCTGCAGGGTGGTCGTCAACTCAATGATCTTGTTGCCGTCACCCTTGTGGCTGTCGCTCACCGTCACGGTGGCCGAAGGGTCGTCTGCGGCAAACAGCTTCTGCAGCGAAGGGCCCAGCGACCCCATCAGGCCGTCGCGCTCGTCCTGCGCGGCGCCTGACTGTGCGGCATATTGAACCTCAAAAGAAAAATTCGTCCTGGGATTCATATCGGGTTTCTTTCTGGGTGCGGAAAAAGCTACCGGCGTAATGTCGCTGCGAGGGTGATTTCGGGAACGCTGGCCAGGGCCCTGGAGAGCGGGCAGGCCTTTTTGGCGCCTTCGGCGAGTTCCTGGAATTTCGCTTCATCGATATCCGGAATCACGGCCTCCAGGGTCAGCGCAATGCGGTCGATGAGGAAGCCATCACCCTGCGGCACCAGACGGACCCTGGCGCGGGTGTCCACCGAGCTGGTGCCGAACCCAGCCTTGTCGCAGGCAAAAGAAAATGCCATGGTGAAACAGGCTGCATGCGCGGCGCCCAGCAACTCTTCAGGATTGGTGCCGCTGCGGTCGTCCTCAAAGCGGCTGCCAAAGCCGTAGGGATACGACTTGAGTGCAGCGGTGTCGGTGCTGATCTGGCCCTGGCCCTTTTTGCCTCGGCCTTCCCAGTGAACAGATGCGGTTTTTTCGGTCATGGGGTTCTCCAGGTTTGTGCGCGTGCAGGGTATATCCGTGCAGGACAGTGAAATGAAATGTTGAACGTTCCAGCGTGCCTGTTTTTTTGGGGGCTGGCCGTCGGACAGCACCGCACGTCGGGGTAAGGCCTTCCCGCCGTGGCCGGATCCGGTGTGAGCCGGGATGCACCGGTCAGGCGTCGTCTGCGCCCGGGTCTTTCATGTACCAGGTGATCCGCCCAAACTCGGCCCTGAGCTGGGCCCGGCCCTCGTCGTCCGCCAGTGCGGAAAGAGCTTGCGCAACCGAGAGCCTGCGCGCGGAAACGGGCTTCCCGCGGTAGGCAAACACGATGCTGTTGGTTTTTTCCTGGGCAAGAATTTCTGCGGAATTGCCATCGAAACTGCGCGCAATGCGGCCCGCCAGCAGCGGATAGTCCGGGTCATCGTAGTGCAGGTTCACCGCCAGTACGCCGCCCGGCGACAGCGCGGCAAAACAGTCGTCATAAAAGCGTTGCGAACAGAGGGCCGGCGGTTGCCCCTGGTGGTCAAACCCGTCGATCAGCAGCACGTCGAACCGGGAGGTACCGGCCTGCAGAAAATCGGCCCCGTCAGCGGCGATGACGCGGAACCGCGCGTCATCGTCGGGCACGTGGAATTCGCGCCGCAGCGCCACCACCTGAGGGTTGATCTCCAGCACAGTCATCTGGCTGGACGGCAGCTGCCGGTGGCAGAACTTGGCCAGGGAGCCGCCTCCGAGGCCGATCATTCCGATGTGCAGGGGCACGGGCCGAAAGAGCAGGAAACCCATCATCGTCAGCGTGTAGTCCACTTCCAGGTGCCAGGGGCTGTGCATCAGCATGCGGCTTTGCAGTTCACCCATCGTGAAGTGAAGCGACCGGGTGCTTCCGTCGTCATGCACAAAGGGCTGGGCATGCGCTGGCTGCTGCAATTCAGCAGGGCCAGCAGGTACAGCGGCGGCAGGAAATTGATTGAGGTCGGGCCAGGAGGTCATGAGGCTTTAAGCTGTACGGGTGGGTTCCGCCATGTATCCGGCGGCAGGTAACTGCCACCTCGTGCGGCCTCCCCCTTCAGACCGGCTGGGATTCCGGCTGCGCTGTGGTTGCGACTTCCGAAGCGACCGCATCCAGGGCCTGCGCCACCACACCCTGGCTGTCGACCGGCCGGAGCAGGCGTTCACGGATCAGCCGTTCGCAGCTACGCTTGGTCATCGAGTGGGGCTGGCCGCCGTGGCTCACGAACATGAACAGCGTGCCCTTGGTGCTGGCCCAGATCAGCTGGGCTCGCAGCCAGCGGCGCCTGGAGTACATATCCACCCAGTGGCCGGAACGCAGGCTGAGCAACAGGCGCTCGGCTTCACTTTGAGCCATGGCCGGTACTGCATTTGCGGAGGCTGCCGCCGCGGCAAGGTATTCCGGATGGCTGGAGTCGGGCTCATTTGCCGCTTGCATGGGTTCTATCGGCGGCGGTTCGTCTTCCTCGATCGGAGCAAGTTCTCCGGGCACAGTCGGCAGGGTGTCTTCAAACCCTGCGGCGTCCAGGTCGTCGCGCGCAAGCCAGGGGTGCGCGGCGGCCTTGGCAAGACGCTGTTCAGGCGTGGCCGAATCTTCTTCGGCCTCCAGTGGCACGGCGCCCGATTCTTCGGCGTCACGCCGGCTTTTCAGGCGTCGCAGCTTGAGCACGGGCCGGTGCAGCATCATCAGGCCCTCGAAGAAAGGCTCACTTTCGCGCGGGTCCTGCCCCAGCAACTCCAGCCCCTCATGCAGCTTGCCCAAAAGGCTGGGAATCATCTCGATCAGTTTGGCCGGGCGTTTCAGGGTGACTTCCCGCTTGACGCTCCAGAGCAGGTCAGGCACCACCGAACCGAAGCCCATCGGATCAACCTGGTTGCGTGTATCGGAGAGTCTGGCGTGCGCCATGGCCAGCGCCCAGGGGCCGAACAGGAAGTCCAGCACCAGGCCCGGCACCTTGTCCAGGTCCGAGCGTGTGCTCAGCTCAAAGGCGATCTGGTCCGCTTGCGTCTGGCGCTCTTCGGCGAAACGCAGGGCCTGCAGCACGTTGTTGCGGTTTTCCGCTTCGAGCTGGTCCTGCTCGTCCCAGCCGTATTCGAGCTCGGCCAGTGCCATCGCGAAAGGCTGGGCATCTTCGATCGTCAGGCTGTTCAGCCCGTTGAAAGCGCGCGTGACCGGCTCAAAAAACGCCAGGAACTCAGGGCTGAATTCGTCGTTGTACTTGAAGCTGCGCTGCGCCACACGCTCCATGACGCGGCGCCCGGCGTGGCCTTCGTCGCTGAAAAAGCGCGGGTCCACCATGGCCAGGCGCAGCAACGCAGGCTCCAGCGCCACGATGGCCTCCCGCACCGGCACCAGCAGGCGCGGGTCTTGCGCGACCTGTTTGACCAGCTTGCGCACCACTTCCAGGCCCAGCACCTGACCGACCTGCTTGGCCTCTTTCTTCAGCTGGGTCCGGACGATGGCGCGCTCGCGGGGGCGGGCGTACGAGCCCCAAACCTGCGGGCTGAGCTGGCTGCGCTCATCGACCATCCGCTGCGGACGGTCTACCGCCGGCAGGTTTTGGTATTCATGTGAGGGCGGGGCTTGCGACTCACCCAGCGGCGCGCCCGAAGAGTCGGGCGCTTCCTGAAGGGCAACCAGCTCTTCCTCGACCGTTTCGTAATAGGACGGCGCCAGCCCGTGATGGGCGTTGCTGCCGCCATGGAACAGGAAATCCTGGAACAGCTCGTCCCGGATCTCATAGTTGGAGAGGTCGGCATATTGCGGGGGCGGCTGGTGGTGGCCGGATTCCACGGAGCTCCCACCGTTTCCGCCCTCACCGCCGCCTGCGCCGCCGGTACCGGTGCCCGACCCGTTGCCCGCGCCGCCCGCGCCCCTGCCACGGCCGGGGGCTGCGCTTGCAGGGGTCTGCAATACGCGGTAGCTGGCACCCTGCACGTTGGCAAGTTCCAGCTGGTTAACCAGGCGTTCGTAGACCTGCCCGAGTTCGCGCCCCAGAGGCTCGGCAAGATACCTGAGCCACAGCGAAACGACGGCCGGGCCCGCATTGCTTGCGGTGATCATTTCGCGCAGGGTTTGTGCAAACACTTCAGGGCGCAGCGGATTGAGCTCCGGGCGCACATTCGGCAGCCCCTGCACGGTGCTGATCAGCTTGTTGAGTTCGGCGAGGACGTGGTCGACCGCCGGCAGCACCAGCTGGAGCAGCCGTGACGATTCAATGGCCTGGGACACGTCCTCGTCGTCGACGAGGGCGAAACTGGCATAAGACAGGGCGGCAAAGGTGCTGGATGCGGCGGCGGCTGAAGCAGCGAGCTGGTCTGGCGATGCTGCCGGCGTGCGCACCGCCTGCACCGCAACAGCCACATTCGCCTTGAAATGCACCAGCAGGTCTGCCGGGTATTGCACGACCCAGACGGGCTTGTTTTGTTGAAGTCCCCGCCAGGCCGCCGCGAGTTCGTCGCGCTCGGCCACTTTTGGGCTTTGTGACTCGGCAATCTGCAGCCCCGCCACGGCGTCATCAATGCACCGTTCCAGCGCAGGCCGGGCTGCTTTGGCAGCCGCCTGAAGACAGGATTGAAGGACGTCAGGTTGCGAAGCCATCGAGGAGTTCGGGAAAATTGGTATTAATCACATTTGCCGGCCGGCTTGCAACCGATCTGTGGCCGGAGAAGGGGGAGACGCTAGCGTAAGGGCCAACCGCGATTTCATTGAAGTACTTGCAAAGTGTTTCACTTGGTTTCCAACGCATACATATGAATTACAGGGTTTTTGTCACGGAACGGTCCATAACCAGCCCTTAAATCCCGCGAATGGCGATGAGCGGCCGGTTTTGCAAGATCGGCGGCTCTCTGTAAAGGTCAGTTTGGCGCAACACCTCCGCAAGCTCAGGGGTTATCAACGCCTGACCGGCTGTCATCCGCCATGGGGGGCGCACCGGCGCCAGCGGGCCGAACCCAGATTTCCAAGAGTATTTGGCCTGCAGGCCAATAGCAGCCTGCGCTAACAGCTATCAATTCAGTAGCAAGCTGGCTCTGTCAGGCACAGGCTTCAGCAGGCGCAAGCCCCCGTCCGCACCCCTGCCGCAGACTTAACAGCTCACAAGCCGGCTTTTACCTTCAGCCGCCAGGCGTGAAGCAGCGGCTCGGTGTAGCCACTGGGTTGCTCCAGGCCCTTGAAGACCAGGTCGCACGCTGCCTTGTAGGCCGCTGACGCCTCGAAGTTGCCCGCCATCTTTTTGTACAGCGGATCGCCCGCGTTCTGGCCGTCGACCACGGCGGCCATCCGTTCAAAGGTTTCCTTGACCTGCGCTTTCGTGACCACGCCATGCAGCAGCCAGTTGGCGATGTGCTGACTGGAAATACGCAGCGTGGCGCGGTCTTCCATCAGGCCGACGTTGTGGATGTCGGGCACCTTGGAGCAACCCACACCCTGGTCGATCCAGCGGACCACGTAGCCGAGGATGCCCTGGGCATTGTTGTCCAGCTCCTGCTGCTTCTCGGCAGGCGTCCATTGAGCGTCGGGCGAGACCGGCACCAGCAGCAGCTCGGGCAGCAGGCGGGCGATTTCGGACTTCAGGTCGACCGTCTTCTCGATGTCTTTTTGCACCGCCGCCACATTGACCTGGTGGTAGTGCAGCGCGTGCAGCGTGGCGGCCGTGGGCGAGGGGACCCAGGCGGTGTTGGCGCCGGCCTGCGGGTGCGAGATTTTGGCCTTGAGCATGTCGGCCATCAGGTCGGGCATGGCCCACATGCCCTTGCCGATCTGGGCGCGGCCGCGCAGGCCGCAGGCCAGGCCGACCAGCACGTTGCTGCGTTCGTAGGCGCTGAGCCAGGGGCTGATCTTCATGTTGCCCTTGCGGATCATCGGGCCGGCCTGCATGGCCGTGTGCATTTCGTCGCCGGTGCGGTCCAGGAAACCGGTGTTGATGAAGGCCACGCGGCTGGAAGCGGCGGCGATGCAGGCCTTGAGGTTGACGCTGGTGCGGCGCTCTTCGTCCATGATGCCGAGCTTGACCGTGCTGCCCGGCAGGCCGAGCATCTTTTCGACGCGGCTGAAAAGTTCGGCGGCGAATGCCACTTCAGCGGGGCCGTGCATCTTGGGCTTGACGATGTAGACCGAGCCCTTGCGCGAGTTCCTGATGCCGGGCTTGCCCTTGCGCTTGAGGTCGTGGATGGCGATCGTGGTCGTGATCACGGCGTCCAGGATGCCTTCCGGAATTTCCTTCGTGCTGCCATCCGCGGCGGTGTACAGCACGGCCGGGTTGGTCATCAGGTGGCCCACATTGCGCACGAACATCAGCGAACGGCCGTGCAGTACCACTGCTTTGCCCTTGGGTCCTTTCGGCGAGGTGTATTCACGGTCCGGGTTCAGGCCGCGGGTGAAGGTCTTGCCATCCTTGGTCACGCTTTCGGTCAGTGTGCCCTGCAGGATGCCCAGCCAGTTGCGATAGGCCAGCACCTTGTCGTCGGCGTCCACCACGGCCACAGAGTCTTCCAGGTCCATGATGGTCGACAGCGCAGCCTCTATCACCAGGTCGCTCACGCCGGCCGGATCCGTCTTGCCGATGGGCGTGCCGCGGTCAATGCGGATGTCGATGTGCAGGCCGTTATGCTGCAGCAGCACCGACGACGGCGCGGAGGCTTTGCCCTGGTAGCCGATGAACTGGCTGGCGTCTTCCAGCGCCGTTGTCTTGCCGCCTTTCAGGGTAACGACGAGCTTGCCGCCCTTGACCGCATAGGCGATCGAATCGATGTGCGAGCCCTTTTTCAGCGGCGCGGTGCGATCCAGCACATAACGTGCGTACTCGATCACCTTGGCGCCGCGCACGGGGTTGTAGCCTTTGCCTTTGGTGGCGCCGTCATCCTCGGAAAGGGCGTCGGTGCCGTAGAGCGCGTCATACAGGCTGCCCCAGCGCGCATTGGCGGCATTAAGCGCATAGCGCGCGTTCAGGATGGGCACCACAAGTTGCGGGCCGGCCTGTCTGGCGAGTTCGGCGTCCACGTTGGCAGTGGTGATGGTGACCTTCTTCGGCGAAGGCACGAGGTAGCCGGTTTTTTCGAGGAAAGCGCGGTAAGCCTTCATGTCCGCAATGGGGCCGGGGTGGGCCTTGTGCCAGGCGTCCATCTCGGCCTGCAGGCGGTCGCGCTCTGCCAGCAGGGAGAGGTTCTTGGGCGCCAGATCGGCCACGATGGCGTCAAAGCCCTTCCAGAAAGCGCTGCTGGGCACACCCGTGCCAGGCAGCACCTCGTCTTCGATGAAACGGTAAAGCCCGGTGGCGACCTGCAGACGGTGGCTGGAGGTGCGTGTGTTGGTGGTTGTGTTCATGGTGCGGTCCCTTTTCTCAAAAGCATCAGAAGAATCAAAAAAACTAAAAGACAAAAAATAGAACGAGCCTGCGAAATCAGTGCAGCGGCAGCGAGAGCACTTCACGCAGGCTGCTGCCGGTGTACAGGGGCTGCGTGCCCAGCTCTTCAAACGGCAGTTGGTAACGATTAACCCACAGCGTCTGGTAGCCATACCAGGTGGCCGCCAGTGCGTCCCAGCTGTTGCAGCTCACGAAGGCGATCTGTTTCGCCTCCAGCCCGGTGGCTTTCAGCCCGAGCGCATAGGCTTCGGGCGCGGTCTTGTATTTGCGAATGCTGTCCACGCTGATGATGTGGTCCAGCAGACCTTCAAGCCCGGCCGACTTGACGGCCACATCCAGCATGGAGGGGTCGCCGTTGGACAGGATGCCGGTGGTGATGCCACGCGCCTTCAGCGCCTGCAGCACCTCCCGGTTTTCGGGAAACGCCGACAGGTGGCGGTACTGGTTCATGAGCTGCTCCTCACGGGCGGCATTCAAATCCAGCCCCAGGCGTTTGCACGCATAACGCAGGCCTGCGCGTGTGAGGTCCCAGAACGGCCGGTAATGCGCGCCGCCGTTGCTGATGGTCACCAGGCGCGTGTACTCAATCTGCTTGTCGCGCCACAGCACGCCCAGCACTTCGCCTTTGCCCGGAAAGAACTGCTCCGCCAGCAAGCCCACGCTGTACACGTCAAACAGCGTGCCGTAGGCGTCAAACAGCACAGCACGAAGCTTGGGCTGTGGGTTGGAGCGGGACTTTTCCATAAGCCTCTACTGTATTTGATACATCGAGCGTGATTAATTACCCAAGAATCGCTTTATCCATGACATTCATACGCCTAATCGGATAACAAGCAGACATCAAAGTCCTTTTCGTCACTGGCAGTGCTGGGACGGCTCTACGGATTGGCACAGCTCTTGCATCTCATCTTGTACACAAGTATGGATGCTTTCAATTGGTGCACATCTCTTCATCGCCGAACTCTCCTCAATCGCTTGCTGCACCTGAGCAGGTGACGACATCTGCGGGCACGGACGCCGGCTGGGCTCCCGAGGCCTGGATTACCAGGACATCGTCTTTCCCGACCGGCCGCGGCGGCGCGCTGGCCGGGCTCTCATTTGCGGCCAAAGACAATATTGATGTAGCGGGCGTGCCAACCACCGCCGCCTGCCCCGCTTTCGCCTACACGCCGACGGCGCACGCCGCCGTGGTGCAAAAGCTGCTCGATGCGGGTGCGCAACTGCTGGGCAAGACCAACCTGGACCAGTTCGCCTGCGGCTTGAACGGCACGCGTTCGCCGTATGGCGCGGTGCCCAACGCCATCAACCCCGACTATGTATCAGGCGGATCGAGCTCCGGCTCCGCCTATGTAGTAGCGACCGGGCAAGCCGACTTTGCACTGGGTACAGACACGGCCGGCTCGGGGCGCGTACCAGCCGGCCTGAACAACATCGTGGGATTGAAGCCGTCCAGGGGTCTGGTCAGCGCGCGCGGCGTGGTGCCGGCCGCGCAGAGCGTGGACTGCGTCTCCATCTTCGCGCGCACCGTGGCCACGGCCGCCCGCGTGCTCGAAGCGGCCATGGGCTACGACCCGCTGGATCCCTACTCGCGCGTGCTGGCGATGGCCGACACCGCCTTGCCCGCAGGCTTTCGTTTCGGTGTGCCTTCAACACTGGGCTTCTGCGGCGACGCGCTGGCCGAGCAGGCTTTTGGCGAAGCTGTCACCCGCATGCAGGCCCTGGGCGGCGTGCCGGTGCCCATCAATTTCGCGCCGCTGGCCGAGGCGGCCGCGCTGCTCTATGAAAGCGCGCTGGTGGCTGAACGCTACACCGCCGTACGCGATTTTTTCGACACACATGAAGACGCAGTGATCGAACCGGTCCGCAGCATCATCGGCGCAGGCCGCCAATACAGCGCCGCCGACCTGTATGCAGCCCAAACAAAGTTGCGCGCGCTGGGCCAGCAGGCGGGCGCAATGTGGCGCGACATTGACGTGCTGCTCCTGCCGACCGCGCCCACGCACTACACGCTGCAGGCCATGCAGCGCGACCCCATCACGCTGAACCGCAACCTGGGCACCTACACCAACTTCGTCAACCTGCTGGACTACGCGGCCCTTTCCGTGCCCAGCAGCCTGCGTCCTGACGGCCTGCCTTTCGGCATCACGCTGGTGGGGCTGGCGGGCAGCGACTGGCAACTGGCTGAGTTGGGACAGCGCTATCACCATGCCACTGGTTTGCCGCTGGGAGCATTGAACGAAGCGCTGCCCGCACCCGCAGCGTTGCCAGGCATCCAGCCGGCGGCCACGGTCAGGCTGGCCGTGGTGGGCGCACATCTTTCGGGCATGCCGCTGAACAGCCAGCTGACAACGCGCGGCGCCACGCTGGTGGGCCCCGCACGCACCGCGCCTGACTATCGCTTCTACGCGCTGCCGGGTACGGTGCCGCCCAAGCCGGGGCTGCTGCGTGTGGCCCCCAACGAGGGCGCGGGCATCGCGCTGGAAATCTGGGAAATGCCGGTGCAGCACTACGGCTCTTTCGTTGCGCTGATCCCCGCGCCCCTGGGCATAGGCACGCTGGCGCTGGAGGGCGGCGGCAGCGTCCAGGGTTTTGTTTGCGAGGCGCACGCGCTGCAAGGCGCCGAGGACATCACGCATCTGGGTGGCTGGCGCGCCTACCTCGAATCACTGAAGTCCAGCGCACCGGCCTGAAGCTTTCATCACCCTTTACCAACCCGTTCATCCACCGTTTACCCATCACCAGCAGGAGCATTTCATGAAGCCCGTTCCCACACCGTCATCCGCCCCCCACGGCCCGGCACGCCGCTCGCTGCTCAAGGCCACGGCCGCCGGCGCCACTTTGGGGCTGCTGGGCATGCCCGCCTTCCTGCATGCGCAGGGCGGGCCGAAAATCCGCATCGGCTACTGGCCCATCGCCGCCGGCCTGCCGTTCTACTCAGCCATCGAGCTGGGCTACTTCAAAGAGGCCGGCCTTGACGTGGAGCCGCTCAAATTCGCCGGTGCGCAGCAGGTGATGGAGGCGGTGCTCTCGGGCCGCGCCGACGGTACCGCCAACGGCACCGGTTCGGCCAACATCGCCATCGGCGAGATCGCCCAGCCCGGCACCTTCAAGATCTTCTGCTCCAACCCCAGCAACGTGAAGAATGTGCTCGACGAGGTGATCGTGCCGGCGGCCAGTCCGGCCAAGGTGATGGCCGACCTCAAAGGCAAGCGCGTCGGCTCCGGCCCCGGCATCCAGAACGTGACACTGGCCAAGACCGTGCTGGAGCGCGGCGGCGCTACCGGCGCGACCGTGGTCGAGCTGCCCATCGGCCAGCATGTGGCCGCGCTTGCCGCCGGCCAGATCGACGGCGCCTACACGCTGGAGCCCACCGGCACCATAGGCCGCATGAATGGCACCACCCGTGTGCTTGAAGCCGGCGTGATTGCGCGCTATGTACTGGGCGACCCGATGGCGCCGTGGTTCGGCGGCTCGGCCTCGCTGTCTTCCGACTTCATCAAGAAGAATCCCGACGCGGCAAAAAAATTCGTCGCTGCCTATGGCAAGGGCGTGGCTTACGTGCGCAGCAAATCGGTCGAGGCACGCCAGTACCTCAAGGGCTACACCGCCATCGAAGGCCCGCTCACCGGCGAGGTACCGCTGGCCGCCTACACCATGTACAACGAGTTCACCCCGGCCGACGTGGCGCACTTCCAGAAATTCTTCGACCTGTTCTCCGAAAAAGGCATCTTCAGCTCGCGCCTCATCGTGGACACCATGCTCTACAAGGGTTGAACACCATGAGTACCACCTCTCCCGTGACGGCAACGCCCGCCAAACCCTGGACGCCTCCGGCCGCGCCGGCGGCCGTCGTGCAGCGCAAGCCGGCGCTGGACAAGGCCCTGCCCTTCATCGGCCCGGTGGCGCTCTTCATCATCTGGGACCTGGCCGTGCGCCTGGGCTTCATCAAGGCCATCCTGCTGCCGCCACCCATCGATGCGCTGGGCGCGCTGCTCAGCGGCCTGGCCGGCGGACCGCTGCTCAAGGACTTTGCGGTCACCGTATGGCGCACGGTGCAGGCCTTCATGATCGCCGCTGCGGTCGGCATGCCGCTGGGCGTGCTGCTGGGCAGCAATGAAAAAGCCTACCGCAGCGTCGAATTCCTGATCGACTTCTTTCGCTCCACACCGTCTTCGGCGCTGATCCCGCTGTTCCTGATGATTTTCGGCGTGTCGGACATCAACAAGGTAGCGATTGCCGCCTTCGGCGCGCTGCTGATCGTGGTGTTCAATAGCGCTTACGGCGTGATCAACGCGCGCAAGCAGCGTGTCATGGCGGCCAGGGTCATGGGCGCCTCGCGCTGGCAAGTGTTCAAGGACGTGCTGATCTGGGAAAGCCTGCAGCCGAGCTTTGTCGGCCTGCGTTCAGCGGTGTCCATGGCACTCGTCATCGTGATCGTCGCCGAGATGTTCATCGGCGCCGACACCGGCCTGGGCAACCGCATCATCAACTCGCAGCAGGTCATGAACGTGAAGGACATGTACGCGTCCATCCTGGCTGCCGGCGCCCTGGGTTATGCGCTGAATATCCTTTTTCTCGTCGCAGAGCGACGCATCGTGCATTGGAGCGGAAGATAAATGGCCCCCACGCTTTTCACTTCGTGTAATGCGCTTCCCCCCGAGGGGGCCGCTGCGCCTGCGGCCCGGCAAAGCCGGTTCCGCGGCCCCTGCTTGAAGGTGAGAGGCCTGCGGTCACTCACCGCTGTGTTTACCCATGGATCCCACCGGAGTCCGACATGTCCGCTGTAATTAATGCTCCCGTATTCGCCGACGTCCCGGTGCGTGAATTCCAGCCCGGCCCGGCCGGCACGCACATCACCATACGCGGCCTGACCAAGTACTTCGCCGGCTGGCCGCTGTACGAAGACTTCAACCTGGACATCCCCAAGCACAAGATCGTCTCGGTGTTCGGGCCCAACGGCTGCGGCAAGTCCACGCTGATCAACATGATCGCGGGCCTGATCCCCATAGACGCGGGCGAAATCCTGTTTGACGGCAAGTCGCTCAAAGACACCAAGATCGGCTACGTCTTCCAGAACTACCGCGAGGCCATGTTCCCGTGGATGCGCACCATCGACAACATCGCCTATCCGCTCAAGCTTGAAGGCAGATCCAAGGCGGAAGTCGACAGGCGCATGGCCGAACTCGTGGCCTCCTTCGACGTGAAGTTCGACCTGAACCGCTACCCCTATGAACTCTCGGGCGGGCAGCAACAGACAGCCTCCATCATGCGGGCGCTGGCGCCCAATCCCGAGGTGCTGTTCCTGGACGAGCCGTTCTCGGCGCTGGACTTCGAGATGACGCTGTTCATCCGCGAAAAACTGCAGGAGGTGTTCATGCAGACCGGCACGACCATGCTGCTGGTGTCGCATGACCTGGAAGAAGCCGTGTACCTCGCCGACCAGGTACTGCTGCTGACCAAGCGCCCGACGCGCGTAGCCGAAATCCTGCCCTACGGCGATGCGCGTCCGCGCACGGTGGAGACCTTGTCTGAGGCCAGCTTCATCAGCACCAAGAAACTCAGCCTGGAAATCTTCCAGCGCGAAGTCAGGCGTTGAGAAAGCTGCAGCCATGATGGACGAAGCAAGCATTGCAAGTTATGTCGCAAGCGCCGGCGCGGTGCTGGGCCTGCCGCTGCCGCCGGACCGCGCGGCACGCGTGGCCGCCCACCTGCAGCGCACCACCGTCATGGCCGCGCTGCTGGACGCGGCGCCGCTGGCCCCGCACGACGAGCCGGCCGAAATTTACTGCCCGGCGGTTTTCCCGTCCAGCGACGGCGGGCGCGAGCAGTCATGAAAAGCATGGTGTTTGATGCGTCCGCCATGGCCGCCGCCGTTGCGGCGGGGCAGGTCAGCGCGCGCGAACTGCTCGATGCCAGCCTGGCATGCATTGACAGCACGGACGGCCGGGTCAATGCCTTCACCGAAACAACCCGCACCCGGGCCCGCGCTGAGGCCGACGCGGTGGACGCGCAGCGGGCGCGCGGCGAACCCCTGGGACCGCTGGCTGGCGTGCCGTACGCGGTCAAGAACCTGTTCGACATCGAAGGGCTGACCACACTGGCCGGCTCAAAAATCAACCGCGGCCTGCCCGCGGCTTCGGCCGATGCGGTCCTCGTCACGCAGATGAAGGCGGCCGGCGCCGTGCTCGTCGGCGCGCTGAACATGGACGAATACGCCTACGGCTTCACCACGGAAAACACACACTACGGCCCCTGCCGCAACCCGCACGACCTGACGCGCATCGCCGGCGGTTCGTCGGGCGGCTCCGGCGCGGCGGTCGCGGCCGGGCAGGTTCCCCTCACCCTGGGCTCGGACACCAACGGTTCCATCCGCGTGCCGTCGTCGCTGTGCGGTGTCTGGGGCCTGAAGCCGACCTTCGGCCGGCTATCGCGCCGCGGCAGTTATCCCTTCGTGCACAGCATCGACCACCTGGGTCCGCTCGCCAGCAGCCTGGGCGGGCTGGTGCTGGCCTACGATGCGCTGCAGTTGCCCGACCCGCTGGACCCGGGCTGCCATGCGCTGCGTGTGCAGCCGGTCTCTCCGGTCCTGGGCAAGGGTGCAAGCGGCCTGCGCATCGGTGTGTTGGGCGGGTACTTTCACGACAATGCCGGGCCCGAAGCGCGCGAGGTGGTGGCGCTGGCCGCCCGCACCCTGGGTGCGCAAGCCGACGTGGTGTGGCCGGATGCTGCACTGGCGCGCGCGGCGGCCTTCATCATCACCGCGAGCGAAGGCGGCAGCCTGCACCTGGGCGACCTGCGCACGCGTGCCGACGAATTCGAACCGCTGTCGGTGGACCGTTTCATCGCCGGCGCGCTGCAGCCCGCTGATTGGTATGTGCGCGCACAGCGCTTTCGCCGCAGCTACCGCGACAAGGTCAACGCCCTGTTCCAGGACTGGGACGTGCTGCTCACGCCTGCCACACCGGTCGGCGCCACGGTCATCGGCACCGAGTGGCTGGACATCAACGGCGTGCGCCAGCCCTGCCGCGCCGCGATGGGCCTGCTCACCCAGCCCATCTCTTTTTCCGGCTGCCCCGTGGTCACCGCGCCCATGTGGCCGGCAGCCGGCGGCATGCCGATAGGCGTGCAGGTCATCGCCGCGCCCTGGCGCGAAGACCTGGCCTTGCGGGTCGCACAGGTGCTCGGCGACGCCGGCGACGCCCATATCCGGCCCGCCACACTGGTGACACAAGCATGAACCCCAGCCTTGCCATCAACCTCCCCGACGTCCTGGCCGAAGTCACGGCGGTGTTTGCGCGTTATGAGGATGCGCTGGTCAACAACAAGGTGGACGTGCTGGACGAGCTGTTCTGGAACAGCCCGCACACCCTGCGCTACGGCGCGACGGAAAACCTTTACGGCTACGCCGACATCCAGGCCTTCCGGGCAGGACGGCCGGCGCAGGGCCTGGAGCGGCGGTTGCTGAAAACCGTGATCACAACCTATGGCCGCGACATGGCGACCGCCAATACTGAATTCCAGCGCGCCGGCAGCGCCAGAACCGGCCGGCAGAGCCAGACCTGGATGCGCACGCCCGAGGGCTGGCGCGTGGTCGCCGCGCACGTGAGTCTTCTTGCCTGAGTTTCATTTCCTTGACCTCATAACCCCTGGAGCATTGACCATGAGCAACTTCCTCAATCGCCGCGATTCGATCAAGACCCTGGCCGCGCTCGGCGCCGCGGCAACCGGCCCGTTTGCCTTCGCGCAAAAGCCCCTGACCGTGGGCGTGATCTACGTCGGCCCGCGTGACGACTACGGCTACAACCAGGCCCAGGCGCAAGCGGCGGCCGAGCTCAAGAAGATGCCGGGCATCAAGGTGGTGGAAGAAGAAAACGTTCCCGAAACCGCGGCCGTGCAGAAGACCATGACCGGCATGATCGCGCAGGACGGCGCCAGCCTGGTGTTTCCCACCTCCTTCGGCTACTTCGATCCGCACATGCTGGCGGTGGCGGCCAAGTTTCCCGCGGCGCGTTTTGCGCATTGCGGCGGCATGTGGACGGAAGGCAAGCACCCGAAAAACACCGCCAGCTTTTTTGGTTACATCGATGAGTGCCAATACCTCAACGGCGTGATCGCCGGCCACATGACCAAGAGCAACAAGATCGGTTTCATCGCCGCCAAGCCGATCCCGCAAGTGCTGCGCAACATCAATGCCTTCACCATGGGCGCGCGTTCGGTCAAGCCCGGCATCACCACCAGCGTGATCTTCACCGGCGACTGGTCCATGCCCGTGAAGGAGGCTGAAGCCACCAACAGCCTGGCCGACCAGGGTGTGGACGTCTTCACCATGCACGTGGACGGCCCCAAGGTCATCGTGGAAACAGCCGCCAAGCGCGGCAAGATGGTCTGCGGCTACCACGCCAGCCAGGCCAAGCTGGCTCCGCAGGCCTACCTGACCGGTGCCGAGTGGAACTGGCTCACGGCCTACACCACCTTCATCGAGGCGGCACGCAGCGGCAAGCCGCACCCCAACTTCATCCGTGGCGGCCTGAAGGAGGGCTACGTGAAGATGTCGGCTTACGGACCCACCGTGACCGAGGCGGCGAAAAAGCAGGCCGACGGTGTCAAGGCGCAGATGATGGCGGGCAGTTTCGACATCTTCAAGGGTCCGCTCAAGGACAACAAGGGCGGCACCATCGTGCCTTCCGGCAAGGTCTTCAAGCAGACCGACCTTGAGCTCGAGAAGATGAACTACCTGGTCGAAGGCGTGATCGGCTCCGTGTGAGCCGGCGGCTGACCTTGCGGGCCTGAGACTTTCCTTATCCATGCGCCACTCCCTCGCCAACTTCCTGCTGCCGGGCAGCGCCATCATCGCGGCACTGGGGGTGTTCGGGGTTTTCGCCTGGTTCGCCGGTGTCAGCCCCCTGGAGGTCTGGCTGCTGCTGTTCAAGGGCGCGTTCGGCGACTGGTATTCCTGGCAGAACACGCTGCAGCGCGCCGCGCCGCTGATGCTCACAGCCCTGTGTGTCGCCATTCCGGCGCGCGCGGGCTTGACAGTCATAGGCGGCGAGGGCGCGGTGGTGCTGGGCGGACTGGCCTGCGCCGGCCTCGCGCAAAGCCTGCCCCTGCCCGCGAACATGGCAGGCACGGTGATGGTCTGCCTCGCCGCCGCGCTGGCCGGTGCCTTGTGGATTGGGTTGGCTGGCTGGCTGCGGCAATACCGCGGCATCAACGAAACCATCAGCAGCCTGTTGCTGGCCTATGTGGCCGTCGGCCTGTTCAAGCACCTGGTCGAAGGGCCGCTGCGCGATCCGTCCAGCCTCAACAAGCCGTCGACTTTTTCGCTGGCCGAAGGCCTGCGCATCGGCGGCATCGCCGGCTCCGATGTGCACTGGGGGCTGGTGATCGGCGTGCTGGCCTGCCTGGCGGCGGGCCTGTGGTTTCGAATGACGCCCTCGGGCTTCGCGGTGCGCGTGGTCGGCGGCAACCCGCGTGCGGCGCAACTCGTCGGGCTACCGGCCTCCAGGCTGATCCTGCTGGCCTGTGCGCTGGGCGGGGCCTGCGCCGGCCTGGCCGGCGCCATCGAGGTCGCGGCCGTGCACACCAATGCCAACGCCGCCCTGATCGCGGGCTACGGCTACGCCGGCATCCTGGTGGCTTTCATCGCACGCCAGCATCCCGTGGCCATCATCCCGGTGGCCATCCTGTTCGGCGGCTTTGGCGCGGCCGGCAGCCTGCTGCAGCGCCGCCTGGGCCTGCCCGATGCCTCGGTGCTGGTGCTGCAGGGCATCGCCTTTGTGCTGATCCTGGCCAGCGAGGCTCTGCGCGATGTGGACTGGAAAACTTTTTTTGAGCGTATCAGCCGCTTCGGCCCTTCGGAGCCGAGCCCGATTCCTTTGCCGGAGGAAAAGCCATGACCACCGACCAGCTCCTGATCTTTTTCGCCGGTATCGTCGGCGGCGCGCTGCGCGTCGGCGCGCCCTTCCTCTTTGTCAGCCTGGGCGAATGCATCACCGAAAAATCCGGCCGCATTAACCTGGGGCTGGAGGGCGTGCTGGTGCTGTCGGCCATGTCGGCCTTCGGCGCCTCCTGGCTCTCGGGCTCGCCCTGGGTCGGTGTGCTGGCGGCGGCGGCCACCGGCGCGCTGCTGGCCGCACTGCATGGCATTCTCTGCTCGCTACCGCGGGTCAACGACATTGCCACCGGCATTGCGTTGATGCTGCTGGGCACGGGCCTGGCCTTCTACCTGGGCAAGCCGCTGATCCAGCCGCAGGCGCCGCAACTGCCCGCCATCGCGCTGGGCGGCTGGAGCAGCTCGGCCGCCGTCCGCTCGGCGCTGCAGATCAATGTGCTGGTGCCGATCGGGCTGGCGCTGGCCGTGGCCTTGTGGTGGGCCTTTGCCAACACACGCGCTGGCCTGATGGTACGCATGGCGGGGGATTCGGCCAACGCCGCTCGCTCGCTCGGTTATTCGGTGTCCGCCATCCGCATTGCCGCGACCGCCGCCGGCGGCCTGGTTGCCGGCCTGGGCGGCGCTTCGCTCACCCTGTTTTATCCCGGCAGCTGGAACGAAGGCATCTCCAGCGGCCAGGGCCTGATCGCGGTGGCGCTGGTGATCTTCGCGCGCTGGAGCCCCCTGCGCTGCGTGTACGCCTCGCTGCTGTTCGGCGGCGCCGGCGCCATCGGCCCGGCCCTGCAGTCCGTCGGCATCAACTGGGGATACCACCTTTTCAACATTGTTCCCTATGTGCTCACCCTGCTGATCCTGGTCATCACCTGCCGGCCAGGCAGCACCGTGAGTGGCAGCCCGGGCGAGCTTTCCGCCACCCGCTAGTGACTGCAAGCACTGACAAGGAAAACATCCAGATGGAACGCTTCGTCAACGCCAACCCCTACCCATGGCCGTACAACGGCGACCTGCGGCCCGGCAACACCGCGCTTATCGTTATCGACATGCAGACCGACTTCTGCGGTGAAGGCGGCTACGTGGACAAGATGGGCTATGACATCTCGCTGACGCGCGCGCCGATTGAACCGCTCAGCGCCCTGATGGCCGGCATGCGTGCCGCGGGCTACCACGTGATCCACACGCGCGAAGGCCACCGGCCCGACCTGTCGGACCTGCCGGCCAACAAGCGCTGGCGCTCGCGCCGTATCGGCGCCCACGGCGCGGGCATCGGCGACGACGGCCCTTGCGGGCGCATCCTGGTGCGCGGCGAACCGGGCTGGGAGATCATTCCCGAATTGGCACCGCTGCCCGGCGAGGTGGTGATCGACAAGCCCGGCAAAGGCTCGTTCCACGCCACCGATCTGGAGATGGTGCTGCGAACGCGCGGCATCGAGAACCTGATTCTCACCGGCATCACCACCGACGTTTGCGTGCACACCACCATGCGCGACGCCAACGACCGCGGCTTCGAATGCCTGTTGCTGTCGGACTGCACCGCCGCCACCGACCGCGGCAACCATGAGGCAGCGCTGAAGATGATCACCATGCAGGGCGGCGTGTTCGGCGCGCATGCTTCATCGGCGGCGGTGCTGGACGCACTGGCCACGCCATGAGTCCAGGCATCACCATCGGCAGCCTGCCGCCCGCCACCGGCGCGCTGGCGCTGGACATCTACCGCATGAGCATGCGGTTCGGCAGCTTCACGGCGCTCGACGGTGTCAACATGAAGGTGGCGCCGGGAACCGTGCATGCGCTTCTCGGTGAAAACGGCGCGGGCAAAAGCACACTGGTCAAGTGCGTGGCGGGATTCCAGCGGCCCTCGGAAGGCAGCATCGTCATCGACGACCGTGAGCAGACGATCGCCAATCCGGTGGTGGCTCGCGCGCTGGGCATTGGCATGGTCTACCAGCATTTCACGCTGGCGCCCGGCATGACGGTCGCCGAAAACCTGCTGCTGGCCGGCGGCAAGACGCCGGCGCTGATCGACTGGACGCAAAAACGCGCGGAGCTGGAGGCCTTTGTGCAAACCACGCCCTTCCGGCTGGACCTGGACACGCGTCCGCTGGACATGGCCGCCGGCGAGAAACAAAAGCTCGAACTGCTCAAGCAGCTCTATCTCAAGCCGCGCCTGCTGATCCTGGACGAGCCGACTTCGGTGCTGACGCCGCAGGAGGCCGACGAAGTGCTGGGCCATGTGCGCGACTTCGCACGTGCCGGCCACTGCACGGTGCTCATCATCACCCACAAGTTCCGCGAAGTCATGGCCTATGCCGACGACGTGACCGTCTTGCGCCGCGGCAAGGCGGTACACGTCACATCGGTGCCGGCGACCGACCCGGCGCGGCTCGCGCAGGCCATGGTGGGTGATGCGGCCGCGGCCCACCCCGAAAACCAGGCCACGGAACCCAAGGTGCCTGCCACCAGCGCCGTGCGGGCTGTCGATGTTGCGGCACAAACCGCATCCCTTGATGTTCACGGCCTGCAGGTCATGGGCGACCGCGGCACGCTAGCGGTGCGCGACCTGAGCCTGTCGGTGCTCGCGGGCGAGATCCTCGGCGTCGCCGGCGTATCCGGCAACGGCCAGCGCGAGCTGGTCGAAGCGTTGGTCGGCCAGCGGGCGCGCGCCGCCGGCATGGTGCGGGTGGGCGGCGAGCCTTACGCTGCTACGCGGGGCGAGAACCACCGCCTGAAGGTGCGCAGCCTGCCTGAGGAGCCGCTGCGCAATGCCTGTGTGGGTGACTTCAGCGTGGCCGAAAACATGGCGCTGCGCGACTTCGACCGGCCGCCGCTATGCGCCGCGGGACGCTTGCGATTCGGGCTCTGGCGCAGCCGCGCGCGCGAATGGATCAAGGGCTACGGCATCAAGACGCAGGGGGAGAACGCACCCATTCGCAGCCTCTCTGGCGGCAACGTGCAACGTGCCGTGCTGGCGCGCGAGCTGCATGGCGAGATCAAGGTGCTGATCGCCGCCAACCCGGTGTTCGGCCTGGACTTCGCCGCCGTGAAGGAAATCCACACCCGCCTGCGGGGCGTGGCGCAGCAGGGCGCGGCAGTGCTGCTGGTCAGCGAAGACCTGGACGAACTGCTTGAACTGGCCGACCGCATCGTGGTGATGAGCGAGGGGCGCATCGTCTTCGAGACCGCGGCCTCCGGGGCCCAGCGGCAGGTGCTGGGTGCGCACATGGGCGGGGGACGATGAGTTCCCCCCCGAAGCGGCCTGCAGCCGCTCCCCCCTCAAGGGGACGCCACCAGCAGCCCGGCAAAGCCGGTTCCGCGGTGGCCCACGAAGGAGCACTCCTATGAAAATCGCAGCGGCTCCTTTCGCCTACGAGTTCGAGCTGGCGCACACCGCGCTGGTCATCATCGACATGCAGCGCGACTTCATCGAGCCCGGCGGCTTCGGTGAAACGCTGGGCAATGACGTCTCGCTGTTGCAGGCCATCGTGCCGGCCTGCAAGGCCGTGCTGGAGGCCTGGCGCCGCGCGGGCGGGCTTGTGGTGCACACCCGCGAGGCGCACGGGGCCGACCTGGCCGATTGCCCGCCCGCCAAGCGCAGCCGCGGCAACCCGACCCTGCGTATCGGCGACATGGGAGCGATGGGCCGCATCCTGATAGCCGGTGAACCGGGAAACCAGATCATCCCCGAGCTGGCGCCGCTGCCCGGCGAGATCGCCATCGACAAGCCCGGCAAAGGCGCCTTCTATGCCACCGGCCTGCACGAGCGGCTGCAGCATGCCGGTATCACGCACCTGCTGTTCATGGGCGTGACCACGGAAGTCTGCGTGCAGACCTCCATGCGAGAAGCCAACGACCGCGGCTATGACAGCCTGCTGCTGGAAGACTGCACTGAAAGTTATTTCCCCGTCTTCAAGTCGGCGGCCGTGGCGATGATCCGCGCCCAGGGCGCCATCGTCGGCTGGACCGCCACCAGCGGCGAGTTGCTGGCGGCACTGCCGGCACAGCCCCAACACTGCTAGAGTTTCACCATGCACACTGCCTCCAACCCTCCCGCGAGCCTTGCCGCTGCGCTCGTCCACCGTTCGCGGGCCAACGAGGTGTACGACGAACTCAAGCGCGACGTCTCCGAGTTCAAGCTGGTGCCGGGCGACCGCTTCACCGAAACCGAAATCAGCGAACGTCTTGGCGTCTCGCGCACGCCCGTGCGCCAGGCCCTGTTTCGCTTGCAGCAGGAAGGTTTCGTCGAGGTGCTGTTTCGCAGTGGCTGGCGTGTGCTGCCCTTTGATTTCGACAAGTTTGAACAGCTCTACGACCTGCGCATGGTGCTGGAAACCACGGCCGTGCAGCGGCTGTGCGCCGGTAGCCAGACGATTGACACGGCGCTGCTCGATGAACTGGCGGCCATCTGGCTGGTTCCGGTGGGCGAGCGCAGCACCGATCATGTTCGGGTCGCCCAGTGGGACGAAGCTTTTCATTGCGCGCTGGTGGCGGCTGCCGGCAATGCCGAGATGGCGCGTGTGCACCGCGACGTGACCGACCGCATCCGCATCATTCGCCGGCTTGACTTCATCAAGCAGCCGCGCATTGAGGCCACCTATGAAGAGCACGCCAAGATTCTCAAGGCGGTGCGCGCCAAGCGTGGCGACCAGGCCGCCATGCTGCTGCGCGCCCACATCGAAACCAGCCAGGCCGAGGTGCGCAAGATCACCCTGCACCAAATGCACCTGGCGCGCCAGATCGGGTCTGGAACGCCTCGTTAATGGCCTCATAGGCGTGCAGCCCAACAGATATAAGCGCAAGCTGCTATCAAAAAAGAAGCAAAAACTCAGGCGGAAAGCGCAAATACCGATGCGGCAGAGGCCGTGCGGCGCGCGCCATGCCGCCTAAGTTGTTCCCGCCGTCTACCGCGCCCAGCGCAGCACAAGCGGATCAAGCCGCCTGGCGGTCGCCAGCAGCCCAGCGCGCGTGTCCGGGTGCATGGCCGGAAAAGGATGACGCGGCGCCTCGCAGGCGATCACGCCGCCTTCCTTCATCAAGGTCTTGGCGGCCAGCAGCCCTGCCTGGCGATTCTCGTAATTGATCAGTGGCAGCCACTGCTGGTAAAGGGCATAGGCCTTGTCGTGATCACCGGCGCGGTGCGCCTCGATGATCGGACGAATGCCATCGGGGTAACCGCCGCCGGTCATGGAGCCGGTGGCACCGGCATCAAGGTCGGGCAGCAGTGTGATGGCCTCTTCGCCGTCCCAGGGCCCTTCCACCGCGTCGCCTCCCAAACGGATCAGTTCGCGCAGTTTGGATGCTGCACCGGCGGTTTCGATCTTGAAATAGGCGACGTGTTCAATCTCACGGGCCATACGCGCGAGGAAGCAGGCTGAAAGCACGGTGCCGCTGGCGGGCGCATCCTGGATCATGATGGGAATGTTGACCGCGTCCGACAGCCGCGCATAAAACTCGTAAATCTGCGGCTCGCTCACGCGAAAGGTGGCCCCGTGATACGGCGGCATGACCATCAGCATGGCGGCGCCCATGTCTTGCGCCCGGCGGCTGCGTTCGGCGCAAACCTTCGTGCCGTAGTGGGTGGTGGTCACGATCACCGGCACGCGGCCGGCCACATGTTCGAGGACGGTACGGGTCAGGGTTTCACGTTCTTCGTCCGAAAGCACGAATTGCTCGGAGAAGTTGGCCAGGATGCAGATGCCGTCTGAGCCGGCGTCGATCATGAAGTCGACGCAGCGCTTCTGGCTTTCAAGGTCAAGCTCGCCGGTTTCGGTGAAGGTGGTGGGGGCAACGGGGAAGATACCGCGGTAACGCGGCTGGCGGAGCGTGTTCATGGGGACTGGATCAGGTTGGATAAAGTTCAGTAGTTCACTGCTTGAGCGGTTTAATGGGAGTGCCGGGGAACTTCGGAGCCGCGGCAGCCGACCAGAAAATCGAAATCACAGCCCTCGTCGGCCTGCAGCACGTGGTCGACATACAGGCGCTGGTAGCCGCCACGCATGCCTGCAGGGGCCTTCTGCAGGGCGGCAAGGCGTTCAGCCAGTTCGGCATCGCTGATGTCCAGGTGCAGGCGGCCCGCATCGCAGTCGAGCTCGATCCAGTCGCCGTCGCGTACCGCGGCCAGCGGCCCGCCGGCCGCTGCTTCTGGCGCCACATGCAGCACAACGGTGCCGTAAGCGGTGCCGCTCATTCGTGCGTCCGAGATGCGCACCATGTCCTTGACGCCCTGGCGCAGCAGCTTGGGCGGCAGGCCCATGTTGCCGACTTCGGCCATGCCGGGGTAGCCCTTGGGCCCGCAGTTCTTCATCACCATCACGCAGCTGGCATCGATGTCGAGGTTCTCGTCGACGATGCGTTCCTTGTAGTGCTCGAGGTTCTCGAATACGACCGCGCGGCCGCGGTGCTTGAGCAGTTCGGGCGAGGCCGCGGAGGGCTTGAGCACGGCGCCGCGCGGCGCCAGGTTGCCGCGCAGGATGCAGATACCGCCGTCGGCGATCAAGGGGTTGTCGAGAGGGCGGATCACCTCGTCGTTGTACTGCGGCGCCTCGCGCACGTTGTCCCATATCGACCGGCCATTGACGGTGAGCGCATTGGGATGCGGCAGCAAGCTGTTTTCACCCAGCCGGCGCAACACGGCGGGCAGGCCGCCGGCATAGTAAAACTCTTCCATCAGAAAACGGCCGGAAGGCTGCAAGTCGACGAGGGTGGGGGTGTTGCGGCCAATCCGCGTCCAGTCTTCCAGGTCCAGCTGCACACCGATGCGGCCCGCAATCGCCTTGAGGTGAATCACTGCGTTGGTGGAGCCGCCAATGGCGGCGTTGACCCGAATCGCATTTTCGAAGGCTTCGCGTGTGAGAATTTTCGACAGCGTGAGGCCCTCGCGCGCCATCTCGACAGCCCGCGCGCCCGACATTTGCGCCAGCACATAACGGCGTGCATCCACCGCGGGAATGGCGGCGTTGTGCGGCAGCGAAGTACCCAGCGCTTCGGCCATGCAGGCCATGGTGGAGGCCGTGCCCATGGTGTTGCAGGTGCCGGCGGAACGCGACATGCCGCCCTCGGCTGCCAGGAACTGGTGCAGCTGGATTTCGCCGGCCTTCAGTGACTCGTGCAATTGCCACACCGCCGTGCCCGAGCCGATGTTTTTGCCTTCAAGCTTGCCGTTGAGCATGGGCCCGCCGGTCACCACGATGGCCGGAATGTCGCAGCTCGCAGCACCCATCAGCAATGCGGGCGTGGTCTTGTCGCAACCGGTGAGCAGCACCACGGCATCAATGGGGTTTCCGCGAATCGCTTCTTCCACGTCCATGCTGGCAAGGTTGCGTGTGAGCATGGCGGTGGGACGCAGGTTCGACTCGCCGTTCGAGAACACCGGAAACTCGACCGGAAAGCCGCCCGCCTCTGAGATGCCGCGCTTCACATGCTCGGCAATCTTGCGGAAGTGGGCATTGCAAGGCGTGAGCTCCGACCAGGTATTGCAGATGCCGATGATGGGGCGGCCGTCGAACTCATGGTCGGGAATGCCCTGGTTCTTCATCCAGCTGCGGTACATAAAGCCGTTTTTGTCGGCCGTGCCGAACCACTCGGTGGAACGTAGTTTTCGTTTGGTGCTTGTCATGATGGTCTGGCCATTAAGGTTTCAGGAAGATTTGGGTGTGCGATTTGCCAGCAGCCGTTGCAGGAGGCAAAAAACAAACAGCAACACGCCGACGACAATGCGCGTCCACCAGGAGCTCAAAGTGCCGTCAAAAGAGATCAGGGTCTGGATGATTCCGAGCATCAACACCCCGAACAGGGTGCCGGCCACATAACCCACGCCGCCGCTGAGCAAGGTGCCGCCAATGACCACGGCGGCAATGGCGTCAAGCTCCATGCCGGTGGCGTGCAAGCCGTAGCCCGAAAGCATGTAGAAGGTGAAGACCACACCGGCCAGCGCCGAGCAAAAACCCGACAGCGTGTAAACCCCCACCAGCGTGCGGCGCACCGGCAGACCCATCAGCAGTGCCGATTGCTCGTTGCCGCCGACGGCATACACCGCGCGGCCAAAGGGAGTGCAGTGTGCAATGAACACCGCCGCCAGCAGCACCGCGATGGCGATCACGGCACTGATCGAGAGGGAAGCGTCTTCCCACAAGGGAATGCGCAGCTGCGAAACCTCTGAATAAAACTCGTTGGTGATGCTGATGGAATCGACGCTGATCAGGTAACACAGGCCGCGCGCCAGAAACATGCCGGCCAGCGTCACGATGAAAGGCTGCAGGCGAAAACGCTCAATCAGAAAACCCATGAAGGCGCCGAACGCCGTGCCCATGAGGAGCACCAGCGGAATCACCGCGGCCGGACTCCAGCCATGGTGCTCCACCAGCGCGGCAGACACCATGGTGGTGAGTGCGACCACGGAGCCGACGGACAGGTCAATGCCGCCCGACAGGATGACAAACGTCATGCCCACGGCGATGATGACCAGAAAGGCGTTGTCAATCAGCAGGTTGAGGAACACCTGAGCCGAAAAGAACCCGCTGTAGAGCACCGAACCCATGGTCGCCATGGCAACGAAGAGCGATATGGTGGCCGCCAGCGGCAGGTATTTGGGACTAAAACCTGAAGCCGGCGCAGCAGGTGCCCGTTGGCTGGAGGCGGCCTCTACGGGGGGCCGGGTGACGGTTGTGTTCATGGCCGCATCCCCCGCGCGGCCGGCCGCCGCATCCAGATACCGATCTCGGCCCGGAATTCAGCCGATTGCAGCAGCATGACCACAAATACCACCACAGCTTTGACCACCAGGTTGATCTCAGGCGGCACACCCAGCGAGTAAATGGCATAAGTCAGCGTCTGGATGATCAGCGCGCCGATCACGCTGCCCACGAGGCTGAAACGCCCACCGGTGAGGGCGGTGCCGCCCAGCGTCACGGCCAGGATGGCATCCAGCTCGAGCAACTGACCCGCGTTGTTGCCATCGGCGCTTTTGACGTTGGAGCTGATCAGCAAGCCCGCAATGCCCGCGCACAAGCCACAGAAGCCGTAGGCGGCAACCATCAGGCGCCTGGCCTGCACGCCCGCGACGCGTGCTGCGGTTGGATTAATGCCCACAGCCTGTATGAACAGCCCGAGGGCGGTGCGCGTCACCGCCAGGTACAGCAACGCAAAGACCACGGCCACGATAGAGAGCGAGAACGGCAGGCCCAGCAGGTAACCGCTGCCCAGGAAGAAAAATGGCGCGTAGTAGATGGTGATGATCTGCCCGCCGGTGATCAGCTGCGCGATGCCGCGACCCGCTACCATGAGGATCAGTGTGGCGATGATGGGTTGCATGCCTACCCTGGCGACCAGCAGCCCGTTCCATAGTCCGCACAGCAGCGCGATGGCCAATGCCGCCAGAATTGCCAGCGGCATCGGGAAACGGCTCACGCTCCCTGCCACCGACCCGCCAATCATCCAGGCGGCCACTGCGGCAGCAATGGCCACCACGGCGCCCACGGAAATGTCGATGCCGCGGGTGGCGATCACCAACGTCATGCCGAGCGACACCAGCACCAGCGGCGCGGCACGGTTGAGAATATCGATCAGGCTGCCGTACAAATGACCGTCACGCCACTCGACGTGCAGGAAACTGGCGTTAAACACTGTGTTCACAGCCAGCAGCAGGAACAGCGTGATGAGCGGCCAGGCCAGGCGGTGCCTCATGGCAGTGGCCAGAGGCGAGGGGTGGTGTTTCTCTTCAGGCATGTTCAGCCGCAATCAGTTCATAGACGGTGTCTTCGCTGCTGCCTGCCGGCAACTCACCCACCTTGCGGCGGTCACGCAGCACCACGATGCGGTGCGCCACACGAACCACCTCGCTCATTTCAGAAGAGATGAAAATCACCGCCATGCCAGCCTCAGCCAGGCGCAGGATCTGCTCCATGATTTCCTGCTTCGCGGCCACGTCGACGCCGCGCGTGGGTTCGTCCAGGATCAGCAGGCGCGGCTCGGTCGCGAGCCAGCGCGCGATCATGGCCTTTTGCTGGTTGCCGCCCGACAGCAGGCCTATGGGGGTGTCCACACTCGCGGTCTTGATACCCATCGCCTGGACAAAGCGTTCGGCCAATGCGGTTTGTTCGGCACGCGATAAAAAACGGCGCATGCCCATGCGGGCCTGCAGCGCCAGTACGATGTTTTCCCGGACTGAGAGCTCGGCCACGATGCCATCGGTCTTGCGCTCCTCGGGACATAGGGCGAGGCCCTGCCGGATCGCCTCGGCGGGATTGGAAAACGTGACCGCCTCGCCGTCGATTCTGAGCATGCCGCGGTCCGGCGTCTCCAGGCCGAACAGCAGGCGCGCCAGTTCAGTGCGGCCCGAGCCCAGCAGCCCGGCCAGGCCCACGACCTCGCCGGCACGCACGCGCAGGTCCACAGGCTGCAACTGACCGGCCTGGCCCAGACCTTCAGCTTGCAAAAGCGCCGGCGCAGCATCGTCAAATTCCGGAGGCACGGCGGCGGTGGCGGATTGCGCGGCCAGTTCCCGGCCCAGCATGGCCGCGATCAGTGCCTGCGGCCCCAGTTCACTGGCACGCCACTCGCCGACCCAACTGCCGTTGCGCAGAACGGTGATGCGATCCGACACCGCATACACCTGGTTGAGGAAATGAGTGACAAAAACAATGGCCAGCCCCTCGCCACGCAAGCGACGCAGCACCTCAAAGAGTTTTTGCACCTCGTCATCGTCGAGGCTGGAGGTTGGCTCGTCGAGGATCAGCACTTTGGATTCAATGCCGATGGCGCGCGCGATGGCCACCAGTTGCTGCACGGCGACCGGGTAGCTGGACAACAGGCGCGTGACGTCGATGTCCAGGCCCATGCGCGCGACCAGTTCGCGCGCACGGCGGTTCACGGTGGTCCAGTCGATGCGAGACCCCTGCGCAAACCCGTACCGCGGATAGCGGCCCGCGAAGATGTTTTCCGCCACCGACAGGTTGGGGCAGAGATTGACTTCCTGGTAGACCGTGCTGATGCCCAGCCGCTGCGCGGCCAGGGGAGAGTCCGGCCATACCGGTTTTCCGGCAAGTTGCATCTGGCCGCCGCTGGCTTCCAGCACGCCTGTCAACACCTTGATGAGCGTGGACTTGCCGGCGCCGTTTTGCCCCATCAAGGCATGGATTTCACCGGGAAACAGGCGCAAACGCACATCCTGCAAGGCCGGAATACCCGCGAACTGTTTGTGGATGCCCGCAAGCTCCAGCACGGGGGCGGCGTCGGCCACGGTCATGGAGCGGCCTTCGCGCCACGCGCCACGATATTCGCCTTCAGAACGGCCAGGAGGTTCATGCCTTGTTCTTGTTGTAGACGTCGACAAACACGGCGGCCAGCAGCACCACACCTTTGATGACTTGCTGGTAGTCGATGCCGATGCCCAGGATGGACATGCCGTTGTTCATCACGCCCATCACAAACGCACCGATCACCGCGCCCATGACCTTGCCGACACCGCCCGAAGCCGAGGCCCCGCCGATAAAGCAGGCGGCGATGACATCGAGTTCAAAGCCCAGGCCGGCCTTGGGTGTAGCAGTGTTCAGGCGCGCGGCAAACACCAGGCCCGCCAGCGCCGCCAGCACGCCCATGTTCACGAAGGTGTAGAAGGCCAGGCGCTCGGTCTTGATGCCCGACAGCTTGGCTGCCTTTTCGTTGCCGCCCAGCGCATAGACGCGCCGCCCGATGGTGGTGCGACCCGTGATGAAGTGGAACAGGAAAATCAGCGCGGCCATCACGATCAGCACATTCGGCAGCCCCCTGTAGGAAGCTAGCAGGTAGCTGAAATAGATCAGCAGTGCCGAGAACATCGCCGTTTTGACGAAGAAAATGGCGGCGGGCTCGGCCTGGATGCCGTGCTTGAGCTGCTTGGCCCGCGCGCGTATGCCGGCCACGGCGAGCACGGCGGCCAGCGCCACGCCCAGCAGCAGCGAAGTCATGCGCAGGCCTTCGCTGCTCAGCAGGTCGGGCATGAAACCCGAGCTGAGCATCTGGAATGAATCGGGGAAGGGGCCGACCGACTGGCCTTGCAGCAGTGCCAGCGCCAGCCCCTTGAACACCAGCATGCCGGCCAGCGTGACGATAAAAGAAGGGATGCGGAAGAACGCGACAAACCAGCCCTGAACCCCGCCTATCAGCGCGCCGCAGAGCAGGCACACCAGCGAGGCCGGCACGAAATGCCAGCCGTACTCCACCATCAGCACGGCCGCCAGCGCGCCGATGAAGCCGCACACCGAACCGACCGACAGGTCGATATGCCCGGCCACGATCACCATCAGCATACCCAGCGCCATGATGACGATGTAGCTGTTCTGCAGGACCAGGTTGGTGAGGTTGAGGGGCTGCATGAGCGTGCCCTCGGTCATGTACTGGAAGAAGCCCATGATGGCCACCAGCGTGATCAGCATGCCGTACTCGCGGAAGTTGTGCTTCAGGTAGTCGAGCGGCGATTTGCCGCTGGCAGCGGCGGTTTTTGCCGCAATCGCGGTGGCGTTGGAGGACTCGTTGTTCATTTCAGCTTGCTTTCATGATCGCGCGCATGATCTTTTCCTGGGAGGCTTCGGCCGTCGGCATCTCGGCGATGAAGCGGCCTTCGTTCATGACGTAGATCCGGTCCGTCATGCCCAGCAATTCCGGCATTTCCGAGGAAATCATGATGATGCATTTCCCTTCTGCCGCGAGCTGGGCCATCAGGGTGTAAATCTCGTACTTGGCGCCCACGTCGATGCCGCGCGTGGGCTCGTCGAGGATGAGCACTTCGGGACTGGTGAACAGCCATTTCCCGAGCACCACTTTCTGCTGGTTCCCGCCCGAGAGGTTGAGGACTTTCTGGCCGACGCTTGAGCACCGGATGCGGAGTTTTTCGCGGTAGCTCTGCGCGACCTGGTATTCGCGGCCGCTGTCGATGACGGAGGCACTTGAAACGCCCTTGAGGTTGGCCAGCGAGACGTTGAACTGGATGTCTTCGTTCAATATCAGCCCGTTGCCCTTGCGGTCTTCGGTCACATAGGCCAGACCATGGCGAACGGCTTTCTCTACCGTGCCGACATCAACAGGCTGGCCGTTCAGAAGGACCTGGCCGCTGATGCGGCGCCCCCACGAACGGCCAAAGATGCTCATGGCAAGTTCCGTGCGCCCCGCCCCCATCAGCCCGGCAATGCCGACGATTTCACCGCGCCGCACCTGCAGGCTGACGCCTTTGATGAATTTCCTGTCCGTGTGCAGCGGGTGGTAGACGTTCCAGTCGCGCACTTCAAACACGGTCTCGCCAATTTTCGGCTGGCGCGGCGGATATCGGTCAGCCATCTCGCGGCCCACCATGCCGCGAATGACGCGGTCTTCGCTGATGGCTTCGGCACGGCAGTCCAGTGTTTCGACGGTGCTGCCGTCGCGCAGGATGGTGATGGCGTCCGCCACGCGTGAAATTTCGTTGAGCTTGTGTGAAATAAGGATGCAGGTAATGCCCTGCCCCTTGAGTTCCAGCAACAGGTCCAGCAAGGCCTGGCTGTCGTTTTCGTTGAGGCTCGCCGTCGGCTCGTCAAGGATCAGCAACTTGACCTGCCTGGACAAGGCCTTGGCAATTTCCACCAGTTGCTGCTTGCCCACGCCGATGTCCGTGATCAGCGTGGCGGGCGATTCCTTGAGGCCCACTTTTTTCAGCAGGTCCTGCGTCTTGCTGTGCGCAGCCATCCAGTCGATCACGCCGCGCTGTGCAGTCTCGTTGCCGAGGAAAATGTTCTCGGCAATGGATAGCAGCGGCACCAGCGCCAGTTCCTGGTGGATGATGATGACGCCCAGCTGCTCGCTGTCGTGGATTCCGAGGAACTGGCGCTCCTGGCCTTCGTAGACGATGTCCCCGCTGTAGGAGCCGTGCGGATAGACCCCCGAGAGCACTTTCATCAAGGTCGATTTTCCGGCGCCGTTTTCACCGACGATGGCATGAATCTCACCCGCGCGCACGCGCAGGTTGACCTTGTTCAGCGCGACCACCCCTGGGAAGGTTTTGCGGATGTCGCGCATCTCGAGAATCGTTTCCAATGCCTGTCCTTTGGTACAAAAATCGCTCCGACGGCGACTGACACCGATGGGCGTAAACAGTCCCGCGCCTCCCCGGCACGGGACCGTCGTGCTTTCACCCTTCAGCCGGGGTTACTTGATTTGTGACTCTTTGTAGTAACCGCTGCCAATCAGAACCTGGTTCCAGTTAGAGGCATCCACAGCCACCGGTTTGAGCAGGTAGGAGGGCACCACTTTCACGCCGTTGTTGTAGGTCTTGGTGTCATTGATCTCGGGCTGCTTGCCAGAGAGGGTGGCGTCCACCATGTTGGCCGTCACCTTGGCCAGCTCGCGCGTGTCCTTGAACACCGTCGAGTACTGCTCGCCTTTCAGGATGGACTTGACCGAAGGAATTTCGGCGTCCTGCCCGCTGACCACCGGGCAAGGCTGCTGCGCCGTGCAGTAGCCGACACCTTTGAGCGAGGACAGAATGCCGATGGACAGGCCGTCATATGGCGACAGGACTGCGTGGACTTTTTCCTTGCCGTAGTAGGCCGAGAGCAGGTTGTCCATGCGTGCCTGGGCCACCGCACCGTCCCAGCGCAGCGTGCCGACCTTGTTCATGCCCATTTGCTTGCTGCGCACCACCAGCTTGCCGCTGTCGATGTAGGGCTTGAGCACGCTCATGGCACCGTCGTAGAAGAAAAATGCATTGTTGTCGTCCGGGGAGCCGCCGAAGAGTTCAATGTTGAAAGGGCCCTTGCCCTGCTTCAGGCCCAGCTTGTCGACGATGGAAGTAGCCTGCAGCACGCCAACCTGGAAGTTGTCGAAGGTGGCGTAGTAATCCACGTTCTTCGAACCCTTGATGAGACGGTCGTAGGCGATGACCTTGACACCCTTGTCGGCCGCGTTCTGCAACGCCTTGGACAGCGTGGTGCCGTCGATGGAGGCGATCACCAGCACCTTCGCGCCCTTGGTGATCATGTTCTCGATCTGGGCAAGCTGGTTCGGGATGTCGTCATCGGCATATTGCAGGTCGGTTTTGTAGCCGCGCTCCTTGAGTACCTTGACCATGTTGTCGCCGTCGGCGATCCAGCGGGCAGAGGATTTGGTGGGCATCGAAATGCCGATGCTGCCTTTGTCCTGCGCCTGGACTGACGGTGCAATACCGAGGGTTCCCAGCACGAGGCCGGCGAGCAGAGTCTGGAGAAATGTACGCTTCATGAAATAGTTTCCTTCTGGAGGTTTGAAAGAGCGCCCCAGTATCGAGGCGCCGGCCCGGATGCTGATCAGTATTTACGCTTGGGGAATTCCTTGGCGGCTACTTCCATCGGGAAAATACCCTCTTCGGTAACGATACGTTTCTGAACGGACTTGCCGGCCTTGATATCCTTGACTGCCGCCATCAGTTGCGGGCCCAGCAAGGGGCTGCACTCCACGGAGACGTTAAGCTTGCCGGCCATCATGGCTTCGAAAGCGCCCTTGACGGCATCGATCGAGATGATGGTGATGTCCTTGGCCGGCTTCATGCCAGCCTCTTCAATCGCCTGGATCGCACCGATAGCCATGTCGTCGTTGTGCGCGAAAAGCACATTGATCTTCTTGCCTTCGGCCTTGAGAAAGGCTTCCATCACTTCCTTGCCCTTGGCCCGGGTGAAATCACCCGTCTGCGAGCGGATGATTTTGAACTTCGGGTCGGCCTTGATGATTTCTTCAAATCCTTTTTTCCGGTCAATCGCCGGTGCGGAACCCACGGTTCCCTGCAACTCAACGATGTTGACCTGGCCGCTTGTACCCTTCATTTTTTCGACAAGCCAGCGGCCTGCCTTGCGGCCTTCCTCCACAAAGTCCGAGCCCATGAAGGAAACATACAGAGAGGTGTCTTTGACGTTCACGGAGCGGTCAGTCAGCACCACCGGAATTTTGGCGGCCTTGGCTTCACGCAAAACGGTTTCCCAGCCCGACTCGACCACGGGCGAGAACGCGATCACGTCCACCTTTTGGGCAATGAAGGAGCGAATCGCCTTGATCTGGTTTTCCTGCTTCTGCTGGGCATCGGAGAATTTGAGTTCGATACCCGCGTCCTTGGCGGCCGATTTGATGGATTCGGTATTGGCGGTGCGCCATTCGCTCTCTGCGCCGACCTGGCTAAAGCCCAGCACGATGGGCTTTTGTGCCCATGCTGAAACCGGCAACAGGCCGGCAAGGGGGGCGCAGGCGAGTGCGACGGCGAGGGTGCGGCGATGGATTTTCATTTTGTCTCCTTGGTTGAAATGGAACTGACAGCTCTCTGGTGATCTTCAATGGCTCAGGCTAGCACGTAACCGGTCTTGACGGTGGTGTAGAACTCGGCAGCGTAGCGGCCTTGTTCGCGTGAGCCATAACTCGACCCTTTGCGCCCGCCGAACGGAACGTGGAAGTCGACACCCGCAGTAGGCAGGTTCACCATGGTCATGCCGACTTCTGCGTGACGCTTGAAGTGCATGGCGTGCTTGAGGGACGTCGTGCAGATGCCTGCACAGAGGCCGAAGGGGGTGTCGTTGGCCAGGGCCAGTGCGTGTTCAAAGTCATCGGCCTGCAACACACACGCTATGGGTCCAAAAATCTCTTCGCGCGCAATGCGGTGTTCCGGCCGGGCCAGGAAGAGCGCCGGATTCATGTAATGCCCCGGTGTCGGGCGCTCCAGCAATTCGCCGCCCCAGACATGCTCGGCGCCCTCGTTGCGCCCTATGTCCAGATACGACTGGTTCTGTTCGAGCTGGCTGCGGTCAACCACCGGACCCATATCGATGCCCCGCTCCAGCGCGTGGCCCACCTTGAGCCCGGCAATGCGGTGGCGCAGGCGCGCAACGAATGCATCGTGTACAGGCGCTTCCACGATGAGCCGGCTTGACGCGGTGCAGCGCTGGCCGGTCGAAAAGTACGAGCCTTGCACGGCGCATTCGACGGCCTGGTCAAGATCGGCATCAGCCAGTATCACCAGCGGATTTTTGCCACCCATTTCAAGCTGCACTTTCGCGCGGCGCGCGGAAGCCGACTGAAGGATGCGTTCGCCGGTTGTCACCGAGCCCGTGAAGCTCAGCGCATTGACCAGGGGATGGTCGACCAGCGTTTGCCCGACTTCCCGGCCGCTTCCCATGACAAGGTTGAAGACGCCCGCAGGCAGCCCGCAGCGGCTGATGATTTCGGCCAGAGCCCAACCACAGGTGGGCACCAGCTCGGCCGGTTTGAAAATCACCGTGTTCCCATAGGCCAGTGCCGGCGCGATTTTCCAGGCCGGAATCGCCAACGGGAAATTCCATGGCGCGATGATTCCCACCACGCCGACAGGCTCACGCGTCACGTCGACCTGGATGCCGGGCCGGACCGATGCCATGGTCTCCCCCTGAACACGCAATGCTTCGCCTGCGAAAAACTTGAATATCTGGCCGGCCCGTGCCGCTTCGCCCACGCCTTCGGGCAAGGTTTTTCCTTCTTCCCGTGCCAGCAGCATGCCCAGCTCATCCTTGCGCGCCAGGATCTCGCTGCCGATCTGGTCAAGCACATCGGCCCGGCGTTGCGGCGTACTGTGGCTCCAGTGCGGCAATGCCTCGGCCGCGGCCCGGATCGCAAGTTCGGTCTGGTTGCGGTCGGCACGTGCGTACTCGCTGACCACCTCCCGGGTATCCGAGGGGTTGGTGCTGGTGCCGGTGGTGGTGCCGGTTTCCCAGCGCCCATTGATGTAATGCCGGGCGTTTTGTTGCAGTTCGCCGAATTTCATGAGAGTGAGAGCCTCGTCTTCATAGCGCTGCAGTCTAGAATTAATTTTGATATCAATCCAATCGTTTTTTTGACAAAATAGATATCGTTCTACGCATTCTGGAAAACCCCGATGAGCACCTACAACCACTGGTTCATACGCGCACGGCTCAAAACACGGCAATTGCTGTTGCTGGTTGCACTGGCCGAAGAAGGCAATATTCATCGCGCAGCACAGGTTCTCAGCATGACCCAGCCGGCGGCGTCCAAGTTGCTCAAGGATCTGGAAGATGTCTTGGAGGTACAGCTTTTTGAGCGCTTGCCCCGCGGCATGCGGCCAACCTGGTATGGCGAAACCATGATCCGGCACGCGCGCATGGCACTGGCCAGCCTGAACCAGGCACATGACGAGCTCACCGCCCTCAAAACCGGGCACTTCGGCCAGGTCGGCATCGGCGCCATCACGTCGCCGGGGCTGGCCTTGTTGCCGTCTGCGGTGGCCGTGGTCAAACAGGAGCACCCGAGCCTGCGCATTTCGCTGGACATCGAAACCAGCCCGGTACTGCTCGAGCGCCTGGAGCAGGGCAAGCTCGACATCCTGGTGGCACGCCTCTTTGCCGAACATGACAAGACCAATTTGCGCTATGAGCCCCTGGTCGAGGAGCCGGTGTGCGCCATGGCGAGGCCGGGGCACCCGCTGCTGGGTGTGTCTGGCCTCACCCTGCGCGACGTGGTGGCGGCCGCCTGGATTGTGCCGCCCGCGGGCAGTGTCCTGCGGCACCGGTTCGAGCTGATGTTCCGGGAGGATGGGCTTGCACCGCCGATCAACGTGGTGGAGTCTTCAGCCCTGCTTTTCATCACGCGCATGCTGCAGCAAAGCGACATGGTGGCCGTGGTCGCCGCCGATGTGGCGCGGTATTACGCCGCGCACGGTATCGTCTCGGTGCTGCCGCTGGACATGCCCTGCCACATGGACGCCTTCGGCATCATCACCCGTACCGACCGGCTGCCATCGCCAGCCGCCAAGGTCATGATGAAGGCCCTGAAGACTGCAAGTCTCACACTCTACGGGCGGAAACTCGAGATGGACTGAGAGCCCCAGCGGACTTAGGCCAGAGACACCGCGGAACCGGCTTTGCCGGGCCGCCAGTGTCGCCCCCTGAGGGGGGAGGCGCCGGAGGCGCTTCGGGGGGGAGGTCTACACCCAGCCGGCATCCACCGTGAACTCCTGCGCGGTGCACATGGCGGCGTCGTCGGATGCCAGGAACAGCACCATGCGCGCGATGTCGTGGGGCAGCAGCTTGTCGGGCAGGCACTGGTTACGCTGGAGCTCCTTCTCGCCTTCGGCATCCAGCCAGAGCTTGATCTGCCGCTCGGTCATGACCCAGCCCGGCGACACGGTGTTGATGCGGATGCGGTCCCGGCCCAGCGTTTTCGCGAGTCCACGCGTCAGGCCGTTCACCGACGATTTGGCGATGGCATAACAGGGGTAGCCTGCGCCCTTGCCTTGCCAGCCGGTGGAACCCAGGTTGATGATGGAGCCGGCACCGAGGCGTTGCATGCCCGGCACCACCGACTGGATTGCAAAAAAAGCGGGCCGTTCATTGATCGCGATGCGGTCATCGTAGTAGGCGGGCGTTACAGACTCCAGGCTGTGGCGGTCATCGCTGGCCACATTGTTGACCAGCACCGAGAAGTCGCCCAGCGCGCCTGCTGCGTCGGTGATTGCCGACTGCAGCGCGGCAACATCCCGCACATCGCAGGCGCGCCACCATGGGCGGGCGTGCCCCGCATCCGCCAGTTCCTGCGCAAGCGCTTCACTGGCCTCCTTCGCGACATCGATGAAGGCAACGCGCGCGCCCTGCTGCGCAAAGGCTGTCACGATGGCGGCGCCTATGCCGCTGCCTCCGCCGGTGACAAATACCGACCGCTTGTTCAGGCTGGGAAAGACGGAGAGGGTCTCGCTTGCGGGAGCGGCACGCATGGGGGCAGAGCTGGAAATGTTTGACATTGCAAGTTGTGTATCAATTAATATAAAAAGAATAAGTTTCCAACATCACTATGCATTGATATCATCCACCGCGTCAAGAGGCCACCGCACAGCCCCGCAATACGGAGACATTAGTGACATTGATTCCAGACACGCGCGCAGGCGTGTATCAGCAGCGGCTGGCCATGCCGGTCCCTGGCAAGGTGCATTGCGTCCATCCGGCGGGGGCCCTGCTGGGTGAGGGTACCTTGTGGTCGCCGCGGGAGCAATCCCTGTATTGGGTGGACATTCTTGGCTGTCGCCTGCACCGCTTTCACCCCGCTACCGGCGCGCGCAGCAGCTGGGCCTTTGACGAGGAAATTTCCGCGCTGGCCGAGCGGGCGCATGCGCCCGGTCTGATCGTGACCCTGCGGCGCGGCTTCGCGCTGTTTGACCCCGCTTTGGGCGGCGAACCACGCTACCTGCACCAACCCGAGGCTGCGTTGCCGGGCAATCGCTTCAACGATGGCAAGTGCGACAGGCAAGGCCGCTTTTGGGCGGGGACGATGGACTTTGACTGCGTGGCCCCCACCGGCTCGCTGTATCGCTATGACCCTGATGGCCGCTGCACGCGCCATGAAGAAGGTTTTGCGGTGACCAACGGCCCCACTTGGTCCGCCGACGGACGCACCCTGTATTTCAACGATACCGTCAATGGCCGCATCCATGCGTATGACTTCGACAGCGCGGCGGGAACCTTGTCAGGCAAGCGGCTGTGGCTGGCCTTTGCGGCCGGCGACGGCGTTCCCGACGGCATGACCACCGACGCCGACGGCCGCCTGTGGATTGCCCACTGGGGCGGTGCCTGCATCAGCTGCCATGACCCGGTCACTGCGCAGGAACTGTGCCGCGTGCCGCTGCCGACAAGCCATGTGACCAACTGCGCCTTTGGCGGGCCGGACATGCGCACGCTTTTTATCAGCACGGCACGCACCGGGCTCACGCCCGGGCAGCTCGCCGACCAGCCGCTGGCCGGCGGCCTGTTCGCAGTCGCGATCGACAGCCCAGGTGCGCCTGCCGGTTTGTTCGCCGGCTGATGCCACGGACAAAGCACCATCTACCTGCCCTCACCGTGAAAGACCTTCAATGACCGATTCCGCACATCCTGTAGTCTGGCTGCGCCATTCCGGCCAGCGCCTGGGACTGGTTCCCTCGCTCGGCGGCAGTGTGGCCGCCTGGCAGCTTGACCGTCCGCAAGGGCCGCTGGACCTCTGGCGGCCTTGGGACGGCAAAACGGACGATCTCTACCAGACCGCTTCATTTGCCATGGTGCCGTGGTCCAACCGTATCAGCGGCGGAGGCTTCACGCATGAGGGGCAATTCCACGCCATGCGTCCGAATCGCGCGGGCGAACCCTATCCCATTCATGGCGACGGCTGGCTGCAGCCGTGGCAGGTTTCGCAGCCGGCTGACGACACCCTGGTGATGACGCTGGTGTCGCACGGCTTCGACGGCAACCCGTACGACTACGAAGCCGTGCAGACCTTCCGGCTGGTCGAAGGCGGGCTGGACCAGCAGGTGCAGGTGCGCCACCTGGGCGTCAAGCCGCTGCCATATGGCTTGGGCGTGCATCCCTGGTTTCCCCGCACCCCGCAAACACGGATTACCGCGCCGGTGGAGGGCCTTTGGCTCTGCGGCGACGACCCGCTGCCGGTTGCGCACACGACCGACTTTCCGGCGGGCTGGGACCTGAACAAGGGTGCGCCGGCCAACGGCCCGCTCATCGACAACGGCTACACCGGCTGGGGCGGCAAGGCCTTCGTTGCCTGGCCCGAGCTGGGCCTGCAGGTCACGGCCAGCATGCCGGACTTTGCGCGTGACGGCGGTGCTGCGCAGCACTTCTGCCTGGTTTACCGCCCACCGCAAGGGCCCGCGTTTTGTTTTGAGCCCATCACGCAGCCTATCGATGCCTTTCATTTGCCAGGGCAGCCCGGCTTGCGTGTGCTGGGCCCAGGGGAACAGTTTTCGCTCAACATCCAGTGGCGCATCGAGCCCACTTCGGCGCAAGGCTGAACCGGGGGAAGCCTTTAAACCCGGCCTGTCAGGCGGCGGGCCGCTTCCAGTACCGGCTTGACATGGCGTTGGCTGTAACGGTTGCCGGGCATGGTCAGCGTCAGTGCGCCCGCCAGTGCGCCATCGGCCCCAAACACCGGGGCCGAAATGCCGGCCACCTCGGCCAGCCGGTCGCCCACAGCCGTGTAGTAACCCTGTTCTCGGATTTTGGCGTATAGCTGACGGTCTTTTTGGCCTCCAACCCTTAGCTGTCCTGCGCCGAATGCTATCAAAATGCGAGCGCCCGTGCCGCGGTCGGCGGGTAGCAGATCGCCGGCCTTGATGTGGTCGCGGATCGGGTGCGGCGAGTCCACGCGGTACAGGCACAGGCGGGCCGCGCCCTGGCGCACATGGTAGGCCGCGCTCTCGCCGGTGGCCGCAACCAGCTCACGCAGCACCGGCAGCACCACGCGGTCCAGCGAAAACGAGGCGGCGTACACACCATGCAGGCGCGCCACCTCGGCGCCCAGCGCGTAGCGGCCGTCGCCGAGTTTCTGGACCAGTCGCGCGTGTTCCAGCGAAGCCAGCAGCCGCAGCACCGTGCTCTTGTAAAGCCGCGTGCGCTCCGCCAACTCGCTCAGGCCCAGTGAGGCGTCGCCCGCCCTGAAGGCCGACAGCAGCGACAGGGCGCGGTCCACTGCCGCGGCACCGCCGGGAGCGGCATGGGCGTCTGCAACGGATTCGGTCTGGGCTTTGCGCGGCATGGCTCGATCTCCTGGGCTTTCGTGTCGATTGCCTGCTTGACAGTGCCGGCAACCTGCTTCATCATTTCATTAGAAAGAATATAGTTCTATCTTACAGAATATCGGGAATGATGCAAAACACCCAGCCCAGCCAGGTGCTGCTCAGCGAAGTCGGCCCACGCGATGGTCTTCAAAGCGTTTCCCGCACGATGGCGACCGCCGACAAATTGCGCTGGATCACCGCCCTGCACGCGGCCGGCCTTCGCGAGATTGAAGTGGGTTCGTTTGTTCCCGCCAGGTTGCTGCCGCAAATGGCCGATGTGGCGGAGGTGGTACGGCACGCGCTCACCTTGCCCGGCCTCACCGTGATGGCGCTGGTGCCCAACCGCCGCGGCGCTGAAGCAGCGCTGCAGGCCGGCGTGCACAAGCTGACCATGCCGGTGTCGGCCAGCGCGGCGCATTCGCTGGCCAATGTGCGCAAGACGCGCGAAGAGATGGTCGAAGAGGTGCGGGCCATTGCCGGCCTGCGCCGTAAGCTTGCACCACAGGTAAAACTCGAGGCCGCCATCTCCACGGCTTTCGGCTGCACGCTGCAGGGCGTAGTGCCTGAGGACGACGTGATCCGCCTGGCCGCGCAATGTGTTGCCGCCGGCGCGGATGAGTCGGGTTTGTCGGACACGGTCGGCTATGCCAACCCCGCGCAGGTGCGCCGCCTCTTCAGGCGCCTGCGCGCCGAGCTTGGCGACAAGGCAGGCGCCGCGCACATGCACAACACGCGCGGACTGGGCTTGGCCAACTGCCTGGCTGCGTATGAAGAGGGCGTGCGCACCTTCGATGCTTCGCTGGGCGGCCTGGGTGGCTGCCCCTATGCACCGGGCGCGTCAGGCAATGTGGTCACTGAAGACCTGGTTTTCATGTTTGAGGCCATGGGTATTTCCACGGGAGCGGATCTCGTCAAGTTGATGGCTGCGCGCGAGCCGCTCAAGGCCGGATTGCCGGGCGAACCGCTTTATGGCATGACACCCGAGGCGGGCCTCCCCAAAGATTTTGTACAAGGACGTTTGCATGCCTGAAGCCAGCGTATCCGGCGAACAAAGCCTGCCCTATGCAGGGCTGCGTGTCGTCGAATTCACCCATATGGTCATGGGGCCGACCTGCGGCATGCTGCTGGCCGACCTGGGGGCCGAGGTCATCAAGGTCGAGCCGATCTCGGGGGACAACACCCGCAAGCTGCTCGGCTCCGGTGCGGGATTTTTCCCCCTGTTCAATCGCAACAAAAAAAGCATCGCCGTCGACCTGCAGACCCCCGAGGGCCGCGAGCTGGTGCTCAAGCTGGTTGCCACCGCCGACATCGTGAGCGAAAACTTCAAGCCCGGCACCATGAAGAAGCTTGGCCTGGATTACGCCAGCCTCTCGCAGCTCAACGAGCGCTTGATCTATGTAAGCCACAAAGGCTTTTTGCCCGGCCCTTACGACCATCGCACCGCCCTCGATGAAGTGGTGCAGATGATGGGCGGCCTGGCCTACATGACGGGCCGCGCCGGCGACCCGCTGCGCGCCGGCAGCAGTGTCAACGACATCATGGGCGGCATGTTCGGCGCCATCGGCGCCATGGCCGCGCTGGCCGCGCGAGAGAAGACGGGCAAGGGCCAGGAAGTGCAGGCCGCGCTGTTTGAAAACAATGTTTTCCTGGTCGCCCAGCACATGATGCAGTTCGCGGTGACGGGGCAGCCTGCCGCGCCCATGCCGAGCCGCATTTCGGCCTGGGCGATTTACGACGTGTTCACGGTCAGGGACGGCGAGCAGATTTTCCTGGCAGTGGTCAGCGACACGCAGTGGGCCATTTTTTGCGGGGCTTTTGGGCTGCAAGACCTGCGGGCCGACGCACGGCTGCTGACCAACAACGACCGGGTACTTGCGCGCGAGTGGCTGATGCCCCTGCTGCGTTCGCACCTGGCGGAGCACAGCGCGGCTGAACTGGGCGCCGTGTTCGAAAAACATGCACTGCCGTTTGCGCCCATCACGCGGCCGCAGGATCTGTTTGACGACCCGCATCTCAAGGCCACGGGCGGGCTGGCGCCCATCACCTTGACCGACGGCGCCCGCACCGGGCAAACAAGCGCCACCGTCCTGCTGCCGCTGACCCTGGGCGGCAAACGTCCCGGGGTGCGCCTGAACCCGCCCAGGCTGGGCGAGCACACGCGCGAACTGCTGCGGGAGCTCGGTTATGACGACGACGCCATCCAGGCTCTGCAAGCCAACCGGGTGACGCGCTGAGTTTTGTTGCTATAAAAAATGTAGCTGCTCGCGCACAGCTATAAAGGGCTGGTGGCATTTTTCATAAACAACTCGGCACACACGCTGCGCAGCCAGCGGGAGGCCGGGTCGTGGTGGTAGCGGGCATGCCAGTGTTGCTTCACGGTAAATCCGGGAATCGCCAGCGGGCAGGGCAGCACCTGGAGGCCGGCGGCGCGGGCCAGGGTTTCGCCGATGTGGCGCGGCAGCGTGGCGATCAGGTCGGTGGTGGACAAAATGGCCGAGAGGCCCAGAAAGCCCGGCAGCTCCAGCAACACGCGGCGCGAGATGTTTTGTGACGCCAGGGCGCTGTCCAGCAGCTGGTAGCCGGTGCCGGAACTGATGCCGATGTGCGCCTCGGCCTGGTAGACAGCCAGGCTCCAGTCGGCACCCAATTCGCTGCCCACCCGCGGATGCCGGGCATTGGCCAGGCAAATCCAGTCCTGGCCGTACAGCGTCTGCTGGTAGAAGCCCGTGTCGAGCCAGGGCAGAAAGCCGACGGCAAGATCGGCCTCACCTGCTTGCAGGGCATGCGCCAGGCCGGCATCGATACGCGCGGCTTCCAGCGCCACGCCCGGCGCCACCGCCCGCACGTGGGACAGCAGCCGGGGCAACAGCGTGACGTGGCTGGCGTCGGTCATACAGATGCGAAAGCGCCGCTGCGCCGTAGACGGTTCAAAGGCAGCCTCTGACTGGGCCAGTCGCTGCAATCCGCCCAGCACCTCGCGCACCGTGGCAATCAGCATATCGGTGCGCGGCGTGGGCAGCATGCCCTCGGCCGTGCGCACAAACAGCGGGTCGCCAAGCTGCTTGCGCAGGCGCGCCAGCCAGATGCTGACCGTGGGCTGGCTTTGCCCCAAGGCCTCGGCCGACCGGGTGACGCTGCGGGTGGTGTAGAGCTGGTCCAGCAGCCGCAGCAGCTTGATGTCCAGCAGATCCAGGTCCTTTTCCATACCTCTATTGTGATACGCAATGATTGGTATTGCCCTTATTGCATGGACGACATGGTCGGACCCACCCAGAATTCGCTCCTGAATCACGAAGGAGTTGTGCAGTGAAGATTTGTGTTCTGGGCGCCGGCGCGCTGGGCTGTGCACTAGGCGGCGTGCTGACGGAGGCTGGTCACGAGGTCTGGCTCATCAACCGCAATGCTGCCCAGGTCGAGGCCATGAACAGCCGCGGGCTGATCCTGCGCGACGGCGGTGTAGACCGCTGCGTGCAGGTGCATGCCGCGACCTCCGCCGCAGGCGTGGCCATGAACACCGGTGCGGTGGACCTGGTGATCGTGCTGGTCAAGTCCTTCGACACCCGCCCGGCCATGGAGGCAGCCCTGTCGCTGCTGGGGCCGGACACGGTGGTGCTGTCACTGCAAAACGGGCTGGGACACGAAGACATCCTGGGCAGCATCGTGGGCCGCGAGCGCGTGCTGGCCGGCAAAACCTATGCGGGCGGCACGCAGCTCGGCGCCGGGCATGTGCTGATTGGAACGCGCGGCAAGGACACCCACCTGGGTGAACTGGATGGCCGCATCACGGAGCGCGTGCAGCGCATCGCCGCCGCCTTCAACGCCGCCGGGCTCGACACCATCGTCAGCCGCAACATCATCGGCACCATCTGGGACAAGCTGCTGGTCAATGTGGCCACCGGCGCCGTGAGCGCCATCACGCGCCTGACCTACGGCGATATGTACCAAGTGCCTGAGCTTGAGGCCTGCGGCATTGCGGCCGTGGCCGAAGCGATGGCGGTGGCACAAACCAGCGGCATCACGCTCGCCACCACTGACCCGCGCCAGCCGTGGGTCAAGGCGGGCGAAGGCCTGCCCTACGCGTTCAAGACCTCGATGCTGCAAAGCCTGGAGAAGGGCTCCATCACCGAGATCGACTTTGTGAACGGCGCGGTGGTGCGCCAGGGCGCGAAATGCGGCGTACCCACACCCGTCAACCAGGCCCTGGTGGCCTGCATCAAGGGTATTGAGCGCGCACAGCCGCGTCAACGCGATTCAAAAGAGCACACCTTGGCCCCCCACAAACAAAAATCCTATGTAGAACACGTTGCGGTGCGCGTCAAAGACATCCGGTGGCATATCAACTTCTTCCTGGAGGTGCTGGGCATGGATGTGCGCGAGATCGACGGACCCGCCGATGCACCGCACCAGTACTGGACGATCGGCGGCCTGCAGCTCATGAGTACGCCAGGCTTTGCAGCGCCGCCGTCGAACGACGCCGGCTGGCTGGCGCATCTGGGCATCATGGTGGACGACCTGGAGGCCGCCTTGGCCGGGGCGAAGACATGGGGCGTGAAGCAACTGCCCCAGGGCCGCAACTGGCTGCAACTGCCCGATGGCCTGGCCGTCGAGCTGATCCAGGCCAGCACCGGCTGCGTGTCTGCTGTATTGGCAGTCAATCCCAGAGCCACCACTGCCTGAAAGGCGCCTCATGCCCAACCCCAACATCCAGTTCGCCACGCCGGAAAAATACTGGGACGACGCCCAGGTCGGCGACGAGTGCACCAGCCCGTCCTACACCTTCACCGCCGCGCGCATCGATGCCTACGCCGAACTCACGGGCGACTTCACGCCCGTGCATGTGGATGAAGCCTACGCCAATGCCTCGCACTTCGGCTGCCGTGTTGCGCACGGCCTGATGGGGCTGTCGGTTGCCGACGGCCTGAAAACCCAGAGCGAATACCGCTTCCTGCCCGGCATGTCGCTGGGCTGGACCTGGGACTTCCTGCTGCCGATCAAGATCAATGACACGCTGCACATGAAATTTCGTGTGGCCAGCATGCGGCCCTCCAAAAGCAGGCCGGGCTGGGGCATCGTGGTGCTGCCGGCCGAGCTGATCAACCAGGCCGGGCAGGTGGTGCAAAAGGGCGAGCACCGCCTGATGGTGCCGCGCCGGCCATCATCTGAAAAATGATTTGCTATCAAAAACATAGCTGCTTGCGCCCGATATACAAAGATGAATTCAGGTTTTTATGAATAAAACTACCCAAGCGCTGCCGCTGGCGGGCATCCGCGTCGTCGATTACAGCCATTTCCTGGCCGGGCCCTATTTGTCGCGCTGCCTGGCAGCGATGGGTGCAGACGTCATCAAGGTCGAGCGGCCCAGGGACGGGGATGCGGGACGCGCTCACGCTTACTTCATCAAGGGACAAAGCGGCTACTTTTTGCAGCAGAACATGGGCAAGAAGGGCTTGTGCATCAACCTCAAGGACCCGCGCGGCCTGGAAATGATGCACAAGCTCACCGACACAGCTGACGTGTTCGTCGAGAACTACCGCCCCGGTGCGTTGAAAAAGCTCGGCTTGGGCTACGAAGAGCTGTCCCGGCGCAACCCTGGCCTGGTGTACTGCTCGATCTCCGCCTATGGCCATACCGGCCCCGACGCGCACCGTGCCGGCTTCGGCCTGATTGCCGAGGCCAAGAGCGGCATCATGGCCATGGTCGGCGAGCCCGGCGGCGTGCCGCCGCTGCTGCGCGTTTCACTGGGCGACATGTACACCGGCATCCACGGCGTGGCGGCGGTATGTGCCGCACTGCTGGGCCGCATCAAGTCGGGCAGGGGTCAGCATATTGACTTGTCCCTCTACGACTGCCTGGTGTCCATGCATGACTATGCGGTGCAGTGTTACACCCTCTCAGGCGGCAAGGAAATTCCGCAGCAAACCGGCCACGACATGCCTCAAAGCACGTTGTACGGCGTATTTGCCGCCAGCAACGGTTACCTCGTGATTGCCGCGCAGGTCGACGACGCATGGAAGCGTTTTGCTTTGCTGATAGGCGGCGAAGCTCTGGCGCTTGACGCGCGCTTTCACAGCGCCGCAGGGCGCAACGAAAACCGCACCGAAATACTTGCCCTGGCGAAAGCCTGGGTAGCGGGCCGTACTGTGGCCGAGTGCCTGGCTGCGCTGGATGCGATTGACGTGCCCTGCGCCAAGGTGCAGAACATCGAGGAAGTGCTGAACGATCCGCAAATTCAGGCGCGCAACATGGTGATTGAGCAGGACCACCCGGTGCTGGGCAAGATCCGCCTGCCCAACCTGCCTTTCAGGTTTTCGGAGTGCGACACCTCACCTGCCTGCGTTGCACCCGGCATGGGTCAACACAACCGCGAGATCGCCGCGAGCGTTGGTTATAGCGCTGCCGACATTGAGGCGATGGAGCACGACGGCGTGCTGTATGCAGAGGTGCAGCCATGACCGACCGCTATGCCGTCATCGGCAACCCGATAGGATTCAGCAAATCGCCGCTGATCCACGGCATGTTCGCGCAGGCTAGCGGGCAGGACATGGAATACACGGCCATCGAAGGGCCGCCAGGCGGATTCACCGGGGCCGTTGATGCCTTCCGCGCCCTGGGCGGCAAAGGCATGAACATTACCGCGCCCTTCAAGCTCGACGCCTTTGCCTATGCCACCGAACGCTCAGAGCGGGCGCAGCTCGCGGGGGCGGCCAATGCCATGAGGTTTGACGGCACACGCGTGGTTGCCGAAAACTTCGACGGCGTGGGCCTGGTGCGCGACGTCACGCACAACCTGGGCTGCCAGCTGCAAGGCAAACGCGTGCTGCTGCTGGGCGCCGGCGGAGCGGCCCGGGGCGCGTTGCTGCCGTTTCTGGCGCAGGCCCCGGCCGAACTGGTGATTGCCAACCGCACGGTTGCCAGGGCACATGAACTGCAGGCCATGGGCGCGGCCCAGGCAAACGTCCGCGGCTGCGGCTATCCGGATCTGGCGGGGCAAACCTTTGACGTGGTGTTCAATGCCACCTCGGCAAGCCTGCGCGCCGAACTGCCGCCGGTGCCGGCAAGCGTGTTTGCTCCTGGTTGCCTGGCCTACGAACTGGCGTACGGAAAAGGGCTCACGCCGTTTTTGCGCCTGGCGCAAAACGCGGGAACCCGGCGGCTGGCCGATGGCGTGGGCATGCTGGTGGAGCAGGCAGCCGAAGCCTTTGCATGGTGGCGCGGCGTGCGGCCCGATACACGCGCTGCGATTGAACGCATCACCATTGCGCTGGTATGACATGACCTCAGCCTGCCCCCTATACTGCGCGAATGGACGAAACAGTACATTCGCAGGCAGCTTCGACCAAGGTGCGTGGGCGCAAAAGCAAGGCCCCGGCTGTGCAGACGGCCACGCGCACCAACGACCCGGCACGCACGATGGCCGGCATCCTCGAAGTGGCAACGGCCGAATTCGCCGAGAAGGGCCTGAGCGGCGCGCGCATCGACGAGATCGCGGCGGCCACCAAGACCAGCAAGCGCATGATCTATTACTACTTCGGCAGCAAAGAGGGGCTGTACCTCGCCGTGCTGGAGGAGTCGTACCGGCGCATGCGCAGCATCGAGGCGGAACTGCACCTGGAAGACCTGCTGCCGGAAGATGCGCTGCGCCGCCTGGTGGGCTTTACCTTCGACCATCACCACAGCAATCCGGGCTATATCCGGCTGGTGATGTCCGAGAACATGGAGCGCGGCAGCTACCTGGCCCAAAGCAAGATCATCCAGCAGCTCAATGTGCCGGCCATCGATGCCATCCGCAAGCTTTACGAGCGCGGCGTGGCGGCGGGCATATTTCGCATAGGCCTGGACCCGATCGACATCCATGCGTCGATTTCTGCGCTGACATTCTTCAATGTCTCCAACCAGCACACCTTCGGACTGATCTTCAAGAGCGACACCCAGTCGGGGCGCGCCATGACGGCGCGGCGCGACAGCATCATCGAAATGATCGTGCGCTTCGTGCGCAAGTAACTTCCGGATCGCGCCGGCCAGGGGCCGGCATGTCGGGTTTCTACCGATTCGTTTAAAACTAACTAGTTCGTACATTATGGATTAAAGCAATCTTCAACAGGCTCAGGGCTGGACGGCTGCGCGCGCAGCCACGCATAAAAAGGAGACAACATGGACAAGTGGATAGACCGGTTTTGCCGGGTGCTGGACGGCGTGATTGCGCTGTTCCTGGCGCTGATGGTGGTGCTGGTGTTCGGCAACGTGGTGTTGCGCTATGGCTTCAACTCGGGCATCAATCTGTCAGAGGAGCTGTCTCGCTGGCTGTTCGTCTGGCTGACCTTTCTCGGTGCCGTGGTGGCGATCAACGAGCGCGGGCATCTGGGCACCGACATGCTGGTGGGTCGCCTGGGCCCCAGGGGCAAGAAAATTTGCCTCGGCATCAGTTACCTGCTCATGCTTTTTGCCTGTTGGCTGATGTTCCGTGGTGCGTGGGAGCAGGTCAAGATCAACTGGACCACCACCAGTGCCGTGATGGAAGTGTCCATGAGCTGGTTCTACGGCTCGGGCATGGTGTTCGCCGTGCTCGGCGGCCTGTTGCTGCTGCGGGACCTGGTCCGGCTGCTCAGCGGCAAGACCGGGGACGGTGAGCTGATGATGATCAGGGAATCCGAAGACCAGCCGCATGAAGGAGGTCCGGCATGACCATCGCTATATTCCTCGGATCGCTGCTTGCCGCCATGGCGCTGGGCATCCCGATCGCGTTTTCATTGCTGCTGTGCGGCGCGGCGCTGATGTGGCACCTCGACATGTTTGACGCGCAGATCCTGGCACAGAACGTCGTGAACGGCGCCGACAGCTTTCCGCTGCTGGCCGTGCCCTTTTTCATGCTCGCCGGCGAGGTCATGAACGCAGGTGGCCTGTCGCGCCGCATCGTCAACCTCGCCATGGCCCTGGTCGGCCACATCAAGGGCGGCCTGGGCTATGTCACGATTGTGGCGGCAGTCATCATGGCGGCGCTGTCGGGCTCTGCCGTGGCCGATGCGGCTGCGCTGGCGTCGCTTTTGCTGCCCATGATGGTGGCCGCCGGCCATGACAAGGCGCGCTCCGCAGGGCTGATCGCATCGGCGGGCATTATCGCGCCGGTCATCCCGCCTTCGATTGCCTTTGTCATCTTCGGTGTGGCAGCCAATGTGTCAATTTCCAAATTGTTCCTGGCCGGCATCTTTCCCGGTCTCTTGCTGGGGTTGTCGCTGTGGCTCACCTGGTGGTGGCTGGTGCGCAAGGAAGTGGTGAAAGCCCCGCCGCGCAAGAGCCGTGCAGAAGTCCTGGTGGCGTTGAAGGAGTCGACCTGGGCGCTGGTGCTGCCGCTGATTGTGGTGTTCGGCCTGAAGTTCGGCATCTTCACGCCGACCGAGGCCGCTGTGGTTGCCGCGGTGTACGCAACGCTGGTTTCCGTACTAATCTACAAGGAGCTCACGCTGAGGAAGCTCTATCCGCTGTTCGTGGGCGCCGCCAAGACCAGCGCGATCGTGATGTTCCTGGTGGCCGCGGCCATGGTGTCGGCCTGGCTGATCACGGTGGCGCAGATACCGGGCCAGGTGGTTGCCCTGCTGCAGCCGCTTCTGGACAGCCCGAAGTTGCTGATGCTGGCCATCATGGTGCTGGTGATGGTGGTGGGAACCGCGCTGGACATGACACCCACCATCTTGCTGCTGACGCCGGTGCTCATGCCGGTCGTCAAGGCCGCCGGCATTGACCCGGTGTACTTTGGCGTGTTGTTCATCATCAACAACGCCATCGGGCTGATCACCCCGCCGGTGGGCACGGTGCTGAACACGGTGGCCGGGGTGGGCAAGGTGAGCATGGACGAAGTCACCAAGGGCGTGTTGCCCTTTATGTGGGCCCAGTTCGCCATCATGTTCCTGATGGTGGCTTTCCCGCAAATCGTCATCATTCCGGCGCGCTGGTTCTACGGCGGCTGACAACTTTCCGCGCTGCCGGGCGTGCTGGGTACGCCACGGCCGGCAGCCACGTCAAAGCGTACCGTGACACCTCATCCCCTCAAAAAACCGGAGACAACCATGAAACGCCTGTTTATCAAATCCGTCCTCGCTACCGTCGCCCTGGCGGCCTTCGGCATGGCCTCAGCCCAGGACATCAAGGAACGCACCGTCAAGTTCGCCACGCAAAACCCGGACGGCCACCCGATTGTGCTGGGCATGAAAAAATTCGCTGAAACCGTGGCAGCGAAATCGGGCGGCAAGATCAAGGTCAACCTCTTCCCCGGCGGTGTGCTGGGCGGCGATGCACCGAACATCTCCGCGCTGCAAGGCGGCACGCTGGAAATGGTGGTGATGAATTCCGGCATCCTGGCCAGCCAGGCCAAGGAATTTGCCGTTTTCGATTTTCCGTTCATGTTTGCAAGCTCGCAGGAAGCCGATGCCGTGGTGGATGGGCCTTTCGGGAAAATGATGCTTTCCAGGCTTGACGCCAAAAACATCCACGGGCTGGCCTACTGGGAACTCGGTTTTCGCAACATCACCAACAGCAAGCGCCCCATCACCAAGGTGGACGACATTGCCGGCCTGAAACTGCGCGTGATTCCCAATGCCATCAACATCGATTGGGTGACCGCCCTGGGCGCCAACCCGACGCCCATGGCTTTTCCCGAGGTCTATGCCGCGATGGAACAGAAAGCCATTGACGGCCATGAAAACCCGTTCACGGTCATCAACGCGAACAAGTTCTATGAAGTGCAAAAGTACCTGGCGGTGACCAACCACCAGTACAACCCACAAACCGTGATCGTCAGCAAAAAGCTGTGGGACACCCTGAGCAATGATGAGAAAAAAATCTTCTCGGATGCGGCCGCCGAAGCTGCTGCGTACCAGCGAAAGGCCTCGCGTGAACAGTCCGGCACCGCGCTCGAAAACCTGAAGAAGAACGGCATGCAGGTCAGCGAGTTCAGCCCCGCAGAAATGGCCAAATTCCGCGAGAAGATGAAGCCCGTTATCGAGAAGCACTCGGCCATCGTGGGTGCCGATGTGGTCGGCGCACTGCAGGCAGAGCTCGCCAAACTGCGTAAATAGGACTTCACGCCCCGGCCGGCCCAGCGCACCGGAGCGCCGGGCTGGCCTGTTCTTTCATTCCGGTTCCGGGTATCTTTCCTTCATGAGCAAAATCCGCATCGCTGTCGCAGGGGCCGGCTACATCGGCCTGGCCCACATGGATGTGGCTCAAGAGAGCCCAACCTGCGTCCTTTCGGCCATTGTCGATCCTGCGCCGGCGGCAAAGGCTATCGCCGCCAGGGCGGGTGTTCCGCTGTACCCATCGCTGGATGAGCTGCTCAGCAAGGACCGCCCTGACGGCGTGATCCTTGCGACGCCGAACCAGCTGCATGTGCCGCAGGCCCTGCAATGCATCAAGGCCGGGGTGCCCATCCTGCTGGAAAAGCCCATTGCACCCACGCTGGCCGAAGGCGAGCAGCTGGTCAAGGCGGTCGCTGAGACGGGCGCCAAGGTACTGATCGGCCACCATCGCGCGCACAGCCCCATCATGGCCAAAGCGAAAGAAATCGTGGATTCGGGAAAACTTGGCAAGCTGGTTGCCGTGACGGGCAGTGCCACATTCTTCAAGCCCGACCGCTACTACGAAGACGCGTCATGGCGCCGCGAGATCGGCGGCGGCCCCATCCTCCTGAACATGATTCACGAGGTGCATAACCTGCGCATGCTGTGCGGTGACATCGTGGCAGTGCAGGCCTTTGCCTCCAATGCCACACGCGGTTTTCCGGTGGAAGACACGGTGGCCATCAATCTGCGTTTTGCCAACGGTGCGCTGGGCAGCTTCATGCTGTCGGACACCGCCGCATGCGCGCGCAGCTGGGAGCAGACCTCCCAGGAAAACAAGGCCTACCCAAGCTATGGCGACGAAGACTGCTACGTGATTTCGGGCACCAACGGAAGCCTGTCGGTTCCGACCATGCGCCTGAAAACCTATCCCAGCCCGGAAGACCGTTCCTGGTGGAAGCCATTTGACGAGAGCGTGGCCGACATGGTGCGCGACGATCCCCTCAAGCACCAGCTGGAGCACTTCGGCGCCGTCATTCGTGGTGAAGCACCGCCGCTGGTCAGTGCCCGCGACGGCCTGCTGAACCTGCGCATCACCGAAGCCATCGCGCAGGCCGCCCAAACCGGCCAGGTGATCGAGTTGCCCGTTGGTTAAGCAGCTCGACCCTCCCACATACAAATCAAACCACGACAAACAACGTCAACAACCAGGAAAGAAATCACCATGAAAGTGCTCATGCTTCACGGCATCAACCACAACATGTTCGGCAAACGCGACCCGGCGCAGTACGGCACCATCACGCTGGACGAGATCAACACCAGCCTGCAGGCTTTGGGCCGGGAGCTCGGCGCCGAGGTGGAACATTTCCAGACCAACAGCGAATGTGACATGTGCGAACGGATTCACCAGGCATTCACCGACAAGGTCGACGCCGTGCTGATCAACGCCGGTGCCTGGACGCATTACAGCTACGGCATCCGCGACGCCCTGGCCATCCTCACGGTGCCGGTTGTCGAGCTTCACATGTCGAACATCCATGCCCGCGAGCCTTTCCGCCATGTGTCGGTGTTCGCTGAAATCGTCAAGGGGCAGATCTGCGGCTTTGGCGCTGACAGCTACCTGCTGGCTTTGCGCGCCGCTGTTTCGGCGATCAATGCCGCAAGGGTTTCGTAAATCATCAGAAAGAGAGCGGCCATGTCACAGGAGTTCGCTGGAAAAGTCATCGTTATAAGTGGCGCCAGCCGGGGCATCGGCCATGGCATCGCCGCTGCGTTTGCCGCACGCGGTGCGCAAACCGTTTTGGCCGCATCGTCCATTGAGAACCTGAAGACTGCCACAGATGCAATTGCAGGCACTGGAGCACTCCGCCCTGAGGTATGTGCTGCGGATCTTCGAGGCGAAGAAGGTTGCAAAGCGGTATTCACCCTGGTGTCCGAAAAATTTGGACGCTGTGACGTGTTGGTCAATTCCGCGGGTGCCACGCGCGCCGGTGCGTTTCTGGACCTTCCGGAGGACGCATGGCATGACGGCTTTGCATTGAAGTTCTTCGGCTGTGTGAACTTGTGCCGCCTGTTTTGGCCGATGCTGAAAACTGCGGGTGGGCACGTTGTCAACATCATTGGCGGCGCTGCCCGTACGCCCGACCCGGGCTTCCTGATCGGTGGGTCGGTCAACGCTGCGATGCATAACTTCACCAAGGGCCTGTCCGGTCTTGGAAAGCGGGACGGCGTCAATGTCAACGCCATTCTTCCGGGCTTGACTGAAACCGGCCGTGTAGCGCAACTGTTTCAGCAGCGTGCAGCCGCAAGCGGAAAGCCCGTCGAAGAAGAACGACAGGCACAAATCGCACGCGAGGGACTCAGCCGGCTGGGGACACCCGAGGATGTCGCCGCACTTGCGATATTCCTGTGTTCGGAGAGTGCCCGCCACATTCAAGGTACGGCCATCGCTGTGGACGGCGGTGGCACCCCTGGCCTGTATTGATCGTCAAAGGCATCTTTGTTGCAGGCGAATGACCGTCAGCACTGATCATTCGGCATTATTTTCAACAGCGGTTTTAACTGCAAATTTCTGGAACCTCCATGATCAACGGCCATACCGAACTCATCGCCCACATCGGCTACCCGACGCATTCTTTCAAGGCGCCGATGATCTACAACCCCTACTTTGAACAGGCGGGAGTGAACGCGGTGGTCGTGCCCATGGGTTGCAAGACCGAAGACTACCCGGCCTTTCTGCGGTCGGTGTCTTGCCTGGAGAATTTCCGCGGCGCGCTGATCACCATGCCGCACAAGGTTACGACTGTCGATTTGCTGGACGAAGCCACACCCACAGTACGCATCGCCGGCGCCTGCAATGCCGTCAAACGCGACGCCAATGACAAGCTCGTGGGCGACATGTTCGACGGGGAAGGGTTTGTGCGCGGCGTGCAACGCAAGGGCTTTGATCCGCGCGGCAAGCGTGCCCTGGTCGTCGGCAGCGGCGGCGTGGGCTCGGCAATCGCTGCTTCGCTGGCCAAGGCCGGCGCGCGCGCGCTAGGGCTGTGCGACGTCAATGCGGCCTCCGCGCAGGCGCTGGCTGGGCGGCTGCGCCAGCATTACGCAACGCTGGAACTCCTCACAGGCTCAAACGACCCGGCGGGTTACGACCTGGTGGTCAACGCCACGCCCATGGGCATGAACGAAGGCGATCCGCTGCCCATGGACGTTTCACGTATCGCCGCCAACAGTTTTGTGGGCGAAGTGGTCATGAAGTCGGAGATGACCGCGTTTCTGGCAGCGGCCAAGGCGCGTGGCTGTACGGTGCAAGTGGGGTCCGACATGCTGTTCGAGCAGATCCCGGCCTACCTCGAGTTTTTTGGCCTGCCGACCACCACACCGGACGTCTTGCGATCGGTGGCCCGGCTGAGTTATTAAAAAAGTGTAAGAGGACGCGCGCACCGTGCGTCCTGGGTGGGAAGTGTTGGAATCAATGCTAAAAACGGCTGATTTCAGACGTTCATGGACATAATCCAGCATGGACAAACTCAAGCAGCTTGAATCGTTCGTGTCGGTTGCGACACGCGGCAGCCTGACCGCTGCCGCGAACGCCGAAGGCGTGGCGCCGGCCATCATGGGGCGTCGGCTTGATGCACTGGAAGGCCGCCTGGGCGTCAAGCTGTTGGTACGCACCACCCGGCGCATCACGCTCACACACGAAGGCAGCGCCTTTCTTGAAGACTGCCAGCGCCTGCTGATTGATTTTGCCAACGCCGAAGCCAGCGTTTCGGCCGGCGGCGTCAAGGCCAGCGGGCATCTGCGCATCACCGCGCCGGCCGGCTTTGGCCGCCGCCACGTGGCGCCACTGGTCACACGCTTTCGCGAAGTGCATGCCGATGTCACGATCTCGCTGAACCTGAGCGACCGGGTGGTTGATCTGGCCGGCGAGGGTTTTGACTGCGCAGTGCGCGTCGGCGACATGCCGGACTCTTCGCTGGTGAGCGTGCGCATGGCTGACAACCGCCGGCTGTGCGTGGCCACGCCGGTCTACCTGGCCCGCCACGGCACGCCCCAGCACCCCAGCGAGCTGGCGAAATTCGACTGCCTGACGCTGTCCAGCGACGCCTCGCAAACGCGGGGCTGGGCGTTCCGGGTCCAGGACGAATTGATCCATCTCAAGCCGGGCGGGCCGCTCGACTGCTCGGACGGCCAGGTCCTGCATGACTGGTGCCTGGGAGGGTACGGCATTGCCTGGCGCAGCACCTGGGAGGTCGAGGCAGAAATTGCCGCCGGCCAGCTGGTGGCGGTGCTGGAGGATTTTGCCGCGCCGCCCAACGGTATTTACGCCGTATTTCCGCAACGCAAACACTTGCCGCTGCGGGTTCGCCTTTGGCTGGATTTTCTGAAACACCATTACAGCCAACCGGAGTTCTGGTGCTCGTCGCCAGCCGCCACCACCACAAAACCCTGACTGGAAAGGATCCCGACGATGGTTCTCGAATCTCTTTTGGCCTATGCCCACCTGCTGGCGATTCTCACCATGGTGGTTTTTCTGGCGAGCGAGGCGGCGCTGTGCCGCACCGAGTGGCTGAACGCCGCCGTGATCGAGAGGCTCGGCAAGATCGACATGGTCTACGGCATCTCGGCCGGCGCGGTTTTCCTGACCGGCCTGGCGCGCGTGTTTCTGGGCAGCAAGGGCGCGGCCTGGTACGCCCACAACCCCTTGCTGTACGTCAAGCTCGTCATGTTCCTGGCGATTGGGCTGATTTCCATCAAGCCGACCATGATGTTTTTGCGCTGGCGCCGTGAGTTGCGCGCCAGCGGCGCCCTGCCCGATGCGCTGGAAGTCAAACAAGCGCGGCGGCTGGTGATGGTGCAGGCGCACATCCTGCCGTTCATTCCGCTGGCCGCCGTCTTTCTGGCCCGAGGCTTTGGTTAGGCACACACCCGCGCTGCAGCGTCAGGCTGAAAACAGGCCATGCACCAGCCAGAAGGCGGTGCCCCACATCATCAGCGCTACCAACAGGTCCATCGCGCGCCATATGGCCGGTGTGTTGAGCCTGCGCCCCACGCACCACAGCGCCACACCCAGGCCGGTAAACCACAGCAATGAACCCGTGATGGCGCCCAGGCCGAAGACGGCGTTGTCCGGCCGGGCGTAAGCCAGTGATGCGGTGCCGATGACCACGGCGGTGTCCAGCCATGCATGGGGGTTGAGCCACGACAGCGCCAGTGCCAGCCCGATGGCCTTGCGGCGCGGCATGGCCTCTGCGCCGGCCATATCGGGGTTCTGGGCAGACGCGTGCGCAGGCTGCAGAAAGCGCCGCATGGCCTGGGCGCCATACACCAGCAGCACCAGCGCGCCCGCGCCGGTCATGGCGCCCAGCAGCTTGTCGGAAAGACCGCCCAGTTGCGCAAGGCCGGCAACGCCTGCGGCGATCAGGGCCACATCGGTCAGCACACAGACGGCGACGGTGAGCCAGAGATGCTGGCGTAGCAGGCCCATGCGGATCACGTGGGCGTTCTGCGGGCCTATGGCCATGATGAGCGAGAGGCTGAGGACCATGCCAGTCAGGAAGGCGGGGGCGGTGAGCGGGTTCATGGCCGCAAGTGTGTGCCAGGGCTCATAATAGTTAAATAGAATTAACTAAAATTAGCTTTAGTCAATTATTAATTGATTTAGTAGGCGCCTAACAACATGCTCGATGCCCGACAACTTGAAGCATTGGCCGCCGTGATTGAGCACGGCAGTTTCGGCGAAGCCGCCAAGGCCCTGAGCCTGACGCTGGCTGCCGTGTCCCTGCGCATCAAGTCACTTGAAACCGCACTGGGGCAGCGGCTCCTGGTGCGCGGCAAACAGGTACGCGCCACGTCGGCCGGCCAGGCTTTGCTCGGGCACACCCGGCAGGTTCGCCTCATGGAGGGTGATCTGCTGGCCGGGCTGCAGGGCGGGGGAAAGCCCGCTCGCCTGCAAAGCCTCAGCGTGGCGGTGAACGCCGACTCCCTGAGCACGTGGTTCTTGCCGGGCGTGGCCTCAGCCCTGCACACTAACGGCCTGCTGCTCGATGTCGTGGTGGACGATCAGGACCACACCCAGGAAGCCCTGAAAAGCGGGGATGTCACGGGCTGCGTCACCGCATTGGCGCAGGCCATGCGGGGCTGCGTGGCTGAACCGCTGGGCGTGATGCGTTACCGCTGCATGGCCTCGCCCGCGCTGGTGGCGCAGTGGAACGAGCCCGCGGCGGGTGGCAAGGCCGCACCGAACCGGCTGGCCCATCGCCTGCTAGCCAGCCCTGCCGTGATCTTCAACCGCAAGGACGCGCTGCAGGATACTTTTCTTGAACAGCATTTCGGGCTGCGCGACGCGCTGTACCCGCGCCACTTCGTGCCGGCGGTGGATGCGTTTGAGCTTGCGCTGGAGCTTGGCATGGGCTGGGGCATGGTGCCCGACCTGTTGCTGGCCGCGCGCACCCGCAAGCCGCCGCTGCAGGAAGTGCTGCCGGGCAGCACGGTCGACGTGCGGCTGTACTGGCAGCACTGGGCACGTGAATCCGTTGCGGCGCAGCGATTGACACAGGCGGTCAAGCAGGCGGCGCAGGGGCAGCTGCTGCAGGTGTGACGGTGCGTTTATAGATGAAAAGTACCGCTAGCGCTTTGTAGACAAGCGCAAACAGCTATCGAATTAATAGCGCCCAGGAGGAATATTGGCACAAAAAAAGCCCGCCATGACATTCATGGCGGGCTGGTTTGATCTGAAAAGACCGGCTTACTTGCTCAGGCACTCTTTCATGAAGGCTTTGCGTTCGTCGCCTTTTTTGCCCTTGGCGTCGACGTTGCAGGTTTTCATTTTGGTTTGCTGCGTTGGTGCTTCTTTCTTGGCGCTCAGGCACTCTTTCATGAATGCCTTGCGCTCATCGCCCTTCTTGCCTTCAGCGTCCTTGTTGCAGGCGCCCATTTTGGTTTGCTGTGCGGTTTTGGCTGGAGCGTCCGCGGCGTGCGCCACCGGAGACAAGGCCATCGAGACGGCAAAAACGGCGGCGATCAGGGATAACAGCTTTTTCATGGTGGCTCCATTGGGTTGGGAAACAGGTTTGAGTTCCGGCTGGAATTCCAACACATAACGCCGCGCCGGGCAAATTCGATGACCGGGTATCTGAGGGGTCCGAACGGCAGATGGCTTAACCGTAAAATCAGACCATGCTCTCGATTAAAAAAGACCTGCTCGCGGCTCTGGCCGCGGGGCTGGAAGAACTTTCCCCCGGCGCAGGCGACAAAGCTGCCTTTGAATCCCCCAAGGTGGCGGCCCATGGCGACTTCGCCTGCACGGCCGCCATGCAGCTGGCCAAACCGCTCAAGCTCAACCCGCGCCAGGTGGCCGAAAGCCTGCGCGCCAACCTGCTCAAGAAGCCCGCGTTTGAACGCTGGGTAGACGCCATCGAAATCGCCGGCCCCGGTTTCATCAACATCCGCCTCAAGCCCGCCGCCAAGCAGGAGACCGTGCGCGAAGTGCTGGCCGCCGGCGCGCAGTTCGGCGTGCAGCCGGCCGACCCGGCACGCAAGATGATCGTCGAGTTCGTCTCGGCCAACCCGACCGGCCCGCTGCATGTGGGCCACGGCCGCCAGGCCGCGCTGGGCGATGCGATCTGCAACCTGTTCGCCACGCAAGGCGCCAAGGTCTGGCGCGAGTTTTATTACAACGACGCGGGCGTGCAGATCCAGACCCTGGCCACCAGCACACAGGCGCGCGCCAAAGGCATCAAGCCCGGTGACGCCGGCTGGCCCGAGTCGGCCTACAACGGCGACTACATCGCCGACATCGCGGCCGACTTTCTGGCCAAAAAGACCGTCAAGTCGGACGACCGCGAATACACCGCCTCGGGCGACGTGGAAGACATGGACTCGATACGCCAGTTCGCCGTGGCCTATCTGCGCCACGAGCAGGACCTGGACTTGAAGGCCTTCTCGGTGAAGTTCGACAACTACTACCTTGAGTCCAGCCTGTACAGCTCGGGCCGTGTCGATAGCGCCGTGGCCAGACTGAAAGAGGCCGGCAAGACCTACGAGCAGGATGGCGCGCTGTGGCTGAAGTCGACCGACTACGGCGACGACAAAGACCGCGTGATGAAAAAGAGCGACGGCAGCTACACCTACTTCGTCCCCGACGTGGCCTACCACCTGGCCAAGTGGGAGCGCGGCTTCGGCAAGGCCATCAACATCCAGGGCATGGACCACCACGGCACCATTGCCCGCGTGCGCGCCGGGCTGCAGGCCGCCGGCGAAGGCATTCCCCAGGGCTACCCCGACTACGTCCTGCACACCATGGTGCGCGTGGTGCGCAACGGCGAAGAGGTCAAAATTTCCAAGCGCGCCGGAAGCTACGTCACCTTGCGCGACCTGATCGAATGGACCAGCGCCGACGCCGTGCGCTTCTTTTTGCTCAGCCGCAAGCCGGACACCGAATACATCTTCGACATTGACCTGGCGCTGGCCAAAAACAATGAAAACCCGGTGTATTACGTGCAGTACGCGCATGCGCGCATCTGCTCCATCCTCACCACCTGGGCCGGCCAGGGTGGCGACGAAGCCAGCCTCAAAGCTGTCGACCTCTCGGCGCTGGACAGCCCGCAGGCGCAGTCATTGATGCTGCTGCTGGCCAAGTACCCCGACATGCTGACCAACGCGGCTGACGGATTTGCACCGCACGACGTGGCTTTTTACCTTCGTGAGCTGGCGGCCAGTTATCACAGCTATTACGATGCCGAGCGCATCCTGGTGGACGACGAAGCTGTGAAGCTTGCCCGTCTGGCGCTGGTCGCCGCGACTGCGCAGGTGTTGCACAATGGCCTCGCAGTGCTGGGCGTGAGCGCCCCGCGCAAGATGTAAACCGTGGCGAAAACCATGCGAATTTCAGGACAAGGCAATGAACGTGGGCAAGGTATGAATACACAACGAGGCGGAACCCTGTTGGGGTTGATCATTGGCGCGCTGATCGGCCTGGGCGCGGCGCTGGCGGTAGCGGTTTACATCACCAAGGTGCCGGTTCCTTTCATGAACAAGAGCCAGGCACGCAACCCCGACAGCGATGCTGTTGAAGCCAAGAAAAACAAGGACTGGAACCCGAACGCCCCGCTGGCCGGCAAAAACCAGCCCAAGCCGCCTCCTCCGGCAGCGGTTGAAGTGCCTGGTGTTCCAGTACCCGACCCCTCGGCCGGAGCCACCCCCAAGGCCGCCGCTTCAGCGCCGGCCAAAGTGGCCAAACCAGCGCCTGCCGATCCGCTGGGCGATCTGGCAAAGGCCAAGGTCGAAGGCCTGTCATCCGGTCCGGGAGCGGATCCCTTCAGCTATTTCATTCAGGCCGGTGCCTTTCGCACGCCGGAAGATGCGGAACAGCAACGCGCCAAGTTGCTGCTGCTGGGCATGCAGGCCAAAGTGACGGAACGCGAGCAGGCTGGCCGCACCGTGTACCGCGTGCGTCTTGGCCCTTTCGACAAGAAGGAAGATGCCGACAAGGCCAAGGAGCGCCTGGACAACAATTCCATTGAAACCGCGCTGGTCCGGGTCCAGCGCTGAAGCCCTCGTCCAACGATAGGCTGAACTTTTCACGAGGCTGGTGTACAAACCCCTATACCCCGCGCCACGAGGCATCCGCCAGAGGGGCGGTTTCCGGGCTATTTCTGTCATTCCAGGAGAAAAATCTGATGCAACGCCGTGAGTTTTCGTTTTCAGCCGCCGCCCTGGGCGGCATCGCCGCCCTGCCCACCCTGGCACAAGCCCAGGCCAAGGCCTTCAAGGACGGCGAGGATTACCTGACGCTGGACAAGCCGGCGCCGACCGAAGCCGCCGCCGGCCGGGTCGAGGTGGTGGAATTCTTCTGGTACAACTGCCCCCATTGCAACGCCTTCGAGCCGCAATTCGAAGCCTGGATGAAGCAGATCCCCAAGGACGTGTCCGTGCGGCGTGTTCCAGTGTCCTTCCGGCCCGATTTCGAACCTCAGCAGCGCCTGTATTACGTGCTTGAGGCCATGGGAAAAATTGAGGAACTTCACAAGAAGGTGTTTGCCACGATTCATGTGGAAAAACAACCGCTTAACACGCCCGAGCTGATAGCTGCATGGGCTGAAAAGCAGGGCCTCAACAAGGCCAAATTCGTTGAGTTCTACAACTCCTTTTCGGTCGCCTCCAAGGCGCGCAAGGCCACACAGCTGCAGGACAGCTACAAAGTGGCCGGCGTGCCGTCGCTGGGTATCGCCGGGCGTTATTACACCTCGTCGGACCAAACCCAAACCATGACCCGCGCGCTGCAGGTCACAGATCACCTGATCGCCCAATCCCGCAAGGCCAAATAAAGAAAGCGCCCGCGGCCGTGCGCCGCGCCAAACACCGGCTCAAAAAACCCGCCCGATTTCCGGCGGGTTTTTTTATGCCCCTAATATTCCCCGTGCAAGCCATTCCCGCAGCTGGCATGGCTACAATGACCCAACACCAAGCAGCAAGATTCGTGCCTTATGAAACACCCCATTTTTTCCCTCATCCTGCCGGTCATCCTGGCGCTGGGGTCGGCTTTCCCGGCCGCTGCCGAAAAAGCTGATCGGGACAAACCCATGAACGCGGAGGCAGATGCCCTGCGTTATGACGACCTGAAGCAAACCAGCGTTTTTACCGGCAATGTGGTGATCACCAAGGGCACGACCATCGTGCGCGGCGAGCGCGTTGACGTCATGCAGGATCCCGAGGGCTACCAGCAGGCGGTGTCCGTCGCGGCGCCCGGCAAGCTGGCGTTTTACCGGAAAAAGCGTGACGGCGTAGACGAGTACATCGAAGGCGAAGGCGAACGCATTGAATATGACAGCCGCGCCGACCTGGTGAAGTTCATCAAGCGGGCGGTGGTGCGCCGCTACAACGGTGCCACCCTGGTGGACGAAACCACCGGCAGCCTGATTGTTTATGACAACAACACCGACGTCTTCACCGTGGATGGGGGCGCGCAAAACCGTACGGCCAGCAACCCCACGGGGCGGGTTCGCGCCATGCTGTCACCCCGCGCGACAGCCTCGGCACCCGTTGCGGCACCGCCCGCGGGCCCAGCCCCGGTTCTGCGCCCCAGCACGACGCTGGGCAATGAAAAGAACTAGAAAGACCTGCACAGATGGATGTGGTGACTGACACTTCAGCGGCCCCGGCCGCTCCTGCCCTGACCCCCAGCCGCCTTGTTGCGCAAGGTCTGCAAAAATCGTACGGCAGCCGCAAGGTGGTGCAGGACGTTTCGCTGTCCGTGCAAAAAGGCGAAGTCGTGGGCCTGCTGGGCCCCAACGGCGCGGGCAAAACGACCTCGTTCTACATGATCGTGGGCCTGGTGCGCGCCGATGCAGGCGAAATTTCCATCGACGGCGAGTCGGTCGAGCACATGCCGATTCACCTGCGTGCCCGCCTGGGCCTGAGCTACCTGCCTCAGGAAGCGTCGATTTTCCGCAAGCTCACGGTGGAAGAAAACGTGCGTGCCGTGCTGGAGCTGCAGCTCGACAAAACCGGAAAACCGCTGGGGCGCGCAGACATCGAGTCGCGGCTCGACGCCCTGCTGCAGGATTTGCGGGTAGATCATTTGCGCAACTCACCGGCACCGGCGCTCTCGGGCGGCGAGCGCCGCCGGGTCGAAATCGCGCGGGCGCTGGCAACCCAGCCGCGCTTCATCCTGCTGGATGAGCCGTTTGCCGGTATCGACCCCATTGCCGTGATCGAAATCCAGCGCATCATCGGTTTCCTCAAATCGCGCGGCATCGGCGTGCTGATCACCGACCACAACGTGCGTGAAACACTGGGCATTTGCGACCATGCCTACATCATCAGCGACGGCCACGTGCTGGCGCAAGGCACACCGTCCGAGATCGTGAATAACGCCGATGTGCGCCGCGTCTATCTCGGCGAACACTTCAAGATGTAGAACATGGTTCCCCCCTGTTGTCGCTCACTTCGTGTAGCTCCCTCTCCCCCTCCGGGGACGGCGCCTGCGGCCTGGCAAAGCCAGTTCGGCGGCGCCCGCTGGTTAAAGACGTATCGCCTCAACCTTCCGCAAGTTTGAAAATCCAGTGAAACAAGGTCTGTCACTCCGCGTCTCGCAGCATCTTGCGCTGACACCTCAACTACAGCAGTCGATCCGGCTGTTGCAGCTGTCGACGCTTGAGTTGAGCCAGGAGGTCGAGCAGATGCTCGACGAAAACCCGTTTCTGGAAGTGTCGGAAGAGACGGCGGTGCGCGAAGAGTTTGGGCTGGAGCACATCAACACGCCGGTAAGCCAGGACAGCCGCGAGTTTGAATCTGCTACGGATTCGATAGCTGGCGGCGCAGACGAGACTAGCGCTACAGCCCCGAATGACGCAGAAGTCAGTGCGGAGCCCAAGCTCGAGGAAAGCTGGGAAGGCGATGGCACGGTAGAAACCACGCCCGACGACAGCGAGTGGGGAAGCGACGCACCGGCGCGCAAGAACAACAATGAAGAGAGCGAAGCCGAGGCCTCCGACCTCACGGGCAGCCATGAGTCGCTGCAGGACCACCTGCACCGGCAATCGCTGAGCTTGCGCCTGTCGGAGGAAGACCGTGCCGCGCTGCACTTCCTCATTGAATCGCTCAACGACGACGGCTACCTTGAAGACAGCCTGGCGTCGCTCGCGGCCGGTCTTGCAAGAGATGACATGGCGCAGGCGGAAGAACTGGAGCAGCGTTTTGCGATGGCGCTCAAGCTGCTGCACCACATGGAGCCTGCCGGTGTCGGTGCGCGCAACCTGGCGGAATGCCTGAGCCTGCAGCTGCTGGACTGCAAGGACTGCGAAGAAACCCGCGCAGCCATTGCCATGTGCAAGCAACCGATGGAGCTGCTGGCCAAGCGCGACGTCAAGCGCCTGTCGCACCTGTGCGGTTTCACCGAAGCCGCCATCAAGGGCGCGATCACGGTGATAGGCCGGCTCGATCCCAAGCCCGGGCGCCGCTTCGTGAATGTGGAGCGCAACCTGATCGTGCCCGACGTCATCGTTGTGAAGTCGGGCCGGGGCTTCAAGGTTTCGCTCAATGGCGACGTCATGCCGCGCCTGCGCGTGCACGACATTTATGCCAATGCCCTCAAGCAGCACAAGGGCCAGGGCGGCCAGGCGCTGCAGCAGCGCCTGCAGGAGGCCCGCTGGTTCATCAAGAACATCCAGCAGCGCTTTGACACCATCCTGCGCGTGAGCAGTGCGATTGTGGAACGGCAGAAAAATTTCTTCACGCACGGTGAACTCGCCATGCGCCCGCTGGTGCTGCGCGAAATCGCCGACGAGCTGGGCCTGCACGAGTCCACCATCTCCCGCGTGACCACGGCCAAGTACATGGGCACCCCTTTCGGCACCTTTGAGCTCAAGTATTTCTTCGGCTCCGCGCTCGGCACCGAAACCGGCGGCAATGCTTCCAGCACGGCGGTACGCGCGCTCATCAAACAATTTGTCTCGTCCGAAAGCCTCAAGAAACCGCTCAGCGACAACCAGATTTCCGAAATGCTCAAGGAGCAGGGCATTGAATGCGCACGCCGCACCGTGGCCAAGTACCGCGAAGCCCTGCGCATAGCGCCCGCCAACCTGCGCAAATCACTCTAGCCGCCCAATCAGGCCGCGCTGCCCGTCCCTCAAAGTCAGTCATGAATCAACTCCAATTGTTTTTACCGTGCGCCGCAGGCGTCGAAACCCTGCTGGCCACCGAGGTCAAGCGTGTCACCGGGATCGACGGCAAAGCCTGGCGCGCCGGCGTGCAGCTGCAGGCGTCGTGGCGCGACGCGTTGCAGCTCAACCTGCACAGCCGGCTGGCGCAGCGTGTACTGATCGAGCTGCAGCACAACCAGTACCGCAGTGAGCAAGACCTCTACAACGCTGCTGCCAACGTGGCCTGGGAAATCTGGTTCACGCCCAAACAGACCTTCAAGGTCGAGATCACCGCCCAGCACAGCCCGCTGCAAAGCCTGAACTTCGCGGCGCTGAAGATCAAGGACGCGATCGCCGACCGCTTTCGCGCCAAGTTCGACGACGTGCGCCCCAGCGTCGACACGCGCTGGCCCGACGTGCGCGTCTACGTGCACCTGACGACGGACACCGTCACGGTCTACATCGACACCTCGGGTGAGCCGCTCTTCAAGCGCGGCTGGCGTGAAGACAAGGGTGATGCCCCGCTGAAGGAAACCCTGGCCGCCGCCATGATTGCCGCCAGCGGATGGGATCAGCTCTGTAAAGAAGGCGTGCCGCTCTATGACCCCTGCTGCGGCTCGGGCACCATCGCGATTGAAGCCGCGCAGATCGCGTGCAACATCGCACCCGGCATCAACCGCCGTTTTGCCTTCCAGAAATACCTGCCCTTCCAGGGCCACGTGTGGGACGGCCTCCTCGACCAGGCCGAAGCCGCCATCACCGAGCCCACGGCCAAGGTGTTCGGCAGCGACGTGTCTTTCCGCATGGTTGACTTTGCCGAGCGCAATGCCGAACGTGCCGGTGTGGCCAATGCGGTGGAATTCCGCGGCGGCGACGCGCTGCAGCGTATGCCACCTGCGCCTTCGGGCGTGATGCTGGTGAACCCGCCTTACGGCGAACGGATCGATGTGGCAGGCGTGGCCGGCATCACCGGCCTGCAGGGACGCGACCAGCGCCGCCAGCAAGGACATGCCGAAGGACGCGTGCAGCAGGACCACCGCAACCAACCCATCGATGAATTTGGCCAGCCGCTGAACCGGGACAGCGGCGATCGGGGCGACACGCGTGAAGAGCCCGCCTTCGAGACTTCGCGCGACCGTTCTGCCAATCCCGGCCGCGAACAGGCACAAAACGCCTGGGGCGAAGAAGCGACGGAGTTTTTTCCGCAACTGGCCGCGCACTGGAAGAAAAACTACGCCGGCTGGACCGCTCACGTGCTCACGCCCGACCTCAAACTGCCGGGCAAGATGCGCCTGAAAGAATCGCGGCGCGTGCCGATGTGGAATGGTCCCATCGAATGCCGCCTGTTCCGCTTTGACATGGTGGCGGGCTCCGCACGCGGCAAGCCCGGCGCAGCCACCCCCACCCCACCGAACGAGCCGGCGGCGTGACGGCCTCAGTGCGCCAGCCTGTCGTGCTGGACACCAACATCGTCCTCGACGTGTTTGTTTTCAACGATGCGGCAGCGCAGCCACTGAAAAAAGCGCTGGAGGCCGGCGAGCTCGACTGGCTGGCCACGCAGGCCATGCGCGACGAACTTGAGCGCGTGCTGGCTTATCCGCAAATCATTCCCCGCCTGGCGTTTTACGAATTAAGCGCCGGTGACGTGCTCGCTGCCTTTGACCGGCATGCTCGCCTGACGGAGGTGGCAGCCAAGGCCGGTGTCACTTGCAGCGACCCCGACGACCAGAAGTTCATCGACCTGGCGGTGGCCGGCAAGGCCTTGCTGCTCAGCAAGGACCGGCATGTTCTCTCCATGACCAAACGGCTCGGCAACCTCGGCGTCAGGGTGCAGCGCTCGATGTCTGACGGCAAGCAGCCTTCAGGAAGGTGAGGAAGGCGCGTACGCGAGGAATGTTCTGCCGGCCGGGAAGAACCAGGGCTGACAGGGGCGTCGGGTCGCTGTCGTGGAGCGTCGTCAGTAGCGGCACCAGCCGTCCGTCAGCGAGCGCCTGTTCCCCCAGGAAATCACCGAGGCGGACAATGCCAACGCCGGCCAGGGCCAGGTCAAGCAGCAGGTCGGCGCTGTCGCATGTGATGGAACCTTTGACCGGCAGCATGACACGCTTGCCGTCCTCCAGCACCGGCCATTCCGCCAGACGCGTGAATCCACTTAATTGCAGGCAGTTGTGCGCGAGAAGCTCACGGGGATGCTGCGGAACTCCGTGCCTGGCCAGGTAGCCTGGGCTGGCGACCATGACGCGATGAACAGTTCCCAGCTGCAGCAGCACAAGTCCGGAATCCTGCAAGGGGCCTACCCGGATGGTGACATCGGTCTGGTCGAGCAGGGGGTCTATGCGCTGATCACCGACGGTTAGTGCGACAGAAATATCCGGGTATAGGGTCTGAAACTCCGGCAGCAGGCGCACCAGCTTGTGTTTCGCAAAAGCGGTACCGGTATTGATGCGAATCAAGCCCTGCGGGCGGCCCTTGACCGCCCCGATCTGGGCCTGTGCTTCTTCAACCCGGGCAATGATCGCGCGGGCATGGTGGAGATAGGTTTCGCCTTCCTGCGTGAGTACAAGCCGCCGTGTTGAACGATGCAATAGCTTGGCGCCAAGCCGGCTTTCGAGCCGCGACACGATACGCGCGACCGCCGAAGCGGTGAGCCCCGCCTCTTTGCCGGCCGCAGCAAATGCCCCTAAATCCACCGTGCGAACAAAGATGGCGATGTCATCGGTGTACTGCATCCCTCATTATGTCGTTTTCAGTCGCAATGACTGACCAATGTGCATATTTATCTAATTTTTGGTCTCTATAAAGTCGGATTTCCACATTTTCAAGGAGTCCTGACCATGCCACTCGCCCGTATTTCGGTGCCCGCGCACCTTTCGCAGGAGTTCATCATGGCCCTTGCTGATGCTGTTCACCAGGGGTTGGTTGAGACATGCGGTGTGCCGCCCGGTGACCGGTTTCAACTGGTTTCGCGTTTCCAGCCCGACGCGATGATCCTGGATCCGACGTTTCCGGACGTGAGCCGCTCGGCCGGCGCCTGCATTGTGGAAATCACTTTTCTGGGTGGCCGCAACGACGCGCGCAAGCGTGAGCTCTACGCCCGCGTGGTCGCTAAGGCGGTCGCCGCCGGCTTTTCGCCGGACGACATCATGATCGCGCTGACGGAAAATTCGCCGATCGACTGGTCGCTTGGCCGTGGCCAGGCGTATTCAGGCCACTGCGACGCGGGTGCCTGAAGTCGCGGCGCCATCGGGTCCGGCGGGTGCCTGCATCGCGGCGCCGTTGGCGCGAAAACTGTGCGCGCTGGCCAGCGGCCAGTAGTAGCTGAAGACCGTGTTCTGCTTTTCCAGCGAGCCCAGCAGCGCACCGGGCTCGACTTGCATGATGAGGTTGCTCAGCAGCCGCACCTCGGTGTCGGTCAGGCGCCGCACGATGTGATGCGCGTTGACTTCGCGCGGGTGGCACAGGCCCGCGGCCTGCACCAGTTCTTGCAGCGCATGCAGCGTGCTGCGGTGAAAGTTGCGCACGCGTTCGGCCTTGTCGGGCACCACCAGTGCCTGCTGGCGCACCGGGTCTTGTGTGGTGACGCCCGTCGGGCATTTGCCGGTGTGGCAGCTTTGCGCCTGGATGCAGCCCAGCGCCATCATGAAGCCGCGCCCGGCATTGCACCAGTCGGCGCCCAGCGCCATCAGCCGCACCATGTCAAACGCGCTCACCACCTTGCCGGCGGCACCGATGGAAACGCGGCTGCGCAGGTTCACGCCGATCAGCGTGTTGTGCACCAGCAGCAGGCCCTCTTGCAGCGGCGCGCCCACGTGGTCGGTGAACTCGACGGGCGCAGCGCCCGTGCCGCCCTCGGCGCCGTCCACCACGATGAAATCCGGCGTGATGCCGGTCTCCAGCATGGCTTTCACAATCGCAAACCATTCCCACGGGTGTCCGATGCAGAACTTGAAGCCCGTCGGCTTGCCGCCCGACAGCTTTCGCAGTTTGGCGATGAAATGCATCATCTCGACCGGCGTGGAAAATGCGCTGTGGCTGGAGGGCGAAATGCAGTCCTTGCCCTGCGGTACACCGCGCGCCGCCGAGATTTCCTCGGTGACCTTGGGGCCGGGCAGGATGCCGCCGTGGCCGGGCTTGGCGCCCTGGCTCATCTTGAGCTCGATCAGCTTGACCTGCGGGTCGCATGCGTTGGCGGCGAAGCGCTCTTCGCTGAACGTGCCATCCTCGTTGCGGCAACCAAAATAGCCCGAGCCGATCTCCCAGATCAGGTCACCGCCATGCAACCGGTGGTGCTGCGAGATCGAGCCCTCGCCCGTGTCGTGCGCGAAGCCGCCGAGTTTGGCGCCCTTGTTCAGCGCCATGATGGCATTGGCCGAGAGCGATCCGAAGCTCAGCGCCGAGATGTTGAACACGCTGGCGTGGTAAGGCTGCGTGCAGGGCTCCACCGAGGGCGACGGGTGATCGGGCGTGCCGCCTATCCAGACGCGGAAGTCGTGGGTTGGCAGTTTGGTCGGCGACATCGAATGGTTGACCCATTCATAACCCTGCGCGCCCACGTCGAGCTGCGTACCGAACGGCCGGTTATCGGGTTCGCCCTTGGCGCGCTGGTACACCAGCGAGCGCTGGGCGCGTGAAAATGGCGTGGCCTCGCTGTCGCTTTCGATGAAGTACTGGCGCATTTCGGGCCGGATGTACTCAAACAGGAAACGCATGTGGCCGATGACCGGGTAGTTGCGCAGCACGGCATGGCGCGTTTGCCGCAAGTCGCGCACACCGACACACACCAGCACCACGCCGGCCACCAGGGATACCAGGGCCAGCTTCCCGACGCCAAAAACCATCAGGCCGAGCAGCCCCAGCAGCGCAGCAAGCCCGCACAGGGCCATAAAGGTGTAACGGACGGGGAACCAGGCATCCAGGCGCTGAAGAAACATGACGGGGCTTCCGTGGGAGGGGTCACAAAAGGGCACAAAACACAGGCATGCAGCCGCGACGCGCCAGATACACTTTGCATCATAAGAGCCTCACGTGACGCTCAGAACTGTTTTTTTCATGAAGCCCACCCCCAAATCCGTCATCCCCTCTAAGCCCTCGCCGGAGCCGGTTTTCCTGGAAGTCGAGGCGTTCGACGAGCTCGATGCCATCCTCGACGACCTGCGCATCCGTTACGACGAAACACCGCAGTGGGAATTCTGCGAAGGCTTCATGGCCGCCGTGATCTGCTCGCGCCGGCCCATCGAGGCAGCCGAATACCTGCCCGTGCTGCTCGCCGTCCCCGCTGAGGGCGAGGCACCGGATCCGGAAGGCGGCTCGTTCGCCAGCGAGGCGCAGCGTGAGCGCTTCCTCATGCTCTGGAACCAGCGCTGGCAGGAAGTCGAAACGGCGCTGGACGCCGAAGTGGACTCGCTCGAAGACGACAACTGCTACCACCCCGAGGTCATGGACATACGCGGCGCCGTGGCCGACATGCCGCCCGACGAACGTGCCGCCTTCAAGGGCGAAGACCTGCCCGCATTCGCGCAGGTCTGGGCGCTGGGTTTCATGTTCGCGGTGGAAAGCTGGCCCGACGAGTGGATGGCGCCGCGTGACAAAGACGCCGCCAGGTGGCTCGATGGTGCCCTGCAGGCCGTGGTCGCCATGACCGAAGACGACAGTGCCCCGCCCGAGGTGTCACCCCTCAGCGAAGACGGCACACCCAGCACCAGCATTGCCAGGCTCAACGCGTTTGGCGAGGCCATCTGGGCGGTGTATGACTTGCGTGAGCTGTGGAAGACCATGGGCCCCAAAGTCGAGACGGTGCGGGTGGAGGCCACGCCCGGGCGCAACGACGTTTGTTATTGCGGGAGCGGGAAGAAGTACAAGAAATGTCACGGGGCGGGGTAAAGGCCGGTGATCTGACGGCATGTGTCCTTTGCCGGATTCGGGCGCATTGAATAATCGCTATCAATTTCATAGCTTGTCGCGCCCGATTTAATTGGCCTCTAGCCACTTTTGACCCGAAAAAACAAGGCCCACGCCCCCCCCCGAACGCACGCCAGAAGAAGGGACTTCCCCCCAAACTGAAACCAGACCCGGTTCAGGCTGTTTTCAGGGGAGGTTTCGGCCTTAAGCCCAATATGGATGGGCGCCAGCAGCTATGCTTTTAATAGCAACAACAAACACCGGTAAAACCCGCAGAGTCCAGCCGGTTGTCCACCAGGATATTCCGCCGAGCAGCAGGTCGTAACGCTTCACCCTGGAAGGCGGCTTCTGGACACTTTTTTGGGGCAACGGTGTTGGCTACATAGGCGACGGCCAGGCGGTCCGCCGCCGGACCGCCGGTTTTCATGAAGTCAGCAATCGCGGAAAACCCGGGTCTTGACGCGCGCGGTCGGCGGCGCAGAATGCATCAGTCGCCCTGGACCGTGAACAGGTCCCTGACTTGTATGTACAAGTTACCGGCGGCAACCACCAGCGGTATGGGCATGATTCCTGCTCACCCCTGAGACCCCCGGGCGCGGCCGCCACAAGCGGTCAGGCGCAATGTTTGTTTGACTGTCCAACCGAAGGAAATCATCTTGAACCACATGCTTCCCCACCTCAGCCGCCGCGTTCTTTGCGCCACTGCCGCAGCCGCCATGCTGGCCTGCAGCGCCGGCGCCGTGCTGGCCGCCACGCCCAAAGACACCCTGGTGCTGGCCTTCGGTTTCGATGACATCATCACCATGGACCCGGCCGAGGCCTTTGAGCTGTCCGCCGGCGAAATCATGGGCAACACCTATGACCGCCTGCTGCGCCTGGATGTGAACGACCCGTCCAAACTGGTGGGCGACGTGGCCAAATCCTGGACCGTCTCGGCCGACGGCAAGACCTATACCTTCGAGCTCAAGCCCGGGATCAAGTTCGCCTCCGGCAATCCGCTCACGGCTGAAGAAGTGGCGTATTCGCTGCAGCGCGCCGTGATGCTCGACAAGTCCCCCGCTTTCATCCTGACCCAGTTCGGTTTCTCCAAGACCAACGTCAAGGACAAGATCAAGGCCACCAGCCCGACCGTGGTGACCCTGGAAACCGACAAGGCTTATGCACCCACCTTTGTCTTCAACTGCCTGACGGCCAACGTGGCCGGCATTGTCGACATGAAGCTGGTGCAATCGAAAGAGGTCAACGGTGACTGGGGTTACGCCTGGCTGAAAACCAATTACGCCGGCTCCGGCCCGCTCAAGCTGCGCGAATGGCGTGCCAATGAAATCGTGGCGCTGGAACGCAACGACAACTACTACGGCGCCAAGCCCAAACTGGCCCGCGTGATCTACCGCCACGTGAAGGAATCGGCCACGCAGCGCCTGCTGCTGGAAAAAGGCGACATCGACATCGCCCGCAACCTGAGCCCGCAGGACATCGCGGCGCTCTCGGCCAACAAGGACGTGAAGATGACCTCCACGCCCAAAGGCACGGTCTACTACATCAGCCTGAACCAGAAGAACGCCAACCTGGCCAAGCCCGAGGTGCGCGAGGCCCTGAAATACCTGGTCGACTACGACGCGATCGGCGACACGCTGGTCAAGAACATCGGCGTGATCAACCAGAACTTCTTGCCGCAGGGCCTGCTGGGCGCCAGCACCGTCAAGCCGTACAAGCTCGACGTGGCCAAGGCCAAGGCGCTGCTGGCCAAAGCGGGCCTGGCCAACGGCTTCAAGGTCACCATCGACATGCGCACCATCCAGCCGGTGCAAGGCATCACCGAGGCCTTCCAGCAAACAGCCAAGCAGGCCGGCATTGACGTCGAGATCATTCCCGGTGACGGCAAGCAAACATTGACCAAGTACCGTGCCCGCACCCACGACATGTACATCGGCCAGTGGGGCGCCGACTACTGGGACCCGCATTCGAACGCCGACACCTTCACGCGCAACCCCGACAACGCCGACGATGCCAAGGCCAAGCCGCTGGCCTGGCGCAACGCCTGGGCGATCCCCGAGCTGACCAAGCAGTCGGATGCCGCCGTGCTCGAGCGCGACGCCGGCAAGCGCAAGAAGATGTACGAGGACCTGCAGGCCGAGTTCCGCAAGACCAGCCCCTTTGTCATGCTCTACCAGCAGACCGAGGTGGCGGCTTATCGCACCAACGTGGACGGCCTGAAGCTGGGCCCCACCTTCGACACCAACTACATGTTCAACGCCTCCAAGCGCTGATAGCTCCACGACTTTGGCCATCCCCGACCCCACGGCTGCCGGCGTGGCACCGCTCAGCGCGGTAGCCACACGCACGGCAGGCCAGCGCTTGACGCCGCACGCCAAAAGCTTTGGCAACTTCCTGGTGGTGATTTTGCTCACCTACCTGGGCCTGCTCGCGGTCACGTTTTTTATCGGCCGCGTGATCCCGATCGACCCGGTGCTGGCCATCGTGGGCGACCGCGCGCCGGCGCATGTGATCGAGCGGGCGCGCCAGGAGCTGGGGCTGGACAAGCCGCTGTATGAGCAGTTCTACATCTACATCGGCAAGGTGCTCAAGGGCGACTTCGGCGTCTCGGTGCTGACAGCCAACCCGGTGATGACGGACATCAAGCGCGCCTTTCCGGCCACGCTGGAGCTGGCGAGCCTGGGCATCCTGATAGGCGCGGGCCTGGGCGTGCCGCTGGGCGTCTGGGCCGCAGTGCGGCGCGGCAAGCTGGTGGACCAGGTGGTGCGCGTGATCGGCCTGGTGGGCTATTCGGTGCCCATCTTCTGGCTGGGGCTGATGGCGCTGGTGGTGTTTTATGCGCGACTGGGCTGGGTCTCCGGGCCGGGCCGCATTGACGTGAGTTATGAATACACACTCAAGCCCATCACCGGGTTGTTGCTGCTCGACACGGCCATGACCGGCGAGTGGGAGGCTTTTCGCAATGTGTTTTCGCACCTCATCCTGCCGGCTTCGCTGCTCGGCTATTTCGCGCTGGCCTATATCAGCCGCATGACGCGTTCCTTCATGCTCAACGAACTCGCCCAGGAATACGTGATTGCTGCGCGCGCCAAGGGCCTGTCGGAGTCGCGCATTATCTGGCGCCATGCGCTGCGCAACGCCATGGTGCCGCTGGTCACGGTGATCGCGCTGTCGTACGCGGGTCTGCTCGAGGGCTCGGTACTGACCGAAACCGTCTTTGCCTGGCCGGGGCTGGGCCTGTACATCACCAACTCGCTGCAGAACGCCGACATGAACGCGGTGTTGGGCGGCACGATTGTGGTGGGGTCGATCTTTGTCGGTTTGAATTTATTGTCAGATGTCTTGTACAAGCTGCTCGACCCAAGGACGCGAATCCGATGACTTCAAAGGTTGCATCTTTGCGCGACTGGCTGAACACCGACCGCCCTGCCTCGCGCCGCCAGGCTTTCATGGGCCGCATGTACCACGGCTGCCACGATTTTTCGCGCAACCGGCTGGCGATGCTGGGCCTCTTCATCGTGCTGGGTCTGGTCCTCGTGGCGATTTTTGCCGACCTGCTCGCGCCGTATTCGGCCTACACCGGCGACCTGCGCACCACACGGCTGCTGCCGCCCTCGTGGGCACACTGGTTCGGCACCGACGACCAGGGGCGGGACATCCTCTCACGCATCATCATCGGCTCGCGCATCACGCTGATGGTGGTGATTCTGGTGGCGGTGCTGGCCGCGCCGCTCGGCCTCATCGTCGGCACTGTGGCCGGTTATGCCGGCGGCTGGATCGACGCAGTGCTGATGCGCATCACTGATATTTTTCTGGCGTTTCCGCGCCTTATCCTGGCGCTGGCGTTTGTCGCGGCGCTGGGGCCCGGCATCCAGAACGCGGTGATTGCCATCGCCATCACCTCCTGGCCGCCCTATGCGCGCATGGCGCGGGCCGAGACACTGACAATACGGCAGACCGACTACATCGCGGCCGTGCAATTGCTGGGCGCCTCCCCCTGGCGCATCGTGCTCAGCCACATCATGCCGTTGTGCGTGTCGTCGGTGATCGTGCGCGTCACGCTGGACATGGCCGGCATCATCCTGACCGCCGCCGGGCTGGGTTTTCTGGGCCTGGGCGCGCAGCCGCCCATGCCGGAGTGGGGCGCGATGATCGCCAACGGCCGCCTCTATGTGCTGGACCAGTGGTGGGTGGCGGCCGCGCCCGGTGCGGCGATTTTTGTCGTGAGCCTGGCCTTCAACCTGCTGGGTGACGGCCTGCGCGATGCGCTGGACCCGAAGGCCGCCAAATGACGGGCGCCAACGCTCCCCTGCTGGTGGTTGACGACCTGCGCGTCAGCTTTCCGCGCCGTGACGGCGGCATGACGGAGGCGGTGCGCGGCGTGTCCTTCACGCTGGGCCGTGAGCGCCTGGGCATCGTGGGCGAGTCGGGTTCGGGCAAATCACAAACCGGCCGCGCCATCATGGGCCTGACCGCACCCGAAGGCCGCATCAGCGCCAAGCGTCTCGAATTTTCCGGTGTGGACTTGCTCAACTGCCCGCCCGCCCAACGCCGTGCGCTGCGCGGCGGCCGTGTTGCCATGGTGCTGCAGGACCCGAAGTTTTCGCTGAACCCCGTCATGACGATAGGCGCACAGATCGTGGAAACGCTGCAGGCCCACACCCGCGTCTCGTCGGCCGAAGCCAAAAAGCGCGCACTGGCCGCGCTCGAATCCGTGCGCATCGACGACCCGGCGCGCGTCTACAAGTTGTATCCGCATGAGGTGTCGGGCGGCATGGGTCAGCGCGCGATGATCGCGATGATGCTGATTGCCGACCCGGACCTGCTGATCGCCGACGAGCCGACCTCGGCGCTGGACGTGACGGTGCAGCTACAGGTGCTGTCCATCCTCGACACGCTGGTGGCCGAGCGCGGCATGGGCTTGATTTTGGTCTCGCACGACCTGCGGCTGGTGTCCACCTTTTGCGACCGCATCCTGGTGATGTATGCCGGCCGGGTGGTGGAAGAGCTGGCCGCCGGCGGCCTGGCGAATGCGCAGCACCCGTACACACGCGGCCTGATGGCTTGTCTGCCGCAGCTGGGCGCGTCCACGCATCCGCTGGCGACGCTGGACAGGCAACCGGAGTGGGCGCTGTGAACCCAGTGGCTTCATCCGCATCGCTGGGCCTGGAAGTCAGCAGCCTGCGCGTGGTGTACGACAGCTTTGTCGCCGTCGCCGATACCTCCTTCATCGTGAACCCCGGCGAAAGCTTCGGCATCGTCGGCGAATCGGGTTCCGGCAAATCCACCGTGCTACGCGCCATCTGCGGGCTCGCGCCGCGCACGGCCGGCACGGTCAGGTTGCTGGGCCAGGACAGCGCGCCCGGCAGCAAGGCCTTCAGGCGGCAGGTGCAGATGGTGTTCCAGGACCCGTACGGCTCGCTGCACCCGCGCCACACCGTAGACCGCATCCTCGCCGAGCCGCTGGCCATCCACGGCATCAGCGATGCGGAAGCGCGCATCGAACGTGCGCTGGAAGAAGTCGGCCTGGGCACGGGTTTTCGCTTCCGTTACCCGCACCAACTCTCGGGTGGGCAGCGCCAGCGCATCGCAATTGCGCGCGCTTTGATCCTCGAGCCGCAAATCCTGTTGCTGGACGAGCCCACTTCGGCACTGGACGCCTCAGTGCAGGCCGAGGTGCTCAACCTGCTCGAGGAACTGCGCCGCCGGCGCGGCCTGACCTTCATCATGGTGAGCCACGACCTGGCCGTCGTCACCCACCTGTGCGAGCGGCTCATGGTGATGCAGCGCGGCCAGACGGTGGAGATGCTGCCTGCGGCCGACCTGGCGGCACACAAAGTCACGAATGCCTATACGCTGAGCCTGATGGAGGCTTCCACCGGGTTCAAACGCCGCGCAGCGGACGACGTGTCCGCTACGGCGTAAATCGTTACCAGGCAGGTCTGGCGCGCCGCAGCGCCGCATGCTTTAATTTCTCTTCAACACCACACGCCACGCCATGATCCACTGGGAAGCCCACGCCTGCCTGCCATTGCACCCGGCAGCCGATTTTTCGCCGATGGACGCGTTGCGCGCCGCGGGCGTGAACTATGTATCCGTCAATGTCGGCATGGACATGAACCCGGTGGCGCAAATCATGGCGGTCATTGCGGCCTTCCGCGCGAAGATCGCCGCGAACCCCGGGCGCTACCGGCTGGTATCCAGCGTGGACGAGATCCGCGAAGCCGCGGCGGCGAGCCAGCTTGCCATCGGCTTTGACCTGGAAGGTGCGATGCCCTTGCAGGAGCGGCCCGAGATGGTGACCCTGTACCGCGAACTCGGCGTGCGGCAAATCCATTTCGCCTACAACCGCAACAACAGCGTGGCCGACGGCTGCCACGACGAAGCACGCGGCCTCATGCCGCTGGGTGTGCGCATGGTGCAGGCCGTGAATGAGGCGGGCCTCTTGATGGACTGCTCCCATACCGGCCGCCGCTGCAGCCTCGACATCATGGCCGCCTCGGCCAAGCCGGTGATCTTCAGCCACGCCAACCCGCTGGCGCTGGTCGAGCACGGGCGCAACATCACCGACGAGCAAATACGCGCCTGCGCCGCAACCGGCGGGGTGGTGTGCGTCTCGGGCGTCTCTGCATTCCTGGGTACGCGCACTCCTACGGCTGACGATATGGCGCGGCATGTGGCCCATGTGGCGGGCCTGGTCGGCGCGCAGCATGCGGGCATCGGCCTGGACATCAGCTTCCGGCAGGATGAGCTCAATGACAACCCGCCGGGCGACTATGACCCCACCTACTGGTGGCCCAGGTCGGCCGGCTACGACCGCGCCGTGCAGCGCATGACTTACACGCCGGTTGAAACCTGGCAACTGCTGCCCGAAGCGCTGCGCCGGGTGGGCCTGAGCGCAACTGAGGTAGAGGGCGTGATGGGCGACAATATGATGCGTGTCGCCGCCGTCGCCTGGCAGCACGCCTGAACAACCCACAACACACCGGCAGCCCCCATGTCCTCCATCACCCTCCGCTTCCTGGCCGAACCCAGTACCGTCAACTTCGGCGGCAAAGTGCACGGCGGCACCGTCATGAAATGGATTGACGAAGCCGGCTACGCCTGCGCCACCAGCTGGGCCAAGCGCTATTGCGTCACCGTGTCGGTGGGCAGCATACGTTTTCAGCGTCCCATCATGATCGGCGACCTGGTCGAAGTCGAAGCCCGCCTGGCCTACACCGGCACGACCAGCCTGAACATCTCGGTGGAAGTGCGCGCCGGCGACATGAAAGTCGGGCAGATGCAGGTCATCACCGAATGCCTGGTGGTGTTTGTCGCGGTGGACCTGGACGGCAAGGCCTTGCCCGCCCAGGAATGGCGGCCGGAGACCCCCGGCGACGTCGCACTGGCCCAGCGTGTGAAGGCGCACCTGGATGCCGCGCGCTCCATGCAACTGACCTGAGCCCGCCGCACAACGCTACCGGATGCGAAGCAACGCCTGATGCGCCTTGACCTGACGGCCGCACTGGCTTGTGTGATGCTGGGCGGGCTGGTGCTCAGGCCGCGTCCGTAACAGGCCTGACACCTACGAACCAGGCCGCCAGCAACTCCAGCGTGTACCGCACCTTGGCCGGCTGCTCGCCGCGCCGCGGCGTGACGGCGTAGACCGGAACATCCGCCATGCGCCAGCCCGGCAGTATCGGCAGCAAGCGGCCTTCGGCCATCGCTTTGCGGTCGTCCTCGCTCACACCCATGCTGATGCCCCAGCCGGCTATGGCCAGCGCATGCAGCGCCGTGACCTGCGAGGCCTGCACCCGGCCTTCCAGCCTCAGGGTTTCGCGTTCGCCGGACGGGCCCAGCAGCTCCAGCATGTCCGCGCTGTTGCTGCTGTTGGGTTTGCTGGCCAGCCAGTCGTGGCGCAGCAAATCCTGCGGCGTGGCGGGCCAGCCGCGTTCGGCCAGGTAGGCCGGCGAGGCGCAGAGCTGGCGCGTCATATCGCCCAGCTTGCGTGCCACCAGGCTGGAGTCGGCCAACTCCCCCACGCGCACCGCGATATCCACGCGTTCGCCGATCAGGTCCACCAGCTTGTCGTCCAGCAGCAGACGCAGCGTGAGCCGGGGGTAGCCGCGCAGCGGCGCCAGCGCCGCTGCCAGCAGGCTGCCAAAGCCGGCCGGCGCGGCCAGGCGCAGCTCGCCTTCGGGTTCGTCGCGCAGCCGCACCAGCGCCTGTTCCGCCGAGCGCGCAGCCGCCACCATGGCGGCACAACCGGCGTGGTAGCGCTCCCCCGCTTCTGTCAGCGTCAGGCGCCGCGTGGACCGGTGCAGCAGGGCCAGGCCGAGCGACTGCTCAAGCTGCCGCAAATGCTGGCTCACGGCCGAAGGCGTCATGCCCAGCTGCCGAGCAGCCGCGGTCAGGGACCCTTTGGCAACCACCTCGGCAAAAATGGCCATGCGCTTGAGCTGGTCCATGGATTTATCGCTCATTAGTTAGCTCTACTTCACAGTGTTAGCGAATTTTGCCGTCTATTCAGGCCGTTGTGAAGTAATGAAACTAGAGACTCTTTTACCCATAGGAGTTTTTATGAACATCGCACTGATCGGCGCCACAGGTTTTATCGGCGCACCCATTCTTTCCGAACTGCTGAGCCGCGGCCACAAGGTCACCGTACTGGCCCGCAACCCTGGCAAGGTCAACCCGCAAACCGGCCTGACCGTGGTCGCCGCCGACGCACTGAATGCCGGCCAGGTGGCCAAAGCCGTGGCGGGCCACGATGCCGTCATCAGCGCCTACAACCCCGGCTGGAGCGAGCCGAAAATCCACGACCTGCACCTTGAGGCCAGCAAAGCCATCGTGAATGGCGTCAAGCAGGCGGGCGTCAAACGCCTGCTCGTGGTGGGTGGCGCCGGCAGCCTGTATGTGGCGCCCGGCCTGCAACTCGTGGACACGCCGGAGTTTCCCGCGCAATACAAGCAGGGCGCGCTCGCCGCACGCGAGGCGCTGAACCAGCTCAAGCTCGAAACCTCACTGGACTGGAGCTTTGTCTCGCCTCCCATTGGCCTGGCACCCGGTGAGCGCACCGGCAAATACCGGCTGGGTGCGGACGACCTGCTGCCTGGCCAGGGTGACAAGCCGGCCGGTATTTCGGTGCCTGACCTGGCTGTGGCCATCGTGGACGAGATTGAAAACGCGCGGCATGTTCGGCGCCGGTTCACGGTTGCCAATTAATCGTCTTATTGGCCTTACGCCCAATAGGGACGGGCGCAGGCAGCTCCTAAATTAATAGCTATTTTCTTTTTTGGTTGTTGTTGTTTCGGTGTTTGCGGTCTTTGCTGAGGGTTGCTGGCCGGGGGTAGCCCGGCGGCTACTCACTTTTCTTTTGCTTCGCCAAAAGAAAAGTAAGCAAAAGAAAAGGCGACCCTGCTGTCTGCGACCCTCCGCTTCGCTACGGGCAACCTGCGGTGCTCGGTTCAGGCGGGGTCTCGCTCGAACTCGCTTCGCTCAGACAATCGCGATCCCTGATCCGCCTGAACCTGCGCTCCTCGGCGCATACAGAAGGGATGGGGAGAAGGAATACCAACAGCCGAAGACAGGAATCCGAATACCTGAAGAAACAAGGACTCGCCGTGGCGAGTCCTTGTTGGTATTTGTGTTGATTTTGTATTTTTGTCCCCGCTCCCGATTGGCCCTTGTGGATGCGCCGAGGAGCGCAGGGCCAGACGGATCAGGGCAAAAACTTGTTTGAGCGAAGCGAGTTGTTTTTGACCCCGGCTGGACCGAGCACCGCAGGTTGCCCGTAGCGCGGCGAAGGGACGCAGGAACCAGGGTCGCCTTTCTTTTGCTTACTTTTCTTTGGCGAAGCAAAGAAAAGTGAGTTGCATGCCGGGCAACCCCCGGCCAGCAACCCTCAGCAAAAAGCGCTGGAACAAGAAAGACTACAGCTTCAGAGCCTCACCCCGAGCCGCTTCCAACATATCCCGAGTCTTCACCGCCTCGCGCCGCGCAGCCTCCGCAAAATCATCCGCCGAAGAGGCATAGATAATCGCACGCGACGAGTTCACGATGATTGGCGCGCCGGCCCGCCAGCCCGCTTTGACGGTCGCGACGGCATCGCCACCCTGCGCCCCCACACCCGGAATCAGCAGCGGCAAGGTCGGCGCCACCGAACGCACACGCTCGATCTCGGCCGGATAAGTCGCCCCCACCACCAGGCCCAACTGGCCATTGAGGTTCCAGGGACCTTGCGCCAGACGCGCCACATGCTCGTACAACAGCGGCTGGCCTTCAATCGAGGCGAAGCGCTGGTTCTGCAGATCGTCGCCGCCGGGGTTGGAGGTGCGGCACAGCAGGAAGGCGCCCTTGCCTCCGTACTTCAAATACGGCGCCACCGAATCAAACCCCATGAAGGGCGAGAGCGTCACCGCGTCGGCACCGTAGCGCTCAAAGGCTTCCTTGGCATATTGCTCCGCCGTGCTGCCGATATCGCCGCGCTTGGCGTCCAGGATGATGGGCACTTGCGGCGCCACGCGGCGCATGTGTTCCATCAGGCGTTCAAGCTGGCCTTCGGCGCGGTGCGCGGCGAAGTAGGCGATTTGCGGCTTGAATGAAATCACCAGGTCGGCGGTGGCGTCAACAATCGCCGCGCAGAAATCGTAGATCTTGTTGGCATCGCCCTTGAGCTTGCCGGGGAATTTCGTAGGTTCAGGGTCCAGGCCGACGCAGAGCATGGAGCGGTTCTGGCGTTCTGCGGCGCCCAGCATGTCGAGAAAAGTCATGTCCCATTTTAAGCTCCCACCATCTCCGCAGCTTGCACCGGGCCCCGATGGAAAACCCCCTGTATGCCAAACGCGCGATTGTCTCCAGCGGCTACCTGTCCGGCGTTTTACACGATGCAACAAAAAAACAAGCGCTAGCGTCATCAGGATTTCACAGTGGATTTTTACGATCACCGCATTGCAAGTGCTGAAGGTCGTTGTGAATTTGTGGATTACCCAAGGCGAATGCCCGCTAGGAATACCTCGCTCCAGGCTCGGGGCTGTGCCAGAGATGGTGTCTCCCCGGGGGCATGAGTGGATAGGTCATGGCCCTGTTGTTTTGCGGGGCATGGGGCGCAACTGGGCCGCGCTGGAGCGTTGGACGTTTCAGCACCTTGCCCATCTGGGCGGGGCCAGGCCTGTGACCCTGGTGGTGGGGAATCGGGAGAGGTCCAGTACCCGGTTTGTGACGTCCACACTTGACCGCTATGTGGCACAACTGGAGTTGCAGACAGCCGCGCAGGAAGAAGGCTCGCATATCGGCTACCTCAAAGAGTTTGATCTGCTCAAGGAGATACCCTCATTGCGCCAGGACGTGCAGCAAGACGCATTATTCCCGCCAGGCAACATCGTCTCCAGCAGCGCATGGATTGGCCCGCAAGGTGCACACACGGGTTTGCATTACGACTTGCTGGACAACCTGGCGGTGCTCACGCGCGGAGTCAAACGCTTTTACCTGGCACGCCCCGGCACCGTGGAACACCTGGGTGCGTTGTCAACTAAGTATGACCGCTGGGCCAAGCTGGCATCGGTGGGCATGCGCGACCTGGCACAAAGCGATGTGCCAACAGACGCACTGTTTGCCGTCGATCTGTATCCGGGTGATGCCATCTACGTGCCTCATGGCTGGTGGCATGAGGTGGTGAATTTGCAAGCCAGCATTTTTCTGAGCGGATTTTTCGGCAACAAGGCCCGGGTCACCCGGCTGTGGCTCACCACAGGTGCTGTGCAGCTGATGCATGACTTCCAGCCCTTGGGCACTCGCAATTGCGCCTGCCATTCGGGTACCGCACACCCGCCACCAGTCCCCGACGTTCCGGGCAGTCAACTCCTTTAACACCCACGCATACCGTTACCCATGACAACCAAACCGACCATCAAAAAGCGCAGCTACATCACCCGCAATTTGCGTATTGGCGATATTCCAGCCTTGCTGGATCTGGAGCGCAAGCAATGGACGCAAGAGCAGCAAGCCACCGCAGAAGACTTTCGATCACGCATTGCCGCGCATCCCGATTTGAGCGGGGGTGCATTTTGCGCAGAAACGGGTGAATTGCTGGCGTCGCTCTTTTGCAAGCCCACCACGGAGGCAGAGTGGGTCAACCCGGGCGACTGGCAAAAGAGTGCCGCTCTGGACGGCAAGGTGCCAACGAACAAGCACGCCTCCCGCTGCCTGTTCGGCATCAGCCTGACCAGCGTGGATGCCGGCGCGGCCTTGCAGCTGATCGCCTTTAACTATCTGTATGCGGTGAAATGCGGCAATCGCGAAGTGTTTCTGGGCTCTCCCATGCCCGGGCTCAGGCGTCATTTGCAGCGCAAACCAGGCGCATCGGTAGAGGCCTATGCACAGGCTACGCGGGCCGGTTTGCCGGTTGATCCACAGCTGCGCTACTACCACGGCAAGGGCTTTTGTGAGCTTGTGGCCGTGCGTGAGAACTACTTCCCCCACGAAGCCTCGTGTGATTACGGCGCCATTCTGAAATCCAGAGTGCCCTATCCCTGGCTCACGCCGCTATTTCGCTGGACACCCGTCCCGGTGTTGAGGTCGCTTGCTGCACTGGCGCCGCGCTACGCCATTCCAGAAGACGACAGGGTGCCAGCACGAACAGAGTCTGCCGCTGAGCCAGAAGCGGCGTAGCAATTCAACCCGTGTTGCGCAACCCAGCCGCGCTGGTTACGCCACTGATTCTTCAACCCAGCATGAGCCGCGGAACCGGCTTTGCCGGGCCGCAGGCGGGCGGCCCCCTCGGGGGGCAGGAAGCTACACGAAGTGAGCGACCGTGGGGGCACAATAACTCCATGCAACTCTCGCAACGCCAACTCATCCTGCTGGTTCTGCTCACCCTGGTCTGGGGCCTGAACTGGCCGGTGATGAAACTGGGGATTGCGGACTTTCCACCCTTGACGTTCCGGGCGATGTCGATCTGGCTGGGCATCCCGGTGCTGGGCATCGCCATGGTGGTGCTGAAGGTGCCGTTTGGGGTGCCGCGGGGCAGGTGGCGTGAGCTCTTCTGGCTGGCTGCGGCCAACATGTTTGTCTGGCATGCACTGATCATCCTCGCCGTCAAAAACCTCAGCAGCGGGCGTGCGGCGATTCTGGGCTACACCATGCCGATTTTTTCGGCGCTGCTGGGCGCCTGGTTTTTTGGCGCGACGCTAAAAGCCCGCAACTGGCTGGGGGTGGCGGCCGCCGCACTGGGCGTGGCGCTACTGCTATGGAATGAAATGACCAACCTGTCGGGCAGCCCCCTGGGTGTGCTGTGCGCGCTGGTGGCGGCCGCGGTGTGGGCGCTGGGCACGCAGCTGCTGCGCAAGACCACGATACCGGCCGCGACGCTGACGTTGTCGTTCTGGATGACGGTGATGACCGCCGTGATGCTGACCGTGTTGGGTGTCGTGTTTGAGATGCCGCAGTGGAAGGCTCCTTCGCCCACGACCTGGGGCGCGATTCTTTACAACGCGGTGCTGATCTTCGGTTTTGCGCATGCGGCGTGGTTCACGCTGGCGCGCGCGCTGCCGCCGGTGGCTTCCACGCTGAGCGTGATGATGATTCCCGTCCTCGGGGTGTTTTCAGGCGCTCTGGGCCTGGGCGAAGTGCTGCACTGGCAAGACTGGGCTGCCGTGGTGCTGATGGTGGTGGCGATTGCTTCAGTGCTGGCGCCCAGCCGCACAGTACCTGAAAAGGCCTGAAGGAAAATCAGGCGACGCCGGGAGTAACGACCAAGCTCATGGCCAGGCACAGGTCGTCCCAGGCCTTGCCCTTGTCGGCCGGGTTGCGCAGCAAATAGGTGGCGTCGTAGGTCACTACCATGCGGGCTCCATGCAGGCTGTGCAATTGGCCGCGCTGTTTGCCGAAAGGCTCTGTCGACTGCAACACCGCCTGCGCGGCCAGGCGGCCCATGACCAAGACGACATCGGGCTGCGCGCTGGCCACCAGGGCGGGCAGCGCTTCGGGCAGGCCGGCGCCCGCACCGGATGCCGCCTGCCGGACCAGCGGGGCCAGCAGCACCATGCCGGCCTTGTGCAGGCGCGTAGCGCGCAGCATGTTGTCGAGCAGCTTGCCGGCATCGCCTTCAAAGGGGTTGAAAGACTGCCGCTGCAGCGCAGCCGCCGGCGTTTCGGCCAGCACCAGCCAGCGCGCGCCTTCGGCATGGGCGGCGTCAGCGTACAGGGCTTGCGCGTCGCCCATCCGCCACGCAGCCGTTGTGCCGGGTACAGCGGTTTCGCGCACTTCGACCTGCGGGCGAACCGGCGCCTGCACAGGCCGCACGAGCGGCGCAACCTCTCGCGGTACAGCGAACGTGGAAGGCGCACTGACTTTTTGATCAAATTCACTTGCAGGCGTTACTGATCGTGCGCCAGCAGCTACCAAATCAGTAGCAGTGGCAGTTTCAACAGGCGCAGCGGCAACCGGCAGCCACACGCGCACACCCATTTCGCGCAGCATGGCGCGCTGGCGTTTGTCGAGGTCCAGGCTCATAGCGCCAGGCTCATGACGACCGCATCTTCGCGCGTGGAAGCGCCGTCCGGGTAGTAGTTGCGGCGCGTGCCAACATGGCGAAAGCCGTATCGTTCGTAGATGGCCTTGGCCCGCACATTGCTCACGCGCACTTCCAGCCACAGCCACTGCGCGCCCTGCCCGCGCGACCAGAGGGCCAGCGCATCCAGCATGATGCGGGCCCAGCCCTGGCGCTGGTGTTCGGGGGCCACGGTGATGTTGAGCAGGTGCACTTCGTCAACGCCCTTCATGGCCACGAAATAGCCCAGTAGCACGGCGTCGGGCGCATTGCCGGCGGTGAGCAGTTGTGCCTGGTAGCCGGCATTGAGCGAATCGTTGAAATTGCCGTGCGTCCAGGGGTGGCCATACGCGGTTTTTTCCACGCGCACCACCTCATCCAGCCATGCAGGTGTCATGGCTTCGAACTGGGCTTCGAGGGGCTTGAGGATGGCGTTCATGAAAGGGGTGGAGCGGCGGCCAGCTTGGCGGCCCTGACCTGGTCGCGCTCTTCGGTGGTCAGCGCTACTTTATCGCGAACGTAGAGCGGCAGGGCGAGGTCGGCGCTGACGCACAGCCCGGCAGCAGCCAGCTGCGGCGCCAGGCGCAGCATGGCGGTGGCCGTGGGCAGGGCCTCGGCCTGTGCAAATGCCGCAAGGCTGCCCGGCAAACGCCCGGCGTACACCGCGAAAACATTGCCCGCGAACAAACCGGCCGCAGTGTCCGGCACCAGGTTTTCAGGCCGGACCAGCCCGCATTCGCCGAGCGCCCGGCAGTGCCCGCCGCTGAACTCAAAACCCTGCACATACATTTCGTCCATGCGCGCATCCAGCAGCGCTGTGACGCGCAGGGACGCTTCGCCATCACCCTGCTGCTGAAAGCGCGCTTCTTCGGCCACAGCCATCAGCGTGTCGACAGGCAGCACGGGAATGCCGGCGCCCTGGTTGGCGCCCAGCGCCAGGCCTTGCGCCACCGCGCAGGCGGTGCGCAGGCCGGTAAAGGAGCCGGGGCCGCGCCCGAAGGCGATGGCATCCAGCTCGCCCAGCGCCAGGCCAGCCTCGGCCAGCAACGCCAGGATGGCGGGGATCAGCGTGGTGGAAGCCTGCGCGCCGCCTGGGCCGTTGTGCTGCCAGACGTGCGCACCGTCGGTCAGCGCCACGGACATGCGGTCGGTGCTGGTGTCAAAAGCGAGGAATTTCACAAGTTCAGGCATTAAATCGGGCTCAAGCCCTTATATATCAGGCGCAAGCAGCTATTAAATTCATAGCAATCTGCGAGTACCCGGAGGCTGGGGCCGATGGGTAAGCCCTGATTATCCGCGCCAATGGCCGGCCACCCCGGCGCCCACCGGCAGCGCCTTGCAGAACGCTCAACCGCGATAATCCCCGCATGACCCACGACTTGCTGCGCCCGCGCACGACACACACTGTTGCGCTGGCTGCCCTGGCGGCCATGGCAGCCCTGGCCGCAAGCCCCGGCTTGGCACAAACCGCACGCCTGCCGGCCCCGATTGAAAAAGCCCTGTCGCGCGCCAGGGTGCCGCGCGATGCGGTGTCCATGCTGGTGGTGGAAGCCGGCAGCGGCAAACCGGTGCCGCGCCTGAGCTGGCGCGCCGATGTGCCAATGAACCCTGCCTCCGTCATGAAACTGGTGACCACGTACTCGGCGCTCGACGCGTTGGGCCGCGACTTCACCTGGAAGACGAAGGTGATACTGGACGGCAGCGCCTCGGGCGGCCTGCTCAACGGCAACATGGTGGTGCAGGGCGGCGGCGACCCCAAGCTGGTCGTTGAACGCCTGCAGGCCTTGCTGGCCGAGGTGCAGGCCGGAGGGGCGCGGGCGATCCGCGGCGACATCGTGCTGGACCGCAGCGCCTTCAGCGTGCCGCCCACCGATCCGGGCGAATTTGACGGCGAGCCGCTGCGGCCCTACAACGCCCGGCCCGATGCGTTGCTGATCAATTTCAAAACCATCGTGATGACATTCACGCCGGACCTTCCAAATGGCCGTGCGCTGGTGCGCTATGAGCCGCCGCTGGCGGGTGTGCAGGTGGGCGCGACGGTGCCGATCGTGCGTGTGGCGCGCTGCGGCGACTGGCGCAGCGAGCTGCGCGCCAGCGTTGAAAACCCCGTCAACATCGAATTCCTGGGTACCTATTCTTCGGCCTGCGGCGAAAAGGTGTGGCCCAGCGCCTATGCCGACCCCGCGAGTTTTGCGGCGCGCGCCATCGAAGGGTCGTGGCGCCAGCTGGGCGGCCTGCTGACGGGAACGGTGCGCGACGCCACGCCGGCAGAGCTGGCCATGCTGCGCAGGACCGGTACCCTCTCGGGCGAAAAGGCCGCGGTGCGGTTTGAATACCAGTCGCCGCCGTTGCTGGAAATGGTGCGCGACGTCAACAAATACTCCAACAACATCATGGCCCAACACCTCTTTTTGACACTCGGGCTTTGGGCCGGCCTGGGCCAGCCCAAAGCCGGCACGCTTGAATCCGCCCGCGCAGCGCTCACCGCCTGGTGGCGCAAAAGCCTGCCCGGCAGCACACCCCCGCTGATGGACAACGGCTCGGGCCTGAGCCGCGAGGAGCGCATCAGTGCTGCCAGCCTGTCGGCCCTGCTGCAGCATGCCGCCAAAAGCCCTTTTGCCGCCGATCTCGCCGATTCGCTGCCGGTGGCCGGCACCGACGCCACCATGCGCGAACGCGCCAGGCCGGTGGCCGGGCTGGCTTTCGTCAAGACCGGCTCGCTGCGCGACGTGACCGCGGTTGCCGGTTATGCCAATGGCGACAGCGGCGCACGCTACATCGTGGTGGGGCTGATCAACCACGCGAACGCGCCCGCTGCGCGCCCGGCACTGGATGCGATGCTGGAATGGGCCGTCAAGGAGGGCAAGCGATGAACGCAACAGACATCGTGGGCTTTCTGGCGGCCGTGCTGACCACGGCGAGCTTTGCGCCGCAGGCCTGGTTGACCTTTCGCAGCCGCGATGTCAGCGGCATTTCACTGGCGATGTACAGCGCCTTTACGGTTGGCGTGGCACTGTGGCTGGCCTACGGTGTGCTGGCGGGCGCCTGGCCCATCGTGCTGGCGAACGCGGTCACGCTGGGCCTGGCGCTGGCCATTCTGGTGATGAAGCTGGTATACGGGCGCGGCGACTGAATAGCCCGGTACCACAGACGCCCAGCGCGGCAGGCACGGATGCTTCATCAATGTGCCTGCAAGTTATCCCTGCCGCCTGTGGACAAGGCTGTTGATGGCGGCGGGACTTGTGGACGAAAACACCACTTGGCGCGGCATTGCGCCACAATGCCCGAAATTTGGGCAACTGCCTGCCTGGCCCGTCACGGAGCCTGACGGGCAATTCGCGCTGCCCTGAGAACCGGCTCTAGGAGCGCGCTTCGCGCAATGATGCCGCCAGCAGCCCCAGGCCCAATGCGCCGACAGCCACCGAGGCGATGCGGTCCGCCGTGCCCCGCGTACGGGCATACGCAAACCGCACCCGCTCGCGCGAAAACAAAAAGGCCAGCAGCGTGTGCCAGCACAGCGCGTTGACCACGATCATGGCCACGGCCGCGGCCTGCAATGCCGGGCTGGGAGCGGCCGGAAACGAGGCGGCAAACACGCTGCCGAAAAAGAGCGCCGACTTGGGGTTGGTGATATTGGTGAGAAACCCCAGGCGAAACGCCGCTGCCGATGACACCGCCGGGCCGCCATCGCCCAGTGCAAGGCCGCCCGAGCGCCAGAGCCGGCTCGCCACATAGAGCAGATACAGGCCACCGGCCACCTGCAGCACCAGGCGCAGCCCCGGAAAAATTTGGAAGATGGCGTTGACGCCCAGCACCGCGCACAGCGCCCAGATGGCAGCCCCGGCCGTCACACCCAGCGCCGCGAACACCGCGCTACGCGCCCTATCGCTGGCAGCGAGTTGCGAGACCAGCAGCACATTGGCGCCGGGGCTCATCATGGCCGCGACGTGGAGGAACCAGATGGTGAGGAGGATGGAGAGCATGGGTTACCTCTTTCCTGATGTCCCAGGTACATGGGGACAAATTCGATGTGATGCGCCGGTATGCATCAGCCCGAGTGATGCAAGTGATACCACATTAGCCCAACAAAAATGATCACGAGCCCAAGGACGAGCCAGCCCCAGACAAGCCGGTGGCGTGCACACTTCGCGCAGAAGTCAACGCGCTTGGTTGACCCTCCTTCGTACCTTCGCGTGACGGTCTTGAAGTCAAAGCCAAGCGCTCTTCCGCATTGGTAGCAACACCCGCCAGTGTTCCGCCGGTCGCTCCTGCGCTCGCGCCACATCATCCACAACCCGACGGCGGCACCGATGAGGAGACAAGCGATGGTTCCATCCAACATGGCAGCCGATTCTTGACGCTTCAGCTCGCGGCAGCCCGTTGCAGCCGGTCGCGCACGCCATCCCACTCGGCGGCCGCCGGCGGGTTTTCAATCCAGATCAGCTTGACGCCTTTGGCATCAAAGTCGCGCAGCACGGCAAAGAGCTGCTGCGCGGTGGCCAGCGCGTCGTCGGGCATGCGGCGGTACAACACTTTTTCTGACTTGATGCGCACGATGCTGCGCGCGTAAACGGCGATGTGGGCGGCCTCGGCGCCCAGCAAATCGAGTGCGGTTTGTATGGGGCCTGCGTCCATCAGGCGCACCTTGGCGTCGGGCGCGTAGTGCGCTTCGAGCGTGCCGGAAGCGCGCGGCGCATCGCCCGGAGCCTCTTGCTCGAATTCGTCTTTGCCCAGCACGGCCTCGCCGCACGCGGCTTCGAGTTGCGCGCGCGTGAGGATGCCCGGGCGCAGCAACACAGGCCGCCCGCGCGTGCAGTCGACGATGCTGGATTCGATGCCGACATCGCAGGGCCCGCCGTCGAGCACCAGCAGGCTGTCGCCAAACTCCTGCTGCACATGCTGCGCAGTGGTGGGGCTGACGCGGCCGAAACGGTTGGCGCTGGGGCCGGCAACACCCGTGTCACATGCTTTCAAAAAAGCCAGCGCGACAGGGTGTGAGGGGCAGCGCAGGCCGATCGAATCCTGGCCGCCGGCCGCGGCCGCCGCCACGCCTTCCTTGCGCGGCAGGATCACGGTGAGCGGCCCGGGCCAGAAGGCTTTCATCAGGCGCGCGGCAAACGGCGGCACGCTGCTGGCGTAAGCGTCTACGTGCGCCGCATCGGCCACGTGCACGATGAGCGGATGGTCGGACGGACGGCCCTTGGCTTCAAAAATTCCGGCGACGGCTTGATCGCTGGAAGCGTCGGCGCCCAGGCCGTACACCGTCTCCGTCGGGAAGCCCACCAGCCCACCGGCCCGGATGCGGCGTGCGCCTTCAAGAATGGCTTCAGGGTCCGTACCGGGAAGAATCATCAGAGGGCGTCCAGGCCGGGCAGGCCCAGGATGGATGCAACCTGGCGTGCCGTGGCCTTGACTGAAGCGACGTCGGGGCCCGTGATGTTGAGATGGCCCATCTTGCGGCCGATGCGGGCTTCGGTTTTGCCGTAGAGATGCAGGTGCGTGCCGGGCAGTGCCAGCACGGCCTGCCAGTCGGGTGTGCGCATCTTTCCATGGGTGTCAAACCACACATCTCCCAGCAGGTTGAGCATGATGGCCGGTGAATGCTGGCGCGGCTGCGGCAGCGGCAGGCCGGCCATGGCATGCACCTGCAGGTCGAACTGCGACACGTCACAGGCGTCCATCGTGTAGTGGCCGCTGTTGTGCGGGCGTGGCGCCATTTCATTGACGATGAGCGCGCCATCGGCGCTGCCGTCGTCCACCAGGAAAAACTCGACGCAGAGCACGCCGACATAGTCAATGTGTTTTGCTATGGTTTTGGTAGCTGCTTGCGCACGACCAGCAAGCGCTGCAGGCATATTTCCTTCATAAGCCTGCGTCACCGCGAGAATGCCGTCGACATGCACATTCAGCTGGGGCGCAAAACTCACGACGCTGCCGTCCCAGCCGCGCGCCACGATGACCGAGCACTCGGCCTTGAGTGGCAGCATTTTTTCGAGCACACAGGGCACCTGCTTCAGGCCGGCCCAGGCGGTGGCCAGTTCGTCCGCATTCTTGACGCGGACCTGGCCCTTGCCGTCGTAGCCCATGCGCGCGGTCTTGAGGATGCCGGGCAGCAAACCGGCGGGCACCGCCTTCAGCTGCCCGGCTGTTTCAATCACGGCGTAGGGTGCGCAGGTAACGCCGGCCAGCACGCCGGATTCAGCAGCGCTGGCGGTGAAGTGGGATTTTTCCTCGATGCGGTTTTGCGCGATGGCCACGGCGGCAGCGCCGGGTGCCACGGGGCGGCTGGCGGCCAGCGCCTGCAGCGCGCCGGCGGGCACGTTTTCAAATTCGGTGGTGACGGCGGCGCACAGTGCGGCCAGTTGGGTCAGCCCTTTTTCATCGCTGTAGCCGGCCTGGATGTGGTGATGGCTCACCAGGCCCGCGGGGCTTTGCGGATCGGGGTCCAGCACCGCCGTGAAATAACCCAGGCGCTGCGCGGCATGCACAAACATGCGGCCCAGCTGGCCGCCGCCCATCACGCCGAGGGTAGCGGGCTGGCCGGAGGCCGAGGCCGTGCCGGGAAAAATAGGCAACTCCGGCAGGCTGGAGGCGGCCCGGGAAGAGGTGGAGGCGGTCATGCGGGCGGCAGCGTCATGGCGTGCGCGGCAGCGGTTTGCTCTGCACGGAAAGCCTGCAATTGGGCGGCCAGCGCCGGGTTGTGCAGGGCCAGCATGGCCACCGCGAACAGGGCTGCATTGGCTGCGCCGGCGTTGCCGATGGCAAAGGTGGCGACCGGAATGCCCTTGGGCATCTGCACGATGCTGTGCAGCGAGTCCACGCCCTGCAAATGCTTGCTGGCCACGGGAACACCCAGCACCGGCACGGTGGTTTTGGCGGCCAGCATGCCGGGCAGGTGCGCTGCGCCGCCGGCGCCGGCAATGATGGCCTGCAAGCCGCGACCGCCGGCACCTTCGGCATAGGCAAACAGCTCGTCGGGCATGCGGTGGGCCGACACCACCCGGGCTTCGTGCGCAATGCCGAATTGCGTCAGGATCTGCACGGCGTGCTGCATGGTCTCCCAGTCGCTGCTGGAGCCCATCACCACACCCACCAGGGGTTTTGCCGAATTGTTGCTTGTTGTCATGCGGGGACCTTCAAGGCCGGGGTTGCAGGTTCTAACCCCATGATTTTAAGGGCAGGCCACCGCAAGGGCCGTGCCGTGCGTGCTACGCTCTTGCCTCTCAGGCGTCCAGCTGCGCCGACCCGGTTGAAAACCGGCCCCGATACCCCAACTCTGCCAGACCATGATCGACGTCACCATTGCCAACTTTGAAGCGGAAGTCGTTGCCGCATCCATGACCACGCCTGTGCTGATCGACTTCTGGGCGCCCTGGTGCGGCCCCTGCAAGTCGCTCGGGCCCATCCTTGAAAAAGTGGAAGTGGAATATGCCGGGCGCTTCAAGCTGGTCAAGATCGACTCCGACCAGGAGCAGCAACTGGGTGCCGCTTTCGGCATCCGGAGCATCCCCACCTGCATATTGATGATGAACGGCCAGCCGGTGGACGGTTTTGCCGGCGCCCTGCCCGAAGGCAAGGTCAAGGAATTCCTCGACAAGCATTTGCCGCCGGCTGAAGAGCAGCCCGAAGAGCAGGAACTCGCGCTCGAAGAAGAAAACACGGACCCCACTGCCGTGCTGGAAAAACTCCAGCATGCCGTCGCCGCCAACCCGGCCGACGACAACGCCCGCTTTGACTATGTGAAGCTGCTGCTGCAGCTGGGCCGCGAAGACGACGCCAAGGTGGCGTTTGCGCCTGTGATCGCCCAGACCACCGTGGTGCGGCGCTTTGACTCGCTCAAGCGCTGGATGGATGCTATGGATTTTGTAGCTACCGGCGCTCATGGAGTGGGCGCTGCAGCCGGTTTTGATGCAAGGATTACGGCCAACAAACGCGATTTCGAAGCACGTTTTGACAAAGCCCGCTGGCTCATGGCGCAGCAGCGCTGGACTGAGGCGCTGGACGAGTTGCTGGAAATCCTGATGCGCGACAAGGCCTGGAACGAAGACCTGGCACGCAAGACCTACATCGCCGTGCTCGACGTCATGGAAGCGCCCAAGCCCAAGGTGGCTGATGGGCAAATCCCGCCGGAAGATGCGACCGTGGCGACGTATCGTCGGCGCCTCAGCAGCGTCGTCTTGAGCTAGGGCTTATTGGCCAAACAGCCAGCGCGTCAAGGCAAAAGCAAACCCGAACAGCGCAGCATAGCCTGCCACCTCAACGCTGAATTCACGGCGCGATTCGCGCCACGCACGAGCCCTTTCGACCAGCAGCCCCGCCAGCAAAGGGGCAAGCAGCAGATTGAGAATTTGCAGCCAGTGCAGGCGAATCGCCAGATGAGGCACCACCAGCACGGTGAGGAGGCCGGCGCCAACACCTGTAGCCACAGACCAGGCAGCTTCCTGCACGGGAGTGAGCTCATGGTCGCGTCCGTGCAGCTTGTACCAGGCCGCCTTGAAAACACCGCCAAAAAACTCACCGAAGAGCTGCAAAAACAGTTCACCGAAAAATTCGAACAGCAACTCGAGCAGGAACTCCATGGAGGGCGCCGGCGACTGCTGCCGTGCCTCAGGCCGTCAGGCGGGCCAAGGCTTCCTGGTACTTGGCAGCAGTCTTGGCAACCACATCGGCCGGCAGGTGCGGCGCAGGCGGGGTTTTGTCCCAGGGCTTGCCGTTGATGCGCACGCTTTCAAGCCAGTCGCGCACAAACTGCTTGTCGTAACTGGGCGGGTTCTGGCCGGCGGCATACGCCGCTTCATAGCCTTCGATCGGCCAATAGCGTGAGGAGTCGGGCGTCAGCACCTCGTCCATCAGCGTAAGCACGCCATTCTCATCAAGGCCGAATTCGAATTTGGTGTCGGCAATGATGATGCCCTTGGTCAGGGCGAAGGCGGCGGCGGTGCTATAGATCTCGATGCTGATCTTTTTGATCTGCGCGGCCATGTCGGCGCCAACTACTTTCACCACCTGCTCGTAGCTGATGTTTTCGTCGTGCTCGCCGGCTTCGGCTTTGGCGGCCGGTGTGAAGATGGGCTCCGGCAGTTTGCCTGCGTTCTTCAGGCCCGCGGGTAGCGGTACGCCGCAGACGGCCTGGCTCTCCTGGTATTCTTTCCAGCCGCTGCCGGCCAGGTAACCGCGCACCACGGCCTCGACCGGGATGGGCTTGAGGCGCTTGACCAGCATGGAGCGGTTGACGACCTGCGGCACCTCGGCCGGGGTGACCACGCTTTCGGGTGTCTCGCCGGTCAGGTGGTTGGGGCAAATGTGGCCGAGCTTGCCAAACCAGAACAGCGCCATCTGCGTGAGCAGCGCGCCCTTGCCGGGGATTGGCTCACCCAGGATGACATCGAATGCACTCAGCCGGTCGCTGGCCACCATCAGCAGCCTGTTCTTGCCCACAGCGTAGTTGTCGCGCACTTTGCCGCGCGCCAGCAGGGGCAGGGAGGTCAGGGCGGAGGTATGGAGTGCTTGGGTCATGGTGGGAGGCAGGATGACAGGGTGGCAGAGGGAGTCAAAGTAAAAAGCCCGCGCGACTCGAAAGAGTCCACGGGCTTTGAATTATCGCCAATCCGCGCGGGCGGGCGGCGGGAATTTTCGGTGCTTTTTAATGCACGACCTGGGCGAGCTCGCCCTTGGCGTACTTGGCGGCCACGACCTGCAGGGCGTCACCCTTGATCTTGGCGCCCTGGCCTTCACAGCCAAATTCGATGTAGCGCTGCTTGCACAGAGCCTTGGCGGCTTCACGGGCGGGCTTGAGCCATTCGCGGGCGTCGAATTTCTCGGGGTTTTCAGCCAGGAACTTGCGCACCGCGCCGGTCATGGCCAGGCGGATGTCGGTATCGATGTTGATCTTGCGCACGCCGTGCTTGATGGCTTCCTGGATTTCCTCGACGGGCACGCCGTAGGTTTCCTTCATCTGGCCGCCGTACTGGCGAATGACAGCCAGCATTTCCTGCGGCACCGAGGACGAGCCGTGCATCACCAGGTGGGTGCTCGGGATGCGCTTGTGGATTTCCTTGATGCGGTCAATCGCCAGGATGTCGCCGGTGGGCTTGCGGGTGAATTTATAGGCGCCGTGGCTGGTGCCGATGGCAATCGCCAGCGCGTCAATTTGCGTGCGCTTGACGAAGTCGGCGGCCTGCTCGGGGTCGGTCAACAGCTGCTCGCGCGTCATGGTGGCGTCGGTGCCGTGGCCGTCTTCCTTGTCGCCCTTCATGGTCTCCAGCGAACCCAGGCAGCCGAGCTCACCTTCGACGGTAACTCCGTATTTGTGGGCCAGCTGCGAGACCTTCTTCGTCACCTCGACGTTGTATTCATAGCTGGCGATGGTCTTGCCGTCGGCTTCGAGCGAGCCGTCCATCATCACGGACGAAAAACCAAGGTCGATGGCGCCCTGGCAAACGGCAGGGTTCTGGCCGTGGTCCTGATGCATGACCAGCGGGATGTTGGGATACATCTCGATAGCCGCCTCGATCAGGTGTTTGATGAAGGGTTCACCGGCGTACTTGCGGGCGCCTGCGCTGGCCTGCAGGATGACGGGCGCGCCGGTCTCTTTGGCCGCTTCCATCACGGCTTGCACCTGCTCAAGGTTGTTGACGTTAAAAGCCGGAATGCCGTAGCCGTTGACTGCCGCATGGTCCAGCAGCTCGCGCATAGAAACGAGTGCCATGTGTGATATCCCCAGAAGTTAGAAAAACACTGCCAAAAGGCGGGTTCCTCGCGAGGGCCGTGCGGCGTAAAAGCCGCCTGGAAACGCCCGTAACCACGAAGTAACCGAAGCCTTGATTCTAACGTTTACCCGAATAGGGTGGGATAACCGAACTTGTGTCTGAATGCATGCCGTAACGGCGTGTAAACATCGTCCACCCCCGTCCAGGCTCACTGCGTGTAGCCTGTTCCCCCCTCGAGGGGGCGGCGCCTTGGGCCGGCGAAGCCGAACCCTTGGCCCCCACTGGTGAAAACCCCCGCTGGTTACGCTACTGATTCTTCATGCCAGCATGGGCCGCGGAACCGGCTTTGCCGGGCCGCAGGCGCGGTCCCCTGCAAGGGGAAAAGGGCTACACGCAGTGAGCCCGATAGGGGTGTGCCAATTTTTCGGCTTTGCCGGGCCGCAGGGCGGGCGGCCCCCTCGGGGGGCAGCGCATTACACGAAGTGAAAAGCGTGGGGGCTCAAGCTACCCTGCAAATCTTCAGCATATTGGTGCCGCCTGGCGCGCCCATGGGTTCGCCGCAGGTGATGGCATAAATGTCACCGCTTTCGACGATGCCGCGTTTTTTCAGGTGGGCCTCGGCATCGCCGAGCGCAGTGTCGCGCTCGACACTCTGGTCCATCAGCAGCGGCCTGACATTGCGGTACAGCGCCATCTTGCGCTGGGTCGCCAGTTTGGGCGTCAGTGCGTAGATGGGGATATGGATACGGTGGCGGCTCATCCACAGCGCCGTAGAGCCCGAGTCGGTCAGCGCCACAATGGCCTTGCAACCCAGGTGGTGGGCCGTGAACAGGGCGCCCATGGCGATGGACTGGTCAATGCGGTCAAAGGTCATGCCGGTGAAGTCGGCATCCAGTTTCACGTCCTCGGCTTTTTCGGCTTCGGCGCAGATATTGGCCATCTCGACAATGGTCTCCAGCGGATAACGGCCGGCGGCGGTCTCGGCCGAGGTCATGACGGCGTCGGTGCCGTCGAGCACCGCGTTGGCCACGTCGCTGACCTCGGCGCGCGTAGGCACCGGGTTGGTGATCATGGATTCCATCATGTGGGTCGCGGTGATGACCACCTTGTCCAGCTCACGGGCCATGCGGATCATGCGTTTTTGCAGCGCCGGCACAGCGGCATTGCCGACCTCGATGGCCAGGTCGCCGCGCGCGACCATGATGCCGTCGCTGGCCCTGCAGATGGCTTCCAGATTGGGGATCGCCTCAGCACGCTCGATCTTGGCGATCAAGCCCGGCTTGTGGCGGTGCTCGGCACCGGCCACGTTGCACAGCTGGCGCGCCATTTCCATGTCGCTGGCGTTCTGCGGAAAGCTCACCGCAACATAGTCGGCCTGGAAACTCATCGCAGTGCGAATGTCTTCCATGTCCTTGGCCGTCAGCGCCGGCGCCGTCAGGCCGCCGCCCTGCTTGTTGATGCCCTTGTTGTTGGACAACACGCCGCCGATCTTGACCGTCGCATGGACCTGCTCGCCCTTTACTTTGTCCACGGTCATGACGATCAGGCCGTCGTTGAGCAGCAAGGTGTCACCGGCCTTGACGTCGCGCGGCAGTTCCTTGTAGTCCAGGCCCACGCCGTTGATGTCACCCAGCTCGGTGCGGGACGCGTCGAGCACAAACTTCATGCCTTGCTCGAGCTGCACCTTGCCCTCGGCAAATTTACCGACACGGATTTTCGGGCCCTGCAGGTCGGCCATGATGGCGACCTCACGCCCGGCGCGGGTGGCGGCCTCCCGCACCAGCCTGGCACGGTCGATGTGGTCTTGCGCCGTGCCGTGGCTGAAATTCAGCCGCACGCAATTGACGCCAGCGCGAATCATCTGCTCCAGCAAGGCCGGATCGCTGGAGGCGGGGCCAAGGGTGGCAACGATTTTGGTGCCGCGGCGCTGCATCTTCATGTCTGTCTCCTGTAATTTAGTTTCTTATTTTTACACGAATGAGTTACGTAGCGGTTACCAAGCCATCGCCGCAGCCGGGGTATTGGCCAGAAGCCGGAGGGTGGCCCGCTGCATGCAGCGTGTCGCGCCCTGAACCTGCAAACCGCGGTTTGCCGTATTTTGCAAGTAGCGCCTCAATGGCCCGCGCGCTTTTGCAGGATTTCAAAGGCCGGAAGCGTCTTGCCTTCCAGCACCTCCAGAAAAGCGCCGCCGCCGGTCGAGATGTAGTCGACCTGCTTTTCAATGCCGTATTTGGCAATGGCGGCCAGCGTGTCCCCGCCTCCGGCGATAGAGAACCCGCTGCTGTCCGCAACGGCGCGCGCAATGCCTTCGGTGCCTTTGGCGAACGCGTCAAACTCAAACACGCCGACCGGGCCGTTCCACACGATGGTGCCGGCCGCCTTGAGCTGCGCCGCAAGTCTCGCGGTGGTTTGCGGGCCGATATCAAGAATCAGGTCGTCATCGGCGACATCAGTGGCCGCCTTGACGGTGGCCGGCGCGTCAGCGGCAAAGGTTTTGGCGGTGACAACGTCCGTCGGAATGGGCACCTCGGCGCCGCGCGCCTTCATGGCGTCAATCACGGCTTTGGCTTCGGCCAGCAGATCGGCTTCGGCCAGGCTTTTGCCGATTTTCAAACCGGCGGCCAGCATGAAGGTGTTGGCAATACCGCCGCCCACGATGAGCTGGTCAACATTGGCGGCGAGCGACTTGAGGATGGTGAGTTTGGTCGAGACCTTGCTGCCGGCCACGATGGCAACCAGCGGCCTGCGCGGGCTGGAAAGGGCTTTGGAGATGGCGTCCATCTCGGCGGCCAGCAGCGGGCCGGCGCTGGCGACGGGCGCGTACTGCGCAATGCCATAGGTGGAGGCTTCAGCGCGGTGCGCCGTGCCGAACGCATCGTGCACAAAAATATCGCAGAGCGCAGCCATCTTGCGCGCCAGCTCTTCGCTGTTTTTCTTCTCGCCCTTGTTGAGCCGGCAGTTCTCCAGCATCACCAGCTGGCCGGGTTTGACATCCACACCGTCTACCCAGCCGGAGGCCAGGGGAATGTCGCGCTTCATCAACTCGCCCATGCGTTTGGCCACAGGCGCCAGCGAATCGGCCGGCTTGAATTCACCCTCCACCGGCCGACCGAGGTGGGAAGTCACCATCACGGCGGCGCCGGCATCCAGCGCCATCTGGATGCAGGGAATCGAGGCGCGGATGCGCGTGTCTTCGGTGATGTTGCCGCTGTCATCCTGCGGCACGTTGAGGTCGGCACGGATGAACACGCGCTTGCCGGCAACTTTGCCGCTAGCGCACAGGTCGGAGAAACGGATGAAGTTCATGGATGTCTCGCAAAATAAAAAATGCTTTGGGCCACAGCGCCCAAAGCCCTAAATTGTAGGTGCCTGTATGTGCCTGGGCCCGTCAGACAAAGCCGGAAAAGCGTAAATTGAAGCATCAAATGATGCCTCCCGCCCATGCAAAACGTGCGCAAGCAGCTACTGATTTGATAGCGCCCACCATCAACCGCGATGCGAAGCGAGCCGTACCAGGCCAGCATGAGCCCCGGAACCGGCTTTGCCGGGCCGAAGGGCGGGCGGCCCCCGAGGGGCTGGAGCCCGCGGCTCCAAGCCTGCCTGCGCAGGCTTGGACGGGCGACAGAGGCGCAGCGTCTCGCGAGCCGCGGCCTGCAAGGCCTCGGGAGCTACACGAAGTGAGCGACCGTGGGGGCTACCAATTCAACCCCATATGCAACGGCAAATACACCGCCATGCCGGCCAGGATGGTGCCCAGCACGCCGTGACGCCAGTAATACCAGGCGGTGCCGGCGACTACTGCAAAGAGCCGCGCGTCTTTCCAGGTTGCGATGAAGTGGCCCTGCGTCATCACCATTTCCGGCACGATCACTGCGGCCAGCGCAGCAATGGGCGCGTAATGCAGGCCGCGCTGCGCCCAGCCGGGCAGCGTCCAGGGCTTGCTGGAGAGAAAAAAGAAGGAGCGCGTGAGGACGGTCATCAGCGTCATGCCGATGATGGTCACCACCGTCCAGAGATCCGTCTGGTTCATGCTGCGTCTCCGGTTCCGGGAGTGGATACCGCAGGCTTGGCCGGCGCTGATTTTTCCAGCACCAGGCAGACGATGACGGCCACGGCAATGCCCACCAGGATATTGAACTTGAGCGGCAAGGCGAAGGTGGCGACAGCGGCGGCACCCGCGATGGCTGCAGACACCGCGCGCAGTCGGGTGGTGGCCAGCGACCACATGATGCCCAGCAGCGCCAGGATGCCGGCAAAGCCCAGGCCCCAGGACAGCGGAATGGAATTGGCCAGCGCGATTCCCACCAGCGTGGCGCCCACCCAGCTGACCCAGCTCATGCCGCAGCTGCCTACCCAGTAGGCGTCCTGGGCTTCAATGCCGGCAGCATCGGCGGCCGGGTGCGGGAAGCGTTTGGTAAAAAGCACATAGTTCAGGTCGGCCATGCCGTAGCCAAAAGCCATGCGGCGCCACAAGCTCTGGTGCATCACATAGGGGCGCAGGTGGGCGCTGAAGACCATGAAGCGCAGGTTGACGCAAAACGAGGTGGCCAGAATCACCCACATGGGTGCGCCAGCCACGATAAGTGGCAAGGCTGCCAGTTGGGAACTGCCGGCAAAAACCAGCACCGCCATCAGCAGCACCTCGATAAGACTCATGCCCGACTTGACCATCGCCACGCCTGTCATCAGGCCCCAGGCGGCGATACCCGGCGCGACGGTGGCGAGCTCACTCACCCCGAGCCGGAAGTCCGGATGCTTGAAGAATGTCTTCACAAAAACCCCACCCTTTTCTGTCCCGTCATTTTTTTCACCCCTGTCTGGCGATATCCGGTTGAATGAAGACCATGCCGGGACGGATCTCAAATCCCCGCAAAAATTCGGATGCATCCAGCGCCTTGCCGCCGGCTTTTTGAAGCCGGCTCATGCGCAGAACGCCATCGGCGGCACAAATGTCCACACCTTGTGGCCCTGCGGCAAGGACTTCACCGGCCTCGGCCCCACCCGGCCGGCGCACATCCGCCAGAACTTCGGCACGCCAGAACTTGAGGGTTTGCCCGTCTACAACACCGGCCGCGCCGGGAAACGGGTTGAACGCCCGGATGCGCCGCTCGAGTACGGCAGCGCTTTGCGACCAATCCAGCAATGCTTCATGTTTTTCAATTTTGTGTGCGTAAGTGATGCCCTCTGCGGGCTGAGAGACCGCCTGCAGGCCTCCGCACGCAGCGATCTCGAGGGCCTCCACGATGAGCCGCCCGCCCAGATTGGCCAGCCTGTCGTGCAGCGAAGCCGTGGTGTCGCCGGGTGCGATGCGCAGCTTTTCCGTCAGGAGCATGTCGCCCGTGTCCAGCCCGGCATCCATTTGCATGATGGTGACGCCGGTTTCCGGATCACCGGCTTCGATGGCCCGGTGAATCGGCGCGGCACCGCGCCATCTCGGCAACAGCGACGCGTGGATATTGAGGCAGCCCAACCGCGGTACATCCAGAACCCACAGCGGAAGAATGAGTCCGTAGGCCGCCACCACCATGACGTCCGCGCGTGCTGCGGTGATGGCTTCGCGCGCCGCGGCGGCATCGTCAGGGAATTTGCCGTCCAGCCGCAAGCTTCTGGGTTGGGCGATGGGCGTGTGTGAGGTTTCGGCCCATTGCTTGACGGGCGAAGCCTGCAGTTTCATGCCGCGGCCTGCGGGGCGGTCAGGCTGGCTCAGTACGAGGGGAATCTCAAAACCGGCTGCATGCAGCTTTTCAAGGGCCACACGGGCGAACTCAGGGGTACCGGCAAAAATGACACGCATGGAGTCCGATTCTAAAGACTCCTAGGGAAATCCCGTGGTTCCGGCACGCGGTACTGACGGCCGACGTCCGTACGTACGGACAGGTTAACGGGGCGAGTCGCGCTCCTCGTCCTTTTTCTGCTTGATCATCTTGGTTTTGATGCGGTTGCGTTTCAGCGGGGACAGGTACTCCACAAACACCTTGCCCATCAGATGATCCATTTCATGCTGGATGCAAACCGCCAGCATGCCTTCGGCTGCGTGCACCTGCAGCTTCCCGTCTAGATCCAGCGCCTGTACCTTGATGGCGGTAGAGCGTTCCACGCCGTCATAAATACCAGGCACCGACAGGCAGCCTTCGTCGCCCACGCGTGTTTCTTCGCTGGCCCAGACAATCTCGGGATTGATCAGCACCAGGGGCTGGGTCCGGTCTTCGCTGACATCAATCACGACCAGGCGCTCATGCACATCCACCTGGGTTGCCGCCAGGCCGATGCCCGCCGCTTCGTGCATGGTTTCGAGCATGTCGTCGACCAGCTTGCGCAGGCGCGCATCAACGGCCGCCACAGGCTTGGCAACGGTGTGGAGGCGGGGGTCGGGGTAACGAAGAATGGTTAACTGGCTCATGGAGGAAGGCTGGGCAATGGGTGAGATGTCGCTATTTTCGCCACTTTTCTCTGTTTTTCGGCATCCTGATATTCCCAGAATCGTGTATTCGTTGCTTAATCAAGGGCTTAGGTACAAAATCGTTAGTGATTTATCAAGATATAAACACGGTTTTTTTCGCGGGGTTGCACCCCGAAAACGCCGTCCTAGCCCCATAAAAGCGCCGAAGGCCTACAAGATGCAAACAATTTCTGGTCGTTTCAGTCAAATTTCAATAGCCGCTGCAGCTCTTTTGGGCATTTCGGTCGGCTTGCATGCTCAGAACTTCCCCATCACGGCCGACCAAAAAGCCACGGCAGCCCAAGTGGCCCAGACAGGCGTTCCCCTGGGCGATCTGGCTCCCAATGCGCCCGATACCTACACCGTGAAGCGCGGCGACACCTTGTGGGCAATTTCCGGTTTATTTCTGAAAAACGCCTGGCGCTGGCCCGAGCTATGGGGCATGAACCTCCAGGACATCCGCAACCCTCACCGCATTTACCCGGGGCAACAGCTCTATCTGGAGAAATCCGATGGGCGTGCCGTTTTGCGAACCCGCCAGGCCCAAACCGATGGCCCGCCGACAGACACCGTACGAGTTTCTCCGCGCACCCGCTTTGAAACCCTGGCAGACACCTCCATTCCCACGATCGCGCCCAACCTGATCGAGCCCTTCCTGAATGAGGCCTTGATCGTCGACGAGGCCATGCTTTCCAATGCGCCCCGCATTGTGGCGGCCCAGGAAGGCCGCGTTCTGCTTAGCCGCGGAGATCGCGCCTATGCGCGTAGCCAATACGGCACCGGCAGCACCACCGGCAAACCCCTGAGCATTGAAAAAGGCGAACCGGTCAATTACCGGGTGTTTCGCAACGCAACGCCGCTGAAAGATCCGACGACCCAGGCGATTCTGGGCTACGAGGCGCAATACGTCGGCAAGGCGGAAATAGCACGCGGCGAATCGGTTGCGGAAATAGCCGGTAAAGACGGCAAGCTGCAATCCGAAATCGTGCCGGCGACGATCGACATCGTTGCTACCAAAGAAGAGATGCGTGTGGGTGACCGGCTGTTGGTTGAACCGCCACGCGAGTTGCTGAATTACATACCGCACGCGCCTTCTTCTGCCGTTGCCGGACAGATTGTGTCTATCTATGGAAGTGCCGTGACCAATGCTGCGGAGAACCAGGTCGTGGTCATCAATCGTGGCGCCAGGGATGGCCTGGAACGTGGCCATGTCATGGCCATTCTCAAGGACGGGGAACGACTGAAAGACAAAACCGACAGTAACCGCACGCAGATCAAGTTGCCCAACGAACGAAATGGCCTGTTGATGGTGTTTCGCACTTTTGATGCCGTTTCCTATGCTCTCGTCCTTCAGGTGACTGACGGCGTGAAGGTAGGGGACCGTTTCGCCAACCCCAATTAACCGGCGGACAAGCAACGCACCGGCGTCGGTAATCCGAGCCCACCTACATTCGGGGCAAGTTCTCGAAGTCGTTGACCCTTTCTTCCTTTCAGCTCTGGCTATCACGTGGAAAAACATGAGCTCCAGGCCTGGTTGCGCCTGACCCTCTCAACGGGCGTAGGAAATGAGAATTCCCGCAAGCTGCTAGCCGCTTTTGGATCAGTGCAGGCGATTTTTGACCAGAGTTCAGCCGCGCTGGAACAGTTGGGTTCGGAGAAATTGGCCCGCGCACTCAGGGCAGAGCCTCCAAATCTGGCAGCCCAGCTGCAAATGACGCTGGACTGGTTGCAGGCCGGCGAGCACCGGCGGGTGGTCGCGATTGGAGACGCGGCCTACCCCGCGGCCTTGCTCGACATCGCCGATCCCCCGCTGATGCTCTACATGCTCGGCAAGCATGCACCCCAGCCGCAGGCGTTATCGCCATCCCCCGTGGCCCATATAGCCATCGTAGGCAGCCGCAACCCGACGCCGCAGGGCGAAGCTAATGCGCGCCAATTCGCCAAGGCCCTGGCCGGTGCCAAACTCTGCGTTGTGTCAGGCCTGGCCTTGGGTATCGACGGTGCGGCGCACGACGGCGCCATGCAAGCCGGCGGAGATACCATTGCCGTGGTGGGTACCGGACTAGACCGTGTCTATCCCAAAAAACATCTCGAGCTGGCGCACCGTATTGCGCAGCAAGGCATGATCATCAGCGAATTCCCGCTCGGCACGCCACCGCTGACCGCGAACTTCCCGAGACGCAACCGCATCATTTCCGGCCTGTCGCTGGGCACTCTGGTCATCGAGGCGGCTCTGCAATCCGGCTCGCTGATCACCGCGCGGCTGGCGGCCGAACAGGGCAAAGAGGTGTTTGCCATACCCGGCTCCATCCATTCGCCCCAGTCACGCGGCTGCCACGCACTGATCAAGCAGGGAGCCAAGCTGGTGGAAACTGCGCAGGACATATTGGAGGAATTAAATCTCCCTGCGCGGGGTGTGGCGCCGGGTGCAGCGGCATATACGTCAACAGAGAAAGAAACCGGTCTCCTGGTCGAGTCCCCCTCATCTACCGCCCTGATCGCCGCACTGGGATTCGACGTGGTGAGCCTGGACACACTACAGGCGCGAACCGGGATCGAAACAGCCATGCTGCAGGCACAGCTACTTGAGCTGGAACTCGACGGACAGGTGTTCAGGCTTCCCGGCGGCCTGTTCCAGCGACGCGCTGACGCATAAACACCGCACTCTTTTCACCGGCTTGACAATGCTGCCGCCAACTGCGTTATATTGGACGCATGTTCGAAGTACTCGTGTACGTCTACGAAAATTACTGGCAAGGTGACGCTTGCCCCGAACTTCAGCGGCTCGGCCGCAAACTGACAGCAGCGGGTTTTGAGGCGGAAGAAATCCAGGCGGCCCTCGTCTGGCTCGACGGCTTGAATATCGCCGCCCAAGGCACGCAAATCAGTCTGCCGGCCAGTGCCCCGTCAGAGCTCACCGAGCCCGGTGCGCATCCGGTCATTCAGCCCCAATCCCCCGACAGCCTTCGCGTTTATTCGGTTGCCGAGCAAACACAACTCGGCGCACAGAGCCTGGGATTTGTGAGCTTCCTTGAGTCGTCCGGCGTATTGCCTCCGCACATGCGCGAGATTGTGATTGACCGTGCCATGGCGGCACCGGGCGACCCCGTCACGCTGGATGACCTGAAAATCATCGTATTGATGGTCTATTGGAGCTTCGGCGAAGAACCCGATGCGCTGGTTCTGGACGAATTGTGCGACGACGCGGAAGGTCGCCTTGCTCACTGAATAGCACTGCGGCACAAAAACGACATTTTTGAACCGGTTGCCCGGGCACGCCGGACAACGAGGCCCTTAGCCGAGCAACCGCTCGGGATTTGCATCCAGCTTGGCAAGCGCGTCGCGCGTGGCACGTACCGTGAGCGCTTCCTCTTCCGTAGGCACCAGCAAACCCGACTGCAGGTAGGCCGCGAGCCGACGAGCCTGGATCAGGAAGTTCCGGCCATCGGCAGAAGCAAACAGGTGCAACTGCTTGCGATCACTGCACCAGGCAAACTGCACATGACTGATCTTGCCGTTGTGGTCCAGGCTGAACCATGTACCTACCTGGAGCTCCCGGGCCCATGCGCGCATGGCTTCCGTGGGCTGGCTGCCACCATCGGCGATCACTTCAATGTCGGTAGCATCGATCCCGATCATGGTGACCAGGCTGTCAGTATCTAGCGGCAGGTCGCCGACGTCCTCATCGGAAAGATAGTCTTCCAGGTTCATCAGCCGTTTGGCCATGATCTCCACCCGCTCCTGGGAAATGGTGTCGGTTTTGGACATGAATGCATCGGCCAGCGTATCGCTGATGGTCTTCAGGTGCCCGTCCTGGTCAGACACACCCAAGCCCAGCATGGACATGCCCAGGCGCAGCAGCTGCAGCAATTTCGGCAGGTCTGCAATCACACGGGCGCGATCATTGCGGTTCGGTTTGGCGCTCGCGGCCCACACCAGATCAGCGGCAGCCCGCTTGAGCGTGATGGTTTCCTCGTGCTGCGGCCCGTTCTTCATCGCGGCGATGGCCAGTACTTCGGCCCATACCTTGAAGAGGAATTCGCGGATCTCGTCACGAACCGGCATGTCATTGAGCATGTTCCGCATCTCAATGGTGTACTGGATCGTCATGGTCTCTTTTTGTTCGACCTGTTGCGCGACGCTCACAACACGGGCGGCGCTGCCATGCTCGGAAAGGAATTTGGATAAAAACTTTTCGAACTCGTCATAAACCAGCTGAAACACCCGGCGCCCTGTTTCGGGATACTGCTCTATCACTTGCACAATGCGCTTGACTTCAGATTCCATGGCGCCGCCGGCCACCGTGACGTCAAAGCCCAATACGCAGGAGCCCATGCGGTCGATCAACCGGCGTGCAGGATGCTGCAGCGACTCAAAGAACTCTGGCTCGGAAATCGCCACACGCAATACCGGCATCTGCAAACGGGCAAACCAGACCCGGATCACAGGCGGAATGCGGTCTTCGGCAAGAATGCTCTGGAACATCAGGGCGACGATTTCAATCGTCGCCTTCTCGGATGAGGTGGACGCCGCCTGCTTGAGCGTATTGGTTCGTTCCCGCAAGGCAGTAGCAGCATTGTCGACATGCACCTGGCCATAGATCTGCCCTTGCGCATCTGCGAGCAAGGTACGCTCTGCACCGGTTTCTTCCTGCTTCTGCACACTCACCATGGCCTGCGCGAGCTGAGGCGACGCCTGTGTGGGGTGGGTATCGTCGAAGCCTGCGACCTGGTTCGACAGCAAACGCTTGAGGTGCCCCATCACACCCTGGGCCCTCATGCGTGCCCTGGCGAGCGGCGTCGTCGCCGTTTGCATGCGGGTTTCATCGTAGACTGCGCCGCCTTGCCTGGATACGCCTGGCTGCGACCCTGCCCCTTCGGACGCCGCACCTCGAGAAGCTGCACCCTGACGGCCGGCAGAAGCTGAAGATCGCCCGCCACCCACACCCTGAACCCGGCTATCAGGCCCATCGCCCTGGCCTCCGCCAAAACCACGTGCGCCACCGCCTTCAGACCCGCCGGTCCTGGAGCCGGTTTCGCCGCCGAATTTGCCGCGTTCCTTCTCGGAAGTGGAGGCTTTCCTGGCAGACGCTCCGGCATCCGCAGCGGAGGGTGTGCGTTTGACCAGCGGCCGTAAGTCGATTTCCGCCATCACCCCCTGCTGCACCAAAAACTCGTTGGTGGCATGGTAAGTCTCCAGCAGGTGTGTGCCCATGTCCTTCTGGATGACATCCTGGACAACGAGCCAGACATCCCGTGGCAGCGATGCAAGACTCCATTGCTCAACCATGTGCTGGGCAAGCACCTCGGGGCGAAGAATGTCCTGCTTGTGCAATTCCGTGACGGCCTCCAGGTTTTGGATGCGCAACCGGAGGTCGTTCAACTCCCAGCTTGCGAAGTCCAGCAACCGAAGCGCGAGCCGCGAAGCAAGGATTTTGTCCTCCATCACGTCGTTACCCATCAATTCAAATTTGCCGCTGTCGGCAAACCTCGAGGGCGAGTTTGGCGCAGGAATCGTCTGGGCAGTGGTCCATGCGGCGGTTGTGCCACGAACCCAGGTGGCACCACTTTTCTGGAAAGCCATCCAGGCATCACGCCGGTCCTGCATTTCCCGGACACCGCCGGGCTGATCAACTGCGGCAGTGAGCCTGTCTTGAATGGTTTTCGCCAGTGCAGGCAGTACGCGTACAGCACGCTCCGCAAACAGCGCACGTGCCTGCTCGACCAGAACCCTGCTATTTTTGTTACTTGGAGCCACAGCCGCCCTAGGATGATTAAGTCATAGCTTACACCGTGGCCCCGGCGTTGGGGTCGTTGGGATCCTCGTCTTTTTTGGCCGGCCCTTTCATCAGGTCCTCACGCCGAATGCCAAGCCACATGGCGATTGCAGCGGCAACAAACACCGACGAATAGATCCCGAACAGGATGCCGATGGTCAACGCCAGGGCAAAGTAAAACAGGGTCGGCCCGCCAAAGAGAAGCATGGACAGCACCATGATCTGGGTGGAACCGTGGGTAATGATGGTACGGCTGATGGTGGACGTGATCGCGTTGTCGATGATCTCGGTGGTATTCATCTTGCGATAGCGTCGAAAGTTCTCGCGAATCCGGTCAAAGATCACTACCGACTCATTGACGGAGTAGCCCAGCACCGCCAGCACAGCAGCCAGCACAGCCAGTGAAAACTCCCACTGGAAGAAAGCGAAGAACCCCAAAATGATCACGACGTCGTGCAAATTGGCGATGATGGCCGCCACGGCATATTTCCATTCGAAGCGGAAAGCCAGATAGACCATGATGCCGAAGACCACCATGGCGAGCGCCTTCAGCCCGTCGTGGGCAAGCTCCTCGCCCACCTGTGGGCCGACGAATTCAGTGCGCCGCAGCGTCACATCCGGGCTGGCAGCCTTCAGGGCCGCAAGCACCTTGTCGCTTTGCTGCGCAGTGCTTACGCCCTTTTGTGCCGGCAAGCGAATCATCACGTCGCGTGAGGTGCCGAAATTCTGGACCTGCACATCGGCGAAGCCCAGCCCTGCCACCGTATCGCGGATTTTCCCGACGTCGGCAGCCTGGGTGTAGTTCACCTCCATCAGGGTGCCGCCGGTGAATTCGACGGACAGGTGCAAGCCGCGCGAGAACAGGAAGAATACGGCCAAAGCGAACGTGGCAAAGCTGATGGCATTGAAGATCAGGGCGTGCCGCATAAACGGAATGTCACGCTGGATTTTGAAAAATTCCATCTGGAGTCCTTGGGAAATTCAGGAAAAGGGCCGGGCGTGGGCTTACTTCGCCACCGCACCCGAAGTGGTGGGCCGCCACACAGTGCCAATGGAAACCGTCTTGAGCTTCTTCTGGCGGCCATACCAGAGGTTGACCAGGCCACGCGAGAAAAACACCGCCGAGAACATGCTGGTCAGGATACCGATGCAATGCACCACGGCGAAGCCGCGGACCGGGCCGGACCCAAAAGCCAGCAACGCAAGACCCACAATCAATGTCGAGGTGTTGGAATCCAGAATGGTTGCCCAGGCCCGCTCATAGCCTGCATGAATCGCCGCTTGCGCGGAGGCACCGTTTCGCAATTCTTCGCGCACACGCTCATTGATCAGCACATTGGAGTCGATGGCCATGCCCAGCGCAAGCGCCATCGCCGCCATGCCAGGCAAGGTCAAGGTAGCCTGCAGCATGGACAGCACCGCGACCAGCAACAGCAGGTTGACGGCAAGCGCCAGGCCGGAAAACAGGCCAAAAAGCATGTAGTAGATCGCCATAAACGCCACGATCACGACAAAGCCCCACGACACGCTGTGAAAGCCCTTGGCAATGTTATCGGCGCCCAGCGTCGGGCCAATGGTGCGCTCTTCAATGATTTCCATGGGAGCGGCCAGCGAGCCCGCACGCAGCAACAGGGCGAGATCGTTGGCTGCGTTGATATTCATGGCACCCGAGATGCTGAACCGTGTACCCAATTCCCCGCGAATGGTTGCCACCGAAATAGCCTGCCCTTTGCCCTTTTCGAACAGCAGGATGGCCATCGGCTTGTCCATGTTCTCGCGGCTTGTTTCGCGCATCACCCGTCCACCCTTGGCATCCAGCGTCAGGGATACATTGGGTTCCTGCTTTTGCGAATCGAAGCCGGCCTGGGCATCCGTCAGGCTCTCGCCGGTGACAAGGACCTGCTTCTTCACAATCACCGGATTGCCGCTGATATCAGGGAATTTTTCCGAGCCGAAGGGAACCATGCCTCCCCCGGTCATGGCTGCACGGGCCTCAGCGCTGTCATCCACCAGACGCATTTCCAGGGTCGCCGTGCGCCCCAGAATATCCTTGGCCTTTGCCGTGTCCTGCACGCCCGGCAGCTGTACCACGATACGGTCTGCGCCCTGTTGCTGGATCACCGGCTCAGCCACCCCAAGCTCGTTGATCCGGTTGTGCAGCGTCACCATGTTCTGCTTGAGGGCCTGGTCCTGGATGCGGCGCGCAGCCTCGGGCTTGATCGTGGCCGTCAGTTTGTACTCGGTTCCTTCCGGCACCTCCACCGTCTGCAGGTCTGGAAACTGGTCCTGAATCAGGCCTTTTGCAGATGCCAGCGTGGCCGAGTCACGCACCTTGATGTCAATAGCCTGGCCGTTGCGGGCGATGCCACCGTGCCGGATATTTTTTTCGCGCAACGACATCCGGACATCTCCGGCCAGGGACTCGGCACGCTTGGCCAGCGCGGCCTGCATGTCTACCTGCAGCATGAAGTGCACGCCTCCACGCAAATCCAGCCCCAGATACATGGGGTTTGCATGCAACGATGTCAGCCATGCAGGCGATCGGGACAACAGGTTAAGCGCCACCACATAACCGGAGTCCCCCGCATCAGGGGCCAGCGCTTTCTGAATCGCGTCCTTGGCCTTGAGTTGCGTGTCGGTATCGCCAAACCGCGCCTTGACGGAATTGCCGTCCAGGGCGATGACATCCGCCGTAACGCCGGCTTCCTTCAATATTTGCTCCACTTTCGCCATCGTCGTACTGTCGATCTTGACGGTGGACTTGGCGCTGGAAACCTGGACCGCAGGCGCTTCGCCGAAAAAGTTGGGCAGCGTGTACAGGGCTGCGACGATGAGCGCGATCACAATGATGGCGTACTTCCAGGCCGGATAACGATTCATGAGAGGGCTGTTCCTGATGGACGGATGAACAAAGTCAGGCCTGCCGGCCGGTGCGGCCGGCGAAAGCCTTATTTGGCTGGGGTGATAGCGCCTTTGGGCAGCACCTGAATGATCGCGCTGCGCTGCAGCTGGACTTCGACGCCTGGCGCCAGTTCGAGGGTCAGGTACACGTCGCCCAGCTTGGTCACCTTGCCCAGCAGGCCGCCAGCGGTGGCGACTTCATCGCCCTTGGCCAGCGCCTCAATCATGGCGCGATGCTCTTTCTGCTTTTTCATCTGCGGGCGGATCATGACGAAGTACAGGACTACGAACATCAGCACCAGAGGCAGCATGCCCGTCAGCGAGGACATCATGTCGCCGCCGGCGGCAGCAGCGGGAGCGGTTTGGGCAAAGGCAGAAGAAATGAACACGGCTAACTCCACAACGATTTAAAAGACACACTGGCGCGCGCCATCCGGCACGGACAGCGCACAGAGTTCACGATTGTATGCGGCGGGGCATCCGCAGAAGGGGGTAACTGGCGCGCGCCAGGGGCTTTTCAAGCCGGGTTGCGCGCAAAGGGCCGCTGCAAGCTCCGCAGCAAAGCCGTCCCATGAAGGAAACACCGGACCGGCGGCGAGGCCGGCGCCGGTCCAGGCTTTAAGCCGCTTCCCGCTGAACGGTAGATCCGGGGGTACGAAAGGACTCCATCAACGCGGCCCACTGGGGCCGCGCTGCGGCCAGGTGGCGTGCCTTGACATGGCCATAACCCTTGATCATTTCCGGAATCCGGGCAATTTCCAGCGCCGTGGCGTGGTTTTCGGCCGTCAGGCCTGCCATCACGTCCTGCAGGCTCGCCTTGTATTCCTCAATCAGGGCCCGCTCGGTGCGCCGCTCCTCCGTGCGGCCAAAGACATCCAGCGGCGTGCCGCGCAGACCTTTCAGGCGAGCCAACACCTTGAATGCGCCCAGCATCCAGGGGCCGAACTGCTTCTTCTGCAGCTCGCCCTTGTCGTTTTTGGACGCAATCATGGGCGGCGCCAGGTGGTAATTGAGCTTGAAGTCGCCTTCAAACATGCCGTTGACTTTGTTCAGGAAACCAGTGTCGGTGTGCAGGCGCGCCACTTCATACTCGTCTTTGTAAGCCATTAATTTGAAGAGGTAGCGAGCCACCGCCTCGGTCAGCAGCGTCTTGCCCAGCGGCGCTTCCGCGGCGCGCACCTTCTCGACGAAGGCCTGGTAGGTCTGCGCATAAGCCGCATTCTGGTAGGCCGTCAGGAAGTCAATCCGCTTGGCCAGCATGTCGGCCAGTGCGGGCCGTTTGACGAACTCGATCACCTGGGCTGCCTTGAACAAGGCCTGCACAGCAGCCAGGTCGTGCGCGCAGCGCCGGCCCCACTCAAAAGCTGCCTTGTTGTTGTCGATTTGCACGCCATTGAGTTCAATGGCCCGCATCAACGCAGCATGCGACAGCGGCACCCGGCCTTTTTGCCAGGCAAAGCCGAGCATGAGCGGGTTGGTATAGATCGAGTCACCGACCAATTGCACCGCCACCTGCTCTGCATCGAAGCTACCGAGCAAGTCAGCGCCCACTGCAGCAGTCACGGCCGTCTCGCAATTGCCACCAGGGAACTGCCAGGCAGGGTTGGTCACAAAGGCCGCCGTCGGCGTACCGTGCGAGTTCATGGCTACGTAGGTGCGGCCCGGCTGCATGACGGTGAGCGTGTACTTGCTGGCCGCCACGATCGGGTCGCAGCCAATCACCAGGTCGGCCTTGGCGGTGTCGACCTTGGTCGTGTAAATGGCTTCCGGCCGGTTGGCGATCTGGATGTGGCTCCAGGTGGCGCCGCCTTTTTGCGCCAGGCCGCCCGCATCCTGCGTGACCACACCCTTGCCCTCAATGTGGGCTGCCATGCCCAGCAATTGGCCGATGGTGATGACGCCGGTGCCTCCCACGCCGCCTACCACGATACCCCAGGCGTTTTCCGCCACCGGCAACACGGGCTCGGGAACCACAAACAGGCTGCTGGGTGCGCCTTTCTTGTCTTTTTTTGGCTTCTTCAGCTGCCCGCCTTCGACAGTGACAAAGCTGGGGCAAAAGCCCTTCACGCAGGAGTAATCCTTGTTGCAGGTGTTCTGGTTGATGCGGCGTTTGCGGCCGAACTCGGTTTCCAGCGGCTCCACTGACAGGCAGTTGGACTGCACTGAGCAATCGCCGCAGCCTTCGCAGACAAGCTCGTTGATCACCACGCGCTTTTCAGGGTCCACCAGGGTGCCGCGTTTGCGGCGGCGGCGCTTTTCGGTCGCGCAGGTCTGGTCGTAAATGATCGCGGTCGTGCCCTTGATCTCGCGGAACTCGCGCTGGATGCGGTCCAGCTCGTCGCGGTGGTGCACCGTCACGCCTTCGAGCAGCGGCGCGCCGTCGTATTTCTGCGGCTCATCGGTCACGATGACCAGTTTGGCCACGCCTTCGGCACGCAGGCTTTGCATGATCTGCAGCACCGAATGGCCTTCGGGCCGCTCGCCGACCTGCTGGCCGCCCGTCATGGCGACCGCGTCGTTGTAGAGGATCTTGTAAGTGATGTTCACACCCGAGGCGATGGCCTGGCGGATCGCCAGCAGCCCGCTGTGGAAGTAGGTGCCGTCGCCCAGGTTGGCAAAGATGTGTTCGTCGGTCGTAAAAGCCGCCTGGCCCACCCATGTCACGCCCTCGCCGCCCATCTGGGTGAAGGTGGAGGTGGAGCGGTCCATCCAGGTTGCCATGTAGTGGCAGCCGATGCCGGCCACGGCGCGCGAGCCTTCGGGCACGCGCGTGCTGGTGTTGTGCGGGCAGCCGCTGCAAAACCAGGGCGCGCGCTCGCCGGTGTCGGCTTTGCCGGCGGCCAGGGCGCGCTCGCGCCCTTCGATGACGGCCAGGCGCTCGTCCATGCGGGAGATGATGTCTGCGGGCACGCCCAGTTTCTTCAACCGCTTGGCAATCGCCTTGGCGATGATGGCCGGCGTCAGGTCGGCCTTGGCGCGCAGCAGCCAGTTGTCGCTCGGGTTGGAACGGCCCCATTCGCCGCCCGACTGGTCGCCTTCAGGTTCATCGAACTTGCCCAGCACATTGGGGCGCACATCGGCACGCCAGTTGTAGAGCTCTTCCTTGATCTGGTATTCGATGACCTGGCGTTTTTCCTCGACCACCAGGATTTCCTGCAGGCCTTCGGCGAAGTCGCGCGTGATGGTGGCCTCCAGCGGCCAGACAACGTTGACCTTGTGCAGGCGAATGCCGAGCTGGTGGCAGGTCTCTTCGTCCAGGCCCAGGTCGGCCAGGGCCTGACGCGTGTCGTTGAAGGCCTTGCCGCTGGCGATCAGGCCGAACCGGTCTTTGGGGCCGGCGATGACGTTGTAGTTCAGCTTGTTGGCGCGAATGTACGCGAGCGCCGCGTACCACTTGTAGTCCATCAGCCGCGCTTCCTGCTCCAGCGGCGCGTCGGGCCAGCGGATGTGCAGGCCGCCGGCCGGCATCTCGAAATCTTCGGGAATGATGATCTTCACGCGGTCCGGATCGACCAGGATGGAGCTGGACGACTCGACAACTTCCTGGATGGTTTTCATGCCCGACCAGACGCCGGAAAAGCGGCTCATGGCAAACGCATGCAGCCCCATGTCGAGGATGTCCTGCACATTGGAAGGAAAGAACACCGGCAGGCCGCAGGCCTTGAAGATGTGGTCGCTCTGGTGGGCGGCGGTGGAACTTTTGGAGACATGGTCGTCGCCGGCAATGGCGATCACGCCGCCGTGTTTGGCCGTGCCCGCCATGTTGGCATGCTTGAAGACGTCGGAGCAGCGGTCCACGCCTGGGCCCTTGCCGTACCAGATGCCGAATACGCCGTCGAATTTTTTGCTTTGCGGATACAGGTCGAGTTGCTGCGTGCCCCAGACGGCCGTGGCACCCAGCTCTTCATTGACACCGGGCTGGAACACGATGTTTTGTGCAGCCAGGTGCTTTTTGGCGGCCCACAGGGCCTGGTCATAGCCGCCCAGCGGCGAGCCGCGGTAGCCACTGATAAAACCCGCCGTGTTCAACCCCTCGATCGCATCGCGCGTGCGCTGCAGCATAGGCAGGCGGACCAGCGCCTGGACACCGCTCATGAAAGCGCGGCCGTGGCCTAAAGAATATTTATCGTCAAGCGTGACGGTCTCTAGCGCTTTGCGGATGTGTTCAGGTAGGGGCGCGTTCATGTTCGTGGGTCTCCAGGACTGTTTTTTAGTACCGCCTTGTGGGCAGGCCGGCAGAAGGGTCACCCCCGGATAGGGGGCGCCCTCTAGTTGCATGCAAAGTGTATGCCGCCAGCCGTGATATGTCTTTGCTTTGTTTGCCCGATTTATGGCACTTCCAGAAAGGATATTGCTGTAAAGTGGCAAACATGGAAACATTAGACAAGTTTGACATCGCGATCCTGAATGAGTTGCAACTCGACGCCCGGTTGACGAACACGGAATTGGCCTCCCGTGTGGGCCTGTCGGCCGCGCCCTGCTGGCGGCGGGTGCGGGCGCTGGAAGAATCGGGCTTCATCACCGGCTACCGTGCCGAGATCAACCGCCACAAGATCGGGCTGGGCGTTCTGGCCTTTGTGCGGCTGGACGCTGACCGCAACAGTGGCGACGCAACGCGCCAGCTGGAAGAGGCCATCAAGAAGCTGCCGGAGATCGTCTCTTGCCACTACATCAGCGGCACCGGCACTTTCGAGCTGCAGGTGGTAGCGCAAGACCTGGAGGCTTTCAGCAAGTTTGCGCTGCAAAACCTGATCAACCTGCCCAATGTGAAAGACCTGCACACCAGTTTTTCGCTGGGTGAGGTCAAGGCGAGCAGCGCACTGCCGCTCGGGCACCTGACGCGGGTTACAGTCTAAAATTCAAGTAAATAGTGCTTGCAACCCTTTACTGACGGGCGCAATCAGCTATTGATTTAATAGCACCAAATTCGCTCGCTGTTCACAACAGCCAGCGCATGAAACACCTGCAAGACAACGCTTCAAGGAGCCCCGCATGAAACCATCTTCCAGCCCCGCCTCTTTGGCCTTTATGCTTTTTATGGCCCTGGCACCCGCCCTGCAAGCGCAACCCGCTATCAATTCAGGAGCAAGTCCGGAGGCGCTACCCATGCGCAACCTGCAGATCGAAGTGCGGCAGGCCGGTAGCAGCCTGCGCTCCCAGAGTGCCTTGGGCGCGCAGGGCGGTGTTGTGCTGCAACCGGGCCGCTCGGGCCTCAATGCCCAGATCACAGCCCAGGACAGCCAGCGCAGCGATTCACGCGACCTGGTGCAGCGCGTGCTGGTACTCAATGGCCGCAACGCCAACATCAACCTGGGCAACAGCCAGCCGCTGCGGCTGGTACAGGCGCGCCAGGCCGGCACCGTGTTCATCGAGGCTAACAGCGGCTTTTCAGCCAGGCCCACCTGGTACGGCGGCGACAGCGTGGAGCTGGAACTGGCCGCGGGGCAGGCCAGCCGCACAGGCTCGTCGCCGCAGGCTCCCCTGTCCTCATCGTCCACCAGCACCTCGCTGACCGTTCGCCTCGGGGAATGGGTCACCGTGGCCGAGTCGGACGATGCGAGCGCCGGCAGCAGCAGCGGCATCGCCGACAGCCGGCAATCGACCCGTCGGGACGGTATGAGGGTGGAAGTCCGCCTCTCCGTGCGCTAGAAGAAGCCGCCCACAAATCGCGGTGAAGCGGTTTTGGCACGGCAGGTCCGCACAACAACGCAAAGAGGTTTTACAGGGAATCAGTCGCGCACGCAGTGTGCCGTCAGCGGCAGCAGCGGATAACGCAGCACCGCCTCGCGGCCGCTGGCGCCCAGGCCAAACTCGGCGCGCATCCGCGGATTGCTGTACACCGTCTGCTGCGCACCCTGGCCGCCTGCGTCACGAAACAGCAGGTCCGAGCCGCCGGCGCTATCCAGCACGGCGGTGTCGTCCACAAACTTCACCTTGAAGTCAGCGCCGTGTTCGCAGCGGTACTGCGCGGCAGGCGAAGGCCCGCCACCCGCCGCGCAGGCTGCCAGCACAAGCGCTCCGGTCACCCCCACCAAGGCCATCCCGGTTCGGGCCGACAGTTGTTTCATGGAATCTCCTTCAGCTTGCCCAACGTTTTGAGCACTCACTTCGGCCAGAGCACCCAGAGCCGCAGCGGCTGGTTGACACGTGCCGCCAGCAGGCCGGCTTCGGGGCCGGTTCCGGCAAAATAATCGGCCCTGACCGCACCCACAATGGCGCTGCCGGTGTCCTGCGCCAGCACCAGCTTCTGCAGGTTGGCCGCACCGCCACGGGACGCCAGCCACACCGGCGTGCCGTAGGGAATGCTTCCCGGGTCAACTGCAATGGAACGGCCCGGTGTCAGCGCCACGCCCTGCGCACCTTTGGGTCCAAAGGCGGTATCCAGCTCACTCAGCGGCTGCTCCTGGAAAAAAGTGTAGCGCGGGTTGCTCCAGAGCATTTGCTGGGCGCGCTGCGGATTTTTCGCAACCCATGCCTTGGTGGACTCCACCCAGGGCGCCGTCATGCGGCCTTCGCCCTGCTCCAGCAGCCACTGGGTCACGCTGCGAAACGGCTGCTCGTTCGTGCCTGCGTAGGCCACGCGCACGACACGCTGCGAGCCGTCGGCTTCGGTGATGTTCAGCCGGCCCGAGCCTTGTATGTGCAGCGACATCGCCTCAACCGGGTCGACCAGCCAGGCGATCTCGCGGCCGCGCAGCGCCGCTTTGGCTTCAGCAAGGGTGTCGATTTCCTGCCGGGAGAACCACGGTTTGCGGCTGCCCAGCGATGCGGGAGGACGGTACAGCGGCACCTCGTAACCCGCAACGGGCTGCCGGCTGGCCCTGAGCACAGGCTCGTAGTAACTGGTCAACAGCCCCTCGGTTACGCCTTGCAGGCTCTCCACCCGGTAGGGCTGCAGCCGCCTGACCATCCAGTTGCGCTGCTCATCGGCAGACGCAATGCTGAGGCGCCGGATATCGCCGCATAGCGGCGCAAAACCCGGGCCGGGACGCTCGCAGCTTTTGAGCCAGGCGTTCCAGGCCTCAAACAGCGCGTCTTCCTCGAAGCCGGGCAACTCGGCCCAGCGGACCGCGACCCAGCGGCTTTTCCCCTGCACCATGGGCGCAGGCAATGGGCCGGTATCGCCGGCGCGCACGCCCGGGGCTGTGGGCTCGCCCGCAGGGACGGTCGAAGGCGGCCGGGGCGGGCTTGCGCAGGAAGCAAGCAGCGCCGCAATGGCGATAATTGGGACAAGCCGCATGGAACGCATTGACGGCAGCACAAGCATCGAAGCCTCTTTTGAAATCCAAGGAAATGTCATGGCCCTACTTTTGCTCGAAGCCCTGGGGGCATTGCTGCTGCTGGTGTTCATTGTGTGGTGGACGATGTTTTCGGGCCGTAAAAATGGCGAATTGAAGGAATCGGTCCACTCAGAGACCCCGGCAGAGCCCGAAAAAAAATAAGCCCGGCGCAGCGCTGCAATTACAGGTTACGCAGCAGATTGGCCAGCTCCACCGCCGACTTGACACCCATTTTGTCAAAAACCCGGGCACGGTGGACCTCCACCGTGCGCACGCTGATGTCAAGCTGGTCCGCCACCAGCTTGTTGGGCAACCCACCCACCACCAGCTTCATCACGTCACGCTCACGGTCTGTCAGGCCGTCGAGACGGGCCTGCAGGCCCGTCGACTCGCTGTGCTGCGCCAGGGCCCCGGCGGAATGGTTCAGCGCCTGTTCAATGCGGTCTACCAATGCGTTGTCTGAAAAGGGCTTTTCGCAAAAATCAAAAGCACCGCGCTTGACCGCGTCGACCGCCGTTGGAACGTCCGCATGGCCCGTCAAAAAGATCACCGGCAGCGTGGGCAGCAAGCCGTAAGCAATCAGCTTCTCAAACATGGCCAGACCGCTCAGGCCCGCCATGCGTACATCCAGCAGCACACATGAAGGCGACTTGACCGCGAATTGCTGGGATACGCGCGCATCGAACGCCTCTGCACTGTCGAAGGTTTCGCTCAACAGGCGGCGCGAGCGCAGCAGCCAGGCCAGCGCGTCGCGCACGCTGGCATCGTCGTCGACGATATATACCGTGGCATTTTGAATGGGTTCCATGCTGTGTCCTTCAGGCTGTATCCGCACCTGCATCATGCGGCAGGGCCGCCGGCAAGGTGAAACTGAAAATCGTACCCCGCGGCTGGCCGGGCTCAAACCCCAGGAAGCCGCCGTGCTGCTCAATCACCGTGCGGCACAGGCTCAGGCCCAGCCCCATGCCCTCTTCCTTGGTGGTGAAAAATGGCGTGAAGAGCTGCTCGGCCACTTCACTGGGAATGCCTTCACCGCAATCCGTCACCGAAAATTCCACCCAGCGGCTCTGCGCGTTCGATGCGGCCGGACGGATACGCAGCGTCAGCACTTTTTCCCGCGAAGCCGCCTCCGCCGCCCCGCCTTCATGGGTCACAGCCTGCATGGCCTGCATGCCGTTGCGCGAGAGGTTGAGAAGCACTTGCTCAACCATGGTGCGGTCACACAGCACGGGCGTGCAGGTCTCGTCGACCTCGATCACCACGCGCACGCCGAGCTTGCGTGCCTGAAGGGTCACCAGCGGCATGATGGCGTCCAGCAGGGCGCGAGGCTGCACGGCTTCGCGCACCTGATCGCGGCGCCTCACGAAGTCATGCACGCTCTTGATGACCTTTCCCGCGCGTTCGGCCTGCTCCGCAATGCGGCGCATGGCCAGCTGCAAATCTTCCGACAACGGCGCCACCGCTGAGCTGGCGTTCGCTGCCAGCGGCTTGTCATGGTCCATGCCATCCTGCAGCAGGTTGAGTGAGCCGGTGGCGTAGCTTGAAATGGCGGCCAGCGGCTGGTTGAGTTCGTGGCTGAGCAGCGAGGCCATCTCGCCAACCATCGCCAGCCGTGCGGTGGCCTGCAGGCGGTCCTGGCTGGCACGGGAAAGCTCTTCCACCCGGCGCTGTTCGCTGACGTCCAGAATCGCGCTCATCCAGCCGGTGTGCTTGCCCACGGCATTGATCAGCGGGGCCTCCATGATCAGCACCGGGAACCGCGTGCCATCGCGCCGCATGAACACCGACTCGTGGCCCTCCCTGGGCAGGCTGTTACCTGCCAGCCGGATTTCCTGGCGCTGCTGGTACACGCCGGCCAGTTCGGGTGGCCAGTAGGGTGAGGGAAAGCTCTGGTTGAGCAGGTCCTTGGCGTCCACGCCAACCATCTTGCAAAACGCCGGGTTCACGTAAGTGATGCGCCCTTGCAGGTCGCGCGCGCGCAGGCCGGTCAGCACGGAGTCCTCCATGGCCTTGCGAAAAGCCAGGGCCTCGCCGAGGTCATGCTCGACTTTCAGCCTGCGGCGCATATCCCTGGCGAGGAGGTACAGCACGGCAAGCAGCGCCAGTGACATGGCCGTGACCAGCGCGGTGAGCACATTGGGGAAAAGGGCCGGCGTGCCCAGCCGGCTTTCCATCCTGACCACCAGCGTATTGCCGGGCAGGTCCAGCAGCTGTTGCGCAATATAGATACGGCTGCCGCGCGAAGGCACGCCTTGCAGGGCCAGGCGCGTGCCGTCAGCTTCGGTAAAAGACAGGCCGATGCCCCGGGCGAGCTGGCGGCCAACCAGTTCCCCCAGAATGTCCTGCAGCGAATAGGTGACCACGCTATACCCCGTGAGTCGCCCCGCCACCACGACGGGCAGGCACATGTCGAGCACTTCCAGGCCCAGGCCATCGCGCTGCGGCATGAAATAACTGATGGAGTAAGCCGCACCGCTCAGGCGCCGGGCCGTGGTGCAGGTCAGGCCCACGTCGGTTTGCAAACTGCCCCGCCCGAGCCGCTCGAACACCGAGGTGCGATAGGGCGTCTCCACAAACCCGAGCACATCGAGCGCTTCGTTGCGCCATTCAAGCCGCATGATTTCACGGCGCTCGCGAAGCAGCTCGGCGGCGGATGAATGCCACGGCTCCGGCGTGCGGTCGCTGGACTGCAGCGCCTGCAAGGTCTGGATATTGCGCGTCAGTCCCGAGCGGATGTCTGTTACGGCTTCCGCTGCGTCATGCTCCAGCCGGCTTTGCACCATGCTGGACTCATAACGTCCCGCCAGCCACACCAGAATGCCCAGCAGCGCCACCAGCAGCGCCACCAGCAGCGCCCACAAGGACCAGCGCTTGCTGGCGCGGCTGACGCCGTTTGCAAACGGAAGCCTCACGCGGCCGGCCTCATAGGAAACGATGGTTCAATGCAGGCAAACGGCTTCGCACACCTTCCGTGTGAGTGCTGGAGATTTCACCCAGAACAACGCCTGCGCCTTCAGCCTGCTGAGCCATCACCTCACCCCAGGGATCCACCAGCATGCTGTGGCCCCAGGTACGGCGGCCGTTTTCATGCGTGCCGCCCTGCGCCGCCGCAATGACATAGGCCTGGTTTTCAATGGCGCGTGCACGCAGCAGCACTTCCCAATGCGCCTGCCCGGTAGTGTAGGTAAACGCGCTGGGCACCAGCAGCACATCGGCCTTCAGCGCGCGGTAAAGCTCCGGGAAACGCAGGTCATAACAAATGCTCATGCCGACAGCGTAGACATGGCCATCGCGGGAAGCCAGATCAAACCGGACGGGCTGCGCGCCAGGCTCCAGCACACGCGTCTCGTCATAGTCTTCCTTTCCCTGCGCAAAGCGAAAAAGATGGATCTTGTCGTACCGCGCGATGCATTGGCCCGTCGGCGCATAGGCCAGCGAACAGTTGCGCGCGCGCGCCGGATCAGACGTGGCCATGGGCAGCGTGCCGCCCACGATCCACAAGCCGAGCTCACGCGCCGACCGGCCCAGGAAGTCCTGTATCAAGCCCGTCCCGGCGCTCTCCTGGACTTTCAGCTTGTCGGTGTCCTTGAAGCCCATGATGCAGAAATACTCCGGCAGCACGGCCAGTTCGGCGCCCTGCGCCGCAGCCTGCTCAAGCAGGCTGCGGGCTGCGGCAAGGTTGTCCTGCACGCGCGTACCTGAGACCATCTGGATGGCAGCTATCTTCATGGTTAACGAACCTCCTGAACAGGCTCTGCTGCAGCCTGTGCCTTGCGATCCACCTTGATGATTTTCGGGTCAGACCAGGTTCCTTCAATGTGGAATTCCTGGGTCGCCGCCTGCATCAAAGGCCGGCGCAGGAACATCTGGGCAAGGAAGCTGCCCAGGCCGATGGCCGGATTGATGACTGTGGCAATCAGGGAAGCCGTACCGGCATTGATTTCCGGCACCACGACCGCCTTGATGTTCTGCGTCTCCTTGGCAATATCGGCACTGCCTTCCATCAGCACGGCCGCATTCACGCCCTTCATCTGCAGGTTGTTGGTATAGGCAACGCCCTGGTTGATATTGATGTCGCCGCGGACAAAGTCAAAGGCAAAGCCTTCGGAAAAAACGTCCCGGAAATCCAGGGTCAGCCGCCTGGGCAAAGACTGCAGGCTCAGCACGCCCAGCAGTTTTGTGATGCCCGGGTCAGCCTTGACAAACTGCCCCGACTCCACATTGACATTGAACTGTCCGCTCATGCTGGGATAGTCCAGGCTGAGAGGTGACCCCATCCACGCGACCTGCCCCTCCAGTTTGCCCTTGCCGCGGCGAATGACCTCACCCATGCCAAAGCGCTTGAGCAGCTCACCCGAGTCGGCGATGTCCAGCTTGAAATTCATCACGGTGCGGCGGCGCTCGGCAACCGCGCGCGCGGCACGCGGCGCATTTGCCGCAACGCTCTGGGCATTGATCGCCACCCAGTTGCCCGTTGCCGTCAGCACCGCCTCGGGAAGGATCACATTGAACTTGTTCAGGCGCCATTCGCGCACGCCCTCGCGGGCCGCGGCAGACGCTCCGCGGTTGACGGCGTCGATCTCGACCCGCCCCAGTTTTTTGCCGCGCAGTTCCAGGTCTTCCACCACGATGTCCAGGGCAGGGATGCTGGCGGGCTGCTCGTTCAGGATCGCTTCCACGTCACTGGCCGTACCTGGGGCCAGACTCAAACGGGAAAGCCGCGCATAGACCCGCCCCGCGCCTATGCCGCCAGGCTGCCGGAATTCGACGTATCCGTTGAGCTCCGAGGCGTCGATATTCGCACGCCATGTCAGGCCTTCACGGGAGCCGCCCACCACCACGTTGTTCAGCTTGCGCCCTTCAACCACCAGCTCCTTTGCGCGAATGGCCATGGAGGTCGGCAGATAAGTCAGGGACGCGTTCGCGGCCGCCCGATTGGTCGCCGCAGTGGCAGCCACCGGCGGAGGTGTCTGGAGCGCGCTGCCGGAAGAAGAATCCGCCAGTATTTTTTGCCAGGCATCGAGGTCCACGTGGGCCACGTTGATATTGGCCGCCACACCGGCTTCCTGCACAGGCACCGTCTCCCCGGGCTCAAGCCCGACGCCGATTCCGCCCCGTATCACACGAGGTTCGCTGCCGCTGACGTCCCGCACATACATGATGGACGCCACACGGCCAATGGTTACCGATAACTGGTCCTCCAGTTTTTGCCCTGGCCCCATGGACGCCGGCAAAAGCGAATTCTCAAACCGCAGTGGTAATGCCGCTTCTGCGGTCTTGCTCAGGGGCGCGGGGAGGTTGAGCGCCATGCCTTGCAGGCTGCTGGCGACAACCAGCTCAGGCACGCCACGGCGAAAACCCAACGAGGCGGTGTAAGCCGCGCTGCCCGTGGCATTTTGGGCCATGCGCGAAAGCGCGCCGAGCTCCCTGGCCTGGCGCAGCCCTTCCGCGGTGACGACGCCTTGCGCTTTGAACGCTACCTGGCTTTCCTGTTCAGCATTGCCGGATGATCGCGCCTGCACCCGCGTGCCACCGTCAAAACGGACGTCACCGCCGAGCAGCCGCGCCTGGGCACCTGCCACGGTGAAGCCGCGCTCGTTCACGGTCACTACACCCTTGAGTTTTGTCAACGCTGGAGTATCCGCACCAAACTGCACGTCATTGCCGGGCAGCGTGACGGTTCCGTCCACCCGGGATTTATCGATGGTGTGGATAGGCAAGTCCAGCCGGAACCGGTATTCGCCCGGCCCGGCCGCAACCGCCTTGGCCAGCACATGGTTCGTCATGCCGGCAACCGGGGACTGGTTGACGAACCCCAGCGCATCAGCAAGCGGCCCCTTGAGGTGTGTGTTCACCTCGACAGTGGTGTCATGGGTCAGGTCAGGGATGCGCGCATTACCCTTGACCAGCTGCAAACCCGGCAGGCCATTGACCTTGCCGGTGACGTCGTTGACCTCAAGTGCCGCATGGTTAAACACCAGTTCGCCGTTGAGTTCAGTCAAGGCCGGCCACCCCGCGGCTCCGGCCGGCTGTATGGATTTGGGCACATAGGCATAGTGCCCGTTCCGCACCTTGGCGGTCACCCGGAAGTCCCCTTGTGCCGGGTTGGTGAAAGGCAATTGCGCCAGCGGCCCCTTGACCTTGAACTTCACGTCGCTGACCTGGCCTTGCACGACCGCGTCACGCACATAGTGGCGCACCCGGTCCGGCAATACCAGCGGCAAATAACGGTGTACCCGCTCGCCATCACCGCGGCTCAAAACGCCCTGCAGATCCAGCACACCCGGAAATCGGGGATCTGCTGCATCTCCGGCAGGCGGCTTGCCGGAAACCACATCGTCGGTATGCCATGCGGCTTGCGCTTCTCCCTGCGCGTCGGCATTGGCAAATCGCAGGTTGTTCAGCTGCGCTTCGATTTTCCGGCCCGCAAACTTCCATTGCGTCTCGGCGGAAAGCTGGTCAAACGGCACCAGCGAATCCTCAAACACGCCCGGCAGGTCGAGCGAGCCGTTGAGTATCTTGACCCCGGCCCGTCCACCCGCTTGCGTCAGGTCAAAGTCAATGGTGGCGCCGCTGATTCCCGGCCTGCCGGGCTTGGGATGCGCTGACGCCGGACTGGGCGGCGCGGGCAGGGCAGCAATACTCAGCCCGGCAACGCGTCCCTTTGCGGCATAGGTGGTGGGGGCATCCAGCGGTCCCTGCCAGCGGGCCTCTACGCTTTCGACCAGTCCCTTCGGGGCAAAAGAAGTGATCAGCCCATGGACGGGAGCATCGAGCGGCAGGCGATTGGCAATCTGCGCGAGCGCTGCAAGATCGAGCTTGTCTGCCTTGAGTTCAGTGTGCTGCGCAACGCCGGCCTCGTCCCCCGTATGCACCAGCGCCACATTGCCGCCCGGCCACTGCAGGCCATCGCGGGTGCGAAAGCGCAGGCCTTCGGTATTGAAATCAAACCCATTGGTACGCTGGCCGCCGCCCACACGCCCGGCGACAAAATCAAAGGCCAAAGGCTGCAGCTTGGCACCCAGACGGGCGTCTACATCCTGCAACGCCACATCGGCCGTGCCGCCAGTCACCCGGCCCTGGGAAATATCTGCCCAAGCGCGAAGCGCGCCATTCCCGCGGGTCAGCTCAATGCCCAGTGCGTCCAGGTTGAGGTACGGCTTGATGCGGGACGCATCCACCCGGTCGAACCCGGCAAATAGCTGGCCTGTCCAGGCATCAAAATCACCGGCGCTGCTTGACAGCAGCGATTGGCGGAATATGCCCCTGACAGTGAAACGGTCACCCCATTCTGCAGGGGGTGTGGCATCCAGGCGCATGAGGTGGCGCCGCCGCGTATTGCGCATCACCCAGTCAACCTGCGTCAACGCCAGGGGTGGTGCCGGATTCATTTCATCCGTCCAGCGCACGGTGCCGCCTCGCATGACAAACTCGGTCTGCGAGAAGAACCAGTCGGCAGCGGCGCTCTCGCCGGCTGCCCGGTCCTGCGAAACATCGAGGCCGCCGACATAGATCTTTCCGTCAGCGGTTCGGCGTATGTCCAGCTCGGGCTTGTCGATATAAAGCTGCTCGAAGCCCAACCCCCAGATCGAAGAGGCGGACAGGGCGCCGAGAATCACCGGCAGCCGCAGGGCCTCGCGCCCCTGGGCGTCGAGCAGGGTCACGTCGCGCAACTCGAACGAAGGAATCATCCCCTGGGAATGTGCGGTGATTCCGCCAATGCGAACAGGCACCCCCAAAGCCTTGCTGGCCTCTATTTCCAGGCGCGGACGAAACTCCCCGATTCGCGGCACAATCCAGCCATGCAGCACGAACCAGGTCAGGCCAAAGAGCACCCAGGCCGTGGCAACAAGCCACAGCAACACGCGCAGGGTAAGAGCAAGCCATCGCAGTCGTTGCGGCGGCGGGGTAGGCAGGCTGGGGATCGTTGGCTCCATTGACATGAGAATTATGACCGCCGGGGCCAGCGTTCGCCCGGCAGTGAACCATGAAGTTTTGTGAAGTAGTGTGATGACCGTCGCCCAAACCGCCTGCCCTGATACCTTATTCGCCGCCGGGCCAGCCGCGTCGGACTATTCACGGTTCGTTCAGCGCATCCGCCGCCGCTACGCCGATCAACTTTTCCTCCTGCCTGCGGGCGCCCCCGTGCGCGCCGCCATGCAGGTCGCGCTGGACGCGCTGCTGGCGCAGGGCATGGCGACAGGCGCGGCGCTTCGGGTGCTTCGCCAGCTGGTCATGGAAAGGCTGGTGGTGCTCGACTGTGACGGCGCCCTCGAAAGCCAGGCCCCACTTGCCGTGGTGACCTGCGCCATGACCGAGCTGGCCGAGCTGGCCCTGGATGTCGCCATGCGCGAGTCGGGCGCTGAACTTGACGGGCTCCATGGCGCACCGCAAGGCCCCGACGGGGAGCGTGCGCGCATGTGGGTCGTGGGCATGGGCAAGCTGGGTGCGCGCGAACTCAACGTTTCCAGCGACATCGACCTCATTTATGTCTACGACCACGACGGCGAAACCCGAGGGCGCAGCGATGGCCGCGGGCAGATATCCAACCACGAGTACTTCGCGCACCAGGTCAAAGCCGTCTTCAGCCTGATTGGTGATGCCACGGAGCATGGTTTTGTGTTTCGGGTGGACCTGGCGCTCCGGCCCAACGGAAGCTCCGGGCCGGCGGCCATTTCACTGAGCGCGCTTGAGGAGTATTTCCAGGCACAGGGTCGTGAATGGGAACGCTTTGCCTGGCTCAAGAGCCGGGTGGTGGCGCCGCTTGAATGCGTGCAGGACGGCTCGGCGCAGGCCCTGCGCGGCTCCGTGCTGCCCTTCGTCTTCAGGCGCTACCTTGACTACAACGTCTTCGATGCGCTGCGCACCTTGCACCGGCAAATCCGCGAGCATGCCGCCAAGCGCTGCGCCGGCCACCCGGAGCGGGCCAACGACGTGAAGATGTCGCGCGGCGGCATTCGCGAAATTGAATTCACCGTGCAATTGCTCCAGGTGGTGCGCGGCGGGCAGTTTCCCGAGCTGCGCACCCGCCCCACGGTCGACGCCTTGCAGCGTGTGGCGCGCGCGGGCCTGATGCTGCAGGAAACCGCCGATGCGCTGGCACGGGCCTATGATTTTCTTCGCCGCGTGGAGCATCGCATCCAGTACCTCGATGACCAGCAGACCCATGTCCTGCCCACGCGTGATGACGACCTGGCGTGGATCGCAGAAACGCTGGGCTACAGCAATTGCTGCCTTTTCCTCAGCGAACTGGACACCCACCGGGAGCTGGTGGCCGGGGAATTCGACAAATTGCTGGGCGGCAAGCCCGACTGCAAAGGCTGCGGAAAAACGGCCAAGGCAGCGCCGCAGCAGCTCGAAGACTTGCTGGAGCAATTGTCGGAACAATGGCCGGAACAGTTTCGCGCGCGCCTGGCGCTGTGGCGCCAGCATCCGCGGGTGCTGGCCTTGCGCGAAGATTCCCGCGCCCGCCTGGCGCGGCTGGTGCAGCGCACCGCCGCCTGGCTGGCGGAAGGCACGGTCACCGAGGAAGCGGCGGTGCGCATCATCGACTGGATAGAGCCGCTCCTGAGGCGGGAGAGCTACCTGGCGCTGCTGCTGGAACGGCCTGCGGTGCATGAGCGCCTGCTGCGCCTGCTGGGGGCCGCCAAATGGCCCGCACGCTACCTGCTGCAGCACCCCGGCGTCATTGATGAACTGGCCAGCGACGAGCTGCTCAGGGAACGCCTTGACGGCACAGCCTTCGCGCGTGACCTGCAACAGCGCCTGGCCGCACTCAGGAGCACCGGCGAGGACGACGAGGAAACCTGCCTGAACCTGCTGCGCCGCGCCCACCATGCGGAAGTGTTCCGCACCCTGGCGCGCGACCTGGAAGATGTACTCACCGTCGAGCAGGTGGCCGATGATCTGACGGCTCTCGCCGAAGCGGTGCTGAGCATCACCACCGACTGGTGCTGGCAGCGCCTGAAGAACCGGCACCGTGAAACACCGCAGTTCGCCATCATTGCCTACGGCAAGCTGGGCGGCAAAGAACTGGGTTACGGCAGCGATCTCGACATCGTGTTCGTCTATGAGGACGACGACGAGCGGGCCCCCGAAGTCTATGCCGCATTTGTGCGCAAGCTGATCAACTGGTTGACCATCAAGACCGGCGAAGGCGACCTGTTTGAAATCGATACCGCTTTGCGCCCCAACGGCAATTCAGGCTTGCTGGTCACCAGTTTTGAGGCCTATACCCGCTACCAGCAGCAGCGCGGCAGCAATACCGCCTGGACCTGGGAACACCAGGCCATGACACGTGCGCGCTTCGTGTTGGGTGACGAGTCGCTGCGCCTGCGGTTTGACGAAGTCCGGCAGACCGTTATCACCGCCCCGCGCGACATCGTTGCGCTGCGCAACGAAATTGTGGCCATGCGCGAAAAGGTTCGCGACGCCCATCCGGTCAAAAGCCTCCACGCAACGCCAAGCCCCACAGGCGGATCCGTCTCAGGCCCGCCTCCGCTCAAGGCTGAAAAATTTGACGTCAAGCACAGTGCGGGCGGCATGGTGGACGCTGAGTTCGCCGTGCAGTTCCTGGTGCTTTCCCAATCAGCCCGGCACCCGGAACTGAGGGACAACGTCGGCAACATCTCGCTCCTGCAACGCGCAGAAACGGCCGGCCTGCTGCCGACCGGCGTCGGCCAGCGGGCGGCAAGCGCCTACCGCGAACTGCGGCGTGTGCAGCACCGCGCACGCCTCAACGAAGAACCCACCCAGGTCAACCCGCCTGCGCTTGAGGCAGAGCGCGGCGCGATCCAGCAACTGTGGGTCGCCACCTTCAAATCAAACAATTGATTTAATTCAATCGACTGTTTGATTAATGTGCTCTAATCCGGGCACATGACACCCGACCTGCCCTCTCAAACACCTTCGCGCTCAGCCAAGCCTGAAGGCGAAAGCCGAAAACAGCGCTCCGACGGCGCGCACGCCAGGGCGCACCTGTTGCTCGCGGCACTCAGGCTGTTTTCCGAAAAAGGATTTGCCAAAACCTCGATTCGCGATATCGCCCATGCTGCAGGGGCCAACGTGGCGGCGATCAGCTATTACTTTGGCGACAAGGCCGGCTTGTACCGGGCCGTTTTCACCGAACCGATGGGCAGCGCGCGCGATGACATTGCGCTGTACAACCAGCCCCATTTCACCTTGCGGCAGTCCCTTGAAGGCTTTTTTTCGAGCTTCCTCGAACCTTTGCGCCAGGGTGAACTGGTGCAGTTGTGCATGAAGCTCCACTTTCGCGAGATGCTGGAACCCACAGGCCTGTGGGCCGAAGAAATCGACCAGGGCATCAAGCCGGCGCATACCGCGCTGGTTATTGTGCTGTGCCGCCATTTAGGCGTCACAAAAGCCGACGACGAGGTGCACAGGCTGGCGTTTTCCATCACCGGTCTGGCACTTCAGATGTTCCTCAGCCGCGAGGTCGTGGAAGCGATCCGGCCCCAGCTGTTCGGAACACCTGAAGCCCTGGAGCAGTGGGCTGTCAGCCTGGTGGCGTATGCCGAAGCCATGGTGGGCGTCGAAATGGCACGCCGAAATCACCTTTCCGATTACCCCGTGGCCGCCACGCCGCGATTGAAAACAGCACATCATGAAAAAAACTGACTCCGGACGCGAACGCTTGCGCTTGCAGACAGCGGCGCCGCTGTTCGGCGCATGCGCGCTGTTGCTGGGCGGCTGCGCTTCCGACAATCCGCACACGCCACCTTCTGTCTCGATTCCCGCGCATTGGCAAACACCCTTGCCGGCGGCGGGCACCACAGCCGCATTGCCCCACGGCGGCAGCCTGAAAGGGCTGTCGCAATGGTGGCAGCAGCAAAATGATCCCTTGCTGGTGGAACTGATCATGGCGGCGGAATCGGTCAGTCCGACTGTTTCCACCGCGCGCTCCAACATCGAACAGGCGCGGGCTTCACGCGTGGCCTCGGGCGCGGCCATGCTGCCCACACTCGATGGCACCGCCAGCGTCAGCCGCGGACGCTCGGCGCCCGTGAACCGTGCAGCGCCACCTATTTCCACAACCGCCCAGGCGGGTTTGCAGACCTCCTGGGAAATCGACCTCTTCGGTCAGTACGCCGCGAGCCGGGATGCCGATCAGCAGCGGCTGGAAGGCTCCCAGGCGCTGTGGCATTCGGCACGCGTATCGGTCGCCGCCGAGGTCGCCACCCAGTACTACAGCCTGCGCGCTTGCGAAAAGCTGCTCGAGGTAGCGCGCTCCGATGCCACATCCCGGGGTGAAACTGCGCGTTTGGCGGAACTCAGCACCAAGGCAGGTTTTCAGGCGCCCGCCACCGCGGCATTGGCCAGGGCCAGCGCGGCCGAAGGCAACAGCAACGCCATCCAGCAGCGCGCACTGTGCGACCTGGATGTCAAGGCACTGGTGGCCCTGACTGCCATCGATGAACCCGCACTGCGGCAAAAACTGGCCAGCACACCGGTCGACCTGACACTGGAATCGGTAGCGCCTGTCATCAGCGTGCCGGCGGAAGTGCTGGCCCAGCGGCCCGATATCTTCAATGCGGCACGCGAAGTGGACGCCGCCCACCTGGAAGTCGGCAGTGCACGCGCGCAGCGCTTTCCAAGGCTCAACCTGAGCGGCTCGATTGCGGCCAACAAGTCATACACGGCCAGCACCACGCAACGCTTTGACACCTGGACCGTCGGGCCACTGCAGCTGACCATCCCGATCTTTGACGGCGGCGCCAGTGAGGCCAATGTAGAAGCCGCCAAGGCGCGCTACGAGGACGCCGCCGCCCAATACCGCGGCAGCGTGCGAAAGGCCGTGCGGGAAGTCGAGGAAGCGCTGGTCAATCTGCAAAGCACGGCCGAGCGCAGCCAGGATGCATTGGTCGCCACACAAGGCTACCGCGCGTCATTCGTCGGCACCGAAGCCCGTTACAAGAGCGGGCTGGCGAGCCTGGTCGAACTTGAAGACGCCCGTCGCACCCTGCTGGCCGCACAAAGCGCCCTGGTCACGCTGCAACGTGACCGGCGCAGCGCCTGGGTTGCGCTGTACCGGGCGCTCGGCGGCGGCTGGACCACCGCCGAACCCCCTGTGCCGCCGCTGGTCTCCGATGTGCCGGCACCTTTCACCCCTGCTGCCCTCACTGCCCCCTGAGGCGCGGTTTGCCGACCCTGCCACACCTATTGACAGATCCTTTGAACACCATGCCAAACTTCAAACTAAAACCCGTCGCTCTCGCTGTGATCGCCGGTGCCGTGCTCGTTGCCGGGGCCGCAGCTTTTTTTCTTCTGAAGGCCAACGCAAAAGAAGACAAGGCAGTCACCGCAAAGCCGGCACTGACTGTCGCCACCGCGCTGCCGTCTCAAGTGACCTTGCCGGTGAAACTCAGCGCCAACGGCAATATCACCGCCTGGCAGGAGGCCGTGATCGGCTCCGAATCGAACGGCTTGCGGCTGGTGCAGGTGCAGGCCAATGTGGGCGACCAGGTCAAGGCCGGGCAAGTGCTGGCGGTGTTCTCGGGCGACAGCGTGCAGGCGGACACGGCCCAAGCCAGAGCCAGCCTGATCGAGGCCCAGGCCAACGCGGCCGATGCGGCGGACAACGCCGCGCGTGCGCGCACGCTGGCGAGTTCGGGCGCTTTAAGCGAGCAGCAGATCAACCAGTACAACACCGCCGAGCAAACCGCCAAGGCACGTGTCGAGGCAGCCAGGGCACTCCTTGAGGTGCAGCAGGTACGCGGTAAAAACACGCAGGTGCTGGCGCCCGACAACGGCGTGATCTCCGCACGCACCGCAACGGTAGGCTCGGTGGTGCCGGCAGGCACCGAGCTGTTCCGCCTGATCCGGGGCGGCCGCCTCGAATGGCGCGCGGAAGTCACCTCGGCTGAGCTGGGCAGGATCAAGGCCGGCACGGTTGCCAGCGTGGTGGCGGCCAGCGGCGCCGAACTCAAGGGCCGGGTGCGCATGATCGCTCCGAGCGTGGACCCGCAGACCCGCGCGGCGCTGGTCTATGTGGACCTTCCGGTTTCGGCAGGCATGGCCTCTCCGGCCAAGGCCGGCATGTTTGCCCGCGGCGAATTCGATCTGGGCAGCACCTCCGCGCTGACCATCCCGCAACCTGCGCTGGTCGTGCGCGACGGGTTCAACTACGTCTTTCGCCTCAACCCGGACAACCGCATCAGCCAGCTCAAGGTGCAGACCGGCCGGCTTGCGGGCGACCGGGTCGAAATTACCTCCGGCCTCACCGCCGATACAAGGGTGATCGTCAGCGGGGCGGGCTTCCTCAATGACGGCGACCTGGTCCGGGTCAGCGACGCCACCCCTGGAATTACGGTAAATCCAGCCGTAGCGCCCGCCAGTCGTGCGCAAGCAGCTATCAAATAAGGAGCGACTCGATGAACGTCTCCTCCTGGTCAATCAAGAACCCGATACCCGCCGTCATGCTGTTTGTGCTGCTGACATTCGCCGGCATGCTGTCGTTCAAGGCGATGAAGGTGCAGAACTTTCCCGACATCGACCTGCCGACCGTGACGGTTGCGGCATCGCTGCCGGGCGCCGCCCCCGCCCAGCTCGAGACGGAAGTGGCCCGCAAGCTTGAAAATTCCATTGCCACCGTGCAGGGCCTCAAGCACATCTACACCAAGGTGCAGGACGGCGGCGTGACCGTGACCGCCGAATTCCGGCTGGAAAAGCCGGTACAGGAAGCCGTGGACGATGTGCGCGCGGCCGTGTCGAAAGTGCGCAGCGAATTGCCCGGCGACGTGCGCGATCCGGTGGTCAGCAAGATGGACCTGGCCAGCCAGCCGGTGCTGGCTTTCACCATCCGCTCACCGCGCATGGACGAGGAGGCGCTGTCGTGGTTTGTCGACAACGACATCTCGCGCAAGCTGCTGGCGGTGCGCGGCGTCGGTGCGGTGAACCGCGTGGGCGGCGTCTCACGCGAAGTCCGCATCGCGCTGGACCCCTCCAAGCTGCAGGCCCTGGGCGCGACAGCTTCCGACATTTCCCGCCAGTTGCGGCAGGTGCAAACCGAAAGCGCAGGTGGGCGCGCCGACCTGGGCGGCAGCGAACAACCCATGCGCACGCTGGCGACGGTCAAGTCCGCGCAGGAGCTGGCCCAGCTTGAGCTGGCGCTCAGCGACGGACGGCGTATCCGCCTCAGCGAGGTCGCCACCGTGAGCGACACGACCGCCGAACCGCGCGCCGCCGCGCTGCTCGACGGCAAGCCTGTCGTTGGCTTTGAGGTGTCCCGCAGCCGGGGCGAAAGCGAAGTGGCGGTCGGCGCGGCCGTGCAGGCGGCGCTGGCCGAACTGAAGCAGCAGTACCCTGAAGTGGAAGTCCACGAAGCCTTCAATTTCGTCACGCCAGTGCAGGAGGAATATGACGGCTCCATGCACCTGCTGTACGAAGGCGGCATTCTGGCGGTGCTGGTGGTGTGGCTGTTCCTGCGGGACTGGCGCGCCACCTTTGTGTCAGCCGTTGCGTTGCCGCTGTCGGTGATCCCGGCTTTCATCGGCATGCACCTGCTCGGCTTTTCGATCAACGTCATCACCCTGCTCGCGCTGTCGCTGGTGATCGGTATCCTGGTCGACGATGCCATTGTGGAGGTCGAAAACATCGTGCGGCACCTGCGCATGGGCAAGTCGCCGTACGAAGCCGCCATGGAGGCGGCCGACGAAATCGGCCTGGCCGTGGTGGCCACCACGTTCACGCTGATCGCCGTGTTCCTGCCCACCGCCTTCATGAGCGGCGTAGCGGGAAAATTCTTCAAGCAGTTCGGCTGGACGGCCTCGCTGGCGGTGTTTGCTTCGCTGGTGGTGGCGCGCGTACTGACTCCCATGATGGCGGCCTACATCCTCAAGCCCGTGGTCGGCGCTCATTCCGACCCGAAGTGGATGAACACCTATATGCGCGCAGCGGCCTGGTGCATGAAGCACCGCGTGGCGACCATGGCGGCGGCCACGGTATTTTTCTTCGGTTCGGTCATGCTGATCCCGTTGCTGCCGACCGGCTTCATCCCGCCCGATGACAATTCGCAAACCCAGGTCTACCTTGAGCTTCCCCCGGGCGCTTCGCTGGCGCAGACCAAAGCCTCGGCTGAGCATGCACGCCTGCTGATCAGCAAGGTCGAGCACGTCAAGAGCGTCTACACCACCATCGGCGGCGGATCAGCTGGTACAGACCCGTTTGCCATGCAGGGCGCGGCAGAAACCCGCAAAGCCACGCTCACCGTGCTGCTGGACGAGCGCAGCGAACGGCCGCGCAAGCAGGGCATTGAAAGCAAGATGCGGACGGCGCTGGAAACCCTTCCGGGCGTACGCAGCAAGGTGGGGCTGGGCGGCTCAGGAGAGGCGTACATCCTCATGCTGACCGCCGAAGACTCCAATGCCCTGCAAACTGCGGCGCTCGCGATTGAAAAAGACCTGCGAACCATTCCCGGCCTGGGCAATATCTCGTCCAGCGCCAGCCTGGTGCGCCCCGAGATTGCCATCAAGCCGGATTTCGCCCGGGCAGCAGACCTGGGTGTCACCAGTTCAGCCATGGGTGAAACCCTGCGCATCGCCACGGTAGGCGACTACGAAGAGTCGCTTCCCAAGCTCAACCTTTCGCAGCGACAGGTGCCTATCGTCGTCAAGCTGGACGAAGCAGCACGCAAGGACCTCAGCGTGCTGGAGCGCCTCGCGGTTCCAAGCGTCAAGCCGGGTGTCGGGCCCGTCATGCTGGGTCAGGTGGCGAGCCTGGAAATCACAGCCGGCCCGGCCGTGATTGACCGCTACGACCGTTCCCGAAATGTCAAGTTCGAGATCGAGCTGTCGGGCCGGGCGCTGGGGGACATCACCGAAGCCGTGAAACTGCTGCCGTCCGTCAAGAACCTGCCGGCCGGCGTCAAGGTGGTGGAGGTCGGCGATGCCGAGGTCATGGGCGAGCTGTTTGCCAGCTTCGGCCTGGCCATGCTGACAGGCGTGCTCTGCATTTACATCGTGCTGGTGCTGCTGTTCAAGGATTTCCTGCACCCGGTGACCATTCTTGCCGCTCTACCCCTTTCCCTGGGCGGCGCCTTTGTCGGCCTGCTGATCGCGCAGAAGAGTTTTTCCATGCCCTCGCTGATCGGGCTGATCATGCTGATGGGGATCGCGACCAAGAATTCCATCCTGCTGGTGGAATACGCCATCGTCGCGCGGCGCGACCACAACCTGTCGCGCTGGGACGCCCTGCTGGACGCCTGCCACAAGCGGGCGCGGCCCATCATCATGACCACGCTGGCCATGGGGGCGGGCATGATGCCGATTGCCCTGGGCTTCGGCGCGGCCGACTCCAGCTTTCGCTCACCGATGTCGATCGCGGTGATCGGCGGCCTGATCACCTCCACCGTGCTCAGCCTGCTGGTGGTGCCTGCCGTGTTTACCTATATCGACGACCTGGAGCGGCTGATCAAGCGCATGGCGGCAAGATTGCGCGGCCACGGCAGTGAAAAGCCTGAAAACGGCCAGCCCGCCGCTGAATCAGGCGCCCCATAAGCTGCAAAGTAATGCACATACAGCCGCGTACCGCTTTGTAAAAGGCGGATCAGACGTGTAATTTTGCTGATTTGGACAGGTCCGTCCGAGTGAATTAGGGCTGACCGTCCAATACCCCTCGCTTATACTTGCAGGTTCAGCTTTACATTTCTTAACATGTCAAAACGCGTACTGCTTTCGGGCGCAACAGGCCTGATTGGCGGCGAATTAATGCTTCTTTTGGCTGCGCGCGGCGTTTACAGCACTGCTGTGGTGCGCGCTGCCGATTCGAACCAGGCCCGTGACCGTCTGCTGGATCGCCTGAAAAAGAGCATCCTCTGGAAGCCCGAATTTGCCGACATGGTGTCTGCCGAGGCCGGCGATGTGGTCGAGCCCGGTTTTGGCCTCAGCGCGGCAGTTCTCCAATCGGCCGATGTCATCCTGCATTCGGCGGCCAGTACCTCGTTCAAGCCCGGTGCCGGGGTTTATCCCATCAATCTCAAGGCCGCCGAGCATTTTTCCGGCATCCTGAAAGACCTGCGGCCCTCACAACGCGGTTTTTTTGTCGGGACGGCGGCAGTGACCACCGAGCCGCGCGGCGTCATTACCGAAGACATGCCGTTTGCCGGCTATGCCAACGACTACATCCGCTCCAAACGCGATGCCGAAACACTGCTGCGCGGCAAAGGCCATCCTTTTGTAAGTTTGCGCCCGGGCATTGTGCTGTCGCGCGGGATTGACGACGCCAAACTGGCCCGCAACATGTTGTGGTCCATCCCGGTCATGGCCGAACTCGGTGATGTGCCGCTGGATTCCCTGGGCAAACTCGATTTCGCGCCGGTGGATTTCATCGCGGGCGCCTTTGCCGAAATGCTGCTCAAGGACGAGCTCCGGCACGATTGCTACCACGTGTCCACGGGCGAAGACTCCATGACCTTCGCAGCGCTGGCCGAAGAATTGAAAGCCAGCATGCCCGGCATCGGCAAGATGGTGATGCGCGGCAGGGATTTCGTGCCCACGCCGAAGTTTGCCCGCCAACGCTGGATGTTTGAAGCATTGCAGCCGTATTTGCCTTTCCTTACGGCAGATGCGGTGTTCAGCAATGCGCGCCTGCGGGCGGAAATTGGCGCGGCAGCTGTCGCGCCTGCGCCCATTAGTTATCTGGGTGAATTGTTGGGGACCTTCAGCCTGTCGGACGCCGTCAGGCAGATGTACACGCCCTGAGGTACGAAAACAACGCGGCTGCTTTTGTAAAATGCCCCTACAGGCCCGAAGAGGCCGACCGTCATATCGATGGTGGGACAATGGCGGTTCGCATTACATATTTACTGGTTCGTGATGAATTCTGATTTGATTAATCTTTTTGCCGAGACATTTGGCATCAGCGAAGAAAAACTGCTGCCGGATGCCACGCTGGAGAGCCTGGGTCTTGACTCCCTCGCCGTCATCGAATTTCTGTTCCAGATTGAAGACCAGTTTGGCATCCAGATTCCGGACCAGGCCAGCCCGCCGCGCACCCTCGCCGAAATGGTCCAGCTGATTGAGCCCCTGCTGCCATCAGGCAAGCCTGCCGCCTGAGCCCTGCCGGGCCCGCCAGACCGCCCATGCGTCGCGTAGCCATCACGGGTCTTGGCGTTGTTTCCGCCGTTGGAACCGGCACTCCCGCATTCTTCGGGTCCCTGCTTTCCGCCCGCTCCGGCATCCGGGGCATTGACATTGGCTTTCCCACCGGCAGCGAAAGCGTGCTGGCCGGCGCCGTCCAGTTCGACCCGGACCAGCATTTCCCTCGCGCCCGTCTCCTGACCATGGACCGGGTCAGCCAGCTCGCAGTGGTGGCTGGCCGCGAAGCCATGGCGCAGGCTGGATGGGGCCCTGAGGGCGGCTTCGCACCCGAGCGTTTCGGCGTCTCGCTGGGCACAGGCAGCGGCGGCGCAGGATCGACGGATGTGGCTTACACGGCATTGCTGGAGCAAAAAGTGGCGCGGCTGCGCCCCATGACGGTCGTGCTGGCCATGCACAACGCCATTGCCGCCCATGTGTCCATGGAGTTCGGGTTGAAGGGCCCCAGCAGCACAGTTTCCAATGCCTGCGCATCGTCGGCCACCTCCATTGGCGAAGCTTTCCGGCAGATCCGCCACGGTTATGCCGACGCCATGCTGGCCGGAGGTTCCGAGGCATTGCTGAACCGCGGCACCATCAAGGCCTGGCAAGCCATGCACACGCTGGCCAAGCCCCATGCCGAAGGCGCCGAAACCTCGTGCCGTCCATTTTCGGTTGACCGCTCCGGTCTGGTGCTGGCCGAAGGCGCCGCCATGCTGGTCCTGGAAGAATGGGAAAGCGCCAAACGGCGCGGCGCCAATATCCTGGCCGAACTTTGCGGCTACGCATCCACCACCGACGCCCATCACCTGACGCAGCCCGACGCCCAGGGGCAATCACTCGCCATGACGCTGGCGCTGAAAGACGCGGGACTGCAGGCCGCCGACATCGGTTACCTCAATGCCCACGGAACCGCCACCGATGTCGGTGATGTCATCGAAACCAGCGCCATCAAGCTGGCCTTCAAGGACCTGGCCGGGCGCCTGCCCATCAGCTCCAGCAAAGGGGTGCACGGCCACGCCATGGGCGCTGCGGGCGCCATGGAATTCATTGCGAGTGTGATGGCACTGCGCGCGGGGCAGCTGCCGCCAACAGCATTCCTGGTGAACCCCGATCCGCGTTGTGACCTGGACTACATACCGCTGGAAGCGCGCGATGCGAACGGCCTGCGCGCGGTGATGTCCAACTCGTTTGCCTTTGGCGGCTCCAACGCCGTGCTGGTGGCGAAGTCCGCCTGAGGGCGATCATCACCCTCCGAAGAAGAGCCGGCCGGGCTCTCCCAGATACCGGCTGATATCAGCGGATCAGCGCGTGGCGCGGATTTTTTTCACCAGGGCCGTCGTCGAATAGCCATCCACAAACGGGATCGCCCGGGCACTGCCGCCATACGCCTTGACCACCGCGGTCTCTGCCAGTTTGTCCATGTCGTAGTCTCCGCCCTTCACCAGCAGATCCGGCTGGAGCTCACGGATCAGTTCAAGCGGCGTGTCTTCGTCAAACCAGGTGACCAGGCTCACCGACTCCAGCGCAGCCATCATGGCGGCGCGGTCGTGTTCGTTGTTGAGCGGCCGGTCAGGGCCCTTGCCCAGCCGCCGCGCCGAGGCATCGGTGTTCAGCGCCACCACCAGGCTTGCGCCCAGCGCGCGTGCGTCGGCCAGGTAGGTGACATGCCCGCGGTGCAAGACATCAAACACCCCATTGGTAAAGACAACGGGATGCGGCATTGAAGCAAGCCGCTGCCGCGCTTCTTCGCGGGGGACTATTTTTTGCAGGAAGTGGGTAGAGGAGGGGGTAGGGGGCTCGCTGGGCATCCCGCCACTTTAACGGAAGGCCTGGACCACCACCCGGCTTCTGCCGCCCGAGGCACCCGGCCAGCGGACGTCGTGCATCAGGCGCCGGCAGGTGCCGGCTTGGCGGCGATGGACTCCGCCAGTTCCTTGGCGACTTCCTTGCGGTAGCGGTTCAGTTCCTGCACGGTCTTGAAGCTCTGGTTCAACAGCAGGCTCAGGTTGTGCAGGATGCGTTCGACCACCTTGCCCTCCCACACCGCGTCAAACTTGATCTGCGTGTCGAGCCAGTGCTCCAGCCACTCGGGGTTGGGCAGGCGGCTCTGGATGGTGTCGCGCGGAAAGAGGCTTTTGTTCACATGCAGGTTGGTCGGGTGCAGCGCCTGGGCGGTACGCCGTGCGCTGGCCATCAGCACGCCCACCTTGGTGAAGGCGGACTTGGCTTCATTGCCGAAGTTGTTGATGGCGCGCTTCATGTAGCGCAGGTAAGCGCCACCATGGCGGGCTTCGTCCTGGCTCAGCTGGGTATAGATCTGCTTGATGACGGGTTCGGTATGCCATTCGCTGGCGCGGCGGTACCAGTGGTTCAGGCGGATCTCGCCGCAGAAATGCAGCATCAGCGTTTCCAGCGCGGGTGCGGGTTCGAACTCGAAACGCACTTCGTGCAATTCTTTTTCCGTGGGAGCGAGGTCCGGGCGGAAGCGCTTGAGGTATTCCATCAACACCAGCGAGTGTTTTTGCTCTTCAAAGAACCAGATGGACATGAAGGCCGAGAAATCGCTGTCGTCCTTGTTGTCGCGCAGGAACATTTCCGTGGCGGGCAGCGCAGACCATTCCGTGATGGCATTCATCTTGATGGTCTGGGCCTGCTCGTCGGTCAGCTTGGACGCGTCAAAACTTGCCCATGGAATGTCCTTGTCCATGTCCCAGCGGACGGATTCAAGTTGTTTGAACAGTTCGGGATAAAGCATGAGAACTCCTTCGCAAGGGATATGCAGATATATCTGCCTCGGATGTCCTGCGGGAGCATCCTGGGTACTTGTAACGATTTTAGGCGGCTAATGTGACAACGGGCGACTTATGCGCTATTTACCGGCAAATCAGGGTAATTCGGACCCCATTCCGGCGTGTTGGACCACACAAGTGCTCTTTTTCGGATTGCATTGTGCCAAATAAAGCCATGCAGACCCCGGATAGTCCGGGGCTGAATTCCCGCTGAATCCATTCACCGCGATACGGGCGTATCGTCAGGGCATGTTGTGAAACATGTATGACAGCGCCAAATAAACCTGAATCGGCCCGATCACCAGCCCGCGAGTTTAGCCAATGACTGCCACTGCCTCTTTTTGCGCCCCTCGTCAGGCGGCCCAGTTCCTTTTGCTGATCATGCTGGCTGCCCCTGCGCTGCTGGCCTCCCGCGGCGCGCTGGCAGCGCCACCGGCACCTGCCGTAGCGCCCGCCGGCTCCGCACCGGCAACCTGCCCCGCGCTGCTGCAGCAGATGTTTTTTCGGCTGCAGGATGAAAAGCCCCAGACGCTTTGCCAATACAGTGGAAAAGTGGTGGTCGTGGTCAACACCGCCAGCTTTTGCGGCTTTACCCCGCAGTACCAGGGGCTTGAAGCGCTCTATGCCAAATACAAGGACCAGGGCCTGGTGGTGCTGGGTTTTCCGTCCAATGATTTTTCGCAGGAAACGGGCAGCAACAAGGAGATCGCGGACTTCTGCGAAAACACCTTCGGCGTGAAGTTCCCCATGTTCACCAAGACCAGCGTGACCGGGAAGGACGCCAACCCCCTGTTCCAGAAGCTGGCGGCCACAACAGGCACCACACCGCGCTGGAATTTTTACAAATACGTCATTGCACGCGATGGTGTCGGCGTCACCAGCTTCAACTCCATGGCTGACCCGGCCGGCGGCGCGCTGGTCAAAGAAATCGAAAAACAGCTGGCCATCAAGCCCGCGGCCCGTTAACAAAAATTTACCTGAGGGATCTTTTATTTGCGGGAACTACCCCGCACTTGTGCTCTCATACTTCTGCAAGCGCGATTTGCCTTCACCGGTAGCGCTGGCAAGAGAACAGTTTCATTGTTGCGAAGCCTTCTGAGCCGTCCAGGTTCAGCTGCAATCCCGGGGCGCTCCTCCTCCTCCCTCCCTCCCTCGTTCGCGCCGGGGCGCTTCGCAGCATTTTTATATTCCGGCCCCCTTGCCGGGCCAGGGCCAACGCATGCGTTGCGCCCGCCTGAAGTTCACCGCCGATGGCCTGGTGGACTTTCACCGTGATGAGCGTGAAACCCGTGAAGCCCCCGCAAGAGCTATTATTTTGATAGCTGCTTGCGCTTGTTCTGATTGGGTCAGGAGCCATTTTTATGCCTGAAATCAGGCTGTCTCGACCTCAAAACACCTGAAAAGGACCGCCCAAGAGGCGTTGAAAGAGGCCTTGAGCCTGTTTTTGAACTGCTTTCAAACGCCAATAGTAGCCAGGGCCCAATAAAGATGGGCGCAAGCAGCTATTAAATACATAGCAATATCCGGCGGCGTCTGGAGTTTGTATGCGATTTGGTGATTTGGCGTCAGCGAGAAATGTTGTCGCCTCCACCATTCAGCACCGCATCAGCCCGGCGGAATGCTTTCCGCAAAGCTGGGCCGTTGCATCAGCTTGTCCTGCAGCTTGGTCAGGTTCGGATACATCTCACGCCAGTTGATTTGCGCAAACCGCAGGTCGAGGTAGCCGAGCGCGCAGCCGACCGCGACGTCGGACAGGCTGAAGTGAATGCCGCTGCAGAACGACTTGTCGCCCAGGCCGGTGCTCATGGCCTTGAGGGTGGCTTCGATCTTGCCCATCTGGCGGTCGATCCAGGCGTCGCTGCGTTGCTTGACGCTGCGGCCGGCCCAGGTGGCTTCGAGGCGCGCCAGGATGGCGGCGTCGATCAGGCCGTCGGCCAGGGCTTCCCAGGTTTTGACTTCAGCGCGCTCGCGGCCCTGGCTGGGGATGAGCTTGCCGACAGGTGACAGGGTGTCGAGGTATTCGACGATCACGCGGGAATCAAATACGGCTTCGCCGCCTTCCATGACCAGGCAGGGCACCTTGCCGAGCGGGTTGGAGGCCTGGATGGTGGTGTTGGCTGCCCAGACATCTTCCAGGACAAACTGGTAGTCGAGCTTTTTCTCGGCCATCACTATGCGCACTTTGCGCACATAGGGGCTGGTAGCGGATCCGATGAGTTTCATGATGGTGTGAGATCGTGGTCCGGGGGAAGAGCATTCTATCGAGTAAGCCGGCAGCCGGGCTGACGGGGGTGTAACGCGCCGGGCAAGAAGATTCGCAAATATGCACATCTTTTCGGGCTCGCGGCAGCGGCTCCCGGCACGGCCGGCGCGGCAGGCACCCGGCCTACAATTGGGCCATGAGCTCTTCTCCCCCCTTTTCCACGATCAACGCCCTGTCCCCGCTGGACGGCCGCTATGCGAACAAACTGAACCAGTTACGTCCCCTGATGTCCGAACAGGGCTATATGCACCGCCGCGTTCAGGTCGAAGTGGCGTGGTTCATCGCGCTTTCCGATGCCAAATTCGCCGAATTCAAGCCGCTGAGCCCGGGCGCCCGCACTTATTTGCTGGGTCTGGTCAAAAACTTCTCGGAGGCCGATGCGTCGGCCATCAAGGAAATCGAAAAAACCACCAACCATGACGTGAAAGCCGTCGAGTACTGGATCAAGTCGAAATTCGAAGCCCGGCCGGAGCTGCAGGGCGCCAGCGAATTTGTGCACTTTGCCTGCACCAGCGAAGACATCAACAACACCAGCCACGCGCTGCAGCTTAAAAGCAGCCGCGACCTGGTGGTGTTGCCGGCGCTGGACAAGGTCATTGCGCAGCTGCGCGAAATGGCCCACATCTATGCCGAAGAACCCATGCTGAGCCGCACGCACGGCCAGACGGCCAGCCCGACCACGGTCGGCAAGGAAATCGCCAACGTGGTGGTGCGCCTGGCCAATGCGCGTGACAAGATCGCCGGCATCAAGCTGATGGCCAAGATGAACGGCGCGGTGGGCAACTACAACGCGCATCTCTCGGCCTGGCCCGACTTCGACTGGGAGGCCTTCAGCCGCAACGTGATCGAAACGCCGGAACCACTGGGCCTGGGCCTGACCTTCCAGCCCTACAGCATCCAGATCGAGCCGCACGACTACATGGCCGAGCTGTTTGACGCGGTAGCCCGCACCAACACCATCCTGATCGACCTGGCCCGCGACATCTGGGGCTACGTGAGCGTGGGCTACTTCAAGCAGCGCCTGAAAGACGGCGAGATCGGTTCCTCGACCATGCCGCACAAGGTCAACCCGATTGACTTCGAAAACGCCGAGGGCAACCTGGGCCTGGCCAACGCGTTGCTGCGCCACCTGAGCGAAAAGCTGCCGATTTCCCGCTGGCAGCGCGACCTGACCGACTCGACCGTGCTGCGCAACATGGGCGTGGCGCTGGGCTACGCCGTGCTGGCCTACAACTCAATGGGTGTGGGGCTGAACAAGCTCGAACTCAACCGCGAAGCGCTGGGCGACGACCTGAACGCCTCCTGGGAAGTGCTGGCCGAACCGATCCAGACGGTGATGCGCCGTTACGGCGTGCAGGGCGCTTACGAGAAGTTGAAGGAAGTCACGCGCGGCAAAACCGTGAAGGCCGAAGACCTGCACGCGTTGATCCGTTCGCTGGAAATTCCTGCAGCGGAGAAGGAACGCCTGCTGAAGATGACGCCCGGCAGCTATGTCGGCATGGCTGCCGAACTGGCCAAGAGGGTCTAACCCCCGTCCAGGCTCACTGCGTGTAGCCTGTTCCCCCCTTGCAAGGGGGCGGCGCCTGCGGTCTGGCAAAGCCAGTCCCGCGGCACCACTGGTTGTGCCCACAGAACTCTTCGAGCAAGCAGGGGCCGCGGAACCGGCTTTGCCGGGCCGCAGGCGCCGTCCCCTGCAAGGGGAAAAGGGCTACACGCAGTGAGCCCGATAGGGGTGTGCCAATTTCTCGGCTTTGCCGGGCCACAGGCGGGCGGCCCCCTCCGGGGGCAGCGACCCACACGAAGTGGGGGAGCGTGGGGGTACTTACCCCACCGTGGGGGCTAATCCACAATTCCAGCACTGCTCAAAGCCACCTTCAACGACTTCACCGCAGACGCACAGCCAGCGCCGCTGCGGCATATTTTGCAGGTGGTCGAGCAACTCGCGCGCGCGGGGTTCTTCTTCGTGGTGGGTGAGCCAGACTTCGGGCTGGCATTGGTCGGGTGGAAGCTCCCCGGCGACGCTGCCCAAAAAATAGCGCTGCACACTGGCGGCAATACCGGCCTGCTGCAACACGTCGACCCACAGCGCGGCGATGGCGATATTAGGGGCGCGCGTCAGTCGGAGCATGCCGTCAGTGTAGCGGGATCACTATCAAATTCATAGCTGCTTGCGCTTGCCGTGTATGGGCCAGGAGCCAAAAAGGCTTATTTTTTTGGCGCGGCAGCCGGCGCCTCCGCGGTGGCATCTTTCTGTGCGTCCTTGTCCTTGTTTTCAAGGGCGCGGTCAGCGTAGCGGCCAAACCGCCAGGCAGTTGCTTCCTGCGTGATGCGCCGCCAGGTACCGCGTTTCTCGGCGGGCGTCATCTCGGGCCAGTGCTGTACTTCGTCAAACGTGCGGCCGCAACCCTTGCACAGGGCATCTCCCTGGCTGGTTGAACAAATGGCAATGCAGGGCGTGTCGGCGGTTGTGTCATACCAGGTCCGCCACGCCGCCAGTGCCTTGGGCGGAAAGCTTTTTTCGTCGGCCTCGTCCTCATGGTAAAAAACCAGGAGCGCGTAGACCTCGGCGAGCGCACGCAACTCGGGCGCCAGCGTCACCCCGTCGGGCGAAGGTTTTTTGTCACGCCAGTAATTGATGGCGGCTTCAATATCGGTGATGTGGATGCCGGGCATGGAACGGTGGGTCTAAGGGGCTGCCGCTGAGCGGATGGAGCGAGCGCAAGGAGGCGAAGCAAGGCGAGGAAGCAAAGAGGCAGCGCCGGGCCGTTCATTATCGGCCAGACGGGCGGGCCAGCCGCCTATGGGGGAAATTGGGGCATGTCCCCGCATCGCGCCGCTGCGCGGCAAAGACCGGGTTGCAAAAAATCTTTTTTTATTGTCAAATACCCAGACGAAGGGGAGTAACTCCCTCGTTTTGCTGCAATATACGAAAACAGACACCACAGCAAAATCGCTAACAACAAGTCGTCATTACGAAGTTGACACTTCCGGCTTGTTGGGCATGCAGCGACACTGCATGTCGAGCCAGACCTTCGATTGAAACCTGAACAGGTTTGATCGAGGTATCTGCGGCGTCCATTGGCGCCGACCCCAGCCACCCATCACACCCGTTCCGGTTTCACGAAGCCGGGAATCCGTCGTGCGCCGTCGCGCGGATTTCCAAGTCGAAACTTGACATGGAGTGTGACGTGGAACTATTTACTACCCCCTGGTGGTCCGCCCTGCTGGCGATCATCCTCATTGACCTGGTGCTCGCCGGCGACAACGCCATCGTGATCGCACTGGCCGCGCGCAACCTGCCATCCCACCTGCAGAAAAAAGCCATCGTCTGGGGTACGGTCGGCGCCATTGTGGTCCGCTCTGCCATGACGGTTGGCGTAGTGTGGCTGCTGAAAATTCCCGGCCTGATGCTGGTGGGCGGCCTGGGGCTGCTGTGGATTGCCTACAAGCTGCTGGCCGACCAGGGCGACAAGGAGCACGACGGCCCGGTTGCCCACACCTTCTGGGGCGCCATGAAAACCATCGTGGTGGCCGACGCCCTGATGGGCATCGACAACGTGCTGGGCGTGGCCGGTGCTGCGCACGGCTCGTTTGACCTGGTGGTCATCGGCCTGCTGGTCAGCATCCCGATCGTGGTGTTTGGCAGCACCATGGTGCTCAAGCTGGTGGAGCGTTTCCCCATCATCATCAATATCGGCGCCGCCGTTCTGGCCTTTACCGCCGCGAAGATGATTGTGAGCGAGCAGCTGCTCGACCCGATCTACGGCGGCCCGGGCACCATGCCTTCGGCTGAAACCCTGCACCTTGCAGCGCAGTGGGCAACCTACGCCCTTGCGGTGGCGGGCGTGCTGGGCGCAGGGTGGTGGGCCACACGACGCTCACGGTCCGCGCAGGATGCCGACCTGATTCCACATTGAAACCAGCAACCCGTGGGGGGCGTATGCCCCTCTTTCAGCCAGCAAGCTTCTAAAACGACGACAACTCAAGGAGAACTTTATGGACAACATCATTGTGTACATTGACGATGCCGCATATGCCCTGCAGATGCTGCAACCCATGCTGCCGGCCGGCGAGGCCCACAGCCCTACTCGCTGGATCGTGGTCGGCTGCGCACCCCGCGTGACGCACCGCGTCAGCAAATGGGTAACACACAGTGCGCGGGAAAGCTGGCGCGGCAAGTGGGCCGAAAAGGTGTTCGCACAGTTGACGCCTCTTCTTCAAAAAGAAGGCAACACCGTGTTGACCCAGCTGGCGCAGGCCACCCTGATCACCCAGACCGAGGGCCTCATCAAGCAGTATGGCGTTGCACGCGTGCTGGATGCCCGGCGGCCGAAATTCGGCCAGGACATGCAACCGGTCACGGCAACGCAGGCCCAGGAAAGCCACGGCATCCTGGGTTATGCCACGGCACTGGCAGGTGCCGGGCTGCTGGTCGCAAGCGACTGACGGCTTTCACTTCGTGCTGAAGTCGGGAGGGCCACCTCCCCGGCTTGATCCGCTGAATCGGGTTGCACACGGACACAAAAGACCGTGTACAACCCCGGGCACGCGGCTTCTGCTTGCCAGAGGGATGGGGGCCGAATCGGGCAGGCCGGTGGTATTCTTTGCCCATGAAACTTATCCTCAAATGGCTTTTAAGCGCAGCGGCCTTGCTGGCCGTTGCCTATCTCTACCCCGGGGTCGTGGTGACCAGCTTCACCGGCGCGCTGATTGCCGCGGCAGTGCTCGGTGCGCTCAACATGGTGGTGCGCCCGATCCTGGTTCTGCTGACGCTGCCCGTCACGCTGGTGACGCTGGGCTTGTTCCTGTTTGTCATCAACGCGCTGATGTTCTGGGCCGCGGCCAGCCTGATCAGCAGTCTGAACGTCACGGGTTTTGCCGCAGCGCTGATAGGCTCACTGATTTATTCGGTGCTGCAGCTAGCGATCGACTTTGTCCTGGAGCGCCTGCTCTTTAACAAGTAGTTCGGTCTGACGGGTTCGTGTGTCGATGATCGAACCCTCCACGTAATCTGCGTTGCCGGGGTTGCTGCGCATCAAGCCCTGCGCCGCCTTGAAGCGGTCCAGCGCCGCCGGGTAGTCCAGCTGGGCGGCGCGGCTTTCCGCATCAGCGCGAATCGCCTGAACCTGCTTGTTTTGCTTGCCGTACGCGACCGCAAGCAGCTGCCAGGCCATCGCGTCCTTGGGATGCAGCGTCACCCAGCTTTGTAGCCGGCCCGAAACGTCCTGCGCACGGTTCGCGGCCATCAACGACTGGGACTGCAGCAGTACCTCAGCGCGAGATGTCGCCCTGGAAATGTCGGCAGATGCCGCTGTCGGGGGAACCAAGCCGGCCATCAAGTCAATTTCAACGGCCAGCAGATCCACCGCATTGGCGGCATGCGGCGCACCCACAGCAAGCGGTTTCAACCGTTCCAGCAAGCTTTTCGCCGTGGTGAAATCGCGCAGCCGGGCCGCCGCAAAAGCGCCACCATACACAACTCCAGCATCACGCACATTGTCGGCCGTGGGAAGCGGTTGCAGTGCGGCAACAGGGCCTGTCTGGCGCTGGGCCTCCGCCACCATGGAGCGCAGAACATCAACCCCCGGGGCTGCCAGGATACGCGCCCGCGATGCCATCATGGCGTGTAACACGCGGGCTCTGCCGGCCTCGGTTTCTTTTTCGCGCGAGGGTTTTGCCGCGTCCGTTGAAGACAGTTGCACGCGCGCCCGCGCTTCGGCAATTCGCTCGGTCGTCAACGGATGGGATCTCAAATAGGGAAAGGAGCCGTTGTCGTTCAGGCGCGAGGCCTGCTGCAGCTTTTCGAACATGGCCGAAACACCGCGGCTTTCAAAACCCGCATCGGTCATGACCCCGAAACCCACGCGGTCGGCCTCCCGCTCCATGTCCCTGGAAAAGTTGAGCTGGTTCTGCATCGCGACCGCCTGCCCGCCGACCACGGCGGCGCTGCCGGCATTGCTGCTCTTCCCGGCAGCCAGCACGCCAAGAATCATGGCGGCAATCATCCAGGGGGTCTGGCGCGACTGTTGCGTCAGCATGCGCGCAATGTGCCGCTGGGTCACATGGCTGAGTTCATGGCCCATCACTGCGGCCACCTCATCGGAACTGCTCACCGCGGCCAGCAGGCCCAGGTGTACGCCAAAGTAGCCCCCGGGCAATGCAAAGGCATTGATGCTGCGGTCCCGGATCAGAAAAACCTGCCAGGCAAAACGCTCTTCAAGTTCGGCATTGAGCTCGCCCCGGGTCCTTGCGGCGGCTACCAGCGGCAACCAGATACTCTGGAGGTAATCGCCGAGCACCGGATCATCAATGTAGTCAGGGTCGCGGTAGATGCTGACGGCGATGCGGTCTCCAATACGGCGCTCTGCTGCCGCTGCGAGGTCGGAAGTTTCACCCAGCGATGGCAATGAACCCGTTGAGCCTCCGGTCGTACCGACGGGCGCCTGAGCCAGCGAGGAACCGCCCAAAGCCATGAAAACAATGCAGGCCAGAGCAAGGCGGTTCAGGGCCGGACGCGGCTTCACGGACACAGTTCGCCTAGAAGGAGTCAATGGGTACAAATGCAATTACCTCTGCGGTTTTGGTATCGATGAGGACAGTCCAAAAAGTCTTGCGCCCGATCATTGGAATATAGCCAATATCGCTAATCTTGCGACCCGATGCCAACGCTGATGCCAATGCGTTATCGATACCAACAATGTCCGCAGGAAAACGGGTTTTGAGTTCTGCAAGAGGCTTGGCCTGTCTCAGGATCTGGGGCTTGGCCATTTCATAGTTTTGCCATAGATCGGGACGAGCACCCAGAGGCGCGCCGTCCAGCGCCGCCATGGTTGCGTCGAAACTTTCCTTGGCGTCCTTGAACTCCCGCACTGACAACAGTGTCGGCCCGGTCAACGGCAGTTGCCGCAGCCCTTCAGGCGCAAGAGAAAGAAGCCCCGGGTCAACTTCAATGGCATGAACCACCCGAAAACGGTCGAATTCAAAAACCAGATGCACGGGACGGGCCACTGCAACCGTCCAGAGACCGTAAGCAAGCGCGGCCAACTGCAACAGCCCGATCACACACAAATCCAGACACAACTCCTTACGCGGCTTGGCGGTGTTGAACACGGCAAGGGTCATCAGCGGGCCCATGATCACATCCACCACAATGACCAACAGGAAGAGCTCGCGCCCCCCGGATATCTCGCGATAGGGATAGGGATACCAAATGATAAAAACCAGCAAAGCCGCGCACAAGGCTATTGCCAGGCTAACACCTAGATGAATACCGGAAGCCTTAAGCCGGCTCCTCCAAAACTTTGGATTTTTGAACATGGTCTTATGATGATGGATACATGTAAAGGTTCTTGCCGCAAGATGTCCGACCCAACACTCACTCATTTTGACGCTCAGGGCCAGGCCCATATGGTGGATGTATCCGGCAAAACTGCCACGCACCGTGTGGCCATCGCGCAGGGCCGTATAGTAATGAATTCAGCGACGCTGTCCATCATCCTTGCCGGTAGCGCAAAAAAAGGGGATGTGCTGGGCATTGCTCGCGTCGCCGGGATCATGGCGGCCAAAAGAACCAGCGACCTGATACCGCTATGTCATCCTTTGGCTTTGACACGGGTAACCATCAAATTCACCCCGGATGAGAAAGTCTCCTGCATCGCCTGTTCCGCAACAGTAGAGACCGTTGGTCCAACGGGCGTCGAAATGGAAGCACTGACTGCGGTGCAAATTTCTCTCTTGACGATCTATGACATGTGCAAGGCCGTAGATCGAAGCATGACCATCACCGACGTGCATGTGCTTGAGAAACACGGCGGTAAATCAGGCAGTTTCGTCCACGAGCCCTTGTAGTACCGTCCTCATCTGGCGGCCGCCGCTCCCGTCGGTGGCGCCTGCCCCGGTACAAATTTGCTGTTTTGCCGCGTCCATTGTGCGTATTCCGTCGGGAAAGCGGCCTTGTAACGCGCCAGATGCTCGACAGCTACATCATCAGAGCCGAGCATCACTGCACTTTCAATGAGCTTTTCGATAACTCGTGGCTCCGGCGAATAATGCAGCAATGCGCTTGCGGTATTAAATGTCCATTGGGCGTTTGCCGGAGTCAGAGGCGTGAGAGATATCTGGGCAAAGCGCACTTGATCGGCGAATAGCCACGAGCCCTCAATTTTGGCAAGCGTGTCGCTGCGATAGACGGCAGATCGTTCGTCCACGGGAAGATAGATCTGGCTGACGCGGCGATAGTCCCACGCAGCATAGACAACGGCTATTGCCAGAGCACCTCCCAGCAAAGGCATGCCTATGACCGATACACGGCGGGCTAATACAGGTTTTGGCAGATTCGCCGCCATCGGGGCCGCATTCTCCCGCCTCCAGAGCATTGCGATGCAAAGACAGAAAGCCATCTGAAATGGGCCATACCATAGCGGATATTCGAGCATGCTGTGGAGCAGAATCACTAGAAGCACGGTCCATGCGAGCTGGCGTGTCGGATTAGTTTCGCGCCATGGTGCACGGCGGATTGTCCAATACGCAAAGGCACCGCAAACGAATAGCGACGCGGGAAGCCCTAGCTCAACAGCCAGTTGCAGAGGTAAGTTGTGCGCGTTGTCGAGTATTTGACAGAACCGGGGACCGTTGTAAAGGGTGATGTAATGCGCGTAATCCAGTTCACCCCATCCCCAGCCAAACCACGGTTTTTGGGCAATCAGATTCAACACGTTCGACCAGAGCGTCCAGCGGCTAACGCAGAGTTCATCGCCGGCCAGAAATCGGGCTGCCGCCCCGTACAACAAGGGATCCAGCCCGGCCATCCATGGGAGGAAGAGTATGCCCAACACGTACACAGCCACTGATACCCATAGCAGCCGGCGAACGCGGGGTAGTCGCATCGCCCCCCAGTACCACCACAATCCAGCTACGAAAAATAGCTGAACCATTCCCGTGCGGGAGGAAGAAGCGGCATTTCCCAACGCAAGTACTCCCGCAGCCGAGACAAGTGCAAGTAACCGCCAGCTGTAGGCCTTCACAGCGGGGCCACGGGGCCCCGTATCCTTCGTCACCCACCAAATCACGGCAGCCAGGGAAATATTGCTAAGGGTGGCAAATTGATTGCGCTGGCGCAAGTTTGCGAAGGCCTCACCCAGTCCGGCATTGGCCACCCAGGGGGCGAGGGCATCGGCATGCCCGGAGTATTGCAACAAGGCAAAGATGCTGCTGATCGTCCCCGCCAGAAGCCATGCCAGGGAAACCGGGGCTGTCCAGTACCCGCAAAACGGAGCCTCGCTCGTCGCCTTATCCTTATATATATTCGGCAAGAAGGAGTGAAGAAACATCAGGCCAGCACCAGCGGCGAGACTCATCAGCAACGGAACAACATTGGGGGAGGGCCCTCCCGCGATTGGATTAAGCCAGGGCAACGTGATGAGTAAGGTAACGAGCCCCTTCCATGTGCCAGCAAGAAGCTTCCCTTTTCCTGTCACCATCACCTGTCGCAATCCATCACAGGCGATTTAGCTCTATAGCACGCGTTCACTTGCACTGGATAGGTCAGCTTCTCTGGCATATCTCGTTGTTTTTTTAACTGGTACAGCTGATGGTAAATTCATTTTTCCGGGGGCATCGCAGGAAACTGGATATCCGAAAGTTGTGGCCATTTACTTTTGGATAGCTCCGTCCACGACATTCTTGCCTCAGAACATGTTGCAACCGGATGCAGGCTGCAAAGAAGTTGCAGCGCACGTTTTGCTTCCACTTTATCTCCATTCAAACCCGCAGCCGTAGCATAGCGAAACAATGCGGAGGAATATGCATATCGCCTTGATACTTCTCGCATCCAGTTCAACTGCTCTGCTGTCATACCGGGGCTAGCCTGGGTTCGCGTAAAGCGGAGTAATTCCTCCAGTTGGTTTAACAATAGCGCCCGTGCCGGCGGGGATACATTGTTCCCAATGCGCGCTTCCTCATAGCGCATGTTTTGCCAGTCCTCTTCAAATGCCGGATATTCCCTTAAAACAAGAATAAAGAGGACCGCCGTCGCGATAACGATAGAAATCAATGCCGGACGTACTATCCGCTTGGCAGCCCACGGGCGCCAATCACGCAGGACCCAACCGGAGTTAGCATTCAAAACTCCCATCCAAAAGCCGACAGGAAACAGAAAGTAAGCGTAGTTCAAGGGCAATTCAACCATGGCGTGACTGAACACAAAACCCACACCGAGCAAAAGACACCAAGACAAGGCGTCATGAACTTTGCGATATTGCAAAAAAAACCAGCCCGAGAGCAACAGCACAACAGCGAGCCCTATAGGTAGTCCATTCCACAATATCAAGTCAAGAAAAAGATTGTGAGAGCTCTCAAAAAAGGTGTGTGTTGGCGGATAGGCCAATGCGGTAGCTTGTTGCGCCGCAGGTATCTGCCCCCAACCATACCCCTGCCATGGCGCCAGAGAAATTGCTTTCAGCATGGACTCCCAGTAAATGGTTCTTACGCCGGGGTTAAGCCGATCCACCGCACTGGTCACTCCATCGCCTAGCAGTAGCCATTCGTTAATCGAAGACCACATCAAAGAGATAACCAGGTAAAACGAAGCGACCGCAGCAATGCCCTCCCACTTGACGCGCAATTGACATCGTCGTCGTAGCGTTATGAACAGAAGCAGAAACCAGCACCACGCCAATAACACGGAGCGAGAGCCAGTCATGACAAGCCCAAATGCCAGCAGGAAAGCAGCTATCAGACCTATAGATGGGCGAATTTTCCCGGCTTCGAATAGAAACAGAAGCCCTGTAAGGCTGAGGAGCAGGAGCGTTGCGAAATGGTTAGGTTGCGCCAAATTCGCGTAAACACGGGCATTCGGGGGGAGTTCGATCAAAAAGAGTCCCAGCAACCGAAGGTCCAGCCACTGGTGAAATGCAATTCCCATGGAAACAATTCCAGCCAGCAGAATGGCGACCCACAACGCCGTAATGCGGGTGAGGTCGATTAAATCTTTATCGCTCGACCTTGCGTAGCGAAAACCCGTCAAAACGACCAGCCCGAACCCAGACAGGTAGAGGAACGCCATCAGGGCATCACTCCGATAAACAATCAGCCCCGTACCCAATTGAAAAAATGGAACTACTGCCAGGGCCCAAGCGGCCACCGCCAGTATTGGCACATTCACTGTTCTGTAAAAGGCCACCCACATAACCAGAGGCAAAAAAGCCACCGCCATCGCCGATTCCTGATGCGCAGAGAGCCAGGGAGAGTAATGATTCGGCAACAGATACGCAAGGAATGCCAACACAGACAACCATGCAAATAGCCTGACTCGCACTGAAGTTTCAGAAATCAACTGTCGGACTCCATCGGACAACTTTTGCCCAAATAAAAGCGGCGCGTCAAAGACGCGCCGCTTGTTAACCCATGAATTGCTGCGTTACGCAGCAATCAGGTTTTAGCCCCGGCAAGAACCTGGGAGGTATTTCGTAGGCATTGCGGTACCCGTCGATCCGGGGCCACACACCCACTTGAAGATGGTTGCGCCAACATCGGTGCTCGTCAACGTAGCGGTGGAATCCTTG
>NZ_JBFUGF010000005.1:0-87906 GCF_056403055.1 Polaromonas sp. P3_A5
CGCCGCTGGCGTTCTTTTCACAGCCCCAGTTATTGGCGATCGGCAGAACCGTACTGGCAGCAGATTGAACAGTTTCCGTGATGCTGGTACGGCACTGTGATGCAGCCAGAATCACTTCAGACACTTTCGCACGAATGGTGTAGTCCTGATAGGCAGGCAGAGCCACCGCAGCCAGGATACCGATAATCGCCACGACGATCATCAATTCGATCAGGGTAAAACCCCGTTGGATGGAACGCTTCATAAAAAACTCCTTGGTTAAAAACCGGCTGTAGTAATTTAAACAGTTATGGCAGTTTGATGCCAATTTAGATAGTTACAGCAATTTTTGAACCATATTAAAGAGTTTTCTTTTTTATGATTTTGAAGCTACAAAAAACCGAAAAATTACTTTTTTGACGTATGTCTTTAAATTTCACGACATTTCTGTCATTTGATGCAGACGGATCGGACCATCTTTAAATCTGTCATGCCCATGAGTACCTTTTCCATGCCGTCCATCTTGAGAGTCCGCATGCCGCTATTGACGGCGCTTGAAAACAGCTCCGCGACGCGGGCCCGCTCCTGGATCAATTTTTTGGCAGCATCATCGGCAATCATCAGTTCATGCAGGCCAATACGACCCTTGTAGCCGGTCTTGTTGCACTTGTCGCAGCCGACCGCACGATACAAGGTCAATTTATCGTCCTTCCCATAGCGCGCCATCCAGTCTTCATAGAGTTTTTGTGACTCGCCACCAGGATCGGCTTTCCAGGCTTCGGTATGGCGCAGCTCTTCAGCGTATTCCTTGATGAAATCTTTGACTTCCTGAGCACTGGGCTGATAAGCCTCTTTGCAGTCGCAGAGTTTTTTGGCCAGACGCTGAGCCAGGATACCCAACAATGCGTCCGCAAAATTAAAGGGGTCCATGCCCATGTCCAGCAGGCGGGTGATGGACTCGGGGGCCGAATTGGTGTGCAGCGTCGAGAAAACCATGTGCCCTGTCAATGAAGCCTCCACGCCCATCGCCACGGTTTCTTTGTCGCGGGACTCACCGACCATGATGATGTCCGGATCGGCTCGCAGGAAAGCACGCATGACCAGTGCGAAGTCAATGCCCGCCTTCCGGTTAATTTGCACCTGACGCAAACCCTTCTGGGTAATTTCCACGGGGTCTTCAGCGGTCCAAATTTTGGTGTCCGGGGTGTTGAGAAACTTAAGGATGGAATGCAGCGTCGTGGTCTTGCCGGAGCCTGTGGGGCCACATACATAAAAAAGACCATACGGCTTGGAGATCGTTTTTTCCAGTCGCTCCTTGTTGTGCGCCGTCAATCCGAGTTTTTCAAGCGGGATCGGCTCACCTGCGGCAAGAATCCGCATGACCACGTCTTCCACGCCACCGGCGGAGGGGATCGTGGCTACACGCAATTCGATGTCGAGTGGGCCGTATTTTTTGAACTTGATCTTCCCGTCTTGCGGTTTACGTTTTTCAGAGATATCCAGGTCGCACATGATCTTGAGCCGCGTGACCATGGCTTGGCGAAACTGTGCCGGCACTTCAATATAGGGCTGCAAGGTGCCGTCAATGCGAAACCGGATACCGGTTTTGGCTTTCCCGGGCATGGGCTCGATGTGAATGTCCGAAACCTTCTGGTTGTAGGCGTCAATGATGACCTTGTTGACAAACTTGACCAGCTCGTTGTCCGCTGCGGCAGACTCCAGCGAAGAGTCGTCATTTGACTCACTCTCCAGTGGTGAGTCCATGTCTGCAAGCAATTGGTCGATGGTGCTACTGTCTGCAGCCACGCCAAAGAGCTGCCCCAGGGTTTCTTCAAATTCGGTCTGGGTTGTAACGCGGTAAGAAAATTTGGAGACGCGGGGAAACACCTGTGGAACCACGCGTGCCCCTCGCACAGCCTCCGGATCCACACACATGATCACGAGGCCTTCGGTAGTTTCCTCCAGCGGAATCCAGCCTTGCTGTTCAATAAAGTCCCGTTTTAACGCACCATGCAACATCTCCGAGCGAATCCGTCCAGCATTGAATGCTTCGTAGGCCACACCGAAAAACTTGGCAAGCGAAGCACCAATCTGAGTGGGCCGGATGTGGAAGTTGGCCATGAGCATATGCTCGACGGACTGACCTTCTTCCCGGGCCTGGCGGATGCATTGCTGTAATTCTTCTTGGGACAGCACACCTTCCGTCACCAAGCCGTCGTACTTGGTAGCTTTGCGCCTTTGGCTGTCGCCCGCTTTTTGCATTCGCTGGCGTATGGCAATGCCCAAAGTCTTGCACAGCTGCAGCGCACCGTCTTCCTCAAGCTTCCCAAAAGGCTGATCGCTCCGGTTGTTGATAACCTGCAGCACGCCGTACAACGTCTCTCCGTCCATGACGGGAGCCACCAGCATCTGCTTGGTTCTGTACCCGGATCGCTTGTCAACTTCCTGGAGAAAGCTCAACGCAGGATGAATTTTCTTCAGCGCCTCCTCATCGTAGACGTCCGCAATATTCACCATCTGGCGAGCCATGGCAACGTAGCCCGCAATGCTCTGCGCGCTGACCGGGAGCTTCAGGTCGCGGCTGGTATTGAGCCCCGTTTTGACCTTGGAAACAATGGAACTGCGGTCTTCGTTGACTGCATAAAGTGTTAACCGGTCCGCATTAAAAAGCTTGCAGATGTCCTGGCTGGCTTCGAGCATGATCTGCTCGACATTTTCCGTTTCGTGAATCCGGTTGGTAACCAGCTGAAGCTGCCGGAAATACAGGGCTTCAAAAGTAACGCCCCGCTCCTGGGGAGGCAACATCTGCGAGTCAAAAAACTCGTCCTCGGGGTCACGTTGCAATACGGCGCTCATAGCTCAAACTCCTGGCCTGCCCTCAACCACCGGATGTCGTGCGATACATTCGGGCCAAACGGGCGGGTTTGGTCAAAACGCTGTATCTCGGCCATGATCAGGTCGGTCTCGGCCGGTTTGGTATGGGTAATGTAGATGGGATAACTGTTTCCTCGCTCGATGCAATCGAGTTCATTGGCAAGCGCATGAGGAGAAAGATGAAGGCTCCGCTTGGCAAGGTCGCGCTCGCGATTGCTAAATGCCGTTTCGATGACCAGCATGGCAACCCTTATCTGATTAATTCGGGCCCACAGAGCCGGATTCTGTTCCGTGTCGCCCGTGAACACCCAATACCCCTTGCCCGTGGCCACCGCGTAGCCTGCAGCCGGGACGGTATGCACGGCAGGTAGAACCTCTATTTGCTTACCAGCCAATAACAAGGTTTGTCCGATTTCCAGAGGGTGAAAACTGACAAACGGGGCCTCGGGGCTGGGAATGCGGGAAAAGTCGGGCCAAATGGTGTTGTTGAAAATATGCGCCTTCAGTGCGTCAATCGTGCCCTGCAGCGCATGAATCTGGATAGGTGTTGTTCGCCGGGCGGCAATGGCGTCCACCATCAACGGTAACGCGGCCACGTGATCGAGGTGCGAATGCGTCAGCAGAACATGGTCAACACCAGCCATCTCATCCAGCGTGAGATCTCCCACTCCCGTACCGGCATCAACCAACAAGTCATGGTCAAGCAAAAAAGACGTGGTCCGGCAGTCTTTGGCAATGGCTCCCGAGCAGCCGAGTACACGTACTTTCATGAGATTTTCCGGTTGGCCTTGACTTGGAGGGTTGTGCTATTTGGTTTCAAAATTGGTTGCGCCATCCCATTCCGGATCAAAAGGCAACAGCCTCATAGAGGCTACACGCTCCGCATACAGCCGGTAAAGGAACTTTTTGCCATTTATCCGATGTAAATTGAGCAATTGCACATCGCATTGATCCCAATCCTGCGCGCGGTAAGCTTTTAACGCCATTCCCCAGGTTTTCAGCTCAGCCGCAATGTCCTTGTCGATCTGGTCTCCCGGCACCAACGGCCAAAAAATGGAAACCGCCTGATCTTTGCCTTTCACGCGAACCTTGTCGAGTTCCTGCCATGCAAAATCATTCGCCTGCTTTCGGGTTGACTCGCTGACCACGATATCCACCCCGTAGGTTTTTGACAGCCCCTCCAGACGCGAACCCAGATTCACGGAATCGCCAATCACGGTGTAACTGCGGCGGATATCCGAACCCATATCACCCACACACATCGTGCCCGTATTGACACCGATACCTATGCCAATCTCGGGTAAACCCTTGATCTTGTGTTCCTCGTTGATCTTCTTGACTGCATTCGACATCTCGAGTGCCGTTTTTACTGCAAGACCAGCATGATCAGGCGTGTCGACAGGGGCACCCCAAAAAGCCATCACGCAGTCACCCATGTATTTGTCAATGGTGCCTCGATTGCTGCGAATCAGGTCTGTCAGCCGGCTGAAAACACTGTTTAGCAAAGCCTGTAGTTGGGTAGGCTCCATCGACTCCGACATTTTGGTGAACCCGCGCATGTCGCAAAACATGACCGTCAGCTCCTTGGTCGTTGCCTTCATGCTGTAGCTGTCGGGATCTTTCACCATCTCGTCAACCAGTTCGGGGGGTACATAGGTGCCGAACAGATGGGCCAACTCCCGCTTGGATCGGCTTTCCACGAAATATCCATAACTCATATTCAACGCAAATGCGGTCAAAGCCATAACCAGCGCACTGGCCAACGGCAGCACAAGACCGTAACCAGAGTAAAGCCAGAAATTCAAGCCGGCTATGGCGGCAATCACCGCCAGGCTGACCAGCACCGCACGGGAAGCTGAAAGCAGGGGCAGTGCAAAAGCCAGCGTCAGCCCCGAAAAAAGCAGGATGACCACCTCGAATCCGATGGCGTAGTCGGGCTTGACGAATACCTTCCCGTCAAGAAAACCAGAGATGACATTGGCGTGCGTTTCCACCCCCGGATAGGTTTCCCCCACCGGAGTCACTCTCAAATCGAGCAGGCCGGGCGCGGTGGTGCCGACCAGGATGATCTTATCCTTGAGCGTGCCAGGCGCAAGGCGTTTGGCCAGGACATCCGCCGCGGAGATATACCGAAACGAGCCGCCGTTCGCACCACCATTACCCCTGAAGGGCACCAAAGTGGCTACGCGATCATCGACCGGAATCGCCAGGGTTTTGTTGCCTTGCTTGAGCAGAATGCTTTCCAGCCCTTGATAGTTCCGGGTCAGGAATTTTTCCTGCGGAAAACCAGGCTCGACCTTGGGCAAACCCGCAAGCATGCGAAACATGGCGAGCGCCAATGACTCGTAGTACTGCCCCTTGAACTCCGCCAGCAAGGGAATAGAGCGCACCACACCATCGCCCTCGGTAATGGAGTTGAAGAAACCTCCCAAAGGGGCAGCTTTGGCCAACAACTCAATGTTGGCCCCGTATCCATTCCAGCTGGTGAATTTGATAGGACGGCCACCAAGCGCATCGCTGCCCATAACTGGCGGCGGCAAAACTCCATTGACCCGGCCATCTCTGTCGCTGGTGAAGTAATAGCCCATCACGACGGGGCGTTTTTCGATCGCTTTCGCGAAAACCGCGTCGTAATCCAGGCTGGTCTGCAGCTGGCTGAGTTTTTCCGAGAAACCCGGTTGATCTTTCAGCTCCGCCTGTGCAAGCTGCTTGAGCCGCTTTAGACCCGAGCTTTCGTCGGCTTCGGCAAATACGACGTCAAACCCCAGCAGTGCCGTTTTTTGACGATCCTGCAGCTCTTCGACCAGCTCCGCCAACCTGTTACGGCCCCAAGGCCATCGCCCCACCTCCGCAAGGCTCTTCTCATCGATGTCAACGATAACAATGCGTTCGTCCAGCGTATGCGGCATGGTCGCGCGCAGGCGTGCATCGTAGATGATGTCGTCCAACCTCTGCAGAACACCAATGCGAGCGACCCCGCTGGCATGCATCAATGCAAATACCAGCGGAATCAACGTGACGGCGATACGAGGCCAGTGCCGGAAGAGGAGTCTCATGCGACCTCGTTTGAAGGGTGCTTGCGGTCCGCTTGGCGCGAGACCTCTTAACACCAATGTCAGTGTTGGACGAACTGCATTTGCGTTCCGGCCAGCTCAAGCATGTCCCCATTTTTCAGGACAACCGGCTCCGCACCGATGGGGGCTCCGTTAAGCGTCGGCTTGCCAGTGCCCTCGACATGGGCAACGACAAAACCCTGAGGCCTCTTGGTAATGGCGGCAACTGCGACCCCGGGCTTTCCGATGGTTGTGACTACCTTCACCAATGCCACTTCACGACCAGCCGCAGCGCCCGACATCACTTTGATAGCCGCCGTGAGGCCCGTACCGGCTTCCGTCGATGCCACTGGCGAACCTGTCGGCGCCGGGGGCACAAGACCGGCAGAGCCGGCTTTTATAATCATGGTCTTCTCAAAGCCTGCGGGTGCAGCTTCGTTGACGTACTTGATTTTGTACTTGCCAATTTCAACGGTATCGCTGTTCTGCAGCAGCAGCTTTTTAACGGCCTTCCCGTTGACATAGGTGCCATTGGTGCTGTTGAGATCCTCTAGATAGACCTCGTTGCCGGTCATTTGCAAAACGGCATGCTCCCCACTGACAGCTAGGTTGTCGATGACGATGTCGTTGTAGGGCCTGCGCCCCAAAGAAGTCCGGTCTTTCGTCAACTGGACTTCCTTGATCACAACGCCGTCAATAGAGACGATCATTTTCGGCATGGCCGACTCCTGTCTGTTTGTAATATTTCAGTCATCGCTATTTTCCCAGCATTCTGGACAAAAGGCCGCGCTTGGTCGAGTCTTCTTTCGCGTATGCCAACAGTACGGAAATATTATCGCGTCCACCAGCCTCATTCGCCGCAACAATCAGCTGTTTCGCTTTTTGCTCCAAGGTCCCTGCGCCTGTAAGGATAGCCGCAATGCCCGGATCCGCAACCATGTCCGAGAGCCCATCCGAACACATCAGATAAAGGTCCCCCGCGTCCACACGATGCTCATTGACCTCAACCAGCACCGTGTCTTCGACGCCCAAGGCGCGTGTGACCAAGTTCTTGTTCAGGGAAGTCAGCGCCTGCTCGGGAGTTATCAGCCCAGCGTCAATCTGTTCTTGCAACAGCGAGTGGTCTTTGGTGATTTGCTGCAGCTCCTGGCCGCGCAGGCGATAGCAACGGGAATCACCAATATGACCCAGCATCAGTCGCCCGTCCTGGAACACCCCTACCACCAGCGTGGTGCCCATACCCGCGTACTGGGGGTTGGAGTTCGCTGCGTTGAAGATCGAATGATTGGCATTTTCCACGCAGATTTCTAAAGCCCGGCGCACTTCCTTGGCATTGGCATGCCTGCCCGCCTGGGAAAGCCAACGGCCCATTTCCGACTTGATGAAAGCGGCAGCCATGCCGCTTGCAATTTCGCCTGCGTTATAGCCACCCATTCCGTCCGCCAGGATGCAAAGCCGCGTCGCAGCATCAAAAGCAACTGCATCCTCATTGTTGTCCCTCGTCAACCCCGGGTCGGTATGTGTACAAATCTCGTAGTTCATCTTGTTCGTGTGATCACTGGGTGTCGGTATCGGCAGCAGGTGCTTTGGAAACCACGGTTTTCTCAAACGTCTGCGTGCCGTCGACATTCACGGCCTGGGTCGCATCATAGGTCTTCGGGCCGGCAGCTGGTACAGCCGCTGATTGCACGACTGTGGCGTCAAATTGGGCTGCTGGCGCACCCTGTTGAGGCGCAAACGATGGGGCCGGTGCAGTACCTTCCATTGCGGCAATGACAGCGCGCAGATCTGTCGCCAATCGATCACCATCCTGATACCGCAACTCCGGCTTCTTGGCCAGAGACAGCGCAACAATCTCGGCCAGCCGCGCCGGCAGCTCTTTACGGATGATACGGATATCGGGGGCTTCTTCGTTCGCGATCTTGTACATCAGTTCGGCCATGGAATCGCCACGGAATGGCAACACTCCAGCCAGCATCTGAAACAGCATGACACCCAGCGAGTACAAGTCCGAGCGCCCGTCGACTTTTTTACCGGCAATCTGCTCCGGCGACATGAAGCTGGGCGTCCCCAGTACAAGGCCGGTCTTTGTTTTGCTTGAATCCGTAATGCGGGCGATGCCGAAGTCGGTCACCTTCACCGTATCGCTTTCGATTTCATACATGATGTTGGCCGGCTTGATGTCCCGGTGCACCACATTCTGCTTGTGCGCGTAAGCCAGGGCTTCAGCCACCCGTGCCACGATGGACAGGACCTTCGGGACCGGCAACAAATGACCGTCCTTGGTGACATCTGCCAGGTCCTTGCCCTTCAGAAACTCCATGGCAATGAATGCCAGGTCGTGTTCTTCACCTGCATCAAAAATCGTGACGATGTTCTGGTGCTGCAGCCGACCAGCGGTCTCGGCTTCCCTGAAGAAGCGCTCCCGCGCATCGTCAAGCTCCTCGCCCTCGAACTCCTGGCTCAAGGCCATGGTCTTGATGGCGACGACACGGCCAATCTTTGGGTCCTTGCCGAGGTACACCACGCCCATGGCGCCCTTGCCCAATTCCTTTTCAACTTGATAGCGACCCAACATGGGCTTTTCAACACCCCCACCGTCAAGGAGCATGGTCCCGCCCGGGTGCGCGCCGCCACCGCCCAAAATGACGGTTTCCGACAGGTTTTTGGCCCGATTGAGCTTGGACTGCAGGTCTTTGTGGTTCTTGTTGTAGGTGGCCATGTACTCGTACACGGCCTGAGCTTTGTTGAACTGGCGCTTGCGCTCGAAATCCAGCGCCAGGTTGTTCATGTTGTCCATCAGCGCATCGGTGAAAGGTACGCGGCGAAAACGATCAAACGCCATATCGAGCTGGCCTTGGCCTTGCAGCGCCAGACCCATCATGCGATTGGTCTCGGCCGATTCCTCGTCGGACTTGAGCTTGCCAGCCTCGGTCATGAGGAAGCGCTTGGTCGTCAACGCCAGGTGGCCGATCACCAGCAGGGCTGCGGGAAAGACAAACTTGAGCCAGGTCGCGGCCGCCGACAGCAAGCCGAACTCAACCACCAGCAACACCACGAATAACAGCAGTGTGATGATCGCGGCCTTGCCAGCCGACAGCCGTGGCAGGCCGGCAACCAGATAAGCCACAACCACCAGCAGCACACCCAGAGTGACCCAGACACCCCAACCAGGCTGCACGATGAAATGCTCACTCAGGATACTGGAGGTAATGTGCGCGATGGTTTCTGCTGGCGAAAGCCCCGGACCCGCCGGCGTCGGGAATTGGGTGCCTACCCCCGCCGCAGTGGCGCCAATGATCACGATCTTGTCGGCATACTTGGTAGCCGGAATCTTGCCGGAAATCACGTCATAGAATGAATCAACGGCAAAAGCTGGCCGACCGTCCTTGCCCTTGTAAAACTGTGGAAGCATCAAGGCTGATTCGTCGGTTTTGACCATCAGCTTGCCGATCTGCACAGACTCACCCACATTGAGTTTGATGTCGGCAGGCCCCAGGTTCAGGCTCCTGGCCGCGGCGAGCAGGCTCATGGAAGGCACGGCTTTCCCGTAATAATTGATAAGCAACGGTTCTTGCCGCACGGCACCATCCACGTCGGGCAGCTGGTTGAGGTGAGCAATACCCGCCGCCGCTGCACCTATCAACTCAATCGGTTGTTGACCGCGGATGGCCGGAAGGGAAAACCCGTTAAGCTCGTCTACAGCACTCTTCAGTGCGTAAGCCGGGAGCGGATTGTCCGGACGCCCTTGCGGCACTCCCAGCGAAAAAACCGAAGGTACCAAAACATTGCCGGCCTTGGTCATGCTGGCCGCGAGCTTGGCGTCAGTGTCCAGGGCTATTTCAGCCTCAGCGATGACTTTGCCCAATTGTTCAGGCAGACCACCGCTTGGAGCGGCCGCTGGATCGGATACTGGACCAAGAGCCTCCTTGATTTTGCGGATGAACACCAAGCCTCTATCGGTTTGCGGTTCAAAAAAGAAGGCTGTATGCGCAATGGTTTTGGCCTTGGCGGCCGAAAGCTGGTCAATCAGCTGCGCATGCACGTCGCGCGGCCAAGGCCAACGACCTATGTTGGCGATACTCTGGTCGTCGATCGCAATGATGGCTATGCGGTCTGAGGGCTGCCGCGAAGTGCTGGTGCTGGCATAGTCATAGTAACGGCGCTCAAGTGTGCCGAAAAAATCAGTCAGGCCATGCAAAAAAAGGACGGCCAGCACCACCAGAACGCCCACAAACCAGTCGGCCCGCCAGAACTGACTCAATTTCCTAGATGTTTTGGCCACTTCCCGTCCCTTGTCCTGATTCGCTATGCATAGCCCCAGCCATTTTTGTAATTGCTTTGTACTATCGGTCCCCCGGCAACAAATTTCGTGCGCCGGGTACCACCCGCCGACTGTTTCGGCAGGTTACAAGTCTCCTGACAATGGACATTAACAGACGGGGTGCGGCTGGACAAGCGACTTCTGCACCGCAAGCGTGCCGACTGTTGCAAATAAGTGGTTTTCTGGTATGCGCGGTGCGCATCCGGTCCGCAGCAGGTGGCGAACGCTAAGAAACGACCCTAACCGCCAAAGGGGGCTGCGGCGGCTGGGCCGTACGCCAGTTCAGGCTGAAGGCGCCTTTGTCTGCTGCCGTTTGGTCAGGTAGGTGCCCAGAGCCACCACAAGCACGGCACCCACAATCCCACCGGCAGTCACCGTATGGTCGCTAACGGCACCAAAATAGCTCACTACCGCAGGATCCGTCAGCAGCATCTCACCCGCCAGAAAGCCCAAAAGAGCTGCGCCGATGGTAATGATGATGGGGAAGCGCTCCATCACCTTTGTCAACAAGGTGGCGCCGAAAATAATCAGCGGGATGCTCACCAGAAGACCCAGTACCAGCAACGGGAGGTTGCCCTTGGCGGCTGCTGCGACTGCCAGAACGTTGTCCAGGCTCATCACCAGATCGGCAATCAGGATGGTGCGGATGGCTGCAGCCATGCCATTGATCTCGTGTCCCTCGCCGTCTTCATCTTCTTCGCCCTTGAGCAGGTCCACGCCAATGTAGACCAGCAGAACCGCACCTATCATCTTCAGGTACGGCAAGCTCAACAGCTGAATGGCCACGATGGTCAGCACGATACGCATCACGATCGCGGCGGCGCTGCCCCAGAAGATCGCCTTGCCGCGCTGCTCGGGTTTGAGTGTGCGCGCAGCCATGGCAATTACCACGGCGTTATCGCCAGACAGCACGATGTTGGCAAGAAGGATGGAGCCGAAAGCACTCCAGAAGAGGGGGGACGCGAGGTCCAGTCCGAAAAACATGGCAGCTCCTGTTATGAATTAAAAAAGCGCCGGGAAGCGCTTTTTTGTTTTGGAGAGTCTAAGCCGCAATAGGCCAATCCCGATTGGTATTACTGCTTACCTGCTTGACCGCGGTCAAGTTTTTAAATCACTTTTTCGTTGGTGGCTTACAGCAGCGCCTTGAGCAATTTGGCCATTTCCGACGGGTTGCGCGTCACGGTGAAGCCGCAAGCCTCCATGATGGCCAGCTTGGCATCCGCCGTGTCGGCGCCACCGGAGATCAGCGCACCCGCGTGACCCATACGCTTGCCGGCAGGGGCAGTCACACCAGCAATGAAGCCAACGATCGGTTTTTTCATATTGGCCTTGCACCACTGGGCGGCTTCGGCTTCATCGGGACCGCCGATTTCGCCGATCATGATGACGGCGTCAGTGTCCGGATCGTCATTGAAGGCTTTCATCACGTCAATGTGCTTGAGGCCATTGATCGGGTCGCCGCCGATACCGACTGCACTCGATTGGCCCAGGCCGATTTCGGTCAATTGCGCCACAGCTTCATAGGTCAGCGTGCCGGAGCGGCTGACTACGCCGATACGGCCCTTGCGGTGGATATGGCCGGGCATGATGCCGATCTTGATTTCTTCAGGTGTGATCAGGCCGGGGCAATTGGGGCCCAGCAGCAGGGTTTTCTTGCCGCCGGCAGCTTCCTTGGCTTTCATGCGGTTGCGCACTTCCAGCATGTCCTTGACCGGAATGCCTTCGGTGATGCAGATCGCCAAGTCCAGGTTGGCTTCAACAGCTTCCCAGATGGCGGCGGCAGCGCCCGCAGGGGGCACATAGATGACCGACACGGTTGCGCCGGTCGCCTTGGCGGCTTCGGTCACGTTGGCAAAAATCGGGATGCCTTCGAAGTCTTCGCCGGCTTTCTTGGGATTCACACCGGCCACAAAAGCTTCTTTGCCGTTCGCGTAGTCGCGGCACATGCGGGTGTGGAATTGACCGGTTTTGCCGGTGATGCCCTGGGTGATGACTTTGGTGTTTTTGTTGATGTAGATGGACATGTTCTTGGCTCCGGGCTTATTTGACAGCGGCGACGATTTTGGTCGCGGCTTCGGCCATGGTGTCTGCGGCGATGATGGGAAGGCCAGAATCGGCCAGCATCTTCTTGCCCAGGTCTTCGTTGGTGCCCTTCATGCGCACGACCAGTGGAACCGAAAGGTTCACGGCCTTGCAGGCGGTGATCACGCCGTCGGCGATGGTGTCGCACTTCATGATGCCGCCGAAGATGTTGACGAGGATGCCTTTGACATCAGGGTTCTTCAGCATGATCTTGAAGGCTTCGGTGACTTTTTCAGCCGTTGCGCCGCCGCCCACGTCCAGGAAGTTGGCCGGCTCACCACCGAACAGCTTGATGGTGTCCATGGTCGCCATGGCCAGGCCTGCGCCGTTGACCAGGCAGCCGATGTTGCCGTCCAGGCTGATGTAAGCCAGGTCGAACTTGCTGGCTTCGACTTCGGCCGGGTCTTCTTCGTCCAGATCGCGATAGGCCACGATTTCGGGGTGGCGGAACAGCGCGTTGGCATCGAAGTTGAACTTCGCGTCCAGGGCCATGACTTCACCCTTGCCGTTGCGGTTCAGGGGGTTGATTTCAACCAGCGACGCATCGGTGTCCATGTAGCACTTGTAGAGCTTTTGCAGGATATCGACGGTTTGCGCCACAGAGTCGGCAGGCATGCCGATGCCGGCGGCGACTTCCCTCGCCTGGGCGTCCGTCATACCGACCAGCGGATCGACAAACACCTTGATGATTTTTTCAGGGTTGGAGTGAGCCACCTCTTCGATGTCCATGCCGCCTTCGCTGGAAGCGATGAAGGCTACCTTTTGCGACTCACGGTCGGTCACGGCCGAAACGTAATATTCCTTCTGGATGTCGGCACCGTCTTCAATATAGAGGCGGCGGACTTTCTGGCCTTCTGGGCCGGTCTGGTGCGTTTTCAGCTGCATGCCGAGGATTTCGCCGGCAATGCGCTTGACGTCGTCGATGGTTTTGGCAACCTTCACGCCGCCGCCCTTGCCGCGGCCGCCCGCGTGGATCTGGGCCTTGACCACCCACACCGGGCCGCCTAGCTTCTGGGCGGCTTCCACCGCTTCCTGCACCGTGAAGGCCGGGATGCCGCGCGGCACTGGCACACCAAAATTGCGCAAGATTTCCTTGCCCTGGTACTCGTGAATTTTCATGAAAGACCTTCAGAATTCAGTAAAAGAGGGGGGTGCAACAGGGATTTGGGCAGAGGAATGGGGTGTCGGAAACAGGCCACACCGGCCCAAAAAACCACGTCGGCGGTCACTGCAGGCAGCAACGCAGAACTGTATCATGGTGCGACGCACAACTCTTGTGCCCGCCTTACACCCCGAAATGGGCCGAAATTGACCTCTAGGGCGGCCAGCCGCCCATTTTGTTTTGTACCTGGAAGTTCATGCCTAAAGTATTTATTGACGGCGAAGCCGGCACCACGGGCCTGCAAATCCGCGAGCGGCTGCAAGCCATGCCGCAGATCGAACTCGTCAGCATCGCGCCCGAGCTGCGCAAGGACGCGGCCGCCAAGCGCGCCCTGATGGCGCAGGTGGATATGGTGATCCTGTGCCTGCACGACGACGCGGCACGCGAGTCGGTTGCCATGATTGACAGCTTGACCGGCAAAAAACCCAAAATCATTGACGCCTCCACGGCTCACCGCACCGTGTCCGGCTGGGTTTACGGCTTTCCCGAACTGACCCAGACCCAGCGCACCGCCGTGGCCGCTGCCGACCGCGTGGGCAACCCCGGCTGCTACGCCACCGGTGCGATCGCGCTGATCCGCCCGCTGGTGGATGCTGGCGTAGTGCCTGCCGACTTCCCGCTGAGCCTTCCCGCCGTGAGTGGTTACTCCGGCGGCGGCCGGCAGATGATTGAAGACTACGAAGCCGGCACCGCTCCCCTGTTTGAACTTTACGGCCTGGGCCTGAAACACAAGCACCTGCCCGAAATCATGAAATACACAGGGCTCACACGCCGGCCGGTGTTCATTCCGTCGGTAGGCAACTTCAAGCAGGGCATGCTGGTGCAATTGCCGCTGCACCTTGACTTGCTGCCCGGCAAACCAACCGGGGCGCAGTTGCAGGACATACTGGCCAGACACTATGCCGGCAGCGAATGGGTCACCGCCGAAGCTGCGCCCGAGTCGGGAAAGCTGGATGCGCTGGCGCTCAACAACACCAACAAGATGGAGTTGCGCGTGTTTGCCAATGAAGAGTACCGCCATGCGGTGCTGGTAGCGCGGCTGGACAACCTGGGCAAGGGCGCATCCGGCGCTGCAGTACAAAACCTCAAGTTGATGCTGAAGCTGTAGGCGCCGCGCCAAGCCCGGCAACCGAGGGCCTCGGGCAGAGCTCAGGACAACGGTAGCGCGCGCGGCAATTCCCGGCCAACCTGGTTGACCACGTCCTGCCAGCTGCGATTCTCGCCTTGGCGAAAAAGCCGCGCACTGGGGTACCAGGGAGAGTCCTCCCTGTCGAGCAGCCAACGCCAGTCCGGACGAAAGGGCAGCATGACCCACAACGGCTTGCCCAGGGCTCCTACCAGATGGGCGACGCTGGTATCAATGCTGATCACCATATCAACGCAATCGGCGAGAGCCAGGGTATCGGCAAAGGTCCGCAATTCCTGCCCGGCGTGGAAGATACCCGATGCCTCCAGCGCGGCCAGATCCGGCTCGTTCACATCCTTCTGCAGGCTGATGAACTGATAGCCGGGTGGCATCGCTTCATGCAGCATGGCCATCGACATCGAGCGGTTCAGCGCAGTCTTGAGTGCCACATTGCCGGACCAGACCAAACCTACGCGCGGGCCGTCACGCGCGGGCAATCTGGCCTCCCACGCCTGCTTGAGAACCGGGTCGCTTCGCAAATAGGGCGCACCGGGAACATTGGTGACGCGCGTGCCAAAGGCCAGTGGCAGACTGAACATCGGGCATTGAAAGTCGAAAGATGCCGCAATATCTCTGCCGTCCCTGCTTTCCACCAGAGTACAGCCACTCTTCCAATCCGCACAAAGGGGCCGCAATGGCGCTGGCAGATGCAGGAAAATCCGTGCACCCATGGCCAGAATCACCGGGATATAGCGCAGCAGCTGGATAGAGTCGCCCAAGCCCTGTTCCGCATACAGAAAGATGGTCTTTCCCTTCAGGGGCTCCCCTGACCACATCGGCTGGGACAACACGGGCTTGAGCGTGCGCGGCCCCAGCGCATGGGCATACCAGCGCCACTCATACTCCTTCCACCCCTCTTCCCATTGGCCGAGCAGCAGTTGTGCAAATGCCTTGTTCCAGTGCAGGTTGGCATGCCGGGCATCCACAGCCAGCCCGATTTCGCAAATGGCCACCACTTCATCGCATTGCCTCAAGCTCAGCAGGGTGCAACCCAGGTTATAGAGAACATCAGGGTTCTTTGGCTGGAGGTGTTGCGCGCGACGGTGAAAATCCATCGCCTGCTCGAACCGCCTGAGCCGGTCGCAGGCCGCGCCAGCGTTGGACAGGGCATCCACATTTCCAGGCTGGAGGGCAATGATCTTTTCATAAATCTCCAGGGCTTCCTCATGCCGGATCATTGCTGCCAGGACCGCGGCTTTTCCACTCAGGGCAGGCACGTCGTCCGGATCTGCTGCCAAGGATCTGTCGATGATGGTCAAGGCCTCTTCGTGGCGCTCCAGGCCGTTCAGTGCGCAAGCTTTCTCCATGGGGAAAACCGGATGGGCCGCAGCAACGGATTGCTGGTCAGCAAAATCAATGGCCTCCTGCCAGCGCTCATGCGCAAGCAAAAGGCTGATGCGACGATAGCCCGCGTCGGTAAAACCCGGGTTGATGCGTAGCGCCTGGGCATACGCATCCAGTGCCGGCACCGGCTGGCCCAGGTCCTCGAAGGCGCGGCCCAGCTCGAACCAGGCGAAATCAAAGTCCGGCTTGAGCGCCAGCGCCGCCCTGAAGCTGTGGATGCCCTCCTCCGTCAAGTGCAACTGCATCTGCACCTGGCCCAGCAGAAAATGCGCATCAAGCAGTGTTGCGTCCAGTCGGATCGCATGGTGAAAACTATCAACAGCTTCCCGCAACTGGCCCAGTTCCATCAGGCCATAACCCAGGTTGACATGGGCCAAGCCATCGTTCGGTGTCATGGCAACCACCCGGCGATAGCAGTCGGTGGCCTCGGAAATCCTGCCTTGTGCCAACAATTCGTTGCCACGTGAGCGCAATGACTGGGCATCTTCGTCCGGGACAATCGGTCCGGCAGATACAGCGCTTTTATTGCGTGCCAGAAGGGTGCGGATACTCTGGAAAATGGCTGACTCCTGAAAGCTTTTCACATTCCCAGGCCAGACTTTGGGAGGAAGGGCCACTGCAGCCTGGATCTCAAGCTCCTTCGTTATCAGGATTTTTGAGCACCCACGATGCAACCTCCAGTGTAAAACCTCTTCCCGCCAGAAATCGGATTTGCCGGGCATGTTCTGCGGGGTTGGCCGGGGCTGTGCCAAACTTTCGCTGCCAGATGTCTCGCGCCCGTTCGCGCTCGGTGGCCTTAAGCTGCCCAACCGCTTCCCGTATGGCCGTCACGTCCAGTCCTTTGGCCTGCAGCTCCTGCTGGATACGCGAGGCGCCCAGCTTGCGGGAACGCCGGTTGATGACCGAATCGATGACACGCTCTTCGCTGATGAAATCCTTGAGCTCAAGGTCGTCGAGCACCGCCTTCAGCTGGCCCGGCGTTTCTTCATGCGGAGCCAGCTTGCGTTCAAGTTCGGCGCGTGAATGTTCGCGCGCGGCCAGGTAACGCAATGCACGGCCCTTGAGGGAAAGGCCAAAACCCGCGCGGCGGGCGGGTTTGGCGGGGGAGCTGTCTGCCGGGTTTTCCATGTCAAGGGACCCAGCCAGATTGAAATGCAAGCGCTACTCTTTTGATAGCTGCTTGCGCCCATTCTGATTGGTCTGTCGCCTTATTTGGCATTCAAAAGACAGGCTCAGGCGGCTACTTTGGCGGGTTTTTCGGCTTTCTCGGCCTTGGGCGCCTTTTCAGCCGGTGCTGGCTCGGTGCCGGCCGCGGCTTGCACCAGCGGAATACCCAGCGATTCGCGCACCTTGTTTTCGATCTCGATGGCGAGTTCGGGGTTTTCTTTCAGGAACTCACGCGAGTTGTCGCGCCCCTGGCCGATTTTTTCGCCGTTGAAGGCGTACCACGCACCGGCTTTTTCAACGATGTGGCCGGCGACGCCCAGATCCAGCACCTCGCCCAGGCGGCTGATGCCCTCGCCGTAGAGGATGTCGAACTCTGCCGTCTTGAACGGCGAGGCCACCTTGTTCTTGACCACCTTGACCCGGGTTTCGTTGCCGATCACCTCTTCGCCCTTCTTGATGGAGCCGATGCGGCGGATGTCCAGGCGCACCGAGGCGTAGAACTTCAGTGCATTGCCACCGGTGGTGGTTTCGGGCGAGCCGAACATCACGCCGATCTTCATGCGGATCTGGTTGATGAAGATGACCATGCAATTGGCCTTCTTGATGGTGGCGGTGAGCTTGCGCAGCGCCTGGCTCATCAGGCGGGCCTGCAGGCCGGGCAGCGAGTCGCCCATTTCGCCTTCAAGCTCGGCCTTGGGCGTGAGTGCCGCCACCGAGTCCACCACGATCAAATCGACCGCGCCGGAGCGGGTCAGCGAATCAACGATTTCAAGCGCCTGCTCGCCGGTGTCGGGCTGGCTGATCAGGAGGTCTTGCAGGTTCACGCCCAGCTTTTGCGCGTACTGGATGTCCAGCGCGTGCTCGGCATCCACAAAGGCGCAGGTGCCGCCCAGTTTTTGCATTTCGGCGATGACCTGCAGGGTCAGCGTGGTTTTGCCCGACGATTCAGGGCCGTAGATTTCAACCACACGGCCGCGCGGCAGGCCGCCGACGCCCAAGGCGATGTCCAGGCCCAGGGAGCCGGTGGAAACGACCTGGATGTCCTCGATCACCTCGCCGTCGCCCAGCTTCATGATGGTGCCTTTGCCGAACTGCTTTTCGATCTGGGCCAGCGCGGCCTGCAGGGCCTTGGCCTTCTCGGTGTTCAGGGCGGCGCTTTGCACAGGGTTTTGAGCGGGGTTCAGTTTGCTGGTCAGTTCCATGAAAAACTCCTTGAAAATCAATGATGTAAAACTTTTTGCTCTAATTTCCAGCCTCTGCTTTTAATCACAGCGCTGGATGCATGATCAGTACTTTATGGGCGTCATCGAAATAAGTAAACCCTATTTTTAGTCAGTTTGCCTGATCAATTGAGATACCATGATTTCATGCCCGAAGCAGTCAATCCACCTCACATTTCCAGCCCCTTTGGCGCCACCGAAGCCGGCTGGCGGCAGACCCACCTGGGCCGGCTGATGGGCCACGCGCTGCGCCGCTTTGACGAGCGCGTGCTGTCACTGATGGCCAGCAGCATTGAGGTACCGCTGGCGCTGTCCAACCTCGCGGCGCGCGACCAGGTCGGCGCTGCGCATATCCACATCACACGCCACCTGGCCGTGGGCGGCTCGCGCCTGACGGACCTCGCGCAAAGCGCCGGCATGAGCAAGCAGGCCATGGGCGACCTCGTCGACCAATGCGAAGCCTGGGGTTTGGTGACGCGCCAGCCCGACCCGCACGACAAACGCGCCCGCCAGGTGCTGTTCACCGAATCGGGCCTGCTCTGGCTGGAAGCCTTTCACAGAGCGGTTCGGCAAGCCGAGGATGAGTTTCGCCAGGCTGTGGGGCATGATGTAGCCACAGTGGTGGCGCTGGGACTGGAAGCATATGCAGGCTGAATGTGGCACCCACGGTCGCTCACCGCGCGTAACTCCCTGCACCTGGGACAGACGCAAGCGCCTAAAATTCAGGCAAACACACTAACTTGCGGCGCAGCAGGCGCTGCCGCCCCACCCGGAGACAACCATGCGTATCCTGATTGCCGAAGATGACCAGGTCCTGGCCGACGGCCTGCTGCGCACTTTGCGTGCCTCCGGTGCGGCAGCCGACCACGTGGCCAGCGGCACCGAAGCCGACGCCGCGCTGCTCACCAACACCGAATTCGATCTGCTGATCCTGGATCTGGGCTTGCCGCGCATGCACGGGCTGGAAGTGCTCAAGCGACTGCGCGCCCGCGGCTCGGCCATGCCGGTGCTGATCCTGACCGCCGCCGACAGCGTGGAAGAACGCGTCAAGGGCCTGGACTACGGCGCCGACGACTACATGGCCAAACCGTTTTCGCTGCAAGAGCTGGAAGCCCGCGTGCGTGCGCTGATCCGCCGAGGCATGGGCGGCGCCAGCAGCACCATCAAGCACGGCCCGCTGGTGTACGACCAGGCCGGACGCGTGGCCACCATTGATGGCCAGATGCTGGAGCTGTCGGCGCGCGAACTCGGCTTGCTCGAAGTGCTGCTGCAACGCGCCGGCCGCCTCGTCAGCAAGGACCAGCTGGTGGAACGCCTCTGCGAATGGGGCGAAGAGGTCAGCAACAACGCGATCGAGGTGTACATCCACCGGCTGCGCAAGAAGATTGAAAAAGGCCCGGTGCGGATTGCAACAGTTCGAGGCCTGGGTTACTGCCTCGAAAAAATACCAGGTTGAACAATGCCCCCACGGTCGCTCACTCCGTGTAGCTTCCTGCCCCCCGAGGGGGCCGCCCGCCTGCGGCCTGGCAAAGCCAGTTCCGCGGCTCATGCTGGCTTGAAGATAACGCCACCGCGCTCTAGGCTGTGGCATTAAGGCTCTTCCAGCGTGAGCGCCGAAGCCTTTTCGGCGAAATCCTCGACTGGATGCTCACGCCACTGTTGTTGCTCTGGCCGATCAGCCTGGCGCTGACCTGGCTGGTGGCGCAGAACATTGCCGGCAAGCCGTTTGACCGTGCGCTTGAATACAACGTGCAGGCACTGGCCAAGCTGGTGGCGGTCAAAAACAACCAGGTCCAGTTCAACCTGACGGCGCCTGCGCGCGAGATCCTGCGTGCCGATGACACCGACCTGGTCTATTACCAGGTCGTGGGCACGCAAGGCGAACTGCTCAGCGGCGAGCACGACCTGCCCCTGCCGCCCGATGAAGACAAGCCTACCAACGGCGAGGTGCGGCTGCGCGAAGACCTGATCCAGGGCGAAGATGTCCGCGTGGCCTATACCTGGCTCAAGGTCGAGGTCAAAGCCCCGGCGCCGACAGGCAAGGCGGCTGCACCGCGCAGCGACAAGGGCGCTGGCGCACCCGAAGCCGTGTCCGCCCAGATGGTGCTGGTGCAAGTGGCCGAGACACTGGAAAAGCGCAAGACCCTGGCCACTGAAATCGTCAAGGGCACCATGGTGCCGCAGTTCGTAACGCTACCGCTGGCCGTACTGCTGGTGTGGCTGGCACTGGTGCGCGGCATCAAGCCGCTGGCCCAGCTTGAAAAGCGCATCCGCGCACGCAAGTCCGACGACATGAGCCCGCTCGATGAAACCGCGGTGCCGGAAGAGGTAGCACCGCTGGTGTCCTCCATCAACGATTTGCTGAGCCGGCTCAAGGTGTCGCTGACCACGCAGAAACGCTTTCTCGCCGATGCCGCGCATCAGTTGAAGACACCGCTGGCGGGCCTGCGCATGCAGGCCGACCTGGCGCAGCGCGAAACCGATGCCGATGAACTCAAAAAATCGCTCAAGCACATCGGCCGTGCCAGCATACGCGCCACCCACACCGTCAACCAGCTGCTGGCGCTGGCGCGCGCCGAGACCACGGGCCGCAGCCTCGCCAAGCTGCACATCGACCTGGTGCATATCGTGTCGGAAGTGATGGCCGACTCGGTGCCTCGCGCCCTTGAAAAACAGATCGACCTCGGCTACGACGGGCCCGCCGCCGGCGAGCAGGCGACTCAGCTGGAAGGCAACCCGACCCTGCTCAAGGAGCTGGTGCGCAACCTGCTGGACAACGCCATCAACTACACGCCCGAAAAAGGACAGGTCACGCTGCGGCTCATGACCGACCGCTTCAGCGGCGTGCTGGTGCTGCTGGTAGAAGACTCCGGGCCGGGCATCCTTGAGTCCGAGCGCGAGCTGGTGTTCCAGCCGTTCTACCGCACGCTGGGCACCAACGTCGACGGCTCCGGCCTGGGCCTGGCTATCGTCCTGGAAATCGCCAAGCAACACGGCGCCACCATCACGATTGAAGATGCGGCCCTGCCGGGCCACCCGCAAACGCCGGGCACGCGCGTCACCGTGCGTTTTGTCGGCATGGATTTACCTGACGGTCAGTAGCGGCCGCACCTGCACCCATGCCCTTGGGGCCCGGAAGTTTTTAAGAAAATCGCCTGAAGGCCATACAGTACTTGCGCGAGCAGCTCCTGAAATGATAGCGAATCAGGATCTGGCAAGCGGCCACTTATCGTAAAGCTTCACGCCGATGCGCTCGCCCCACAGCTCGATTTGCGCGGGCGTGCCGGCGTGCGGCTGATTGGCGCTGCCGCCGCGCACATAACCCAGGGCCACGCAGACGCCGGCCAGCGGGCTCCAGCCGACCGATGAGATTTCGCCCACCGTTTGCCCGCCCATCACAATCGCTTCCCCGCCCCAGGCAAAGGCGTCCGGCGTGTCAAACACCAGCGTGACCAGCTTTTTGCGCAGGGCCAGTCCCTGTGAATTGAGCAACGCGGCCTTGCCGATGAAGTCAGCGGGCTTGTCGAGCCTCACACTGAAGGCCAACCCGGCCTCCCACGGCGTTTCGTCCGGGCCAAGCTCTGCGCCCCAGGCGCGCCGGCCCTGTTCGATGCGAAGCGCATCCAGCGCGTAGTAGCCCGCATCGCGAATGCCCAGTGCCTTACCGGCCTCCATCAGTGCCAGGTACACATGGCGCGCCATTTCGATCGGCGTGTAGAGCTCAAAGCCCGGCCCGCCCACATAACTCATGCGGGCGGCGCGCACGCGGGCAAAGCCGACATCGATGTCCTTCGTCCATGAGAACTTCAGCGCCTCGGGCGACAGGTCGTCCGGGCTAACGAGCGCCAGCAGCTCACGCGCCTTCGGCCCCATCACCGACAGCACCGAGTACATCGCAGACACATCGGTGAGCACCGCATGCTCCGCCTCGCCGATATGCCGAGCGATCCAGTCGAAGTCCCTTACCGTTTGCGCGGAGCCGGTGATGATGAGGAATTGGTTCACGGCTTGCCTCATCACGGTCAAGTCACTTTCAAAACCGCCGCGCTCATTGAGCATGGCGGTGTAGACCATCTTGCCGACATGCACGCCCATCTCGTTGGCGCACAGGCGCTGCAACACGGCCAGTGCATCGCGGCCCTGCAACAGGTATTTGGAGAACGAGGTCTGGTCGTAAAGGGCAACGGTTTCGCGCGTGGCCTTTTGCTCTTCAATCATCCAGGGTAGCCAGACCGGTTTATCGAGGGAGTATTCCGGGCGCGCCTGCCCCTCCGGCCTGAAATAGCTTGCACGCTCCCAGCCATTCTTGCTGCCGAACTCCGCGCCTCTGGCGGCCAGGATGTCGTACAGCGGTGAGGTACGCAACGGCCGCGCCGTTTCCAGTTCCTGCCTCGGCCAGCGCATCGCATAGTGCAGGCCCAGTGTCTCACCGGTGCGCTCGGCCAGGGCCCTGCGGTTGCCGGTGAAGCTGCCGAAACGGCGTATGTCCACGTCCCACAAATCGGTGCTGGGCTCGCCACCCACAATCCATTCGGCCATGAGCCGGCCCGCGCCGCCGCTGTTGGCAATGCCGGCGGAGTTGAAACCCGCGCAGACAAAGTAGTTGCGCAGTTCAGGCGCCTCACCCAGGATGAAGTTGCCGTCGGGCGTAAAACTCTCCGGCCCGTTGAGCAGCATCTTGATTTCGGCCGTCTCCAGGCACGGCGTGCGGTGCAGCGCGGCGGTCATCAGCGGTTCGAACTGGTCCCAGTCTTCGTCCAGCAATTCGAACTGGAAGGTAGCCGGAATCGGGTCCATCTTCCAGGGTTTGGCCTGGGGTTCAAAGCCGCCCATCACCAGGCCGCCGACTTCTTCCTTGTAGTAGATGTAGCCGTCCGGGTCGCGCATGACCGGCAGCATGGGGTGCACACCCGGAATCTTGCCGGTGACGATGTAGAAATGCTCGGCCGAATACAGCGGCACATTCACGCCCGCGAGCTTGCCGAACTGCCGCGCCCATTGGCCGGCGCAATTGACGACGACTTCGCAGCGCACGTCACCCTGCGCGGTCTTCACGCCCACAGCCCTGCCGTTTTCAATGATGACACCGGTCACCTCGATGCCTTCAACCATCTTCACGCCGCGGTTGCGCGCGCCCTTGGCCAGCGACATGCAAAGGTCCGCCGGATTGGCCTTGCCGTCGCCCGGCAGCCAGATCGCGCCCTGCAGGTCGTCGGTGCGCATGATGGGATATTTGTCGCCGGCTTCCTGCGGCGAGATCTCATGGCATTCCACGCCAAAGCTGTTGGCCATGGCGACCTGCTTTTTGAGCACCTTCATGCGCTCCGGCGTGCGCGCCACGTTGACGCTGCCGCATTGTTTCCACCCGGTGGCCAGGCCCGTTTCAGCCTCAAGCGAGGCATACAACTCGATGCCGTACTTGCTCATCTGCGTCATGTTGCGGTTGGGCCGCATCTGGCCGACCAGGCCGGCCGCATGCCAGGTGGTTCCGCTGGTGAGCTTGCCCTGCTCGAGCAGCAGTACGTCTGTCTTGCCCATTTTGGCCAGGTGATAGGCCACGGAGCACCCGGCGATGCCGCCACCCACAATGACGATCTGCGCTTGAGTCGGGATATTCATGCGTGCAGTCCTCTACGGTATGAAATCAGCGGCTGCCGCGGAACCGGCTTTGCCGGGCCGCAGGCCGCGCCCCCTTGAGGGGGAGGCGCCGAAGGCGCTTCGGGGGGGAACTCATATCTAGGCCAACCGTATCGCCATCACGCCGCCCACAATCGCGCAGGTGCCCACAAAACGGCGCACGGTAAATGTTTCTTTCAACATCCAGGTGCCCAGCAAAACGGCGAACAGCACCGAGGTTTCGCGCAGCGCCGCCACCGTAGCCACCGGCGCGCGTGTCATGGCCCACAGCGCGATTCCGTAGGAGCCCAGCGACGCCAGCGCGCCGCCGGTAGCCACAGGCCAGCGATGGCGGGCGTAGTCGGCCATGGCACGCCCGCGCCGCGCCATCATCAAGAGGCCGAAGGGCCAGCCGTCGAGCAGGAACAGCGTGGCGACGTATTGCAGGGCATTGCCGGAGGCGCGAACGCCCAGTCCATCCACCACCGTATATATGGCAATGATGAGCGCGTTGGCCAGCGCAAAGCCAACCGCCTTGGGGGCATGCAGGGCATGGCGGCTCAAGCCCAGCACCAGCACGCCGCCGGAGATGCCCAGGATGCCGGCCCACGCCAGCGGGCTCAAAGTTTCGCCCAACGTGAAGGTTGCCGACAGCGCCACCAGCAGCGGCGCCACACCGCGCATCAGTGGATAGGTCAACCCCAGGTCGCCGTGCTTGTAGGCCTGTGTGGTCGCGATGAAATAGCCGATGTGGATCAGCACCGAAGCGCCGATAAACGGCCAGGCCTCGATACGCGGCAGGCCCACCACCAGCACCAGCGGCAACGCCAGCACAGAGCCGATCAGGTGAATGACCGCCATGTCCAGCGCCTTGTCGGCACTGGACTTCACCAGGGCATTCCAGCCTGCGTGCAGCAGCGCGCCAAACAGCACAGCGCCCAGCACCGGCCACGTCAGTGCCAGAATTTCAGGCGGCAAGCGAGGGCTCTGCGGCGGGAAGGGTGCAGCGCCTGGCCCGTGCCAGGTAGTGCGCCAGTGGCGGCGTGGCCTTGTGCGCATCTTTCGCAAGATCGTCCCAGAGGCGCAGCTTCACCGCATCCCCGGCACCGGGCTGCGCGATGAAGCGCGCCGCTTCTTCAGCGGAAAAAATGCCGCCTTGCAACTGCAAGCTGCGTTTGGAATCCGCTGAAAGGCTGGAATGGTAACCACGCCGCGCCGCGCACAGATAGCGCTTGGCGTCCACATGCAGCTTGATGGCGTCCAACACCTCGTCGGGGAAAAGACCCCGCAAAAAAGGCAGTGCTCGGTACTGATGCACATCATCCACACCACGCAGCGACGGTGTTTCGCCCAGGTCGTGCAGAAGATGCCCAAGGTCATGCAACAGCGCCGCGGTCACCAGGGCATCGCTCGCGCCTTCGGCTTCGCCGAGTGCCGCAGTCTGCAGCGCGTGCTGCAGCTGCGTTACGGGCTCGCCGCTGTATTGTTCGCCGCCGCGCTCTTTGAAAAGGTGTTCGATGTCGTCAAAGTTCAGCACGTGAATTCCTAGAAAAGTGAACTCGAAAAGAAGAACGCTTTCGCCAGTGGCCGCCGCGGAACCGGCTTTGCCGGGCCGCTGGTGGCCGCCCCTGGGGCTGAGAGCCGCGGCTCCAAGCCTGCCTTCGCAGGCTTGGACGGCCTCGAAGAGCTTCGGCCTCTGGCCGTTGCACGGGGCGCCGAAGGCGCTTCGGGGAGAACTTTAGCCATTCCAGGGGAGCGAATAAGTTTTCAGGTTGGTAAAGCTTTTAATCGCTTCCTGCACACCCTCTTTATAGCCCAGGCCCGAATCCTTGATACCACCGAAAGGCGTGAGCTCCAGGCGATAGCCCGGCACCTCCCGCACATTGACGGTACCGACATGCAGCTCGCTGACAAACCGGTTGATATAGTCCAGGCGGTTGGTGCAGACGGCGCTTGAAAGGCCGTAGGCCGTGCCGTTCGAAATCTGGATAGCTTCGTCGATGTTTTTGAAACGTATGACCGGAGAGACGGGCCCGAAGGTTTCCTCGCGCGCCACCGTCATCTGCGGTAACACATGGTCCAGCAGCGTAGGCGAATAAAGCGCGCCGCGCCTATGGTTGCCCGCCAGCAATTTCGCGCCCTGCGCCACCGCCTCATTCACACGCGACTCAAACAGCATGGCTGCCGGCTCATCAATCACCGTGCCCATGTCATTGGCCTTGTCGGCCGGGTCGCCGTATTTCCAGGCCAGGGTCTTGGCCAGCACCTGCTCCACAAATTCGCCCGCCACCGCCTCATGCACCAGGAGCCGCTTGATGGCCGTGCAACGCTGGCCCGAATTCTTATAGGAACCCTGCACGGCCAGCGTGGAGGCCTCGTTGAGATCGGCATCCTCCATCACGATGATGGGGTCGTTGCCGCCCAGCTCCAGCACCACGCGCCGGTAGCCGGCCTTGCCGGCAATGTACTTTCCGATGGCCACGCCACCCGTAAATGTCACCAGGTCCACCAATGGGTTGGTGATCAATTCGTCCGCAATCTCGCGCGGGTCGCCCGTTATCACGCTGAGCATTTCGGGCGGCAAACCCGCCTCATAAAGGATGTCGGCGAACAGGAGGGCAGAGAAAGGCACTTTCTCGGACGGCTTGAGCACCATGCGGTTATTGGTTGCAATGCTGGGCACCACCTTGTGCGCCACCTGGTTCATCGGGTGGTTGAAAGGCGTGATGGCGGTGATCACGCCCAGGAGCGGGGAGCGGTGCGTGTAGACGCGACGCTTCTTGCCGTGCGGCGTGAGGTCGCAGCTGAAGATCTGGCCGTCGTCCTTGAGCACTTCGGTTGCGCCGAAGAGCAGCACGTCACTGACACGGCCTGCTTCGTAGATGGAATCCTTCAGGCACAGCCCTGCCTCCGCCGTGATGAGATTCGCGACCTCCATCAACCGCGACTGGACGATGGCCGCCGCGCGGTTGAGGATGGCTGCGCGTTCATAACGGCTCAGCTGGGGCTTGCAGGCGTGCGCCTTGGCGAAAGTCTCACGGACTTCCTCAAGCGTAGCCTTGGGCACGCTGCCCAGCAGCTTCGCCGTGTACGGATCGAACACCTCGATCGCGCGGTCACCGGTCCGGCCGGCACCAACCTTGCGGCCGGCCAGTCGCATGGCGTTGAGCTGGTGGTCGCGGATGTACTGGTCAATCACTCTGCGGCTTTCAGGACAGGTTATGTGCGGACATGTTTCTGGCGTTTGTTGCCGGATATCTATTGGGCGTAATTGAGCGCCAGGTCGAAGGCATCGAAGTTACGAAAACGCCGGTTACGGTTCAGGCCCGGCAAGTCCCGGTTCACGATCAGCGGGACACGCTGCTCGCTCATGCCGCCGTGCGAGCGCAGCGGAACTTCGAGCGCAGAGAGATCGTGGCGCGAGGCTGAGGTGCCGATCACGGTGAAGCGTTCAGACACCGCCACAATGTCGCCGATCCTGTCGGCAGGGAGTTCAAAGCGCTCGGCGGCCTGCTCACGTGAAAGCACCAGCTCCATGCCCTTGAGCGCCGCCAGCCGTTTGCGGGCGGCCTCGATGTTCGTGCCCTCGGGCAGGTAGATCGTGGCGAAGGATCCCAGCGCGCCGTGATGCACCACATAGGGGTCGGTGATCGGAAGAATCACACGCGCAACGCCCGCGCCCAGCCAGCTGTCAAACCAGTCCTGCAGGTAGATCACGTCGGGCGTGCCGTCCATGGCGACCTTGGCGTTCATGCCATGGTCGGCCGTGAGCACGATCACGCAGCCCAGATCGTCGAGCTGCTGCATATAGCCGTCCATCATGCGGTAGAAGGAATTGGCGCCGTCGGTGCCGGGCGCGTGCTTGTGCTGCACGTAGTCGGTGGTCGACAAGTACATCACATCGGGTTTGTATTTCTGCATGATCTTCACGCCGGCCGCAAACACGAACTCCGACAAGTCTGCGCTGTAGACACTGGGTAGCGGCTGACCCACCAGGCCCAGCACATCTTCAATGCCGTTTTCTTCCAGCGTGACCTGGTCGGCCTTCTCGGACGAAAAGCAGATTCCTCTCATCTTGTGGCCCAGCAACTTGCGCAACTTGTCTTTGGCTGTGACCACCGCCAGGGACTTGCCCGCGTCCGCAAGGGCCGCCAGCAGGGTGGGCGCGCGCAGCCACTTGGGGTCATTCATCATGACCTCGGTGTCGGTGGCGGTATCGAACAGGTAGTTGCCGCAGATGCCGTGCACGCTGGGCGGTGCGCCCGTCACGATGGACAGGTTGTTGGGGTTGGTAAAGCTGGGCACCACGCAATCACCCGTCAGGCCAGAACCCAGCGCCAGGGTGCGCTTGAGCCACGGCATGTGGCCGGCGGCCACGGCTTGCGCCAGGTAATCGGGCTCGCAGCCGTCAACGCACACCACCACGACGGGCTGGGTCGGCAGCCTGTATGCCCGGCCATTGACTTTCACTTCGGTCTTTTTATCAGCGACTGCCACGTTGGAGCCTTCCCTTGTCCATGTTTTTCTCTGGGCCTTTTGCGATGTCGTCATCGACCAGGTGCGACGCCCTGGCCTGTGCCGCACGGGCAGCCGGGCTGGCCTGCAGGCGCGCCTGACGCCGCAGGTCGTTTTCAATCGTGCGTTCCTTGCTTTCGATCACGTGGTCGTACATGGCCCGGCCTGCGACGTCCGCGTCACCGGAGGCGATGGCCTTGACGATCTGCCTGTGCTCATTGGCCGAAATCGGCATGAGCCAGCCGTCGGCCAGGTTCAGGCGCCGGAACAGCGACAGCTCCTTGATGAGCTTGCGATAGATGGCCGTGAGCTTGCTGTTGCCTGCCATTTCCACCAGCCGGTCGTGGAATTTCAGGTTAAGCAGGTGGTAGTTGTAGGCGTCTTCTGCCTTGACGGCCTTTTCCATCGAGTCGACGAGGCCCCGGATTTCCTTGAGTTGGGCCGGCGTGATGTTCCTGGCGAGCTGGCGGCCGACGAGTTCGTCCATCGCGGCGCGCAGGTCGAAAATCTCGACGGCTTCCTCGATGGGAATGTCACGCACGAAGACGCCGCGATTTTTTTCGTTGCGCACCAGGCCAGCTTCCTCCAGCATTCGGAAGGCTTCACGCACCGGCCCGCGGGAGACGCCCATCTTTTCAGCCAGCGCTGCCTCAATGAGTTTGCTGCCCGGTTCGTATTCGCCAACAAGAATGGCGCGCTCGATTTCCTGCTGCACCACCGTGGTGAGGGAACTGGTCTGCAACAGCGCGATAGTGGGATGAAACACGGCATTCATGCCCTGCATTGAAGCACAAAACACAGGATTGTCAACAATCTGCAAAAAACAATTGACAAGATAAAAGGGGCAGCGTTAAATAAATATTGAGCTGGGTTGATATGACCTGAACACAGGTTGGTCATCGCAGTGTCACTGCCCCGACACGAACAGGTCACAACATTGCAGGTTTTCCACAAAGGACTTTTTATGCAGCTGGCTACCCATCTCAAATCCCTGCCAAAGGCGATCGCTCTTATCGGCTTTTTTGGCCTGCTCACCGCCTCCACCGGCGCATTCGCCCAGAAGACCCAGTTGCTGGTCTACACCGCGCTGGAAACAGACCAGATCAAGGCCTATCAAGAGGGCTTCAACAAGGTCTACCCCGATATCGAAATCAAGTGGGTCCGCGACTCGACCGGTGTGATCACCGCCAAGCTGCTCGCCGAAAAATCCAATCCCCAGGCCGACACCATCATGGGTGTGGCTGCCTCCAGCCTGGCCCTGCTCGACAAGCAGGGCATGCTCGAACCCTACGCGCCGATCAACCTTGACGGCATCATGAGCCAGTACCGTGACAAGAAGAAAGTTCCCGCCTGGTTCGGCATGGACGTGTGGGGTGCCACCGTGTGCTTCAACACCGTCGAAGCCAAGAAGAAAAACATCCCTACACCCGAGACCTGGCAGGACCTGACCAAACCCATCTACAAGGGTCAGGTCGTCATGCCCAACCCCGCCTCCAGCGGCACCGGCTACTTCGACGTGACCGCCTGGCTCACGCTCTTTGGCGACAAGGACGGCAAGGGCGGCGGCTGGAAGTACATGGACGCGCTGCACGAAAACATCGCGCAGTACACTCATTCGGGTTCCAAGCCCTGCAACATGGCCGCCTCCGGAGAATTTCTGGCGGGCATTTCGTTTGAATACCGCGGCAACACCAACAAGGCCAAGGGTGCGCCGATCGATCTGGTGTTCCCCAAGGAAGGGCTGGGCTGGGACCTGGAAGCCTTTGCCATTCACAAAGGCACCAAGAAACTGGACGCCGCCAAGAAACTGGCTGACTGGGCTTCGAGCAAGGACGCCATGATGCTGTACGGCAAGAACTTCGCGATCACCGCGCAGCCCGGACTGGCGCCGCCGCTGGCCAATGTGCCAAAAGACTATGAGGCCCGCCTCGTCAAGATGGATTTCAGCTGGGCAGCAGACAACCGCGAGCGCATTTTGAATGAGTGGACGAAGCGCTATAACTCCAAAACAGAGAAGAAGTAGCCCCCTGTCGGCGGCCTTTGGCCGCCGTCTCCCCCTCAGGGGGACGGCCGCTGTGGCCCGGCGGAGCCGGTTCCACGCCGCCGCTTGCCCTTTGCGCTGGCGCGACCGTTCAGGTAATACACGTATGACCCACGAATGAACAACGACACCTTTCTGAACCTGCGCCATATCCGCAAGGAATTCGGCGCCTTCACCGCGCTGCAAGACATCAACCTGGACATCCGCAAGGGCGAGTTCGTTTGCTTTCTGGGGCCTTCGGGTTGCGGCAAGACGACGTTGTTGCGCATCATTGCCGGGCTGGAAGTGCAGACCTCGGGTGAAGTGCATCAGGGCGGGCGCGACATCTCGCGGCTGCCGCCGGCGCTGCGCGACTACGGCATCGTGTTCCAGAGTTACGCGTTGTTTCCCAACCTCAGTGTGGCCGACAACGTGGCGTATGGGCTGGTCAACCGCAAGACACCCAAGGCTGAAGCGGCCCAACGCGTGAGCGAGCTGGTCAAGCTGGTGGGCCTGCCGGGCAGCGAGGCGAAATATCCCAGCCAGCTCTCGGGCGGTCAGCAGCAGCGCATTGCGCTGGCACGCGCGCTGGCCACCTCGCCAGGCTTGCTGCTGCTGGACGAACCCCTGTCGGCGCTCGATGCGCTGGAGCGCGTGCGCCTGCGCCAGGAAATCCGCGCGTTGCAGCAAAAACTGGGCGTGACCACCATCATGGTGACGCACGACCAGGAAGAAGCTTTAAGCGTCGCCGACCGCATTGTGGTGATGAACCACGGCCTGATCGAACAGGTGGGAACACCGATGGAAATTTACCGCGAGCCGGCTTCGCCGTTCGTGGCGGATTTTGTCGGCAAGGTCAATGTCATGCCAGCGAATGTCAGCGGCAGCCAGATGAGGTTCGGCACCATGTGCCTGCCTTGCGACGGAGCCGACCGCGAGGTCAAGGTTTACCTGCGCCCTGAAGATGTGCTGGCCCGGCCCATTGCAGCGGATGACGCCCATGTGTTCGACGCCACCATCGAAAAAATCGAATTCCTCGGCTCCTTCTGCCACGTTCACGTGGCCTCTCCTGCACTGGGCACCCACAAGCTCACGGTTTACCTCTCGCTCAATTTCCTGTCGGAGCAATCCTTGCAGGTCGGCTCGACCCTCCCCCTCAAATTGCTGCCAGAGCGCATCAAGGTGTTCTGATGCCCGTCTATACACCTCCTGCTTTGCCCCTGGTGCGGCAGCGTGTGCACTGGATTGACCACCTGGCCTATGCTGCCCTTGCGCTGGCAGCTATTATTTTGATAGCGTTTCTGGCAGCCCCGTTGCTGGCCATCCTGCAGCAGGCCGTGCAGGACAAGGCCGGGGATTTCATCTGGCTTGACAATTTCATCGAGTACGCCAAAACGCCGGCACTGCTCGAAAGCCTGTGGAACAGCCTCTGGATTTCAGGCGCCGTCACCCTGATTGCGGTACCCCTGGCGTTTGGTTTTGCCTATGCGCTGACCCGTTCGTGCATGCAATACAAGGCGCTGTTTCGCGGCATCACGCTGGTTCCCCTGCTGGCCCCCTCCCTCCTGTCGGCCATTTCGCTGATTTACTGGTTTGGCAACCAGGGGGTGCTCAAAGGCTGGATGCAGGGTATCGGCATCGACCAGATTTATGGTGCGCCCGGCATTGTGGTGGCCGAATGTTTTGCGGTGTTTCCGCATGCGCTGATGATTCTGGTCACCGCGCTCAGCCTGTCCGACGCTCGGCTGTACGAGGCGGCTAATGCCATGGGCACCAGCGCCAGGCGCAAGTTCTTCACCATCACGCTGCCCGGTGCCAAGTACGGCCTTATTTCCGCGGCGCTCGTCACCTTCACGCTGGTCATGACGGACTTCGGCATTCCCAAGGTGATAGGCGGCAACTTCAATGTGCTGGCCACCGACGTCTTCAAGCTGGTGATCGGCCAGCAGGATTTCGCCAAGGGCGCAGTGGTCGCTATCTTGCTGCTGGCGCCCGCCGTCCTGACATTCGCGGTAGACAGCTACGTCAGCAAGCGCCAGACCGCGATGCTGACGGCGCGTGCCGTGCCCTACCGGCCCACGCCTTCGCGCGGCTACGACCGGGTCATGACGCTGTATTGCTGCGCCATCGCCTTCCTGGTGCTGGCCATGCTGGGCATGGCGGTGTTCGCATCCTTCGCCAGCTTCTGGCCCTACAACCTCACGCCCAGCCTGCGCCACTACACCATGGGCCTGATCGACGCGGAAGTCGGCGTCGGTTTTCTCAACAGCCTGAAGATGGCGGCGGGCACGGCCTTCTTCGGCACCGCTCTGGTGTTTTGCAGCGCCTACCTGCTCGAAAAAACCAAAGGCATGGACGGCCTGCGCGGCTTTGTGCGCATGCTGGCCATGTTGCCCATGGCCGTGCCCGGCCTGGTGCTGGGACTGGGCTACATCTTCTTTTTCAATGCGCCCGGCAATCCGCTGAACGGCCTGTACCACACGCTGACCCTGCTTACGCTGTGCACCATCGTGCACTTCTACACCACCGGCCACCTGACGGCCGTAACCGCACTCAAGAGCCTTGATGGCGAATTTGAAGCCGTGAGCGCCTCGCTCAAGGTACCCTTCTTCAAGACCTTCTGGCGCGTCACCCTGCCCATCTGCACGCCGGCGCTGGTCGACATCGCGCGCTACTTCTTCATCAACGCCATGACCACCATCTCTGCCGTGGTGTTTCTCTATTCGCCCGAAACCAAAGTTGCGTCGATCGCCATCCTGAACCTGGATGAAGCCGGCGAAATGGGCGCCGCCGCAGCCATGGCCGTCCTGATCGGTATGGCATCAACGATTGCAACCCTGCTTTTCATGGCGCTGGCCTGGTGGGTAAACCGCCGTACGCAGGCATGGCGAACCAGCTCGCGCTAGGAGCTTCATGACAGCCCAGCGCAACATCCGCATGCTCACACGTTACAACGCGTGGGCCAACGACCGCCTGTTCGGCGCATTAAAGCAACTTCCTGCAGCTGAACTCCTGGCACCGCGCGCGACAGGCTTTGGCAACATGCTTCGTACGCTGAACCACGCCTATGTGGTGGATCTCATCTGGCAGGCGCACCTGCAGGGGCGGCCGCATGGCTTCAGCTCCCGCAACACAGAGGCTACTCCCACACTGGAAGCGCTGTGGGCAGCTCAGGGGCAAATCGACACCTGGTACATCGAATACGCGGACACCCTGAGCGTCGAGGCACTCGACGAAATCGTGCATTTCACGTTCATCGATGGCGACGCGAGTGCCATGACACGGGGAGACATGCTGCTGCATGTCGTCAACCACAAAACCTACCACCGGGGCTACGTGGCCGACATGATTTACCAGGTTCCGGCGCGCCCCCCAGGCATGGATTTGCCCATATTCCTGCAGGGATACCCGGCCCGACTGAATTGAATCGCCCGCAACGAAGACCACAGGCATAACAAATGGACAGAGACAAAATCCTCCTCACCCCCGGGCCGCTGACCACCACCCTGCGCACCAAGCTCGCGATGCTGAAAGACTGGGGCTCCTGGGACAGCGATTTCAACGCCGTCACGGCGAGTGTGCGCAAAAGCCTGCTGGCCGTCATCCACGGGCAGGATTCGCATGTCGTCGTTCCGCTTCAGGGAAGCGGTACTTTCAGCGTGGAAGCGGCAGTGGCCACCGTGGTGCCGCGGGACGGTCACGTGCTGGTGATGGACAACGGCGCCTACTGCAAACGCGCGGCAAGGCTCACCACGCTGATGGGACGGCGCTGCACCATCATGCCCTTCGACGAAGCGGCACAGGTCTCTCCCGCCGCACTGGACGCCATGCTGGAAGCCGACACCAGCATCACCCACGTCATGCTGATCCACTGCGAGACAGGCGCGGGCGTGCTCAACCCGCTGAAGGAAGTGGCCGACGTCTGCAAAACCCATGGCAAGGGCCTGTTGGTGGACGCCATGAGCTCCTTCGCCGCGATAGAAATCGATGCGCGCAAGGTGCATTTCGACGCACTGGTGGCGGCCAGCGGAAAATGCCTTGAAGGTGTGCCCGGCATGGGTTTTGTCTTCATCCGCAAGGCCGTACTGGACGGCTGTACCGGCCGCAGCCAGTCGCTGGCCATGGACCTGCACGACCAGTACGCCTACATGGAAAAAACCACGCAGTGGCGCTTCACGCCGCCCACCCATGTGGTGGTGGCGCTGGCCGAGGCGATTGCGCAATTCGAGGAAGAAGGCGGCCAGCCCGCGCGCCTGGCGCGCTACGAAAGCAACTACCGCACGCTGATTGCGGGCATGGCGAAACTCGGTTTCAAGCCCTTCCTGGACCCGGCCATCCAGGCACCCATCATCGTGACCTTCCACGCGCCAGCCGACACCCGCTACGAGTTCAAGAAGTTCTATGCCGCTGCACGAGATCGCGGTTTTGTCCTATATCCCGGCAAGCTCACGCAGGTGGAAACTTTCCGGGTGGGCTGCATCGGTGCGATCGGCCCGAATGAGATCGAACAGGCCGTGCTGGCTGTGGCGGGCGCCTTGCAGGACATGGGCATCACATCCGCCGCACCGGCAACCCACGCGCACGGAGCGTAGGCCCTGAGAACGTCTCTTTACAAGCATGAGCCGTGGAACCGGCTTTGCCGGGCCACAGGCGGGCGGCCCCCTCGGGGGGCAGGGAGCTACACGAAGTGAGCGACCGTGGGGGCCTAGTGACTTCGGCGAAACGCCTCAGAAGGAAGTTCGCCAAACATTTGCTGGTAGTCGTGCGCGAAATGACCAAAATGCCAAAACCCCAGGTGCGTTGCAGCCGCCGTCACGGACGTAGCGGTCTTCAATGCCTGCCTGGCCGCGTTCAAGCGCACGGCGCGCAGATAAGCCAATGGGCTGATGCCCAGCGCTGTCTGGAAGCCGTTTTGCAAGGTCCGCCGGCTCACGCCGAGCTGCTCGCACAGCGCCAGCACCGTGGGCGGCTGATCGAGCTGCGCGTGCACCAGTTCGCGGGCACGTCGCGTCAGCGTCCAATGCCCATGAGTGCCGACAGCGTCCGCGCTACCCGCGGGCGCAAGAACGCGGCCGAGCTGCTCCACCACGCTGTCGAGCATCGCAGCCTGCACGGCGGGCGACTGCAGCAGCGCAGGGGCCGCCTCCACCGTATCCAGCACACCGGTGAGGCACTGCCTGAGCCCCGCCTGCGCCGCGCCATCCAGCCGGCGCAACCCTGCCTGCGCACCGAGCCGGGCCTGCAGCGCCGGGTCATGCTCGCCGCAGCGGCGCCAGGCCGCTTCGTCAAGCTCCAGCCCCAGCATCACATGACGCCGGGAAGAGCGGAACTCAAAACCCGACGCCCCCGAAAACACATGCAATGCACCTGCGTCGCTGGGCGCGCCGCAAAAAACGCTGGGGCCTTCGACCTGGAGCGGCAGCCCCAAGGCCAGGGCACCATCGCGTATCCGTCCGGTCTGGTACACCGACTCCCGCAGGCTTTCCACAAAGAGGCGAAGGCCCGCGAATTCCAGCTGGCGCACCTCGCCGCCAAAGGCGCCGCGAGACAGCTGGAGGTAGCTCTGGTTCCAGCCCGTAAGTGCCGCCGCCTGCTCGTCTGCGTCGGCGAACGACGCGCGGGACAGCAGGGCTGGCTGGAGAGTGTCAGGCGTGTGGACCATGGCCGCATTCTTGCAGGATTCGTGCCGTGTGCAAGCAACGCTTTGAAACACTTCGACTTACTCGCCATCTCCTTAAGCTCAATCTCGCTGCGTTACTTGCCGAAATGGGATTTCAGCGCACCTACGCTCGCCCTACGATGCAAGACAGCCCCACCGGGCCCTCAACCTTGCAACCTATAGGGAGCCACCATGTCAGAACGTTCCAGCGTGCAATACGCGAAAGTCGACGGCAGCTATTTTGAAAAGAGGGGGCTGCGCCGCTATGCCGGCGTCTGGTCGCTCTGGGCACTCGGCGTTGGCGCCGTGATCTCCGGCCACTTCGCCGGCTGGAACCTGGGTCTGGCCAACGGCTGGGGCAGCATGTTGCTGGCCACCATCATCATCTCCGTGATGTATCTTGGCCTGACCTTTTCGCTGGCCGAGATGTCACCCGCATTGCCCCACACTGGTGGCGCGTACTCTTTTGCACGCACCGCCATGGGGCCCTGGGGCGGCTTCCTGACGGGGCTGGCCGAAAACGTGGAATACGTGCTGACGCCGGCCGTCATCGTGTTCTTCATCGGCAGTTACATGGGCAGCATTTTCGGCACACCACCGGCCTGGCAGCCTTTGTGGTGGATAGGTTTTTACATCGTCTTCATCGGGCTGAACATCATCGGCGTCGAGCTGTCGTTCAAGATCACACTGGCCGTCACGCTGCTGGCGCTTGCCTGCCTGGTGGCGTTCTGGATCAGCGCCTTTCCCAAGATCGACTTCGCACGCTGGGCCATGAATGTCGGCGCCGGCGGCGCCGTGCTGCCCGAGGGCCGCGGCCCCTTCCTGCCGCTGGGCTTCGCCGGCGTGCTGGCGTCGCTGCCATTTGCGGTGTGGCTGTTCCTGGCAATCGAGCAGCTACCGCTGGCGGCTGAAGAGTCGGTGGACCCGCGCCGTGACATGCCACGCGGCATCATTGCCGGCATCTTCACGCTCATCCTCTCGGCCTTCATGATCCTCTGGCTCAACCCCTCGGTCGCAGGCATAGGCTCGCACGCGCTGAGCACCTCGGGTGAGCCGCTGCTCGACGGCTTCAAGGCAATTTACGGCAACGGCATCGCCAAGATACTGGCGCTGGTGGCCGTGCTGGGCCTGGTGGCGAGTTTTCACACCATCATCTTTGCCAAGGGCCGGCAGATCTATTCGCTAAGCCGCGCCGGGTACTTTCCTTCGGCACTGTCCGTCACGCACGGCAGCCGCAAGACTCCGCACATCGCCATGATCGTCGGCTCGGTGGTGGCGCTGGTGGTCATGTTTGTGCTGTGGTTTTCGCTGGGCGTTGACAAAGGCTCGGCCGTCATCGGCGGCACCTTGCTCAACATGGCGGTGTTCGGCGCCATGTTCTCCTATGTGATGCAGGCGCTGTCGTTCATTCGGCTGCGCAGCAAGCTGCCGAATATGGAGCGCCCCTACCGCAGCCCGCTGGGCGTTGCGGGTGCGGTGCTGACTTTGGTCATCGCGCTGGTCACGATTTACTTCCAGCTCAGCGACCCGATCTACCGCGTGGGCGTGCTGTGGGTGGCGCTGTGGTTTGCCATCGGCATCAGCTACTTCGCAGTAATGGGCCGGCACCGGCTCATCCTCTCGCCGGAAGAAGAATTTGCGATTGGCCTGGCCGAAAAAGGCCGGGCAAGCGCCCACCCCTAAAACCACAAGGTGCCCACGACCATGCCCAAAAAAGCCACCAAATCCTCCGCACCCCATCCAGCCCTGGAGATGCTGCGCAAGTCGGGCGCCAACAAGATGAAGGTTGCCGTCAGCGACATCGACGGCGTGCTGCGCGGCAAGTACCTGCACAAAGACAAATTCTTCGGTGCGGCCGAACCCTACCCCGCCGGGGGCTTTGGGTTTTGCGACGTGGTGCTGGGCTGGGACATGATGGACAACTGCTACGACAATACCTCGGTGACAGGGTGGCAGCACGGCTTTCCGGATGCGCTGGCACGGCTGGACCTGGCCACCACACGCCATGTTCCCTGGGACAACAACGTGCCCTTTGTGCTGGGTGAATTCGTGAATGCCGACGGCACGCCACACGCCGTCTGCCCACGCCAGACGCTCAAGCGCGTGCTCAAGCGCGCCGAAAAAATGGGCTTCATGCCCATGACGGGCATGGAGTTCGAATGGTTCAACTTCCTGGAAACGCCGCACAGCTGGGCCGCGAAAAACGGCGTGGGGGCCGAAAAACTCACGCCCGGCATGTTCGGCTATTCGCTGCTGCGCATGAACGAGAACCAGGATTTCTTCAACGCCATCATGGACGAGATGCTGGCCTTCGGCATCCCGATCGAAGGCCTGCACACCGAAACCGGGCCGGGCGTGTATGAAGTAGCCATTGGCTTCAGCGAGGCACTGGAGCAGGCCGACCGCGCCATCCTGTTCAAGACCGGCGCCAAAGAGATCGGCTCGCGTTTTGGCATCATGCCCAGCTTCATGGCCAAGCCCCACCAGCAGCTGCCGGGCTGCAGCGGCCACATCCACCAGAGTTTGTCGGACGGCAAGACCAATCTGTTCTTCGACGCAAAGCACCCGCGCAAGATGAGCAAGCTGTTCGAGAGCTACGTCGCCGGCCAGGTCGCCTGCATGATGGAGTTCGGCCCCATGATCTGGCCCACCATCAACAGCTACAAGCGCCTGGTCGACGGCTTCTGGGCGCCTGTGAAGCCGACCTGGGGCATGGACAACCGCACTGCAAGTTTCCGCGTGATCGCGGGCAGCGCCAAAGCCACCCGGCTGGAAACCCGTTGCCCTGGCGCCGACGTGAACCCTTACCTGGCGATGGCTGCCGTCATCGCTGCGGGACTGGACGGCGTCGAAAAAGGCCTCAAGCTGGGCGCGCCGATCACCGGCACCAACCAGGGAGCCGAACACATTGCCCGCGCACCGCGCACCCTGATCGAAACCACACGTATTTTCCAGAAATCGGACATCGCGCGCGACTGGCTGGGCGATACTTTCGTGGATCACTTCGCGGCAACGCGCGAGTGGGAATGGCGCCAATGGCTGGACGCCGTCACCGACTGGGAAATGAAACGCTATTTTGAAATCATCTGACCTCCTGATCCGCAGGCTGACCGTGCCCGACGCCGCCGCTTACCGCGAATTCCGCCTGCGCGGCCTGCGCGAGCACGCGGACGCGTTCACCTCCAGCTTTGAGGAAGAAAACCTGCGCGTGCTGGCCGACACCGAAAAGCGCCTTTCACCCGCCGGCGACACCGTCATGTGGGCCGCCTTTTTGGACGGCGCGATGGCCGGCGTGGCAGGGCTGAACCGGGAGACGCGGCTGAAGAACCGTCACAAGGCCACGCTGGTTGCGATGTACGTCGCGCCCGAATACCAGGGGCATGGCATAGGCCGGGCGCTGGTCGGCAAGGTGCTGGAGGAGGCACGCGCCGGCGGCGTGGAGCTCGTGGTGCTGACGGTCACCGCCGGCAACCGCGAGGCGACGGCACTCTACGAGAAATGCGGGTTTAAATCCTTCGGCATAGAGCCCGACGCGATTCGGGTCAACAATGTCTCTTACGGCAAACAACACATGTACTTCCAGGTCGCACCACTATGAGCATCACCGGTTTTTCCTTCCCCACCACCATCAAGTTCGGCGCAGGCGCGCGCAAGCTCGTCGCCGACACCCTGAAAGAAGCGGGCTGTAAACGCCCGCTCATCGTGACCGACAAAGCGCTGGGCGCCTTGCCCGTTCTGGCCGAATTCAGGACCCACATGGCCGGCCTGGACGTGGCGGTGTTCTCGGGCGTGTTTGGCAACCCGACCTGCAGCCAGGTCATGGACGGTGCCGCAGCCTACAAGGCGCACAAGGCCGACTGCGTGATTGGATTTGGCGGCGGCGCAGCACTTGACGTCGCCAAGGTGGTCGGTATCGCCGCCACCCATGAAGGCGACATCCTTGAATATGTCTGGGACCATCCGCAGGTACGGCCCATCGTCAATGAGTTGCCTTACTTCGTGGCCCTGCCCACCACCTCGGGCACCGGCTCCGAAGTCGGCCGTTCCAGTGTGGTCAGCGAAAACGACACGCACCTGAAGCGCGTGGTGTTCAGCCCAAAAATTCTGGCGAAAGTGGTGTTTGCCGATCCCGAACTCACGTTGGGCCTGCCGCCCGCCGTCACGGCCGCCACCGGCATGGACGCCCTCACCCATAACATCGAAAGTTACCTCTCGCCGGCCTATCACCCGCTGTGCGACGGCATTGCACTCGAAGGCACGCGCATCGCGGCGCATGCGCTGCTCAAGGCCGTGAAGGAACCTTCCAACCTGCAGGCTCGCAGCGACATGATGATGGCCTCCATGATGGGCGCCATCGCCTTCCAGAAAGACCTGGGCGCCGTGCATTCATGTGCCCACGCGCTGGGCGCTGTCTGCGACTTGCACCACGGCCTGGCCAATGCGCTGATGATCGACACGGTGCTGGCATGGAACTACGAATCGGCGCCCGCCAAATTTGACGAGCTGGCCCACGTATGTGGCGTGGCCGGCGGTGGCAAAGCTTTTGTAGCCTGGCTCAAGCAGCTCAAGGAGAGCGTCGGCATCACCGGCCCGCTGTCGGCCCACGGTGTCAAGCGTGAACACCTGCCGCGCCTGGTCGAGATCGCCACCGCCGACATCTGCCACCAGACGAATCCACGGCCCTGCAAGGCTGAGGACTTCCAGCGATTGTTCGAGGCCGCCTTATGAATGTGGCCCCCACGCTTTTCACTGCGTCTTCGACTTCGTGTAATGCGCGAGGCCTTGCAGGCCGCGGCTCGCGGGACGCTTCGCCTCTGTCGCCCGTCCAAGCCTGCGCAGGCAGGCTCGGAGCCGCGGACTCCAGCCCCTCGGGGGCCGCTGCGCCTGCGGCCCGGCAAAGCCGGTTCCGCGGCCCCGGCTTGGGCAGAACAGAACGATCACTTTTGAGAAGGGTACTCGCATGATCGCCGCTAGTCGTCTCAAGATTGGGTTGTCAGCGTGTTTCTCGCATGCCGACCCAACCCGCTCTTTCTTCACCGGCAAGACGCTGCAGTATGTCGAACAGTCGATTGCCCACTGGGTGATGTCTTCCGGCGCCATGGTCGTCATGGTGCCTTGCCCGACGGGCAGCACGCAGCGCGGCGACGTGACCTATGAACATTACGCGCAGTGGCTGGACGGCCTGGTGCTGCACGGCGGCGCCGATGTCTGGCCGGGCAGTTACGGCGAGGAGCCGCTGGAAGAAAAATGGTCGGGCGACCGTGTGCGTGACGAATACGACAAGGCACTGGTAGCCGCGTTTGAAAGAGCCGGCAAACCGGTGTTTGGCGTTTGCCGCGGCCTGCAATTGCTTAATGTTGCATTCGGCGGCACGCTCTACCAGGACATCAATACGCAGGTGCCTGACTCCTTCGTTCACCGCGACGCCGTCACTTACGACCAGAACTTTCACAGCGTGAACATCGTGCAGGGCTCCAGGCTTTCCGCCATGTACCCCGGCGTGGAGCGCGTGCGCGTCAACAGCATCCACCACCAGGGCATCAAGGACTTGTCGCCCGAGTTTGAAGCCGAGGCTTTCAGCGTGGACGACGGCATCGTGGAGGCGATACGCCGCAAAGACAAAACCAAGAGCTACATCGCCGCCACCCAGTGGCATCCCGAATTCCATAAACCCGGCTCCGACACGATTGACGACGCCGCCGTACTCGATGATTTCCTCACCGCCGTAGCGACGGCCAAAAGCAAAGCCAATAAACATGACCAAACTCGCCATTCATAACCCCGCCACAGGTGAGATGATCACCGAACTGCCTGCGGACGACGCGGCTTCCGTTGCTGCCAAGGCAAAGCAGGCGCGCACCGCGCAGGCTACGTGGGCCACCGTGCCTGTGGCCGAGCGCAAGGCCTGCATCACGCGCTTTCGTGCCGGCATCGTTGCAGAGCTCGACACCCTGGCGGCCGTCATGACGCGAGAAACCGGCAAGCCGATCAAGATGTCACGCAATGAACTCAACGGCCTGCTTGGCCGTATTGATTTTTTCCTGGCAGAGCTTGATGCCTCCACGGCCACGCAGACCGTGTTTTCCGATGGCGGCATGACCGAGCAGATCGAGCACACACCGCTGGGCGTGGTCGCCAATATTTCGGCCTGGAACTACCCCTGGTTTGTCGGCGGCAATGTGTTCATTCCCGCGCTCCTGACAGGCAATGCCGTGCTTTACAAGCCTTCCGAATATGCGGCCATGACGGGCCAGGCCATCGCGCGCCTGCTGCATGCGGCCGGTGTTCCGCAAGACGTGTTTGTGCTGCTGATCGGTGGCGGCGCAGTCGGTGCGGCGTTGATGGAGCAGCCGGTGGACGGCCTCTTTTTCACCGGCTCCTACGCCACCGGTGCAAAGATCGCAAAAGCCATCGGCCCGCGCATGGTCAAGCTGCAGCTGGAGCTGGGCGGCAAGGACCCTACTTACGTGACCGAAGACGCCAACGTGAAGAACGCCGCCGAATCACTGGCCGATGGCGCGATGTACAACACCGGCCAGAGCTGCTGCTCGGTTGAGCGCATCTACGTGCATGAAAAAATTTACGACGCGTTCGTTACCGCCTTTGTGGACACCGTGAAGACTTTCAAGACCGGCGACCCGATGAGCGAAGACACCTACATCGGCGCCATCACCCGCGCGCCGCAGCTGGAGGTTCTGGATGCCCAGGTCGCCGATGCCAAAGCCAAAGGGGCGACCCTGCTGGCAGGTGGCAAGCGCGGCGCTGGACCTGGCACCTGGTATGAACCCACGGTGTTCAGCAACGTCAACCACAGCATGGAGCTGATGCGCGAGGAAAGCTTTGGGCCGGTTATCGGCATCCAGAAGGTATCGGGCGACGCAGAGGCCGTCAAACTCATGAACGACACACGCTACGGCCTGACCGCCGGCGTCTTCACGCCCGACGAAAAGCGCGCCAGGACGCTGCTGTCCCAGGTCAACGCCGGCAGTGTTTACTGGAACTGCTGCGACCGCGTCAGCCCGCGCCTCCCCTGGAGCGGCTACGGTGATTCCGGTGTCGGCCTGACCTTGTCCACCTACGGCATCCAGACATTCACCCGGCCAAAGGCTTGGCATCTCCGTCAATCCTGAGCATGAAGCTCACCCTCTTCGACCTGGACCACACCGTGCTCAACGGTGACAGCGATGTGCTGTGGTGCGATTTCCTGATCGAGAAGGGTTACCTGGGCAGGACGGAATTCACCGCACGCAACGCCGACATGGCAGCGCGCTACAAGGCGGGCACCGTGGGCCTGAAGGAGTTTGCCGATTTTTATGTGGGCACCCTGGCAGGTCGCACCGCCCAGGAGTGGGAGCCCATGCGGCAGGAGTTTTTGGCCAAATGGGTCGTGCCGCGCATCACGCCAGCCGCGATCGCGCTGGTCGACAAGCACCTGGAAGCCGGCGACCTGGTGGTCATGACGACGGCCACCAACCGCTTCATCACCGAGCTCACGGCCATCTACTTCGACATCGAGCACCTGATTGCCACCGAGCCCGAGATGCAGGGCAGCCGTTTCACCGGCAGCACCACCGGCGTGCTGAACATGCGCGAAGGCAAGGTCGAGCGCCTGCATGCCTGGCTCACCGCACGCGGCCTGCGCTTCAAGGATTGCAAAACCACCGCCTACAGCGATTCCATCAACGACCTGCCGCTGCTGGAAGCCGTGAAACACCCGGTGACTGTGAATGCCGATGCGACGCTGGCAGCGATTGGGACTGAGCGCGGCTGGCCCGCGCTGCAGTTGCACTGAGCAACCCGACCTGCGCAGCTGAAACAGCCCCGGAGAGGGCTGCATCCGCCTCATTTGAGTATAAAAATGGCCTGCAAGGCAATCAGGACGAGCGCTGGCAGCTATTAAAACAATAGCGGTTACGCCCGCACCTGCCTGCTTATTCCGCGCTCAGGTGCTTGCCGACAATCCCGGCCAGCTCAAACATCGTCACCTGCGGCTTGCCGAACACGGGCAGCAGCTTCGCGTCGGCGTTGATGGCGCGCTTGTTGGCCGCGTCCTGCAGGCCTTCGGCCTTGATGTAGTCCCAGAGCTTTTTGATGACCTGGGTGCGTGCCACCGGTTCGGCGCCAATCACCGCAGCCAGTGCGTCGCTGGGCTTGAGGCCTGCACCCGGCTTGGCGACGCGGGGCGTCTTGGGCTTGGCGGTTTTGGCGGCGGGCGTTTTCTTGGCGGCGACTTTTTTGGCCGCCGGTGCTTTTGCCGTTTTCGCGGCGACGGTTTTTCCGAAAGGCGTCTTCACCGTCCCGGTCTTGGCGGCCGCCGGTTTGCGCGGCGGAAACTTGGACGGGGCAAACTCGAAGTTCACCTTGTCGGCCTCCTTGTCCCAGGCCAGCATGGCCTTGAAGGGGCGGCGCGTGCGCATCGAAACGAACTTGTCGAGCAGATCGGTCTTGCCGGTTTCCAGCAGCTTGTGCATCTGCTCGCGCTCAATCGGCTGCTGCAGGATCACCTGGCCGGTCTTGAAGGTGCAGCTGGGCGTGGGCTGGGCCAGCGTGGGCACCGACTTTTCGCAAACGTAGTTTTTACCGAGTTCGAACACCCGCGCGGCGCAGCGCGGGCAGGGGCCCAGCGACTGCTGGTCGCCAAAGTCGACGATCTCGCCGGTCTCGGCATTCTTGTCGTCGCCGAAATCAAACTCCAGCTTGTAGTTCTTGGTTTCCTCGTCGAACTTGATCACCATCTCGGCGGTGAAAGGCCATCCGGCCTTGGAACGGAAGCCGTCCAGCGGGCCGATCTTCTTGTCGCGCAGGAACTGTTCAACCTCTGCCACTTCAAAGGTGCGGCCCGCCGGCGTTTTGCCGAAGCTGAAACCACAGCCGTCGTCGCCGTTCTTGCCGGTGCAGGTGTAGCGCCGGTAGTTTTCCTTCATGACACCGCCGCAGTTGGGGCAGGGCGCCGAGAGCGTGGCGTAGTCGCCGGGAATCGTGTCCTTGTCGTAGCCCTTGGCCTTGGCCACCATGCGCTCGGTCATGGTGGCGATCTCGGCCATGAAGGTTTCGCGGCTCAACTTGCCGTGCTCCATCTGCGCCAGCTTGAACTCCCACTCGCCGGTGAGCTCGGCCTTTGAAAGCTCCTGCACGTCCAGTCCGCGCAGCAGCGTCATGAGCTGGAAGGCCTTGGCCGTGGGGATCAGCTCGCGGCCTTCGCGCAGCATGTATTTTTCGGCAATCAGCCCTTCAATCGTGGCGGCGCGCGTCGCCGGCGTGCCCAGGCCTTTTTCCTGCATGGCTTCGCGCAACTCGTCGTCGTCAATCGTCTTGCCGGCGCCTTCCATCGCGCCCAGCAGGGTGGCTTCTGAATAGCGGGCGGGCGGGCGGGTCTTCAGGCCCTTGGCTTCGACCACTTCGGCGCGCACCATTTCACCCGGCTTGACCGGCACCAGGCTCTGGCCCTTGTCGCCGTCCTTGGCGTCGGCCACTTCATCGGCGGCTTCCTTGCCGTAAATCGCCAGCCAGCCCGGCTTGACCAGTACCTTGCCCTCGGTCTTGAAGCTGTGGCCGACCGACTGGGAAATACGCGTGGTGACCAGGTATTCGGCGCTCGGGAAAAACACCGCCATGAAGCGGCGCACCACCAGGTCATACAGCTTTTGCTCGGCTTCGCTCAGGCCACTGGGCGCCTGCAGTGTTGGGATAATGGCGAAGTGGTCGCTCACCTTGGCATTGTCGAAAATGCGCTTGCTGGGCTTGATGTAATTGCCCTTGATGGCCGTGGCCGCATGCGGCGCCAAGTGCTTCATGCCGCTGCTTTCCAGCATTTCAAAGGTCTTTTTGACCACCGGCAAATAGTCTTCCGGCAGCGCGCGTGAATCGGTACGCGGATAGGTCAGGGCCTTGTGGCGTTCATAAAGGCTTTGCGCAATCGACAGCGTCGTCTTGGCTGAAAAGCCGAACTTGCCGTTGGCCTCGCGCTGCAAGGAGGTCAAATCAAACAGCAGGCCGGCGGCCTGCGTGGTGGGCTTGCTTTCTTCCGTCACCGTGGCGGACTTGCCGCGCACGGCTTCTGCAATCGCCATGGCTTCGCGCTCGGACCAGACCCGGTCAGCTTTCAGTTCGGCGTCGGGCTCCGTGTTGTCGGCATTGGCCGCGGCTTTTTTCCACTTCGGGTCAAACCACTTGGCGGGGTATTCGCCGGCCTCGGCCAGAAAAGTCGCGTGGATTTCCCAGTAGTCACGGCTCACGAACTTGCGGATTTTTTCCTCGCGCTCCACCACCACCGACAGCGTCGGCGTCTGCACGCGGCCCACGGTGGTCAAAAAGAAACCGCCGTCACGCGAGTTGAAGGCCGTCATGGCGCGCGTGCCGTTGATGCCGACCATCCAGTCGGCTTCCGAGCGTGAGCGCGCCGCATCGGCCAGGCCCTGCATCTGCTTTTCAGTGCGCAGGCTCTCAAAGCCGTCGCGGATGGCTGCCGGTGTCATGGACTGCAGCCACAGCCGCTTCACCGGGTGCTTGCTGTTGGCGTATTGCTGGATCAGCCGGAAGATCAGCTCACCTTCGCGGCCCGCGTCACAGGCATTGACGAGGGCGTTCACATCCTTGCGTTTGGTCAGCTTGACGATCGCGTTGAGCCGCGTCTTCGTCTTGTCCATGGGCTTCAGGTCAAAGTAGGGCGGAATGACGGGCAGGTTGGCAAAGCTCCACTTGCCGCGCTTGACGTCAAACTCTTCCGGCGCCTGGATCTCGACCAGGTGGCCCACGGCCGAGGTGACCAGCCACTCGTCGCTTTCAAAGTACTCGTCGTGCTTTTCGAACTTGCCAGCCGTAGGCATGATCGCCCGCACAATGTCTTGTGCGACCGAGGGTTTTTCTGCAATCACCAGAGTTTTCATAAGTACTTCTTCAAACCTTCTACATCTTCGGGGAACATTTCCCCGCTTTCGGCAAATACGACTTTGCCTTCACGTCCGTTCGCCGCCACCTTGAGCACCACCACCACGGGCAGGCCCACCGGCTTGGGCAGGAATTTGGCAACCTCGGGGGTCAGCATCCCGGCGGGAAAGCTGTAGCCCTTGGTCTTCATATAGGCAGCTGCGGCCGCCGGCTGCTTGTCAATCGACAGGGCCAGCACCTCCAGCCCGCTGGCCTTCTGGGCCCGCCACAAAGCTTCTATATGGGGCGACTGCACCGCACAAAAAGGGCACCAGCTGGCCCACCAGTACACCACAAGCGTCTTCCCGGCCACCTCGGCAGGCTTCCAGGCGCTGCCGTCCAGCAGCGTGACGGCCGGCAAAGGCAGGGTGCTGCCGGCCTTCGGCAAGGGGCTTTCCCCGCCTTTGGCCCACGCCGGCAGGCCCAGCCCCGCCGCGGTCGGCAAGGCAAGGGCAGCGGCGGTCTGCATCAGGTTTCTGCGGTTGAACACGGGGACTCCTTGGGCGCATCACTACAATAGCGGCTCTCGCGCATGTACGCGCGCGGGTGCGCACGCATGCGCACGCACGCGCACATGCATGAATTAACCATACCAAAAAAATACGTCGTGTCAAAAACCCAGGCTTCCGCGGTCCCCGCATCTCCTTCCAAACCCGCGGCTCCGGCTGCCGACGGACGCCGCATCCAGACGCGGCGTTCCGGCGTCCACGGCAAGGGTGTGTTCGCCGTGCAGGACCTGGCCGAAGGTGAAACGCTGATCGAATACGTCGGCGAAATCATCAACTGGAAAGAGGCGCTGCGCCGTCACCCACACGACCCGAAGGACCCCAACCACACGTTCTACTTCCACATCGACGAAGAGCATGTGATCGACGCCAAGCACGGCGGCAATTCCTCACGCTGGATCAACCACAGCTGCAAGCCCAACTGCGAAGCCGACGAAGAAGGCGGCCGCGTCTTCATCAAGGCGCTGCGCAACATCAAGGCCGGCGAAGAGCTGTTCTATGACTACGGCCTGATCATCGACGCGCCTTACACCAAGAAGCTGCTGGCCGAATACCCCTGCTGGTGCGGCGCCAAAAACTGCCGAGGCACCCTGCTGGCGCCCAAGGACGACGAAGGCAAGAAAAAGAACAAGAACAAGGACAAAAAGAAGTCCGACAAAAAAGCCGACAAAAAGGCTGAAGCCAAGGCTGACAAAAAGGCAGCCGATAAAAAGGCCGGCAAGAAACCCAAAAAGAAAAAGAAGGACTGAGCAGGCGCTCAACCCGCTTCACAGGCCATGCCGCCGGCGCAATCGGCTGCAACCTTCTCATGAGCACTCCCCTTACATCCCCCATCCGCTGGCCCGCCGAAGCTCTCTGGGAGGCCCTGGCGCCGTCCTTGCCGGGGTTCACGGTGGAAGTCCTGCCCGAGATTGATTCGAGCAACACCGAGCTGATGCGGCGTTTTCGCGGCAGCCCCTCCGGTAACGGCGGCAGCCCCGGCATCGCCCCCCGGCCCGAGCCCCTGCTGCTGGTGGCCGAACAGCAAACCGCCGGGCGCGGCCGGCTGGGCCGCCAGTGGCAAAGCCGCCGCGGCGACAGCCTCACGTTTTCGCTGGGCCTGCCGCTGGCGCCCGTCGACTGGTCCGGCCTCTCCCTGGTGGCCGGCATCAGCGTGGCCGAAAGTCTCGAGCCGCTCGCCGGCAGCGCCTCCGGCCAAGCCGCCAAACCCCGCATCGGCCTGAAATGGCCCAACGACCTCTGGCTGTCCACCCCCGAAGGCGACCGCAAGCTTGCCGGCATCCTGGTGGAAACCGCCAGCTGGGAAGGCATCCGTTACGTGGTGGTCGGCATCGGCATCAACATCCGCGCGGTGGAAATCCCCGTTGCGGCTGCCGCACCCGCCATGCCCGGCATTCCGCCGGGCGGCTTGCAGACGCTGCTGCCGGCGCTGGACGCACCCGCCACCTTGCTGCGCATCGTGCCGCCGCTGGTGCAGGCGATGCAGGCATTTGAGCGCTTTGGCTTTGCGCCTTTCCAGGCGCGTTTTGCGGCACGCGACGTTCTGGCAGGCCGGGCCGTGCAGCTGTCCGACGGCCAGAACGGCCTGGAAGGCACAGCCCACGGCGTGGGCGAAAACGGCGCGCTGCTGGTGCATACTGCGGCTGGCATGAAACAAATCACCAGCTCCGAAGTCAGCGTACGGCCTGTGGCGGCGCAACCTCCCAAGGATGCGCGCCCATGCTGAGGCTGCTGGTGCTGGCGCTGGTCCTGGCCAACGCAGGCTACTTCGCCTGGACGCAAGGCCTGTTGGCCGACTACGGTTTTGCACCCGTCGTGCAGGCCGAACCCCAGCGCCTGGCGCAGCAGATCCGGCCCAAGGCGATGCGCCTTCTGAGCGCCACCGATGCCGGCCAGCTGGAAAGCACCACCGCTGCAGCGCCGCCGCCCGCCCCTGAATGCCTGCAAGCCGGCCTTTTCACCCCCGAGCAAACCATCGCCCTGCGCTTCGGACTGGAGGCCGGCCTGCCCATCGGCAGCTGGTCACTCGAGAACAGCTCGGAGCCGGGCCGCTGGATCGTCTACATGGGCAAATACACCAACGAGGACGCGCTGGCCAAAAAGCGCAGCGAGCTGCGCGGCATGGGCGTGTCGTTTGAGCCCCTCGTCAACTCCTCGCTGGGACCGGGCCTCTCGCTCGGCCACTTCAGCTCCCAGGCCGATGCCGAGCGTGAACTGGCCAAGGTCGCCACGCGCGGCGTACGCACCGCCAAGGTGGTGCAGGAGCAGCCTGAAATACGCGGCCAGCTGCTCAGACTCCCGGCCGTCGATGCGCCGCTCATGGCCAAACTGGAGTTGCTCAAGCCGCAGTTGGCGGGCAAGCCCTTACGGGCTTGCTAGATAAGACCCCCACGGTCGCTCACTTCGTGTAGCTCCCTGCCCCCCGAGGGGGCCGCCCGCCTGCGGCCCGGCAAAGCCGGTTCCGCGGCTCATGCTGGCTTAAGAGCTCGCCGCGGTTACACGCTTCATATCCGATCATCCCGAGCCTGTCGAAGGTTCCGTATCCGGTGCGCACCCAGTTGCTATTGATTTAGGAGCTGCTTGCGCTCGTTCCGCTTGGCTCTCAACACTATTTTCTTGACAAATTCCGCCTGAGCCGTCGCACCCACTACCAAGCCAGCAGGGGCCGCGGAACCGGCTTTGCCGGGCCGCAGGCGCCGCCCCCTCGAGGGGGGAACAAGCTACACGCTGTGAGCTTGGACAGGGGTGATTCGCTAAACTGCTTTCCAGTGCCGCAGCGGCACACAGGTCTGCAGGCGCGTCACGGCCTGGTCCATCAGCGCGGGGTGCAGTTCGTGGCCCAGCCTGGCGGCCACGTCCAGGGTGGCGTCGGCGCCCAGTTCCATCAGGTGGTCGAAGTCGCCACGCGTGCGTGCCAGCGGCACCACATCGTCGTTTTGCCCGTGCAGCAGGTGCAGGGTGGTCAGCGCGGGTGCTTTCGCCGGCCAGATCTGGTAGCCGCCGCCGAAAGCCAGCAGGCGGCCGGCCAGGCCGTCGTGCGCATCACTCAGGGCCAGCGCCAGGCTCGCACCGGCGCCAAAGCCGGCCAGCGCGGTGTCCGACTGCAGGATCTCAAAGCGCTGCTGCTGCGCACGCACAAAGGCCGCCAGAACCTCCACGCGCGCCGCCAGCGCAGCGGCGTCGTCTTTGCCCGCCGCGGTAGCGCCTGCCGCATCGGCATGCGGGCCCGAAAGGCCTTCCGGGATCAGCACCGCCGCCTCGGGAAACGCGCCGCCCAGCAGGTTGCCCAGCTCCAGCATGTCGGCGGCCGTGCCGCCCGCGTCGTGCAGCAGCACAAACAGCTGCCGCGGTACAGCGGTGGCTGGAAGCAGTTCAATGGTTTCGGTGTCGATGGGGTTCATGGCTGAGCGTCGTGATCAAAAAAACAGGCAAAAGCTGGCGGAAAGGACGGAGAAAACCGCATCTGGGGCCTCCACGCCCGCTTTCAACATCAGCCGGCCGGCCCCGCGACAACAGCCTCCCTGTTCCGGCCGTCCGGACAATTTTGGCCCGAGTCGGCGAGAATCAGCGTTTTTCACGCACCAGAGATCTGGAAAAACACCATGAAAATCGGAAAAAACACCGCCGTTACCCTTAGCTACAAGGTGGCAGACGCCCAGGGCAAGCTGGTCGAGCAAAGCAGCGCCCCCATGGTTTACCTGCACGGCGGCTACGGCAACACCCTGCCCAAGATCGAAGAAGCGCTGGACGGCCAGGAAAAGGGCTTCCAGACCGTGCTGGCGCTGGAGCCGGCGGACGCCTTCGGCCTGCGCGACGAAAGCCTGGTGCGCACCATCCCCCGCACACAGTTTCCGCCCGGGGTCAAAGTGGGCGGCCAGCTCGAAGGCCGGGGCGACGACGGCCGCGAGCATGTCTTCAACGTCACCAAGATCAAGGGCGACACCGTCCTGCTGGACGGCAACCACCCGCTGGCCGGCAAGGCCCTGCGTTTCACCCTGAAAGTGACCGACGTGCGCGCCGCTTCGGAGGAAGAAATTGCCCACCGCCATGTGCACGGCGAACACGGCCATCACCATTAATCTGCGCTGCGTGACCGTTCGGCGATTAAGCCGTTAGCGTTACGTACCGTTACCGCTCCGGGGGACCCGCTGAATTACAGTGGGATTGAGCCTACATCCCCCGGTGATGCACGACCACAGCCCCGGCGCAGGATGATCGCTAACTTCATGGATTAACTTCAGAGGTACCCATGGTCATCAACGCGTTTCTTGTCGAAGACAAGCCGGACATACGCAAAACACTGGTTGAGGCCATGGAAGAAATCGCACCCCTGCGTTTCGTTGGCCACGCCGATTCCGAGTCCAGCGCCCGCCAGTGGCTGGGTTCCCACCATGATGACTGGGACCTTGCAATCGTCGACCTCTTTCTCGCCGAAGGCTCCGGCTTTGGCGTGCTGAAAGACTGCCAGCACCGCAGCTCCCGCCAGAAGGTCGTGGTGCTGACCAGCCACAACCAGGAAAACATCCTGCACTACTGCCGCGAGCTCGGCGCCGACGAGGTGTTCAACAAGTCGGAAGACGTGGAAAAGCTGGTGCTCTATTGCCAGGCCCATGCAGCCAGCCTGGGCGGCACGGCCCCGCTGCTGCCCCAGTAATCCCCACGTTCAAGCGGCAGGCGTTCTGCTCAGGCGCCCGCTAAAACAAGCCCACACACAAAAGCGAAAAGCGGCGCCATGCCGCGACTCTCGCTGCCGGCAAGCCCTGATGTGAACGCCTTCATGCGGTGCTTATAAGCGGCCGCCTGGGCACGCGGCATCGCCGCGCCCGCACTCCACGCCGGCTTCCGCGCCAAAACCAGAAAAGTGCTGCCTACCGCGGCTCCGTTTGATCTGGATCAACAGCGCCCAGGGACCGATGGCTAACCATAGGTGTATCTCGAATGCATCTTATGAAGACCATTCGCGATTCCTTTGAAAGAGTCCCCATGACACACACCGCTTCCCACACCAGGGTCGATCTCCGCGAGCTCGCGCCCAGCGAGCGCCATCCGCTGGTCTTCTCGACATTCGGCCAACTCGGCACCGGCCAGGCCATGGAGTTGATCAACGACCACAACCCGAAGCCCCTGCATGCCCGGTTCATGGTGGATCTGCCCGGCCGATTCTCCTGGGACTACCTGGAGCAAGGGCCCGACACCTGGCGCGTTGCCGTCACCCGGCTTGCGCCTGCGCAGGGCAGCAAGCAATGCTGCGGCGCCTGTGGCGGCGGCTGATTTCCACACATCCCCACTCACGACTTCCAAGGAAACCCGATGAAAAGCAACAACATGCTGTGGCGCTGGCTCGGCTTCGTATTCGTCCTGTCCTTCGGGGCGCTCGGCTACCTCGGCTGGCAGATCTACCTGACCGCGCCGCCCATCCCCAACGCCGTCGTCAGCACCACAGGCGACGTGCTTTTCACGGGCGAGCAGGTGCAAAGAGGGCAGCGCGCCTGGCTGGCCAGCGGCGGCCAGCAGCAAGGCAGTGTCTGGGGCCACGGCGCTTATGTGGCGCCGGACTGGTCTGCCGACTGGCTGCATCGGGAAGCGCTGGCCCTGCAGGCCCTGCGCACGCAGGAGCTCCACAAGGCGCCCGCCGCGCTCACGGCCTCAGACCGCGGCGCAGTCGCAGCGGCGCTCAAGGAAGAAATGCGCCGCAACACCTACGACGCGGCCAGCGGCGCCGTCACCGTCACACCCGCGCGGGCGCAAGCCATCCGCGAGGTGGCGCGCCACTACGAAGGCCTGTTCGGCCACGACGCCAGCCTGGATGCCTTGCGCGAGCAATACGCCATGAGCGAAGGCGCGCTGCCCGACGCGGCCGACCGCCAGGCGCTCGCGGCATTCTTCTTCTGGACGTCCTGGGCCGCCGTCACCGACCGCCCGGGAGAAGAAAACCTTTCGTACACCAGCAACTGGCCGCATGAACCGCTGGTGGGCAACACCATGACCAACTCGGCCGCCATCTGGTCGATGGTCAGCATCGTCCTGCTGCTGGCCTGCATCGCCGCCATGCTGTGGCTGCACGGAAGCCAGCGGCACGGGCCCGAAGCGCAGCCACCCAAGGCCGACCCTTTGCTGGGCGCCGTTGCCACACCTTCGATGAAGGCCACGCGCAAGTACTTCTTTGCCGTGATCGGCCTGATGCTGCTGCAGATCGGCATGGGCGTGATCACCGCGCATTACGCAGTTGAGGGGTCATCCTTCTTCGGCCTGCCGCTTGCGCAGGTGCTGCCCTATGTGATCAGCCGCACGGTGCACACGCAAGTGGGCATCTTCTGGATCGCCACCGCCTGGCTGGCCACGGGCCTTTACATCGCGCCGCTGCTGTCGGGCCGTGAACCCAAGCTGCAAAAGCTCGGTGTTGACGTGCTGTTCTGGGCGTTGATCGCCATCGTGGTCGGCTCCACGGCTACCGGCTGGCTGGGCACGCTGCAGCATCGCGGTGTCGACTTCAGCTTCTGGATCGGCAACCAGGGCCTGGAGTTCACCAGCATGGGCCGTGTCTGGCAACTGCTGCTGTTCGTGGGCCTGCTGTTCTGGGTGTTCCTGCTGGGCCGCGCGCTGTGGCCGGCGCTGGTCAAACCTTCGGAAACGCGCGGCATGATCGCCATGGTGTTCCTGTCGGCCATGTGCATAGGCGGCTTCTATGCCTCGTCACTCACCTGGGGCCAGCACACCCACTATTCGATGATCGAGTACTGGCGCTGGTGGCTGGTCCACCTGTGGGTCGAAGGCTTCTTTGAAGTGTTCGCCACCGCCGTCGTCGCGCTGATCTTCACCAAGCTGGGCCTGGTGCGCGCCGAAAGCGCCAACCGCGCCATCATCGCCGAGACCATCATCTTCCTGTTCGGCGGCATCCTGGGCACCCTGCACCACCTGTATTTCACCGGCACACCGATCTCGGTTATCGCTGTCGGCGCGGTGTTCTCGGCGCTCGAAGTGGTGCCGCTGACTCTGATCGGCCTGGAAGCCCTGCAGACTTACCGGCGCTCCAAAGCCATGCCATGGCTCGCCACCTACCAATGGCCCGTGATGTGTTTTGTGGCCGTCGGTTTCTGGAACACCGTGGGCGCCGGCCTGCTGGGCTTTGCCATCAATCCGCCGGCTTCGCTGTACTACGTGCAGGGGCTGAACATGACGGCGGCCCACGGCCATGCCGCGCTGTTCGGTGTCTACGGCATGCTGGGCATCGGCCTCATGCTGTTTTGCCTGCGCGGCCTGTATGCGCGCCACCTGCATGCCGACAACCTGCTCAAGCCCGCCTTCTGGAGCCTGAACATCGGCCTGGCGATGATGGTCTTCCTGTCGCTGCTGCCTGCCGGCATCTACCAGGCCTGGGCCAGCGTCACCAAGGGCCTGTGGTACGCCCGCTCGCCCGAGATCATCCACTCGGGCGTGATGGAAACCCTGGTCTGGATGCGCGTACCCGGCGACATCCTGTTCGCCATCGGTGCGTGCTTCCTGGCCTGGTATGCCGCGCGCCTGCTGCGCCGCCCGGCCGTACAGCCGGCCGGCATGACCGCGGCGCCCGCAACGGCGGAGCCCTGACCCGGCAAGCCACCATGAAACTCACGGCTTTCACCGACTACAGCCTGCGTGTGTTGATCTACCTGGCGGCGCAGCCAGAGCGGCGCGCCACCATCGCCGGGATTGCAAACGCGTTTGACGTGTCCGAACACCACCTGACCAAGGTTGTGCACTTCCTCGGCAAGAACGGCTGGCTGGCCAACGTGCGCGGCAAGGGCGGCGGGCTGGCACTGGCGAAATCGCCGGAGCTGATCGTTGTGGGCGAGGTAGTGCGCGCAACCGAAGGAACGGACGTGCCCGCCGAATGCTTTGAAGCGGCGGGCGGCCATTGCGCCATCACCCGCATCTGCCGCCTGCGCGGCGTGCTTGGCGAGGCGGTCGACGCGTTTTACGGCGTGCTCGATCGCTACACGCTGGCAGACCTCGTTCGCAACCGTCAGTCGCTCGCCAGCTTCTTCACCAGCCAGACGGCATCGGCTTCGCCAGCCGGGCGCGCCTCATGAGCGCAGTCCCTGTTGTCGCGGAGCGCGTCAGCAACAGCGCGCCGCCCACCACGCTACCCACGGATATTCCCGCATGACACAGCCCATCCAGTTTAAAAACCCACCCAAAAGCGCTCCTGTTCCATCGGCGCAAAGGCAAGGCATCGCGCTCTGGCAAACCGGCTTTCGGCCTTTCTACCTGCTGGCAAGCGTGTTCGCTGCGCTGTCGATTGGCCTGTGGGCGCTGCAGTTCGCCGGCTGGCTGGGCCAGCCCTACCTGCAGGGGCCGATGTGGCATGCGCACGAAATGCTGTTCGGCTTCACGCTGGCCGTGGTGGTGGGCTTCCTGTTCACGGCCGGGCGCAACTGGTCCAACCGCCCCACGCCCACCGGCCTGCCCCTGGCCGCGCTGGCAACGCTCTGGGTTGCCGGGCGGGTGCTTGTGCTCACGCCCTTCGGCTGGGCAGCGGCGGCGGTCAACGTCGCGTTTCCGCTGGCCGCGGCCGTCGCGCTGGCAATTCCCTTCATCGCCGCGCGCAATCGCCGCAACTACTTTTTCATCGGCTTGCTGCTGATGATGGCGGTGGCCGTGCTGGCGGTGCATCTTGCACAGCTCGGGCTCATGCAGCTGCCCGGCTGGGTCGGCATTCAGGCCGCGCTTGACGTCATGCTCTTCATCATGGCCGTGATGGGTGGCCGCGTGATTCCCATGTTTACCAACAACGGTGTGCCGGGCGCCAACGCCACCCGCCTCCCCTGGCTCGAGAAAGCGGCGCTCGGCTCGGTGCTGGCGTTGCTGCTGGCCGATGCGCTGCAGCTGCAGGGCGCGTCGCTGGCGGCATTCGCCGGTGTTTGCGCCGCCGCACACCTTGCGCGCTGGGCACTGTGGCAACCATGGAAGACCACGCATACACCGCTGGTCTGGGTGCTGCATGCCGCCTACTTCTGGATTCCGGTGCACCTGGTGCTGCGCGGCCTGGCTGCGGCTGGTTGGGTCACACCTTCGGCGGCAACCCACGCATTGACGGTGGGCGCCATCGGCGGGCTCATCATCGGCATGATGACCCGCACCGCGCTCGGCCATACCGGCCGGCCGCTCCAGGCGGGCCGCACCGAAGTCACCTGCTATGTGCTCGTCCTCGCCTCAGCAGCGGTGCGCGTGTTCGTGCCGCTTATCGCGCCGGCCGAGACGCTGCACGCCGTGCTGGTTTCGGCCGCACTGTGGTCCGCCGGCTTCGCGCTGTATGCCGTGAGCTACTGGCCGGCCCTGACGCGTGCGCGTGCGGACGGGCATCCCGGCTAGGTGACTGGCCGGGTCAGCCCGCCCCGCCACACCAAAGCTGAAAAACAAACACCCATAAAAAAGCGGCGCCAATGCGCCGCTGTTCATGCTGCCCGGCAAGCCGGGCATGCTGGCTCAAAAGCCTCAGAAGCGGTTGTTGCCCTTGGTCACGTCCTTGACGACTTCCTTGGCATCACCATAATTTTTCTGCACAGAGCCTTCCACCTGTTTGACCAAGCCCTTGGCTTGCTGGTCCTTGCTGCCCACGAGCTTGCCGGCAGCTTCCTGTGCCTTGCCAACTGCGTCTTTGGCTGCGCCTTTGACTTGATCCTTGTTCATGATGACTCCTGATGAATTCGACGGGAAGGTCCAGGAAACCCTGGCGAGACCCTTGCGAGGCCATCGCGAGGGGTATCCCGGGCCAACGTTCGTCGTGTCACGTCAGCCAGTTACCAAGATACCGGGCTGTCGGGAACGCAGCGTAGGCCAAGCACCCAAACGCATGTCGGTCCCTGTTTGCCTGTACGCCTTCATCACTCAATCAGCCACCGTCACCACATTGCTGGAGAACGTGATCCGGTCCGGCGCATCCGCCTGCAGCTTGATGGGCGGCACATTGGCGGGCGTGATCGGGTTGGGCGTGGTGCCACTCAGGCCGCGCGGCACAGTGCGCACCACCTGGCTGCCCGGCAGCGGTGCGCCGGTTTTGAGGTGGGCATACATCATGTCCATGGCCTGGATGAAATAGCGGTGCAGCGGCACCAGCCGCTGGCCGTAACCCGGAAACCCCAGGAAGGCGTCAAAGTGCTGGGCGTTGGTGACTTCGATGTACGAGAGCTTGCTGCGCGAACCCTCCACCATCTTGTTCAGGCCAAAGTAGGGGCGCGAGGTGAACGCCACCGGCACCAGCGTGTCAGAGCGGCCATGCACGATCAGCGCGGGCTTGCCCTGCAGGTTGGCGGTGCGCAGCACCTGCTGGATGCCTTCGCGCACGCGCAGGGCGTCGGGGGTGTTTCCCGTGGCCAGGTTGCGCAGGCACAGGGCCCCGGCGCTGTTGTAGTCCTGCACGTTGCCGGCAGAGATGGAAGCCGCATCCAGCATCGGGCCGCCCAGGCTGGCGTTGTTAAGGATGTTGATGCCCACCGTGGGCGGTATGCCGTTGCCGGTGCCGAATGACGTGGCCAGCGGGCCCGCCGGCGCAGGCACCGGCAGGTTGGGTGTGGGCGAAGCGGCAGGGGCCGTGGCGGCAAAGCTGTAGCCGCAGAGGTTGTCCTGCACGCCGGCACGTCCGTAAGCATTGGCATACGTCAGCGCCACCGGCAGGGTGGCAAACGAATAGTGCGATGCCTGCAGGTCATTGCCCTCGGGTTGCCAGCCCGCCTGCACCAGCGTGGCCATGGCGCTGCCCGCCTGCTCGGCCGTGGTGTTGCCGGCGACCATGCCGTTGGCCTTGAGCGCACTGCAGCGGCTCGCGGCAATGACCGGGTTGATGGTGTTGAAGACGTTGGTGCCTGGAGAGGCCAGCGCGGCACAAGGCTGCAGCAGGTTGGCCAGCGTGGTGTAGTCATACAGCGGCTTGCCGGTGCCGGCCAGCGTGCTGCTGCCGCGCCGCACGCTCAGCCGCGCATCGGGCACCAGCTGCACCTGCGGCTCGCCCACGGCCACGCCGCTGATGAGTCCCTGCGTGTCCTGCTCGGCCGCGGCAAGTGCCGCACCGGCGCCGTTGGACACGCTGGACGCGATCACGATGGTGTTCGACGGGTTCAGCGTCTTCAGGCGGCCGCCGCCGTTCGGCGAAGGCTTGCCATAGCGCTCGTTCAATACGAAGTAGGCAAACTCCACCGCCTGCAGCGTGTAGCGGCCCCAGTCTTTTTCAGAGTTCTGCTGCGAATGCGCATGCTTGACGGCAAAGCGGTTGGGCGTGGCCGCGTTGAAGGCTGTGCGTTCAGCCTGCGTCAGGTTGGCGGTGAAGTTGGAGGCCATGCCTGCCGCCACTGCATCGGCGCGCAGGCCGTTTTGCAGGTGCACCGTGTTGTTCTGCAAGTCGTGCATGCCGCTACCGGTGCCCTTGTCGGTATAGGCTACAGCGCAGCCGTTTTTCAGGCCCCATTCGCCCGACGACCCAATGGCGCCGTAGATACCGCGCGAACCGCTCGAGGTGCCGGTGACGATGCATGGGCTTGCCGGGTTGAAGCTGGCCGGCACCTGCACCATCATCGTGACGTTCTGCCGGCCGCTGCCGTCGTCTGAATAGGCGATGTATTCCGTGCCGGCGATCTTGCCTTCACTGGCCGTGATGTTGCCCTTGGCATCCACATTGGGGCCGTACAGCGTGCCGTAGCCGCCGCCGGGGGAAATGTCGAGGATGGCGCGGTAGTTGTTGTAAATCGCAATCCGGCGCAGTTCGGCCGCGCTTGGGTTCAAAGGGTCGACGGGCAGCGGCGCCGTTGCGGCCAGGCCGTTCTTGCCCAGGCCGGCAGTCAGCAAGTCGTCGTTGCCGCCGTCATACACGCCCGTGGTGATGCCGCCCAGCCAGACCGGTTTGATGTTGGGCTGCACGCCCACACCGCTTGCGCAGCCGCCCAGCGCGGCCACTGCCGCCAGGGCCGTGGTTGTTTTGATCAGGGTGAATTTCATGTCGTCCTCCTCGGGTTATTCGTACAACATCATCAGCGCAATGCCGTCTGTATGGGCGTTTTGGATTGTCGGATTTGTAAGGTTTTTCTTGTAAGGGTTTTGCCTCAACCTCGCGTTGGCCCCGGACCGCCTCAAAGGCTTGGTCGCCCCCGCTGCCACAGCGGATAGACGCAGCGAAAAGCGTATGGCCAAAAAAAAGCGGCGCCATGCGCCGCGATTCAGCCACAAGCCATACCGGTTGCAGCATTGGGATTCAACGTGTGCTTCAGCCCTTGGGAATCACCAGCTTCTGGCCGACGTGAATCAGGTTCGGGTTGGGCAGGTTGTTGCGCGACTCAATCTCGCCAAAGCGCATGTTGCTTCCCAACGTGGCGGCGGCGATTTTCGAGAGTGTGTCGCCCGCTTTCACCACATAGACCGTTTCGGTCTTGTCGGCGTTCTTGACCTTGGCCAGATTGGTGCTCGTGAAGTATTTCTTCACCAGTTCGCCGTACTCGGGCAGCACTTTGGCCTTGCGAATGGCGATGTTGATGTTTTCAAGCAGCTGGCTGTCTGCCTTGCGCACACCTATCTTGTACTTGATGTTGGAACCCGGGAGCTTGGACACCGCGAACTGCAGGTCCGTCCCGCGGATTTCGGCCACTCCGAAGGGGTAGTCGTAAATCACCGCATCTACCTGGCCCTTTTTGATGAAGTTGTTGATCCAGTTGCGCTCGCCATTGACAGATTCGTCGCTCAGCTCGATCAGACGCGCCTTCGGGAACTGGCGCGACACATACGCCTTGACGTCGGGGTCGCCCTTGAGGATGCCGACGGTCAGGCCGTTGAGGTCTTCAACGCTCCGGATAGAGGACACCTTCGGTGTAATGAGGGCGTAGCCGAAGTCTTCGACATACGGAATGGAATACACCACGCCGGGCAGGTCTTCATCCGTAAAGGTGAGGCCGTCGATGGCAATGTCCACCGTTGAATTGCCCCGGTTGTCGTTCTTGAGCAGCGCAGCCGGCACATCGGGGTAGGTGTCCACGATATGGTCGGTGTCGATGTTGATTTGCCCGCCCTTGGGCGTGAACTCGCTTTGGGCGAAAAGCACCTTCAGGAATTCGTAGTTAAACCCCTGCGGCTTGCCGTTTTCAACGTAATAAAAGGGCTTGGCCGGCGACTGCACGCTGACGCGCACAGTGCCCTTGTCCACGATGCTCTGGAAGGTTGCCCCGCCGCCCGCGGCCGGAGCGACAGCCGCCGCCTTGGGCACGGGCGCGTCGGCGGGCGGGGCCGGATTGGCCCCTGCGCCGGGGTTGCCGCTCATGTTGGCAGGGGCGCGCGAATCGAGGTATTTCATGCCGCCATACACGGCGCCGCCGACGACGGCAACAATCAGGATCAATCGGGGAATAGGTTTGAGGGCCATGGCTTTAGTCCGCTTTGCGTTTTCTGGTTTCGGAAGTCTTGTTGAAGCTTATTTTTTGTCTGCTGCGTTTTTCTGGAACCAGTCCACCCCGTCGGCGCGCGCTTCCACGGGTACGCCCTGCGGGCTGTTGACGATATTCACCGGCAGGCCGGGCGACGGGTTGTTCTCGATCAGGAGGCGCTTTGAATCGCCCAGCACCAGCGACTCGGCATTTTTTTCCCACTCGGCCAGCATCTGCATCGCATCGCCTTCGTACACACCATTTTGCAGATCAACGGAGCGCATGAAGCTATCGGACATGCGGGCGAAATCCTCGATCTCGCCGATCTTCATTGCATAGTCGGCCGCCAGGTATTCGTTGGCCATGTCGAACATGGCGCGCGTGTCGGGGTCGCCGTTGATGATGGCCTGCGCAGACTTGATGGCCGAATGGGCGTTGTCCATCATTTCCTTCTTGCGCTCCTTGACCTTGATCTCGCTTTGCATGTCCTTGATGAGGAAGTTCGACACCTCCTGGTACTTGGCGAGCACGCGGTACAGCAGTTCCAGTTTGGCCAGCAGGTCCTGGTAGGTCAGGTTGGCGTCGTTCATGCGCCCCACTTCACGCGAAGCCAGCGCCGCGTCCATCGTCTTGTTCTGCTTTTTCGCCTCGCTCATCAGCCGCAGGGATCCGTCGCGCGACTTGTTGTTGTTGGCGATCTCTTCCTTGCACTGGCGAATCATCCCGGAAAGCTTGGCGATGCGGGTGTTCATGTTGGCGAGCTTGTCCTGCAGCTCTTCCACATAATTTTTCATGATGCCGATGGGATCGATTTCCACGAACACTTGCGTGATCTTGCGCATCAGGCTCATGTACATGTACTTGCCGAGGCGCCAAAAACGCTTGTCGGTAATGATGAAGCCGAGCACCACCACCACAACGCCCAGCAATGCGGCATAGATGGTGTTTTGCAGCAGCGTGATGATGTAGGGCAGAGCCTTGTAAAGCAGGAAACCGGCGCCGGCGATCAGGCTGACGCCAACGATCTGGCCGGTCACGCCTTCCGGGCGCTCCCAGAACGATTTGGGTTTGAAATTCTGTGGAATGAGGTTCACAGTTCTGTCCTTTGATTCTGCGTATACGGATCGGGAATGTTCAGCGCTTCAGGCGCCGAGGTAGCGCACGACTTTTGCCCTGGCTTCCACCAGCTGGGCCTTGACCACGGCCAGAGCGCTTTCAAACCGGATGTTGACTTCAACGATCTCCGCGCGCTTGGCCGCAATTTCTCTTTCGAACCCGGCGATTTTTTTGTGGGCGGTCTCCACTTCCTGCTGGATCTGCCCCAGCCTTTCCTGCAGGCGTGCGCGCTCTTCGTCCACCTTGGCGACCGAAGCACGCAGGGAATCTATCTCCCGGATTCGCGCATTGATCTGCAGGTCCTGCTGGTTTTTCGCCTGGCCGTGAAAGCGCTGGGATTCCGCTTCAAGCGCGGGAAGATGCTGCATGTCGATGGACTGGACGATCTGGTCCACCGTCCTCGTCTTGCCCACAATGCCGAATGCGGCCTTGTAGCGCGACGCCTCGTCAGGAATGAAGGCCTCCAGCGGCGTGACGGCCTCTACCAGCGCCGTATAGGCCGTGGTTTTTTCCATCACGACTTCCATCATGCGGTCCACCATCGGGTTTTTGGCTTTGGCAGCCGCCACATTGGCAGCGGCCGATGGCAAGGGAGCTGGTGCCGTGATGGCCGATTTGTCCGCAGAGGCAGGCGCGCCGGGCGTGGGTTCAGGCTCAAACAAGACGTCCCGGAGTTTTCCAAAAAAGCCGGATCCGCCCTCGGGTGGCGTGGTGTTGTCTGTCATGGTTCCCTCACTCCTCGGTAACAATTTTTTCGGCTCACTTGCGGCTGTTTTCCAGGCGCAGGTGCATCTCGTGGCCATATAGTCGTTGATGACTATATAGCAGCACCTGGTTTCTTCCCCAAAAACCAAGGGTACGAGCCCCTTTCAGCCGGACACAATGTCTGATTTCCCAGACACCCCGCCCACCTTCCCTGCTTTACTTTTTACTTACTTCGCGTCGCTGTACACCGTGGCGCGCGAAACGCCCATGTGCGCGGCGGCAATCTCGGCGCCGCGGCGAATCTCCAGGTAGCCCGCCTTCTTGAGGTCTTGCACCAGCTGCTTGCGGTCTGCGGGCTTGAGCGAGCGTGATGTCGTGGCGCGGGCTGCGGCAAATTCGTCAATGCACTGCTGAATGCGGTCGGCATTGGCGGCGTCCAGCGTTTCGGTGACGGCGCTGCTTTCAATCGCGGTGAACTGCGACATCGCCGCCTGGAAGCCGTTGAACAGCGTCAGGTCCACGTTCAGGCAGATCGCCGCCACGTATTCACCTTCTTCGTTGCGAATGCCCACCGACGTGCTCTTGACCTTGCGGCCGTCGGCAAACTGGTTGGCGTAGTTGGCAATCACCGCGGGGTAGTCCGGGTCCTGGATGCGCGCCAGGCCCAGCTCGGTGGCGGGCTGGCCCAGGCGTCGGCCGCTCAGGTTGTTCTCAATCGCCAGGATCGCGTTCTTCGGGTGCGTCAGGTCATGCACCACCACTTCGCAAAACGGCGCAAACGTTTTGCCCAGGCCTTCGGCAATGTTTTTCAGCTCGGCGAGCAAATGCTTGTTGCTGGGCGTGTTGCTAGGTTTTTTCATGGTGCGCGGCCTCCGGCGAGTCAGGCGATTCAAATTTCAGACAAATTGTCCAGATGGCCATCGTATCGCACCACGCAGCATTTGTTGAACAAAAGGCCGGCGCCCGTGCGCAGCAACCGGACACCACGCGCAAGCAAATTCCTACACAGAGCCTGCCCGGCCTCCTGCAACGCATGGCCGCTACAGCAGCGAAAGTACAACGCTATCTGCCGCGGCTTGCTGGCTTGCTGGCTTGCTAATTCCTATCTTCGCGGCGTCTGTTCCTCCATACCGAATCAACCAATCAACAACCACCCCTTCAAAGGAGGCCCTCATGTTGAACCGATTGCACCAATCCAGATTCAAACTCAGCAGCGTGGCGCTGGCCTGCGTGGCCGCTTCTGCCCTGGCACTGGCTGCCCTGCCCGCCACGGCCCAGACCAGCACCACCGCAGGCACGTCAACAGCGGCCGACGCCGGCAAGCTGGCCCGTGCCGACAAGGGCATGCTGGACGACCTGGCACAGGCCAACATTGCCGAGATCGAAAGCGGCAAGATGGCGCTGGAAAAATCACAGAACGCCGAGATCAAAAAATTTGCGCAGCAAATGATTGAAGACCACAACAGCGCGCTGGCCGAAGTGCAGGCACTGGCCCGCGCCAAAGGCGCGACCTTGCCCGACGGCCCCGGCGTGATGGCCAAAACCAAAGCCACCGCACTCAAGGCCTTGTCGGGCAACCTGTTTGATACGGAATACGCCAAGCGCGCCGGCGTGGGCGACCATGAAGCCACCATCAAGCTGCTGAACAAGATCCAGAAGGACGCCAAAGACGCCGACCTGAAGGCGCTGGCCGGCAAGATGCTGCCCAAGGTGGAAGCCCATCTGGAAATGGCCAAGGCTGTGGTGCCGGCCAAGTAAGCTACTCATCGCGGGCTGTTGCCCGCGCCCCGGGTTTCCTCATTTTTTTAGAAAGACGCTATGTCGATTATCTGGACCATCATCATCGGCTTCATCATCGGCTTTGTCGCCAAGTTCCTGATGCCCGGCCGCGACCCTGGCGGCTTCATCATTACCGTGCTCATCGGTATTGCGGGCTCCTTCCTTGCCACCTACCTGGGCGCGGCCATGGGCTGGTACCAGCAGGGCGAAACGGCCGGCTTCATCGCCGCCGTGCTCGGCTCCATCGTGCTGCTGCTGGGCTACCGCCTGATCGCCAAGCGCTGAGCAGGCCGTAAAAACGCCAGCCAGACGCCCCGGTGCATTCACGTGCACCGGGGCGTTGTGCTGTGCGGCTCACGCGTGGGTGCCTTGCGAAAAAAGTTTTAAACCTGACCGCCGCGCCGCTGCCTGGGCCGCCCTTTTGCAGGCCCGCTGCGCCTGCAGTTGACGCGCGCAAATTCCCTCTTGAAATTTTTTTGGCAATTCCTACATCCTCTTCCCGGGCGCCGGGAATCGCTTTTTTTTGGCGGCTTTCCGGCGCACTGATGTTCAACCCGTATGGAGGTTTTCGCCATGTACCGATCGTTATTTCCGCGCGACATGTTCGCCGAACTCGATCGCCTGCAGCGCGACGTGCAGCAGGCCTTCGATCTGTCTCCCAGCATTCGCGGCTTTGGCCGCAGCAGCTTTCCCGCCCTGAACATTGGCGGCACGCCGCAAACCGTAGAGGTGTATGCCTTTGCCCCGGGCATTGACCCGAAGTCACTCGACGTCAGCCTGGAGCGCGGCCTGCTCACCATTGCCGGCGAGCGCAAGACTGAACTGCCTGAAGGGGGCGCGCAATCGACGCTGCACATCAATGAGCGCTTTGCCGGCAGCTTCCGCCGCGTGCTCACCCTGCCCGACGACGCCGATCCCGACGCCGTGAACGCCAGCTTCAAGGACGGCCTGGTCCACATCACCATCCAGCGGCGCGCATCGGCCCAGCCGCGCCGCATCACCATCCAGTGAAAGGAGGCAAACCATGAACTACGCGAACAACCAAACCGGCGGCAGCAGCAATAGCAACAACAACGGCGCCGCACGCAGCAACGGCAACGCAGGCACCACCGGCCGCAGCATGCAAACCGGGCAAGCAAACGAAGTGGCGCAGAAAGACACATCGCGCTACGCGAACGGCGCACTGACGCCGCCCGTCGATGTCATTGAAGACAGCACCGGCATCACCCTGTATGCCGACCTGCCCGGCGTGCCGCGCGACAAGCTGCACCTGCAGGTAGAAGCCGACACGCTGACGATTGATGCCGAGTCAGCCCTGTCCGCGCCCGAAGGTTTGCAGTCAACCCACACCGAAGTGGGGCTGGGCCGCTTTCACCGCGTGTTCACGCTCAGCAAGGAGCTCGACACCGAGAAAGTCAGCGCCGAGCTGGCGAACGGCGTGCTGAAGCTGCGCATACCCAAGGCGCAGCACGCACAACCCCGACGCATCGAAATCAAGGCCGCTTGATCGCACCCCCGCACGGCCGGGCCGGCCTGCTTACCTGGCCGGCACCGGCGTGCGCTGCGCCGGGTCGTAGAAAAACGTTTCCTCGGCAATGCGCTCGCCTTCCCAGCGCTGGTAAGCCAGCTCTTCCATGCGCATGGTGCTGCCGTCGGCCCACACAAAATTGAACACCCAGCGAATGACGACCTTGTCACCGCTGATAAACACCGGCCGCACGCAGGTTGACGTGACCGACTTCACCCGCGCCATCACTTTCGCCTCACCCTCCACCAGCTTGTCGCGCCCACGGCGCGGCGGCTGCTGGTTCTCTTGCATGGTGGCGTCGGGCGTATAAAACTCTTCAATCGCTTCGGTGTGCGCGTTTTGTTCAACGCGGGCAACAAAGCGTTCAACGGTTTCGGGCGTGGGCATGGATTTCCTTGGCTTGTCTGTTTGATTGACGGCTGTTGATGCACGTTGGTCTCTTGCCGTTTCATCGCAGCCAAAGTTCAACGGCAAAGCGCAAGTGTTGCATGCCGTGCCATTTGCTGCAGACAGCAATGGCCATCCCGACCACGGGCCAGGATCATTCAGGTTTCAAAGGAAGAAAAAGAAACTCCAGCACTAACCTGGGCGCTTGGCAACTTCAACCAGTGGGTCCGCATGCCTGTGCACCAGCTTCCAGGCATCACCTTCGCGCCTGAACACCTCGGTCACACGCAGCTTGTTCGCCACGGGCTCCGGCTCACCCTTCATGCGGGCCTGCGCTTTTTGAATGCCCGTCCAGAAAGCGACGGTGTCGCCCGCCGCCATATCAAGAATCTCCAGCTGGGTCGTACTGCCCGCCTCAAATCGACCGGCATCCTGCTGGTAGCGCGACCACACTTCCTGCGTGCCCCGCACCACCCCGCCGCCCGGGCTCATAAAGGTGGCCGGTGACTCCTGCGCCACAACACGCCCCAGCGGCGCCGCGTCACCACTGACATACGCGGCTGCGACGTGCTGCCGCTCTTTCATCAAGGTTTTGAAGTCTTGCTGCTGTTTGCTCATCTTGTCTCTCCTTAAAAGATCAAGGTAAGCCCGATGCGTGGGTAGCCGCGTAGGACAAGGGAGGAGGGGGAAAGCGGAGAACTCGTACCGCAGCGGAGTTTTGGTGAATATTCACACATGAAATTGATACGTCCTAGCGCTTTGACCGCGGAAACAGCCTAGCGACGCATTGGCTTCAGGTTCATGATGAATGTCACAAATTGTTAGTGCCTCAGCAATCAGCCGCTTCTCCCTACGAGGACTGATGTTGATGCCAATCAACCAACAAGTGAGAACGAAAACTATGTCAACAAAACTGAAACTAGAAAGTGCCCGATGACCGTCACCGTCCACAATCCCGATCAGTACATGTCGGGGCTTCGGCAGATCATTGCGCAAGGCCGAAAACGTATTGGGCTACTGGTCGGAGCCGGAGCTCCAGCCGGCATATTTGCACCGGGAGCAAGTGGTCCACTTATTCCTGCAGTAGCAGGACTAACAACCTTGGTACTCGCCGATCTTCAGAATGAATATGGTGTCCAGCTAAACGCTATTCAGAAAGAAATAGCAGGAGCAAATATCGAAACAATTTTGTCCCGTGTCCGTAGCCTAGCGAGTGTGATCGGGAAAACACAAATTCACGGCCTAGACGGCGACGGCTACCGCTTATTGAGTGAAGCCATTTGCAAAATAATAGGCAAGGTCGTTAGCCAGCCGCTATTCGAAGGGACTTCCGCTTACACGGAGTTCGTTACATGGATTAGCGGAACAAGCCGAGACTACCCGATCGAAATTTTCACAACCAATTACGACCTTTTATTTGAGCAAGCACTTGAGAGAACTCGAGTTCCTTACTTCGACGGTTTTACAGGTGCAAATAAGCCATTCTTCGACCCTTCATCGGTGGCAAGCAATGACCTTCCGCCGCGTTGGACGCGACTGTGGAAACTTCATGGCTCTCTAGGTTGGTCGGCCAACAGTCGAGGGGAAGTAATTCGAACCGGGGATGCATCTGCAACTCATCTCGTATTCCCCGAGCATTTGAAGTACGACCAAACACAAAAAGCACCTTATGCGGCGTTATTTGATCGTCTAAGGGGGTTTCTGATGACGCCCGATACGCTTTTAATTGCCACAGGCTTTTCCTTTGCAGACGCGCACATCTCAGCCCGCATTGATGAGTGTCTTGCAGCAAATCCTTCAACCAGTGTTTTCGCTTTTCAGTTCAAGCCATTGGATGAGGAAATTCATGCCAAAGATATTGCAAGTCGGCGTGCCAACATGAGTCTGTATTCGCCAGATAAAGCGATGATCAATGGCATCGTTGCGCCCTGGGTTCCAGGAGACCCGCCAACGCGAGACTGGGGGCCGATTCGAGCCACGTATTGGGGCACCGATGAAACTGGCGGCGGCGCTCAATTTCAACTCGGACGATTTGACCGTCTTTCCAAATTCTTTGCATCTTCCAAGGCGGATCAACAGTTTCCCATGTCGTCCACAACAACGGCGCCACATGCATCGGAAGGCCTTGCGTGACTGAAACACCCACACTGCTTGGTCAAGTTGGATCTGTAACCGGAGCAACCATTAGCGTTCGGCAATCGCCGAATGTTGCCTCGGGTATAGCCATCATCGGAGGAAAAACCTATCGCATAGGTCAAGTGGGCAGCTTTGTGAGAATTCCTCAGGGATATCACGATCTATACGGGATTGTCTCGGAAGTGGGAGCAAATGCCACACCTGAAGCTCAACGGCGCTTTGACGACCGTGGGGAAAGATGGATGACTATCCAGCTTGTTGGAGAAGTAGTTGGTGCTTCTTTTGAGCGAGGGATTAGTCAGTATCCCAGCGTTAATGACGAAGTCCATTTAGTCACCGAGCAAGATTTAGCGGTCATATATGGCTCGGGTGACGCCGGTCAAGTAGCCATTGGACGGCTGGCAAATGCGGAGGGGATAGCTGTCCGCGTTGATCTAGACAAACTGGTTACTCGCCACAGCGCGGTACTTGGCTCTACCGGCGCTGGTAAATCCACGACAGTTGCTAGCCTTCTGCGCTCAATAGTTGTTGGAGACGGCAGCGACACGAATCTAGGATTTCCGAGCGCAAGCATTCTGCTCCTAGATATTCATGGCGAATATAGCCGCGCGTTGAAATCTACAGCGACGGTTTTTAGAGTGAACCCTAGCGAGGGAGAACGACCTCTACATATTCCATTTTGGGCCTTGGACCCGGTGGACTTACTCACTTTCCTGATGGGTAAAGTCGAAGACAAAGCGATGAGCCAAATCCTCGATCGCGTTCTTGATTACAAAACTTCACTTGCTCAAACGTTGACTTTTTCCGGATTAGATGTTTCTTCGATGACTGCAGACAGTCCCATTCCATACAGTCTTAAAAAACTATGGTCCGAGTTACTAGACCCAGAAATAAAGACGTGGGAAGACATCGCAAAAACTAAGCCGGCGCTCATTGAGATCGGCGACGCAGAAACACTGAAACCACCTAAGTACAAACCAAACGGGCTGGGATCAACAGCGCCGTTCTTGAACAATATTGGCATTCTCAGTATTCGGCGACAACTTGATCAGATGCGCTCGCGGTTGCTTGACAGGCGATACGATTTTCTACTTCATCCCGGCACGTGGGAGCCTGATCTAGACGGAAATACGAAGCAAGATTTGCCGGACCTAATGGCCACATGGCTCGGTCACGGCAAGCCAATAACCATTTTGGACTTGTCTGGTATTCCCAGCACAGTTCTGACTCAACTGATAGCAGCAATCCTAAAAATCATCTATGAAGGATTGTTCTGGGGACGTGAAAAAAGCGAGGGCGGCATCCATCGCCCAATGCTTGTCGTTATGGAAGAAGCGCATAGATACCTCTCAAAAGAGGGCGGAGGGCCTGCACGTGACATCGTGCAGCGAATTGTCAAAGAAGGCCGAAAATTTGGAATCGGCGCAATGATCGTGAGCCAAAGACCCTCCGAGGTTGACGAAACTATCTTGTCTCAGTGCGGAACATTCATAGCGCTCAGACTTTCGAATTCAGCTGACCGAGCAAAAGTTCAAGGAGCGCTACCAGACAATCTCGCTGGCATCGTAGAGAGCCTCCCAGTATTAAGAACTGGAGAGGCAATCATTACAGGCGAAGCAGCAAGACTGCCTCTAAGGTGCAGGATTGCACTTCCAAATGAGGAACACCGTCCTCAAAGCGAAGATCCTGCGGTATCACGCCGATGGAAAAGCGCGCATATCGACGAAGACTACAGCAGGCTTGCAGCTGCATGGCGTGCTCAAAATCCTTTGTGGACTGCCGTTTATACGAACAGAGAAAAACTACAACCAGAGGAGATTGAAGTTATGGAAAAGGAATTGGTGAGCTCATCCACGATTGTCTCGATTGGCTACGACACGGCATCCGAGACTTTGGAGATCGAATTTAAAACGGGTGGTGTATACCAGTACTACAACGTCCCGGAAGCTGTTTATCAGCAATTGATGGCTTCGGACTCCAAAGGGAAGTTTCTACACATTTATATTAAAAATTCGTTTGCATACTCTCGCATTTGAAGTAATGACACACACCGGTGGAATAACTATTAGTGTTGTCATCCATCTAAGTAAACGAGGGTGTACTGAATGCAACATGATGAATGGCGATTGCAATGCCACACAGAAATAGCCCCTCAAGCGTCTCTAATCCTCCCATCCACCACGCGGTCTCCCGCCGCCTAGCGCGCCCAAACCCTTTCTGGCCCGTGGGCGGTCCATGCAATGCGCGCTGCGCCAGTTGTCGACTGATCTCCAACTAGGGTGAGCCTTGCGCCCGGCCGCGCCTACACATGCGGCGTGCCTGGTCATGATCGACATTGAGTCACTCAAGACCAGCAACACAGGCTAGCTACAACGCACCAAATGGTAGATTTAGAAAATGCCCAGCCCCGGGCCGAATAAAAACAACCCATGAACAATAAAACCAAGATCGCCCTCGCCGCAGCCGGAGGAACCCTGTTACTGGTAATGGCTACCGCCATCGTCATTACCCTTGACACGGACCATAGCAAGAAAGACGCACCACCGCCTGCGACGGCTTTGGCCGCAGCACCACTCGACACCAGCAAGATCCTGACGGGCATGCAGGACCTGCTGGCCAGCTATCGAAAAATCATCGTGCTGTTTGCCGACGAGAAAAAGCTGGGTGCGGGCGAGCGGGCCATGGCCAACCAGGTGGGGCAGGGGCTGTTTCATGACAACCGTGCGCGGGTGGCTGAGATTGAGGCGCAGCTGGCGGCGCTGGTGGCTTCCGGCAACCCGCAGCGATTTGATGCGATTGCGGGAATCCTGGACTATGTGGAAAGCGACAAAAACCTTTTTGACGCTGACCGGCTGGCTTTTCGGGAGCTATTGCGCAGCCTGCAGACGAGTGTGGCGGCTGATTCGTCACTGCCGGCCATCAAGCTGCACAAGCGCATTGGTGAAGACCTGGACGCGCTGGTAGAAATTGAGCGCAACTACGAAAAAGAAATTCGCCTGGTGTTCGGCCGCTTTGAGCCGCGCGCGATTGAGCTGAAGCGTGAGCGCTGGGAAGACTATGTTGCCAGCCTGAAGAAGCGCTACACGCGCGAGCAGATTTTGAAAGACTTTGGCGTGGTGATGCCCTACGCGCTACCCAAGCCCACCACGCGCAAAAGCAAAGACGAGGAAGAGGGCGAGGTGTTTGGCTACAGCCTGCCGCCCAAGACCATCGTGCTGACGTTTGACGACGGCCCGCACGGCGTTTACACGAATGAAATTGCGGCCATCTTGAAGCAATACAGCGTGCCGGGTATCTTCTTTCAGGTGGGCAGCAACCTGGGCACGGTGGCGGCTGATGGCAAAACCAAGCTGGGGCCGCGCGCAGACATCAGCCGCAAGCTGCTGGAAGCCGGCCACACGCTGGCCAACCACAGCATGACGCATGCGCAGCTTTCAAAGCTCAATGGCGCGGGCCTCAAATCAGAAATGCTGGGCACTGATGAATTGCTCAAAGCGGTGGATGCACGGCGCTCGCCGCTCTTTCGCTTTCCGTATGGCGCGCGCAATGACGAAGGGCTGGATGTGCTGTCTGCCGCACACCTGCGCTCTGTCATGTGGAACATTGATTCGCTCGACTGGGCCGACCCGGTGCCCAGCTCGATTGTGGAACGCGTGCTGAAGTCGGTAGAAAAAGAAGGCCGCGGCATTGTGCTGTTTCATGACATTCATGAGCGCACGGTGAAAGCGCTGCCGGCCATTCTGGAGCGCCTGGTGGCCGACGGCTACCAGTTTGCGAGCTGGGACGGCAGCGGCTTTACCGTGGCCAAGGGCTCTGGCGTGGCGCCCGCCCCGCAGGCGGCCAACCCGGGTTACAGCGATTCGTGGGCCATTGTGATTGGCATTGACGACTACGCCAGCTGGCCCAAGCTGCAGTACGCCGTGCGTGATGCGCGTGCCATTCGCGAAACATTGATCCAGCGCTTTGGCTTTGTCGCCGACCACGTGATTTCACTGGAAAACCGCGAGGCCACACGCACCGGCATATTGGCCGCCTTTCACGACAAGCTGGCGCACAGCGGCATGAAGAAAAACGACCGGCTGTTTGTGTTCTTTGCCGGGCACGGCGCCACACGGCAGCTGAGCTCGGGCCGCGACTTGGGCTACATCATTCCGGCAGATTCAGACCCGAACAAGATCGCGACGGACGCGGTGCCGATGACGGAGCTGCAGAACATTGCCGAAAGCCTGACGGCCAAGCATGTGCTGTTTGTGATGGACGCCTGCTACAGCGGGCTGGGCCTGACGCGCGGCGCGGGCTCTGGCAACTTCTTGCGCGACAACGCCAAGCGCCTGGGCCGGCAGATGCTGACGGCCGGGGGCGCCGACCAGCTGGTGGCCGACGGCGGGCCGAACGGGCATTCGGTGTTTACCTGGACGCTGCTGCAGGCGATGGGCGGCAAGGCCGACCTGAACGGCGACGGCCTGATCACCGCGACCGAGCTGGCCGCGTATGTGGCGCCGGCCGTGGCGTCGGTGTCGCGGCAGACGCCGGCCTTTGGCAGCCTGCCGGGCTCGGAAGGCGGCGACTTTGTATTTGCGCTGCCGGCAGAGGCCGAGTTTTTGAGCGCGCAGACGAGCCAGCTGTCTGGCGACGCGATTGCATTGAACAGCAAGCTGGACGCCACGCGCCCGCCCGCTGCCCCGCCGACTGCCGGCAGCGATGCGCCGGTGACGGCGCCACCCACGGCAACCGTGGTGGTGAAAGACCTGCAGGGCGGTGAACAAAAAATCACCACGCCGCTGGCTGTGCCCAGCTCGGCACGGCAGCTGGCCCAGCGCGCCAATGACCGCGGCCTGCAGCTCTATAAAGAAAAGCTGTATGCCGAAGCCGAAGCCCAGTTCACCGAGGCGCTGAAGCTGCGCCCCGACTTTGCACTGGCCGCCAACAACCTGGGTTTTGTGTATTTCAAGCAAGACAAGTTCAAGGAAGCGGCACGCTGGTTTGAGAACACTGTAAAGATGGATCCGTCGCGTGCAGTTGCCTACCTGAACCTGGGCGACGCCCATGCGCGGGCGGGCGATGGCGAGAAGGCGAAGAAGGCTTTTCGCAACTACCTGGAGCTGGCACCGAACGGGCCGGGCGCAACCCATGCGAAACAGGAGCTTGAGAAGGCCTGATGCTGCTGAAGCAGGCTGGAGTTGAAGTGGCCTGGGGCGATTTGGCGATACTCTGCCTATGACTTCCACCTCCCCAGCCGCTCACGCAGTTTCCCGGCTGCGCACTGCGCGTCTGGCGCGCGCCTCCAAACCCTTCCTCGCCCGCGGCGGCCCGCGCAATGTGCGCTGCGCCGGTTGCCGCCTGATGCCCAGCCACTGCATGTGCGCCCTGCGCCCCAGCGTGCCCACGCGCGCGGGCGTGTGCCTGGTCATGGCCGACATCGAGGCGCTGAAACCCAGCAACACAGGCTGGCTGATTGCCGATGTGGTGGCGGACACGTTTGCGTTTGAGTGGGCGCGCACCGAGGTAGACCCTGCGCTGCTGGCCCTGCTGGCGGATCCGCAGTGGCAGCCCTACCTGGTGTTTCCGGGCGAGTTTGTGGCGGCTGAGCGGGTGGTGGCGGATGTGTTGCCTGCCGGCTCATCAGATAGCCAGAATGCCAAACGCCCACTGTTTGTGCTGCTCGACGCGACATGGCCCGAGGCACGCAAGATGTTTCGCAAGAGCCCCTACCTCAACCACTTGCCGGTGCTGAGTTTGCAGAGCGAGCAGCTCTCTCGCTACAAGCTGCGCCGTTCGCAGCGCGACACGCACTTTTGCACGTCTGAAGTGGCCGCCCTGTGCCTGGAGCTGGCCGGTGAAACGCATGCGGCGCAAACGCTGGAGGCTTACCTGGATGTGTTTACCAACCGCTATTTAAAAGCCAAGCAGCAGCAGCCGCTGGATCTGGAAGATGCGGCGCATGCGCAATTGCGCAGGCTAGCGCACCCCTGTTGAGGCTCACTTCGTGTAGCCTCCTCTCCCCTTGCAGGGGACGCGCGCCTTGCGGCCGGCGAAGCCGGACCGCGGCCCCTGCTGGTGAATAACTCGTAGTCGTTACTTCGTCACGCGCTGACATACCGCTATAGTCCCACCCCATGGATAGACCCCCTTACCTGCGCAAGCGCCGGCCGGCCCCTGACGAGAGTGAAGGCCTGCTGTGGCGGCTGGTAGCTGCGCTGGTGGCGGTGCCGCTTTTTGAGGTGTCACTGTTTCTGGGCATGTACCTGATTTACCCGTCGCGCGGTGTGGCGTACTTTTTTATGTCGATTCCGCTGTGGATGCACGGTGTCTACGTCGGCACGGCCGTTCTCATCGGGCTGCTGTTTGGCTTCAAGGGCATCACCTGGCTGCTGGGCCACCTCTTCATGACGCACCATGAAAACGAACGCAACCGGCTGGTGACGGCGCTGCTGTGGGGCGGGCTGGCGGGGCTGGCGTTTGTGGCTTCGCACTTTGTGCCTTAGTGGCATAGTCCGCGCGCTGACATCTGCTTGCATTGAGCCCGGCGCCGCTGGGCGGCCGCTGTAATACATTCACTGCCTTCCTCACCCTTTCACCACCACCTGGATACCCATGCGCCCAAGCTCCCGGCCTCTTTGCACCACGCTCGCCACCTTCGCACTCACCTTGCTGCCGCTGGCCGGCGCGCAGGCTGTTACCCCGGCTGAACAGCCGTATGTCGGTGGCTACACCCAGGGCTCGGTCGATTCGCGTGCGCAGCTGATGCTGCTGGACGACAACACGTTTTGTTTTAGTTTCATGGGCGGCTCGCTCGACATGCTGGCTGGCGGGCGCTGGAAGGCCGAAGGCAACGGCGTGCGCCTGCAAGAGGTACGGCAAAACGGCTCCGTCTTCCCCGTCTTTGGCAAGCAGGTGCTTGAGCAGAAACAGACCGTGGAGTTTGACTTTCATGGCCATTCGCTGTCTCGCGCGGTGTCGGTCGCGTTTGCCACGGGCACCGACGAGGCCTTGCCGACCAGCCTGCGCCGGCTCTTCAAGGACGGCCACAACGGCTGGTCTTCCAGCTACAAGCTGCCGCCCATGCCGGTGGCGCAGGTGCGCTACTTTTATATGGCCGACGCGGAAGTCGATGCCAACGGCCAGCCCAAGCAGCTGCGCGTGGTGCAGTACCGGCCCGGCAATGCGAATACGCTGCGCGTGGGCTACAACCCGGCGTTTGGCAACCCGCCGCTGAACCAGTTTGCCACGCTGAAAGATGGTGAAGTACTGCATGTAGACGGCAGCCGCTTTGGCCCGCGCAAGGAGCTGCCGGAAAAAGCCCTGGAAAGAATACGCTCGGCCTGCATACGGCCAGCGCTGGCGGAGGCCAAACGCCCCAGCGAAGAAGAAGCCGCAGAGATAGCGGCCGGACGCGCGACGTCCGCGAAACAGCCGCCGCTGGTGCCGGTGAAAACCTTTTACCTGCCGCTAACGGCCCTGCAGGGCGCGCCTTACTTTTCTGAAGACAAGTAGGCTGGATGTGTCGCTGCGGCGGGCGCAATTTGCTACCAAATTAATAGCTGTTCGCGCAGACTCCTATTGGGCTACAGGCACTTTTTATGCTTGAAGAAGCCCAACAGGGCTGCCTCCTTCGCCCCGGGCCACTGCCGCGCACCGCAGCGCTGTTATTGATACCGGCGCAGCCAGGCACCCGCTGTAATGCATTCATTGGCTTCAACCCCCACCGGACTCACTGCCCATGCGCTCCATCTCCCAGCCTCTTGGCACCACGCTTGCCGCCTTCGCCCTTACCTTGCTGCCGATGGCCGGCGCGCATGCGGTAACTGCGGCTGAAAAGCCGTATGTGGGTGGCTACACACAAGGCTCGGTCGATTCGCGTGCGCAGCTGATGCTGCTGGACGACAACACTTTTTGCTTTACCTTCATGGGCGGCTCGCTCGACATGCTGGCCGGCGGGCGCTGGAAGGCCGAAGGCAACGGCGTGCGCCTGCAGGAGGTTCGGCAGAACGGCGCGATCTTCCCCGCCTTTGGCAAGCAGGTACCTGAGCAGAAAGAGACCGTGGCGTTTGACTTTCACGGCTATTCGCTTTCGAACGCAACATCTGCCGTATTTGCCACTTCCAGCAATGACACGCTGCCCACCACGCTGCGCCCGCTGTTCAAGGAAGACCAGAACAACTGGTCTGACAGCTACAAGCTGCCGCCCCTGCCGGCGGCACAGGTGCGCTACTTTTATATAGGCGACGTGGAGGTGGACGCCAACCGCCTGCCCAAACGGCTGCGCGTGGTGCAGTACCGGCGCGGCGACGCGAACACGCTGGCCGTGGGCTACGACCAGTCGTTTGGCAACCCGCCGCTGAACCTGTCTGCCACGCTGAAGGGCGAGGTGCTGCATGTAGACGGCAGCCGCTTCGGCAAACGCGACGAACTGCCAGGCGAAATCCTTGAAGGCATACGCGCAGCCTGCATACGGCCGGCGCTGGTGCCCGGCGCCAAACGCCCGGCGGAAGAGGGCAGCGAAGAAGAAGCCCAGGACAAAGCCGCCGCAGCCTTGGGCAAGGTGGTGGTGCGGAATGCGCCGCTGGCGCCGGTGAAAACTTTCTATCTGCCGCTGACGGCGATGCAGGGCGCGCCGTACTTTCCCGGCACGGAGAAGTAACTCAAAGCAGGCCACGGCTGATTACCGTGGGCGGCCGCGATTTGCTCCTGAATTAATAGCTGCTCGCGCACAGCCTTATTGGGCTGCAGCCACTTAAAATTGCGATTGCGCATTGAGGTTGGCGGACCCGCAGCCCGCGCACCACCTTTCCCGGCATCACCTCCTCATCGCTTGCGCCCGCGCAACGCGCCGGGCTTGCCAGTCCATGCGCCCAAAAAAAACATCGAAAAAAGCGGCAGCGCGGCCGTGGCGGAAGGGTCGTGCTTGAGCGGGTGCGGGTTTGTTTCGGCGCGGGCAAGGGCTGCGGGCCTGGCGGCCGGAGAAGGTGTGGCGTAAGGGCGGGCTTGGCGTTTTGTCATCCTGATGGGTCCGGTTTCAAAAAGGGAAAAGGAAAGCAAAGGCGGTGATGGTCGGCGCTGGCTGTCGCCGGGATGTCGCGATGCGTGCTTCCACACCGCATCCCGGCCGCGACATCTCCGCGACAGGGGCGCGGCACAGTGCGTCCAGCCTGGCGATCCGCCGGCGGCCTTTTTCCAAAAACCGTCCAAGAGGAGTTCCCTATGAAGCGCAAATCTGTTGTTGTTCCCGCCGGTGTGGTGTTGCTGTCGGCGCTCACGGGCGTTACGGGCATTACGGGCGCCTATGCGCAGCCGAAGCCCGAGCCCGGGGCTTCACCCTGGGGCCTGGGTGTGGGCGTGGCGGCCCGAACCGACATTTACGCGGGCGAAAGCACGAAGCTGCGCGCAGTGCCGCTGATCAGCTACCAGGGCGAGAAGTTCTTCTGGCGCGGCATCAGCGGGGGTTACCACTTGCTCAGCCGCGACGGTTTCACATTTGATGCCACGCTGGGCGCCCGGCTGGCCGGCATCAAGAAAGATGATTTCGGTTTGGCCGAACTCGCGGCCCGGGGCATCAACCGCAACCTCCTGGAAGACCGCGACGGCGGCCTGGACCTGGGGATTGCCGGGTCCTTCAAGGGCCAGATGGGCGTGGTGGAGCTGGCGCTGAAGGCCGATGTGTCGGGCGCGAGCAAGGGTTACGAGGCCTCGGCCAAATACGGCTACCCGCTGCAGTGGGGATCGACCACGATCACGCCCAACATCGCGGTCAGCCATTACTCGGCCAAGCTGGCCAACTATTACTACGGAACACTGGACACGGAAGTCGCCCGCGGTGTGGTGAACTACAAGCCGGGCAGCGCGGTGATTCCGCGTGTCGGTATTGAGGTGATGCGGCCCTTTGCCGACAAGTGGATTCTGGCGGGCGGCCTGTCTTACAGCGCGCTGCCAAACAAGATCCGCAACAGCCCCTTGGTGGACAGGGACGCTAATGGAGTAACTTCTGTTTTTGTCGGGGTTTCGAGGAAATTCTGACACCCGCCGCGCCACCACGCGAAAGAACCGAGATGGACATGATTGAAGGCCCCTTGAGCATCCTGATCGTCGAGGACAACGCGCCCATGGCGGCGAATATCTACGACTACCTGGAAGCCTGCGGCCACAAGCCCGACGCGGCGCCCGACGGCAAATCAGGCCTGGGCATGGTGCAGGCGAATCACTACGACGCGATCGTGCTGGACTGGATGATGCCGCGCATGGACGGCCTGACGATGCTCACGCAGCTTCGGTGCGAACTCAAGTCCAGGACGCCGGTGATCATGCTGACGGCCAAAGACCAGCTGGACAACAAGCTGCAGGGCTTTGAGGCCGGGGCCGACGACTACCTCGTCAAACCCATCGCGCTGCCGGAACTGGAAATGCGGCTGCGGGTGCTGGTAACGCGCAGCCATGCGGCGCAGGCCCCGGGGCAGGTGCTGGAAGTCGGCGACCTGCGCTTCAACCTGCAGTCGCTGGTCGTGACCCGGGGAGACCGCGAGCTGTCGCTGTCACCGATCAAGCGGCAGATACTGGAGGTCTTGATGCGGCGCTCGCCGCACGTCGTGAGCCGCGAACACCTGGAGTCGCAGATCTGGGGCGAGCGCACACTGGACAAGGACATCCTGAGGTCGCACATGCACCTGCTGCGCAAAGAGGTCGATGGCGAAGGCGCCCCGAAAATCCTGCACACCGTGCTCGGGCAGGGCTACAGCTTGCGGGTGCAGGATGGCGAATAAACCGCGCATGTTCGACCTGCATTGGCGCATCAGCGCCCTGTTCGTCGCTTTCGGGGTGTTGCTGGCCCTGGGTGTCATTGTCTCGGTCGGCTTCGGCCAGGTGATGATCACGCACCCGGTGTGGGAGCAGATACTGCGCTCGACCACCCAGCATTACATTGCCGGCAGCACGGGCAAGCAACCCGTGCCTTTGCCGACACAGGGCGCCTACAAGGGATGGCACCTCAAGAGCGGCACGGCCTTGCCCGCCGACATGCCGCCCTACCTGGCCACGCTGCCCGCCGGGTTCTACAGCGAACAGGATCTGGACCGGTTTGACGAGCACGACTACGCGGCCCTGGTCACGCCGGTCGCGGACGGCCGCGTGGTCACCGTCATTGACATGACCGACATCGAGCAGCTGCAGAACAAGGTGGGCATCGGGGGCTTGATCTTTGTGCTGGTCAACCTGGCGCTGGTGGGCGCCACGCTGCTGTGGCTTCACGGCAGCCTGCGCAAGCCGGCCAGGGCCCTGGCGCAGCACATGGAAGCGCTGGACCCGGAGCAGCCGTCGCAGCGGCTGTCGGTTGATTACCCGCAGGCGGAGCTGCACGACATCGCGGTGCAGGTCAACCGCCACCTTGAAAGGGTGGAGCGCTTCATCGAGCGGGAACGCAGCCTGCTGGACCAGGCCAGCCATGAGTTCCGCACCCCGGTCGCCGTGATCAGCGGCGCGGTGGACGTGCTGGCCAAACAGGCGCTGCCCACGCAGGCCAAAGGCCCGCTGGACCGGATTCGCGGCACGGTCGACAACCTGACCGAAACCATGGGCGCCCTGCTTTACCTGTCGCGCGAGCCGGATGGCAACGCAAGGGTGGAGACCACCCGGGTCGACCTGATTTTGCAGGAGCTGATGCAGGACCATGAGCACCTGCTGGCCTTCAAGCCCGCGCGCTATGTGCTGGTCGAGTGCGTGAGCCTTTCGGTCAATGCGCCGGAAGCGATGGTCAGGATCGTCATTGCCAACCTCCTGAGGAATGCGGCCGAGAACACGCAGAAGGGGGACGTCACGGTCAGCCTCACGCCGCAAAGGCTGCGGGTGAGCGACTCCGGTGAAGGCTTCGACGCGGTGGAGGCCGCGCGCAGCTACAGCGCGGCCTTGCAGACGTCGATGAAGCCCGGCGGCGGCCGGGGGCTGGGGCTGTTTTTGACGAAGCGGATCTGCGAGCGCTTCAAATGGTCGCTGGCCATTTCGTCAGCGGTGAGCAAAGGCTCGGTGGTGGACATTCGCTTCTAGTTTCCAGCTTCTGGTTTCAGGCATTCACCGTGCCCGGAAAAGACGCGGGGTAACGCAGGGCGGCAGCAACGCCGGGCGGGCAGGACGGCCCCATGTTGCTACCAAATTAATAGCTGCTTGCGCACATTCTTATTGGGTTGCAGCCACTTTTTATGCCTGAAAATGCCTTGAAAAGACCTCAATCAGACCCTGCGACCTTTACCCACCCGGAAAATCAAACTGCGGCGCGGTGCTGCTGAGCACCGCGGTGACGGGCGCGGCCGGCCAGGCGGCGGCCAGCTCGGTGGCAAGTGTGCTGATGAGGCGGCGCACGTCATCTGCCGCCGCGGCGTGCAGGGCCTCGGCCACGATGAGCACGCTGTGCGTGGCGGCGCTGACCGCCGAGAGGCCGCTTTGCCGATTAGTCCAGCGGCGGGCGTGGGCTGCGGGCGGCTGGGCGGCGTCGGCAAAGATGACTTCGTGCGGCTCGGGGCTTTCTGTTTCGCCGCTGAAGGCCTGGTAGCTTTCAACGCCGGTGGCGTAGCGCACCTCCAGCTGCTGCGCCACCCGGGCCACGTCAAACACGGCGACGGGAATGGCGAACGCAATCGACACGGCGTTGCACAGGTCGACCAACGGGTGCAGCTGCGGCAGCGAACCTTCCTTGCGAAAGCGGCGCAGCAGTGATTCAGACGCGCAGCGGTACTGCGTGGGCTTGTGGCCCATTTTGGAAAAAGTGCGGCGCCAGGCCTGCACTTCGGGCAGCTCGCCTTCAGCACAGCCGGCAAGGCGGCCGGCAGCAATGGCGTTGAAACGGGCGACCTGAGCGGAGACGTCTGCATCGGCGGTGATGCCGCTGGCGGCCAGCACACCGGGCACCAGCTCGGGGTAGTCGGCCCAGATAGCCGGGGAATGGCGGAAGAACATGCGCGGCTGCCTTTTTTTAAAAAGTGAAACAGCGGCCAGCATGCCGCCGCGCGCACCAGCCGTCTTGAACGTTATTGCAGCGAGCTTTTGGCCATGGCCTGCTGCCAGGCGCCGGGCGTGAAGCCGAACTGGCGGGCGAACAGCCGCGTCATATGGCTCTGGTCGGCAAAGCCGCAGGCCGCAGCTGCCTGCGCCAGCCCGGCGCCGCTGCGGATGAGGCCGCGCGCTCGCTCGGCACGCTGCTGCAGCAACCAGGCGTGGGGCGTGAGGCCGAAGGCCCTTTCAAAACGGCGTAGCAGCTGAAACTTGCTGAGGCCGGCCGTGCGCGCCAGCTCCGTCAATGTGGGCGGGGCGAGCAGATCAGCAGCCAGGTGGTCGCGGGCGCGGTGCAGCTCAGGCGAAGAAGGTGAGGTGGACGATGAGACTTGCGATTGCGTGACAGGTGAAACGGCATGACGGTGCAGCAGCAAGGCACAGACGCGGACCAGCGCCTCTTCACACGCGAGGGGATCTGCACCGCGGCGCCCCGCACCGGCGTCCCACTGCTGCAGGTGGCCGAGCAGGTGTTGCAATGCTGTGCGCAGGCGCACGTCCCGCGCGACGGGGCGCGTGAGTTCGATGTCAGTGGCCCGCGAGGTGTCTTCCGCATCAGCCACAAGGGACGCGATGACCGCAGGCTCAAAGTACAGCATGCGCCAGCGCCGCGAAGGGCCGCCCAACGGCCGGCCGTCATGCACTTCACCGGGGTTGCACATGATGACGTCACCTGCATAAGCATCAACCGGGCCGCGGCCACTGGCCGAGCTTTGCGCGCCCTGCTCCATCAGCCCTACGCCATACACCGCATGCCAGTGGCGGCCGAAGTGGCGCGCGCTTTCCATCTGCGTGGCGTAGATGCCTGCCCACGGCGAGCCGAAGACACGGCCCTGGTGGGCGGATGATGCGGATGCGGATGCGGATGCGGAGGGCATGGGCGTCATGATGCCTCGGGAATGCGCGGCGCGCCAGCCCTCCTGGCGCCCTCTCAAGACGGCACCCTGGTGTCAGGGCTCCGCGGCTTTTGAAGTGGTGGTATTCAGATGGCAGGCCGATATTTGCGACGGCGCGACTTCGATCAGGGCCGGCCGGACTTCCCGGCAAATGGGCATGACATGCGGACACCGGGGGTGAAACGCGCAGCCACTGGGCACGTTCATCGGGCTCGGCATCTCGCCCGCAATCGGCCTGTACGTCAGCGGTTTTGCATCCATGCGCGGCGCGTCGGCAATGAGCGCCTTTGTGTAGGGGTGGTTGGGTTGGCTGAAGAGTGTTTCCGTTTTGGCCAGCTCCACGATGCGGCCAAGGTACATGATCGCCACCCGGTCGGCCAGATATTCCACTACCGCCAGGTTGTGGCTGATGAACAGGTAGGCAAGGTTCTGCTCTCGCCTGAGCTTCTGGAAAAGATTGAGAACCTGCGCCTGGATGGACACGTCAAGCGCCGAAACGGCCTCATCGCAGACGACCAGCGACGGCTTCAGGGCCAGCGCCCTTGCGATGGCGATTCGCTGCCGCTGCCCACCCGAGAACTGGTGCGGATAGCGTTCGCCGTAACTGGCGTCCAGACCCACCTGTTCCAGGAGGCCTCGCACGAAGGGGGCTTTGTCTTTGGCAGAAATCAACCCGTGATAGATGGCCGCCTCGCTGAGCAGCTGGTCAACACGCAGCCGCGGATTGAGCGAGCCATAGGGGTTTTGAAAGACCATCTGGACGTTTCGATGAACATCCGAAAGATAGGGCTTGCCCGGCACCTGGTGGACCACAACGTCACCGCTGGACGGTTCCAGAATGCCCGCGACGATCCGCCCGAAGGTTGATTTTCCGCAGCCCGACTCACCCACCAGGCCGACCACCTCTCCCGCCTCGATCTGCAGGCTGACGTCACTCACCGCGGACACCTGTTTGGGCGTCTTGCGAGCCAGCTTCAATTTGTGCGCCAGTTGCCCGCTCCAGGTTTGCGCGGCGCCAAACCGTTTCGAGACATTGGCCGCTTCAAGTATCGTGGTCATGAGTTGTGGGTGGTATAGGGATGAAAGCAAAGAAACTCCCGGTCATCTGTCCGGGTCAGGCCGGGCATCTTCGTGCACGCTTGCGTTGCCCGGCTGCAGCGGGGTGCGAACGCGCAACCGGACGGCAGATTGAGCAGGGGCGGCGTACTTCCGGGAATCGGCTTGAGCAGGGACCCGCGATCCTGTGACTTGGGCAATGAGTCGATCAAGCCGCGTGTGTAAGGATGTCTCGGCGACCTGATCACATCAGCGACCGCGCCTTTCTCGACAATGCGGCCGGCATACATCACGCACACGTAGTCCGCGAGGTCTTTCACCACACTCAGGTCGTGCGTTATCCATACCAGTCCCGTTCCGCGCTCTTTTGTAAGCTTGCGGATCTGGTAAAGAATCTGCGCCTGGATCGTGACGTCCAGGGCGGTCGTCGGCTCGTCGGCGATGATCACGGCCGGCTCATTGACGATGGCGTTTGCGATGGCTATTCGCTGGCGCATACCACCCGACAGCTCATGCGGATAGGCGCGCATCCTTTCGGCCGGCGCCGGAATTCCCACCGCGGCCAACGCGGCGCATGCACGCTCCGTGGCATCTGACCGTGATACTTTGGCGTGAATCCGGATGGTTTCCGTCAACTGGTCTCCCACCCGAATGACAGGGTTGAGCGACATCATGGGATCCTGGAAAACCATCGCCATCTCTTTACCCCGAATCCTGTTCCATTCGCGGGCGGAGACGGAACGCAGGTTATTTCCCCGAAGGAGAATTTCACCGGCAACGATTCGACCGGGAGGATCCACCAGGTTCATCAGGGACATTGCCGTCACGGACTTTCCCGATCCCGACTCGCCCACCAGGGCAACGATTTGCCCTTGCCCGACCGAGAAGGAAACGTCGTTCACCGCCCTGGCGACGCCGGCCTTGGTCTCGAAATGGGTGGTGAGCCCATTGACCTTTAACGCACTTGTGCTCATACCTGATCCAGCTTGGGATTGAAAACAACACGCAGACGATCACCGATCAGGTTGATCGACCCCACCAGGAGCACCAATGCCAACCCCGGATAGACCGAGATCCAGTATTTGTTCGTGAGCATGTACTCGAATCCATTGGCAATCAGCAACCCCAGCGAAGGTTCTGTCTGGGGAAGGCCGATACCCAGAAAGCTCATCGTTGCCTCCAGGCTGATGGCGTGCGCCGTCTGCAGGGTGCCGGTGACGATCAGCGTTCCCATGCAGTTCGGCAGCACATGCCTGAACATGATCCGCCTGGGGGGCAAGCCTTGCCCCATCGCTGCCTCCACATACTCTTTTTGTTGCTCCACCAACGCGGCCCCGCGCACGTTGCGGGCGTAGTACGCCCATTGAACAATGATCAGGGCCAGCAGGGTCTTGTCTACGCCCTGGCCCAGCGATGCCAAAAGTACCAGCGCGATCAGGATGGCCGGCAGGCTCAGTTGCAAGTCAACGATCCGCATGAAAAACGAATCAACACGTCCGCCAAAGTAGGCGGCCGTCAGGCCCACTGTTGTTCCGATACAAAGTGCGGCCAATGCACTGAGAAGGCCGACAGCCATGTTGATGCGAAGCCCGTAGAAGATTGCGCTGATCAGATCCCGTCCGGCGCCATCGGTGCCGAGGACATGCAGCATTCCGGTCGCTTCGCTGCGCGCACCTGGGATGAGTTCCGCGTCCACTATCGATACGGCGGCCAGGTCGTACGGATTTTGCGGTGAGAAAAGCGGTGCGCCCAGTGCCACGATGAGCAGCAGCCCAAAGACGACAAGCGCCACCGACGCGATTTTGCTGAGCAGGAATTGCCGCCGGATCCGGCTCCACGGGGTTTGCGCCGGCTGCGCCACTGGCAGGTCCGCCAGTTTTTCTTCCGGATTCAATGATTCGGTCTGGATCATGGGGTCACCTCATTTTTATTTGCTGCGGGCTCTGAGCCGGGGATCAAGAATCACATACAGGAGATCCACCAGAAGGTTGATGGAGACCACCAGAAGAACGGTGACCATCAGGTAGGCCACGACAACCGGCCTGTCGAGATGAAGGATCGAGTCAATGATGAGTTTGCCCATGCCCGGCCACGCAAAGACCGATTCGGTCACCACGGAGAAGGCAATGAGGTGACCGAACTCGAGCCCGACGGCGGTGACAACGGGGATCATCACATTCGGGGCGATGTGTCTCGCCAGGAGCCTTAACCCGGACACGCCTTTGGCACGCGCGAACCGCACGTACTCCTGTTGCACCACATCGCGGGTTCCGGTCTCCGTCAGGCGGATCACCATGGCAATCTGGAATATCGCAAGCGTCGTCGCCGGAAGGATCATGTGCTTGAGGCCGTCCCATGTCAGGAAGCTGAAGGCGACACCAAAGAGCTGTTCGGTGTCGCCTCGCCCGCCTGACGGAAGCCATCCGAGGTTCACGGAAAAGATGAGGATGAGGATGAGCCCCTTCCAGAACGTGGGAATGGTGACCCCCGCGATTGAAAATCCGGCAATGAGCTTGTGAACCCAGGAGTCCGGCATCAAGCCCGCGACGAGCCCGAGAGGGATCCCGATGGCCAGCGCCAGTATCAGCGCGACAAACGCCATCTCCAGGGTTGCGGGCATGCGCTCCAGAACAATTCCCAGCGCCGGCCGGTTGAAGACAAACGATTTGCCAAGGTCGCCCTCGACCGCGTGTTTCACAAACAGTGCGTATTGTTCGTAGATCGGCCGGTCCAGCCCCAGGCTGCGCGCCGCGACCTCTACCTCTTCGGTGGAGGCATTCGGGCTGACAAGCAGATGTATGGGATCGCCAATCAGGTGAATGCCCGTAAACGCGATGGCAGACATCAGCGCAACGACGACCAGGCTGTCGCGCATTCGCTGGAATATGGGCCCAAACATCAGATTGCGTCCTTATCTCTGCCTGCGACACGGGCCAGTAAGCACCTATATCGCACGCTACTTCGCTCGAGCCCGCGGTTCCCACCCAAGGAAACCGCAACAGACCCCCTATTGCACGTCACTTTCATCAAAAACTCCAGTCAGCGGGAGGCCTCCCGCCGATACGTCACGTTCGCACAACTACTCGCAATTTAGAGGCCAACCAACACCCTTGCCAGCTTTCACCTTGTGCATTCGCGGCAACAGCGCCGCGAAATTTCTTGACAGTCATCACCGCTTCATGATCTAGTTGTAACGCTGTTTGATACAGTGTATCGCTAGTCAATACAAAAAAGCAAGCGAGTTTTTCGGGATTTATGACGGTCGGCGAGGAGGGAAGCAGGAAAGACCTGGGCGAACTGCGCCCGTGAGCACCCATGCGGCGGCGAATGATTCGCCGCCATTTACAAAACTTTTCAGGAGTGAGAAATGAAATTGAAGATAGCCTGCCTGGCTGCGATTGGCGCCGGCGCAATAACCGCAATAGCCCCCGTCGCCGCGCTGGCGCAAAGCACGGTAACGATCTACGGGAGGATGGACACGAGCTTTGAGAACTCAAAGACCGGCTCCGTCACTCAGACTTTGATCACGGGCAACGCGTCCCGGTTCGGAGCCAAGGGAACCGAGGACCTGGGGGGAGGGCTGAAAGCGCTCTTTGGCCTGGAGATGGGAATCTCTTCGGATACCGGCGCGTCAAGCTCGCCCGTCTACCGCAACTCTTACGTCGGCATCAGCGGCGATTTTGGCGTGGTCAACATCGGCCGCATCGACTCGGCCGCGCCCAGCCGCACGCCGATCTATGCGATCCTGGGCCGCAACGTGGAGTACGTCATCCACGATGCCGGCGCCACCGCCATCGGCACCTCCATCTTCAACGCGCGCACACGTGTCTCGAACGCCATCGGCTATGCCAGCCCGGTGATCAGCAACTTCGTCTTCCGCGCCGGCCATTACTTCAACGGTGAAGGCCTGCCGGAAACCGCGGCCGGCCCGGTCCGCTTTGAAAGCGACTACAAGCAGACCGATGTCTCGCTGAGCTACGGCGAAGGCGGCGGCCCGCTGGGTCTGGGCGTCGGCTACGGAAGGGACAGCAAACGTGGCGGCGCCTTGCTCAATGATTTCAGGAACAAGTGGATGCTGGTGGGCTCCTACGACTTCGGGGATATCCGGGCCTGGGCGGTTTACAACCGCGACAACTTCCAGGGCAATGCGCTGTCGCGCAGCAAGGTGGATGCGCAGATGATTGGTGCCTCCTGGGACATCACGCCCAGCAGCAAGGTCATGGCCAACTACATCCGCAAGGATGTCCAGAGCGATCCGGCGG
>NZ_JBFUGF010000006.1:0-31242 GCF_056403055.1 Polaromonas sp. P3_A5
AGTCGTAGGAGCCCACCAGCATCCACTTGTTCCTGAAATCATTGAGCAAGGCGCCGCCACGTTTGCTGTCCCTTCCGTAGCCGACGCCCAGACCCAGCGGGCCGCCGCCTTCGCCGTAGCTCAGCGAGACATCGGTCTGCTTGTAGTCGCTTTCAAAGCGGACCGGGCCGGCCGCGGTTTCCGGCAGGCCTTCACCGTTGAAGTAATGGCCGGCGCGGAAGACGAAGTTGCTGATCACCGGGCTGGCGTAGCCGATGGCATTGGACACTCGGGTGCGCGCGTTGAAGATGGAGGTGCCGATGGCGGTGGCGCCGGCATCGTGGATGACGTACTCCACGTTGCGCCCCAGGATCGCATAGATGGGCGTGCGGCTCGGTGCGGCCGAGTCGATGCGCCCGATATTGACCACGCCAAAATCGCCGCCTAATCCCACGAACGAATTGCGGTACATCGGCGAGGTCGTCGCTCCGGTGTCGGAAGAGATGGCAGCCTCGATCCCGAAGAAGGCCTTGAGCCCTCCGCCCAGGTCCTCGGTTCCCTTGAAGCCGAACCGGGACGCGTTGCCCGTGATGAGCGTCTGCGAGACCGAGCCGGTCTTCGAGTTCTCGAAGCTCGTATCCATCTTCCCGTAGATCGTCACCGTGCTTTGCGCCAGCGCAGTAACAGGGGTTATTGCACCGGCAGCAACCGCTGCCAGGCAGATCATCTTGTAATTCATTCCTCACTCCTCAAAGCTTTTATAGATAGCGGGAGATCAATCACCGCCGCGGGGGTATTCACGGGCAAAGTTCGCCCAGGCCTGAGAAGACATCGTCTTCAACAGGGCAGCAAATTCACAGGGCACAGGGTCGTGGACGTGCGCGTCAACCGTCTGGCTGCGGCATCGTGGTGGGGTGGTGAAGGTTCATGCGCGGCTATTCCAGAACAATCTTGTTGGCTTGGGCGACATCCTTGAAGAACCGGATGCGTTGAATGACTTCCTGCCGGTACTCGGCTGGCCGCACGTTCTCGGGCAGCATTGCGCCGCGTTTGCGCCAGGCTTCCAGCGTGTCCTTGTCGCGAAGAATGGTGCGCACCGCGTCGTAGAGCTTCTGGATGATGGCCTCGGGCGTCTTTGCCGGCGCTGCCAGCCCCGTCCATGACGTGAGGTTCAGGTCGGGCAGCTTGAGCTCGTCAAAGGTGGGAACGTCCGGCAACTGCGGCGCGCGCAGCGGCGAAGCGACGGCCAGTGCGCGCAGGCTTCCGCTCTGCAGCATGGCCAGGTTGGAGGGCAGGTTGTTCCAGGTCAGCTGGACTTGCCCCGAGAGCAGGTCCGTCAGTGCCGGTCCGGCGCCCCGGTAGGGAATGTGCGTGATGAACAGGCCCAGCTTCGACTTGAGCAGTTCCATGCTCAGGTGTGCCACCGAGCCATTGCCCGACGATGCGTAGTTCAATTTACCGGGGTTGGCCTTGGCGTAGCGTACAAATTCGGCAAAGGTCTTGACCGGGAGCTTGGCGCTGGCGACCAGCACGTTCGGCAGCCTGTCGATCAGCGTGATGTAGGCGAAATCGTTCACTGCGTCATAAGGCAGGTTGGGCGATACCGCGGGGTTGACTACATGGGTCGACTGCGAAGTGACGACCAGCGTATAGCCATCGGGCGCGGCCTTTGCAACAATGCCGGTGCCAATGGCGCCACCTGCGCCGGCCTTGTTGTCGATCACGACCGGCTGGCCCAGCAGCCTGCCCAGTTTGTCGGCCATTGCGCGTGCGGAGATGTCCACCGCCCCGCCCGGCGGGAACGGCACGATGAGGGTAATGGGACGGCTCGGGTAAGCCTGCGGCTGGCTGAATGCCGGGCACGCTACCGCGCCCGCCGCACCGGCCGCTATGCCCAGGAACTTCCGACGGCTTGGGATGGTGATCATGCTGTGTCCTTGAGGTTGACGTGGCGTTTCGAGTGAGTGGTTTCTTCCCTGATGTGTCCCGCGATGGCCTGCAGCACCAGGTGAATGCGCTTCCTGAGTTCATGGAACTGTCGCTTTGGCTCGCGCGTCTTTTCGTCAAGGTAGAGCGCCCTGTTGATTTCGATCTGCAGGCTGTGCTGTCCGTGTGCGGGCCGGCCAAGAGTGCGCACCAGGTCTTGCCCCGCATAGGGGTCGTTCAGTGCGACGGTATAGCCTTGCCGCCTGAACTCCTCCCCGACGAAGTCCGCGAAAGCCGCGCTGCAGCTGGCGCCATGCAGGTTGCCCAGCACGATGTCGGCCAGCGGCTTGTCCGGCAACCCCAGGCGCACATACGCGTTGCTTGGCATGGAATGAAGGTTGAGGTGCCACCGTTCACCCTGCGGGGTGCTTGACTGGGCCAGCGCGTCCTCTAGCGCATGGCGATACGGCCGCCAGCAGCTTTCAATCCGGTGTTTGATTTCGCTGGCATGAAGCCGGCGGCTGTAGATCGGCTGTAGCGTCGGCGTCTTGCTGAACACCAGGCCGTTACCCAGCCGCAGGCAGGGTTGAGAAGGGGCCACCGGCTCAGCCCACTCGCCGTCCAGCATCGCAAGGTCGATGTCGTCCTCACTGCGGTTGGGGTCGATGTAGCTGCGCGGAAACGTCGCGTGCACCAGAGTCGCGCCGACCAGCGGCGCCGCGTCCCAAAGCTGCTCGATCAGCGTGTCCTCGCACTGCCGCAGTTGCTGCAATTCAATCGAGAAATCGAAGTCCTGCGGATAGTAGGTGCCGCTGTGCGGGGAGTCGCACACCAGTGCGATGGGATCAACGACGGGTCGGACGACCTTGACGGGTTCGGCGTGGGACATGGTTTGGCTCATGGCCGGCAGTTTGACGCCGCGAGTGCCGCGCGACAAACGACAATTTCAAAGCTGCTGATTAGATGATCTAATACGGTCATGAAATTCAAGTCGCCGTCGCTGGCTGAACTGCACGCGTTTCTCGGGGTCTGCCAATTGGGGAGTTTTCGCCGCGCGGCGGAGGTTCTTTCCGTCACGCAGGGCGCCGTCAGCCAGGCCATCCTGCGCCTTGAGCAAAGGCTGGGTTGCAGCCTGTTCGACCGCAACGCGACGGGCGTTGTGCCCACGGTCCGCGGGCGCGAATTTCAGAAGCTGGTTGAAACCCATGTCGCCGGGCTGGAGGCGGCCGTCACCCAGTTCGGCGGAGGGTCATCGCAACGCAAAGTGCGGGTGAGCGTCATACCAACCCTCGGAACGCGATGGCTGGTCCCCAGGCTCGCGCAATTCAAGTCCTTGAACCCCAATGTCGAGGTGGAGCTGCGCCAATTCCATTTCGACGAAGACTTCAAGCGCGACGACGTGGACCTGTGGATCGCGCTCAGGCGCCCGGGAAGAAGGTGGCCACGCGGTATCCGCGGATGCTATCTGCTGGGCAACGAGATCACGCCCGCATGCACACCCGCACTTGCGCGAAGCATTCAGCATCCGCGGGATCTCGCGGCGCATACCCTTCTTCATCACATCAACTACCCAGACAACTGGGCCGTGTGGATGGAGGGTGCAGGTTTAAAGCAGCCCAAGCCAGCATTGGGCCCGGGGTTCGATCTGGGCAACAACCTCATCGTCGCGGCATGCGCCGGCATGGGAGCCATCGTCATCCAGCCGTGCCTCATCGAGAGCGAACTCGAAAGCGGCAAGCTGGTCCTGCCCTTCGACACCCGGGTCCTGATCTCGCGCGGGTATTACCTTTGCCAACGATCCGCTGCCGCCCACAGCAATCGCGCCGTTGAAGCGTTTGCCTCATGGCTGCAAGAGCAGGCCGGCAACACGGCCGGCGCCTGACCTCTCCCAGGCGCTGCGATCAGGCTGCACCGGCCCCGTCCTCGCGGGCCGGCAGGCCCATGCCCTTGGGCAATCCCTCGCGCAGTGCTTCGATAAAGCGGCGCAACTTGGCCGGGTAAAAGTTCGAATAGGGGTAGATCAGGTAGACCGGCAGGGGCTCGGCACACCACTGCGGCGCCAGGTGTAGCAGCCTGCCATCGGCCACGTCGCCCGCCACCAGCCAGGTCGAAGCGATGCTCGCGCCCAGGCCCAGCAGCGTGGCGTTGCGCAGGGCAAACAGGCTGTCCGTGCCCAGGCGCGGCCGTATCGCAAAGCGGTGCTCTTCGCGGCGCTGGTCGGCATGGCGGCGGATCAGCACCACCTCGTTGCGGTAGAAGGTTTGCAGCGCCAGCCAGGGCAGGGCCTGCAGATCGGCTGGATGCATCGGCAGCGGCTTGTCTTGCAGCAGGGAAGGTGCGGCCACCACGATGCGCCGGACTTCGGCAATCTTCACGGCCACCAGCGAAGGATCTTCCACCGCGCCCACGTGCACCGCGCAGTCGATGCCCTGCGTGATGAAGTCGGGTGTGCCGTCATGCAGCAGCCACTCCACCGTGACGCGCTCGTGGCGCCGCAAATAGTCGACCACCGGCCCCACCAGCTGCTGCTGGCCCAGCGCATGCGGTACCACCACGCGCAGCGTGCCTTCCGCCACTTCCTGGGTGCCGCGCAGGTCGGCCTCAAAAGCCCCCCAGTTGCCCAGCAGCTCCTTGGCACGGGCAAAGCAGCGCTCGCCGCCCTCCGTCAGTTTCATCGCGTGGGTGGAGCGCTGCAGCAGCTTCAGGCCCAGCGAACGTTCCAGCGCCTGAAGGCGCCGGCTGACTGTGGGTTGCGTGGCGTTCATCTGCGCTGCGGCGGCGGACAGGCTGCCCGCCTCCACGATGCGCACAAAGGTCTGCATGAGTTCGATCCGGTCCGGCGCGGTTTTCATGAGGTCTCCCAGGTTGCTTATGCGTTTTACGTATGACCATTGTGCCCAATAGCAGCCTTCACAGCGCAAAACCCCGCCCGCATACTCGCGTCCTGCCTCAAATCGGGATTTTCCTCATGATTTCTACAGCTAATACGCATGACCAAACCGGGCCCGGCTTGCCGTTCCCATTGATTCTCCTGCTCGCCACCGGTGCCGGCCTGGCCGCGGCTTCGCTCTATTACAGCCAGCCCATGCTGGCCTTGCTGCTTGCTGAATTCAAGTCCACCCCCGCCGCCATCGGCCTGGTGCCCACACTGACAACGCTCGGTTACGCGCTGGGCATCGGGCTACTCGCGCCGCTGGGCGACCGCTATGACCGCCGGCGCATCATCCTCGGCAAGGCCGCCGCTCTGGTGCTGGCGTTGCTGCTCGCCGCCGCCGCGCCGTCCGTGGCGGTGCTCGCACTGGCCAGCCTCGCGATCGGTCTTGCGGCCACGCTGGCACAAGACATCGTGCCGGCCGCCGCCACACTCGCACCCGAAGCCCAACGCGGCAAAACCGTCGGCACCGTGATGACCGGCCTGTTGCTGGGCATTCTGCTGTCGCGTGTGGTGGCCGGCGTCGTGGCCGAGCAGTTCGGCTGGCGCAGCATGTTCGTGGCCGCGGCCCTCAGCATCGCGCTGCTGGGCGTGGCGGTGTGGCGGCACCTGCCGCGCTTTGCACCCACCACGCAGCTGCCCTACCTGGCGTTGCTCGGCTCGCTGGCCACGCTGTGGAAGTGCCACGGGGCGCTGCGCCGCGCGGCCGTCGCACAGGGCTTGATCAGCATCGGCTTCAGCGCCTTCTGGTCCACGCTGGCCATCATGCTGCACGCCGAGCCCTTCAACCTGGGCAGCGGCGCCGCCGGCGCCTTCGGCCTGGCCGGTGCCGCCGGTGCGCTAGCCGCGCCGCTGGCCGGCCGCATCGCCGACAGCAAAGGCCCTGAAGTCGTGACCCGGCTGGGCGCCGCGCTGGTCGTCGCGGCCTTCATCGCCATGGCCCTGGGACCTAACCAGCTGTGGCTTATTGCCTTGGGCGCAGTGGTGTTTGACCTGGGCGCGCAGGCCACGCTGATTGCTCACCAGACCATCGTCTACGGCATTGAACCCGCCGCGCGCAGCCGGCTCAATGCGGTTCTGTTCATCGGCATGTTCAGCGGCATGGCCGGCGGTGCGTGGCTCGGCAGCATGGTGCTGGCGCACACCGGCTGGCAGGGCGTGTGCGTGATGGCCGCGGTGTCAGGTGCGGCAGCACTGGTGGTGCGGATGTGGCCTGCCAAAAAGTATGCGCCCTGTGCTGCCTGACGCTGAATATCGTTCCGGTACTTCGCCGCAAAAAAAGGCCTCGTGAGAGGCCTTTTTTCATTCACAAGACAACGCTCAGGCGGCCAGCTCTTCCCGCGTGTAATCCGTCGAAGCCGACAGCGCCTTCCACGTCTTTACCTCGGCCTCCACAAACGCATGCTTGTCTGCAATCACTTTCAGCGTGTCGGTGCCCATCGGCAGCCGCAGCGGTGGGGTGTCGGCCTCCACCAACTTCAACATTGCCTGCGCCAGGCGCAGCGGGTCGCCCGCCTGGTTGTGGTTGATCTCTTTGGCAGCTTCGCGCACCCTGCCCGCGCTTTGGGCGTAGTCGTCCAGGATACGTGGCGACACTGCCAGCGAGGCGTTGTCCAGGAAGTCGGTGCGGAAGTAACCCGGCTCCACGCTGGTGACGTGAATGCCCAGCGGCGCCAGTTCGCCATGCAGTGCTTCGGTCAGGCCTTCCACCGCAAACTTGGTCGAGCAGTACACGCCAAACCCCGGGCCGGACTGGTAACCGCCCAGCGACGAGATGTTGATGACGTGGCCGCTGCGGCGCGCACGCATGGTTGGCAGCACAGCGCGTGTTACGTTCAGCAGGCCGAACACATTGGTCTCGTACAGGCGCCGCACCTCGTCGCCGGTGGCTTCTTCCACCGCGCCCAGCAGGCCGTAGCCGGCGTTGTTGACCAGCACATCGATGCGGCCAAAACGTGCCAACGCGGCTTGCACGGCGGCCGCCGCCTGCGCCTCGTTGGTCACGTCCAGCGGCAATGCCAGCAGCGCGTCGCTCGCGGGAAATCTTTTTTGCACTGAGGCGGCGTCGCGCGAAGTCGCCACCACCGCGTCGCCATGCGCCAGCGCCGCTTCGGCAATGCGCGCGCCAATGCCGCGCGCTGCGCCGGTGATCATCCAGATACGTTTGAAGTCAGTCTTTGCATTCATGGTCTTGCCCCTTAAAAAATGTTGCTGAGGAGGGCAATGTAGGTTTTTGATTGCGTGCTGAATAGATGGCAATTGGTGAGTTCATAATCAAGTTAATCGTGACAATCAGGGGCTTGCTTCCCGTAAAACCGCCAGGAGCCGCCATGGCCTTCAATGAATTGCGCGCCGTTTCCACTTTCGTCCGGGCCGCCGAACTCGGCAGCCTGCGCCAGGCCGCCGCTGCACAGGCGATCACGCCGCAGGCCGCCAGCCAGGCGCTGGTCCAGCTTGAACAGCACCTGGGCGTGCGCCTTTTTCACCGCACCACGCGCAGCCTGAGCCTCACCGAAGAAGGCGAGCAGTTCCTGCAGGCCGTGCAGCCCGGCCTTTCGACGCTGCAGCGAGCACTGCAGGGCGCCCGCCGCACGCGCGAAGAAATCGCCGGGCCGCTGCGCATCGTCGCGCCGCGCTCCATCATGCTCGAGGTGTTGTGGCCCGTGCTCGAGGAATACTGCCGCCGTTATCCGCAGGTGGATCCCGACATCCAGATGGACGACCGCATCGGCAACTGGGTGGAAGACCGCGTCGACGTCGGCTTTCGCGCCGGCGCGCCGCCCGCGGGCGGCATCATCTCGCGCCGCATCCTGCCGCTGCAACTGGTGGTGTGCGCGTCACCCGCCTACATCGCGCAGCATGGCGCGCCCCAGACCATCGAAGACCTGGCCGGGCACCGCTGCACGGGCTTTCACCACACGGGCACCGGCAAGACCATGCCCTGGGAGTTCAAGGTGGGTGAAGAAGTGGTGGCCCGTACCGTCGCCGCGTCCTTCCTCACCAATGACGTGGACCTTGAAGCCCGCGCTGTCGTGGCCGGCCAGGCCATCGGCCAGCTGATCGGCGCCACCGCTGCGCCGCTGGTGCGCGCCGGCCGGCTGGTGCCGCTGCTGACGCAGCATGTCACCGAGCATCTGGGCCTTTATGTCTATTACGGCAGCCGCAACGCGCAGCCTGCCCGTGCACGAGCCTTCATCGACCTGGCGGTGGAACGCCTGGTTGGCAACACGCAGTTCTACCTGGAGCCGCATGAATTGCGCCCGTATGCTATCGCGCGGAAAACGCGCCGCACCCGCGCGGCCGGCTGACCCGGCTGTCGCGGCATCAACGTCGCGCAGACATCTCTTTCTGTATCTTTCTTATCCATCGGTTTGCGCGCGGCCGTTTTCTTGGCGTCGCCTACAGCCGCGTTAGCCCACGGCTGACGCGCGGCGGGCCGATGCGGGAATAGATTGGGAGCCTGTACGGACGCATCAGGAAGAATAAAAAGTGTCAGCTATCCCGCGCCTTCGCTCCGCCTTTTTCACCGGCCTGGTGCTCGTGCTGATCGGAGGGGTGCTGGCCTTGCCGGGCATCTGGCTGGTGGTGCTGGGAGGCTCCTGGTATTACCTGGTGGCCGGCCTGGCTTTTGTATTGACGGGCGTACTGTTGATCCAGTACGGACCGATAGCGTTGTGGACCTACGCGCTCCTGCTGGTGGGCACGCTCGCATGGGCGTTGTCGGAAGGCGGGCTTGACTGGTGGCCGCTGGCTGCGCGGGGGGGTGTGCCATTTCTCATTGGCCTCTTTCTGCTGACCCCCATGCTCGCCCGTGCCATGCAGGCCGAAGTGCCGGGCCAATCCGGCGTGCGCGCCGGCCAGTGGGCGTTGGGTGCCGCGCTGGCGCTCTTCTTTATTGCGTCGGTGGCAACCTGGCTGCATGATGCCAACCGCGTGACGGGCATGCTGCCGTTGCCGCCCACCGGCGCATCGGCCGCGCGCACGGCTGATGCCGTACCTGCCGGCGAATGGCATGCCTACGGGCGTACCGGCCAGGGGCAGCGGTATTCGCCGCTCAGCCAGATCACCCCTGAGAACGTGGAAAACCTGGGGCTGGCGTGGCAGTACCGCACCGGTGACATGCGCGGCCACCCTGGTGACCCGGCAGAAACCACCTTCGAGGTGACCCCGCTGAAAGTGGGCAACCGGCTTTTCCTGTGCACGCCGCATCAGTCCGTCATTGCGCTCGATGCCACCACCGGCGCGGAAGCCTGGCGTTTTAATCCCGAGATACAGAACAAGCTCGCACTGCAGCACCTGACTTGCCGCGGTCTGTCTTATCAGCCGCCTGCCGCTGCGACTGCGACAGCCGCCGCTAACTCCACCGACTGCCCGGCCAAACTGTTCATGCCCACGGCAGACGGCCGCGTGATTGCCCTGAACCCCGACACCGGAAAGGTCTGCCCCTCTTTCGGCGGCGGCAAGGGGCAGATCGATCTCTGGGCCGGCATGCCCAACGTCAAGCCCGGCGCTTACTACTCCACCTCGCCAGTGGTGGTGACATCAAAGCTCATCATCGTGGGCGGCACGGTGCTCGACAACGTTTCCACCAAAGAGCAGTCCGGCGTGATCCGCGCTTACGACATCAACACCGGCGCGCTGGTCTGGAACTGGGACTCCGGCAAGCCGGACGCCACCGCTCCGCTCGCGGCGGGGCAAACCTACACCGCCAATTCGCCCAACAGCTGGTCCGTTTCCAGCGTCGACGAAGCGTTGGGCATGGTCTATGTGCCGCTGGGCAACCAGCCGCCCGACCAGTGGGGCGGCCAGCGCAGCCCCGCGGTGGAAACGTATTCGTCGTCCGTCGTCGCGCTGGACCTGGCCACCGGCAAGGTGCGCTGGAACTTCCAGACCGTGCACCACGACTTGTGGGATTACGACGTGCCGGCCCAGCCCAGCCTGGTAGACCTTACCGTGGGCGGCAACCGGGTGCCCGCACTGGTCCAGCCCACCAAGCAGGGCGAGATCTTTGTGCTGGACCGCCGCACCGGCACGCCGCTTTTGCCTGTTGTGGAAACAGCGGCACCGCAGGGAGCCGCGCAGGGCGACCGCACCGCGCCCACCCAGCCGAACTCGGCGCTGTCGTTCAACCCGCCGCCGTTGACGGAGCGCGACATGTGGGGCGCCACCCTGTTCGACCAGCTCTATTGCCGCATTGCTTTTCACCGGCTGCGTTATGAGGGCCGCTTCACGCCGCCTTCCACGCAAGGCTCACTGATCTATCCTGGCAACTTCGGCGTGTTCAACTGGGGCGGCGTGGCGGTGGACCCGGAGCGGCAGATGGTCTTCGCCACGCCGACCTACCTGGCCTTTGTCTCCAAACTCGTGCCGCGCACGGACGACACCAGCCTCCTTGTGCAGGGCAAGGAGCGGCCCGAGGGCAGCCTGCCCTCGCTCAATGAAAACTTCGGTGCGCCCTTTGCTGTCAAGCTCAGCGCGTTTGTGTCGCCGCTGGGCATTCCGTGCCAGGCGCCGCCCTGGGGCTACGTGGCCGGCGCCGACCTGACGACGGGTGCGATTGCCTGGCAGCATAAAAACGGCACTGTGCGCGACCTGTCGCCCGTGCCCCTGCCCTTCCGCATGGGCGTGCCCAACCTGGGTGGGCCCCTGACCACGGCGGGCGGCGTCGCCTTCCTGTCCGGTACGCTCGACTACTACGTGCGTGCCTATGACGTGAACACCGGCAAGGAAATCTGGAAGAGCCGCCTGCCCGCCGGCGGGCAGGCCACCCCCATGAGCTATACCGGCGCCGACGGCCGGCAATACCTGCTGGTAGTGGCCGGCGGTCATGGGTCACTGGGGACGCGTGCGGGGGACTATGTGCGGGCTTATGCGTTGCCGCGCTAGTTGAGCCGCTCCTATCCGGCCCGGCTCATGACTTCGGCAACCCAATCCACGAACACGCGCACGCGCGGCGACAGTTGCCGGTGGTGCGGGTACAGCACCGACACCGGCATGGGCGCGGGCCGGAAAGCGGCCAGCACTTCCACCAGTGTGCCCGCTTCAAGTTGCGCGGCCAGGTGGTAGCGCGGCACCTGGATAAAACCCAAGTGCGCGGCGCAGCAGGCTTTGTAGGCGTCGGCGTCCGTCACCGCGACCGGGCCCTTGAGCTGCACCTGACGCGGCGCGCCGTCCACGATGAAGTCAAAGGGCAGCGCCTTGCCGGTGCGGCTGGATAAAAAATTCACCGCGCGGTGGCCGCGCAGCGCCTCCAGCGTCTCGGGCGTGCCGTGTTTTGCCAGGTACTCGCGGCTCGCGCAGGTCACCTGCTCAAGTAGCGCCACGCGCCGCCCCACCATGCTCGACTCGGCCAGCTCGCCCACGCGCAGCACGCAGTCCACGCCCTCGCGCACCAGATCCACCAGCCGGTCGCCCATGCCGATCTCCAGCTCGATGTCCGGGTAGCGCTCAAAAAAATCACCAATCACCGGCAGCAAAAAATGCTTGGCCAGCGTGCCGTGCAAATCCACCCGCAGCTTGCCGCGCGGCTTGCTGCCCGTGTTGACAAAGGCCGACTCGGCTTCCTCCAGGTCGGTCAATAGGCGCAGGCAGCGCTCGTAATACGCCGCGCCGTCCTGCGTGGGGCTGACATGCCGCGTCGTGCGCTGCAACAGCCGCGCGCCCAGGCGTTTTTCAAGCTGCTGCACCGCATGCGTCACCGTGGCGCGCGGCAGCAGCAGGTCGTCGGCCGCCTTCGTAAAACTGCCCAGCTCGACGATGCGGGTGAACAGCTGCATCGAATGAAAACGGTCCATAACGCGTGCTTCTATTGTTAGTATTTATTGAACAATGATGGCAAGTTTACGGTATTTATCGTGTGTGGATTGAACAGAACAATACCTTCACTGGCTCACCAAAGGCGCACAACACACGCAGCACCCCGGGCGGTCAGAACCAACCCACTTTTAACCATCAGGAGTTTCAAATGACCGCTTTCAGCAACAACGCCACCCAGGTGGCCATCGTCACCGGCGCCTCGCGCGGCATAGGCGCGGCCGTCGCTCGGCGCTTGGCACAAGAGGGCTACGCCGTCGTCATCAACTATGCCGGCCAGGCTGAAGAAGCCCAGGCCGTTGTGCAGTCCATCATGGCCAGCGGCGGCCAGGCCGTTGCCGTGCAGGCCGACGTCGCCAGTTCCGCCGCCGTCACGCAGCTGTTCGATGACAGCATCCAGGCCTTTGGCCGCGTCGATGTGCTCATCAACAACGCCGGCATCATGCCGCCCAGCCTGCCGGCGCTGGCCGACACCGACGACGACACCTTTGACCGCCTCTTCGCCGTCAACGTCAAGGGCACATTCAACACCCTGCGCGAAGCCGCCGCGCGCCTGCAGCCCGGCGGGCGCATCGTCAACTTCTCGACCAGTGTGATCGGTCTGGCCCTGCCCGGCTACGCGGTCTACGGCGCCACCAAGAGCGCGGTGGAAACCTTCACCAACATCATGGCCAAAGAGCTGCGCGGCAAAAACATCCGCATCAACGCGATTGCTCCCGGCCCTACGGCCACTGCGCTTTTCCTCAACGGCAAAACGCCCGAGACGATTGAGCGCATGTCCAAGATGGCGCCGCTCGAACGCCTGGGCACGCCGGAGGACATCGCCAGTGCGGTTGCTTTCCTCGTGAGCGACAACGCGGCCTGGGTCAACGGCCAGACGTTGCGTGCGAATGGTGGCGTCGTCTAAGCGCACGTACTTCTCCAAGCCATCAAGCACTCTTTTCAAACCCTTTCCAGAAAGACACACATCATGAAATCCGTCATCCTGGTCACCGGTGCATCCACCGGCATCGGCCACCTCACCGTCCGCTCACTGGCCCAGGCCGGCCACACCGTCTACGCCAGCATGCGCGACATCCAGGGCCGCAACGCATCCAAGGTGCGCGAGCTGCGCGACTGGAGTTTTGCCAATGGTTTTGATTTGCGCGCTGTTGAACTCGATGTGCTGTCGCAGCCCTCGGTCGACGCCGCCGTGGCGCACATCGTGGCCGAGCAGGGCCGCCTCGACGTCATCGTGCACAACGCCGGCCACCTGGTGGTCGGCCCTGCCGAGGCCTACACGCCGGAAGAAATCATCAAGGTACTGGACACCAACTTCCTGGGCAGCCAGCGCGTGAACCGCGCGGTGTTGCCGGTGATGCGCAAGGCTGAAGCGGGCCTCGTGCTGTGGGTCAGCAGCAGCACGGTGCGCGGCGGCTTCCCGCCCTTCCTCGGCCCCTACGCCGCCGCGAAGGCCGCCATGGATTCGATGGCTGTGACCATGTCGTACGAGCTCGCCCGCTTCGGCATCGAGACTTCCATCGTCGTGCCCGGCGCCTTCACCAAAGGCACGGCGCACTTCCCCAGTGCTGGCAAGCCTGCTGACGATGCGACGACAGCCGCCTACGCCCGCTACGACGGCGTGATGGACAAAGTCGGCGAGCGCCTGTCGGCCTTGAGCCCCGATCACGCCAATCCGCAGGCCGTGGCTGACGACATCACCCGCATCGTGGGCCTGCCCGCCGGCACCCGCCCCTTCCGCTCGGTGACCGACTTCATCGACGACGGCGCGGGCGAAGTCACCGTGGTGGCCGAACGCGTGCGCGAAGCGTTCGCCCACCGCATCGGCATCGCCGACATGCTCAAGCCCACGGTGCGCCGCACGGCTTGATGGCCTTCATCACACGGTCCGGCTTGAGCCCGGGCCGTGTGGTGCCTCTTCACCATTGATTTTCAGGAGCTTCACCATGCAACCCGCTGTCGTCCTCGCTCTCGCCCGCATCCTCATGGCCCTGGCCTTTATCGGCCCGGGCGCTTCGCACTTCATCGAATCCGTACGGCTGCGCAACTACACAGCCGCCGCCATAGGCGCAGTCGAAGTCGCCGCCGGCCTGGCGCTGGCATTCGGCTGGCAGGTGCGCTGGTTCGCGCTGGCCGCCGCGGCTTTTCTCGTGGTCGATGCGTTCATCGCGCACGGCTTCTGGGCCGCCACACCGCAAGCGCTGCGCAACCAGCTGCTGCATTTCTTCAAGAACATTGCGCTGGCGGGCGGCTTTGTGCTGCTGGCTTCAGTGTCGCGTGAGTTTTAAGTGAAATTGGCCTGTAGCTCAATCAGTGCACTGGCTTATAGCTATCTTTTTGGTAGCGTCTGCATGCCGAACCCACCCTCGCGCTACACCGCCGTCTTGGCCCATTCACGCGGCGAGACACCGGTCTTCTGCACAAAAAGCCGCGACAGCGCAGACGCATTGGCATATCCCAGCTGCGCGGCAATGGCCTTGAGTGATTGGCCGTTGCGCAGCTCGGCCTGGGCAATGGCCAGCCGCCACGTCGCCAGGTAGTCCGCGGGCGTTTGCCCCACTTTTTGCTTGAACAGCGGCGCAAATGCACTGCGCGACATGCCGGCCGATTGCGCCAGGCCTTCAAGGCTCCATGCATGGCCCGGGTTTTCATGCACCGCCACCAGCGCGCGCGCCAGGCGCGGTTCGGCCAGCCCGGCCAGCAGGCCCTCGGGAGGGCTGCCTTCTTCCGGATGGTCCAGCAGCCAGCGCAGCAGTTGCAGCAGCAACACCTCAAATAATCGGTCGGCCAGCAGCCGCTGGCCGCAGCGCACCTGCGCGGTCTCGGCAAACAGCAGGGCCAGCGTGTGCTCCAGCCCCGGTACGCGCGCCAGCGGCAATACCACCAGGGCCGGCAGCGCACGCGCCAGCGGGTGGCTGGCGCCGCCGTCGAATGCCAGCGTTGCGCAGGTGAAATCAGCGCCCTCCACCGGCGCATTGTGAAAGTCGTGCGCGAGCGGACGCGGGTAAAACACCAGGCTGGGCTCGCTCACCTTCACCCGCCTGGGCGCACCCGTTGCCGCGCGGTGCGTCACCACCATGGTCCCGCGACGCATCACGTGCAAAAAGCCCAGCCCGGCCTCTGGCGTGAAGCGCGTCACGCCGCACAGCGGCCCGTTGTGAAACATGTGGGCCCGCACGCGAAAGCGTTCCATCAGGGCGGAAAGCCGGTCAATTCCTTCGGGGGGCGTGGTCATGGTGTGGGACTGGTTTGAGGCTTGCTTTGGATGATAAGGATGATTTGATAGACGAATTCATCCAATAAGTCCTGATTGTCGCGTGAAACTTCTTCCTGTGCAGCGAGCGCACCCACACGCCCCGCCGCGCGAAACGTCATCCTTTAACCGCGACTCTTCAACCTCCAAGGACTTCACATGTCACGCATTCCATTGATCGACCGTAACGCCACCTCCGCCGATCGCAAAGCCCTGCTCGATCAGGTCACCCAAGCCTTCGGTGCCACGCCCAATATGTTCAAGGCCGTCGCCAATTCACCCGCCGCGCTCAAAAGCATGTGGGGCTCGTTCGGCGCGCTGGGGGGCGGTGTCATCAACGCCCAACTGGGCGAGCAGATCGCCGTGGCAGTAGCCGACCGCAACGCCTGCGAATACTGCCTGGCGGCGCACACGGCGCTGGGCCGCAAGGCCGGTGTCAGCGCTGAAGGCATGGCCGCCGCGCAGCGCGGTGAATCCGCCGACCCGGCCACCGCTGCGGTGCTCGCGTTTGCACTCAAGCTGGTGAATGAACGCGGCAACGTGTCCGGGGCCGATGTGCAGGCCGTTCGCCAGGCCGCCTTCAGCGATGAGCAGATCGTGGAAATCCTCGCGCATGTGGCGCTCAACCTTTTCACCAACTACGTCAATGTGGCGTTTGCGGTGCCGGTTGATTTCGCGCCCGTCAAGCTGAGCCGAGCCGCTGCCTGACGCTTCACCACCCGGGTCTTTGACCCGACGTGCGCGGCCTGCGGCATGCAGGCCGCGCTGAAAGTATTTTTGAAAGCCTTCATGCAAACCAAAAATTATTCTCCCGCACCCGCATGGCACATCGCGCACTGGCTCAACACACCGTCGCCCATTACCCTCGAATCCCTGCGCGGCAAGGTCATCGTCATGCACGCCTTCCAGATGTTGTGCCCGGCCTGCGTGAGCCACGGCCTGCCGCAGGCCGTAGCGATACGCCAGGCATTTCCCGAAGCGTCGGTTGCCGTCATCGGCGTCCACACCGTGTTCGAGCATCACCGCGTGATGAACCATGAGGCGCTGCAGGTATTTGTGCATGAGCAGCGTCTGCGTTTTCCCATCGGCGCGGACTTGCCTGCAACTGACGGCCCTATCCCGCAAACCATGGCGGCTTATCAGTTGCGCGGCACACCCAGCCTGGTGCTGATCGACAGGCAGGGCCATTTGCGGCTGAACCACTTCGGGCACCTGAACGATCTGGCCGTCGGTTCGGCCATAGGGCAACTGCTTGCCGAGACGGCTAGCGAAGTCACGAATACAGTTTCGCCCCCGCGGCGAACTCCGCCTTGAACACCTCGGCCACCCAGTCGGCAAAGGCGCGCACCTTGGCCGTCAGGTGACGGTTGCGCGGGTACAGCACCATCATCGGCAGCGCTTCGGGCTGCCAGTCGGGCAGCACGCGCACCAGTTCGCCGCTGGCCAGCAGCGCGCAGGTGCGGCGTGTCAGCGGCGGCTGTGACAAACCCAGCCCGGCCAGCACCGCACCCATGTGGCTGTCGGCGTCGTTGCAACTGACCCAGTGCGGACGGTGAATCTGCCGCACGTCGCCGTCCCTGGAAAACTCGAACGGAAACACCCGGCCGGTCTTGGCAGAATGAAAGTTCACGAAGCGGTGCTGTTCCAGGTCTTCCAGCGTCTGCGGTGTGCCGTACTGCGCCAGGTAAGAAGGCGCGGCGCAGGTCACCACCTTCAGCCGGCCCAGCGGCCGCGCCACCAGCGTCTCGTCGTGCACCAGACCGCCGCGAATCACGCAGTCCACGCCTTCAGCCACCAGGTCCACCGGCCTGTCGGTACTACCCAGTTCCAGCACCATGTCGGGGTAGCGTTTGAAAAACTCCGGCAACGCCGGTGAGATCACGTGGCGGCCCACCGCCGCCGGCACATCCACCCGCAGCCGCCCGGCCGGCGTGGCCACTGCGCGGCGCAGCGTGCCTTCCAGCTCGCCCATGTCCTGCACCATGGCCTGCGCGCGCTGGTGGTACAGCGCGCCGTCGTCTGTCAGGCTCAAGGTGCGCGTGGTGCGGTTCAGCAGGCGCACTCCCAGGTGCGCTTCGAGTTCCTGCACCACCGTCGTCACTCTGGCTTTGGGCATGTGCAGCGCTGTGGCTGCCGCAGTAAAGCTGCCAAGGTCCACCACGCGGGTAAAGACTTCCATCGCCCTGTAGCGATCAACACTCATGATTACTGGCCTTATTGTTCTTTAAATAGGTAACAGTTATTTCAATTAAAGGCAGTTTATTCTTTTTATTCAAACCAATACAGTTCATTCACCTGCCCATCCATGCATTGATTCACTTTTTATGAAAAGGCTCCCCATGACCACCAACATCCTGTCTTCCACCCGCCTGGGCTTTCGCGGCCCGCAATCCGTCTCGGCCATCGGCCTGGGCGCCATGGGCATGTCGGGCATGTACGGCGCCCACGACGAGGCGCAAAGCATCGCCACCATCCATGCCGCGCTCGACGCAGGCGTCAACCTCATCGACACCGGCGACTTTTACGGCATGGGCCACAACGAGATGCTGATCGGCCGGGCGCTGAAAGGCCGGCGCGATGAAGCGCTGATTTCCGTCAAGTTCGGCGCGCTGCGCGACCCCAGTGCCGGCTGGATCGGCATGGACGGCCGGCCCGAAGCGGTGAAGAACTTCCTGGCCTACACGTTGCAGCGCCTGGGCACCGACCACATCGACATCTACCGCATCGCGCGGCTTGACCCGAACGTGCCGATCGAAGACACCATAGGCGCGATGGCCGACATGGTGAAAGCCGGTTACGTGCGCCACATCGGCCTCAGCGAAGTCGGCGTGCAGACCATCCGCAAGGCGCACGCCGTGCACCCCATCAGCGATTTGCAGATTGAATATTCGCTGGTCAGCCGCGGCCCCGAGGCGGAAATCTTTCCCGCGCTCAAGCAGCTGGGCATCGGTGTCACGCCCTACGGCGTGCTGTCACGCGGTTTGCTGTCGGGCTCCAAACCCACGGGGCCTGGTGACTTCCGCGCCCACCTGCCGCGCTTTACCGGCGACAACGCGGTGAAGAACCAGCAGCTCGTTGATGTATTGCACCAGCTGGCCACCGGCATGGGCGCCACAGCATCACAGATAGCGATTGCCTGGGTCATCGCACGCGGCAAGGCCCTGGGTGTCGACATGGTGGCGCTGGTCGGTTCCCGCAAGCCGGGCCAGCTTGATGAAGCGCTGGGCGCGTTGAAACTTCAGCTCAGCGCCGAAGACCTGCAGCGCATTGAAGCCGCGCTGCCCGCCGACGCGGTGGCCGGCACACGCTACGACGCCTACCAGATGGGCCACCTGGACAGCGAGAAGCAGGCGTAAATTGATGCAAAATTAGCCTGCAACCCATACAGGTAGAGCGCAAGCGGCTATCAATTCAGGAGCAACCGCCGGCGTGAAAACGAGAGACGTGAAACTTAAATCACGTTCTTTTCTACCAACGCACGCCCTTCCACCAGCCGCTGCGCCGCCAGCGGCGACAAGTCCAGGCTGGTGTAGCCGCCTTCGGCAATCCACTCCGCCAGGCCCCGCCCCACCGCCGGCGACTGCTGCAGCCCGTGCCCACTGAAGCCATTGGCCAACAGCAAATTCGGCAAGGCCGGATGCGGGCCCAGCAGCGCGTTGTGGTCGTGCGTGTTGTATTCGTAGTAGCCGGCCCAGGCGCGCTGCATGCGCACGGCCTCAAAGCCCGGCACGCGGTTGGCCAGTGTCAGCCAGGCTTCGTCAAAAAGGTCGTAGTCCACATCGAGCGGCACATCGTTGTGGTCTTGCGCCGGCGGCAGACCGCAAATCCAGATGTCGCCTTCGGGCCGAAACCACAAACCGCTCGGGTCAATCACCAGCGGGCAGTCGGGCGTCTTCGCGGGGCTGGCAAATGCATACACACAGCGCTTGCGGCCATACACCGGCAGGTCAAGGCCTGTGCCGGCCAGCAGCGGCCGCGCCCATGCGCCTGCCGCATTCACGGCCCAGTCGCACGGCAGCTGCGCGCCGCCTTGCAGTATCACGGCGCTCACGCGGCCGTTGCTGTGCGCGAAGGCCGTGGCCTCGGCCTTCACATACTGCACACCCAGGCTGCGCGCTTTTTGCTTGAAGGCCATCAGCAAACCATAGCCGTCAAACCAGCCTTCGCCCGAAAGGCCGAGCGACGCCAGCGCCAGGTCGTCCACCTGCAGCCACGCAAAGCGCTGCTGCAGCTCGGCAGGTGTCATCAGCATCACATCCACACCGGCTGCGCGCTGTGTCGCATGATTCTCTTGCAGCGTGGCCGCGCCGGCTTCAGTGGCAAGGTACAAATAGCCGCGCTCGGTCAAACCAATATCAGGCACATCACCATCGACGGCCAGGTACTGTTTGATGTTGCGTAAAAAATCAATGCCGAACTGCGACACCGCAATGTTCACCGGCTGTGAAAACTGCTGGCGAATCGAGCTGGCCGACAGCGCTGAAGAGGCTTGCGCATACGTGGGGTCACGCTCGACGACAGTGATGCTGCCGTCAAAACGCGGGTGCATCGCCAAAAAATAGGCGATGGCGCTGCCGATCACGCCGCCACCGACGATGACGATCTTTTGTGCGGATGTTGCGGGGTTCATGCTGGTGCTTCATTCATTACACAGTGGAAGCGCCACATCCTACAGGCCAGCGCGAAACGGGGCGGTATTGTCGTCATACAGCGACAAGCGATGTAAGGCGCAGGTGTGTTGTGCAACGGTGTGTATGCCTGGTCAACAGTGCCGCACCCCATCCCGTTGAACACGGGCTACGTGATAACAATAATTTCCATCATCCATCCATTCAAAGGACTCTCTCATGAACAAATTGCTCGCTACTCTTATTGCTACCCTGTTTGTCGGCATTGCTTCTGCACAAACACCGGCACCTGTCGAATCGTCCACGCAAACCGCTCCGGTTGCCAGCAAGGCTGAAGCCAAGGCCGACAAGTCTGTGACGTCTGCTGTTAAAAAAGAAGCCAAGGTAGACGCCAAGGCCGATGCGAAGGTCGAAAAGGCAGAAGCCAAAGCTGCAGAGAAAACCGCCAAGGCAGATGCCAAGGCCGCTAAAGCCAAGGTCAAGGCCGAAGCCAAGGTTGAGAAGGCAGATGCTGACGACAAAGCCAAGGCCACCACGAAAGCTGAAAAGGCCACCACCAAGGCAGATGCCAAAGCAGCCGGCGTTGCCATCGATGCCAATGCCAAGGTTGATACCGTGAAGGCCAAAGCCGCCGCCGACAAGGCCAACGCTGCGGTCGACACCAGCGCAGTCAAGGCAGAAGCCAAGACCGACGTCAAGGCAGCCGGCACCAAGTAAGCGGCAACGCGGGTCATATGCCCGCTGATACCCGCTGATCCAAAAAGACAGGCTGAGGCCTGTCTTTTTTTGCCTGTCTCCTTGTGACCGCACGCGTCGCAGCCCTTCCTTGTCCCTTGTCAGCGCATTCCGACTTTCCAGGGCTCCAGTGGCTGTCACTGAGGAGCCTCGCCTGCCTCGAGCATGGAACTTTTGACACCAGGAGATTCCCATGCACATCATTCTTGGCGGAACAGGACACGTCGGCTCGGCGCTGGTCAAACGCCTTATCGGCGCGGGCGAGCCCGTCACCATCGTCACCCACGACCCCAAAAAATCCGGCCGGGTGGGCAAGACCAAACACGACGTACCCCAACGGGCGAAGGTCGCTGTTGCCGACGCCCACGATGTACCGTCGCTGCGCAAGGTCTTCCAGCAGGGCACGCGGCTTTTTCTGCTTAATCCGCCGGCGGCTCCCTCCACCGACACCGATGCCGAAGAGCGCAGCACGGTGATGTCCATCATTGAGGCACTGCAAGGTACACGCTTCGAGAAGATCGTGGCCGAGTCCACCTATGGCGCCCAGCCCGTTCAGCGTGCGGGCGACCTCGGCATTCTTTACGACATGGAAAAATCCCTGGAGGCACAGGCTGTGCCGTTCAGCGTGATACGCGCGGCCTACTACATGAGCAACTGGGATGCAGCGCTGAAGACCGCGCAGGATGAAGGTGTGATCGACTCCATGTACCCGGCGGACTTCAAGCTGCCCATGGTGGCGCCGCAAGATCTGGGTGAGTTCGCCGCGCGCCTGATGACCGAGCCCGCCGGCAAAACCGGCCTCTTTCATGTTGAAGGGCCAGAGCAGTACAGCGCAGGCGATGTTGCCGCGGCCTTTGAAGAGGCGCTGCAAAAACCCGTCTCGGTGCGTGTTGCGCCGCGCGAGAAATGGGATGAGGCCTTCAGGGCCATGGGCTTTTCAAGTGCCGCGGCCAGGTCGTATGCGGCAATGACAGGAATCACGCTGGACCGGCATTACACCGTGCCCGATGCACCTGTCCGCGGTCGCACCTCGCTGCGCGCTTATGTGCAGGCGCTGGTGGGCGAGCAACGCGGCTAGCGCGTTACCGCGGCGGTCTGCTGGCTCAGCTCAGCGGCTTGTTCACAAACTCAATCACGAGCCCTCGCGCCGTCACGGTGATGCTGCTCGGCTGCACGCCCATGCTGTTGGGCAATGCCAGGTCCTGCGGGTTGAGTGAATGCAGCACGGCGCCCTGCAGTGCCTGTTCCGCCAGTTGCGGGCCGTAGCCTGACACCAGCATCGATGCCTGCGGGGGCAGGCCCTCAAACTGCAAGGTGTTCACGCGCAGCTGGTGCGCGCGTATGGTCATGTCGCTGGCTTCGTAGCGCAGCGCAAAGTCCAGGTCAAAGGTGCCGGGGTAGGCGCGCTGCAGCGCAGGGCCGGCGGCTTCCACCGCCATGGTGGCGCCCAGCCGGTTTTGTTCGGTCAGCAGGCGCAGCTGCGGCGCCTGCACGGTCATGTCCAGCAGGCCGTTGGCGCGTTTGCGTACCGGAAAGCGCTTGCCCACTGCGTCCTGTAGCTGGGCCATGCTGACGGTGTAGCTGGGCTGGGCCTGTGCGCCCGTCAGGGTGAAATACACAGCGCCACCCAGGCACAGCCGTGCGGTGGTGGCAAGAAGCAGTCTTCGTTTCATTCATTGTCCTTTCACCCAGGAATAATGCGCCTGGCATTCCGCCGCACATGTCATTCAAAAGCCCGCATCAGGGTCAGCGTTCAACCGATGAAGGTTAAGCTGCCGGCAACAGCGGGGCGCGGTTTGATATTCCTGTATGGTCGGCCTGATGCGAATGCTTTTGACTTTCCTGCTGTTTCCGGCCGCCACGCTGGCGACGGCGCAACCCACCAAGGGCGAGCAGGATGCGCTGGCCCTGGCGATCAGGTCGCAGCGTGTCCTCAATGAATACGCCATCGGGGCCATGGAGCCGGAGGCCATGAAATACGCCCAGCGGCTGCGCCTGACCCAGGCCGCGCTGGACGGGCAGCGCAAGCAGTGGCCTGCGGCCAAGGAAGGGCCTGATCCGTTTGATCAATTCCGGCCTTGCAAAAACGGGCTTGAAAAAGCGTCTTACCTGGCCGGCCTTTCCGGCATGAAGGCGGTCCGCACGCTCGATGACAAGGTTTTTCATGCTGAGAAGGCCAAGCTGCAGAAGCTCCGCGCCGAGTGCGATGCGCTCATCAAGCGCGCCAACGCAGAGCGGTAAGCCGCCTGTGGTTGAGTCGCCTTAGCGGCCCACCACCGACCAGCCGGCCTTCTGGTTGGTCTTGTCGTTCTCATATTCCCAGGCCGTGCCGCAGCGGTCGCACTTGTAGCGGGTGATGGTGATCAGCCCATGGCGGCGGGTTTCATGGCGGGGGTCGCCCTGCACCAGTTCCGGGTGGCCCGGCGCCTTGCGCCAGTTGCGCTGTATGCCGGCGCAGGAGTCGCACAACTCCATTTTCTTGAGTTCACTGGCGCGGTTGGGGTCTTGGGTCATGGGCTGCTTTGGAATCGGTTGTTGACCCCGATTGTCGCCGGTGCGGGGCTGCGCAAAATGAGGCGACCCTGTTGGCGCTGGGGCGATCATTTGACCGGCACAGGCAGCAGGCCTATTCTTGAATTGCCCAGTCACTTCATTCGGGAGATACATCATGTACAAGCGAATTTTGCTGGCTTACGACGGTTCCCAATCGGGCCAAAAAGCGCTGCTGGACTGCCGCGAGATCGCGCAGTGGAGCGGGGCGGCATTGACGCTGATTGCCGTCACCCCCCTGCAGCGGCAGGTGGTCGCCGCTGAAGGCGTGATCTATGAACAAAGCGTCGCCGACCAGGACAGGGAAAGATACCAGGGCATCCTCAACGACGGCTTGCGCCAGTTGCTGGAGTCAGGCCATGAGGCCGGCGGCGAGGTGTTGTACGGCGAAACCGTCGATGAAATCGCGAGGTACGCCAAACAAACAGACGCCGACCTGATTGTGGTCGGTCACAAGCACCTCGAAGGCTGGGCCGCGCGTTGGTGGCGCGGCTCGGTATCCAAATCGCTGATCGCACACGCGCCCTGTAGTGTGTTGGTGGTGATTCCCCGCTGAGGCAAGGCGCGGGTCCGGGCCGCCCCAATCGGCCGGTCAACAAAAGGGTTTCCAAAGAGGGCTTGACTTAGAGCGCGCTCTAAGTTTTACAGTCCCCACATGACTACCGCTCCCACCGTCTCTTTAAGCATCGCCGAAGCCGCGGAAGCCTCAGGCCTCAGCGCCTACACCCTGCGCTACTACGAGCGGATCGGCCTCATCGCCCCCATAGGCCGGCGCAGCGGCGCGCGGCGCTACAGCGACGCCGACATGCGCTGGCTCGACTTCCTGGTGCGCCTGCGCGCCACCGGCATGTCCATGCGTGACATGCAGCGTTATGCCCAGCTGCTGCGCAAAGGCAACTCCTCCGCCGCCAGCCTGGCCGAGCGCCAGACCCTGCTCGAAGACCATGCCGAGCGCCTGGAAGCCGAGATACGCACCCAGCGCGAAACCCTGGCCTACATCCGCAAAAAAATCCGTCTCTATGAGGGCATGCGCACCGAACCCAAGCGCGCGTGAGCCCTTCTGGAGCCGTTTTCACCATCCACTTCACCTTCCATCCCAAAGGACGAAAACACCATGATCAAAACCCGCACCCTCGGCCGCAACGGCCCTCCCGTCTCCGCCATCGGCCTCGGCTGCATGGGGATGAGCGACTTCTACAGCAACCGCGACGACGCCGAGTCCATCGCCACCCTTCACCATGCGCTGGACCAGGGCCTGAATTTCCTCGACACCGCCGACATCTATGGCCCGCACACCAATGAACTGCTGATCGGCAAGGCCATCGCCGGCCGCCGCAAGGACGTGTTCATCGCCACCAAGTTCGGCATCACCCGAGATCCGAACAACGAAAGTGCCCGCGGCGTCAACGGCCGGCCCGAGTACGTCAAGGCCAGCTGCGACGCCAGCCTGCAGCGTCTGGGTATCGACCAGATCGACCTCTATTACCAGCACCGCGTCGACAAGACCGTGCCCATTGAAGACACCGTCGGCGCCATGGCCGAGCTGGTGAAAGCCGGTAAGGTGCGCTATCTGGGTTTGTCCGAAGCCTCGGCCGCCACGCTGGCGCGTGCCTGCAAGGTGCATCCCATAGCCGCGCTGCAAAGCGAATATTCGCTGTGGACACGCGACCCCGAAGTCACCGGCGCCCTGGCCGCCTGCCGTGAGCACGGCGTGGCCCTTGTCCCCTATTCGCCGTTGGGCCGCGGCTTTCTCACCGGCGCCTTCAGCAAACCTGAAGACCTGCCCGCCGACGACTACCGTCGCAAGTTCTCGCCGCGTTTTGCCGAAGAAAACTTCAAGCGCAACCTGGCACTGGTCGATGCGGTCAAGCAACTGGCCGCGGCCAAGGGCATCACCACCTCGCAAGTGGCGCTGGCCTGGGTACTGGCGCAGGGCGACGACATCATTCCCATCCCCGGCACCAAGCGCCGCAGCTACCTCGACCAGAACATCGCCGCACTCGACGTCACGCTGAGCCCGGCCGAGCTGGTCCAGCTCGACAAGGCCTTTCCGCCCGACGCAGCCGCCGGATTGCGTTACCCCGCGTCGTTTCTGGGCACGGTCAATGCGTGACACGGGCTGACATCCTTATGGGGGCAAGCCAGCGGGCTCCGCCTGCGTTGAACCTGGGCCATAGAGTTCTATTCCGTGAAGCGACCCGGTTCTGTGTTCCCTCTGGTCAAAAGTCCCTCGCCGCCTGATGATTCTGTAAGGCCGGTACAGCGAAAATTCCGGAGTTGTTGTATCGTACAACAATACGATGTATCATTCAACGATACATTTGTATTTGCCTTGCCGTAAAAGGCCTGGCCTAACTTCATGGAGCTTCAGAATGGGAATCGCACTAACTTGTCCCCGCCGGTTGCTGGCGGCTGCTATGGCTGTGACGCTTTCGGGTATGACGTCAGCTGCCGATTTGCGGATCGGGTTCAAGGCCGAAGTCACTTCTGCCGATCCCCATGTTCTGGGCGCCGCAAATCGTGGCGTCTGGATGAACGTCTACGACTCTCTGATTGGCCAGGATGAAAAGCTGCATCCCATTCCTCTGCTGGCCTTGTCCTGGAAGGCGATAGACGAAAAACAATGGGAATTCAAGTTGCGCCCCGGCGTCAAATTTCACAACGGCGAACCGATGACGGCCAACGATGTGAAGTTCTCGCTGGACAGGGCCAGGGCGCTGGCCGGCCCGAAAACATTCAAGACGTATTTGAGAGCGGTCGACAGCGTTCGGGTCCAGGATCCGCTGACAGTCATCATCAAGACGAAGGAAGCCGCGCCCACTCTGCCTGAAAACGTAGGTCTCGTAGCCATTCTTTCGAAAGGAAGCGGGGCGGAGATCAAGGAGGAAGACTTCGAGAACGGCAAGGCGGCGGTGGGCACCGGTCCCTTCAAGTACGCAGGACTCATTCCAAGCCAGCAAGTGACCATGACACGCAACGACGCGTACTGGGGCTCAAAACCGGCCTGGTCAAAAGTGATTTACCAATTAATACCGAAAGAACCGGCGAGAGCGGCGGCAATGCTGGGCGGAAGTGTCGATGTCATTGATGGCGCTGCCGGTAGCTTGACCGAGACCTTGAAGAAAAGCGGCAAGGTGTCGGTGGTCTCTACGACCTCCTATCTACTCAACTACCTGGCCATGGATCAATTTCGGGCGGTTTCGCCTTATGTCACCAGTCATGACGGGAAACCGCTGGCCAAGAACCCGTTCCAGGACAAAAGAGTCCGCCAGGCCATCACAGTGGCCATTAACAGGGACGCCATTAACAAGTTCGTCATGAAAGGCGATGCGGAACCAGCGACGCAGATCGTTCCCGCCGGCTTTTTTGGGTACGAGCCCGCACTGAAGCTTCAGCCCGGGGACACGGCGCGGGCCAAAGCCTTGCTGACCGAGGCAGGCTACCCCTCCGGATTCAAGGTGGTTCTGCACTGCACCAATGACCGGTACCTCAACGACGCACGGGTCTGCGAAGCAATTGCCCAGATGTTGACCCAGGCGGGGATAAAAACCGACACAAGGACACTCCCCTACGCCAACTTTATTACCCGGGCGACAAGCGGCGGAGCTGGTGGCGAGCCTGAATTCAGCCTGGCCATGTGTGGCATTGGTGCGGTTCTCGGTGATTCGCTGGAGCCTTACACCGCCGTTGTCCATACCTTTGACAAGGCCCTGGGGACCGGAGCCAACAACTATGGCCGGTACAGCAACAAGGAGTTTGACGCGGCGATCCGCTCTGCGTCAAAAACATTGAGTGAAAAGGAACGCGAAGAGTTGCTGCGAACGGCCGCAAGGGTTGCTGCGGAGGACGTTGCCATCGTGCCGGTGCATAACGCGAAGGTGGCGTGGGGGTTGCGCAAAGGCCTGAGCATGTCCCCGCGAAGTGACGGGTTCACGATAGCCAACGGCATCAAGGACGCAGCTTCGAAGTAAAACAGATCAACGAATAGGGGTGAGGTGAGGGGGTCACCGGTGCTGGTGTCAGCACCGGTGGCGCTCCAATCCGAGCCGAACCAGGGTAATCAATGAAAGACTCGACGTTCAGCAATCTTGCTGTGGTGATTGAACGCAATGTGATGGTGCCGATGAGGGACGGCGTAAGGCTCTCGACCGATATATATCGCCCGAGACAAGAGGCGGGAGAAGATCCGAAACCACTCCCGGTCATCATGGAACGCACTCCCTATGGGAAGCACCTTGAAAGCCGCACCGAACGCGAACCGGGGAGCGCGCGCCCCAGGTCGCGCGAAGAGGTGGCAACGTATTTTGTTGCCCAGGGGTATATCGTTGTGTACCAGGATTGCCGCGGCAGATACGGGTCCGAAGGCACATTCACGAAATACCTGAGCGAGGCCAACGACGGCCATGACACCTGTGACTGGATCGTGCGGCAACCCTGGTCCGACGGCAGGATCGGGACCAAGGGCCTTTCCTATGCGGCACATACGCAAATGGCCCTGGCATCTACCGGTGCACCCGGCTTGCTGGCCATGTATGTCGACTCCGGCGGGTTTTCAAATGGCTATCAGAGCGGCATCCGGCAGGGCGGCGCGTATGAGTTAAAGCAGGCCGCGTGGGCTGTTCTCTTCGCATCGAGCATTGCCCAGCGATCGGAAAATACGGCCGTCGCCAGCACCTTGAAGAATATCGACGTCGACGACTGGTTCAAAAGAATGCCGTGGCGCCGCGGGAATTCCCCGCTGTCCGAAGCGCCTGAGTACGAAGAGTTTCTCTTCGATCAATGGGAGCGTGGTACGTTCGATGCGTACTGGAAGCAGCCCGGAATTTATGCGGAGGGGTTCTACCATCACCTCAAGAATGTGGCGACAGTCCATATGTCTTCCTGGTATGACGTCTATACGCGCACCGCAGCCGAAAATTACGGCAGCCTCAAGAAAATCGGCGCTCCGGTAAAGCTCGTCTTTGGTCCGTGGGTGCACGGAAACCGGTGGTTGACCTATTCGGGCGATGTGGATTTCGGCGAGAAATCCACTTTTGGCCATCACGTTGCCACAAGCTTTCTTGAGGCAAGGCTCAAATGGTTTGACCACTGGCTGAAAGGCCTTCCGGCCGCTGAAGACAACGCCAACGTGAGGCTGTTCGTGATGGGCGGCGGCTCCGGCAGAAAAAACAGCGAGGGGCGTCTTGACCACGGCGGAACCTGGCGCTCCGAGCAGGACTGGCCGATTCCGGATACGCAGTGGAAGCCCTACCATCTTCACGTTGATCGTTCGCTGTCCCCCTCTCTTCCAGAGAGGCATCACGGTGCGCTGGCGTATCGGTTCGACCCCAAAAATCCGGTTCCTACCTTGGGCGGCAGCGTGGTTTCACGTCCGCCCGGAATACTGGCCGGTGCATTTGACCAGACGACCGATGAGCGCTTCTTTGGTTGCGCAGAACCGTTTTACCCGCTGACCGACCGTGAAGATGTGCTTGCCTTTTCAACCGAACCGCTGGTGGAGGATGTTGAGATTACAGGGCCGGTGGTGGCGAACTTGTGGATATCTTCTGACTGCCCGGACACGGACTTCACCATCAAGCTGGTCGATGTGTATCCGCAAAGCGAAGACTACCCAAAGGGTTTCGCCATGAACCTCACCGACGGGATTCTGCGGGTGAGATACAGGGACTCATGGGAGCGCCCGGAGCTGATGACGCCAGGAACGGTGTACCCCATCCGCATCGAGGCGTTTCCGACAAGCAACCTTTTCAAGGCAGGGCATCGCATCCGGGTGGACATTTCGAGCAGCAACTTTCCGCACTTTGACGTCAACCCGAACACCGGGGATCCCGAGGCGCAGGCGACGACGAGCAGAACGGCGCTCAACAAGGTGTACATGAACAGCCAGCATCCATCGCATGTGGTGCTTCCCGTGATCCCGACGCGTTCTCAATAATGGTGGCTGCAGCGCGCCCCACCAGGTGCGCTGCAGCTAATCGGCAGAGGCGTCGGAGCGGCGATAACCGAGCTCAACCGAAAGGTCGTAGGCCGCCGCGCACAGCGGCTTGGCCAGCTTTTCCAGTCCTTTGGCCGTGATGCGGCTTGAAGGAATGGAGATGGCCATTGCGGCGATGACTTTTGATGTTCCGTCGCGCACCGGTGCCGCCACGGAAAGCACCTCATTCGTGATTTCGCCCAGGGAAGTGGCGTAACCCTGCTTGCGGATCTTGATCAGCTCCTCGTTCCATTTAGCGCGTTGAACGATGGTGTTGGGGGTGAACTTCTGAAAGTCCTGGGCGAAAAAGTCGTTCAAAAACTCTGCGGGGGCATAGGCCAGCAGGACTTTGCCCGACGCGCCACCGTGAAGAGGCCGCCTCATGCCGACGGACCCATGGATGCGCACATCGTGCGTAGAGTCCCACCGGGCCACAGAGACGGATTCAAAGCCGTCACGGACGCGGATCTGGACAATCTCGTTGAATTTGCTGGCCAGCTGCTGAAGATATTTGCTGGCCTGCCTGACCAGGCTGACCTGTTCGTCGGCAGCCAACCCCACAAGCAATGCGTTGTAGCCGAGATGGTAGGTCGCAGCATCACCCGATCGCTGCACGAAACCGCGCCGCTCCAGCGTGCTCAAAAGGCGGAACGCCCTGGCTTTGGTAATTCCCGATCTTTTGGAAAGCTCGGTCACACCCAGGCCGGGATTCTGGGCTACAAGCATCAATAAGCCGAGTGCTTCATCTACCGACGCTACGTTATAGTCCATTGCCTTCTTGCCGCTGGCTTGCTTCAACGGGTATGTTTGAGTTAGCGAAGCATTCTACCGTCAGGGCCTAGTACGACGACGTCGACATAAGTCGAGCCTGAGTGATTTGTCGGGGAAAAGTTGACGGAGAATCCGCCGAGATTTAGATCCCTCAACGACTCCAGGGATCGTTTCAGCTTTGCGGAAGTGGGATTCGGTCCGGCGCGTTTCAGGCCTTCGGCCAGTACCCTGGCCGCAATATAGCCTTCGGTCACCGCCAGATTTAAATCAGACCCAGGGACGCCAAATTTCTTGTGGTCCTCCTGCATTTCCCTGATGAGTGTGGAGGTTTTGCTCGACGGATCAGGCACCACCAGCGCTATGCCCAGCCCGTAGGCGGCCTGTTTGCCGATTCTTTTCACGACAGCGGCACCATCGGTGACCGAAAGCGCGACGACAAACGCCGAACTTCCACCCTGGCGAAAATTCTTGTAGAACTCGGCGGTCGCTGCACTCGTCGCCACTGAAATAACCGCGTCGGGTTTGGCCTTGAGAATCGTTGCGACCGCTTCACTGACATTGGTCGTGCCGTATTCGTAGCTCGCACTGCCCGAGAGCTGAAGGTTTTTCCCCTTGATCGCGTGTAGAGCCCGGTCGTAACCTTCAATGCCAAACGGGCTCTTCTCGTAGAGAACGGCGATGCGCTTGTGCCCGATGATGTTCATATGGGACACGATTTTCTGCACCTCCTGGGCATAGTTGGCGCGCGTGTGAAAAATCCAGGGGTTCACCGGTTGATGAAGCGAGACGGCCCCCGTTCGTGGCCCGACCAAAGGAATGCCGGCCACAGCCAGCACCTTTTCCTGAACCAGCGCTTCAACAGGGGCAGTTCCAGAAAATCCGATCAGCGCAACAGGCTTTTCTTCCTGGATGATTTCCCGTGTTTTTTCCACTGAGTCCGACCCGTCCGGTCCCCGGTCTTTGGTGACAAGTTTCAGTTTCGCCCCGTTAACGCCACCCCGCTCGTTGACGACGTCGAAATACAGTTGCACGCCCACCTTGACCTGGCTTGCCGCGGAATTCGGATCTTTAAGCTGGCCGATCTGGCCGATCACGATGTCTTGCGGAGCGGATGAGGCAACGGCACAAACCGTTCCCAGAATGCCTGTACTGATCCAATGTTTAAGTGACATACCCATGCTTTCCAAAATGATGGAGCCTGTATAAGGCGTTCCTGTTATCCATGACAAAAGCCCGCCGGAGGCGGGCTTTGCGTATCAGCTAGTTACGCCAGCTCCTGGCGCTCAGAAGTTATGCTGAATGCCAACCCCGTACACGCGGATCACGTCATTGGCAACGCGGTTGTTCGGGTCCGAGCGGTCATAGAAGCCGTACAGCGACGTGCGATTGCTCATCTTGTAGGAGTAGCCCGCCTGGAAGCGCTTGAGCTTGCCCGCCGGATCGCTCTGGACATCCTTGCGGATGTAGTTGGCCATGACCTTGCTGCTGGGCGTGATGTCCCAGGAGGCACCAATCATCTGCGCATCCACCTTGCTGCGCGACAGCGCATTGCCCTGGAAGTTGTCGCGGTTGTAAACCGCCCAGGCCCGGATATCCCCGAAGTCGTAGGAGCCCACCAGCATCCACTTGTTCCTGAAATCATTGAGCAAGGCGCCGCCACGTTTGCTGTCCCTTCCGTAGC
>NZ_JBFUGF010000007.1:0-3254 GCF_056403055.1 Polaromonas sp. P3_A5
GGTGTCGCTGGCAATGACGCTGCCCAGCAAGGCAGTGTTACCCGCCACGCTGACCTGGAAGCCTCCGCTGCCGGCCTTGATGCCGCTTTGTTCGGCAACGCTCTGGAAGTTGGAGTTGATGTTGCTGCTGGAAGCGCTGAGGCTGCCGCTGATCTTGCCGACGCCCACGCTCAGTGAGCCGCCCAGGCTTTGCTGGCTGCTGGTGTAGGTGCTGCTGTCCTGCAATGAGGCGATGTTGAGGTTGCCGCCGATGTCGGCCTTGACCTGCTCGGCCCGGATCACGGCGCCCTGCAGGGTGGCGTCGCCGCCTGTGGTCAGGCTGACTTTTTCACCGGCCTTGATCTGGCTGTTGGTGTAGCTGGTGTCGTCGCCGTTGGTGCGGCCCTTGCCTTTGCTGGCGCTGACATTGACGAGGAAGCCGTCGGTGCCAAAGCTCACGCCGACGCTGCCCGAGCTGCTGCTGTTGGTGCTGCGTTCGCTGGCCAGGTTTTGCGCGGCCAGAAGCCGGGCTTCGTTTTCGGCGATGAGTTGCACGGCCTTGCCGGCTTCGACGGTGCTGCCCTGTATGGTCAGGTTGCTGGCTTGCCCGCCGCCGGTGGCGGCAATGGTGATGTTGTTGCCGGCCGTGATGTTGTCCTCACCGACAGTCCTGCCTTTGCCAGGGTCGGCAATCTTCAAGCACCAGAGAAGAAATTGCGTTTACTTCCACCTGCCGCATCACTGATAAATCGACTACCTTCGAGCTAAGATTAAAACTAGTTCAATAAACAGCAAGAGTAGTTACATGTCTTCCGCAGCTATCAGTAAATTTCTAAGTTATGTCCTACGGCATAAGCCTGAAGACATTGGATTAGTGCTAGACAGTGAAGGCTGGGCGGAAATAGAGAAGCTACTGGTCTGCTCCAACCAGGCCGGCCAACCTCTCGACTCAATGACTCTGCGAAATATAGTTCGCGAAAGTGACAAGAAGCGATTCACTATTTCTGATGACGGTCTGAAAATTCGCGCGGCACAAGGCCACTCAACCAAAACAGTAACAATTACCCATACAGAAAAAGCGCCGCCGTCGACGTTGTTCCATGGAACTGCGACACGTTTCTTGGAATCGATTCTCAAAGCAGGCTTAGTCCCCGGAGACCGTCATTTTGTACATCTGTCACACGACAACAAAACTGCTGCGTCAGTGGGTATGCGGCACGGTGATATTGTCATATTGAGAATCGCAGCGAGTGAGATGCATGCGCAGGGGCATATATTTTATCAAGCAGACAATGATGTTTGGTTAATTCGGCACGTTCCCGCAGAGTTTCTTTGCCCCATTCCACCACCAACTATCTAATGAAAAAATCTCCTGCAAATATCTCCAGTCGGGAATTTTCGCTTTGAAACCGAATCGAGTAGTGTTTAACTGTTCGCCGTCCTTGAAAGTGCTCTGCCCAGGCTACTGCGGCCTCTGATTCAACGTATTCAACCAACGACCCTATGGGCACGTCACTCGCGCCGTGATGTTCAATGTTTAGGAGATTTACCCCAGGCGATGAGGCTCTGTAAAACGCACAAACACTCTTGAACAAAAGCTCCTTCTGAGCAACGCCGCTTGGGCTGTCATATGAAATCGTAACGGCCAAGTCTCCATCCTTGGCAGACAGCGCAATGTCACTTTCTCCATGCCCCGGCAACCACTCATAAGGGTTGTGGACTTCAACTGGGTGTCCTGCTTTCATTTTTTGCTCCCCGGCATATTGGGTGTTCCTGTACTCGGTAACTGGTTGTTGGCAAGCTGTTGTGCCGCCAACTTGTCAAAGGTAATACCTGCTTGCTCTCCCGGTACCTGCATCCCAGTTTTATTCGAACCATACCATTGCGATTGTGAAATTCCAGCACGATCCAATGCAACGGAGGTTCGAGTATTCAAAATCAACTTAGTTCCATCTGAGGTTGTCACGTAATCCACAGGAACTTGGCTTGGTCGGATCAAGCCTTTACTAAGCGCCGAAGCCAAATCATCTACCGTGTTAATCGGCCCTGCACCTAGAAGGCTGTATTTCTCACGGCCATCCACACTGAATTTCTCATCACTACGAATGGAAGTTTGAGCAAAATTTGCGTCTGTTACCGAGCCCAACTTTGGCCTATCAACCGCGAACCTCCCAGCGCCCACCTTCATCAAATCCACAGCTTTTGACAATCCGGCGATAACACGGCCAACGTTAACGGTTCCCTCATCAGGCGAAGCAAACTGAGGCAGAACAACACGCAATGCTTCGGCCATTTCTTGCGCCATGAGTGATTTCGCCGGTTGCGCGAGCAACATTCGCTGCGCTTGCATGTACTCGTCAGCGGTTACGTTGTTAAATTCCGGGCGGATGTCTCCGTTAGCATCGAAATAGTCACCTAGCACCATTAGGCTAGCCTGATAAAGCTTTTCTTCTGTGGTTCCTAATTTTGCAGCTTCCTCCTTCGCCAGTGCCCTGACTTGGTCTTTGCTAACTAAATGCAACTGCCGATTATTGGCATCCACCGTCGCAGCAGTAACCGCCCCTTGCGCACCACCCACAGCAGCACCCACACCCGCTGCAGTCAGCGTCGCTACGGTTTGCGCCAGCGCCTTGGCGGCGCCATCGCTCAGGCCTGCAGCCACCAGGCCCTGCTGAATGCCGTCTTGCAAGGCGTTCATCAGGTTTGCGGAACTCGCACTGGCTGCTGCTCCTACTGCACCATCAAAGCCGCCGCCCAGAGCCCCCACCGCTGTGTGAAGCGCGATCCGGTAAATGCCGCCCTCATCCCACTTTTTGGCTTCGTCCTCGTTCTTCTGAATCCGCAGTGCTGCCGCCTGGTTGGCCGCAAAGCTCGCAACCGCCTTCGGTGCTTCCCTTGTAAACGCCTGCGTGATCTGCACCTGCGCATTGATCTCGGCCTGCACTTTGGCCGCATCAAAGATGGGTTTAAGGCCGGTCTCCGCATCAGTGCTTCTGACGGCGGTGTTGCCAGCAATGCCGCTTATGCCTGCGCTGCTGGTACTGCTGGCATCGCCCTTGTCTGAGCCGATGCCTATGCCCAGGCCGTTGATGCCGGCAGTCTTGGCAGTGGCGCCGCCGCCAAAGCTGATGCCGATTGACTCGCCCTTGTAGCTGGCGGTGTTCTGGATGTCGCTGATGCTTAGGGTGCCGCCGGTCTTGAAGCTGTTCTTCTGGGCATTGACGGCCTGGGTGTCGCTGGCAATGACGCTGCCCAGCAAGGCAGTGTTACCCGCC
>NZ_JBFUGF010000008.1:0-1198 GCF_056403055.1 Polaromonas sp. P3_A5
AAATTACGCAATGATTTTGGCAACGACGCCGGCGCCGACGGTCTTGCCGCCTTCGCGGATGGCAAAGCGCAGGCCTTCTTCCATGGCGATCGGGTTGATCAGCTTGACGGTGATCGACACGTTATCGCCTGGCATGACCATTTCCTTGCCTTCTGGCAACTCGATCGCACCGGTCACGTCCGTCGTGCGGAAGTAGAACTGGGGGCGATAGTTGTTGAAGAATGGCGTGTGGCGGCCGCCTTCGTCCTTGCTCAGAACGTAGATCTCGCCGGTGAAGTGCGTGTGTGGCTTGATGGAGCCGGGCTTGCACAGCACCTGGCCGCGCTGGACGTCTTCGCGCTTGGTGCCGCGCAAGAGGATACCGACGTTGTCGCCAGCTTGACCCTGGTCGAGCAGCTTGCGGAACATTTCCACGCCGGTGCAGGTGGTCTTTTGCGTGTCGGCAATACCGACAATTTCGATTTCTTCGCCGACCTTGATCACACCGCGCTCGACACGGCCGGTCACGACRGTGCCGCGGCCGGAGATGGAGAACACGTCTTCCACGGGCATCAGGAAGGCRCCGTCAACAGCGCGCTCTGGCAGGGGAATGTAGGTGTCMAGCGCTTCGGCCAGCTTCATGATGGCTTCTTCGCCCAGGGGGCCCTTGTCGCCTTCCATGGCGAGCTTGGCGCTGCCGTGGATGATGGGGGTCTTGTCGCCGGGGAAATCGTATTTGTCGAGCAACTCGCGCACTTCCATTTCGACGAGTTCGAGCAGCTCGGCGTCGTCAACCATGTCGCACTTGTTCAGGAACACGATGATGTAAGGCACGCCCACCTGGCGGGCCAGCAGGATGTGCTCGCGGGTCTGGGGCATGGGGCCGTCAGCGGCGGAGCACACCAAAATAGCGCCGTCCATCTGGGCGGCGCCGGTGATCATGTTCTTCACATAGTCGGCGTGGCCTGGGCAGTCGACGTGGGCGTAGTGGCGGTTGGCCGTTTCGTACTCGACGTGGGCGGTGTTGATCGTGATGCCGCGCGCTTTTTCTTCGGGCGCCGCGTCAATTTGGTCGTAGCCCTTGGCTTCGCCGCCGAACTTGGATGCCAGAACGGTCGTGATCGCCGCCGTCAGCGTCGTCTTGCCATGGTCCACGTGGCCAATCGTGCCTACGTTGACGTGCGGCTTGGTCCGCTCAAATTTGCCTTTTGCCATTTTT
>NZ_JBFUGF010000009.1:0-864 GCF_056403055.1 Polaromonas sp. P3_A5
CGCCGCTGGCGTTCGCCGCTGGCGTTCTTTTCACAGCCCCAGTTATTGGCGATCGGCAGAACCGTACTGGCAGCAGATTGAACAGTTTCCGTGATGCTGGTACGGCACTGTGATGCAGCCAGAATCACTTCAGACACTTTCGCACGAATGGTGTAGTCCTGATAGGCAGGCAGAGCCACCGCAGCCAGGATACCGATAATCGCCACGACGATCATCAATTCGATCAGGGTAAAACCCCGTTGGATGGAACGCTTCATAAAAACTCCTTGGTTAAAAAAACTAGCTCAGGTAAAAAGCAGTTTTTGTGCCACGTCAAAAGGGCGTCTTTTCCGTGATTTTTCGAGCTCAAAAAGCCGAGAGCTTACTTTTTTGACTACCCTCTGTGAATTTCACGACACTTTTGTCATTTGAGGCGGATGAACCGGACCCTCTTGAGCGTCCGAATGCCGCTACTGACTGTGCCGGGAATACGCCACACTATGCATGCCTGCATTGCTGAATCAGATCACATCAGTTCATGCAAACCAGTACAACCCTTGTAGCCGGTCTTGCTTGCGCTTGTCACGGCTGATCGTCGATGCAGGGGGTCAATTTATCGTCCTTCCCATGGCGCACCATCCATTGAAGTTTTCAGAAATCAACTGTCGGACTCCATCGGACAACTTTTGCCCAAATAAAAGCGGCGCGTCAAAGACGCGCCGCTTGTTAACCCATGAATTGCTGCGTTACGCAGCAATCAGGTTTTAGCCCCGGCAAGAACCTGGGAGGTATTTCGTAGGCATTGCGGTACCCGTCGATCCGGGGCCACACACCCACTTGAAGATGGTTGCGCCAACATCGGTGCTCGTCAACGTAGCGGTGGAA
>NZ_JBFUGF010000010.1:0-636 GCF_056403055.1 Polaromonas sp. P3_A5
TTTCAGATTTCAGAAATCAACTGTCGGACTCCATCGGACAACTTTTGCCCAAATAAAAGCGGCGCGTCAAAGACGCGCCGCTTGTTAACCCATGAATTGCTGCGTTACGCAGCAATCAGGTTTTAGCCCCGGCAAGAACCTGGGAGGTATTTCGTAGGCATTGCGGTACCCGTCGATCCGGGGCCACACACCCACTTGAAGATGGTTGCGCCAACATCGGTGCTCGTCAACGTAGCGGTGGAATCCTTGAACGGAACCAGTTGAACTGTTTTATTAGCAGCGTCCTTCAGGTCAGGCGCATTGGTCGCATCCATCGTGAGAACAGTGATTTTACCGACAGCATCCGTTACGATGGACCAGACATATTTCGAAGGCGCGCTTGCAGCCGTACCGGCGCCGCTGGCGTTCTTTTCACAGCCCCAGTTATTGGCGATCGGCAGAACCGTACTGGCAGCAGATTGAACAGTTTCCGTGATGCTGGTACGGCACTGTGATGCAGCCAGAATCACTTCAGACACTTTCGCACGAATGGTGTAGTCCTGATAGGCAGGCAGAGCCACCGCAGCCAGGATACCGATAATCGCCACGACGATCATCAATTCGATCAGGGTAAAACCCCGTTGGATGGAACGCTTC